>NZ_SNXG01000005.1:0-252750 GCF_004362415.1 Enterobacter sp. AG326 | reverse complement strand
TGCGCAGCACCGGTGATCATGTTTTTAACATAGTCGGCGTGGCCTGGGCAGTCTACGTGTGCGTAGTGGCGAGTCGGGGTGTCGTACTCAACGTGAGAGGTGTTGATGGTGATACCACGAGCTTTTTCTTCTGGTGCGTTATCGATCTGGTCGAATGCGCGAGCAGAACCACCGTAGGTTTTTGCCAGAACGGTAGTGATTGCAGCGGTCAGCGTTGTTTTACCATGGTCAACGTGGCCGATAGTACCGACGTTAACGTGCGGTTTTGTACGTTCAAACTTTTCTTTAGACATCGATTGTCCCTCTAAGACACGGATAAATCGGTGATATCACCACATCAACCAGGCGAAATGCCTGAATTGTTGAATACAGTAAAATTGAAACAGAGAGAAACGGGAAGGAGAAGTGAAGTGGTGCTGATACCCAGAGTCGAACTGGGGACCTCACCCTTACCAAGGGTGCGCTCTACCAACTGAGCCATATCAGCACGTATTGGAGCGGGCAGCGGGAATCGAACCCGCATCATCAGCTTGGAAGGCTGAGGTAATAGCCATTATACGATGCCCGCATCCTGAAACTCGGCTACCCAGTTCTTTCTGTAACAAAAAAAGAGATTTCTCTCTTTTTCAGTTTGAGCTGGCTAATTTTTCCAACCAGCTCCGGCGGCATTTACGCTGCCAGAAAGTGGTGGTGGGGGAAGGATTCGAACCTTCGAAGTCTGTGACGGCAGATTTACAGTCTGCTCCCTTTGGCCGCTCGGGAACCCCACCGAACTTGATGGTGCCGACTACCGGAATCGAACTGGTGACCTACTGATTACAAGTCAGTTGCTCTACCTACTGAGCTAAGTCGGCATCAAGTAGCGCGCATTCTATGGATACCTGCGCGGTCATGCAACTAAAAATTTGCATAAAACGTTCTTTCGCTCACATTTTATGCGAAGAGCGTGTCGGACGCTGTAAAAGTAGTCATTTGAGGTCAAATATTCAACATATCAGCGTGATTTGCACCGTATTCACCGTAGCGTGACGGCTTCCGCGTTACGCAGCGCTTTCCATCTTTTTTCTTATTATTCCTGTCATCTGGTGTTAACCTCCTGCCCATTGTCCAAAATTAACTGTGTGATGAGCCATGATCCGGCAGTGTGATGCTGGCTCACTGAAGCATGCTTATGAGCAAAAAAGAGCAAACGTTAATGACGCCTTATCTTCACTTTAACCGCAGCCAGTGGGCTGCCCTGCGTGATTCCGTCCCTATGACGCTGACGGAAGGTGAAATCGCACGGTTAAAAGGGATAAACGAAGATCTGTCCCTGGAAGAGGTGGCAGAAATTTATCTCCCCCTCTCTCGCTTGCTTAACTTCTATATCAGTTCGAACCTGCGCCGTCAGGCCGTGCTGGAGCAATTTCTCGGGACGAACGGTCAACGTATTCCTTATATCATTAGTATCGCAGGCAGCGTGGCCGTGGGTAAAAGTACCACCGCGCGCGTCCTGCAGGCGCTGTTGAGCCGCTGGCCGGAACACCGCAGCGTGGAGCTGATCACTACCGACGGCTTCCTGCACCCGAACGAGGTGTTAAAAGAACGCGGACTGATGAAGAAGAAAGGCTTCCCGCTTTCTTATGATATGCACCGTCTGGTGAAATTTGTCTCTGACCTGAAATCCGGCGTGCCGCACGTGACTGCGCCAGTCTATTCGCACCTGATCTACGATCGCATCCCGGGTGGGGATAAAACCGTGGTCCAGCCGGACATCCTGATTCTGGAAGGTCTGAACGTGCTGCAAAGCGGGATGGACTATCCTCACGACCCGCATCACGTATTCGTCTCGGATTTCGTCGATTTCTCTATTTATGTCGATGCGCCGGAAGACCTGCTGCAAAACTGGTACATCAACCGCTTCCTGAAGTTCCGCGAAGGGGCGTTCACTGACCCGGATTCCTATTTCCACCACTATGCTCAGCTTTCTGAAGAAGAAGCGATCAATGTGGCCACGGGACTGTGGAATGAAATCAACTACGTCAACCTCAAAGAGAACATCCTGCCGACGCGCGAGCGCGCGAGCCTGATCCTCACCAAGAGCGAGAAGCACGCCGTCGACCAGATTCGCCTGCGGAAATAATCAAGCAGACATAAAAAAACCGGCTTAGCGCCGGTTTTTTTCGTTATGCCTGTGGCTTCTCGCCATTTTCATCCTGATCGACCGCGAAGCAGGCAACCAGCTGGCCGCCATAATCCTTCAGCTGCGGCTGGAGCTGGGTGCACGGACCAAAGCGGCGACTGCAGCGGGCGTTGAATGCACATCCCGGAGGTGGATTCAGCGGACTTGGCAGTTCACCCGTCAGCTTAATACGCTCACGACGATCGTCAGGGTTCAGACGCGGCGTCGCAGACAGCAGCGCCTGGGTATACGGGTGACGAGGATTATTGAAGATCTGGTCTTTAGTCCCCTTCTCCACGCAGCGCCCCAGGTACATCACCATCACTTCATCGGCAATATGCTCTACCACCGACAGGTCGTGGGAGATGAACACGTAAGAGAGCCCCAGCTCCTGCTGGAGATCCATCATCAGGTTCAGCACCTGCGCACGCACGGATACGTCGAGCGCGGAGACCGGCTCATCGGCAATCACCACGTCCGGATCGAGCATCAGCCCGCGCGCGATAGCGATACGCTGACGCTGGCCGCCGGAGAACATGTGCGGATAGCGATCGTAATGCTCGGTTTTGAGGCCGACCTTCGCCATCATCGCCAGCGCTTTTTCACGGCGCTGCTCTTTGCTCAGATTACTGTTGATCAGCAGCGGCTCTTCCAGAATCTGCCCGACTTTTTTACGCGGGTTCAAAGAACCATAGGGGTTCTGGAACACAATCTGGATTTTCTGGCGACGCAACTTCTGCGCCTGCGGATCGTGCTTGAGCAGATCCTGCCCCTGATAGTAGAGCTCCCCGCCGGTCGGCACTTCAATCATCGTCAGCAGACGGCCCAGCGTGGATTTACCGCAGCCTGACTCCCCCACCACCGCCAGCGTTTTGCCGCGTTCGAGGTTAAAAGAGACGCCGTCCAGCGCTTTCACCAGGCGTTCAGGGGCAAACAGCCCCTTCTTCACCGGGTAGTATTTTTTCAGATCGATGGCCTGCAACAGCGGCTGTTGCGTGGTGGCCTGTTGCGTACTCATAGTGTTGGCCTCCCGGCATCATCGAGTGGGTAGTGGCATTTCGACTGACGACCGTCAGCAAGCTGGTTAAGCTCTGGCTCTTCTGCCCGGCATTTGTCCGTCGCATACGGGCAGCGCGGATTGAGCAGACAGCCCTGGGGACGGTCATATTTACCCGGTACCACACCCGGCAGCGACGCCAGACGCGCTTTGTCCTGGGCAAACTCCGGCAGCGCGCGTAAAAGCGCCTGGGTATACGGGTGACGCGGCGCGCGGAATATATCGTGTGAATTCCCGGTCTCGACCACCTGGCCGGCATACATCACGATGATTTTGTGCGCGGCTTCGGCCACCAGCGCCAGATCGTGCGTAATCAGCACCAGCGCCATATTCTCTTTCTGCTGCAGCTCCAGCAGCAGCTCGATGATTTGCGCCTGAATGGTCACATCCAGCGCCGTCGTCGGTTCATCCGCAATCAGCAGTTTTGGTCGACAGGCAATCGCCATCGCGATCATCACGCGCTGGCTCATCCCACCTGAGAGCTGATGCGGGTAAACGTCCAGACGCGATGCCGGGTCCGGAATACCCACCTGGTTCAGCAGATCGATCGCGCGCTGACGACGGGTTTTCTTATTCCCGCCCTGATGCACCTTAATCGCTTCCATAATCTGGAAACCAACGGTGTAGCAGGGGTTCAGGCTGGTCATGGGATCCTGGAAAATCATCGCCACTTCGGCGCCCACCAGCTGGCGGCGCTGTTTTTCAGAAATGCGCTTCAGGTCCTGACCGTTAAACTGCAGGTTTTCCGCCATCACGCGGCCCGGGTAATCAATCAGCCCCATGATCGCCAGCGAGCTCACTGACTTACCGGAACCGGACTCCCCGACAATGCCAACCACTTCGCCCTGATTTACGCTGTAGCTGATGCGGTCCACGGCGCGAAACGGGGTGCCTTCGTCACCGAAGTGCACCGATAATTTATCTACATTTAATAACGCCATCTCGTGCCTCTTACTGCTTCAGTTTGGGATCAAGCGCATCACGCAGGCCATCACCCATCAGGTTAAATGCCAGCACCGTCAGCAGGATTGCCAGACCCGGGAAGGTGACAACCCACCAGGCGCTTTGTGCGAACTGCAACACGTCGGAGAGCATGGTGCCCCACTCCGGTGTTGGCGGCTGCGCACCCATGCCCAGGAAGCCAAGAGCGGCCATATCAAGAATGGCGTTAGAGAAACCGAGCGACGCCTGAACAATCAGCGGCGCAAGGCAGTTAGGGAAAATATTGACGAACATCTGGCGCATCGCACCGGCACCCGCCACGCGAGACGCGGTGACGTAATCGCGGTTCACTTCCACCAGCACCGCCGCACGGGTTAAACGCACGTAGTGAGGGAGCGCCACGAAGGTCAATGCCAGCGCGGCATTGCCTATCGACGGGCCGAAGATCGCCACCAGCACCAGCGCCAGCAGCAGGCTTGGCAGCGCCAGCATGATATCGACGATACGCATGATGATATTATCAACGATGCCGCCGAAGTAACCGGCAACCAGGCCGAGTACAACGCCCATGATCAGCGACAGCACAACAACGAGACAGCCGACCAGCAGCGACAGGCGCGCGCCGTACATCAGACGCGACAGCACATCGCGACCCACGTCATCAGTACCCAGCAGGTGCGTCAGGCTACCGCCGTCCTGCCACGCAGGCGGCGCGAGCAGCGCATCGCGGAACTGGTCCGCCGGGTTATACGGTGCGAGGAAGTTCGCAAACACCGCAATCAGGATCATGATTACGACATACACCAGCCCTACCACCGCGCCTTTATTGCGCTTGAAGTAGTGCCAGAATTCCTGCAGCGGCGTCATAGGAACCGGTGCAGCGACCACTTTATTTTGAGTGACTTGTGACATGATGGTCCCTTACTTCTTATGACGAATACGCGGGTTCACCACGCCGTACAGCAAATCGACCAGCAGGTTGACGAGGATAATCATCGTCGCGACCAGCAGTACACCGCCCTGCACAACCGGATAGTCACGGCGTTGCAGCGCGTCAATCAGCCAGCGTCCAAGGCCCGGCCAGGAGAAGATGGTTTCGGTCAGGATCGCCCCCGCCAGCAACGTCCCCACCTGGAGGCCGATAACGGTCACCACCGGCAGCATGGCATTACGCAGCGCGTGAACGATGATGACGCGCATACGCGTCAGGCCCTTGGCGCGCGCGGTGCGGATATAATCCTCACCCAGTACTTCCAGCATCGATGAACGGGTCATTCGCACGATCACCGCCAGAGGAATGGTGCCCAGCACCATGGCAGGCAGGATCATGTGCGCCACGGCATCAATGAAGTTACCCTCTTCGCCCCAGATAGCCGTATCAATCAGCATAAAGCCGGTGAGCGGGTTGGAGTCATCCAGGAAGACCATATCACTGACGCGCCCGGAGACCGGTGTCAGGTTAAGCTGTACCGATACCAGCATGATCAGCATCATGCCCCACCAGAAGATAGGCATGGAGTAGCCGGTCAGCGCCAGGCCCACGGCGGTGTGGTCAAAAATAGAGCCACGCTTGACGGCAGCCAGTACCCCGACAGGAATACCCACCGCAGTGGCGAAAATCATGGCGCAGACGCCAAGCTCCAGCGTCGCTTTAAAACGCGGCACGAACTCGTCCCACACCGGAAGACGGCTTTTCAGCGAAATCCCTAAATCACCGTGCAATACGCCCCAGATATAGTGGAGGTACTGCTGCCACATCGGCTTATCGAGACCGAGTTCCGCCAGCAGCTGTGCATGGCGCTCAGGGGAAATACCACGCTCGCCCGCCATAATCATTACCGGGTCGCCGGGGATCATATGGACGAAGGCAAAAGTGAGAAGGGTGATACCGATAAACGTAGGGATAACAAGTCCCAGACGTCGGAGGATGAACTGCAACATAACCCGGATTCTCTCTGATGACGCACGACCAGTGGCGTGACGTCTGTATTGCTCACAAATGTAAATTCCCTCTCCCAGCGGGAGAAGGTTAGGGTGAGGGGATGCATGCACGCCCCTCACCCCTGCCCTCTCCCGGAGGGAGAGGGAGAACACCCTACTTATTATTCAACAGATACGTTTTCGAAGTGGTGTTTGCCCAGTGGATCAACCACGTAGCCTTTCACTTCTTTGCGCACTGGCTCGTACACGGTGGAGTGAGCAACAATCAGCGCCGGAGCCTGATCGTGCATAACAACCTGAGCCTGCTTGTACAGTTCAATACGTTTGTTGTGATCGTCGGTCGCACGCGCCGGCTGGATCAGGTCTTCAAACGGCTTGTAGCACCAGCGAGAGTAGTTAGAACCGTCTTTCGCCGCCGCGCAGCTGAACAGGGTGGCGAAGAAGTTGTCCGGATCCCCGTTGTCACCGGTCCAGCCCATCATTACCGCCTGGTGCTCACCCGCTTTGGCGCGCTTCAGGTACTCGCCCCACTCGTAGGTCACAATCTTGGCCTGAACGCCAACCTTAGCCCAGTCAGCCTGAACCATTTCCGCCATACGGCGTGCGTTCGGGTTGTAAGGACGCTGTACTGGCATCGCCCACAGCTCAACGGTAAAGCCTTTATCCTGGCCCGCTTCTTTCAGCAGCGCTTTCGCTTTCTCAGGATCGTAGGTGTAGTCTTTAACGTCGTCGTTATAGCCCCACATGGTTGGTGGGATCAGGTTTTTGGCAGCAACGCCTGCGCCCTGGTAAACCGCCTTGATGATCGCTTCTTTGTTCACCGCGTAGGTCAGCGCCTGACGCACTTTCACGTCATCAAACGGTTTCTTCTCGGTGTTGAAGGAGAGATAGCCCACGTTCAGGCCAGCCTGCTCCAGCAGGTTGATGTTCTTGTCCTGCTTCATGCGGGCGATATCAGCCGGGTTCGGGTACGGCATTACCTGGCATTCGTTTTTCTGCAGTTTTGCATAACGCACTGACGCATCAGGCGTGATGGAGAAGACCAGACGGTCGATCTTCGGCTTGGTGCCCCAATAGCCTTCGAACGCTTTATACAGAATGCGGGAGTCTTTCTGGTACTGCAGCAGCTGGAATGGACCGGTACCGATTGGGTTCAGGTCAACTTTTTCCGGCGTACCGGCTTTCAGCATGTTGTCCGCATACTCTTTGGACAGAATTGAGGCGAAGTCCATGGCCAGGTCAGCCAGGAATGGCGCTTCCGGACGCGTCAGCACGAACTGAACCGTTTTATCGTCCACTTTTTTCACTTCAGCAATCAGGTCAGGCAGGCCCATCCCTTCAAAGTATTCATAGCTGCCGCCAGACACTTTGTGGTACGGGTTCTGCGCGTTTTTCTGACGGTCGAAGGAGAACACAACGTCGTCGGCGTTAAAGTCGCGCGTTGGTTTGAATTCTTTGCTGTCCTGCCACTTCACGCCCTGGCGCAGGTGGAAGGTATAGGTTTTGCCGTCTTCGCTGACGTCCCACTTCTCGGCCAGACCCGGAATCACTTCCGTGGTACCGGTTTTGAATTCAACCAGACGGTTATAGATCGGTACAGAGCTTGCGTCGTAAGTCGTACCAGAGGTAAAGAGCTGTGGGTTAAAGCCTTCCGGCGAGCCTTCAGAACAGTAAACCAGGGTTTTTGCCTGTACGCTTGCTGCCACGGTCATAGCCACCAGGCTCAGACCAAGCTTCAGCATCCCTGACTTCTTCAAGGAAATACTCATTATTCTGCTCCAATGTGATGTTTTGCTTTGTTGTGTTACGCCGCCAGACCTTTATTTATTTTTTACCCGGTCCGGTCGGTGATGCCCGAAGGCTTTAAAGGGATGGAGAATCCTTTCAGAAGAGCGTTTGAGTTGCAGCGCAGATCGTCCCTGAAATGCCCCTCATGCCCTACAATCTGTCAACAGAATGTGAAAACGTCAATACAGGTGACGGGGATTTACGCTGAGTGTGAGAAACCGCAAACAAAGATTAAAAAAACTATGCATGCCAGTTTTCAGCAGGGAAATTTATGCTACTCGCTATCTTGCAGCACAATTCTCTTCATATTTATCAACAATCAGTGATTAACTTTTATTCAGAATGGGTAAATTTTCTTGCAGAATGGTGATTATCTGAGCACTAAATACCGCGAACGTTAAAACGCACAGCGAAAAATGCTGAGGTTATCCATAAGCAACGCGAAAAAAGATCAATCTATATATAAAAAAATACAATGGATTATGTCACAAAATCGTTAACAGGCAGGGAGAAGCAGGCCTAAGGGGCGTTTTGGATACTCTGGCGGGATAAGATCATAATGCAAAAAGGGCTAACCTTGCGGTTAGCCCTTTTCAGAATGTGGTCGGCGAGAGAGGATTCGAACCTCCGACCCACTGGTCCCAAACCAGTTGCGCTACCAAGCTGCGCTACTCGCCGAATGCGGAGCGCATCTTACTGCTGAGGTGCGCCCCCGTCAATCCCTTATTTTCAAAAAGCTATTCAACTGGCGATATTCTCGCCAGAGCAGCTACTGCGCGGCTTTTACGCTGTTATCAGGGAGTTTACACCAGTTGTTGTTTTCGTTAATCCCGCCATTCGGTGAGGTATAGCCGAGACAACCCATAATGGTGTCGTACAGCTCAACGTGACGACGCGGCACCTTCATATCCGCCTCTTTTTTCAGCTGAGCAAACATCTTCGCCTTCTCCGGATTTTCAAGATACTTATCCGACATCCACATGATCATCGGCACGCGGAACTGCTCTGGCGGTGCCAGCTTGCGCGGCGTACCGTGCAGGTGCTCTTTCTCGTTGATGGATTCACCGTGATCTGCCGCGTAAATTACAATCGCTTTTTTATCGCGCAGCTGGTCAATGACCCGGCTCAGGAAGGTATCCACGTACAGCACCGAGTTGTCGTAGGCGTTGATCAGCTCCTGCTTGCTGCAGTCTTTATTAATGCCCACGCACTCAGGCTGCCACTTCGCGAAATCACGCGTGTAGCGCTGGTAATAGCTGTAATGCGACCCTTTGGTATGCAGAATAACCAGATGCTTGCCCTGCGGATGGTTCTTGAGGGACTGCGACATCTCTTCCAGCAGCAGCATGTCGTCGACGTTTTTACCGCGGTTACGCGGTTCGGCGCCAATCTGCTCACGGTACGCAATGTTATCTGCCAGCGTGTTGGTGTAGAACCACATCTCACTTTGCATCGCGAACAGGTCTGAGCTAAACCCAAGCTGCTTCAGCACGGCAAACACGTTCTGCTCTTTCAGCGTGCGTTGCGGGTTATCGCTTGCACCGCCTTCACGCACAAACATGCAGCGCAGCGATAGCTTGGTTGCGGTATCGCAGGAGTAGCCACGGTAGGCCACCAGGTTCTTTTCCTGCGCCAGCTTTGGCGTGGTGTCCCGGTTATAGCCGAGAATGCCCATATGATCCCAGCGCGTCGTTTCACCGATGACAAAGACGACGTACGTATCATCAATCCCGTCGGCTGGCGGCTGGTAGGTGAATTTTTTCAGTGGATTGATCAGAGACTTCACATCACTGGATTCATCCGCCTGCGCCCAGGCATACAGACCTAATGCTGACAGCCAGTTGGACGGCAAATAGGAGTTTGCCACCACGCCGCCGTAGCTTGGCATATCCACGCCCGTCGCTTTTTCGACGCGTTTTTGCTGCGTTTCCATCAGGCGGATAGGCGCCCATACCAGCAAGCCTGCCAGCAGGACAACCACGATATTGCGGATCCGCTGTCCACGCGTGCGCAGCTGGCGAAGCAGCGTATAGCGGCACGTATTGTTCCAGATAAAGAACAGCGGTATCAGACAGGTTAAAACCGTCCAGACGATAAAGCCTTTCCCTACCACCTCTTTCGAGAGATCGATATCCGTGGTCATCACCGAGGCAACGATACCGTACCCAATGACCACGTTCATAAAGGTCATGTAATAGCTTGCGGCGGCGGAAATAATCACCACCAGCGAGGCCAAAATTTGCCAGGTACGTCGGCCAAAAAGAGAAAGCAGGCGTAAGAGGAAGAAGGTGGCGAGGACGGAGCCGAATACTTCAATTGCGGCAAAAATACTATTACTTACGGTAAGGTTTTCAAAATAACCTTCCACTCTTCTGAACAGTACCGCGCCATTCAGAAATAATCCGATATAGACAGCCAGCATCAGACACAATCTTTGCTGGGTAAGAGACCTAATGTATTTCATGCAAACAACCCTGGGGGAAGGGGTATAAAAACCCGACGAATCTCAAAGAGAAAGCGGACAGAGTAAGTAAATGCGTAAGGAAGCGTTATTAGAAACGTCTACAAGCGCGATAAGTAGACCACAGCGGGAGAGAAAAGTGGCAGCAGAGAGTGTGATCGGTGTAAATTTTTACAAATTATCGAGACGGAAAGCACCTCGCATATAGAAAAAAGAGGCCACAGAGGCCTCTTTCATACAGCTTACGCGTGCGCTTCTTTGAATACTTCGCGCTGCGGCTGGCGAATCGTGGTCGAGAGCGCCAGCGAGATAATCAGCAGGGCAAATATGACGCAGAAGGTCACGTAGAACCCGCCGAACAGGGAAGCAATCAGCGAGCCGCAGATACTGCCGATCCCGAAGCCCAGATAGATCACGCCGTAGTTTTTCGCCAGATTGTTGAGGCCAAAGAACTCGCTCACCAGCGACGGGAAGACGGTAATGGTGCCGCCGAAGTTAAAGGCCACGCAGGCAATCGCCGCGAAGAAGGTAGCTTCATTCAGCGGAGCGAACAGCAGCGCCGCCATACCGACCAGCGAAACCACCTGCCCAATCGTAATCACACGGATGCGGGCGATTTTGTCTGACAGAATACCGAGCACCAGACGACCGGAGAGGTTAGCAATGGAGATGACCGTCACCGCATTCGCCGCCGTAGCCGCATCCAGCTTCACCATCCCCTGCGCGATATCCTTCGCCACACCGATGACATACAGACCGCTCATGCAGGCCGTCAGGAACATCACCGCCAGCATCCAGTACTGTGGCTTACGCATGGACTGCGCGAGGGTGAAGTCGTTCTCCACCACGCCGTTAACGGATTTGACCTCCTGCTGCGGCGCATCGGTCATCAGCGTGGCGCCGAACAGAATCATCACCAGCACGATTGCGCCCCAGATCATAAAGGTGTTTTCGAGGCCAACGGACGCCAGCAGATGGGAGTCGATAAATTTGAACCCGAGGCTGCCCAGGCCATAAGAGCCGATGGCGAACGCGGAGATTAAGCCTTTACGCTCCGGGAACCACTTCACGCAGTTTGACAGGGTCAGCAGGTAACCTGCGCCATCCGCCAGCCCCACCAGCACGCCGGCGCTCAGCCACAGCATCATCAGGTTGCTGGAATGCGCCGTCAGGAAAAAGCCCAACCCCAGCAGAATGCCGGACGCCATGGTCACACGCTTCACGCCAAAACGCTCCTGCAGCTTGCCCGCGACGGAAGACGAAATCGCCAGACCCAGGCTCAGCAGACCAAAGGAGAACGCAACCTGGCTGACCGGTGCGCCGAGTTTGTCGGAAAGCGCACTGTTAAACAGGCTCCAGGTATAGACCGACCCCAGCGCAAACTGGGTGACGATGGTGCCAAAGAGCGTAAGCCAGCGCGTGCGGTTATAAGTTGATGTGTTCATGGCAGTTGTCCTGCAAGAGAAATTAAGGAAGTTCGCTGAGGACAACGATAAACAAAACCTTAATACGCCTGGGGTAAAACGGCATGAAATGCAGGCGGAACGGAATGAAATGCCTGGAATCGGGAATGAATGGCCTGGCCCGGGAATAAAGCGACAGCGTGTTAGTGCCCGCTATCGCTGTAAAGCCCGTGGTTGTTGTATTCGAGATGTTATCGTAACGTTTAAAAAAGTAACAACTCTAGAAATTTGCGCTAACGCCGAGGGTGTATAAAAACTCCTCACCGGTGGTGGTGTGTTCCCCCTGAGCCAACGACGCATAGGCCGCCACGTGCGTATTAAAAGGAATATCCGTTCCCACGGTGACGTCCATCCAGCTACCGTTTTGGGCAGGGGCTGGCGTTTGCGGCATGCCAAACTGCGATTTCCACTGGTTTTCACCAAACTGCTGGTTATAGCTAATCTGCGCCCACGGACGGAGATCGCCGTACTGGGTATTCACGCGCCACCCCAGCGTGCTGACGCTGGCATGCCAGAGCGGGTCGGTGAGTGCCTGCGTCGACGCGCTATCACCAAACTCGTTGATCATCATGGGAGCCGTGCCGTCGTACCGCCACGCCACTACCGGACCGGTGGTGATACGCGCTGAAACAGGAAAATTCCAGCCCACGCTCATCGCCCCCTCCGTCGTGCTGCCAGACGGTATATTCAGGGCAAGACCCGGCGCGTTTTGCGAAGACTGAATACGCTCAGCAAGAATATCCTCATAACGCGGTTGGTGATCCGCGTCCCATGTATAGCGTTCCGCCGTATTATTTTGGGCGTCTGAAACGATATATTCCTGTTGCCAGGCAGACGCTGTATTACAAAAAAACAGGCAGGCTGAAATTCCCACCAGGCCAGAAGCAGCATGGCGACCACTGATTTTATTTATCATCATCAACGCGACCCCAGAGAGAGCCGAATTCGGCGATATTTGTCGTTATTCAGGAAGAGCTTATAGCCCTTGTATTAACTATTGTCTTTATAGTAAACACGTCAAGCCAGTCAGAACGAAATTTTTGCGAAATCAGTATCAATAAGGGAGATGACGGATGGAACGTTGCGGTTGGGTGAGCCAGGATCAGCTTTATATCGACTATCACGATCGGGAATGGGGCGTGCCGGAAACGGATGGCAAAAAACTCTTTGAGATGATCTGCCTGGAGGGCCAGCAGGCGGGGTTGTCATGGATTACGGTACTGAAGAAACGCGAAAACTACCGCAACGCCTTCCACCAGTTCGATCCTGTCGCCGTCGCCGCGATGACCGATGAAGACGTGGAACGCCTCGTGCAGGACGCCGGCATCATCCGCCATCGCGGTAAGATCCAGGCCATCATCGGTAACGCACGCGCTTACCTGGCGATGGAACAAAACGGCGAATCGTTCTCAGATTTTGTCTGGACGTTTGTGAACAACGATCCGCAGGTCACCCAGGCCGCCACGCTCGCGGAAATCCCGGCCTCTACCCCGGCCTCGGATGCCCTCTCGAAGGCCCTAAAAAAACGCGGCTTTAAGTTTGTAGGCTCCACCATCTGCTACGCCTTTATGCAGGCCTGTGGCCTGGTCAACGACCACGTTACCGGCTGCTTCTGTCATCCGGGAGGCCATCATGATCCGCAAATGGCAAAGTGAGAATACCGCGCCGCTTCTGAGCCTATGGCTTGAAAGCACCACGGAAGCGCATCCGTTTATCGAGCCGGGTTACTGGAAAGAGAACGAGGCCATGGTGCGGGACGTTTACCTGCCGTCGGCGGAAACCTGGGTCTGGGAACAGGATGGCGAGCCATACGGATTTATCAGCGTGATGCAGTCTCAGTTTGTCGGCGCGCTGTTTGTCGCACCGTCATGCATCGGGAAAGGCATCGGGCGCGCGCTGCTGAACCATGTTCAACAGCGCTTCCCGCATTTAACGCTGGAGGTGTACCAGAAAAATGTGCGGGCGGTGAATTTCTACCATGCTCAGGGCTTTCGCATTGAAGACAGCGCCTGGCAGGATGATACCCAGCACCCGACGTGGATCATGAGCTGGCAGGCGGATCAAACGCCGTTAAGGTAAGCTCGGGGCCTTGATATTTCTCTACCCAGGCCAGCGCCGTGTTCCCTGCGCAGCCATTCCCCAGCTTCGAGCTGGGGAGATCTTTAGTCAGCACGTTAACCGCCCCGTTTTTACAGATCCCTCCCTCGGCGGGCTCAAGGTCGGGCCATGCGCCCTGATGAATGCAGATCACGCCCGGTTTAATCCCGTCGCTCACCACCGCCCCTGCCAGCACCTGCCCGCGCGAGTTCCAGACGCGCACCACGTCGCCGTCCGCGATCCCGCGGGCTTTCGCATCAAGGGTATTCAGCGTGATCGGCTCTCGCCCGGCGACCGCATACTGCTCGCGAAGGGAGGTATAGTTAAGCTGGCTGTGCAGACGGTGCGCTGGATGCGCTGACAACACCTGCAGCTGTTCCGGCTGGGCGTTGCCGTGCCACTCGTCCGGCTCGAGCCACATAGGGTGTGGCGGGCAGTCGGCATAGCCAAAGCTGGCGATACGCTCGCTATAGATCACGATCTTTCCGCTCTCGGTTTTCAGCGGGTGGCTCTCCGGGTCGCGGCGGAAATCGGCAAAACGGACAAACTTCGCGTTCTGTTCGCTCTCCGGCATCTCGACGATCTGGTTCGCTTCCCAGAATTCAGCAAATGGCGGAAGCGTCACGCCCTGCGCCGCGCCGCGCTGTCCGGCAATCTGGTAGAAGGTCTCCAGCCATTGCAGATCGTTTTTCCCTTCGGTAAAACGCTCGCGACCGCCCGCTTCCCACAGCTCGCTCAGTTCAGCAAAGACGTCAAAATCATCACGCGCCTCATCGCGCGGGGCGACAACGCGCTTCATCGGGACCATATGCTGGTTGCTGTAGTCACCGGTCATGGTGAGATCGTTACGCTCAAACGAGGTGGTCGCCGGCAGCACAATATCTGCATGCTTAGCCGAGCCGGTCCAGAAGCACTCGGAAATCACCACCAGCTCCGGCTTTTGCCAGGCGCGGATCAGGCGGTTGGTATCCTGATGGTGCGTGAAGTTCGACCCGCCCGCCCACCAGACAAATTTAATGTCCGGGAAGTGGCGGTCCAGACCGTTGTGCTGATAAAAACCGCCGGGGTTTTCCAGAGCTTCAACGATCCGCGCCACCGGGATTTTATCCACGGCATCGACGCCACCCTGCACCGAGCCTTGCAGAGACGCCAGCACCGCCGCTTTACGCGTCGGGTTCCCGCCGTTCGCAAAGTGATAGGAGAGACCGAAACCCCCGCCCGGCGTGCCGATCTGCCCAAGCATTGCGGCAAGCGTTACCAGCATCCAGTGCTTTTGCTCGCCAAACTGCTGACGCTGCATTCCCCAGCCGGACATTAGCATAGTGGTATTTTTATGGAACAACGCCGCCAGTTCGCGGATTTTATCTGCAGGTACGCCGCAAATATCTGCCGCCCACTCAGCCGTTTTCGCAACCCCATCGGATTGGCCCGTCAGGTAGTCGGCGAATTTATCGAAGCCGGTGGTACAGCGCGCCAGGAATTCAACATCGTGCCAGCCGTTTTCTACCAGCGTATGGGCAATCCCCAGCATCATCGCCACGTCGGTGCCCATATGAGGGGCAATCCACTCGGCGCTTTCGCCGAAGAAATCCATGGTTTCAGAGCGCATCGGGTCAATGCAGATGATGCGCTTGCCGCTTTTGCGCAGCGCGTCGAAATACCCGATGCCCTGCTCGTCGCTGGCATTCCAGGCAATTTTCAGCGTATTCAGCGGGTTGGCGCTCCAGAGCACCACCACGTCGGTATGCGCCAGCACCAGCGGCCAGCTGGTCTGCTGCTGGTACACTTCGTTCCCCCCCACGACGTACGGCATGATCGCCTGCGCCGCGCCGGTGGAATAATCCCCGAGATGGCCGGTATAGCCTCCCGCCAGGCTCATGTAACGCTGCAGCAGCGTCGAGGCCTTGTGCAGCACGCCGTTAGAACGCCAGCCGTACGACCCGGCGAAAATGGACGACGGACCGTAGCTGTCGCGAATGCACTTGTGTTGGGCGTGGATCAGCGCCAGCGCGTCATCCCAGCTCACGCGAACAAACTCATCCTGACCGCGAATACCCTGAGGCTTGTCCGGCGAGGCCAGAAAACCTTTACGCACCATCGGCCAGCGCACACGCGTTTTGCTATGCACCTGATCGCGAACGACGGTCTGTAACGAGTTGGGATGTTGGGTTGGCAGTGCCCCGCGGGACGACAGAACATTTTCGCCATCGGTTTCGACCAGCATCGGCCCCCAGTGGGCGGCGGTCAGAATGGTTTTCGTTGAGGTGCTCAAGCGTGCGCTCCTGGTTGCGTGCAGGTTTACGGCCTTCTTTCTGAGGCAGTTTATGGTTTGTCACAAATTTCAGAGTTATACCCGGAATTTTCTCCGTATCTGGACGTCATAATCAACTGCCACGCTCGCCGTGGCAAAGAATAAAAAGGATTAAGGAAAGAAGATGAAAAAACGCGTACTCGTTATTGCCGCTCTGGTGAGCGGTGCACTGGCTGTTTCTGGCTGCACAACTAACCCTTACACCGGTGAGCGTGAAGCGGGTAAATCCGGCATTGGCGCGGGTATCGGCTCGCTGGTCGGCGCAGGCGTTGGGGCGCTCTCCTCCTCCAAGAAAGACCGCGGCAAAGGCGCGCTGATTGGCGCAGCGGCGGGCGCGGCGCTGGGCGGCGGCGTTGGCTATTACATGGACGTGCAGGAAGCGAAGCTGCGCGACAAAATGAAGGGAACCGGCGTGAGCGTGACGCGCAGCGGCGATAACATCATCCTGAATATGCCGAACAACGTGACCTTCGACAGCAGCAGCGCAACGCTGAAACCCGCGGGCGCAAACACCCTTACCGGCGTGGCGATGGTGCTGAAAGAGTACAACAAGACCGCCGTGAACGTGATTGGCTATACCGACAGCACCGGCAGCCAGGATCTGAACATGCGTCTGTCCCAGCAGCGCGCCGACGCCGTGGCCAGCTCGCTGATTACCCAGGGCGTTGAAGCCAACCGCATTCGCACCAGCGGCATGGGCCCTGCCAACCCTATCGCCAGCAACAGCACGGCAGAAGGCAAAGCGCAGAACCGCCGCGTTGAGATTACGTTAAGCCCAATTCAGTAATTGCATTTCCCCCTCTCCCCGTGGGAGAGGGCCGGGGTGAGGGCATCAAGCCGCACACCCCGGCATGAACCACTTGCCATCGTTGATTTTCCCGCTAAGGTATTCTCACTAAATTCAGGGAAATCAGCGATGAGCAAACCAGCCCGGGCCACCATCAGCGACGTGGCGAAAGCCGCCAAAACCGGTAAAACCAGTATTTCGCGCTACCTCAACGGCGAGAAACACCTGCTGTCCGACGCATTGCTGGCGCGTATTGAACAAGCCATTGCCGATCTCGACTACCGTCCCAGCCTCATGGCGCGCGGGCTCAAACGCGGCCGCACCCGCCTTATCGGGCTAATCATCGCCGACATCACCAACCCCTATTCCGTTAACGTGCTCAGCGGTATTGAAGCCGCCTGTCGCGAGAAGGGTTTCACGCCGCTGGTCTGTAATACCAACAACGAAGTCGACCAGGAGCTGCATTACCTCGATCTGCTGCGCAGCTATCAGGTCGAAGGGATTGTGGTGAACGCGGTGGGCATGCGGGAAGAGGGTTTAAACCGCCTGCAGCAGTCCTCCCTGCCTATGGTCCTCATCGACCGTAAAATCCCGGAATTTGCCTGCGATGTGGTCGGCCTGGATAACACCCAGGCCGCTACTACCGCCACCGAACATCTGATCGAACAGGGCTTCGAGGCCATTCTGTTTCTGAGTGAACCCTTAGGGATGGTCAACACCCGTCGCGAACGCCTGAGCGCATTTCGCACCACGCTGGAGCGATATCCTGGCGTAATCGCCGAAAATGCCGAAACGCCGCTTCACGAAGCTGACCAGCTCGACAACACCCTGCGCCAGTTCCACACGCGCCATCGCGGGATGCGCAAAGCCGTTATCTCCGCCAACGGGGCGCTGACGCTTCAGGTCGCCCGCTCGCTCAAGCGCATTGGCCTGCACTGGGGCAGCGATATCGGTCTGCTGGGGTTTGATGAACTGGAGTGGGCGGAGCTGGCGGGCGTCGGCATTACGACACTCAAACAGCCCACCTGGCAGATTGGCTATGCTGCTGTAGAACAAGTGGTTCGTCGCATTGAAGGCACCAGCGATGCCGTTCGCGAGCAGGTCTTCTCCGGCGAGCTGATCGTTCGCGGCTCCACCGCGCGTTAATTTTCCCCTGTGATACCGATCATAAATTCGACATCCTGACCTTTCCTTTGGAACCGGTTCCATCTAGCGTAATAGTATTGATATGTTGCGATGGAGTCCGAAGATGGGCAGGAAAATTATGGTGGTCACCGCCGCGTACGGTGCGGAACAGGTGCGACAGGCAGGCGGTCAGCGGGCAATGCTGCCCGTGATTGCAGGCGCGGGGGCAGACGGCGTGGAGATCCGCCGGGAACTGTTCAGCAGTGAAGAGCTGCTGGCGCTGCCTGCGCTGGGAGAATCCATCGAGCTGCTCGGCCTGCTGGCGTGCTACTCCGCCCCCGCCGCCCTGTTTATGCCCGACGGCACCCTCAACCCGGACCTGACCCGCTACCTCTCTGAGGCCAGCACCCTGAACGCCCTGTGGCTGAAGGTTTCCCTGGGCCATTTCCGCGACGCGCAGCCTCTCGACGCCCTGCGTAGCCTGCTGAACGCAAGCGGCATGGCGCTGGTCGTGGAGAACGATCAGACCGACTGCGGTCAGCTCGCGCCCATGCAGCGCTTCCAGGCCGCCTGCCGGGAAATGACGCTCCCCGTCACGCTGACCTTCGACATGGGTAACTGGCTGTGGGTTGGCGATTCGCCCGAAGAGGCCGCGCGTCACCTCGCCCCTGCGGTGAGCTATATCCACGTTAAAGCCGCCGTGCCGCATAAAGACAACTTCCGCGCAGTAGCACCGGACCACGCCGATGCGCGCTGGCTGGATCTGCTCGGCCAGCTGCCTGCCGATGCCCCGCGCGGTATCGAGTTCCCGCTGGAAGGGACGGATTTAACCGCCGTTACCCGCCATTACGTCAACCTGCTGCGCGAGGAGTAAATCATGCACAAGACGCTGGATGTCATCACGATTGGCGAAGCCATGGCGATGTTTGTCGCCACTGAAACGGGCGAACTGAGCGCGGTGGAGCACTTTATCAAACGCGTGGCGGGCGCAGAGCTGAACGTCGCGACCGGCCTGGCGCGTCTCGGCCTGAACGTCGGCTGGGTCAGCCGCGTGGGGGACGACAGCTTTGGCCATTTCGTCCTCGACTCGCTGAAAAAAGAGGGTATTGATGCCGCAGGCGTCACCCTTGATGGACGCTTCCCTACCGGCTTTCAGCTTAAATCTAAGGTCGAAAATGGAACCGATCCCATCGTGGAGTATTTCCGTAAAGGATCGGCCGCAAGCCACCTCTCTGTAGCGGATTTCCACGCCGACTATTTCGCCTCCGCTCGCCACCTTCACCTGAGCGGCGTGGCGGCAGCGCTGTCCGCCAGCTCGTATGAGCTGCTGGATCATGCAGCAGCCACTCTCAAAGCCCAGGGAAAAACGATCTCTTTCGATCCGAACCTGCGCCCGGTGCTGTGGAAAAGCGAAGCGGAAATGGTCGAGAAGCTCAACCGTCTGGCGTTCAGAGCGGACTGGGTTCTGCCGGGCCTGAAAGAAGGGATGATCCTGACGGGTGAAAATACGCCGGAAGGCATTGCCGATTTCTACCTGAATAAAGGGGTAAAAGCGGTAGTGCTGAAGACCGGCGCCGATGGCGCATGGTTTAAGACGGCCGACGGCCAACAGGGCGCGGTCGCGGCGGTCAGGGTTGAGAACGTTGTCGACACCGTCGGCGCGGGCGACGGTTTTGCCGTGGGCGTGATTAGCGCCCTGCTGGAAGGCAAAACGCTGCCGCAGGCCGTGACGCGGGGCAACAAGATTGGCTCGCTGGCCATTCAGGTGCAGGGCGACAGCGAAGGATTACCCACACGAGCAGAGCTTAACGAATAAACATCCCCCTCACCCTAACCCTCTCCCCAGAGGGCCGGGGTGAGGGGCATAAATCGCACTCAACAAAACAAGCCACCGTGTACCCTACAGACAACGGCGGTAACAACCTCAACAACAGAGGCAAGCCTATGAACAGTTCGACCAATGCAGTAAAACGCTGGTGGTACATCATGCCAATCGTGTTTATCACGTACAGCCTGGCGTACCTTGACCGTGCCAACTTCAGCTTCGCGTCCGCGGCGGGGATCACAGAGGACCTTGGCATCACCAAAGGTATCTCCTCCCTGCTGGGTGCCCTTTTCTTCCTGGGCTACTTCTTCTTCCAGATCCCCGGCGCGATTTATGCGGAACGCCGCAGCGTGCGTAAGCTGATCTTCGTCTGCCTGATCCTGTGGGGTGCCTGCGCGTCACTGACCGGCGTGGTGAACAATATTCCTGCACTGGCCGCCATTCGCTTTATCCTCGGCGTCGTTGAGGCGGCGGTCATGCCGGCGATGCTGATCTACATCAGCAACTGGTTTACCAAATCTGAACGCTCGCGCGCGAATACCTTCCTGATCCTCGGTAACCCGGTGACGGTGCTGTGGATGTCGGTGGTGTCTGGCTACCTGATCCAGTCCTTCGGCTGGCGCGAAATGTTTATCATCGAAGGGGTCCCGGCAGTGATCTGGGCATTCTGCTGGTGGGTGCTGGTGAAGGATAAACCTGCCCAGGCGAAATGGCTTTCCGAAGACGAAAAAGCAGCGCTGCAGGCGCAGCTGGATAAAGAACAGCAAGGTCTGAAGGCGGTACGCAACTACGGTGAAGCCTTCCGCTCGCGCAACGTGATCCTGCTCTGCGCGCAGTACTTTACCTGGAGCATTGGCGTGTACGGCTTTGTGCTGTGGCTGCCGTCGATTATCCGCAGCGGCGGCGAAAACCTCGGCATGGTAGAAGTGGGCTGGCTCTCTTCCGTACCGTATCTGGCCGCGACCATCGCCATGATCGTCGTCTCCTGGGCGTCGGACAAGCTGCAGAACCGAAAATTGTTTGTCTGGCCGCTGCTGCTGATCGCTGCTTTTGCCTTTATCGGCTCGTGGGCCGTGGGTGCAAATCACTTCTGGGCCTCTTATACCCTGCTGGTGGTCGCCGGTGCCGCCATGTATGCTCCATATGGTCCGTTCTTTGCCATCATCCCGGAAATGCTGCCGCGTAACGTCGCAGGTGGCGCGATGGCGCTGATTAACAGTATGGGTGCGCTGGGGTCCTTCTGCGGCTCCTGGTTCGTCGGTTACCTGAACGGTGCCACAGGCAGTCCGTCCGCATCGTACATCTTTATGGGGGTGGCGCTTTTCGCCTCCGTGTGGCTTACTCTGATTGTTAAGCCTGCTAATAATCAACAACACCCTGTCGGCGCTCGCCACGCCTGAATCCTTAAAAATCAACGGAGATTAGCATGAAGCCGTCCGTCATTTTGTACAAAGCACTGCCGGAAGATCTGCAGAAACGCCTTGAAGAACACTTCACCGTCACGCAGGTGAAGAACCTGAGCCCGGAAACCGTGGCGCAGCACGCCGAAGCGTTCGCCAGCGCCGAAGGCCTGCTGGGTTCAAGCGAGAAAGTGGATGTCGCCCTGCTGGAGAAAATGCCGAAGCTTCGTGCTACCTCTACCGTTTCCGTGGGTTACGACAACTTCGATGTGGACGCCCTTAATGCCCGCAAGATCCTGCTGATGCATACGCCACATGCCCTGACGGAAACCGTGGCCGATACGCTGATGGCGCTGGTACTCACCACGGCGCGTCGCGTGGTGGAAGTCGCCGGGCGCGTGAAAGCGGGCGAGTGGACAAAAAGCATTGGTCCGGACTGGTTCGGCGTGGACGTTCACGGCAAAACGCTGGGCATTGTTGGCATGGGGCGTATCGGGCTGGCGCTGGCGCAACGCGCGCATTTTGGTTTTAACATGCCGATTCTGTATAACGCGCGTCGCCATCACGGTGAAGCCGAGGAACGCTTCAACGCCCGCTACTGCGAGCTGGATACCCTGCTGCAGGAAGCTGATTTTGTCTGCCTGGTTCTGCCGCTGACGGACGAAACGCGTCATCTGATTGGCAAAGAGGCGTTTAAGAAAATGAAGCAGTCAGCCATTTTCATTAACGCGGGTCGCGGCCCGGTGGTCGATGAGCAGGCGCTGATTGAAGCTCTGCAGAACGGTGAGATCTATGCCGCAGGTCTGGACGTCTTTGAGCAGGAGCCGTTGCCGGTGGATTCCCCGCTGCTTTCGCTGCCTAACGTGGTTGCGCTGCCGCACATCGGCTCAGCCACCCATGAGACGCGCTACAGCATGGCGGCCACTGCGGTCGATAATCTCATCGCCGCCCTTAGCGGAAAGGTGGAGATAAACTGCGTGAACCCGCAGGTGCAACGATAGAAACGAAAAAACCCGCCAGAAGGCGGGTTTTTGAATTTTGTGCTACTGGGTTGGAAGCTTACAGGCTTACAACGTTACCAGCTGCTGGGCCTTTAGCGCCGCTTTCGATGGTGAAGGAAACTTTCTGACCTTCATCCAGAGATTTGTAGCCATCGTTCTGGATAGCAGAGAAGTGTACGAACACGTCTTTTGAGCCATCGTCAGGAGTGATGAAGCCGAAACCTTTATCAGCGTTGAACCATTTTACCAGACCAGTCATTTTAGCAGACATAGAAATTACCTTATTAACAAATATATTGAGCCTTCCGGCTTGATGGATTGCGTTACAGATTTTTAAGCGATGAAGGAAGGGTCACAACGAAGGGTATCTATGGATAACAATCTGGACTGCTTTACTAAACTGCTTTAGGTCTGTGTAACAAACCGACGGGGATAGTTATACCGATGTGGTAGAAGAATGACAAGCGTTATTTTCGATAAGCATAAAAAAACCCCGCCAGAGACGGGGTTTTTTCGGTTTATTCTGTAGCCGTGACTGCGGCACTCCAGGCCTGGCTAAAGGCCTGATGCTGGGAGGCCAGCGGCCCAATCAGCGTATTGTACTGGCTTGCCTGCTGCGAGGTCGGGAACTGAATGCCGTTGGCAACAAAGCTTACCTGAGTATCCTGCTGGGCAATAAAGTCGCCCACCTGAACCAGCTGCTGCGTGAAGATTTGCGCGGCCGGAATCAGCGGCTGCAGCGCTTCAGACGGTTTCGTCACTACTTTCTCATACACTTTGTCGAAGACCGGTTTGAGATCGTCGCCCTGCTTCAGCGCAGAACGTGACGCGTCAGCCTGCATTTTCGCATTCTGCAACTGCTGGCTCAGCACGCCAAGCGCACCGTTGGACTGGCGAAGCGGTTCACGCTGCGTCATATAATCCTGCGGAACGCGGATGGCGTTCACGCTATCCACCACGGGACGAATTCCGGAATCCATCGCCTGGCTCACCTGCTGTGAGTAACCATAAAGAATGGCGTAATCGGACACGAAGGGGCCAAACTGTTTTTTCTGATCCGCAGTCAGCGTCGGCAACCGCTCGCCGCTGCGCATCACTGTATTCTGCAGAAAATCGATAAACGCTTTGCGCTGATCGCCTTCTTTATCAAAACACCCACTCAGGCTAACAACCATCAACAACGCCGCAATAGGCGCAAACCAGCGAGAGCAGGACTTTCCTGTCGCCATTTTATTACTCCTTTCACCCAAAAAAGCGCACACCGGCACACGCGTGCCCGACGCTGACAAGGATAGTCCAGGTCAGCCTTGCAAGATACTCTTTTCATGCAAAATGGCTATTGCCGATTTACTTCTTACCATTTACAAAAAAATACCTGGCGAAGGCGACGTATGACTAATCAGGGAATTAGCACAACTGTCCATATTGCTGAATCGGATAAAGCGATCGTTACCGCACGATTAATCACACCCGTGACGATCCTGGGTTCGTATTAGGGACTATTCTTAACTGGCTCTCTGATGTTCTTGATCACGATGTGAGAT
Source organism: Enterobacter sp. AG326 (assembly GCF_004362415.1). Taxonomy (NCBI): domain Bacteria; kingdom Pseudomonadati; phylum Pseudomonadota; class Gammaproteobacteria; order Enterobacterales; family Enterobacteriaceae; genus Enterobacter; species Enterobacter sp. AG326. Next base: position 228,847 of record NZ_SNXG01000005.1, on the reverse strand, counting down.
TTAAGAGGAGTCCTCAATGGAATATAAAGATCCTGAGTTTGAGCTGCTGAGCAGCCTGGAACAGATCATTTTTAAAGATGTACCGCAGACGATTAGCCTGCAACAAAAATCCAATCCCTTTACAGAATATGAGCAATTGCGCAAAGGGACAGGACTGAAAACCGAAGAATTCGCCAGAGCGATGGGTGTCAGCGTGGCTATGGTGCAGGAGTGGGAGTCAAAACGTGAGAAACCCACCCCAACCGAGTTAAGGCTGATGCGCCTGATTCAGGCCAACCCTGCACTCAGCAAACAGATAGCGTAGTGAAGATTGAATGCCCCCGCCTTTGCGGGGGCTTGTGTTTTAAAGGCTATCACAACGCCAGCCCGCCTCTTCCCATACCCATTCATGCGTTAACGTTAAGCCTCTTAAAAAAGCCTCATCGTGTGATACCACCAGCAGAGCCCCGGGGAAATCGGCCAGCGCCGCTTCAATGGCCTGGACCGAGGCCAGATCCAGATGGTTGGTCGGTTCATCCAGCAGCAGAAGCTGCGTGGCCTCCGCGCGCCACAGCACGCAGGCCAGGGCGGCCTTAAGACGCTCGCCGCCGCTGAGCTCCGCCAGCGGGAGCGTAACTTTGTCGGCACCCAGTTGAAGCTGCGCCAGACGGGTTCGCAATACCCCCTCTTCCAGAGGCGTATGACCCAGGTTGAGATGCGTCATGACCGACTGCGAAAGATCGAGTTGGGACAGATGCTGGTCGAGATAAGCGCAGCTGACTGAAACCTTACAGGTACCCGAACGGGGGGCAATCTCGCCGAGGAGGGTTTTTAACAGCGTCGATTTGCCGCAGCCGTTCGGTCCCTTTAACGCCACGCGCATCGGTCCGTCCATCCGCAAGTTGAGCGGAGGAACAGGCACATGCGGCAGCACCAGATCCTCCAGCACCAGCACCTGCTTCCCCTCCGGGATCTGACTCCCCGGCAGGGTGAACATCACCGGGTTATCTTCCTCAACGCGTTCACGCGCCTTATTTACCGCGGCGTTGAGGGCTTCATTTTGCTCGCTGTGCTGTTTTTTCCAGGAACCGATCCGCTCCTTCGCCGCGCCTTTATATTTGACCCGCTCGAACGACGCGATATTCAGTGTATCGACGGTGCGCAATGTCTTTGCCGAACGCCGCTGGCTGTCATCATGCTCTTTTTGCATGCGTACCCGAGTGCGTTTGCGCTCGGTTGCCGCATGTTCCAGCGCCGCGCGGGCCGCCTGCTGTTCGGCATCGCGCTGGGTTTGATAATCCGCATAATTCCCGCCGTAGCTGCGCAGGCCCGAGGCGCTCAGCTCAAGGATACGCGGTACCTGCTCCAGAAGTTCGCGGTCATGGGAGGCCACCAGCACGCCGCCCTGAAAACGGCTGAGCTGGTCGTAGAACCACGCCCGGCCCTGTCGGTCCAGATGGTTAGTGGGCTCGTCCAGCAGCATGAAATCGGCTTCAGCCGTAAACGCCCCGCACAGCAGGGCGCGGATGCGCTCGCCGCCGCTGAGTTCGCCGGCGGGTTTATCCGGGTCAAACGGTGGTAGCTCCGCATTGATAAACGCCTCGCTCAGGCGCTCGGCAACATCCCAGTGGCCGTCAAGCAGCTCCAGATCGTCAGGCTGGTAATCGCCGCTGTCGATGCGCTTACGCGCCGTAAAAATCGCGTCATACCCGAGCAGTTCAGCTAGCGTCGTCTGCGGAGAAATGACGTGCTGCTGCGCCACCCAGGCATGCGAGCCAAAGCGTTCAATATGACCGGTAGCCGGTTCGTCCAGCCCCGCCAGCAGACGCAGCAGACGCGTTTTCCCGCTGCCATTACGGCCAACCAGCGCGCACAGGGAGGGTTCCAGCGTGAGATTCAGCGGACCAAAAAGGGTATCGCCCGTCGGAAACTGACAGGTGACCTGATGCAAAATAAAAGAAGGGGACTGCGCAAAATGAGCCATAAGCACTCCTGAATGAAATCAAAACATCCCCTGCCGACGCGGTGGCGTTTAGCAAGGATTGAAATTCATCAGTCGTGTTTGTTCATTTTTGGGGGGCGCTCCGGCGCGAGAAAGTTAACGCGATAAGGATAGCGGTAATGTGTTGACCATTTCAAGGTTAAATTTTGGGCGGCTTATACTCCCTCTCCCTTTGGGCTGAGGGATCCCCACAAATTAATGCGAGCAGTGAACAATCCCCTCGCCCCTTTGGGGAGAGGGTTAGGGTGAGGGGAGCATACGGCTCTGGTGGTCATTCCGTTCACTTTATGTTCCTTGCTACTCTGTAACGACAATACCCGTGAACGTGCCAGGGTGGCTCAGTCGCCACCACCCTGGCTACCCGGGCTCCCGGCGGTAAATCGCCGCTACGCGGTACCTTCGGCTTATTCCTTCCGGCTTATCGGGGACGGGCGGAGGTAACATCCCTGTAAAGCCCGCCCTCTCGGCGCATCCATGCGCCTCGCCCCGGCCTACAGGAAACGCCTCAGCGATTTACAGCCGGACCATAGCGTCGCTGTAAGACCTCTGCCCGCAGTATGCTTTTCATTGCGGTAATTTTGCGAGTCTCTTTCCAGAAATGGTAATATCCTCAGTGGCATAGCTCAAATCTGTTGCCGCCTGTTTTGATGAGCAGTAAGTTCTCTTCGCACCTGCAAAATCAGGTGCCGGGTTTAGCATCCTGGCTTATCTTATCGGCGGCACATTTTGTGCAGCATGCTTTGCTACATCTCAATGGTGGGCTGAGCAGGGGCATCGAAAGATGCGCCGGTATCCGATAAGGCCGGTAATGCTAACTCTGTTCAGTCCACCACCAGCGAAATTAGCATTTCCGATGGTGGAAGCTTTATCACTTATCGGAGGCTGCCAATATGGCTACTACCCCAACCCAAGTTCATTCTTTAATCACTCGGCCCTTCAACCATGCCACCGACTTCACCGAACTGGCGGATAACTGCGAACGTTTTACCGACGCACTGGTCGATTGCGAAGAACCCGCCCCAAAAATGGCGCTTTACGGCAGACTCTCTGCCTGCCTGAATCTTCTGCAACCCACGCTTCTGGATCCTGTTCCGGACGCTTTAAAAGCCAGCCTGACCGTGAAGGAACTCCCGTCACGCGTTCCGGCTTTCGAACCCGAATGCGATCGGCTGGGGCGCTACTGTCAGGAGATTACGCAGTTGCTGATGAACGGCACACTGCCGCGACAATCTGAAATCGTTATGGAAGATTTGCTGTGCGAGCTGGTCAGCTACTTTGCCGATACGCTGAAGGCACCGCGCTGGCTGCAGACAGACGAAGGCACAATCGCGATCGGCTAAACCTGCCGGATGACGCTGCGCTTATCCGGCCTACAAAAGCCCCATAAAAAAACCCGCCGAAGCGGGTTTTTAGCATGTGTAACAACGGGCACGTTACTGCAGCAGCGAAATATCCGCTACGCGCAGGAACAGCTCGCGCAGTTTCTCGAGCATGGAGAGACGGTTAATACGCAGCTCTTTATCTTCTACGTTCACCATCACTTTCTCGAAGAAGGCGTCGATCACGTCACGCAGCTCGGCCAGCTCCACCAGCGCTTCCTGGTAGCGACCTTCCGCGAAGTACGGCTCGAGCTTGTCGCGCAGCACAACAACCTGCATCGCCAGCGCGATCTCTTCCGGCTCTTTCAGGGTTGCGGCGTTCACGCGCTCGTTCAGCGTCTCGTCGGATTTCGCCAGAATGTTGGATACACGCTTGTTAGCCGCAGCCAGGGCAGATGCCGCTTCCAGCGTACGGAAGTGGGAAACCGCCTTCATACGCGCATCAAAATCAGCCGGACGGGTTGGACGACGCGCCAGCACCGCCTGAATGGTGTCAACGGTGTAACCTTCGTCCTGATACCACGCGCGGAAACGACCGAGCATAAAGTCGATCACGTCATCCACAACCTTCGCGTTGGTCAGCTTGTCGCCGTACAGACGCACCGCTTCTTCGGTCAAGGTCTGCAGATCGAGGTTCAGGTTCTTCTCAACGATGATACGCAGCACGCCCAGCGCAGCACGACGCAGCGCAAACGGGTCTTTATCGCCTTTCGGATGCTGGCCGATACCGAAGATACCCGCCAGGGTGTCCATCTTATCGGCAATCGCCACGGCGCACGCAACCGGGTTGGACGGCAGGTCGTCACCCGCGAAGCGCGGCTGATACTGCTCGTTCAGGGCCACGGCCACGTCTTCCGCTTCGCCATCGTGACGCGCGTAGTGCATGCCCATCACGCCCTGGGTGTCGGTAAATTCGAACACCATGTTGGTCATCAGGTCGCACTTGGACAGCAGGCCTGCACGCGTCGCGTGGTTGACGTCGGCACCGATTTCACGGGCGATCCAGCCGGACAGCTCCGCAATGCGGTCGGTCTTGTCGCGCAGCGTGCCCAGCTGCTGCTGGAACAGCACGGTCTGCAGGCGCGGCAGGTTATCTTCCAGACGCTTTTTACGGTCGGTGTTGAAGAAGAACTCCGCATCCGCCAGACGCGGACGAACAACTTTCTCGTTACCGGAGATAATCTGGATCGGATCTTTCGATTCGATGTTTGCTACGAAGATGAAGTTTGGCAGCAGCTTGCCGTCGTTGGCGTAAACCGGGAAGTATTTCTGGTCACCTTTCATGGTGTACACCAGCGCTTCAGCCGGAACAGCCAGGAATTTCTCTTCGAACTTCGCGGTCAGCACAACTGGCCATTCAACCAGAGAGGTCACTTCTTCCAGCAGGCTTTCGCTCAGGTCAGCGTTACCGCCAATCTGGCGCGCCGCTTCTTCAGCGTCCGCTTTGATTTTGGCTTTACGCTGTTCGTAGTCGGCAATAACTTTACCGCGCTCCAGCAGGATCTGCGGGTACTGGTCGGCATTGTCGATGGTGAACTCAGGCTCGCCCATGAAGCGGTGCCCGCGGATCACGCGATCGGACGCCACGCCCAGAATGGTCGCCGGGATAACGGTATCGCCCAGCAACAGGGTCACGGTGTGAACCGGACGCACGAAGTGCACGTCGGACGCGCCCCAGCGCATCAGCTTAGGAATCGGCAGCTTCGCCAGAGACGTGGCAATCATGTCCGGCAGCAGCGCTTCCGCGCTTTCTCCTTTCACATGCGCACGATACAGCAGCCACTCGCCTTTATCCGTGGTCAGACGCTCGGCCTGATCGACGGTGATGCCGCAGCCGCGCGCCCAGCCTTCAGCCGCTTTGCTCGGCTTGCCTTCCGCGTCAAACGCCTGGGCAATCGCCGGTCCACGTTTTTCGACTTCACGATCCGGCTGAGACGCCGCCAGATTTGCTACTTTCAGCGCCAGACGGCGCGGTGCAGCAAACCACTCAATTTTACCGTGTGCCAGGCCAGCGTTATCCAGCTCGGCGGTCACGTTCGCAGCGAAAGATTCAGCCAGGCTGCGCAGGGCTTTTGGTGGCAGCTCTTCGGTGCCGATTTCCACCAGGAAAGTTTTCTCAGACATGGCCGCCTCTTATTTGTTTCGGTTGCACATCGGGAAGCCAAGGGCTTCACGGGACGCGTAGTAAGCTTCTGCAACGGCTTTGGTCAGGGTACGAATACGCAGAATGTAGCGCTGACGTTCAGTCACGGAGATGGCTTTGCGGGCGTCCAGCAGGTTGAAGCTGTGGGCGGCCTTCAGAATACGCTCGTAAGCAGGCAGCGGCAGCGGAGTCTCCAGCGCCAGCAGCTGCTGCGCTTCTTTCTCATACTGCTCGAAGCAGGTGAACAGGAAGTCCACGTCCGCATATTCGAAGTTATAGGTGGATTGCTCTACTTCGTTCTGATGGAACACGTCGCCGTAGGTGGTTTTACCCAGCGGGCCGTCGCTCCAGACCAGGTCGTAAACGCTGTCTACGCCCTGAATGTACATCGCCAGACGTTCCAGACCGTAGGTGATTTCACCGGTGATTGGCTTACATTCCAGACCACCCACCTGCTGGAAGTAGGTGAACTGGGTCACTTCCATGCCGTTCAGCCACACTTCCCAACCCAGCCCCCAGGCACCCAGCGTTGGGTTTTCCCAGTTATCTTCCACGAAACGGATGTCGTGGATGGTTGGATCCATACCCAGCTCTTTCAGCGACCCGAGGTACAGTTCCTGAATGTTGTCTGGTGATGGCTTAATCACCACCTGGAACTGATAGTAATGCTGCAGTCGGTTCGGGTTCTCACCGTAACGACCATCGGTCGGACGACGGGAAGGCTGCACATACGCGGTCGCCATTGGCTCTGGCCCCAACGCGCGCAGGCTGGTCATCGGGTGTGAAGTGCCGGCGCCGACTTCCATGTCCAAAGGTTGAACAATGGTACAGCCCTGACGAGCCCAGTAATCCTGTAAGGTCAGGATCAGGCCCTGGAAGGTCTTGGTATCAAACTTTTGCATAGTATTTCGTGCTGGATACGTGTGGTTTTAAATGGAAGGGACCAGTATACCCGCTGGCTGCAAGATATACAGTACGAAACGGGGTTGTTTAGGGAAAATTGGGAAATAAGCCTTGCAGCCAGAACGCTGACGGCGTCTGGCTGCTGATTATGCGAGCAGGCTAGCGCATAGAGAGGTGTAAAAACTGACCGTCCGCATCAAACGAGCAGACAAAGCCCTCTTTGCGCGACGTATGGCCCCGCAGCTCGTAGCTTCCCTGAAAACGCTCGAACCCGGTGACATCAATTTTCTGCACGTCCGAGTTATAGCGGCGAGCGGCCCGATCCTTACAGAGCGCTTCCATATCCAGTGAACGTTCCGGGCTCATTTTACCCTGCTGCGCTTTTTGCACAGGTGCTTCTTGCGGCGCGCTGCATCCCGCCAGGCTCGCCAGCAGAAAGAGTGACGCCACACGCTTCATCATCATTTTTATTACCGCCCTGGTCAGTGGCTGTTATTTTTAGTATCAAAGCTTTTATAGATTACGGTCCGGCATTCTGCGAATCTCGCGGCCTCCCTACAAGCCTGCTGAATAAAACTCAGAATTTTCCAAGCGAAGACTTTTGGACAATGGCAGTCACACTCAATTTACAGGGAATACGAGGAACTGATGCAGTCAAAAATTAACTGGATTGATAACCTGCGTGGAATAGCGTGTCTGATGGTGGTCATGATCCACACGACGACCTGGTACGTCACGAATGCCCACAGCATCAGCCCCGTTAACTGGGATATCGCCAATATTCTCAACTCTGCGTCACGCGTCAGCGTGCCGCTGTTCTTTATGATTTCCGGCTTTCTCTTTTTTGGCGAACGTAGCGCGCAGCCGCGGCACTTCATCCGCATCGCGGCCTGCCTGGGGTTCTACAGCGCCGTTGCTCTGCTCTATATCACGCTGTTCACCTCCATTAACGCCGGGCTATCGCTGAAATACGTGCTGCAAAAACCGGTGTTTTACCACCTGTGGTTCTTCTTCGCCATTATCGTTATCTATCTGGTCTCCCCGCTCATCCAGGTAAAAAGCGTCAGCGGTAAAATGCTTCTGGCCCTGATGGTGGTTATCGGCATTGTCGCCAACCCGAATACGCTCTCACAGAAAATCGACGGATTTGAGTGGTTGCCGATCAATCTCTATATCAACGGCGATACTTTTTACTACGTGCTTTACGGCATGCTGGGGCGCGCCATCGGGATGATGGACACGCAAAAACGCGGTCTGAACTGGCTCTGCGGGGCGCTGTTTATCGCTGGCGTGGCGGTGATTTCACGCGGAACGCTGCACGAGCTGCAGTGGCGCGGCAATTTTGCCGATACCTGGTATCTGTATTGCGGGCCGATGGTCTTTATCTGTGCCGTTTCGCTGCTCACGCTCGCCAAAAATACTCTGAACGCGCGCGCCCTGCCCGTGCTGAGTCTTATCTCGCGGCACTCTCTCGGGATTTACGGTTTTCACGCGCTGGTGATCCACGCGCTGCGCACGAGAGGCGTTGAGCTAAAAAGCTGGCCAGTGCTGGATATCGTCTGGATTTTTGCCGCCACGCTGGCGATCAGCCTGCTGCTGTCGATGCTGCTGCAAAAAATAGACGCTCGCCGCTTCGTCAGTTAATACTCCGCTGCCGGGCGCGATGATACTGGCGCGGGGAGGAAAACCCTGCCGCCAGTGAAGCCTGCTCAACCCCGCGCCCCTGTATCAGCCACTGCTCCGCCACCGCCAGACGCAGCTGTTCCAGATAATCGCGAACGCTAATCCCTAAATGTGACTGGAAAAGCCGGGTGAGATGACGCGGGCTGACGTGCGCCAGTGCGGCAATGTCAGGCAAGCTCCACGTTTTTTGCGGCTCGGCGGTGAGCGCATCCTGCGCCCGATGAATCGCCGGATGAAGATGATTGCGGTAGCGTAGCCACGGGGATAGCTGGGGATCGTCACCGGAACGGCGGAACCAGACCACCATTTCGCGCGCCACGGCCAGCGCCTTTTCGGGGCCACACAGGCGGTTAATCATGTGCAGCGCCAGATCGATGCCAGACGTGATCCCCGCGCTGGTCCAGATATTCTCATCCTGCACAAAGATGCGGTTTTCTTTAATCGTCGCCGTGGGGGCAGCGGTGCGTAAACGACTAATAACATCATGATGGGTCGTGCACTGTCGGTTGTTCAACAGGCCCGATTTCGCCGCCAGTAAGGCCCCTGAACAGACGCACATCATGGTGATTTCCTGGCTCTGGATCTGCGGCTGCAGGCGCATCAGCCAGTGCTGGATCTGCTGCGCCTGTGGCGTTGAGAACTGAAAGCGGGAGTCGCTCACCCCCGGCAGCACCAGCAGGCTGCCTTCCGGGAGACGCTCCGGCAACGGCTGGATACCGCTCATCGTCAGGCCTATCGACGTCGGAACCTCCGGCTGCGGGCCAATGTAATGCAGGCGAAACGCATCGCCAGCCAGCACAAAGGTCTCTGCCGGGCCGGTCATGTCTAATGACAGCACCCCGGGCAACATCACGAACCAGACGTCGATGCTCATTACAGGGACTCCAGCGTCTCCGCTACCGTTTTAATCTCGGCAAAACGCCCGGACAGTACCGTCTCGGTACGATGGCGAATTTCCGCTGCGCTAAGGGTAATGCCCTTGTACGTCATGGGAAACGTCAGCGTTGCCTCACTGACAAAGGTCACAGCATAACCCAGATCGGATGCCACCCGGGCGGTGGTTTCGCAGCATTGTTCAGTGCGAATGCCGCAGATAATCACACTGTTGATATCGCGCTCGCGCAGCCAGCGGTCAAGCCCGGTATCCGTAAACGCATTATGGACGTGTTTCTGGAAAACCACATCCGGCTGATGACGCAAAAAGGCCATCGGTTTGACATAGCCGCTTTCCAGGGTGAAAGGTTCGTCTTCATCCACATGAAAAATATCAGCGACCGGAATATTGCGCGCCTGGCAGCCTTCAATCAGCCCCAGCATCGCCTGCTGAAAGGCAGGGATCTCGCCTTCCTGCCAGTAATTTCGGTGGTGAAATGACTGCTGAGTATCGATGTTGATTAATGCAGTGCGTGACATGATGGATCTCCTCGCCAGTGGGTGTGACACCATACTGGCAAGGAAAGGAAGGCACGCACAGACCAAAAAAGGACATCCTCGTGCCTCTCCCGGACAAGCCTATTTACGACATCAGCGGCAGCAGCTGCTGGTAGATTTTGCGGAACACGTCGCGCCTTTCCGCGTACCGCGCATGGCGCGCCGCGTCAGGTACATGCGCCTGTTCAAGCGTAAGCTGCGGCAACAGTTGCGAAAGCGGTTGTTCCGGATAAATGGCTATCTGCGCCAGACGCGCGGCGCCGAGCGCGGGCCCGACGTCCCCGCCGGTGCGGAAATCCAGCTGCAACCCGCTGATATCCGCCAGCATCTGTCGCCAGTAAGGGCTTCGCGCACCGCCGCCAATCAGGGTGACGCTCGTCGGCTTCAGACCGCAGTCGTGCACCACGTCCATCCCGTCGGCCAGGGCATACCCCACGCCTTCCAGAACCGCGCGCGCCAGCTCTGCCGGGCCATGTTGATGGGTTAAGCCAAAGAACACCCCTTTCGCTTCCGGGTTGTTGTGCGGCGTACGCTCGCCGGAAAGATACGGTAAAAACCAGACGGTACCCGCAGCGTCATCCGCCTGCTGGGCTGCGGAAATGAGCGCCGGAACGTCGGCCATGCCGGTGAGTTTTGCCGCCCAGTCCAGGCAGGACGCCGCGCTGAGCATTACCGACATCAAATGCCATTTCCCGGGAAGGGCATGACAGAAACTGTGCACAGCGCTTTCTGGATTACTGCGATACCCGTCGCTGACGGCAAAATAGACGCCGGACGTTCCCAGCGACAGCATCGCCTGACCCGCCTCAACCATGCCGACACCGACAGCGCCCGCCGCGTTATCGCCGCCTCCGGCCACCACCGGTACGGCAGGCATATTCCAGCGCTCAGCAACGGCTGGCAGCAGTTCGCCTGTTACCTCACAGCCTTCGTAGAGCGCGGGCATCTGTTCCCGGGTCAGATGGCAGGCATCCAGCATCGCCTCGCTCCAGTCGCGCTTCGCCACGTCGAGCCACATGGTGCCCGCGGCATCGGACATGTCACTGGCGAAATCGCCCGTCATGCGAAAACGCAGATAGTCTTTCGGCAACAGGACTTTCGCCACCTGACGGAAAACCTCCGGTTCGTGGCGCTGCACCCACAGTAATTTGGGCGCAGTAAAGCCGGGCATCATCAGGTTGCCGGTAATCTCGCGGGAGGCAGGCACGCGCGCCTCAAGAAGCGCGCACTCTTCCGCACAGCGGCCATCGTTCCAGAGGATCGCAGGACGCAGCACGCGATGCTGGCTATCGAGCAGCGTAGCGCCGTGCATTTGTCCGGCAATTCCCAGCGCTTTCACGTCACGAAGGCTGTGCTGCTCACCTAAGGCTTTGATTGCGCGGTCCGTCGCCTGCCACCACTGCTCCGGATCCTGTTCCGACCACAGCGGATGCGGACGTGAAACCTGCAGCGTTTCCGTCTGCGTGGCTAACACGTCGCCCTGCTCGCTCAACAGGATGGCTTTCACACCCGATGTGCCAAGATCGATCCCGATATACATTACGGTGACTCCTTTTACAGAAATGCCCGGTGGCGCTAACACTTACCGGGCCTACGTGCATCTTCAGCTCAATCACTTATCAAACAGATAGTGGTTTACGAGATTTTCCAGCAGTTCCTGGTGCCCGCTCTGGTGCTGCGGCGCCAGCTGCTGCTGTTCAGCGTACTTCGCAATTTCCGCCAGCGATAACTGACCTTTCAAGATTTGCTGGCCCAGCTCACTGTTCCAGCCGCTGTAACGCTTCGCTACGCGTTTATCCAGCTCGCCGTCTTCAATCATGCGCGCCGCCACTTTCAGCGCCAGCGCCATGGTGTCCATCGCGCCAATGTGGCCGTAGAACAGATCGTATTTGTCGGTGCTCTGACGACGTACCTTGGCGTCAAAGTTCAGGCCGCCTGTGGTGAAACCGCCCGCTTTGACGATCTCGTACATCACCAGGGCATTCTCTTCCACGCTGTTCGGGAACTGATCGGTGTCCCAGCCCAGCTGTGCATCGCCACGGTTCGCATCGACAGAGCCGAAAATGCCCAGCGCAATGGCAGACGCGATCTCGTGATGGAAAGAGTGGCCCGCCAGCGTGGCGTGGTTGGCTTCAATGTTCACTTTAATCTCTTTTTCCAGCCCGAACTGCTTCAGGAAGCCATACACCGTCGCCACGTCGTAGTCATACTGGTGCTTGGTCGGTTCCTGCGGTTTCGGCTCGATCAGCAGCGTGCCGCGGAAGCCGATTTTGTGCTTATGGTCGACAACCATCTGCATAAAGCGGCCAATCTGCTCGCGCTCCTGACGCAGGTCGGTGTTCAGCAGCGTTTCATAACCTTCACGGCCACCCCACAGGACATAGTTCTCGCCACCCAGCTGATGCGTAGCGTTCATTGCCGTCACCACCTGCGTGGCTGCCCAGCTAAACACTTCCGGATCCGGATTGGTTGCCGCGCCCGCGCCGTAGCGTGGGTTGGTGAAGCAGTTTGCCGTACCCCAGAGCAGCTTCACGCCGCTTTGCTGCTGTTTCGCCGCCAGTACATCCACCATCTGCGCAAAATTGTTCAGATACTCTTTCAGCGACGCGCCTTCCGGCGACACGTCCACGTCATGGAAGCAGTAGTACGGCACGTTTAGCTTGTGGAAGAACTCAAACGCCACATCGGCTTTGCGCTTTGCCAGCTCGATGGCCTCACCCGGCTGCTGCCACGGGCGGTCAAAGGAACCCACGCCGAACATATCGGCGCCGTTCCAGCAGAAGGTATGCCAGTAACAGGCGGCAAAGCGCAGATGATCTTCCATGCGCTTACCCAGCACCAGCTCATCCGGGTTGTAGTGACGAAATGCTAAAGGATTGGTCGTTTTTGGGCCTTCGTAACGAACACGATCGAGTTGGTCGAAATAAGCTTGCATATTGAGCTCCATAATCAGGGTATGCGGCGAGTCGTTGATACAGGAGTAATAGTGAATAGACATTTTGGGTTGCTCAATTACGTTATTTCACACTGCTATTGAGAGAATGCACAACTGTGCGCTGGCTCGCAAAATAATGTGCAGACAAACTATTTTTCGGCGCGTATTCCAGAATCAAATGTAATTAAGACGTTACGTATTTTAAAATCCGATCGCGGTCATAAATTCAGAAATAAACCAAATATCATAATGAGAAGATAAAAATCTGTAATTGCCAGCCCGCCTTTCCGCGTTAAAAATTTGCTACGTCTCAGCAGTGAATGTTTCTTTTATCTCAGCAACACATACCCCTACAAAAAGGCCTAATAATTATGAAGATAAAGAACCTGACTCTAACGCTCTGCACTACGCTTCTCCTTGCAAGCTTTGCAGGACATGCCAAAGAGGTCAAAATTGGCATGGCGATTGACGACCTGCGCCTGGAGCGCTGGCAAAAAGATCGCGATATTTTTGTGAAGAAAGCAGAATCCCTCGGCGCCAGCGTGTTTGTTCAGTCGGCCAACGGCAATGAAGAAACACAAATGTCGCAGATCGAGAATATGATCAACCGTGGCGTCGATGTTCTGGTCATTATCCCCTATAACGGCCAGGTATTAAGTAACGTGGTGAAAGAAGCCAAACAGGAAGGCATAAAAGTCCTGGCCTATGACCGCATGATTAATAATGCGGATATTGATTATTATATTTCATTCGACAATGAAAAAGTCGGGGAATTACAGGCGCAAAGCCTGATCGACAAAGTGCCTCAGGGCAATTATTTCCTGATGGGCGGCTCTCCGGTAGATAACAACGCCAAACTGTTCCGCGAAGGGCAAATGAAAATCCTTAAGCCGTACATCGACAACGGGAAAATTAAAGTGGTTGGCGATCAGTGGGCCGACGGCTGGCTGCCAGAAAACGCGCTGAAGATTATGGAAAACGCGCTGACGGCCAACAACAACAAAATTGACGCGGTTGTGGCCTCCAACGATGCCACCGCAGGCGGCGCTATCCAGGCCCTGAGCGCCCAGGGGCTGGCCGGTAAAGTCGCTATTTCAGGACAGGATGCCGATCTGGCTGGCGTAAAACGCATTATCGCAGGCACCCAAACCATGACGGTCTACAAACCGATTACTCAGCTGGCCAATACGGCGGCGGAAATCGCCGTGGAGCTGGGCAATGGCAAACAACCTAAAGCAGACGCGACCCTGAATAACGGGCTGAAAGACGTTCCGGCGCGCCTGCTCACGCCGATTGAAGTCAACAAAGAGAACATTGACGCCACCGTGGTTAAAGACGGTTTCCACAAGAAGAGCGAACTGTAATCCGGCGCGGCCCCTGCTCTGCGGGGGCGCATCACGTTGTACTGTTCTTCCCTCGGGCTATGTGGAGCGGTTATGCCTTATTTACTTGAAATGAAAAGCATCACCAAACGCTTCGGCACGGTGAAAGCCGTCGACAACGTCAGCCTCCGGTTGAACCCCGGCGAAGTGGTTTCGCTGTGCGGTGAGAACGGTTCGGGCAAGTCGACGCTGATGAAAGTGCTGTGCGGGATCTACCCACACGGCAGCTACGAAGGTGAAATCGTCTTTGCCGGCGAAGTGATTCAGGCGACACACATCCGCGATACCGAGCGCAAAGGCATCGCCATCATTCACCAGGAGCTGGCGCTGGTGAAGCATCTCACCGTGCTGGAGAACATCTTCCTCGGGGCCGAAATTTCCCACCGCGGCGTGCTGGATTACGACACCATGACGCTCCGCTGCGAAAAGCTGCTGGCGCAGGTGAGCCTCAACATTTCACCGGATACCCGCGTGGGGGATCTGGGCCTCGGGCAACAGCAGCTGGTCGAAATAGCGAAAGCGCTAAATAAACAGGTCAGGCTGCTGATCCTCGATGAGCCAACGGCCTCGCTCACCGAACAGGAAACCGCGGTTCTGCTCAATATTATCCGCGATCTGCAAAACCATGGTATCGCCTGTATCTACATCTCGCACAAGCTGAACGAGGTCAAAGCCATTTCGGACACCATCTGCGTGATCCGCGACGGGCAGCACATCGGCACGCGTGAAGCCGCCGGGATGAGCGAAGATGACATCATCACCATGATGGTGGGCCGCGAGCTAACGGCACTTTACCCGAATGAACCCCACGCAGCGGGCGATGAAGTGCTGCGCGTGGAAAACCTGACCGCGTGGCACCCCGTTAACCGCCACATCAAGCGCGTCAATAACGTCTCGTTTTCCCTTCGCCGTGGCGAAATTCTTGGGATTGCGGGCCTCGTGGGTGCCGGGCGTACCGAAGCCGTACAGTGTCTGTTTGGCGTGTGGCCTGGGCGCTGGGAGGGCACGATTTATATCGACGGCCAGCCGGTGAAAATCGATAACTGCCAGCAGGCGATTGCCCGCGGCATTGCCATGGTGCCGGAAGATCGCAAAAAAGACGGCATCGTACCGGTGATGGCAGTGGGTAAAAACATTACGCTTGCGGCACTCGATCGGTTCTCCGGCGCGCTGAGCAGCCTGGACGACGCCGCCGAGCAGCAGTGCATCCTCCAGTCGCTTGCCCGGCTGAAGGTCAAAACCTCCTCGCCGGAACTGGCGATTGGCCGTCTGAGCGGAGGAAACCAGCAGAAGGCGATTCTGGCGCGCTGCCTGCTTCTCAATCCACGCATATTAATCCTTGATGAGCCGACGCGCGGGATTGATATCGGTGCCAAATATGAAATCTACAAACTGATTAATCAGCTTGTACAGCAAGGGATTGCCGTCATTGTCATTTCGTCTGAGTTACCCGAAGTGCTCGGCCTGAGCGACCGCGTGCTGGTCATGCACGAGGGAAAACTGAAAGCCAACCTGATTAACCAGAACCTGACGCAGGAGCAGGTGATGGAAGCCGCTTTAAGGAGCGAACGTCATGTCGAAAAGCAATCCGTCTGATATCAAAGTCGCTGTTCCGACGCCCGGTGCGTTCGCGGGGCTAAAAGCGCTTAACCTGCAGGTTTTCGTGATGATCGCGGCCATTATCGTCATCATGCTGTTCTTTACCTGGATGACCGATGGCTCGTACTTAAGCGCGCGTAACGTCTCCAACCTGCTCCGCCAGACCGCCATCACCGGCATTCTGGCCGTGGGCATGGTGTTCGTGATTATCTCCGCGGAGATCGACCTGTCAGTCGGTTCGATGATGGGGCTCCTCGGCGGCGTGGCGGCGATTTTCGACGTCTGGCTCGGCTGGCCGCTGCCGCTGACCGTGGCGGTCACGCTGATGCTGGGTCTGGTTCTGGGTGCCTGGAACGGCTGGTGGGTTGCCTACCGTAAGGTGCCATCGTTCATTGTCACCCTGGCGGGGATGCTGGCCTTTCGCGGGATCTTAATTGGCATCACTAACGGCACCACCGTCTCCCCGACCAGTGCAGCTATGTCGCAGATTGGCCAGAGTTACCTCTCAGATAGCGTGGGCTTTACCATCGGTGTGGTGGGGTTGCTGGGGTTTGTCGCGTGGCAGTGGCGTGGACGCATGCGTCGTCAGGCGCTGGGGCTGGGTTCTCCGGCGTCAACCTCGGTGGTGGGGCGTCAGGCGCTCACGGCGGTCATTGTGCTGGGCGCCATCTGGCTTTTAAACGACTATCGCGGTGTCCCGACACCCGTCCTGCTGCTGGCGCTTTTACTGCTGGCCGGTATGTTTATGGCGACGCGCACCGCGTTTGGCCGCCGTATTTATGCCATTGGCGGCAACCTTGAAGCTGCTCGCCTCTCAGGTATCAATGTCGAGCGCACCAAGCTGGCGGTCTTCGCCATTAACGGCCTGATGGTCGCTATCGCCGGGCTGATCCTCAGCTCGCGTCTCGGAGCTGGATCGCCCTCCGCCGGTAACATTGCCGAACTGGATGCTATCGCCGCCTGCGTCATTGGCGGCACCAGCCTCGCAGGGGGTATCGGTAGCGTGGCAGGCGCGGTCATGGGGGCATTTATCATGGCGTCGTTGGATAACGGGATGAGTATGATGGACGTCCCGACGTTTTGGCAGTATATCGTCAAGGGGGCCATTCTTTTACTGGCAGTCTGGATGGACTCGGCCACCAAGCGACGGGCCTGATAACCGTATTGTGACTTAATTGGGAAGTGAGCCATGTTTGAAAAGCGTCACCGCATTACGTTGTTATTCAATGCCAATAAAGCCTACGACCGTCAGGTGGTGGAAGGTGTTGGTGAATATTTGCAGGCGTCGCAATCCGAATGGGATATTTTTATTGAAGAAGATTTTCGCACCCGTCTGGAGAACATCAAAGACTGGCTGGGCGATGGCGTCATCGCCGACTATGACGATCCCGTCATCGAACAGCTGCTGACCGACGTCGACGTCCCGATTGTGGGCGTCGGCGGCTCTTACCATTCGCCCGAACACTATCCGCCGGTCCACTACATTGCCACCGATAACCATGCCCTGGTCGAGGCCGCCTTTCTTCATTTAAAAGAGAAAGGCGTCCATCGCTTCGCGTTTTATGGGTTACCGGCCACCAGCGGCAAGCGCTGGGCCGTTGAGCGAGAACACGCGTTTTGCCAGCTGGTCGCGCAGGAGAAGTATCGCGGCGTGGTCTATCAGGGGCTGGAAACCGCGCCGGAAAACTGGCAGCACGCGCAAAACCGCCTGGCGGACTGGCTGCAAACGCTGCCGCCGCAAACCGGTATTATCGCCGTGACGGACGCCCGCGCGCGGCACGTGCTGCAGGTCTGCGAACATTTACACATTCCGGTGCCCGAAAAGCTGTGCGTGATTGGCATTGATAACGAAGAACTGACCCGCTATCTGTCTCGCGTGGCGCTCTCCTCCGTTGCTCAGGGTACCCGTCAGATGGGTTATCAGGCGGCGAAGCTGCTGCATCGTCTGCTCGATAAAGAATCTCTGCCGCTTCAGCGTTTGCTCGTGCCTCCTGTCCGCGTGGTGGAACGTCGCTCAACCGATTATCGCTCCTTAAGCGACCCGGCCGTCATTCAGGCCATGCACTATATTCGCAACCACGCCTGCAAAGGGATTAAGGTCGATCAGGTGCTGGATTCGGTGGGCATTTCGCGTTCGAATCTGGAGAAGCGCTTTAAAGAAGAGGTGGGCGAAACCATTCATGCCGTCATCCATGCTGAAAAGCTGGAGAAAGCACGCAGCCTGCTCGTTTCCACGTCGCTATCGATCAACGAAATCTCGCAGATGTGCGGTTACCCCTCTCTGCAATACTTCTATTCGGTGTTCCGCAAAGAGTATGACACCACGCCGAAGGAGTATCGGGATCGCCACAGCGAGGTGCTGATATAGAAAAGAAAACGCCTTCCAGTGGAAGGCGTTTTTTTTGAGATTACATATGGGCGGCGATTAAGCGCTGGTTATCCTGGTACATGGCGAACAGATAGTTGTTATAGCTCTGTCCCTTTGTCGAATAACCTTTCAGCTTGTGGATCATCGTACTGGCCGTCACTTCCTGGTCCGCTTTACGCAGCTGAGCGCGTGATTTACGGAACGATGAGTAGGCCGGATGCGTGTTCAGATTCACTACGTAAGCGCTGACGGAATCTTTCACAGATTCAAACTGCGAATAGCCTTTCACCTTGCCAGGGGCATTATTACAACGACCTTTCACACATTTCATGCCGAAAAGGTTGTTGTTGCTACGCGCAAGCTTAGAAGTACCCCAGCCGCTTTCGGCAGCAGCCATGGTAGCAACCATGCTGCCCGGGATGATATCTACACGCTCAAGGAGAGCATTCCACGGCACACGACGGGTGTTACCGTTCCAGCTCAGCTTGTAGCGCTTCGTGATATCTTTCAGACGCGAGCGCTCTGACGGCGACCAGCGGCTATCGTACTGTTTGGAAATCAGCCAGTTACGATCCGCAGTAATCGCGGCATTTTGACTCGTGATGTAAGGCATTACCGTCCGGAGAAACGCTTTTTTCCTTGGTGTTCCGGAAGGGTATTTTCGCAAATCAGGAAGTGAACTACTCTTTGCACTATTGCGAGAATACTCTTGTTTACTGCTAACCTTACTACTTGTCGTCTGTATTACGTGGGCTTTCTTACTCGTTGTATCCGTGTGCGTCTTCGCAAGCACCTCACCCGAAAATGCCGTGGTGAGTAACATGAGTATCGCAGCCCCATATCGTCGAATGGGAGTCGATATCATTAGGTCTCCTGGTCGGATGTAATCATCCCAACACCTTATTTTTTTCACAAATTTGAGAGCGGAATCTCAAATCATATCAAAAATAGACTTCAAGAGCACGTATAGAAATAGTCCAATTCCGAAACTATGTCACCTGAAACTTGCTCATAAAAACATCATTCCACAAAAACTGTGTGCGCTATCGCAGATAACTGCCTAATTTTGCGCGAGATCACTCATCCTCACGCATCCTCCTGGCAGAAAGCGACAGGGGATGAGTTTCAGCACCCCGCCTGATGGCACACTGGTCAAAAATGCCGCGACAGGAAAAAGGAATGAAACGTACCGCATTAGCCTTTCTGATGTTACCCGCACTGGCACATGCCGACTGGTCATCGCCGGGGTTTAACGCATTTAGCGCCGAAGGCACCGGTGTCTTCACCAGCCAGGCAAAGCTTGCGAAGGGTACGCGTCCTCTGACGCTGAGTTTTGACAAGACGTGCTGGCAGCCTGCGGATGCGATAAAACTCAATGAGATGCTGTCGCTCAAGCCCTGTGACGGCACGCCGCCGCAGTGGCGCCTTTTCCGCGACGGTGACTACCAGATGCGGATTGATACCCGCTCCGGCACGCCCACCCTGCTGCTGACGATTCAGAGTGCCGCAGAACAGCCGGTTGCAAACGTCATCCGCCAGTGTCCGAAGTGGGACGGCAAACCGCTGACGCTGGACGTCAGCAGCACCTTCCCGGAAGGCTCCGTGGTGCGCGACTACTACAGTAAACAGACGGCGACGGTGCAGAATGGAAAAATCACCCTGCAGCCAGCCGCCAACAGTAACGGCCTGCTGCTGCTTGAGCGCGCCGAAACCGACAAGCCTGCTCCGTTTAGCTGGCAAAACGCCACCGTCTATTTTGTGCTGACCGACCGTTATGTGAATGGTGACCCTGGCAACGACAACAGCTACGGTCGCCATAAAGACGGTATGCAGGAGATTGGCACCTTCCACGGCGGGGATTTCAAAGGACTCGCCGGCAAGCTCGATTATTTACAGCAGTTGGGAGTGAACGCGCTCTGGATAAGCTCCCCGCTTGAGCAGATCCACGGCTGGGTAGGCGGTGGCACCAAAGGAGATTTCCCTCACTACGCCTATCACGGCTACTACACCCAGGACTGGACCAAGCTCGACGCCAACATGGGCACCGAAGATGATTTACGCCATCTTGTCGACGAAGCGCACAAGCGCGGGATCCGCGTTCTGTTTGATATCGTTATGAACCACGTTGGCTATGCCACGCTGGCAGACATGCAGGAATTTCAGTTTGGTGCCCTGTACCTTCAGGGTGATGAGCTGAAAAAGACGCTGGGAGAACGCTGGACGGACTGGAAGCCGGGCGCGGGCCAAAGCTGGCACAGCTTTAACGACTACATCAACTTTAGCGACAAAGTCGCATGGGAGAAATGGTGGGGCAAAAAGTGGATCCGCACGGACATCGGCGATTACGACAACCCTGGCTTCGACGATTTGACCATGTCGCTGGCATTTCTGCCGGATCTGAAAACGGAATCCACGACGCCTTCCGGGTTGCCTAATTTTTACCAACACAAGCCCGACACCGACGCGAAGGCCATCCCAGGATATACCCCGCGCGATTATCTGACCCACTGGCTGAGCCAGTGGGTACGTGACTACGGCATCGACGGTTTCCGGGTGGATACGGCGAAGCACGTTGAGCTTGCGGCTTGGCAACAGCTGAAAGACCAGGCAAGCCAGGCGCTGGCCGCCTGGAAAGGGGCAAATCCGGATAAAAAGCTCGACAACGCACCGTTCTGGATGACCGGGGAATCCTGGGGCCACGGGGTGATGCAAAGCGATTATTACCGCCACGGTTTTGATGCGATGATCAACTTTGATTATCAGGAACAGGCGGCAAAAGCGGTGGATTGCCTGGCCGATATGGATCTCACCTGGCAGCAGATGGCGGAAAAGCTGCAGAGCTTCAACGTGCTGAGCTATCTCTCATCACACGATACGCGTCTGTTCCGCGAAGGGGGCCAGCGAGCTGCGGAGCTGCTTCTGTTAGCTCCGGGCAGCGTACAAATCTATTACGGGGATGAATCCGAGCGTCCGTTCGGGCCGACAGGTTCTGACCCGCTGCAAGGCACCCGGTCAGATATGAACTGGCAGGACGTCACGGGCAAGCAGGCCCTAACCGTCGCCCACTGGCAAACGCTGGGCCAGTTCCGCGCCCGCCATCCGGCGATCGGTGAAGGCAAGCAAACCACATTGTCGCTGAAAGAGGGATATGGCTTCGTGCGCGAGCACAAGGGCGATAAGGTGATGGTGGTATGGGCAGGTAATCAATAATTCACCCCCTCACCCTAACCCTCTCCCCGCAGGGGAGAGGGAACCGCACGGCGCCGTATTTTCCCCCTCCCCCTTTTGGGAGAGGGTCGGGGTGAGGGGAAATCCACCAGAACTATTCACTGTATAAATCCAACTCCGCCATACAAAACAACAAATCCGACCACATCACCCGATTTGCACCAGCACGGTGCTAGCGTTATGGTTACCCACTTTCAAAATAAGCTCGACAGATCACCTGCTATGACGTTTTCACTTTTCGGCGACAAATTTACCCGCCATTCAGGCATTACTCGCCTGATGGAGGACCTCAACGACGGGCTGCGCACACCGGGCGCAATCATGCTCGGCGGCGGAAACCCGGCTCAAATCCCGGAGATGAATACCTATTTCCAGACGCTGCTCGCTCAGATGCTGGAAAGCGGCAAAGCAACCGATGCGCTTTGCAATTACGACGGCCCGCAGGGTAAAACCGAACTGCTGGCACTCCTCGCCGAAATGCTGCGTGACGAGCTGGGTTGGGATATCGAACCACAGAATATTGCACTGACAAACGGCAGCCAGAGCGCGTTTTTCTACTTGTTTAACCTGTTCGCAGGGCGTCGCGCCGACGGCACCACCAAAAAAGTGCTGTTCCCGCTGGCACCGGAGTATATCGGCTACGCCGATTCCGGCCTGGAAGAGGATCTGTTCGTCTCCGCGCGCCCGAACATCGAGCTGCTGCCGGAAGGCCAGTTCAAATATCACGTCGATTTTGAACACCTGCATATTGGTGAAGAGACGGGCATGATCTGCGTATCGCGTCCGACTAACCCAACGGGCAACGTGATCACCGACGACGAACTGATGAAGCTGGATGCGCTGGCGAATCAGCACGGCATTCCGCTGGTGATCGATAACGCCTACGGCGTGCCGTTCCCGGGCATTATCTTCAGCGAAGCACGTCCGCTGTGGAACCCGAACATTGTCCTGTGCATGAGCCTCTCTAAGCTGGGTCTGCCGGGCAGCCGCTGCGGCATCATCATCGCTAACGAGAAAATCATCACCGCCATTACCAATATGAACGGCATTATCAGCCTTTCACCGGGCGGCATTGGCCCGGCGATGATGTGCGAAATGATTAAGCGCAACGACCTGCTGCGTCTGTCGAATGACGTGATCAAGCCATTCTATTACCAGCGCGTACAGGAGACGATTGCGATACTTCGCCGCTACTTGCCGGAAGAACGCTGCCTGATCCATAAACCTGAAGGGGCGATTTTCCTGTGGCTGTGGTTTAAGGATTTGCCTATCACCACCGAACTGCTCTACCAGCGCCTGAAAAAGCGCGGCGTGCTGATGGTACCAGGCGATTATTTCTTCCCGGGCCTTGATAAGCCGTGGCCGCATACTCACCAGTGCATGCGCATGAACTATGTGCCCGATCCGGAAAAAATCGAAGCGGGTGTTAAAATTCTCGCAGAAGAAATTGAAAAAGCCTGGCGCGAAGACGGTCAGTAAGTTCTTACGCCAGATTATGCAGCCGTTCGGCGCGTAGTCTGGCAGGCTCAACGCAGCGCAACGCGCAGGTTGGACAGGCCTCCACGCAGGCCGGTCCGCCTTCGCGATGCAGGCATAAATCACATTTCAGCGCCTGCGGCTTATTTCCCTCCAGGCGCACCTGCATCGCCCCAAACGGACACGCCACCATACAGCTTTTGCACCCAATGCAGCGCGTCTGCTCAACGAGCCAGGCTCCCGCCGTACGGCTGATGGCATGGGTTGGACAGACGTTAGCACAGGGCGCATCCTCGCACTGATGGCAACCCACTGCCGTTGTGTAGTCGTCCCCCTTAACCACCCGAAGGCGGGGCGAAAAGGCATGAGCGGAGACGGCGTCCTGATGCGACACCGCGCAGGCCACTTCGCAGGTGCGGCACCCAATGCATTTTTCCGCATCCGCCACGATAAATCGGTTCATCTGTTACGCCTCGCGTGCATTAAAAGCCGGTACTGCACACATCTTACATACCGCCCGATTCAGCAAAGGTGTTATGGGTCAAATAGGATGCGCTCAGCCAGAATTAATATGCTCTTTAAAGTACCGCCGTTTCCAGACGGTGGGTGTTAGCTCGGTATGCTTCGGAAAGATCTGCCGAAAATAAGCCCACGCCATTAAAACCGAAGCGGGTTGACACTTCGGTGAGTGAGGCAGAGCCATCCAGCAACAGCTTTTCCGCTGCCCTGACGCGCTGGCGATGTATCGCCTCCGTCAGGGTTAATTGGAAAGCCCGGCGAAATACGCGCCCCAGGTAATTGGCATTGCAGAGCAATGCTTTTGCCAGCTGCGACGTAGAAAGCGGTAAATGAAACTGCGTCCGAATGAGCTGCTTCACCTTCGACGCCATCGCCGCTCCGGCCTGCTACGCGCTGTCTTCATGCCCTGAAGAGAGCGACACCTGCTGTAAAATCATCTCCAGCGCCAGTACTGCACGCTAACCTTTATTCCCTGGTTTAGCTGGGCAAACCGGGGAGAAGGGGAAATTCGGATTTGGGTGGATGAAACATAAACAAGAATAATGCCACCTTTATGAATATATAATATTTTTATCGAGCTCGGTGATACCGAGCTAACTGATTATCATGGATTGAAAGACAATGTGATCTAACCCTCGGTATTGTTTTTTTGCAGCAGTTCAGCTCAGACATACCATTGTCTGACATGCATTTTAGTGTTATTCCATAAAGACACACAGCTAAAAATAAGGACATCCCATGGAATTCACAGAAAGATTAAATGCCTTATCAAATAAAATAAAACAACAACTTGATGTAATTAATACTGAAGAAGCAACAAAAACTGCATTTGTAATGCCATTCATTCATAACGTTCTGGGTTATGATGTTTTTGATCCTTCAGAGGTAACACCTGAGTTTGTCTGTGATGTTGGCACAAAAAAAGGTGAGAAAATCGATTATGCTATAATGAAAAATAATGACGTTCAGATACTTATTGAATGTAAGAAAATTGGCGAACCATTAAATATAAATCATGCTTCGCAGTTATTCAGGTATTTTCATGTAACAAACGCCAGAATTTCAATCCTCACCAATGGACAAAATTATAAATTTTTTACAGATCTGGATGCTCCCAATAAAATGGATGAAAAACCATTTTTGGAAGTAGATCTTCTTGATATTGACGAAAATATAATACCTGAACTAAAAAAATTAACTAAGTCTTCGTTTGATTTAGAATCAATTATCAATGCTGCTGGTGAATTAAAATATGTCAGCCAAATCAAAAAAATCCTGCATTCTCAGCTAAATAATCCTGAAGATGACTTTGTGAAATTTTTTGCATCCCGAGTTTATGATGGGATTCTGACTCAAAAAGTCAGAGAGTCTTTTTTAAACTTGACCAAAAAAGCTGCAAGCCAGTACATAAATGATCAGGTTAATGAGCGACTTAAGTCGGCTATTACGGGCATAACCCCAGCGATCATCGATACTCCAAATGAGTCATCACATATTGAGGAAGACGAACATAAAGATGAAAGCGACGTGGTTACAACGCTAGAGGAGCTCGAGGGATATCATATTGTTAAAGCAATCACCAGAGCAGTACTGGAGGCACCCCGTATAACTCACAGAGATACCAAAAGTTACTTTGGTATTCTTGTAGATGACAACAACCGCAAACCCCTTTGCCGATTGCATTTTAATCGTACGCAAAAATACATCGGACTTTTCGACATAGAAAAAAACGAAACACGTCATCCTATAACGACAGTCGATGATATCTATTCCTTTGCTGATATCCTGAAAGCGACAGCAGCTCTATATAATTAATTTTTTACCCAGGCAGCACGCGACGTGCTGCCTCAGCCTGGAACGTCAGGAAAAAAGCCGCTGGCGCTACCGTCGGAATCAGAATGAATGTAAGCCGGATAAAACATAACGACTCCTGATATCCGTGCTTAATTCCCGCCCGTCGCCAAATACGGGCGAGAGTGCCCGGTTTGATTTTCTTTAAGAATGATACACATGATGCGCACCTTTATTGATGGCGCAGATCGCATTAGCGTATCAGGAATATTAATGAGGAAGTCATGACGGGAAGGGAAACGGGAGACTGGTACTCTCAAATATGCCCGGCGGCGCTTCGCTTGCTCGGGCCTACGTAAAACTGCGATGACAGTCCATGTAGGCCGGATAAGGCGAAGCCGCCACCCGGCTTTACCGCATCAGAAACGCCAGGTCAGGCCGGTCATCAGCGCAAAGCTGTCGTCGCGGTCGATCATCGGGCTGTTCTTCACGTCGTCAGGCAATACGGTGTAGACCGCGCTGGCGTTGAGATACAGCTTCTGTGTTAACTGATATTTGGCCGCCAGGCCAATGTATGGCGTCCAGCTGTCACCGGCGGTGTATTCATCCAGACCTGAGCGGCGAGACTCGCTGCCGGATACGCCGTAGTAGTAGTCGTTATAGCTTTCGTCGCTATAGAAAATACCGACAGAGGGCGTCAGGGTCAGGCGTTCCATCCTGATTGGACGGAAGTAAGAAACCTCGCCGATCATACCGCCGCTTTCATCCGTGGCATCACCAGAGACCGCCACTTTCAGAGAACCCCAGCTTTCGTGGCGGTAGTACGCGCCGCCGAGGAAGGCAGAGGCTTTACGCTCATCAAGCTGTTTCATCTGATGGTCGTCGTTTTCATCTGGATCGAAATGCAGCGGCATCCACGATGCGGTCAGGCTGAGTTCATTTTTTGCGTCTTTCCACAGGATCCATCCGCCCGTGGTCTGACGAACATAAAAACGATCGCCTTCGTAGCTAATTAACGGTACTGCAGTAGTATTTTCGTTATAGCCTTTGTAAGGAGACTCATTAAATACAGCCCCCGCTCCTAGTGAAAAGTCACCGGCCATTGCTGAGGATGTTGCAAATAACGTGGCAGCGATGAGTAAATTGTATTTAATAGTCATTACGTGTAATCCATTAAAATGCCAAACAAGCGAGGCGCATAATAATGGTTACAAATTTGCCAATGCAACGCTGCGGTTTATATAATATTATATATAAAATCATATAGATGGGTGCGCATGATGAATAAATTACAGCTAAAACCACGCGAATTAAAAATCATATCCGTCATCGCAGCAACCCACAGCATCGGCGATGCCGCCGCCCTGCTGGGCATGGCGCAGGCCAACGTCAGTAAATATCTGTCTGATTTTGAAACGCGGGTTGGACTCAAGGTTTTTGAGCGCACCACGCGCCAGCTGGCCCTGACCCAGTTTGGTGAAGCGTTACTCCCTTACGTTAATGCCACGCTGGACAGGAACAGTCAACTCGTTAATTTTATTGCTGATTATAAGCATGAGAAGCGCGGAAAGGTCACGATATATGCCCCTACAGGTATCGTAACCTATCTCGCGCGCCACGTGATCCATCAGATAGAAGATATCGGTGACATCCGCATCTCCCTAAAAACCTACAACCTTGACCGGAATGAATTTTCAGAAGGCGTTTCCTTTCCGGATGACTGCGACATTTTAATTACCTATGCGCAACCGAAAGACGAAAGTCTGGTTGCCAGCGTGTTAACAAAATATTCCGTTACGGCATTCGCAACCGTTGAGTATTTAAATAAGCATCCCTTAAAGGGACCTGAAGATTTAATTAATCATTCCTGTATTCTCATTGACTCCATGCTGGTCGATGATGCAAATATCTGGCGTTTTCGCGTGCACGGCAGTGATTGCGTGCATGACTACCGGGTGACCGGTAATTATATTTGCGACAATACGCAGACGGCCCTGGAGCTGGCAAGAAATAATCTTGGGATTGTTTTTGCGCCAAAAGAGAGTCTGAAAAAAGAATTAATGCAAGGGATGCTGGTTCCCTGCTTCCCGCATCAGGAAGAGTGGTGGCTCGATCTGACGGCCATCTTCCGCAAACGCGAATACCAGCCCTGGCGCGTGCAATACGTTCTGGATGGCGTTCTGAACTGCCTGCGCCAGCAAATAGCTCAGGCCGCCCATGGACGGCCTGAGCTGGGCGATTAGAACAGCCCCAGCGGTTTATCGGAGTAGCTGACCAGCAAACATTTCGTCTGCTGATAATGCTCCAGCATCATCTTATGGGTTTCACGCCCGATGCCCGATTGCTTATAACCGCCAAATGCCGCGTGCGCAGGATAGGCGTGGTAGCAGTTGGTCCAGACGCGCCCGGCCTGAATGCCTCTGCCCATTTTATAGGCCAGATTACCGTTGCGGCTCCAGACGCCGGCTCCCAGGCCATACGGGGTGTCGTTGGCAATCTCCAGCGCCTCCTCCATCGTTTTGAAGGTGGTCACGGCCAGTACCGGCCCGAAGATTTCCTCCTGGAAGACGCGCATGTTGTTCTGACCGAACAGGATCGTTGGCTCAAGGTAATACCCTTCCTGCAGATCCCCGCCGAGCACCTTACGGCGACCGCCGGTCAGAATATCCGCCCCCTCTTTCTTGCCGATATCGATGTAGTTGAGGATGGTTTCCAGCTGTCCGTGCGAGACCTGCGCCCCCATCTGCGTGACGTTATCGAGCGGGTTACCGCTGCGGATAGACTCGACGCGGCGAATGGCCCGCTCCATAAAGCGCTCATAGATGGACTCCTGCACCAGCGCGCGGCTTGGGCAGGTGCAGACTTCGCCCTGGTTAAACGCAAACAGCGCAAACCCTTCCAGGGCTTTATCGAAGAAGGCATCCTCTTCCTCCATCACGTCCGCGAAGAAGATGTTCGGGGATTTCCCGCCCAGCTCCAGGGTTACCGGAATGATGTTCTGCGTGGCGTACTGCATGATCTGCTGGCCCACTTCCGTCGACCCGGTAAACGCCACTTTAGCGATCCGTTTCGAGGTAGCCAGATATTCCCCTATCTCACCGCCCGCACCGTTGACCACGTTAATCACGCCCGGCGGCAGCAGATCGCCAACGATTTCCATCAGCAGCAGCACCGAGAGCGGAGTCAGACGCGCCGGTTTAAGAACAATGCAGTTGCCAGCCGCCAGCGCGGGCGCCATTTTCCAGCTCGCCATCAGCAGCGGGAAGTTCCACGGAATGATTTGCCCGACGACGCCCAGCGGTTCGTGGAAATGATACGCCACGGTGTCGCTGTCTACCTCGCTTATTCCGCCCTCCTGAGCGCGAATGCAGGAGGCAAAATAGCGGAAGTGGTCGATGGCAAGCGGCACGTCTGCCGCCATCGTTTCCCGGATCGGCTTGCCGTTATCCCAGGTTTCCGCCGTCGCCAACAGCTCCAGATTCTGCTCCATCCGGTCGGCGATTTTGAACAAAATAGCCGCGCGGTCCTGAACCGAGGTATGGCCCCATTTATCTTTCGCTTTGTGCGCCGCATCCAGCGCCAGATCGATATCGCGCCTGCCGGAGCTGGCTATTTCGCACAGCGGCTGGCCGGTTACGGGGGTCAGGTTGGAATAGTATTCGCCGTCGACGGGAGCTACCCAGTCGCCGCCAATAAAGTTGTCATAACGAGGCTTCAGCTTGAGGGGAAAACCATACTCGCCGGGCTGGATACGCGATGAGGGAGGATTGTTTGTCATGACCGTCTCCTTGCTGTTGGTGTACATCAAGGGTAGTTCCGGCTGGCGATTTTCTCGCCAACCGGTAACGGCTTTACGACGGGGGTCACGGAGTTTCAGGAAATAATAACGAATCTCGCAATAAATGATCGTTACCGCGACGGCGGGTAAAGCCGATGCGGTTGAAATACTCCAGGATCTGAATCGCCAGCTTGCGGCCCACGTTCAGCCGGTCGCGGAAATCGGCCGCGCAGGTAGAGCCCCGCTCCTGGTCCAGCTCGCGGATCAGGTTCGCAAACGCCACAATGCGATCGTTACGATAGTAACGATCTTTCACGATCGCGACTATCAGCCCCTGCTGCGCCGCATGGCGCAATACCTGACGCATCACCTGCTCGTCGGTATTCGTTTCGCGGGCCAGATCGCGAACCCACCACGGCTCATCGCCAAACAGCAAGGCCACTTTTTGCCATACCGCTTCTTGCTCTGCGGTGAACCCGGCCTTGTGATCCGGCAGATGGAGCCAGCCGTGGTGGCTTTTGATCGCCCCGCTTTCGCGCATGTTTTCAATCAGCAGCAGCACCAGCGCATCGTCTTCCATCGGCAGCGCCATGCGCCGCAGACGCTCACGGCCCGGGCCAGGCTCATCCTGATGCTGTTCATGGTACGTTGCGAGCGTGCTCAGTATCTTACGCTGCCAGCGTGCAGCAACCGGGGCGTTTAGCAGACTGTTTCCAGCCTGAATAAAACCCGGCTGCTGGGCCAGCAGGCGTAACCCTTCCTCGCTCAGCTGGCGTGCCCATGCAAAATCACGCAGGCTCACCGCACCGCGCTCAAGATGCACCCGCAGCGCGGCGTTATCATCGCTGGCCTGCGCCAGAGCAGCCAGCCACTGGAGATATTCAGGTTTACGCTTGCCGCGTCGCGGTGGATTCAGCGCGACCACCCGTGCCCCGGCCAGCGTTTCCCGCGCGGAAATATCACGCAGAACCAGACGATCGTTGTCTGCAAGCCAGAGCGGTGAATCGAATACCAGTTCGGCAAGGTCGTTTTCCAGCAGCGACACGCGCCCGGTGATATGGCTGGCCGCGTGGTGAATATGCAGCGGCTGCCATTGGGTCAGGGGCACGTTTGACTGCAGGGAAACAATGACGCGTTCAGACGGTTCAGGTGGGGCATCGGCCAGCAGCCAGTCCCCACGGTTAAGCTGCTCTTTTTCCGCATCCCCGGCAATGTTCAGCGCGATCCGCTGCCCGGCATGTGCATGCTCTGCGGGCTGGTTTTGCGCATGTAAGCCGCGCACGCGCATCGGCTTGTTAACGCCCGTCAGCCAGAGCGTATCACCTACGTTCACTTCACCGCTCAGCGCCGTACCGGTCACCACCAGCCCCGCGCCTTTGACGGTAAACGCCCGGTCAATCGCCAGACGGAAGCGGTGGTGGCTGGCGTGGTCACGCGACGAAAGCTGCTGTAAGTGGTGGCGAAGTTCATCGATACCGCGCCCTTCTGTCGCCATAGTGACAAAAAGCGGTGCATCGGCAAAACCATACTCTTGCAAGGTCGCCTGTACCGTTTCGCGCACTTCGCTGACGCGTGCGTCATCCACGCGATCGGCTTTGGTCAGCGCCACGGTCAGCTGCGGGTTGCCGGTCAGCTGCAGGATCGCCAGATGCTCACGAGTTTGCGCCATGACGCCATCATCGCAGGCCACCACCAGCAGGGCATGATCGATACCCCCCACGCCCGCCAGCATGTTGGACAGAAACTTTTCATGCCCCGGAACATCAATAAAACCCAGTACGCGGCCATCAGGCTGGGGCCAGTAGGCATAGCCCAGATCGATGGTCATGCCGCGCTTTTTCTCTTCCGGCAGGCGGTCGGCGTTTATGCCGGTAATCGCCTGCAGCAACGTGGTTTTTCCGTGGTCGACGTGACCGGCGGTGGCAATAATCATTTCAACAACATCTCCAGAAATCGCTCTTCATCTTCAAGGCAGCGCAGATCCAGCCACATTCGGCCATCGTAAATCCGCCCGATAACCGGCGCAGGCAGGCCACGCCAGCGCGCCGACAGGGCTTCAAGGTGGCTGCCGCGCCCGTCACGCGGGGTGAACGTGAGCGCTTCACTCGGCAGCCTGTCCACCGGCAGCGAACCGCTGCCAATCTGCGACTGGCAGGGTTCAATGCGAACGTCAAAATTGGGGTAGTGCGGAGCTACGCGCGGCAGCAGTAACTCGGCCTGGGCGCGAATCGAGGCGGCATCGCGGGTTAACAGACGCAGCGTAGGAAGGCGGTCGGCCAGTTTCTCCGGATGGAGATAGAGCCGCAGCGTTGCCTCCAGCGCGGCAAGCGTCATTTTATCGGCTCGCAGGGCGCGCTTGAGCGGATGCTGCTGCAGCTTCGCAATCAGCTCGAGCTTGCCGACGATAATCCCGGCCTGCGGCCCGCCCAGCAGCTTGTCGCCGGAAAAGCTGACCAGGCTGACGCCCGCCGCAATCATCTCTTGCGGCATCGGCTCTTTAGGCAGCCCGTAAAGGCTCAGATCCACCAGCGAGCCGCTGCCGAGATCGGCAATCACCGGAATATTCAGTTCGCGGCCAATCGCTGCCAGCTCGCTCTCTTCAACCGTTTTGGTGAAGCCTTTAATATGATAATTGCTGGTGTGAACCTTCATCAGCAGGGCGGTATTTTCATTCACCGCCGCGCGATAATCTTTCGCATGGGTACGGTTGGTAGTGCCCACTTCATGCAGCGTGCAGCCCGCCTGGCGCATCACGTCCGGAATGCGAAACGCCCCGCCAATCTCCACCAGCTCGCCGCGGGAAACCACCGCCTCTTTGCCGCTGGCGGTGGCCGCCAGCATCAGCAGCACCGCTGCGGCGTTGTTATTCACAATGCAGGCATCTTCCGCGCCGGTCAGCTGGCACAGCAGCTCCGCCAGCGCCCGGTCACGATGCCCGCGTCCGGCGCCGTCCAGATCGTACTCCAGCGTCACGGGCGTTCGCATGGCTTGCACAACCGCAGCAACCGCCTCTTCCGCCTGCTGCGCGCGGCCCAGGTTGGTATGCAGTACGGTACCGGTCAGGTTAATCACCGGGCGTAACGCGCTTTGCGCTTTCTCATCCAGCCGGTGCTCAACTTCCTGCTCCCACGCCGCGCACCAGTCGGGCAAGGCGTTTTCTGACTGAATAGCGCATCGGGCTTCGTCCTGAAGCAGGCGAAGCATCTCCACCGTCGCGGTATGGCCAAAACGCTCAACGGCAGCATGAATGCGGGGCTCGCGAAGGAGACGGTCGGTAGCGGGGATCTGGCTGTACAGCGAATGATGAGTAGTCATGAAAGCGCCTGGCGAGTAAATATCTTCCCCCCTCCCGACGGGAGAGGGAGTTAACATGTGGAGGGATTGTACCGCCTCCGACGCCGAAGTGTTATAACCCGCGTCAAGCCTTTGGCGGTTCTGTGCGGGCAAAGCTCTCGCGGCTAAAAAGGGTGTCGGCCAGTTTCACCAGCAGCGGACGGTCGACGCACCAGCCGGGGGAAACCCGGCGGAAGTTGAGATAGCCGATGGCGCAGGCGATAGCGATGGTTGCCAGGTTCAGGCTGTCGGTTTGAATCTTTCCCTCCCGGATAAGCTGTTCGCACCTGTCCAGGCTACGGCTGATTTTTTCCCGCTGGCGTAACAGTTCCGTTTCCGACTGCTGGGCGGCGGGCCTTGCCTGTTCACGCACGGAGGTTAACGCCGCATCCATAATGCCATCGGCCAGGGCTTCGATTTGCTTCATTGCCAATGCCGCTTTTGGATCAGCCGGAAGCATTGCCGGGGCAACGCCCAGCAGTTCGATATATTCCGCAATAATCGGGGAATCGAACCAGTATTCGCCCTCGTCCGTCACCAGCGCCGGGACTTTCCCCAGCGGGTTGTACTGCGCGACGCCGTTTTCAGCGTTGTAGGGCTGTTCATTGATGAATTCAAATTCAATCCCTTTCTCCAGCAGGAGAATCGAGATCTTTCGCACGAAGGGACTGGTGTAGCTACCGATGAGTTTCATTGCCTGATCCTTGATGCCGGAAAAAAGTCAGTATGGATCAAGCGATGAAAAAAGGGCAGGTATGCGTGTCGCATTCCTGCCCTGGAAGGATTAGTGATCGAGATAGAGGTAGTGCATCCAGCTGGTCATGCGCAGCAATACTTTACGCATCACCGAGACGTGGGCGAAATGGTCCGAGTAGACCGCCACCTGGGCATAGATACCGTCTGGCAGCGCATCGACTTCCGCATTCGGATCCAGCTCAATCGTACCCAACACGCCGTCCGTTCCCGGCACCACCGTCAGCGACTGCAGCGCGCCCTGCGCCTGATAGGAGCCTCCCGGCACCACCGGCAGAATCGCGGTGAGCTTCCCGGAGAACACCTGGCCCGGCAGGGCGTTAAACACCACTTCCGCTTCATCGCCCGGCTTCAGACGCAGCAGTGAGTTCTGACGGAACTGGGCCACGATCTGACGCTTCTGTTCAGGAATAAAGACCATCACCGGACGCAGTGGCAGCGCGGCGGCGTACGTCCCGGGACGAATCAGCACCTGGGTGATGTAGCCATCGCTTGGCGCACGGACCACGGTCTGATCCAGATTGTATTTCGCTTCAGCAAGCTGCGCGCGTAAGGAGGCAATCTGCGACTGTTCGCCGTTCACCATGCTGTCCAACTGGCTTTGAATTTGCGTCTGTTCAGCAACGGAGCCTTTTACCAGCGCATCCTGCGCGAGATAGTTCTGCCGCGCGTTGTCGATATCGCTTTCAGAGAACGGATTTACCTTCGCCTGGCTGCCTTTCAGGTAGCGCTGATAATCTTTATACAGGCGGTCACGCTCTGCGGAGACGCGCGTCGTATTGGCGACGGCCTCCACCAGCTGCGCTTTCAGATTGTCGATATTGTGCGTCGCGGTCACCAGGTCGGCCTGGAGTCTGTCGACGCGCGCCTGATAGCGGCCCGGATCCAGTTTAAATAACACTTCGCCTTTTTTAATAAGCTGGTTATTTTTATCGGTCACTTCACTGACCACCCCGGTAACCTGCGGCGTAATCGGAATAGAAATAACCGCCTTTTGCGCCGTAAAGGTGTACGGATGGTTATAGTTCATTAACAGAATAAGTCCGGCAACAATAAACACCCCGCCTAATGTCGCGGTGGCAAGCGTCCACTGGTTTACCGGAATACGGAATATTTTAAAAATCACCCAGGCAAATGCCACATAGGTCAAAATAATCAACAGATCCATGATTAGCGCTCCAGCGTGTTTTTATCAGCAGCGGGCTGTACCGCGGCCAGCTTTTGTTCTAATTCGGCCACGCGTTTGGCCAGCGCATCCATTCCCGGAACCTCATCAGGCTTGGTGATGTGGTTTTGCATCCCCCAGCCGCGATCTTCACGGTACAACGTGGCCCATATCCACAGGAACGGCCAGATGGCATGGAGAGTAAACAGGCTAATCCAGCCTGCCGTGTGAATCGCATCGGCATGCGGATGGTTACGCTTTTTGGCCATATTATAAGGAATGTCATGGATGGCGATGATTCCATAAAAGAGAACCAGAAATACAAAAATCAATACGCCCAGCGCAAAATAGTTGAGAAACATATTCTCCTCACTTAAACAACGTCAACTCATTGAATTAATAAAACAGTACGCAACCTAATTAATTTATTTTGAAATACACAAGGTATGCTGGTTATTTCCGAGCCGGGGAGTATCGGATTTTATAATATCTCCATGCAAGTTTATAAGCGTGTCAAAATATATCCTGAATAATAATATACTTAACCTTACAATATGAGCGTAATCCACGTTTTAACTTTTCGCCATACCACACATCAAAAGTGGTTTTTTAACTTAACGTGTCGCGCTATGCCATCCTGACGCCGAATCGCTAAACAGAGTTTGCCGCCGATCACAGCCGGAGAAATCTGCATAAAAATATTTTGTGAAATCAGTCACAATCCAGAAACAAACACACAAAATCAAATCGTGATAACCATCACAGAAAAGGGTGATTTTTGCCGCATTTCTCGCCATCGTATTTTTTTTGCCCACCTTTTTTGTGACCAGGATCACCTCATTAGCATCCACACCCCCTACCTTTACGTGATATGCGTCACACAAATTTTCGCTGTCTGGACAGTTGAACGATTCAGTGCCAGATTTCACAGCATCAGAACAGGGTCCGGCTACCTCTGCCGCCTCATTAACAATAAACCTCGGGCCGCAAGCCTAAGCGTAAACAGAAGAAGGGGTGTTTTATGTCATCCGATTTCAAGATCAAAGTTCAAAGCTTTGGTCGTTTCCTCAGCAACATGGTGATGCCAAATATCGGCGCGTTTATCGCGTGGGGTATCATCACTGCATTGTTCATTCCGACAGGGTGGTTGCCTAACGAAACGCTGGCGAAACTTGTTGGCCCAATGATTACCTATCTCCTGCCGCTGCTCATCGGTTTCACCGGTGGTCGTCTGGTGGGCGGTGACCGTGGTGGCGTAGTGGGTGCCATCACGACCATGGGTGTTATCGTCGGTGCGGATATGCCGATGTTCCTCGGTGCAATGATTGCCGGTCCTCTGGGCGGCTGGGCGATTAAGAAATTCGACGTCTGGGTTGATGGTAAGATCAAATCCGGCTTCGAAATGCTGGTGAACAACTTCTCTGCGGGCATCATCGGGATGATCCTCGCGATTCTGGCGTTCCTCGGCATTGGCCCTGCGGTTGAAGTGCTGTCCAAAATTCTGGCGGCAGGCGTTAACTTCATGGTTGCGCACGATATGCTGCCGCTGGCGTCTATCTTCGTAGAACCGGCGAAAATCCTGTTCCTGAACAACGCCATCAACCACGGCATCTTCTCGCCGCTGGGTATTCAGCAGTCTCACGATCTCGGCAAGTCTATCTTCTTCCTGATTGAAGCCAACCCGGGTCCGGGTATGGGCGTTCTGCTGGCGTACATGTTCTTTGGTCGCGGCAGCGCGAAGCAGTCTGCTGGCGGTGCAGCAATCATTCACTTCCTGGGCGGTATTCACGAAATTTACTTCCCGTACGTGCTGATGAACCCACGTCTGATCCTGGCCGTTATCCTTGGCGGTATGACCGGCGTGTTCACCCTGAGCGTGCTGGGCGGCGGTCTGGTGTCTCCGGCTTCTCCGGGCTCTATCCTGGCGGTACTGGCGATGACGCCAAAAGGGGCGTACTTCGCGAACATCGCAGCCATCTGTGCGGCCATGGCGGTCTCCTTCGTGGTCTCTTCTATCCTGCTGAAAACCAGCAAAGTGAAAGAAGACGACGATATTGAAGCGGCGACCCGTCGTATGCACGACATGAAAGCCGAATCCAAAGGCGCAACCCCGCTGGCGGCTGGCGATGTGTCTAACGACCTGAGCCACGTGCGTAAAATCATCGTTGCCTGTGATGCCGGTATGGGTTCCAGCGCAATGGGTGCAGGCGTGCTACGTAAGAAAGTGCAGGATGCGGGCCTGACCAACATCTCCGTCACCAACAGCGCTATTAACAGCCTGCCGCCGGACGTTGACCTGGTCATCACGCACCGCGACCTGACCGAACGCGCCATGCGCCAGGTACCGCAGGCACAGCACATCTCGCTGACTAACTTCCTCGACAGCGGCCTGTACACCAGCCTGACCGAACGTCTGGTTGCGGCGCAGCGTCACGAAGACAACGAAGTGAAAGTGCGCTCAAGCCTGCAGGACAGCTTTGACGAGAGCAACGCCCACCTGTTCAAACTGGGTGCGGAAAACATCTTCCTCGGTCGCACAGCGGCTACTAAAGAAGAAGCGATTCGCTTTGCCGGCGAGCAGCTGGTGAAAGGCGGCTACGTTCAGCCTGAATATGTTGACGCGATGCTGGAACGCGAAAAACTGACGCCAACCTACCTGGGCGAATCCATCGCGGTGCCGCACGGTACGGTTGAAGCGAAAGATCGCGTCCTGAAAACCGGCGTCGTATTCTGTCAGTATCCGCAGGGCGTGCGCTTCGGTGAAGAAGAAGACGACATCGCCCGTCTGGTGATTGGTATCGCCGCTCGCAACAACGAGCACATTCAGGTAATTACCAGCCTGACCAACGCGCTGGACGATGAGTCTGTCATTGCGCGTCTGGCGAGCACCACCAGCGTGGAAGAAGTCCTGGCACTGCTCAACAAATAACGGTACTCCTCCCTCTCCCCCATGGGGAGAGGGCTAGGGTGAGGGGAAACGTTCCTCACCCCAGCCCTCTCGGGTAAAAACATTGATGAAGGTTAACACTATGAAAGCATTACATTTTGGCGCAGGTAATATCGGTCGTGGTTTTATCGGTAAACTGCTGGCAGACGCGGGCATTACGCTGACATTCGCCGATGTGAATCAGGTGGTCCTGGATGCCCTGAATGCGCGTCATAGCTATCAGGTCCATGTGGTCGGTGAAAACGAGCAGGTTGAGACGGTATCCGGCGTCAACGCGGTCAGCAGCATCGGTGAAGACGTTATCGACCTGATCGCCAGCGTTGATCTGGTCACGACGGCCGTCGGTCCGGTTGTCCTTGAGCGCATCGCTCCTGCGGTCGCGAAAGGCCTGGCAAAACGTAAAGCGCAGGGCATCGACGCCCCGCTGAACATCATCGCCTGTGAAAACATGGTGCGCGGCACCACGCAGCTGAAAGGTCACGTGCTCAACGCTGTTGCGGACGAAGACAAAGCCTGGGTTGAAGCGCACGTCGGGTTTGTGGATTCCGCCGTGGACCGCATCGTTCCGCCGTCTGAATCCGCCACCAACGACCCGCTGGAAGTGACCGTGGAAACCTTCAGCGAGTGGATCGTTGATAAAACCCAGTTTAAAGGCGCCCTGCCGACCATTCCGGGAATGGAATTAACCGATAACCTGATGGCATTTGTCGAACGCAAACTCTTCACGCTGAACACCGGGCATGCTATAACCGCGTACCTCGGAAAATTGGCCGGTCATCAGACCATTCGTGATGCGATCCTCGATGAGAAGATCCGCGCGGTGGTAAAAGGGGCAATGGAAGAGAGCGGCGCGGTGCTGATCAAACGCTACGGTTTTGATGCTGATAAACACGCAGCATACATCCAGAAAATCCTCGGTCGCTTTGAAAACCCGTATCTGAAAGATGACGTTGAGCGCGTGGGCCGTCAGCCTCTGCGTAAACTGAGCGCGGGCGACCGCCTGATTAAGCCGCTGCTGGGCACGCTGGAATACGGCCTGCCGCACGCCAACCTGGTGAAAGGGATTGCCGCCGCGATGCACTACCGCAGCGAGCAGGACCCACAGGCGCAGGAACTGGCTCAGCTGATTGATGACAAAGGCGCACAGGCTGCGCTGGCGCAGATTTCCGGTCTGGACGCCAACAGCGACGTGGTTGTGGAGGCGGTTAACGCATACAACGCAACCAAATGATGCACAGTGCGGCGCAGGTTAACCTGCGCCCAGATAATAGATTGTCAGATATGCAGGCAATAATGGAACAAACCCAGGCCTTTGAAAATCGTGTGCTTGAGCGTCTGAATGCTGGCAAAACCGTACGAAGCTTCCTGATTGCCGCCGTCGAGCTGTTAACCGAGGCGGTGAATATCCTGGTGCTTCAGGTGTTTCGCAAAGACGACTACGCGGTAAAATATGCTGTAGAACCGTTACTGGACGGAGACGGACCGCTGGGCGATTTATCCGTGCGTCTGAAGCTGATTTATGGTCTTGGCGTGCTGAACCGGCAAGAGTATGAAGATGCGGAGCTGTTAATGGCGCTGCGCGAAGAACTCAATCATGACGGTAATGAGTACACCTTTACCGATGATGAGATCCTGGGGCCCTTCGGCGAGCTGCACTGCGTCACCGCGCTGCCCCCTGCTCCCCATTTTGATAACAGCGACCCTGAGCTCTACGCGATGCAAAAGCTGCGTTATCAACAGGTTGTCCGTTCCACGATGGTTCTCTCCCTGACTGAGCTGATTTCCCGAATCAGCTTAAAAAAAGCGTTTCAGAAGTAAGCCTGCTCACATTGGTGTATCCTTCCCTGTAAATTCCCCGTTTTCAGAGTTATTTGTCATGAAAGAAGTCGAAAAGAACGAAATTAAACGCCTGAGCGACCGCCTGGATCTGATCCGCCACCAGATGGCTGGCCTGTCACTGGTCGAGTCCGCCGAGAAGTACGCCGAGCTGGAAAAAGAAGCCGCCACGCTGGAAACAGAAATCGAGCGCCTGCGCGAAGTGAAAGGCCAGAAGTTGAGCAAAGAAGCGCAGAAGCTGATGGACATGCCGCACCGTCGCGCGATCACCAAAAAAGAGCAGGCCGACATGGGCAAGCTGAAGAAAAGCGTCCGTGGTCTGGTGGTGGTGCACCCGATGACCGAGCTTGGCCGCGAAATGGGCCTGAAAGAGATGACGGGCTTTTGTAAGACCGCGTTCTGATACTTAATCTAAGTAAAATTTAATACAAGCCAGCCCAATATATTCATCAGAAGAATGTATTGGGTTTTTTATTGTCCAAAATTACAGGATTACTTCCCGTAAATGTAAACAAGCAATAGTAAAATCTGCAGGTTCACAATTCTCATTCTTGAGAGTAAAGTGGACATTCATTTCTTTCGATCTAACTAATACACACGGCACGTCATTGAAATATAATATATTTCTTTGGCATGATGGTATGTCATTGCATTAGGTTATAAATTTTATGAATTCTACTGAGAGCTCTACCTTTCAAAACAGCGCCCTTTCTTTAGAACAAAAACTTGAAAAAGCCAGGGCTGAACTTCTGGATTTGGGGGCAAGAAACCGCTTACTAAACATTCCGCGATCGAAGAATACACGTTTCCTGGAAGTGATTGATGAGCGTTCTGAACTGGTCTACAACCTTCTGCTTAATGAAAAAAAAACGTTCACATTTTTGCATGGTAAATCAGGTAAAGAAGACGACCAGGAGACTGAAGATGGTCTTTCAGACGAAAAAGCTTTTATTTATCAATTTGATGAAAAAGACACCGAAATCAAATCGCAGCATCTTGATACTAAACTGCAAACTCGTTTAACCCCTAAAGGGTTGCAAACTCGATTACTTGATTTGTACCACGACTCCAAAACGCTTGAAGAGGAGCAAGGCGCAAACATTCTTTTCCTGGCACTGGGCACATTGAAGTGGGTAGATCCCGCCAATAAAGAGAGTGTCCGTTATGCTCCTCTGATACTAGTGCCAGTAAGTCTGGAACGCGGTAGTGCTGGAGAAAGATTTAAACTAAAAGCACGTTCAGAAGACATCATTCCTAACCTCTCTTTGGAAGCATTCCTTGAACGCGTACATCAGATCACATTACCTGTGATGCAATCTGATGATGATGAAATTAACATAAGTAGTTACTTTGAAGCTGTACAGCAATCAATAGCATTGAAAACAGACTGGGAAGTTATAACAAATGATATCATCCTTGGTTTGTTCTCATTTTCTAAATTTTTGATGTATCGAGATCTCGATCCTGCAAACTGGCCCGATGATGAAGCTATTACATCAAAATATCTTATTCGCGCCCTCATGGAAGAAGGGTTTGATGAAAGCGACGGACTACTTTCAGAAGACAGCTCTATAGACCACCTTATCACGCCTAAAGATATGCTTCATATTATGGATAGCGATAGCTCTCAAACGCTGGCGATCCATGAAGTAAGGAAAGGTAAAAACCTTGTCATACAAGGACCTCCTGGCACTGGTAAGTCACAGACAATAGCCAATATTATTGCGTCGGCTATCGCGGATGGAAAAACAGTACTTTTTGTTGCAGAAAAAATGGCAGCTCTTGAAGTCGTCAAACGCCGTCTCGACCAAACAGGAGTCGGTGATGCCTGTTTAGAACTTCATAGCAACAAGGCCAATAAACGACTTTTACTCGAGGAGTTGAAGCGAGTATGGGATTTAGGTTCGCCCCGCGGTGAATTTCCTGATGAATTAATTGAGAACTTAACCGAAGCTCGTGACTCCCTGAATGCCCACCCAGCGCGCCTCCACAAAGTCTATACACCTTCGGGTTTGAGCCCTTATCAGGTGATTGGGCAATTGGTAAGATTGCGTCAAAATGAACAAACACCTACGGACTTCATTCTTCATGGCTTCGATGAATGGAGTAATAACGATCTGATAAAACGACTGGATCTCGTTAAAGAGCTTATTGAACGAATTGAGAATATTGGGCTACCCCATAATCATCCCTGGAATGGTGTCAAACGAGAATCCGTTTTACCGAGTGAACTCGATCGCCTGATGCCAAAAATTACTACGTTGTTACACAAAGTACATGACTTTCAAAACACTATAGCGACTTTAGCTGTACGAGTTGGAATAACACCTGAACCAGTACTTTTCAACGAGGCGGACAAAATTTTTCAGATTGCTAACCTCATAAATCAGGCACCTGAGTTAGAGGAAGCTGCACTTGTTAATCCTGTCTGGTCTAACTCTCTTTACGAAATAAAAAGTCTAATTGAGCAGGGTATAACGTATCAAAATAATTTCGAGGAAATCAAAGATCTGCTTCATGATGAACAGTTTGATACCCCTCTACTTGAATTCCGTGATGAACTGCAAACAGTCCCAGAGGATCTTTTGCCAGATGCCTTTTCAGCTGCCAGAGCATTACTACCACTATTACCGCAAATTCAATTAACAGTGGCCCATCTGACGAAAGAGCTAGGTACTGAATCTCTGTATCGTTCATCTCAGGAAATCAATAATCTGATTGAACTCAGCATACGCGTAGCTGATGCCCCCGATGCGAGCCCGCAAGCTTTTGTCGCTTCCGTATGGGAGCATGGTGTCGAACAAGCCAGAGAGTTGGTCAATTCAATCGCTGATTTACATTCTTTGCGTCAGAAAATCGATCCCCATGTTTCGGAGACCATATGGGATACCGAACTCACACAAATTCGTCATAACCTTGCGATACATACTGGGATGTTCAAAATACTGAACAGCGAATGGCGTCGTTCACGTGCACTTGCTCACTCCCTCATTCGAAATACAAATCAACCTATTCAGCAGCAAATTGAGCTTTTGGATAAGGTTATTCAGGCGCAAGCGCTACGAAAAAACATCGCCAACGCTAGCGAGTTTGGGAACAGTGCGTTTGGCTCACATTGGCGTGGTGAAAACAGTGACAGCAGTGCTCTGAAGGCATTAGTAGAATGGATGGCAACGCTTAAAGATGTTGGTTCAGAAGCACGTTTACTGGCGAGCCAACTGTCTGATCGTGAAACGTTGAGGCACTTTAGCCAGAAACTGGAGCAGCTTCTTAATCAAGCCGATATTGAACTGAAACAACTTTGGAAGGCTTTTGGCGCAACTGCAGAATCCTGGTTTGATAATCATTATTCTATTAAGCGTGTTCCATTAAGCTATGTTGAAGCTATGGCTCAAAAACTTAGTCGTATAGATTCAACATCACAACAGGTGTTTAAAGATCCGGCAGATCGCCCTGGTGAACGTCTGGCGCTGGTCAAGAAGATTATTGCATTGCAATATCAAAAGAAGGCCATCGAATCCCAATACGAATTGGGAAGCGCAGCATTGGGTAGTGCATGGCGAGGTACACTGTCCAACTGGCAAAATATCGTTAGCGATTGTACATGGATTGAAAAACACGGTGACTTACGCTTCATATGCGCGACCGTAAACGATCATGGTGAGTTACTGAACTCCGCTAATCAACTTTCAGCGACACGTGTCTCTATCATTAACGAACTTGAAAATCTGGCCAACGAACTCGAATCGTCCACCGACGAATTCTTCCATTTGGATAATCAGCATTTACGTATCGATAGTGTCCTGCAAAAACTAACCTCCTGGACTGAAAATGCCGAACAACTGTCTAAATGGGTTGCCTGGCAACACCGGCGCAACCAAGCAAATAATTTGGGACTCTCAGAAGTTGTAGAACGGCTTGAGGATGGGCGCTTACCATTATCGACTTGTTATAGCTCGGTCGAATATACCTATTATGAATCGCTGTTCAGTTTAATGGCTAAAGAGATACCGTCTCTTTCCCGCTTCGACGGTGAACTTCATAACCGAAAAGTGCAGTACTTTGCCGAAATGGATTTACGCCGTATAAAGAGCTCAAGTATTGAGGTCGCTCGGGCACACCATCGTCGTATTCCTTCAAAAATCGGAGCTGCAGGTCCGGTTGGAGTCCTGCGTGCCGAAATGGCGAGGAAAAGAGGCCATATGCCTATTCGCCAATTGATGCTTAAAGCGGGCCCGGCAATTCAGGCAATCAAACCGGTCATGATGATGAGCCCACTCTCTGTCGCACAATTCTTGATCCCAGGTAAGCAAAAATTTGATTTGCTCGTTATGGACGAAGCCAGCCAGATTCAGCCTGTCG
This sequence comes from Enterobacter sp. AG326, assembly GCF_004362415.1. Lineage (NCBI taxonomy): Bacteria > Pseudomonadati > Pseudomonadota > Gammaproteobacteria > Enterobacterales > Enterobacteriaceae > Enterobacter > Enterobacter sp. AG326. The sequence continues at coordinate 185,855 of NZ_SNXG01000005.1, read as the reverse complement.
ATGCCATAGGTGCAATTGCGCGCTGTCAGCAAGTTGTTGTTGTCGGGGACGAAAGGCAATTGCCGCCAACCAGTTTCTTCTCTCGTATGACTGAGGCCAGTAACGATGATGGGGATGAAGATTCGACGCAAGTAGCAGATATCGAAAGCATACTTGGATTGTTTGTTGCCAGAGGCTTGCCACAGCGAATGCTCCGCTGGCATTACCGTAGTCGACACCAGTCGCTTATTGCGGTTTCTAATAGTCAGTTCTACGAAAACAAATTGTTTATAGTACCAAGCCCATACACTGAAGAGGCGGGTATGGGCTTGCGATTCCATTATGTTGAAAACGGTGTTTTCGAATCAGGTGCAGGTAATGCCAACCCTATTGAGGCAAAAAGAATTGCTACCGCAATTCTTGAGCATGTACAGCAGAATCCCGAATTGTCACTGGGAGTCGCAACATTCTCGGTTTCACAGCGTAAGGCTATTCAGGATGAATTAGAGGTTCTTCGCCGTTTAAATCCTCAATATGAGGATTTCTTTAATTCCCATCCAGGAGAGCCATTCTTCATTAAAAACCTGGAAAATATCCAAGGTGATGAACGTGATGTCATCATGATCTCTGTAGGGTATGCGCGTAATAAACAAGGCTATCTGGCAATGCGATTTGGCCCTTTGGGTTCGCAAGGTGGTGAGCGACGGCTGAATGTGCTGATTAGCCGTGCAAAACGTCGATGTGAGGTTTTTGCATCGATCACCGATGAAGATATTGATCTTGAGCGAGCGAAAGGTGTTGGCGTAATAGCGTTCAAACTATTCCTTCAATATGCCCGTACAGGACGCTTATCAATGTCCAAAGTTTCCGGGCGTCCGATGGATAGCGTATTTGAAGAACAAGTCGCCTCAGCACTTCAGAACCGAGGCTATCAAGTACACCCGCAAGTAGGAATTGCTGGCTTCTTTATCGATCTAGCAATTGCCGATCCTGAATTACCGGGACGTTATCTTCTCGGGATCGAATGTGATGGCAGTACTTATCATTCCTCTCGGTCTGCCCGAGAGCGTGATCGTTTACGTCAAGCCGTTCTTGAAGATCATGGTTGGATAATACACCGAATCTGGAGTACGGATTGGTTCCAAAGACCAGAGGAACAATTGCAAAAAGTTATTGATGCTATTGATAATGCAAAAGCAGAACTGAATAGCAGAGCAGAACATACATACGGGCGTTCCCGAGCTGTTCCTGTTGATATCGTGGCAGTGGAACGAGAAGACGTTATTGAGGTTGGTTTTGATAGAACTGATTCCGCTAATGACCAGAATGTGAGTTATGAAGAAGCACAGCCCGAAGCCAATCTTTCATATGCTTTACATGAAACACCAACCGGCATACTTGCTGACATGGTTGAAAAAATAGTCTTCACAGAATCTCCTATCCATATTAACGAAGTAATAACTCGTCTTCGCTCCGCATGGGGATTACAACGAGCTGGTGCACGGATAGAAAGCGTTGTTAGTCATGCTGCTCAAATTGCCTGCAGGAAAGGTAATATTTATAAGGAACATGAATTTTTCATACACAAGGAAGTAACTATTCGACTTCGCAACAGACAGAACGTCTTGTCTGCAGGCTTGCGTAAACCAGAACTGATCGCACCTATAGAAATCGCTTCGGGTATATTTGACATCGTTAACGCAAGCCTGGGAGCAACGGAAGATGAAATCATTACATCTGTCTCAAGGATGCTTGGTTTTAAATCAACCAGTAGTGTTCTTCGAAAAGTGATCTCCGATGTTATTGAGCGGGAGATTAAAGATAACCGTCTTAAGCAACAAGATGGTTTGATAGTCATCGGAGATACCGCTTCTATTCAAAATGCTGTCTAATTCATGAAATTCGATTAACTCTTCTGCGGGGCCCACCATCATACTGTGGAGCCCCCGCTTCAAATTGGCCCAACCAATCCCCGTTTTCTTTCTTCCCCGGTTCACAATTCCATTAATTCTGCTCACAAACTCATTGCCTGACCATAACATTTGGTTAACTATTCATTGTCATTAACCCTACAACACAACATTGGAAGGACCACTTTTACACAACCTGTGACGCAGAGTTGAGCGGAGACTCACCCGCAGCGCAGGCTGTCTGGTCCCCAGGAGACCTGCATGAGCCTCTGGCAACAAAACTACGACCCGGCCGGTAATATCTGGCTGTCGAGCCTGATCGCATCGCTTCCGATCCTGTTCTTCTTCTTTGCGCTGATTAAGCTCAAGCTGAAGGGCTACCTCGCCGCGACGTATACCGTTGCTATCGCCCTGATGGTGGCGCTGTTCTTCTATAAAATGCCGGTCGATCGCGCGCTGGCCTCCGTCGTCTACGGTTTCTTCTACGGCCTGTGGCCGATTGCGTGGATCATCATCGCGGCGGTGTTTGTCTATAAAATCTCGGTGAAAACCGGGCAGTTCGACATTATCCGCTCGTCGATTCTCTCCATCACGCCGGACCAGCGCCTGCAGATGCTGATTGTCGGCTTCTCCTTCGGGGCGTTTCTGGAAGGTGCGGCAGGCTTTGGCGCACCGGTGGCGATCACCGCCGCGCTGCTGGTCGGTCTGGGCTTTAACCCGCTCTATGCCGCGGGCCTGTGCCTGATTGTGAACACCGCGCCGGTTGCGTTTGGCGCGATGGGTATTCCGATTCTGGTGGCCGGACAGGTCACCGGGCTGGACAGCTTCGAGATCGGCCAGATGGTTGGCCGCCAGCTGCCCTTCCTGACCATTATCGTCCTGTTCTGGATCATGGCGATTATGGACGGCTGGCGCGGCGTGAAGGAGACCTGGCCTGCGGTGATGGTGGCGGGTGGTTCGTTCGCGATTGCCCAGTACCTCAGCTCGAACTTCCTCGGCCCGGAGCTGCCGGACATCATCTCTTCGCTGGTATCGCTGGTCTGTCTGACGCTGTTCCTGAAACGCTGGCAGCCGGTACGTATTTTCCGCTTCGCCGACATGGGCGCCTCGCAGGTTGATCAAACCCTGGCCCGCACGGGCTATACGGCAGGACAGGTGATCCGCGCCTGGTCGCCGTTCCTGTTCCTGACCGCAACGGTGACCCTGTGGAGCATTCCGCCGTTTAAAGCCCTGTTCGCGCCGGGCGGGGCGCTGTACGACATGGTGATTAATATTTCCGTACCGTTCCTCGACAAAATGGTCGCCCGTATGCCGCCGGTGGTGCACGCCGCCACGCCGTATGCCGCGGTCTATAAATTCGACTGGTTCTCCGCCACCGGTACCGCCATCCTGTTTGCCGCACTCCTTTCCGTGGTGTGGCTGCGCATGAAGCCTGCGGCCGCGGTGCAGACCTTTGCGGCGACCATTAAAGAGCTGATGCTGCCGATTTACTCCATCGGCATGGTGCTGGCGTTCGCGTTTATCTCGAACTACTCCGGCCTGTCATCAACGCTGGCACTGGCCCTGGCACATACCAGCCATGCCTTCACCTTCTTCTCGCCGTTCCTCGGCTGGCTGGGGGTGTTCCTGACCGGTTCCGATACCTCGTCTAACGCCCTGTTCGCCGCGCTGCAGGCAACGGCGGCCCAGCAGATTGGCGTATCTGACGTCCTGCTGGTGGCCGCGAATACCACCGGCGGCGTGACCGGGAAAATGATCTCTCCACAATCCATCGCCATTGCCTGTGCGGCGGTGGGACTGGTCGGTAAAGAGTCGGATCTGTTCCGCTTTACCGTGAAACACAGCCTGATATTCACCTGCATGGTGGGGGTGATCACCACCCTGCAGGCCTATGTCTTAACCTGGATGATCCCATGATAGTGATGCCCAGACGCCTGTCCGACGAGATTGCCTCTCGCGTGCGGGCGCTGATTGAAGAACAACAGCTGGAAGCGGGCATGAAGCTGCCCGCCGAACGCCAGCTTGCCGCCCAGCTTGGCGTGTCGCGCAACTCACTGCGCGAGGCGCTGGCGACGCTGGTCAGCGAAGGGGTGCTGCTGAGCCGTCGCGGCGGCGGCACCTTTGTGCGCTGGCAGCATGACGACTGGTCCGAGCAAAACATCGTGCAGCCGCTGAAGACGCTGATGGAGAACGACCCGGACTACAGCTTCGACATCCTTGAAGCGCGTCACGCCATCGAAACCAGTACCGCCTGGCACGCGGCCATGCGGGCAACCGACGCTGACAAAGAGAAACTCATCGCCTGCTTTGAGGCCACGCAAAGCAGCGACCCGGATATCGCCTCCCAGGCGGACGTCCGTTTTCACCTGGCGATTGCCGAGGCGTCGCACAACGTGGTGCTGCTCCAGACCATGCGCGGGTTCTTCGACCTGCTGCAATCCTCCGTTAAACAGAGCCGCCAGCGCATGTATCTGGTTCCGCCGGTGTTTGCCCAGCTTACCGAACAGCACGAGGCGGTGCTCAACGCCATTCTGGCCGGTGATGCCGAGGCCGCGCGCAAAGCGATGATGGCGCATCTCGGCTTCGTGCACACCACCATTAAACGATTCGATGAAGACCAGGCCCGACAGGCGCGTATTACCCGTCTGCCTGGCGACAGTGATATTTCCAGGGAGAACAAAGCATGATTATTTCAGCAGCCAGTGACTATCGCGCCGCGGCGCAGCGCATTTTGCCCCCGTTCCTGTTCCACTACATCGACGGCGGGGCGTATGCCGAATACACCCTGCGCCGCAACGCGGAAGATCTGTCGGAAGTGGCTCTGCGCCAGCGCGTGCTGAAGAATATGTCTGACCTGAGCCTTGAGACAAAGCTGTTCGACGAAACGCTCTCCATGCCCGTGGCGCTCGCGCCTGTAGGCTTATGCGGCATGTATGCCCGCCGTGGCGAAGTGCAGGCCGCCGCGGCGGCGGATGCCAAAGGCATTCCGTTTACGCTTTCCACCGTGTCCGTCTGCCCGATCGAAGAGGTCGCCCCGACCATCAAGCGCCCGATGTGGTTCCAGCTGTACGTCCTGCGCGATCGCGGTTTTATGCGCAACGCGCTGGAGCGCGCCAAAGCGGCGGGCTGCTCGACGCTGGTCTTTACCGTCGATATGCCGACCCCCGGGGCGCGCTATCGTGATGCCCACTCCGGCATGAGCGGCCCGAATGCTGCGTTACGCCGCTACTGGCAGGCGGTTACTCACCCGCAGTGGGCGTGGGATGTCGGCCTGAACGGTCGTCCGCACGACCTGGGCAATATTTCGGCTTACCTCGGTAAACCGACCGGGCTGGAGGATTACATCGGCTGGCTGGCGAACAATTTCGATCCGTCGATCTCGTGGAAGGACCTGGAGTGGATCCGGGAGTTCTGGGACGGCCCGATGGTGATCAAAGGGATCCTCGATCCGGAGGATGCCCGCGACGCGGTACGCTTTGGCGCAGACGGGATTGTGGTCTCTAACCACGGCGGACGCCAGCTCGACGGGGTGCTCTCCTCCGCACGCGCCCTGCCGGCCATCGCCGATGCGGTGAAAGGCGATATTGCCATCCTGGCCGACAGCGGCATCCGCAACGGGCTTGACGTGGTGCGCATGATTGCGCTGGGCGCCGACAGCGTACTGCTGGGGCGTGCGTATCTGTATGCGCTGGCGACGGCGGGCCAGGCGGGCGTGGCGAATCTGCTTAACCTGATCGAAAAAGAGATGAAGGTGGCGATGACGCTGACCGGTGCAAGAACGATTAGCGAAATCAGTAAGGATTCTCTGGTGCAGGAGTTAAGCAAATTACCGGCGGCGCTGGCTCCCCTGGCTCAGGGAAACGCGGCCTGACCTTCTCCAGTTAATCCCCCTTTCTCACGCGCCCGATTTCCCCCTCGGGCGCTTTTTTATGCCAAAAATAACATCCAGATAACATATTGGATAAGAAAATTTGACATCCACCCGCCGTCCGCAATTGTATAGACAAGCAAATACAAGAACACAAAAACAACATCAGATCGGAGTGGAGCGTATGGCGTATTCAGGTAAGGTGGATATTCAGCAGGTGATCGATGAGAGTCCCTTTTCAGGGTTTCACTGGCTGCTCATTGTGCTGGGCTTTCTGGTTCTGGCGATCGATGGTTTTGATACGGCAGCGATGGGTTACATCGCGCCTACGCTGTCGGCAGAATGGGGGATACACAAACAGGATCTGGGGCCGGTGCTGAGCGCAGCGCTGCTGGGGCTGTCGCTGGGCGCGCTGATTGCCGGTCCGGTCTCGGACCGGATGGGGCGCAAGCGGGTGCTGGTCTTTTCGTGCCTGTTCTTCGGCCTTGCGAGCCTGGGGACGGCCTGGGCGCAAAGCCTGAATACCCTGACGCTGTGGCGCTTTCTGACGGGCCTGGGGCTGGGCGCCGCAATGCCTAACGCCATCACGCTGATCTCCGAGTTTGCCCCCCAGCGCTGTCGCGCCATGGCGATTAATACCATGTACTGCGGCTTCCCTTTGGGTGCGGCGGGCGGCGGCGCGATCTCTTCCTGGCTTATCCCCCACCACGGCTGGCGAAGCGTGCTGCTGACCGGCGCGATTGCGCCGCTGATTTTAACGCTGCTGCTGGCGCTGTTTTTACCGGAGTCCGTGAAGTTTCTGGTGCAGCGCGGGAAAGACGTCATGCAGGTCCGCCGCATCGCCAGCCGGTTTGCCCGCAGCACGCTGGATAGCGTCACGGGCTTTTTCCTGGCGGAGGAGAAAGTCGCCTCTAAAAAAGGGAGCGTGTCGCAGCTGTTTTCCATGCCCTGGCTGCCCGGCACCCTGATGCTGTGGGTGACCTACTTTATGGGGCTGGTCATTTACTACGTTCTGCTAAGCTGGATGCCAACGCTGATGCAGGGGATGGGCTATGCTCTGGCGGAATCCGCCTGGCTCACCTCGCTGTTCACCTTCGGCGGCACCGCAGGCATTCTGCTCGCGGGCTGGATGATGGACCGCTGGGAAGCGCACAGGGTGGTCGCGTGTGGTTTCGTGCTGACAATGGGCCTCATCCTTTTGCTTGGCATTGAGCATAACCATATCGCCCTGTTTGGCGGGTTGATTTTCCTGATGGGGATCGCGATGAACGGCGCGCAGTCGGGCATGCAAACCCTGGCCGCCACCTTTTACCCTACCGAGTGCCGCGCGACGGGCATCGCCTGGATGCAGGGGATCGGACGCTTTGGCGGCGTGGCGGGAACCATGACCAGCGCCCAGCTTCTCTCTATGCAGTGGCAGGCAGACAGTATTTTAATGATCCTCAGCGTGCCCGCTCTGGTGGCCGCTGCGGCAACCGTCTACAAAATGCTGTACAGCCGCTCGCAGGAACCCGGCGTCGCGTAGTTCCTCTCTTTTCTGCTATTCTGCCCCCGCAATTAAGGGGGCAGCATGCTTAACATCGTTTTATTCGAACCAGAAATTCCGCCGAATACCGGCAATATCATCCGCCTGTGTGCAAACACCGGTTTTCGTCTGCATATCATTGAGCCGATGGGCTTTACGTGGGACGACAAACGTCTGCGTCGCGCAGGGCTGGATTATCATGAATTTACCGCCGTCGTTCGTCACCACGATTACGCAGCGTTTCTGGAAGCAGAGAAACCGCAGCGCATGTTCGCCCTGACTACCAAAGGCACGCCAGCGCATAGCGCCGTGAGCTATCAGGCAGGTGACTATCTGATGTTTGGCCCGGAAACCCGCGGCCTGCCGGCCACGATCCTGGATGCCCTGCCCGCCGAGCAGAAAATCCGTATTCCAATGATGCCGGACAGCCGCAGCATGAACCTGTCGAACGCGGTGTCGGTGGTGGTGTATGAAGCCTGGCGCCAGCTGGGTTACCCGGGCGCCATTCTCAGAAGTTAAATGCCGTCACCATACTCGAAGGTATGGTGAATGCCGTTGAAGTGCTGATCCATGTCCATAGACGGCTTATCGCTGTCTGGTTTACCGACGATGCGCGCTGGTACGCCAGCGGCGGTGGTATGCGGTGGCACGGGCTGGAGCACTACGGAGCCTGCGCCGATCTTCGCGCCGCGCCCGACTTCAATATTGCCGAGGATTTTAGCACCCGCGCCAATCATCACCCCTTCACGGATTTTCGGATGGCGATCGCCGCTGGTTTTACCGGTACCGCCCAGGGTAACCGACTGCAGGATCGAGACGTCATCTTCAATCACCGCCGTTTCCCCGACGACAATCCCGGTGGCGTGGTCGAGCATGATCCCGCGGCCAATCTTTGCCGCCGGGTGAATATCGACCTGAAACGTCACGGAAACCTGGTTTTGCAGGAAGATCGCCAGCGCGCGGCGGCCTTCATTCCACAGCCAGTGGCCGATGCGGTAAGCCTGCAGGGCGTGGAAGCCTTTCAGGTACAGCAGCGGCGTAGAATATTTATCGACCGCCGGGTCACGCGTGCGCACAGCCTGAATATCGCAGGCGGCAGAGGCGATCATTTCCGGGTCTGCAGCGTAAGCCTCTTCCACCACTTCACGAATGGCGATAGCTGGCATGATCGAGGAAGCCAGCTTGTTGGCGAGCATATAGCTCAGCGCGCTGCCAAGATTTTCGTGCTTGAGTAGCGTCGCGTGGTAGAAACTGGCCAGCATAGGCTCGCAGTCGGCCAGCGCCCAGGCTTCGGCTTTAATATTGTTCCAGACGATATCCAGTTCTTCACACGGCATTGCTTACTCCAGACGATAGTTAATGACCAGCCAGTTCTGCGCTGGCTGGGTCATTCAGGTGACAACGGTTCCGACTAGTTACTGCTGCGCTCGTCCTTGCGCGCACGACCTAATAAGGTCAATGCTGCCTCGCGCGCATTTTTTCCGCAATACAATACCTGATAAATTTCCTCGGTTATTGGCATTTCGACACCGAAACGGTGCGCCAACTCGCGGACTTCTTTGGTATTGCGGTAGCCTTCAACCACCTGACCAATCTTCTCCTGCGCGCCTTTAACATCGCTGCCCTGTCCGAGCATCATGCCAAAGCGGCGGTTACGAGACTGGTTGTCGGTACAGGTCAGCACCAGGTCGCCCAGGCCAGCCATCCCCATAAAGGTGGCCGGATCGGCACCCAGCGCTTCGCCAAGGCGGGACATTTCGGTTAGCCCTCGGGTGATCAGCGCCGTACGCGCATTGGCACCAAAGCCAATGCCGTCTGACATCCCGGCGCCAATCGCAATCACGTTCTTCACCGCACCGCCCAGCTGCACGCCGATAAAATCGGGGTTGCTGTAGACGCGGAAGCTCTTGCCGCAGTGCAGCAGCTGTTGAAGATCGTCGGAGAAGGCCTGATCGGTGGAGGCCAGCGAAATCGCCGTCGGCAGGCCAGCGGCCAGCTCTTTGGCAAAGGTCGGGCCGGAGATGACCGCCAGCGGGATCTCATCACCCAGCGCTTCGCGGGCAACGTCCTGCAGCAGGCGTCCGGTTTCGGCTTCCAGTCCTTTTGTCGCCCAGACAATGCGCGCATCCGGGCGCATCAGCGGCTTAATCTGACGGAGCACGTCGCCAAATACATGGCTCGGAACCACAATCAGAATGTTGCGGCTGGCCGCCAGCGCGGTCGCAAGGTCGCTTTCAAGGTGCAGGGAGTCAGGGAACGGAACGTCCGGGAGAAACGCGACGTTGCAACGGTCGCGCTGCAGCGTGGCGATATGTTTTGGGTCATGGCCCCAGAGAACCACTTCGTGACCATTTCTTGCCAGCGTGATGGCAAGAGCGGTGCCGTATGAGCCGGCACCGATCACAGTCATTGACGCATTAACAGTGCTCATCAGGCATCCTGATGTTGTTCAGCACCTTCGCCAGCTTGCTGCTGCAGATAGTTCATGAACAGCGCATCAAAGTTAACTGGCGCAAGGTTCAGTTGCGGGAATGTACCGCGAGAAACCAGGCTGGTGATGCATTCACGCGCATACGGGAACAGAATGTTCGGGCAGTACGCACCCAGGCAATGCGCCATCTGGTTGCCTTCGATACCGCCGATAGAGAAGATGCCGCCCTGCTGTACTTCACACAGGAATGCAGTTTCTTCGCCCAGAGACGCGGTAACGGTAACACGCAGCACGACTTCATACACGTCATCTGCCAGTTGGGTAGATGCGGTATCCAGATCAAGTTTAACCTCTGGCTGCCAATCTTTCTGGAAAACATGTGGCGCATTTGGCGCTTCGAAAGAGACGTCCTTGGTGTAGATACGCTGGATCTGGAAAGTCATTTCGGTGTTGTTTTGTTCTGACATGGAAATACCCTTTTTAATTGTCCTAAAGTCTCTTAGCTCAGCAGCGGATCGAGTCCACCACGGGCGTCGAGCGCATACAAGTCATCACAGCCGCCAATGTGCTGCGCATCAATAAAAATCTGCGGAACCGTCGTGCGACCACTACGTTTGATCATCTCTTCGCGTTTAATCGCGTCACCGTCGATCGGCAGTTCCTGGAACGTGACGCCTTTGCTGTTCAGCAGCGCTTTCGCACGATGACAGAACGGGCACGTCGCTTTGGTATAGATCTCAATATTGGCCATGACTGAACTCCTTATTTACCGCGAACCAAAGGAAGATTTTCCCCGCTCCAGCCGGAAATACCTTCTTTCAGTACCGTTACGTTTTCGAAGCCTGCTTTATGAAGCGCGCTGGCAGATTCCTGTGCCTGCATGCCGGTCGCATCGACAACGATAATCGGCTGGGCTTTGTGTTTCTCAAGCTCACCGACGTTGTTCGCTTTGATTTCAGCTGGCAGCAGGTTGATTGCGCCCGCAATGTGACCTTTACGGAAATCGTCACGCTGACGCAGATCGACCACGACGGCATCTTCTTTGTTGATCAGACGCGTCGCTTCACCACGGGTGATAACCTTAATTTTAGACGTCAGGCTCTTAAATGTGGTGAACAGCACAGCAGCCAGCAGGCCAATCCACGCGATGCTCAGAACCGGATGGCGGCTAACGAATTGCATAATTTCTTGCATGGAGGGTAACTACTCCCGACTAAGTGATAAAAAAAACCAGGACAGGAGTATACCTGTGCGTTCTGGCAAATACAGCCAGCGACCATAACCTAATCCATTTTCTGCGGCATGCCACCTAAAAAAATGCCTCAAAATGGTCTGGTGAACATCTTGCCCCTGCGCTTTCTTTGATCTTCTGCGGCTATTTGATCGATTCAGCTGTAGTAAAATTACGCAAATTTTGACTCTTGAGCATGAGGTTGTCGCAATGTCGGTTTCTAAAAAACCTATGGTACTGGTGATTCTGGATGGCTATGGCTACCGTGAAGATAGCCAGGATAACGCTATTTTCAACGCCAAAACCCCGGTCATGGATGCCCTGTGGGCGAAACGTCCGCATACGCTGATTGACGCGTCTGGCCTGGAAGTGGGCCTGCCGGACCGCCAGATGGGCAACTCCGAAGTCGGTCACGTAAACCTGGGCGCCGGGCGTATTGTGTATCAGGATCTGACGCGTCTGGACGTTGAAATCAAAGAACGCACCTTCTTCTCCAACCCAACGCTGTCTGGCGCGGTCGATAAAGCCGTTGCCGCTGGCAAGGCCGTACACATCATGGGCCTGCTCTCTGCGGGCGGCGTGCACAGCCACGAAGATCACATCATGGCGATGGTTGAACTGGCCGCCGAGCGCGGTGCGGAAAAAATCTATCTGCACGCCTTCCTGGACGGTCGCGATACGCCACCACGCAGTGCAAAAGGCTCTCTGCAAGCCTTCGAAGAGAAATTCGCCGCGCTGGGCAAAGGCCGCGTAGCGTCCATCATTGGCCGTTACTACGCTATGGACCGCGACAACCGCTGGGATCGCGTTGAACAGGCCTATGACCTGATGACTCTGGCCAAAGGTGAGTTCCAGTTCGCGACCGCCGTTGAAGCCCTGGAAGCGGCCTATGCACGTGATGAAAACGACGAATTCGTGAAAGCGTCCGTGATCCGCGCAGAAGGCCAGGCCGACGCCGCCATGGAAGATGGTGACGCGCTGATCTTCATGAACTTCCGCGCTGACCGCGCGCGTGAAATCACCCGTGCGTTCGTTAACAGCGACTTCGACGGTTTTGCCCGCAAAAAAGTGGTAAACCTCGATTTCATCCAGCTGACCGAATACGCCGCAGACATCAAAGCGCCTTGCGCGTATCCGCCAGCATCTCTGGCAAATACCTTTGGCGAGTGGATGGCGAAGAACGACAAAACGCAGCTGCGTATTTCCGAAACTGAAAAATACGCGCACGTCACCTTCTTCTTTAACGGCGGCGTTGAAGAGCCATTCAAAGGCGAAGACCGCATTCTGATCAACTCCCCGAAAGTCGCTACCTACGATCTGCAGCCAGAAATGAGCTCTGCAGAATTGACGGAAAAACTGGTTGCGGCCATCGAGAGCGGTAAGTACGACACCATCATCTGTAACTACCCGAACGGCGACATGGTTGGGCATACCGGGGTGATGGAAGCGGCAGTGAAAGCGGTTGAAGCGCTGGACCACTGCGTTGAGCAGGTAGCGAAAGCGGTTGAATCCGTTGGCGGCCAGCTGCTGATCACCGCTGACCACGGTAACGCTGAACAGATGCGCGACCCGGCGACCGGCCAGGCGCACACGGCCCATACCAACCTGCCTGTTCCGCTGATTTATGTGGGTGATAAATCACTGAAAGCAGTGGAAGGCGGCAAGCTTTCTGACATCGCGCCAACCATGCTGTCGCTGATGGGTATGCCGATCCCTGAAGAGATGACTGGTAAGCCGCTGTTCATCGTGGAATAATCGCTCCCCATGAGGGGAAAGGCGATTTTTTCAATCACATGGGTCGTGAAGCCGCTTAGGTTATCAGTCAGACCTCTGTTTTACGCCAGCGCACTCAGCGCTGGCGTATTGCTGTGCGCCGCATCCGCCCACGCGGATGACCGCGACCAGCTGAAATCCATTCAGGCCGATATCGCCGCCAAAGAGCGTACGGTACGCCAGCAGCAGCAGCAGCGCTCCGCCCTGCTCGCCCAGCTTAAGCAGCAGGAAGAGGCGATCTCCGCCGCCACGCGTAAACTCCGTGAAACTCAAAACACCCTCGCCCAGTTGAATAAACAGATCGACGAGATGAACGCGTCGATTGCCAAACTCGAGCGCCAGCGTGACGCGCAGGAGCGCAATCTTGCCGCACAGCTTGATGCCGCATTCCGTCAGGGTGAACATACCGGACTCCAGCTGATCCTCAGCGGCGAAGAAAGCCAGCGCGGTCAGCGCCTGCAGGCCTACTTTGGCTATCTCAACCAGGCGCGTCAGGAGACGATCGCGCAGCTGAAGCAGACGCGCGAAGAGGTCTCCACGCAAAAAGCCGAGCTGGAAGAGAAGCAGAGCCAACAGCAGACATTGCTCTACGATCAGCAAGCCCAGCAGGCGAAGCTTGAGCAGGCTCGCAACGAGCGTAAGAAAACCCTTTCCGGCCTTGAATCCTCCATTCAGGAAGGTCAGAGCCAGCTCAGCGAAATGCGCGCCAACGAATCAAAACTGCGTAACAGCATCGCCCGTGCGGAAGCGGCGGCGAAAGCGCGCGCCGAAAAAGAGGCTCGCGAGGCGCAGGCCGTTCGCGACAAACAGCAGGAAGCCTCCCGTAAAGGGACTACCTACAAGCCAAGCGAGAGCGAACGTTCCCTGATGTCGCGTACCGGCGGTTTGGGCTCTCCTCGCGGTCAGGCTTTCTGGCCCGTTCGCGGTTCAATTCTGCATCGCTATGGCGAACAGCTGCAGGGTGAGCTACGTTGGAAAGGGATCGTTATCGGTGCGTCTGAAGGTAGCGAAGTGAAAGCCATCGCCGATGGCCGCGTAATTCTGGCCGACTGGCTGCAGGGTTACGGACTGGTGGTGGTGGTCGAACACGGTAAAGGTGACATGAGCCTTTACGGCTACAACCAGAGCGCGCTGGTCAGCGTCGGCACGCAGGTGCGCGCAGGCCAACCCATCGCCCTTGTGGGCAGCAGTGGCGGTCAGGGCCGCCCGTCACTCTATTTCGAAATTCGTCGCCAGGGTCAGGCGGTCAATCCACAGCCGTGGTTGGGAAGATAAGTTTTGCTTCAATTTCGTCGAATGGTTTTCTCCGTCGTCAGCGCGCTGGCGCTGGCTGCACCGGTATATGCAGGTAAACTCGCTATCGTGATTGATGACTTCGGTTATCGTCCACACTATGAAAATCAGGTGCTGGCGATGCCGTCGGCCATTTCTGTCGCCGTTCTTCCAAATGCGCCCCACGCGCGTGAGATGGCGACCAAAGCCCATAACAGCGGTCATCAGGTGCTGATCCATCTGCCCATGGCCCCGCTCAGCAAGCAGCCGCTGGAAAAAGACACTCTGCGCCCGGACATGAGCAGCGAGGAGATCGAGCGCATCATCCGCGACGCCTACAACAAAGTGCCGCATGCCGTAGGGCTGAACAACCATATGGGCAGCGCGATGACATCAAGCCTGTACGGGATGCTCAAAGTGATGCAGGCGCTGGAACGCTACAACCTCTACTTCCTCGACAGCATGACCATCGGCAACAGCCAGGCAATGCGTGCCGCTCAGGGAACGGGCGTAAAGGTGATTAAGCGTAAGGTGTTCCTGGATGATACCCAGAACGACGCCGATATCCGCATGCAGTTTAATCGCGCGGTACAGCTCGCCCGCCGCAACGGCTCAGCCATTGCCATCGGTCATCCGCACCCGTCTACCGTTCGCGTTCTGCAGCAGATGCTGCCGACCTTGCCTGCCGATATCACGCTGGTGCGTCCGAGCGATCTGCTGAACGAGCCGCAGGTGGATACCTCTACACCAAATTCTGCGGCGCCTGCCCCGACAGCGCCGCGTAATCCGTTCCGCGGCGTGAAACGCTGTGTACCTAAGCAACCGCTTGAACCGGTCTATGCAACCCGCTTCTTCTCCGTCATCGGAGACAGCATCAGTAACAGTACGCTGGTGAATTACGTCCAGCAGCAGTGGCAGGGATGGGGTAAGAAAGCCTGACGCTTATTTCGCAATCTGAGAGTCCGTCTGCTCGTTAGCAACGGGCTCTTTTTTTTCCTGATACTGATACCAGGATTTGAAATACTTCAAAAAGCTATAGGCTGTGGCGTACAGTCCCGTCGCCACCCCCACTTTGCCCTTACGCCAGGCGCCGCTAAACAGATACCATTTGAAAAAAGCCCCAATGGCGCTGATTACGCCGCGCCCAATTGAGGGCCGTATTTTTTGGTATTGAACCAGGCGGGTTGTATAACAATTTAATTTGTTAAAAAGCTCATGCAGCGTGGGAAACGTATCATGTTTTACATAACCCGGAATACGTTCACAACGGAGAAAGCCTTCGACCTGATCGTCTACCGGTCGGTTATTAAACCGAGACTGGTTACGGTTAAAAAGACGCACAGGATAATCAGGGGATGAAACAGGATAAATCGTCCGGACTTCCTCACCCAGAACAAACCAGTGGCGGCATATTTGCCATGCCATTCCCGGGTCTGGCTCATCGCCTGCTTTTAACGTTAAAACGGCATTAACCGTTTCCTGGTCAAGAATTTCGTCGCTGTCGATGCACAGGACCCAGTCATGGCTGGCTAAGGATATGGCATAGTTCATCTGCTCGCCATGCCAGCCAAATTTTTTATAGACGGGTTGCAGTCCAAAGCTTTCACAAATATATCGTGTTTTGTCCGTACTGCCAGAATCGACCACGACAATTTCATCCGCTATTTTCAAAAGAGGCGGGATAACATCGTGCAATAATCTTTCAGAATTAAACGTTAATAAGCAGACCGTTATTTTAAACATTTACCCACTCTCAATAGCAGCCTAAATTAATATTATTAATACTATATAAATGAGTAGAGACGATTAAAGTCCTGAATCACACTTTTCAAATAAGCACGCTTGAAATGTTGTCTAATCCTGAAGCGCAATAAAATAGAAAAATCTATTTTATTTCAACAGATTCTTTATAATGCAGTCAGATGAAGGGTAGCACACGGATTCAGACATGCCGCACAAAAGTAAAATTCTCCTCCTGGATACGGGTAAAGAATGGGGGGGAGGCACCAACAGTATGCTTGAGCTCCTGAAGCGAATCAATCGCGATAAATTCGATATTACCTGTTGTTTTTACAGTGATTATAGTCGTGCTGAAGGTGAGACGATTGGCCAGGTGCTCAACGGCATCGGCATCCCGCTCATCGTGATCCCTCAACGTCCGCAGCCGGTCTGGGCCAAATTGCTGAAGGAAGCGGGACGTAGCCTGCTGTTTTTCTCACGCGGCGCCCGCAAGGCATTTACGCGTCATGTGGATATCATGTGGCGCATCAGGCCTAACGTCAGCAAAATCGAAACCCTTTTCACGCAGGGCGGTTTCGATACGCTCTATATGAATAACCAGCCGGGCTCAAATGAGGAAGGCTATCTGGCGGCGGCGAACCTGAAGGCGCGGTTGATCCAGCACTGCCGCATTGAGCCTGTTTTAACCCCGCCGCTGGTAAAGCTGGTTAATGCCCATGCCACAAAAATCATCGCCGTCTCGCACGGCGTTGAACGCGTGTTGCTTCAGCATGGCGTCCGGCCCGAACTGTGTACGACGGTCAATAATGCCATCGACATCCACCAGCCCTTACCTGACCGACGCGCGATGCGCCAGCGCCTGAACATTGATGACGACACGTTTGTGTTCGGCAGTATCGGGTCGTTAATCCCTCGCAAAGCCAACCACCACACGCTGGAGGCGCTGGCACAGTTCAGCCAGAAACATCCCCAGGCGAAATGGAAAATGGTGCTGGTCGGAGAAGGTGCCGAACGCCGCGCTTTAACAGAACAGGCCCGAGCGCTGGGAATTGAATCCCGCGTCATCTTCACCGGTTTTCAGAATACCCCCTTTGATTACCTTGCTACGTTTGACGCCTTTATTCTCGCCTCAAAAAGTGAAGGGCTGCCGCGCGTGGTGCTGGAAGCGATGCTTCTCAATATCCCTGTGATTGGCTCTCAGGTGACCGGCACGGCGGAATTGATTGATCATGATTCGACAGGGCTGCTCTTCCCCTGGAGCGATGTTTCACAGCTTGCACAGCATCTGGACAATATCTGGGCAGACGCGGAGCTGCGGGCTCGACTGGCTGCGGCTGCATACCAGAACGTCTGTCATACCTATGCCATCGAAAACTATGTCAGCGGTGTCGAAGCCGTGCTTGGCGCGCACTAACCAAACGAGATAACTATGTTTAAATTTCTTAATGCTCGCTATCGTCATATCACCGGGCGACACAACATTCCTTACAGCTCTCTGCACGTGACGGGCGCGCTTGCTGCGGTGGATTCTATTGTGATTCCGTGTACCGGCGCAGATTTCGTCGAAGAAGCATTACTCTCTGCCACCTTCGCGGAACGCTACGCCACCGGGGTGAGCGAAATCGTCATCGTCAGCGATCAGCCTGAATCCGCCTTTGGGGTACTGCCGCCGAAAACACGCGTAGTGACCCTTAACCTTCCGGTTCGTGAGGAAGGTTACCGCTATAAGCAGATCTACCTCAGCCGTCTGGTGAAGCTTAACGCCCCGCTGCAGGCGCGCGGTGAAGGCGTATTGATGATCGATTCCGATCTCAACCTGCTGAAAATGCCCGAAATCAACATGGCCGACATGCACATCTACTCCAGCTTCCGTCAGGGCAAAATGATTGCCAAGCTGGACGGTGCGCCAGCGGAGAAAGTGCCGGCGTATTACAAAGAGACGGTACGCCCGTATCTGGTCGATCACGTTAACGGCGCGTTTCTTGCGGCAACCAAAAAAACCTGGCGCCGTATCTGCCCGCTGTGGCTGACGCTCTTCCAGGATACCTGGGAGCTGATGGACGATACGCAGCCGCCGACCGATCAGCTGCCGCTCGCCGCGCTGCTGGACATGCTGGATTTAAAAACGGTTAACCTGGGCGACTGGATGAACTGGCCGGTCTCCAAGAAGATCGGTGGTCAGGAAGCCGTTGTGCCGAAAGAGGTGATTGGCGCGCACGGCGGTTTCCCTCTCTCCGAATGGCAGAAGTATCTTGAATCGCCGGATAACAAACTGTTGTTCAAAGGTCAGGACTACACCCGCAAGGTGCGTTATCTGACGGACGAAGAGAAAAAGAATCAATGAAAGAAGGGGCCTCAGGCCCCTTTTTGATTACTTATCCCAACTCAGGATCACTTTCCCTGACTGGCCGGAACGCATCGCGTCGAAGCCCTGCTGGAACTCATCGATGGAGAAACGGTGAGTAATAATCGGGGACAGATCCAGACCGGACTGGATCAGCGCCGCCATCTTGTACCAGGTCTCGAACATCTCGCGGCCATAGATGCCCTTGATGAACAACCCCTTGAAGATGACTTTGTTCCAGTCGATAGACATATCTGACGGCGGAATACCCAGCATCGCGATACGGCCACCGTGGTTCATGGTGTCGAGCATGGTGCGAAATGCCGGCGGCGCACCGGACATCTCCAGGCCAACGTCAAAGCCTTCGGTCATGCCCAGCTCTTCCATCACGTCGGTCAGGCTCTCTTTCGAAACATCCACCGCGCGGGTGACGCCCATTTTGCGCGCCAGCGACAGACGGTATTCGTTCACGTCGGTGATCACAACGTTGCGCGCACCCACGTGCTTCGCCACCGCAGCGGCCATAATGCCGATTGGGCCCGCGCCGGAGACCAGCACGTCTTCACCGACCAGGTCGAAGGAGAGCGCCGTATGCACCGCGTTGCCGAACGGGTCGAAGATGGAGGCCAGATCGTCAGAGATATTGTCCGGGATTTTGAACGCGTTAAACGCCGGGATCACCAGGTATTCCGCGAAGCAGCCCGGGCGGTTTACGCCCACGCCAATGGTATTACGGCACAGGTGCGTACGCCCGCCGCGGCAGTTACGGCAATGGCCGCAAGTAATGTGGCCTTCACCGGAGACGCGATCGCCAATTTGGAAGCCTTTCACTTCCTGGCCAATACCCACCACTTCACCGACATATTCGTGACCGACAACCATCGGTACCGGAATAGTTTTCTGCGACCACTGGTCCCAGTTGTAGATGTGAACGTCAGTACCGCAGATGGCGGTTTTACGAATTTTGATCAGCAGATCGTTATGACCGACTTCCGGCTCCGGCACGTCGGTCATCCAAATCCCTTCTTCCGCTTTCAGTTTGGATAACGCTTTCATCACACGTCCTCAGGCAATTACGCCCAGCTGTTTGCCGATGCGGGTAAAGGCTTCCACCGCACGTTCAATTTGTTCAGGCGTATGCGCCGCAGACATCTGAGTGCGGATACGCGCCTGACCTTTTGGCACCACCGGGAAGAAGAACCCGGTGACGTAAATCCCTTCTTTCTGCAGCTCGCGGGCAAATTGCTGCGCGACGACCGCATCGCCCAGCATCACCGGAATGATCGCGTGGTCAGCACCGGCCAGGGTAAACCCTGCGGCGCTCATTTTTTCACGGAACAGACGGGCGTTGGACCACAGGCGGTCGCGAAGCTCAGCGCCGGACTCCACCATCTCCAGCACTTTGATGGAGGCAGAAACAATGGCCGGCGCCAGGGAGTTGGAGAACAGATACGGGCGGGAGCGCTGACGCAGCCACTCGACCACCTCTTTACGCGCGGCGGTATAGCCGCCGGACGCGCCGCCGAGCGCTTTGCCCAGCGTACCGGTGATGATGTCCACGCGGCCCATCACGTCACAGTATTCGTGGGAACCGCGGCCGTTTTCGCCGACAAAACCGACCGCGTGAGAGTCATCAACCATCACCAGCGCGTCGTATTTATCCGCCAGGTCGCACACGCCCTTCAGGTTGGCGATCACGCCGTCCATGGAGAACACGCCGTCGGTGGCGATCAGCACGTGGCGAGCCCCCGCTTCACGCGCCTCTTTCAGGCGCGCTTCCAGCTCGACCATGTCGTTGTTGGCGTAGCGGAAACGCTTCGCTTTACACAGGCGTACGCCGTCGATGATGGAGGCGTGGTTCAGGGCATCGGAGATAATCGCATCTTCTGCGCCAAGCAGGGTCTCAAACAGACCGCCGTTGGCGTCAAAGCAGGAGGAGTACAGAATCGCGTCTTCCATTCCGAGGAAGCTCGCCAGCTTTTGCTCAAGCTGCTTGTGGCTGTCCTGCGTACCGCAGATAAAGCGTACGGAGGCCATGCCGAAACCGTGGGTGTCCATGCCGTTTTTTGCAGCGGCAATCAGCTCAGGGTGATTCGCAAGACCTAAATAGTTGTTCGCACAAAAGTTGATCACATGGCTGCCGTCGGCAACGGTGATGTCCGCCTGCTGGGCAGACGTGATAATACGCTCTTCCTTGAACAACCCTTCCGCACGTGCGGTGTCGAGGTCGCTGTTTAACTGTTTGTAAAAATCACCACGCATTGCAATTCTCCAGACTCGGCAAATTTCGGGACATATTACCCAAACCTATAGTTCATGACGAGATGACACGTCATCTCTTGTCGTTTTTGCAGCATAAATCACGCGTACCCCTGCGCTGTGAAGGTGAATGGCTGAAGGGCAGCCATACTAATGATATGATAGAGACATTAGCGTCCGGGATTGTCCCCGGGCTCCACACTTCAAAGGTTACAGTTATGATCATCGTTACCGGCGGCGCGGGCTTTATCGGCAGCAATATTGTTAAGGCTCTCAATGACAAAGGCATCACCGACATCCTGGTGGTTGACAACCTGAAAGACGGCACCAAGTTCGTCAACCTGGTGGATCTGAACATCGCTGACTACATGGATAAAGAAGACTTCCTTATCCAGATTATGGCAGGCGAAGAGTTCGGCGAGATCGAAGCCATCTTCCACGAAGGTGCGTGCTCTTCCACCACCGAGTGGGACGGTAAGTACATGATGGACAACAACTATCAGTACTCCAAAGAGATCCTGCACTACTGCCTGGAGCGTGAAATTCCGTTCCTGTATGCCTCTTCCGCGGCAACCTACGGCGGTCGCACCTCTGACTTCATCGAGTCCCGCGAGTACGAGCAGCCGCTGAACGTCTACGGTTACTCCAAATTCCTGTTCGACGAGTACGTGCGTCAGGTGCTGCCAGAAGCGAACTCGCAGATTGTCGGCTTCCGTTACTTCAACGTCTACGGACCGCGCGAAGGCCACAAAGGCAGCATGGCGAGCGTGGCGTTCCACCTGAACACCCAGCTGAATAACGGCGAAAGCCCGAAACTGTTCGAAGGCAGCGACGGCTTTAAGCGCGACTTCGTTTACGTGGGCGACGTTGCCGCAGTGAACCTGTGGTTCTGGGAAAACGGCGTATCCGGCATCTTCAACCTGGGTACCGGCCGCGCGGAGTCCTTCCAGGCCGTGGCTGACGCAACGCTGGCGTATCACAAAAAAGGCAGCATCGAGTACATTCCGTTCCCTGACAAGCTGAAAGGCCGTTATCAGGCGTTCACCCAGGCCGATCTGACCAACCTGCGCGCCGCAGGCTACGACAAGCCGTTTAAGACCGTTGCCGAAGGCGTAACGGAATATATGGCCTGGCTGAACCGCGACGCGTAAGTATGAAGATTCTGGTGATCGGCCCGTCATGGGTGGGCGACATGATGATGTCGCAAAGTCTCTATCGCACGCTCAAGGCGCGTTATCCCCAGGCGATAATCGACGTGATGGCACCCGCGTGGTGCCGTCCGCTGTTGTCGCGTATGCCAGAAGTGAACGAGGCGATCCCGATGCCGCTTGGCCACGGGGCGCTGGAAATTGGCGAACGCCGTAAACTCGGCCATAGCCTGCGCGAGAAGCGCTACGATCGGGCGTATGTCCTGCCAAACTCCTTCAAATCCGCCCTGGTACCCTTTTTTGCAGGCATTCCACATCGCACCGGCTGGCGCGGTGAAATGCGCTACGGCCTGCTGAACGATGCGCGGGTGCTGGATAAAGAGGCCTGGCCGCTGATGGTGGAGCGCTATGTGGCGCTGGCCTACGACAAAGGCGTGATGCGCAGTGCGCAAGACCTGCCGCAGCCCCTGCTCTGGCCACAGCTTCAGGTTAACGACGGTGAAAAATCCCAGACCTGCAGCGCGTTTGGTCTTTCGTCTGAACGCCCGATGATTGGCTTCTGCCCCGGCGCCGAGTTCGGCCCGGCAAAACGCTGGCCGCACTACCACTATGCGGAGCTGGCGAAACAGCTGATTGACGAAGGCTACCAGATCGTCCTGTTCGGTTCGGCAAAGGACCACGAGGCAGGCAACGAAATTCTCGCGACGCTCAGTAATGAACAGCAGGCCTGGTGCCGCAACCTGGCGGGAGAAACGCAGCTTGAACAGGCGGTTATTCTGATTGCCGCCTGTAAGGCCGTGGTCAGTAACGATTCGGGCCTGATGCACGTCGCTGCCGCGCTCAACCGCCCGCTGGTGGCGCTGTATGGCCCAAGCAGCCCGGACTTCACGCCCCCGCTTTCTCATAAAGCGCGCGTCATCCGCCTGATCACCGGCTACCATAAAGTTCGCAAGGGCGATGCCGCAGAAGGCTACCATCAGAGCCTGATCGACATTACGCCAGAGCGCGTTCTCGAAGAGCTTAACGAACTGCTGTTGAGCGAAGAAGGATAACGAATGCGGGTACTGATCGTTAAAACTTCTTCGATGGGCGATGTTCTGCATACGCTGCCGTCGCTGACGGACGCGATGCGGGCCGTTCCCGGCATTCGTTTTGACTGGGTGGTGGAGGAAGGCTTCGCGCAGATCCCCACCTGGCATGAAGCGGTTGACCGCGTGATCCCGGTGGCGATTCGCCGCTGGCGCAAAGCGTGGTTCTCCGCGCCGATTAAAGCCGAACGCAAAGCCTTCCGTGAGGCGGTGCAGGCGCAGCGTTACGACGCTATCATCGACGCCCAGGGGCTGGTGAAAAGCGCCGCGCTGGTCACGCGTCTGGCACACGGCGTAAAGCACGGTATGGACTGGCACACGGCCCGCGAACCGCTGGCGAGCCTGTTCTATAACCGCCGCCACCACATCGCAAAGCAGCAGCATGCCGTCGAACGTACCCGCGAGCTGTTTGCAAAAAGCCTCGGCTACGCGAAACCGGAAACCCAGGGCGACTACGCCATTGCGCAGCACTTTTTGCGCAATACAGATCCCTGTGCTCAGCCTTATCTTGTCTTCCTGCATGCCACAACGCGCGACGATAAACACTGGCCGGAATCGCACTGGAGAAGCCTGATTGAACTAATGCAACCCACCGGCATCCATATTAAACTGCCCTGGGGCGCTGAACATGAGCGGCAGCGTGCAGAGCGTCTGGCAGCAGGCTTTTCACACGTCGAGGTATTGCCGAAACTCACGCTGGCGCAGGTTGCAGCGCAGCTGGCGGGAGCGAATGCTGTTGTTTCCGTTGATACAGGTTTAAGCCATTTAACCGCGGCGCTGGATCGTCCGAATATTACGATTTTTGGTCCGACCGATCCTGGATTGATCGGGGGTTACGGCAAAAACCAGCATCAGATGGTCAGCCCGACCCAGCAAACGAAGGATATCAGCGCAGATGCTATTTTTTCATTTTTACAGGGCAGCCGTTGGCTTTCCAACAGGGATATCTAACGCATGAGTTACGTATTTCTGCTGATTTTACTCTTTCCGGTGAAGCTTATCCGGAAACTGTTCCGCAAAGAGACAGGTAAAAACCTGGTCATACAGACCGCAAAAATCGGCGATTTTGTTAATGCAACGCCCCTTCTGGCATACCTGCAAAAAAGCGACGTGCTCATCAGTCGTAGCGTGGGTGCGCTGGCAAAGCATGATGAGACGATCGATAAGATTTTTTTTATCGAGCAGCAAAAGCGTAACCTGTGGCGAAAACTGATCTTTGCCTGCCGGATCATGAACCGCTATGACAATGTCTATCTCCTGCAACCCAACAGCGTGAACCTCTTTTTCGCCTCCGTGTGTAACGCTAAAAACAAACAGTTTTTAAGCACTTACACGCGAAGATGGTATCACGGTATTTTCTATGCAACGGCAGACGGTACTGTTGAACACGGTAAGAAGACTCTTTCAGTCACGAACTATCTCAAACTGGCCGATCGCACCTTAACCTGGCAAGACTCGCCAAAGCACGCCACAAAGCCACTTTTCAAACCTGCGACCTATCCGGCAATCCTCGATAAACCCGGCGTGATCCGCATTGGCATCAGCGTAGCCGCCGGGAATAAAGCGAAAACCGTTCCGCCGGTCATCTGGAAGCAAATTGCCGATCGTCTCGCCGACCTGCCCTGCGAATTTTATGTGTTTGGCGCCCCGAATGAACAATCGTGGATGGATGATATCACCCGCGCTTACGGTGAACTGCCCAACTTTATTAACCTGATTGGCAAAATCTCGCTTGAAGAGCTGCCGTGGGCCATTTCTAAAATGGATTGCTATATCGCGTCTGATTCGGGTAACGTCTACATTGCCGATGCGGTCGGCGTGCCGGTAATCTTACTGTTCGGGCCTTGTTGCCACTATGAACAGCGTCCGCTGGGCAACGTATTGCTGATTGGTAATGATGACAACATTTGCTCATATGTTTTTGAAACACGATATTACTTCTCACAGAGCCGGGAAGAACTCTTCGCTGTAACAGACGAAGCGCTACGTGAACTCAAACACTTCATTTGCGAGTTACCCACAATTAATACAGACGCATACTCCTTTGATGCTCAGGGAAACTAATTATTATGGCTTTTCTAAGCATCATTATTGCCGCGCATAACGCCAAAGATACGCTTCACACCACGTTAGAAAGCCTGCAAAACGCGATTGAAGGTGCGGGCGATGATGTAGAGATCATTATCTTTAACGACAGTTCCAATGACTCAACACAGGATATTATTGAAGCGTGGCTGCCAATGCTTCCGAATGCGCAATCCCGATACGTAGAGTACCGTAACGTAGGCCATGTTCGAAACAGTGCCCTCTCGCTGGCCTCTGGTGAATACATCACCATGCTGGATAGCGATGACCGAATGAAACCGGGCAGCATCAGGGATGCCGTGGCGTTTCTCAAATCAGAGCGCCCTGATATGCTCCTGACGCGCCTGCTGGAAATTCGCGACACCAAAAAAATGACAGCCGACTGGCAGGGGTTCTCTCCTGTTGCTTTGTCACAACATGAGGCAATAAAGCGATTCCTGCAGCACAAAGATTTTCAGGCACATCTCATCGGGCAATTTATTCATCGGAAATTGTATGTAAATAACCCGATTCCTTCGATGGTTTGCTATGAAGATTTCGCCGTATTTCCCGGCATGCTGATGCAGGCGAGTAAAATAGTCTATCAGCGTCAGGGACACTATTATTACATCAAACGTAACGATAGTTTGTCGAGCCGACTCGACGCCAGTAAAATCGCTACGCTGGTTGATTGCACATTGCAAATGGAAAAAACATTCCCTCATTCTTTTAAACATCTTGTTAATTGTCACTGGTTTGATATCTACAGAAACCATCGGCAGCATCTGACTGACCTGCAGCTTAAACTGGTTAAACAGCGGGTTAATGCACTTTATTCTCTCTCTTTCTTCTTCTCCAGAGATGTACGTTTCAGCTACAAAAAAAGGGTCATTGAGGCATTATGGAAAAAGTAAAACTGCGGCTTTATCAGCTGACGCTGATTTTGAGCCTTATTTCGCTTGCGCTGGCGCTGCTGAGTTCAGGTAAACAGCGAGAGTTTTTCTATATTGCAATTTATGCCAGCATTATCGGCTTAGCGTGCGAATATAAAAAAATCACAATGCGTCCTTTTTCTATCGCACTACCAATTTTGCTCATTGGGTTACTTAATCTTTGCTGGTACATGGTGTATGAATACCACAGCGAAGGCCTGAACGTTTATAGCGATTATCTTGGTGCAAGTAAAAAATTGATTCTGGCGAGCATCCTCATTTTCTATCTTGACCGGTTTAAGTTTTATATTGATAAAACATCCTTCCAGAAATATTTTTTATACGCCTCTGGTGCAGGGTTTATACTTGCCACTGGCTATGGCTTATGGCAGGCATCACAGGGTATGGGACGTATTGAGATGGCCATAAACCGTGCGACCGTGTCGGCCTATGTTTACTCTGTACTGTCGCTGGCGTTTGTATACAGCCTTTACTTACAGAAAAATATAAAACTGTATATTGCCGCAGGACTCATCATCTTAATATCTTATTTTGTTATTCTTCTAACCGGAACGCGTGCCGCAATGGGATTATATTTGATCCTGGCGATTGTACTCACGCTCTACCACTTCAGAAGAATTCACCTTAAATCTACGTTGATTTTCTTATGTATTGTGGCGGGTATTGTTATCGTTAGCTACAAACCATTAATCTTACCCAAGTTACAACAAACACAAACTGAAGTTGAAGGTTATCAAAAAGGTATTGATGCAACCTCGCTCGGTGCACGCTTCTCTATGTGGAGTGTTGGTATTCAAAACGGTCTTGCCCATCCTTTAGGGCAGTCAGTTGAAGACCGCGAAGTATGGACACAGCAATATGTGAAAAATGGGCACCCACACCTCGCGGCTGCACTCGATTATATCAGGGTGCATCTACACAATGAGTTTATTGAAAAATATTCTCTGCAGGGGATCCCCGGGGTCGCGATATTATTCTTTTTCTATATATCGATGATCGCTTACGCACTTAAAAACAGAAATGGCCTGCTGCTGACGACCATGCTTCTTTTATTACTTTATGGCCTGACGGATGTCATACTGTTGAGTTCAGAAGCCTTAATCTTCTTTGTCACCGTGTTTGCGCTGAGCACACCTTTTTCGCAAACCAGACAACGCCAATAAGTGATAATGCCCGCCTCGCGGGCATTATTTTTTCTTGTATTGATAAAACTCCGCCAGCGTCATCCCCACCGTCTTATCGGATAACCAGCTAAAGAGCGTTTCTAAATCCTGATACAGCCCTTCGATCGCCGCCTCATCTTTAAACGTAGGGCTTCCGCCAGGCATAAATTCCGACGAATGAAGCATAAACTCCACGTACTCACTTCCCTGAGACAGGCATTGCTGTGCGACCTGAATCATCTGCGCCGCATTCCCACCGGACGGTCTTAGCCAGTTGACGGAGGGTGAGCGGTATTTACCGCGAAGCCTGTCGTAACCCTGTTTGATCGTGTTCAACCAGGCCGGGTGTTTATACTGAATGCTCATCGGCACTTCGAGTAATGGGCTATTGCCCGCCCGGGAAATATTATCTAAATCAATAAAATAGGCGTGGTCGGGGAAATGCTGGTAATTCGTTCCGCCATTACCCTGCGGCGCACCTTTCGCATTGCGCCAGTTCACCCGCGGCGTCACGGAGCAATCAACCTGGTAACCCAGTTCAACGAGCAATTTTGCGTAGCGACTGTCAAATGCCCAACGTCCGGCACGGTGGCTTAACATTTTGGTCTGGAATGTCTCTTCCAGCAGGCGGGTCATGAACAGAACTTTCTCGCGCATCACCTCATCCGAAAATTCAATCAAATAAGGCTGCCAGCGCCAGTCGTCTCCCGTGAGATCGTGTTCCGGCGGGCTATTCCATGCGTGAAGGTGCATCCCCACCTCCCCCTGACCGCGGGCGATCGCGTCCCTGGCGAATTCGATAAAAACGGGCTCGATCGCCATCTCGTAATTGGTCAGCCACACGGGCTTAAAACCGAAACGCTCACAAAGCGCCTGGAACCGCGCCAGATAGCGCGCGTTTTCCGTTTTAATGACGCGGTGATTTTGCCAGAGATTATCGCCCTCAGTATCAATCGTGATGATAAACGCTGGTTTGTTCATAATGAGTCCGCAAGACAGGAAAGTTAGCGCTATGTTACGCACTCTCCAAAGCATGAGTAAACCCTTCCTGGGAAATTACTGAGATTATGGAGAAAGAGTGCAAGTCGCTATCAGGTCTATTAGAATTGCCATCAGTACAACGCCGATAAGATGATGATGAATAACTTACCTGACACGCCTGATTTGCGCATTTTACTTATCAAACTCCGCCATCATGGCGACATGTTGTTGACCACTCCCGTCATTGATTCGTTACGTCAAAAATGGCCGCAGGCGCAGATTGATGTCCTGCTGTATGAAGAAACGCGCGATATGCTCGCCGCGCATCCGGCGATCGGTACAATTTTTGGAATCGATCGTAAATGGAAGCAGCTGGGCACGCTGAAGCATCTTCAAAAAGAGTGGCGGCTGCTGTGTGCGTTAAGGAATCAGCATTATCATCTGGTCATTAACCTTGCCGATCAATGGCGTAGCGCAATTGTCACCCGCTTCACCGGTGCACCCGTTCGCCTCGGATTTGCGTTTAACAAACGCAATAGTGCCTTCTGGCGTTTTTGTCATACCGATCTGGTCTCTGTCGACGGCCACAAATCCCTGCATACGGTCGAACAGAATCTCTCCATTCTGGCGCCATTACCTGTCGCGCCGCAGCCTGCCGTCACCATGGCCTACACCGCAGAAGACTGGGATCATGCCCGTCAAAGACTGACGCAGACGGGTGTTGGCGACAGCTACATCGTGATCCAGCCGACGTCCCGCTGGTTCTTTAAATGCTGGAGCGAGGACAAAATGGCGCAAACCATTACTGCACTGCAGCAGGATGGTCATACGGTTGTGCTCACAGCGGGGCCGGATAAAAAAGAGCTGGCTATGATCGATCGCATTCTCGCCGCCTCACCGAAGACGGGAGTCGTCTCTCTGGCGGGCCAGCTAACGTTGCGCCAGCTGGCGTCACTCATCGATCATGCGCGTCTTTTTATTGGCGTTGACTCCGTTCCAATGCATATGGCCGCCGCGCTGCAAACGCCCTGCGTGGCATTGTTTGGTCCATCAAAACTGACGTTCTGGTCACCGTGGCAGGTTAAAGGGGAAGTGATCTGGGCCGGCGATTACGGCCCGCTACCCGATCCGGATGCCATTGATACCAAAACGAAAGAACGCTATCTCGACGCCATTCCCGTTGATGCTGTCGTCTCCGCCGCAAGGAGATATCTGTCATGAAACACCATCGTTTGGCCATTGTTCGCCAAAAATATCGCCCTGATGGCGGGGCGGAACGCTTCGTTTCGCGCGCGCTCACCGCGCTGAGCAATCAGAACCTTGAGCTCAACGTCATCACGCGTGAGTGGCAGGGAGAGAAGCAAGACGACTGGCATATCCACATTTGCAATCCTCAAAAATGGGGCCGCATCAGTCGAGAACGCGGATTTGCACAGGCCGCGCGTGCGCTGTGGCAGCAACAGCAGTTTGATATTGTTCAAAGCCATGAGCGCATCCCGGGGTGTGATATCTATCGCGCGGGTGATGGGGTGCATCGTCGCTGGCTGCTGCAGCGCGCGCGCATTTTACCTGCCTGGCGTGCGCAAATGCTGATGTATGACCGCTATCACCGCTACGTGATGCGTGCGGAACGGGAAATGTATCAGGCGCCTGAGTTAAAAGCCGTAATTTGTAATGCGGAGATGATCAAACGCGAAATCGTTGAAGACTTTGATATTGACGCAAAGAAAATTCATGTGATTTATAATTCTATTGATTCCAGCCGCTTCATTCCGGCCCAGGAGTCACAGCGTGCGATTTTGCGCCAACAATTTGGTTTGCCAGCCGATGCCGTTGTGTTCTGTTTTGTAGGCTCAGGGTTTGAACGAAAAGGATTGGCCAGCGCCATACGCGCTATCGCGGGAACATCAGCCTGGCTGATTGTGGTTGGACAAGATAAAGCAGAACGTCGTTATCGCGACCTCGCCCGTTCGTTAGGCTGCGAGGGGCAAATCCGTTTCCTGGGGATGCAAAAAGAAACTCTGCCTTTTTATCAGCTATCCGATGGTTTACTGTTGCCAACGCTGTATGATCCCTTTCCTAACGTCATTCTTGAAGCGATGGCCTGCGGCTTGCCCGTCATTACTTCAGAGAGTTGCGGTGGTGCAGAGTTTATTCAACAAGGCCAGAACGGATTTTATTGTGACGCACTTGATATCAGTACATTGAAGGAAGCGGTAGCCGCCATCCCTTCACTGGAAAAAAATAACAATATGGGACGAGCTGCACGTGAACGTGTAAAAGACGCAACTCCCGAAAAACTATCAAGTCAGCTTATTACGCTTTATCAAAAATTACTGGATTAAAAATGCGCATCCTAATGATTATTGATGGTTTACCCGGTGGAGGAGCTGAAAAAACGGTTCTTACACTCTCCCGCGGGTTAATAGAAATGGGGCATCAGGTCTCTCTATTCTCTCTGCGGAAAGTGTGCGACTACGCCATCCCGGAAGGCATCGATTATCAGGTTGTTCAGGACACATGTAAAAAACCGTGGCGAAAGCTGACGGAGATTCCACGCCGCGCCCAACTGCTGGATCAGGCGATTGAGCGAGCTGAACGCAGCGGCAAATTTGATGTGGTGTTCTCTCACCTGCACAAAACCGACCGCATTGTGGCGCACTGCCGCGCGCTGGAACGTGACAAAGTCTGGTTCTGCGTGCACGGCATGTTCTCGTTTTCCTATCTTCGCCATCGCAGCGGACTTTCGCGCTGGTTTAAACATCTTAAAATTCGTCATACCTACGAGAACCGCAACGTTGTCGCCGTCTCAGGCGCCGTGTTGAAAGATCTTTCCGAGACGCTGGCGCTCAATCTTCGACGCAAAGCGGTTATCCATAATCCATTCGATATTCCTGAAATTCAGCGTCTGGCGGATGCGCCCTTCGAGATGCAGGGAAAGGATTACATTATTCATGTTGGCCGCTTCCATGAGCACAAACGCCACGACCGACTCTTACGTGCGTTCGCCCTGAGTAAAATTGACACCACGCTGGTCATGATGGGCAATGGATCTGACGCTCAAATTCGCAAACTCAAGCAGCTTGCAGCCGAGCTGGGTATTGAAAACAAAACGGTTTTCCGCCCGTTCGATTCCAATCCCTATCCCTGGATTAAAGGGGCACGCCTTTTAGTGTTAAGTTCTGACTGCGAAGGTTTTGGTAATGTGCTGGTCGAAGCCATTATCTGCCAGACGCCACCGGTCAGTACAAATTGCCCCGGAGGCCCTGCCGAAATCCTCACCGGCGCCTTAGCGCGCGGGCTGGCAGAGTTAAATGACGCGTCACTGGCAAAAACGCTGGCGGATATTTATACCGCCCCGCCGGTCGTTGGCGATGCGACCATCGCGTCGTTCGGTATCAATGCCATTTGCCAGCAATATATTGCTCTGGTCGACAATCAAAAATAATCAGGTTTCTTATGCAAAATTCTGCCCCATTGTTAAGCGTGGTGGTTGCCGTTTATAACGGTGAAGCTTTCCTGGATCAGTTCTTTACCTGCCTTGTGAATCAACGCATCGACAACATGGAAGTCATCATTGTCAATGACGGCTCTACTGACCGCTCGATGGAGATCGTCGAAAAATGGCGAGAAAAACTACCGCTGATGCAGGTTATAGAACAGCAAAACCAGGGCGTATCCATCGCGCGTAACACCGGTCTGGCCGTTGCGACGGGTCAATATCTCTCTTTCCCGGATATTGATGATGTCTTTAAACCCGGCATGTACCAGCGCCTGCTGGATATGGCCGTCACGCAGGATCTGGATGTTGCCACCTGTAACGGGAACTACGTCTGGGAGAATAACAAGAAACCCTCGCGCCCGATCTTCCCTGAAGACAAACTGGCTTCGACAGGGGTCATGGCTGGCCCTGCGTGGTTAAAAATGGCGCTGGATTCACGTAAGTTCCTTCACGTCACTTGGTTGAACATCTATCGCCACGACTTTATCCGTAAACACAGTTTCCATTTCGAACCCGGCCTGCGCCATCAGGATATCCCATGGACCACCGAAGTGCTGCTTGCGGCAGAGCGGGTTCAGTACACCAGTGAACGTTATTACGACTACTACATTCACTCCGCATCGGTGTCCCATATGCCGGACAATGACGACACGCTGATTCGCTCCGCGCGTCACTACATGAAAATCCTGCAGATGCTCGATGCCATCAATCAGCGCTACCCGGATAAAGTAAAAGGGATCCCTGCCTGCCACTGGCAAATTGCCAAAGAGGGGCTGGGCATTATTCACACCTTCGACAACATGAAGGATGAGAAGAAGAAATCAATGATTATTAAAGAGTTCTTCGAAACAGGCATCTGGAAACTCATCTGGAAAAGTGCAAAAAGTCCGCGTCTGCGCTGGCGGCTGGGTCGACGTTATTTCCGTTTGAAACGGTATCTGGCATAAGAGATAGCTTTACCTGGCCTAAATGCTTAGAATTTGCCCGCCGAAACTAAAAAAACGGATAATCGCTTGGAATTGTTGTATACCGCTCTGCTCTACATCATTCAGCCACTGGTGTGGCTGAGACTGTTGCTTCGTAGCCGGAAAGCGCCTGCGTATCGTAAACGCTGGGCTGAACGCTATGGCTTCTGCCGCAATAAAGTCGTACCGGACGGTATTTTGCTGCATTCCGTTTCTGTCGGTGAAACGCTGGCGGCGATCCCGCTGGTTCGCGCCCTGCGTCACCGCTACCCTTCGCTGCCAATCACCGTCACGACGATGACGCCAACCGGCTCCGAGCGCGCGTTATCCGCTTTCGGTAAAGACGTGCAGCACGTCTATCTGCCTTACGATCTGCCCTGCGCCATGAATCGTTTCCTGAATACCGTTCGCCCGAAGCTGGTGATCGTGATGGAAACCGAACTGTGGCCGAACATGATTTCCGCCCTGCATGCCCGTAAAATTCCGCTGGTCATTGCCAACGCGCGCCTGTCAGAGCGCTCGGCGAAAGGTTACGGCAAGCTGGGTAAATTTATGCGCCGCCTGCTGAGCAAAATTACGCTGATTGCCGCGCAGAACGAAGAGGACGCGGCACGCTTTATCTCTCTGGGCCTGAAACGCAACCAGCTTGCGGTAACGGGGAGCCTGAAGTTCGATATTTCCGTTACCCCTGAGCTCGCCGCCCGCGCCATCACGCTGCGTCGCCAGTGGGCCCCGCGTCGTCAGGTCTGGATTGCGACCAGTACCCATGATGGCGAAGAAGAGATCATCCTGCAGGCTCACCGCAAGCTGCTGGAAAAATTCCCTGATTTACTGCTGATCCTCGTGCCTCGTCATCCAGAGCGTTTTAAGGATGCCCGTGAAATGGTCCAGAAAGGCGGATTCAGCTTCACGCTGCGCAGCAGCGGTGAAATCCCTTCCGGCAGCACCCAGGTGGTGATTGGCGATACGATGGGCGAACTGATGCTGCTGTACGGCATTGCTGACCTCGCGTTTGTCGGTGGCAGCCTGGTCGAGCGCGGCGGTCACAACCCGCTGGAGCCGGCAGCCCACGCTATTCCGGTGCTGATGGGGCCGCACACGTTTAACTTCAAAGATATCTGCGCGAAATTACAGCAGGCCGATGGCTTAATTACCGTGACCGATGCGGATTCGGTGGTTAAAGAGGTATCGACCCTTCTGACTGACGAAGATTATCGCCTGTGGTACGGGCGTCATGCCGTCGAAGTGCTGCACCAGAACCAGGGCGCACTGACCCGTCTGCTGCAGCTTCTGCAACCTTATCTGCCCCAGCGGAGCCACTAATGTCAACGCGTCTGTCGGTCGTGATGATCGCCAAAAACGCCGCCGACCTGCTTTCGGATTGCCTGGCGTCGGTTGCCTGGGCTGACGAGATAGTCATTCTTGACTCCGGAAGTACGGACAACACGGTGGACGTTGCCCGGGCAGCGGGCGCAAAAGTCTTTGTCGACGCTGACTGGCAAGGCTACGGCATCCAGCGCCAGCGCGCGCAGGGACATGCCACAGGTGATTATGTCCTGATGCTCGACACCGACGAACGCATCACGCCGGAGCTTCAGCAGGCCATTCAGGCTGTACTCTCCTCGCCCCAGCCTGGCGCCGTATACAGCATTGCCCGCCGCAACTACTTTCTTGGCCGTTTTATGCGCCACAGCGGCTGGTATCCTGACCGCGTGATGCGCCTCTACGAGCGCGAGCGGTATCAGTACAACGACAATCTGGTGCATGAATCCCTGAGCTGCGATAGCGCTCAGGTCATCCCCTTGACGGGCGATTTGCTGCACCTGACCTGCCGTGATTTCGCGAGCTTCCAGCGTAAACAGCTCAACTATGCCACCGCATGGGCGCAGGAGCGTCACCAGCGCGGCAAGAAGGCCTCGCTGACGGGTATCTTCACCCACACGCTGGGCGCGTTTCTGAAAACGCTGCTGCTGCGTGGTGGCGTCCTGGACGGTAAGCAGGGCTGGTTACTCGCGGTAGTGAATGCCCAGTATACTTTCAACAAATACACCGAGCTGTGGGCGCTCTGCCGCGGCTACTCAGAGAAAACGTGAGCCATGAGCACAAAAGCGATTTATCCGGGTACCTTCGATCCGATCACCAACGGTCATCTTGATATCATCACCCGTGCGGCGTGCATGTTCGACAAGGTGATCCTGGCCATTGCCGCCAGCCCCAGCAAAAAGCCGATGTTTGACCTCAACGAGCGCGTACAGCTCGCCACCGATGCCATTTCGCACCTGCCGAATGTTGAGGTAGTCGGGTTTAGCGACCTGATGGCTAACTTCGCCCGCGCTCAGCAGGCAAACATTCTGATCCGTGGTTTACGCGCGGTGGCAGACTTCGAGTATGAGATGCAGCTGGCGCACATGAACCGCCACCTGATGCCGGAGCTGGAGAGCGTGTTCCTGATGCCCTCCAAAGAGTGGTCGTTTATCTCTTCTACGCTGGTAAAAGAGGTGGCGCGTCATCACGGCGACGTCACCCATTTCCTGCCGACTAACGTCCACCAGGCATTGATGGAAAAGCTAAAGTAGCCCTATTTCTGGCACTGACGGCAGTAGAACGTGGCGCGCTGGGCGTGCTTCGTAGCAATAACGGGCGTGCCGCAGACTCTGCACGGTTCGCCTTTACGGCCATATACCTGCAGCTCCTGGGCAAAATAGCCCGGCTTGCCGTCACTCTGCAGGAAGTCCTTCAACGTTGTCCCGCCCTGCTCAATAGAGCGCAGCAGTACCGCCTTAATCACCCGGACCAGCAGCTCGCACTCCTGCGCCGACAGCGAAGAGGCCAGCCGATCGGGATGGATCCCGGCCGCAAACAGCGATTCGCTGGCGTAGATATTCCCCACGCCGACCACCAGCTTGTTATCCATCAGCCAGGGCTTAATCGGGCTTTTCTTCTTCGCACACTTCGCCTTGAGGTATTCCTCGTTAAACGCGTCTGAGAGCGGCTCCGGGCCCAGATGCGCCAGCACGTTATGCCCTTCCAGCTCCTTCGTCCACAGCCACGCGCCAAAGCGCCGTGGGTCGGTGTAACGGAGCACTTTGCCGTTGCTCATCACCAGATCGACGTGGTCGTGCTTTTCCGCAGGCAGTTCTTCGGTAAGAATGCGCAGGCTCCCGGACATTCCCAGGTGGATAATAATCCAGCCGTCGGGCAGTTCCAGCAGCAGGTATTTCGCGCGACGCTGTACGCTAAGGACGGGTTTATCGCTCAGGGCATGGATCTCATCGGACACCGGCCAGCGCAGACGTCCATTGCGGACCACCGCGTGAAGAATCGTCGCGCCGACCAGATGGGGCTCAATGCCGCGACGGCTGGTTTCTACCTCAGGTAATTCAGGCATGGTTCCTCCGTTGAGATGCAGAATGCAAAAAACCCCGCAGTTGCGGGGTTTTTCGATACAAGGAGACTAAAATTATTTGATTTTAGCTTCTTTGTACAGTACGTGCTGGCGTACAACTGGATCGAATTTTTTCAGTTCCAGTTTTTCCGGCTTAGTACGTTTGTTCTTCGTGGTGGTGTAGAAGTGACCTGTACCAGCAGAAGAAACCAGCTTGATTTTCTCGCGAATACCTTTAGCCATGATTTATTTCCTCTTTAAGTACTTAGTACTTTTCGCCACGGGCACGCAGTTCGGACAGAACTGTATCGATGCCTTTCTTATCGATTACACGCATACCTTTAGCAGATACGCGCAGGGTGACAAAACGCTTCTCGCTCTCAACCCAGAAACGGTGAGAGTGCAGGTTCGGCAGGAAACGGCGTTTAGTCGCGTTCAGTGCGTGGGAACGGTTGTTACCGGTCACCGGACGCTTGCCAGTAACTTGGCAGACTCGGGACATGTCTATTCTCCAAAAATCAAATTAGCTCGAGCTTCGTATGGGGTATCGGCGCCTCGTCAGGCTTTACAGCCCGGTCATCGCATAGTTCTAAGTGAACTCTCGATTGCCAGGCCCAAATGCCAAACCCGAGATTCTCAAAGGTGGCGTAGTATACGCTGACTCGGCGGTGTGCTCAAGTCCCGAACAGACAAAGATCCCGATGGATCGCGAGAAATAGCCTAAATCCAGCCATGTTCTGCGAAAGAAATGTACTCACCGCGGCCAATTATCAGATGGTCCAGCACACGAATGTCCATGATTTGACAGCATTTGATAATGCGTTCGGTGATTTCTTTGTCCGCTCTGCTCGGTTCTGCACAGCCAGAGGGGTGATTATGCGCGAGGATCACGCCCGCTGCATTCACTTTTATCGCTTCCCGCACAATTTCACGCGGATGCACCTCAACGTGGCTCAACGTGCCCGCAAAGAGACAGCTATGTTTCAGCACCCGATTTCTGTTATCGACAAAGATCACCATAAAGATCTCGCGTTCAATATCGGTTAACTGGCTTTGCAGGAATTCACGCGTCATTTCTGGCGTCAGGATCGGATCTTCCTTCTCCATGCGGACATTGTAAAAACGGCGGGCAAGTTCAGCAATGCCCCTCAGCTGGGCATATTTCGCCACGCCAATCCCCTCAACGTGCTTAAACTGCGCCAGATCGGCGGTCAATAAACCGTACAGCGAACCGAAATGTGCTATCAGCTCATTTGCCAGCGTAAATACCGTTTTTCCGGGCGTTCCGGTACGTAAAAAGAGCGCCAATAGTTCATCGTCTTTTAACAGGGTGACGCCATAGCGCAGCAGTTTTTCGCGCGGCAGCAGCTCCTCATCCTCTTCTTCCATGCTCTTTCTCCTTTTTTAACCTCATGCTGCCACAGGCTAATCCGTCGCTCGACGGTCACATTGTGTTCTTGCGTAGCGCCTCGCAAAGTGGACGACGTACAAAATCACTCCGCTTTGGGGATTGTGATAAAATGCCCGCTCTCTGGTGAAACCCAACAGGAAAGAATCATGATGAGCCTGGCCGGTAAAAAAATCGTTCTTGGCGTGAGCGGTGGCATTGCTGCTTATAAAGCGCCGGAGCTGGTGCGTCGTCTGCGCGAGCGCGGGGCAGATGTGCGGGTCGCGATAACCGAAGGCGGTAAAGCCTTTATCACTCCCCTGAGCCTGCAGGCCGTTTCAGGATACCCGGTATCTGACAGCCTGCTCGATCCGGCTGCCGAAGCCGCGATGGGCCATATTGAGCTGGGTAAATGGGCAGACCTGGTTATCCTCGCCCCCGCCACGGCTGATTTAATCGCTCGGGTGGCGGCCGGTATGGCAAACGACCTGGTCTCTACCATTTGTCTGGCCACGCCTGCGCCTGTTGCCGTCGTTCCTGCCATGAACCAGCAGATGTACCGTAACGCGGCCACCCAGCATAATCTGGAGACGCTGGCCTCACGCGGCCTGCTTATCTGGGGTCCGGACAGCGGCAGCCAGGCCTGCGGCGACGTTGGCCCGGGTCGCATGCTTGACCCGCTGACGATTGTTGATATGGCCGCAGCCCATTTTTCGCCTGTCAACGATCTGCAACATCTCAACATCATGATTACCGCGGGCCCCACGCGCGAGCCGCTGGATCCGGTGCGCTACATCACCAACCACAGCTCCGGCAAAATGGGCTTCGCGATTGCCGCCGCCGCCGCAAGGCGTGGCGCGCACGTCACGCTGGTGAGCGGCCCGGTATCGCTACCTACCCCTGCATTTGTGAAGCGAATTGACGTGACTACCGCGCAGGAGATGGAAGCCGCCGTGCAGGCACATGCGCAAAGCCAGCAGATTTTTATCGGCTGTGCGGCCGTTGCAGACTATCGTGCCGAGACGATCGCCGAGGCTAAAATTAAAAAGCAAGGCGATGAATTAACACTAAAAATGGTGAAAAACCCGGACATTGTTGCCGGCGTCGCCGCACTAAAAAGCCATCGTCCATACGTTGTTGGGTTTGCCGCAGAAACGAATAATGTGGAAGAATATGCCCGGCAAAAACGTACCCGCAAAAACCTCGATTTGATTTGCGCGAACGACGTATCGCTGGCCACACAAGGATTTAACAGCGACAGCAACGCACTGCACCTTTTCTGGCAGGATGGAGATAAAGTCTTACCGCTTGAGCGCAAGGAACTCCTGGGCCAACAATTACTGGACGAGATCGTTACCCGTTATGATGAAAAAAATCGACGTTAAGATTCTGGACCCGCGTGTTGGCGAGCAATTCCCGCTGCCAACCTATGCCACCTCCGGCTCTGCCGGTCTTGACCTGCGCGCCTGTCTCGATGACGCCGTAGAACTGGCTCCGGGTGCCACTACCCTGGTTCCAACTGGCCTGGCGATTCACATTGCTGACCCGTCGCTGGCAGCCGTGATCCTGCCGCGTTCTGGTCTGGGCCATAAGCACGGCGTTGTGCTGGGTAACCTGGTGGGCCTGATCGACTCCGACTACCAGGGTCAGCTGATGGTCTCCGTCTGGAACCGCGGTCAGGATAGCTTCACCATTGAACCGGGCGAGCGTATCGCCCAGATGGTCTTTGTACCGGTGGTACAGGCAGAATTTAACCTGGTGGCAGACTTTGACGCCACCGACCGTGGCGAAGGCGGCTTCGGCCATTCCGGGCGCAAATAACGGCCCGAAAGACACGTATCTCACAGCGTTATAATGCAATAACAAACCGCAAACGCCCGTTTGCGGTCGCTGTGTGGATGCCAGCCTGGCAAGTGCTTATTTTCAGGGGTATTTTGTAACATGGCAGAAAAACAAACCGCGAAAAGGAATCGTCGCGAAGAAATACTTCAATCTCTGGCTCTGATGCTTGAATCCAGCGATGGCAGTCAACGCATCACCACCGCTAAACTGGCCGCCTCTGTAGGCGTGTCTGAGGCGGCGCTGTACCGTCATTTCCCGAGCAAGACCCGAATGTTCGACAGCCTGATCGAGTTTATTGAAGACAGCCTGATCACGCGCATCAACCTGATTCTGAAAGACGAAAAAGACACCACCGCGCGTCTGCGTCTGATTGTGCTGTTAATCCTGGGCTTCGGTGAACGCAATCCGGGCTTAACCCGCATCCTCACCGGCCACGCGCTGATGTTTGAGCAGGACAGACTGCAGGGCCGCATTAACCAGCTTTTCGAACGTATTGAAGCGCAGCTGCGCCAGGTACTGCGCGAAAAGAAAATGCGTGAAGGGGAAGGTTACACCATTGATGAAACGCTGCTGGCGAGCCAGATTCTGGCGTTTTGTGAAGGGATGCTCTCCCGCTTTGTGCGCAGCGAATTCAAATACCGTCCAACGGACGATTTTGACGCCCGCTGGCCGTTAGTGGCTGCTCAGCTGCAGTAATCCGTAAGCCCGGTAAGCGTCGCGCCACCGGGCCATTTAACTACACCCCGAACTCTTCCCGGTACGCACGTACCGCCGCCAGATGGTCCGCCATCTCAGGCTTCTCTTCCAGATACGCAATCAGGTCTTTCAGGGTGATAATCGACGTCACTTTACAGCTGTAATCGCGTTCGACTTCCTGAATAGCGGAAATTTCCCCGCGACCACGCTCCTGACGATCCAGAGAAATCAGCACGCCAGCAAGCGTCGCACCGTTGGCCTGGATAATCTCCATCGATTCACGGATCGCCGTACCCGCGGTGATCACGTCGTCGACCAGCATGACGCGGCCCTGCAGCGCGCTGCCGACCAGATTCCCGCCTTCACCGTGGGTTTTGGCCTCTTTGCGGTTAAAGCAGTACGGCACGTCGCGGTCATGGTGTTCCGCCAGCGCCACCGCGGTGGTGGTCGCAATCGGAATGCCTTTATAGGCCGGGCCAAACAGCAGGTCAAAATCAATCCCGGAATCCACCAGCGCCTCGGCATAGAAACGGCCTAACA
Source organism: Enterobacter sp. AG326 (assembly GCF_004362415.1). Taxonomy (NCBI): domain Bacteria; kingdom Pseudomonadati; phylum Pseudomonadota; class Gammaproteobacteria; order Enterobacterales; family Enterobacteriaceae; genus Enterobacter; species Enterobacter sp. AG326. The sequence continues at coordinate 145,809 of NZ_SNXG01000005.1, read as the reverse complement.
GTGCCAGATCGCGCCCGGTATTAAACAGCCCGGCGTTGAAGAAATAGGGGCTCTTACGCCCGGATTTCAGCGTAAACTCGCCAAACTTAAGTACCTGCTTGTTAAGCGCAAACTCAATAAACTGGCGCTGATACGATTTCATGGATTTGCTCCTTTGGTTTTTCTGTCTTACAGGCAAAAAAAAGGCGACTCATTGGTCGCCTTTAAAATCAATTTTCTAACGCCGCTTTCTGCGTCGTTACAATGGATTCGATTCCCCCTCGGGCCAACGCCAGCAGGGAGAGAAGTTCTTCGTGGGTGAACGGCTCACCTTCCGCCGTGCCCTGCACCTCAATGATGCGGCCGTCTTCGGTCATCACTACGTTCATGTCGGTTTCGGCTGCGGAATCTTCAACGTATTCCAGATCGCAAAGCGCTTCGCCGTTAACGATACCAACAGAAACCGCCGCAACCATGCCTTTCATTGGGTTGGTTTTCAGCTTACCGGCCGCAACCAGCTTGTTCAGGGCATCGGCCAGCGCTACGCAGGCACCGGTAATGGACGCGGTACGTGTACCACCGTCTGCCTGAATGACGTCGCAATCGAGAGTGATGGTGAATTCGCCGAGGATTTTCAGGTCAACGGCGGCGCGCAGCGCACGCGCGATCAGACGCTGGATTTCCATGGTACGCCCGCCCTGCTTGCCCTTTGCCGCTTCACGGGCATTACGGGTATGGGTCGCACGCGGCAGCATGCCGTATTCTGCGGTGATCCAGCCCTGGCCCTGACCTTTCAGGAAGCGCGGAACGCCTTCTTCGATGGAGGCGGTGCACAGCACTTTAGTGTCACCAAACTCAACCAGCACGGAGCCTTCAGCGTGTTTTGTATAGTTACGGGTCAGGGTGACGGGACGCACCTGATTGGCGCTACGACCTGATGGACGCATGATGGATTCTCCGGCTTGAAACGAATGTGGCTGCGCATTATACGGATAAAGGACGCTTATTCCTATCCTGAGAAGCCCCCGAAAGCTATAATCCCCCCATCTCTCCTTTAAAAACGGGAATGTCTATGATCCGCAGTATGACCGCCTACGCCCGGCGCGAAATCAAGGGTAGCTGGGGTAGCGCCACATGGGAAATGCGCTCGGTAAACCAGCGTTACCTGGAAACGTATTTCCGTATGCCGGAGCAGTTCCGCAGCCTTGAGCCTGTCGTACGTGAACGTATCCGTACGCGTCTGACGCGCGGAAAAGTGGAATGTAACCTGCGCTTTGAGCCCGATGCCAGCGCACAGGGCGAGCTCATCCTCAACGAAAAACTGGCGAAACAGCTCGTGAATGCAGCGAACTGGGTCAAAATGCAGAGCGATGAAGGCGAAATCAACCCGGTTGATATTCTGCGCTGGCCTGGCGTCATGGCGGCTGGTGAGCAGGATCTGGACGCCATTGCCGCTGAAATCCTGGCAGCCCTCGATGGCACGCTGGACGACTTTATCGTTGCCCGCGAAACCGAAGGCCAGGCGCTGAAAGCGATGATTGAGCAGCGCCTTGAAGGCGTGAGCACCGAAGTTGCCAAAGTCCGCACCCATATGCCAGAAGTACTGCAATGGCAGCGCGAGCGCCTTGTCGCCAAACTGGAAGAAGCGGAAGTTCAGCTGGAAAACACCCGTCTGGAACAAGAGCTGGTGCTGATGGCGCAGCGTATTGATGTCGCTGAAGAGCTGGACCGTCTGGAAGCGCACGTTAAAGAAACCTACAACATTCTGAAGAAGAAAGAAGCTGTGGGCCGCCGTCTGGACTTTATGATGCAGGAGTTCAACCGCGAGTCGAACACCCTGGCGTCGAAGTCGATCAATGCAGAAGTGACGAATTCAGCGATTGAGCTGAAAGTGCTGATTGAGCAGATGCGCGAGCAGATCCAGAATATCGAGTAATGCCTTTTGGGTGGTGTCGACAGCACCACCCATTACTATTTCTAATCCATCTTAACGTCCATTTTGTCGGTTTACCGCCTTTTATTAAGCTTTCTCTATAGAACTTGATAAAAATTTATAGGGCAAACTGACTCGCCTTAGAAAATCTCAATCGTGATCTTGCGCACAAATCGCTAACCTCCCCCGCGTTCACACCGGAGGGTATATGCTGCTTCACATCCTTTATCTCATTGGCATCACCGCAGAAGCCATGACCGGCGCGCTTGCCGCCGGACGTCACCGTATGGACACCTTCGGCGTGATCATTATTGCTACGGCGACCGCACTGGGTGGCGGTTCCGTGCGCGATATTCTGCTTGGCCATTACCCGCTCGGCTGGGTTAAACACCCTGAGTACGTGATTATTGTGGCGACGGCCGCCGTGTTAACCACCATTGTGGCGCCCGTTATGCCCCATCTTCGCCGCCTGTTCCTGGTGCTTGATGCGCTGGGGCTGATTGTCTTTTCGATCATCGGCGCGCAAATCGCGCTCGATATGGGGGAAGGACCGGTTATTGCCACCATCGCCGCCGTGGTCACAGGCGTATTCGGCGGTGTGCTGCGCGATATGTTCTGCAAACGCATCCCCCTGGTCTTTCAAAAAGAGCTGTATGCCGGCATCTCCTTTGCGGCAGCGGTGCTTTATATCGCGCTGCAGCATTACGTTTCGAACCATGACGTGGTGGTCATCTCGACGCTGCTGTTTGGCTTTACGGCCCGCATGCTGGCGCTGCGTCTGAAGCTCGGGCTGCCCGTTTTTCATTACAAACACAGCGCCCACTAGCTTCAGAACCCGTTGATGTGCTGTTCAGCGAGCCATTTCGCCAGCACATTAATCTGAGGCGCGTGAATCCAGTTAACGATTTGCCTTGCCTTCTCCTCGCCCGTTCCCGGCAGGGCCTGCCAGTCCTTTGCGTTGCGCCCGCTCATCTCCTGCCACGATATGTCGCCCATCGCCTTTAGCGAAGCCTGCGTCATTGGTACACCCAATGCCATGAGCCAGCGGATAAACGGCTTATCGCGCACCAGATTAAATCGATGCCAGAGCGCCAGCCCGCGTGCTGAGGAAAACCCCGGTGTAGCCTGCAGCTGCGCCTGCGTTAATAACAGCCATGAAAAGAGATGTTCAAAATGATGCGCCTGCCAGAGGGTCCGCCAGCCTGACTCACCTACTCCTTCAATATCAAATACCTGCTTTGAACTGAGCCAGGTCAGCCGGGCAAAGAATTGCTCCATACACTCCGGCGAAGCATAGAAACAGCTGAAAGCATGATAGCGCGAGGCCGGAGGCTCTGGTTTATGTCTGTCAGTCCCGCGCCAGAGCACCTTATCAAACCGGGGGATACCCTGCCCGGCCAGGCTGATCTGTATCTGATCCCCTGGAGCAATATCAAGATTCTGCCAGCGCCCAACCGAGCCCAGACTCACCCGCTGCACCTGTTTATCATCCAGTTGCACGGGTTCCAGCGCTGCTACAACGGAAATTTTACCCGTTCTCCCTACGGAAAAATGAATGTCTCTCACCTCAGCGACCTGGGCTGCGGGAGGATATTTCCACGCGACAACCCAGCTGCCTTCTCCCGGTAACCACTCTTCGCCCGCGGGTTCATCCTCCGAACGCACCACAATGCCATCCGTGGCAAAGGGTAATGCGGTCACGTGCCAGGCCGCGCGCTGTTTCTCGACGGCATCGACAGACTCGGCGGGTAACGTGTACCGTGCCGACAGCGGAAAACCGGCCTGAGACAGTTCAGCTAAGGAGGTACGCATATCTTTCGGTCCGTCCGGCCAGGCCCAGATGAATACGCCGATCTTGCTCAATAGCGCGTTATCCTTTTGCCGCATCATCGCCCCCGCCACCTTTGCGCGAGCGTTCATTCCGCCCATCTGGTTCTGAATGTGGTTGTCGCGTAACCAGAAAAGCTCGCCCTGTAAGACGCTATTCGCCAGCGCGCCGGTGAGCTTTTGCGGAACCGACGGGATTAAACGTACCTTCCCGGTCCAGTCTTCCCCTGTGAGGCCATCACCGCGACTAATAGCCTGAGTTAACTTTCCGTTGCGATAGACCAGCGTTACCGCAACACCGTCAACTTTGGGCTGCAGCCACAGATGCTGTCGGACACGCATCCACTGTCTCAACTCCTCTTTGCTGGCCACTTTATGCACGCCCGTTTGGGCAACAGGATGTTTTACGCTTCCCGTCAGCGCCGGGAGTTTATCTTCTGAAGTCTCGCTGCCAAAACAGCGCTGCCACTGCGTCAATCGCCCGTGAAGCTGGTCGTAAACCTCGTCGTTGATCTCGCTCACGCCCTGCTTCCAGTAGGCCTCATCCCAGCGTTTGATTTGCGCGCTTAACGACGCCATCTCTTTTTCTGCTTTTGCCTGCGACCACACCGGACACACCGCCGCGCCATAGCCACACCACAACAGCATTAACCCGCTTATCCATCGCCACATCGCTACCCCTCCTTTTCATTGCAGGAGGTATACCCGGATGCCTGAAACAACGCTAACGGCAACATTTCACAATGCGAGACGCTATCCGGTGTTTCTTTTGGTTGCTGAAAACCACGGATAAAACCTGAAAACGGCACGCAAAATTCAATAATCCAGGGGAAAAAGTGTGACAAAGGCTACGTCACACGTCGGTGACGTGTATAATAAGCCCGTATGTAGGACTTCTTCGTTAACACATACAAAAGACTCTCATGGCTCAAGGCACGCTTTATATTGTTTCTGCCCCTAGTGGCGCGGGTAAATCCAGCCTTATTCAGGCACTGTTAAAAACCCAACCGTTGTACGACACACAGGTTTCTGTTTCTCACACCACGCGAGCGCCGCGTCCGGGTGAAGTGCACGGTGAACACTATTTCTTTGTGGATCACGACGAATTCAGAGCGATGATCGGCAGAGACGCGTTTCTTGAACACGCTGAAGTATTTGGTAATTACTACGGTACCTCGCGTGAAACCATTGAGCAGGTTCTGGCCACGGGCGTGAATGTGTTCCTGGATATCGACTGGCAGGGCGCACAGCAAATTCGCAAGAAAATGCCTGAGTCGCGCAGTATCTTTATTTTACCGCCATCGAAAGATGAGCTGGATCGCCGCCTGCGTGGCCGCGGTCAGGACAGCGAAGAAGTGATCGCAAAGCGTATGGAACAGGCTGTTGCAGAAATGAGCCATTACGCGGAATATGATTACCTTATTGTGAATGATGATTTTGATGCCGCGCTGAGCGATCTCAAAACCATTCTTCGTGCAGAACGTCTGCGTATGAGCCGCCAGAAGCAGCGACATGACGCATTAATCACCAAACTGTTGGCAGACTGAACCCACTTTCAGTATCATGCCCAGTCATTTCTTCACCTGTGGAGCATTTTAAGTATGGCACGCGTAACTGTTCAGGACGCTGTAGAGAAAATTGGTAACCGTTTTGACCTGGTGCTGGTCGCCGCGCGTCGCGCTCGTCAGATGCAGGTAGGCGGTAAAGATCCGCTGGTACCGGAAGAAAACGATAAAACCACCGTTATTGCACTTCGCGAAATCGAAGAAGGTCTGATCAACAACCAGATCCTCGACGTGCGTGAGCGCCAGGAGCAGCAAGAGCAGGAAGCCGCAGAACTGCAGGCCGTAACCGCTATTGCTGAAGGTCGTCGTTAATTAAACCTGCGGGTCGCCCTTGTATCTGTTTGAAAGCCTGAATCAACTGATTCAAACCTACCTGCCTGAAGACCAGATTAAGCGTCTTCAGCAGGCGTATCTCGTTGCACGTGACGCTCACGAGGGCCAGACACGTTCAAGCGGTGAACCCTATATCACGCACCCGGTAGCGGTGGCCTGTATTCTGGCCGAGATGAAACTCGACTACGAAACGCTGATGGCCGCTCTGCTGCATGACGTGATCGAAGATACCCCTGCCACCTATCAGGACATGGAACAGCTGTTTGGCAAAAGCGTTGCCGAACTGGTGGAAGGGGTCTCTAAGCTTGATAAGCTGAATTTCCGCGACAAGAAAGAGGCGCAAGCCGAAAACTTCCGCAAGATGATTATGGCGATGGTGCAGGATATCCGCGTCATTCTCATCAAACTCGCTGACCGTACCCACAATATGCGCACGCTGGGCTCACTTCGCCCGGATAAACGCCGCCGCATTGCCCGTGAAACCCTCGAAATCTACAGTCCGCTGGCGCACCGTTTAGGTATTCACCACATTAAAACCGAGCTGGAAGAGCTGGGTTTTGAAGCGTTGTACCCGAACCGCTATCGCGTGATTAAAGAGGTGGTGAAAGCCGCACGCGGTAATCGTAAAGAGATGATTCAAAAAATCCTCTCGGAAATTGAAGGGCGCTTACAGGAAGCGGGAATTCCGTGCCGCGTCAGCGGTCGCGAAAAACATTTGTACTCCATCTACTGCAAAATGGTGCTCAAGGAGCAGCGTTTTCACTCGATCATGGATATCTACGCTTTCCGCGTGATTGTCCACGACTCGGACACCTGCTATCGCGTGCTTGGGCAGATGCACAGCCTCTACAAACCGCGTCCGGGCCGCATGAAAGATTACATCGCCATTCCAAAAGCGAACGGCTATCAATCTTTGCACACCTCGATGATCGGGCCACACGGCGTGCCTGTTGAGGTGCAAATTCGCACCGAAGACATGGACCAGATGGCAGAGATGGGTGTTGCCGCACACTGGGCGTATAAAGAGCACGGTGGCGAAAGCAGCACGACCGCACAAATCCGCGCCCAGCGCTGGATGCAGAGCCTGCTGGAGCTTCAGCAGAGTGCGGGTAGCTCGTTTGAATTTATCGAGAGCGTTAAATCCGATCTCTTCCCGGATGAGATTTACGTTTTCACCCCAGAAGGTCGCATTGTCGAACTGCCTGCGGGCGCCACGCCGGTCGACTTCGCCTACGCCGTGCATACCGATATCGGGCATGCCTGCGTCGGCGCGCGTGTCGACAGACAGCCTTATCCGCTGTCTCAGCCGCTCTCCAGCGGCCAGACGGTAGAAATTATTACCGCGCCGGGCGCACGTCCGAACGCGGCCTGGCTGAACTTTGTCGTGAGCTCCAAAGCACGCGCCAAAATCCGCCAGCTGCTGAAAAACCTCAAGCGTGATGATTCCGTCAGCCTGGGACGTCGTCTGCTCAACCACGCGTTGGGCGGCAGCCGTAAGCTGGCTGAAATTCCGCAGGAGAACGTCCAGCGCGAGCTGGAGCGCATGAAGCTCGCGTCGCTTGACGACCTGCTGGCAGAGATTGGTCTCGGCAACGCCATGAGCGTAGTGGTGGCGAAGAACCTGCAGCAAGGCGATACGACAGCGGTGCCGGCAACGACGCAAAGCCACGGACACCTGCCGATTAAAGGCGCGGACGGGGTGCTGATCACCTTCGCAAAATGCTGTCGTCCAATTCCTGGCGACCCGATTATTGCGCACGTCAGCCCGGGTAAAGGGCTGGTTATCCACCACGAGTCCTGTCGTAACATTCGCGGCTACCAGAAAGAAGCCGAGAAGTTTATGGCCGTCGAGTGGGATAAAGAGACCGCACAGGAATTTATCACCGAAATTAAGGTGGATATGTTCAACCACCAGGGTGCCCTGGCGAATCTGACGGCAGCGATCAACACGGCTTCTTCCAACATTCAGAGCCTGAATACGGAAGAAAAAGACGGCCGCGTGTACAGCGCCTTTATTCGTCTGACCGCCCGCGACCGCGTGCATCTGGCGAATATTATGCGCAAGATCCGCGTCATGCCGGACGTGATTAAAGTCACCCGAAACCGAAACTAGGTTTATGAATTCACAACGTTATGCACGTATCTGCGAAATGCTCGCCAGGCGTCAGCCTGACCTGACGGTCTGCATGGAGCAGGTGCATAAACCTCATAACGTCTCTGCTATCGTTCGTACCGCAGATGCAGTCGGTGTGCATGAAGTGCACGCCGTCTGGCCGGACGGCCGTATGCGCAATACGGTCTCGGCGGCGGCAGGCAGCAACAGCTGGGTGTCTGTCAAAAATCATCACACCATTGGCGAAGCCGTATCGCACCTGAAAGGGCGCGGGATGCAGATCCTGGCCACTAACCTGTCCGCTAAAGCCGTAGATTTCCGCGAGATCGACTACACCCGCCCGACCTGCGTTTTGATGGGTCAGGAGAAAACCGGGATCACCCAGGAAGCGCTGGATCTGGCGGATCGGGACATCATCATTCCGATGATCGGCATGGTCCAGTCTCTCAACGTCTCCGTGGCGTCCGCGCTCATTCTGTATGAAGCGCAGCGCCAGCGTCAGAACGCCGGGATGTACGAGCGCAGCAACAGCATGCTGCCGGAAGAGGAACAGCAGCGCCTGCTGTTTGAAGGTGGTTATCCGGTGCTGGCTCGCGTTGCGAAGCAGAAAAAATTGCCTTACCCCCACGTCAACGCGCAGGGCGAAATTGAAGCCGATGCCGAGTGGTGGGCCACCATGCAGTACGCCGGGTAAGCGATGAAAGGCCGCCTGCTGGATGCCATCCCGCTTAACAGCCTGACGGGCGTGGGCGCGGCGCAAAGCAATAAGCTGGCAAAAATTGGCCTGCACACCGTGCAGGATCTCCTGCTTCACCTCCCCCTGCGTTACGAAGACCGCACCCAGCTCTACAAGATTGGCGATCTCCTTCCCGCCATTTACGCCACCGTTGAAGGCGAAGTCCTGAACTGCAACATCACCTTCGGCGGACGCCGGATGATGACCTGCCAGATCAGCGACGGCACCGGCATTCTCACCATGCGTTTTTTCAACTTCAGCGCGGCGATGAAAAACAGCCTGGCGACGGGCCGCAGGGTGCTGGCCTATGGCGAAGCCAAACGCGGGAAGTACGGCGCAGAGATGATCCACCCGGAGTACCGCGTGCAGGGCGATCTCAGCACGCCGGAAATGCAGGAGACGCTCACCCCGGTTTACCCGACAACCGAAGGCATCAAGCAGGCGACGCTGCGTAAGCTCACCGATCAGGCGCTGGAGCTGCTGGATACCTGCGCCATTACCGAGCTGCTGCCGCCCGAGCTGGCGCAGGGCATGATGAGCCTGCCCGAGGCGCTGCGCACCCTGCACCGCCCGCCGCCAACGCTGCAGCTCAGCGATTTAGAAAGCGGCAAACACCCCGCCCAACAGCGTCTTATCCTTGAGGAATTACTGGCCCATAACCTGAGCATGCTGGCACTTCGTGCGGGCGCGCAGCGTTTCCACGCCCAACCCTTAAGCCCGCGTGATGAGCTCAAAGATAAGCTGCTGGCCTCTCTGCCGTTTAAACCCACCGGCGCGCAGGCGCGCGTCACCGCCGAGATTGAACGCGATATGGCGCTCGACGTGCCGATGATGCGCCTGGTGCAGGGCGACGTCGGGTCCGGTAAAACGCTGGTTGCCGCCCTGGCCGCCCTACGCGCGATCGCCCACGGTAAGCAGGTGGCGCTGATGGCGCCGACCGAGCTGCTGGCCGAGCAGCACGCCAATAATTTCCGCGCCTGGTTTGCGCCGCTGGGGATTGAAGTGGGCTGGCTTGCCGGGAAGCAAAAAGGCAAAGCTCGCCTTGCGCAACAGGAGGCTATTGCCAGCGGGCAGGTGCAGATGATTGTCGGCACGCACGCCATCTTCCAGGAGCAGGTGCAGTTTAACGGTCTTGCGCTGGTGATAATCGACGAGCAGCACCGCTTCGGCGTACATCAGCGTCTGGCATTATGGGAGAAAGGCCTGCAGCAGGGTTTCCACCCGCATCAGCTGATCATGACCGCCACGCCGATTCCGCGCACCCTGGCGATGACCGCCTACGCCGATCTGGATACCTCCACCATCGACGAACTGCCGCCGGGCCGTACGCCGGTCACAACGGTCGCGATTCCTGACACGCGCCGCAGCGATATCATCGACCGCGTGCGCAACGCCTGCACCCAGGAAGGGCGTCAGGCCTACTGGGTCTGTACGCTGATTGAAGAGTCTGAACTGCTGGAAGCACAGGCTGCCGAAGCAACGTGGGAAGAGCTTAAGCTGGCGCTGCCCGAGCTGAACGTGGGTCTGGTTCACGGACGCATGAAGCCCGCCGAAAAACAGGCGGTGATGCAGTCGTTCAAACAGGGTGATTTGCATCTGCTGATCGCCACCACGGTGATCGAAGTCGGCGTGGACGTCCCCAATTCCAGCCTGATGATCATCGAAAACCCGGAGCGTCTCGGCCTTGCCCAGCTCCACCAGCTGCGCGGGCGCGTCGGCCGTGGCGCGGTTGCGTCCCACTGCGTACTGCTCTACAAAGCGCCTCTTTCCAAAACCGCCCAGATGCGTCTGCAGGTGCTGCGCGACAGCAACGACGGTTTTGTGATTGCGCAAAAAGACCTGGAGATCCGCGGCCCGGGCGAACTGCTGGGCACGCGTCAGACGGGTAACGCGGAATTCAAAGTAGCGGATTTACTGCGCGATCAGGCCATAATCCCCGAAGTTCAGCGCCTGGCTCGCCATATTCATGAACGCTACCCCGAACAGGCGGCAGCGTTAATTGAGCGCTGGATGCCGGAAACCGAACGCTATTCCAACGCCTGATCTCAGGCAAACATCGGCAGCATCAGGTACAGCTTGATCACCAGCGCGTTGACGATATCAATGAAGAAGGCGCCAACCATCGGGACCACCAGAAACGCCATGTGCGATGGCCCGAACCGTTCTGTGATCGCCTGCATATTGGCGATAGCCGTTGGAGTGGCCCCCAGACCAAACCCGCAGTGACCCGCCGCCAGCACCGCCGCATCGTAGTTTTTGCCCATCATGCGCCAGGTCACGAACATGGCGTACAGCGCCATAAACAGCGCCTGTACCGCCAGAATCGCCACCATCGGCAGCGCCAGCGAGGCCAGCTCCCACAGTTTGAGGCTCATCAGCGCCATCGCCAGGAACAGCGACAGGCAGACGTTGCCGAGCACCGATACCGCCCGTTCAAACACGCGGTAGAAGCCCATCAGCGCCAGACCGTTGCTCAGGATCACCCCGATAAACAGTACGCAGACAAACGTCGGCAGTTCAAATGCGGAACCCGCAAGCCATTGCGCAACCACTTTGCCCACGGTCAGACAGATGGCGATCGTCGCGATAGTTTCAATCAGCACCAGCGAGGTGATGCTGCGGCCAACGTCCGGCTTTTCGAAAGCGGTCGGCACCAGCTCATCATCCGGCCTGCCGTTTGGCGTGGTGGAGTGCTTCACCAGATACCGCGCCACCGGGCCGCCAATCAGACCACCCAGCACCAGGCCAAAGGTCGCACAGGCCATCGCCACTTCCGTCGCGTTTTCAAACCCGTAGCGCTCGATGAACAGCTTGCTCCACGCGGCCCCGGTACCGTGACCGCCCGAAAGGGTAATCGACCCCGCCAGCAGCCCCATCAGCGGATCCAGCCCCAGCAGCGTCGCCATCCCGATGCCGATGGCGTTTTGCATTAGCAGCAGCCCCACCACCACAATCAGAAAGACGCCCAGCACCTTACCGCCCGAGCGCAGGCTTGCCAGATTGGCGTTCAGGCCGATGGTGGCAAAGAAGGCCAGCATCAGCGGGTCCTTCAGGGACATGTCAAAATCAATTTCCCAGCCCATGCTTTTTTTCAGTATCAGCAGGGCCAGCGCCACCAGCAGACCGCCGGCGACAGGTTCAGGAATGGTGTACTTTTTCAGAAAGGAAACACTGTGTACCAGCTTGCGACCAAGCAGAAGAACCAGCGTTGCGGCAACAAGGGTCGACAACGTATCGAGATGAATCATAAAAGGCTCCTGTTATGCGCGTGTTCCATACACACGCGGCGTTATCCTGGGCCGGTTTGCGCTCGTCATGAGCCCCCGGCGCAAAAAGTGTAATTTTTTTTCCTCACGCGTTGTAGAAAACCTGCTCACAGCAGCAGATTTTCTTCCCTTTTTTTGCTGGCAATCGTTTGCTTTTACCAGGTGGTCAGATAAAATGCCCGCTTTTCCACCGTGGGATTGCCGCCGATGTCCGTTAACACCATAGAGTCGCCCGATGCGCAACCGATTGCGCAGAAGCAAAATAGCGAACTGATTTACCGCCTTGAGGACCGCCCGCCGCTACCGCAAACGCTTTTCGCCGCCTGCCAGCATCTTCTGGCGATGTTTGTTGCGGTGATCACCCCGGCGCTGCTGATTTGCCAGGCGCTCGGCTTACCGGCGCAGGACACGCAGCACATTATCAGCATGTCTCTCTTCGCCTCCGGCGTGGCCTCGATTATTCAAATTAAAGCGTGGGGTCCGGTGGGGTCAGGTTTATTGTCGATTCAGGGCACCAGCTTTAACTTCGTGGCACCGCTGATCATGGGCGGTACGGCGCTGAAGACCGGCGGTGCGGATGTTCCGACCATGATGGCGGCGCTGTTCGGCACCCTGATGCTGGCCAGCTGCACGGAGATGGTCATCTCCCGCGTTCTGCATCTGGCTCGCCGCGTCATCACCCCGCTGGTTTCCGGCGTCGTCGTGATGATTATCGGCCTGTCGCTGATCCAGGTGGGCCTCACCTCCATCGGCGGCGGCTATGCCGCAATGAGCGACCATACCTTCGGCGCGCCGAAGAACCTGCTGCTGGCGGGTGTCGTGCTGGCGATCATTATTCTGCTTAACCGTCAGCGTAACCCTTACCTGCGCGTCGCCTCGCTGGTGATCGCCATGGCGGTGGGCTACCTGCTGGCGTGGGCGCTGGGCATGCTGCCGGAGAACACCGCGCCGACCAACAGCGCGCTGATCGTCGTTCCCACGCCGCTGTACTACGGACTGGGCATTGACTGGGGCCTGCTGCTGCCGCTGATGCTGGTCTTTATGATCACCTCTCTGGAGACCATCGGTGATATCACCGCCACCTCCGACGTCTCCGAGCAGCCGGTGTCCGGCCCGCTGTACATGAAGCGCCTGAAAGGCGGCGTGCTGGCGAACGGTTTGAACTCGTTTGTCTCTGCGGTATTCAACACCTTCCCGAACTCCTGCTTTGGCCAGAACAACGGCGTGATCCAGCTGACCGGCGTTGCCAGCCGCTACGTCGGTTTTGTGGTGGCGCTGATGCTGATCGTCCTCGGCCTGTTCCCGGCGGTAAGCGGCTTTGTGCAGCACATTCCTGAGCCGGTGCTGGGCGGCGCAACCCTGGTCATGTTCGGGACTATCGCGGCCTCCGGCGTGCGTATCGTCTCCCGCGAGCCGCTGAACCGCCGCGCGATCATGATTATCGCGCTGTCGCTGGCCGTCGGTCTGGGTGTTTCCCAGCAGCCGCTGATCCTGCAGTTTGCGCCTGACTGGGTGAAAAACCTGCTCTCTTCCGGCATTGCCGCGGGCGGTATCACCGCTATCGTACTGAACCTCGTTTTCCCGCCTGAGAAAAATTGATTTCTCTCACGGCAGGCAGTCAATGCCTGCCGTGACATCTAATTACACCATTCCCGCCTTGAGGATTGCGCATAAATCGTGCATAACTCCCTTATGTGCGTTTTGCGGGATGGAAGACCATGAAATTTATTGGAAAGCTCCTCATCTATCTTCTGGTAGCCCTGCTCATTGTGCTGCTGGCGTTCTACATTCTGCTCCAGACCCGCTGGGGCGCTTCTCAGGTCAGCAGCTGGGTGACGGTGAATACCGACTACGAACTCAGTTTCGACAAGATGAATCACCGCTTTTCGTCGCCTTCCCACATCATTCTGGAAAACGTCACCTTCGGTCGGGACGGTAAACCTGCCACGCTGGTAGCCAAAAAAGTCGATATTGGCCTGAGCAGCCGCCAGATAACCGATCCGCTGCATATGGACACCATCACCCTGTTCGACGGCACGCTGAATCTCTCGCCCCAGACGGCACCGCTGCCTTTCCAGGCGGATCGCCTGCAGCTGAACAATATGGCGTTTAACAGCCCGAATACCGAATGGGACCTGAGCGCGCAGAAGGTCACAGGCGGCGTCAGCCCGTGGCAGCCGGAAGCGGGCAACGTGCTGGGGAACAACGCGCAGATCCAGATGAGCGCAGGCTCGCTGACCCTGAACGACGTACCGGCCACCAACGTGCTGATCGAGGGCCAGCTTAACGGTAAGGAAGTGGTGCTAAAAACGATTGGCGCCGACATGGCCCGTGGCTCGCTTACCGGCTCCGCCCTGCGCAACGCCGACGGAAGCTGGATTATCGAAACGATGCGCCTGAACGAAATTCGCCTGCAGAGCGATAAAACGCTGATGGCGTTCTTCGCGCCGCTGGCCACTATTCCCTCTCTGCAGATTGGTCGTCTGGACGTGACCGACGCCCGGCTTCAGGGCCCGGACTGGGCGGTGACCGATCTCGATTTAAGCCTGCGCAACCTGACTCTCAGCAAAGGCGACTGGCAGAGCCAGGAAGGCCGCCTGTCCATGAACGCCAGCGAGTTTATCTACGGCTCGCTGCATCTTTTCGACCCGATCCTGAATGCGGAGTTTTCCCCGCAGGGCATGGCGCTGCGTCAGTTCACCTCCCGCTGGGAAGGCGGCATGGTGCGCACGTCCGGTAACTGGCTGCGCGACGGTAAAGCGCTGGTGCTGGACGATGTTGCCATCGCCGGGCTGGAGTACACCCTGCCGCAGAACTGGAAAACGCTGTGGATGGAGCCTCTGCCGGAATGGCTTAACAGCGTCACGCTGCAAAAATTCGGCCTGAGCCGCAACCTGGTGATCGACATCGATCCCGCCTTCCCGTGGCAGATCACCTCTCTGGACGGCTATGGCGCAAACCTGCAGCTGGTGAAAGATCGCCAGTGGGGCATCTGGGGCGGCAGCGCAACCCTGAACGGTGCGGCGGCGACCTTTAACCGCGTGGACGTGCGTCGTCCGTCGCTGGCGCTGAATGCCAACGCCGCCACGGTGAACATTACCGACCTGAGCGCGTTTACCGAGAAAGGTATTCTGGAAGCCACGGCGACGGTTTCGCAGCTGCCGCAGCGGCAGACCACGGTGAGCCTGAACGGGCGCGGCGTGCCGCTCAACGTACTGCAGCAGTGGGGCTGGCCTGCATTGCCGATTACGGGCGACGGCAATATTCAGCTCACCGCCAGCGGCAGCGTGCAGGCAAATGCCCCGCTGAAGCCAACGGTGAACGGCAAGCTGAACGCGGTGAATATGGATAAACAGCAGGTTCAGCAGACGATGACGGGCGGTGTGGTATCGACCGCACCCTCACCCCAGCCCTCTCCCTGAAAGGGAGAGGGAGTAAACCCTTCCCTCGCCCCTTTGGGGAGAGGGTTAGGGTGAGGGGAATTAAAGGTGAACCACCACCTCATTCCCCTCCGCTTTCACTACCACACCCCACTCGCTGCCCGCGTGTGAACCACCCTTCACGCCGCTCACCTTCTGCACGTTGCGCAAGCACACCGACCAGTTTTGTGCGTCTCCCGCGCCGGTAAAGGTCACGATGTCGCCCCGACGTGACGCCTTCAGCGTAAACGTCACGGAGCCGTCCGCCGCAGGCACCTCGCTCACCGCCGTTGCCCCGTCGTCCAGGTTAAACAGCTGGAAGGCCGTCCCCTCATTCCACGCGTAGTCCGGCTTCTGGTTATTGTTACCCAGCGCCAGCAGGGTGTTATCGCGCACGTAGACCGGCAGGCTCATGAAATCGTGCTGCTGCTTATGCCAGCGGCTGCCCTGAATTTCGTCGTTGTGCCACAGGTGCGTCCAGCGGCCTTCCGGCAGATAGAACTGCACGTCGCCCGCCTCGGAGAACACCGGCGCGACCATTACCGAATCCCCCAGCATGTACTGGCGGTCGAGATAATCGCACGCCGGATCGTCCGGGAACTCCAGCATCATCGCGCGCAGCATCGGTGTGCCGAACTCGCGCGCCAGCGCCGCCTGACGATACAGATACGGCATCAGCTGACACTTCAGCTGGGTGAAGTGGCGCACCACGTCGCAGGACTCGTCATCGTAAGCCCACGGCACGCGGTAGGATTTGCTGCCGTGCAGGCGGCTGTGGCTGGAGAACAGCCCGAACGCGCACCAGCGTTTATAGACGTGCGCCGGAGCGGTGTTTTCGAACCCGCCGATATCGTGGCTCCAGAACCCGAAGCCGGACAGGCCAATCGACAGCCCGCCGCGCAGGCTTTCGGCCATCGATTCATAGTTGGCGTAGCAGTCGCCGCCCCAGTGCACCGGGAACTGCTGCGCACCCACGGACGCCGAACGGGCAAACAGCACCGCCTCTTCCTCCCCCACCGTCTCTTTCAGCACGTTCCACACCAGCTCGTTATAGATGTAGGCGTAGTGGTTGTGCATCTTCTGCGGATCGGACCCGTCGAACCACTGCACGTCCGTCGGGATACGCTCGCCGAAGTCGGTCTTGAAGCAGTCGACGCCGATCTCCACCAGGCCTTTCAGCCTGTCGGCATACCACCGGCACGCTTCCGGGTTGGTGAAGTCATAGATCGCCAGCCCCGGCTGCCATTTGTCCCACTGCCACAGGGAGCCGTCCGGGCGCTTAAGCAGGTAGCCCTTCTCTTTCAGCTCCCGGAAGATCGGGGATTTCTGGCCGATGTACGGGTTAATCCACACGCAGACCTTCAGCCCTTTTTCCTTCAGGCGGCGGATCATCCCTTCCGGATCCGGGAAGGTCACCGGGTCCCACTCGAAGTCGCACCACTGAAAGGCCTTCATCCAGAAGCAGTCGAAGTGGAACACGTGCAGCGGCAGGTCGCGCTCGGCCATGCCGTCGATAAAGCTGTTTACCGTCGCTTCGTCGTAGTTGGTGGTGAACGAGGTGGTCAGCCACAGGCCGAACGACCAGGCAGGCGGCAGCGCCGGACGCCCGGTGAACTGCGTATAGCGGTTCAGCACCTCTTTTGGCGTCGGGCCTTCGATCACGAAGTACTCGAGATATTCCCCTTCGACGCTGAACTGCACTTTGGAGACCTTCTCGGAGCCGACTTCAAACGAGACGTTCTCGGGGTGATTCACCAGCACGCCGTAGCCGCGGTTGGTCAGGTAGAACGGGATATTTTTGTAGGACTGCTCGGTGCTGGTGCCGCCGTCGCGGTTCCAGGTTTCGACCGTCTGGCCGTTGCGCACCAGCGCGGTAAAGCGCTCGCCCAGTCCGTAGACCGTTTCCCCCACGCCCAGATCCAGACGTTCGAACACGTAATTGCGGTCGGCATTGCTGTCCTGCACGTAGCCGTTGTTTTTCAGCTGGCTGCCGGTAATGCGCAGGCCGTTGCGCAGGAAATCCAGCGCCCAGAACTCGCCTTTGGTGACGCGCACGCTGACGCTTCCGCTTTTCAGCTCGGCAAACTCGGCGTTGTTCTCAATCTCTAACTTCACGTCTTTCAGAACGTTCAGCGGATAGTGCGGGCCGTTATTCAGCGCACCCTGGAAGTGCTCGATGCGCACCCCGACAATCCCTTCCTGCGGGGCAAACAGGCGCACCGTGAACATCAACGTGTCGAGCTGCCAGGTGCGCTCGCGCACGTCGCGCGGCGCAACAAACACCACCAGGTCATTGCCCTGCTGCTCCACGTCGAACACCTGAACTGGATACGTCACGTTCAGGCCCGGTTGAATAAGCCAGTTTCCATCACTGATTTTCATGCTCTCGTCCTCTTAGTTCTGTAATTCTTTGCTGACCGGCAGTTTTTCAAACTCCTGCTGATTGCGGCGCGCGCCCTGCGCCAGCTCGCCCAGGATTTTGGTCAGGAAGGGGGTTTTCAGCGTGTAATAGCGTTTGGCGATGATGGCGCTCAGCACGTAGCAGACCGCCGGGGCCAGGGTAAACAGGCCGATAATGATGCTGATGGTCGCGCTGTTCTGAGTTTTGGCTGCCGCGTCGTAGCCGCCGCCTGCCAGCATCCAGCCGATCATCGCCCCGCCCAGCGCCAGGCCGAGCTTCAGCACGAACAGCGTGCCCGCAAAGCTAATGCCGGTCAGGCGCTTGCCGTTGGTCCATTCGCCGTAGTCGACGGTATCGGACATCATCACCCACTGAATCGGCGTCACCAGCTGGTGCAGCACGCCGATGACGAAGATAAAGGCGAACATCAGCACGGTGGCATGCATCGGGACGAAGAACATCGCCACGCTGACCACCGCCAGCGCGGCGTTGGTCCACCAGAAGATGCTGACCTTGCACTTCCAGTCGGTGAGCGGTTTCGCCAGCGCGGAGCCGATCAGGTTGCCGACGCAGTAGGTGGTGAGGAACGCGACGAACACCTCTGGCGAGCCCATGATCCAGGTGCAGTAGTACATCATCGCGCCGCCGCGCACGCAGACGGCGAGGATGTTGAGGATGGTGAGCACGCCGACGATGCGCCACTGGTCGTTGTGCCAGATGTCGCGCAGGTCTTCCCGCATGGAGGTAGTGCTCGGCGGCACCTGGATGCGCTCTTTGGTGGTAAAGAAGCAGAACGCCAGCATCAGGAACGCGACTACCGACAGCACGGCAATCCCGCCCTGGAAGCCGAACGCCTTATCGTCGCCGCCAATCAGGTTCACCAGCGGCATCATCAGCACCGTGGAGAGCATGCCGCCCGCCGTCGCCAGCACAAAGCGCCAGGACTGTAGGGAGATACGCTGCGTCGGGTCGTTGGTGATCACGCCGCCCAGCGCGCAGTAGGGAATATTGACCACGGTATAGAGCAGGGTCAGCAGGGTGTAGGTAACGGCAGCGTAAACCATTTTGCCGTTGAGGCTGAGGTCCGGCGTGGTGTAGGCCAGCACGCAGACGATGCCGAACGGGATGGCACCAAACAAAATCCACGGACGGAACTTGCCCCAGCGGCTGCGGGTGCGGTCGGCAATCAGCCCCATGCACGGGTCGGAGATCGCATCCAGCGCGCGCGCCAGCAGGAACATGGTGCCGACAAACCCGGCGGGAATGCCGAAAATGTCGGTGTAGAAAAACATCATGTACAACATGACGTTATCAAAAATGATGTGGCTGGCGGCGTCTCCCATGCCGTAGCCAATCTTCTCTTTTACTGACAATACTTCTCTCATCTTTTTTTATCCTTCACGCTGTAGGGGGCGCTGAGACCGGTTGCATTGGTTTTAAACCATTGTTTCAAAGGCGGGTATTGCGTTTTCTGGTTAGCAGATTACGTTTCTTGTTTTTTGTGATCGCGGTAAATGTTGGGAGCACGAGGGGCTAACATGAGGATTTTCTTAGGAATTAACTGAAACAGGGGTGTACAGGTCAAAAGAGAGGTGAAAAAAGTGTGTCGGGGTATGTGGTAAATGCCTGAAAGTAGCTATAATGCGCCCCGCCTCCATGTAGCAATCGAGGCGCGGAAGATCGTCATCTCCGGTGAGGTGGCTGGACTTCAAATCCAGTTGGGGACGCCAGCGTTCCCGGGCAGGTTCGACTCCTGTGATCTTCCGCCAAAATGCCATCCGCTTTAATAAAAACTTTATTAATAAATAGATTCGCCCAATCCAGTCACCTTAAGTGAACATGATCACTTATTAATTTAAATATTGAGTGTTATTCTCTCCCCCATTTCAAAACTATCACCAAGGGAAGGTGTAATGGAATGGATTATAGGTGCTGTAATTTTAATGGTCATTATTGGTGCTATATTGAAGCCCAGACAGTGTGATATCTGTCATAATCACTTTAAGAAGAAATACTACACATGGGAAATTGAAGGGAAGAAACAACATTTATGTCCCAATTGTAATGGAAAAATGCAACGACGGATAAGTTCGCAAAAATTTAAAAGCAGATTCGGTTAAAAATAGCTGATTCATTTTAAGGATATAATTGATAATTATAACATCATCATCAATGATAAGTTTGGAGCATATATTCCTAACTTATCATTTATTTCATCGTCAACACGACCTATAAAGCTTTGATGACTACTCACTCAAAAACCTAAGCCTACACGCCTCTTTCAACCACGTACTCAAATTTCCTTTCCCCGCAGCCTTCTCAACATTTTCCAAAAGCTCATCCTCGAACCGGATGTTATTCCTCGTGCTTTTTGTGCGGTCAAGATTTGGTTTCTTTTTCTTGAGACGTAATCCAATCTCCGGCAGCCATTGCCGATCTGTAAGGTAAAGATGTTCGAACTATTAATGGGCATCTCATGAAAAATTTTTCTGGTCGCAAAGTTGAATAACATTCAACCAACCGGTTATCCTGGATAGTTCACTAGTTAGGAAAACGCCAAATTTTCAGAGAGATAGGTCACTATAACCTCGAAGCAATACTCGCCAGCATGAATAGAAAAAATGCTGGAAAGTGCCTCGCAATTATTTAATTGCGCGATCAGTTTGATTTCCCTTCTTTGTCATACTCTTGCCACTAACAGCCTGGCTGTCGATGGCAGCCATTGCATTTATTAACTACAGCTTATATTCTATTTATAAGCTACAGCTTATCATGGACGAAAGCATGTGGACGGTTCTGTTCGGAAAGGTATTCGAGCAATGACTGCTTGAGCAGGAAGAAGGATTACAGGATAAGATACTGGCAGACCTGCTAAATCTGCAAAAATATGGGCCACGTCTTCCACGGCCCTATGCAGATACGGTTAAAGGCTCACGGTATAACCATATGAAGGAATTACGTATTCAATATGCTGGACGTCCGATACGTGCTTTCTTCGCATTTGATCCTGTCCGTCAGGCCATTGTGCTTTGCGCGGGCGATAAGAATAACGACAAAGCCTTTTATGAAAAAATGATTCGCATCGCAGATGCCGAATTTTCCTTCCATCTGACAAGCCTGGAGGCAACCAAGTGAAAACCTTAAATGAAGTGATTGCGTCACGTTCACCGGAAAGCCAACAACGTATTAAAGAGATGGCAGATGAAATGATCCTCGAGACGGGTCTGCAACTTTTACGTGAAGAGCTGAGACTTTCGCAAAAAAATGTTGCCGATCTGATGGGGGTGAGTCAGCCCGCAGTAACGCAGCTAGAGCAACGTGGAAATGAACTCAAAATTGCCACGCTTAAGCGCTACATTGAGGCAATGGGGGGGAAACTTCATATCGACATTGAACTTCCCACAGGAAAACGCGTTGCATTTCATATCTAAAAGTATGATTTCTGCGTTAAGTTAATATTCATTCACCCAACCGCATATGTAGTAGCGGAAACGGATTCCCCTGCCCGTCCAGTTCCGAGCGTCCGACCTGCTCAAACCCCATATGACGATAAAACGCGACGCCCTGCGGGTTCTGCTCATTCACGTCCACTTCGTTTACGCCAAACGCTGCGATGGCGTGTTGCAGCAGTAATTTCCCGACGCCCTTCCCGCGGCTCGCGTCGTCAACAAACAGCATTTCAATGCGGTTTTCATCCACGCCTAAAAAGCCGTGTATAACGCCTGCGTCATCGCGAGCGATCACGACCTTGAGGTTAGGCAGATAGGCGTTGAGCAATAACGGGCGCAACGCCGCAATATCGCTTTCCTGTAAAAAGTGATGGGTGGCGCGGACGGAGGATTCCCAGATCGCGACCAGACGTTCGAAGTGTGTGTGGAGTGCGGTTTCTATTTTCATGGGGCGGATCATGATTGGAAAACCGAACTATTTCAAGCCACGCTTTGCGGGCTCTTCCCCATCTCACCCTAGCCCTCTCCCTCAAGGGAGAGGGAACAGATCGAGCTAAACCCTAATCTCCATCACCGCGTACACCCCATCTTTCGGCACCACCACGGTGACGTTTTCCACCGGCACGCCCGCCGCGAGGTGGATATCCTGCAGCTGCTGTAACGACCTCGGGTGAATATCCTCCCAGCCGATACCCCGCAGCACAAAGTCAATTTGCGGGCTGCTGGTCAGCATGTTCGACACAATCACCGCCCCGCCGGGCTTGACCAGCCGCAGCGCGCGCTGGAGAAAAATCACCGCATCGGTATCGTTGAAGTATTCGAAAATCCCCAGCGCGTCAACCAGTTCGGCCTGATGCTCGCCCAGCTCCAGCAGCAGGTCCTCGTTACGCACCAGCGCATGGAGCAGGTTGCGCCTGAGCAGCGTCAGCTGTTCGCCCACCACAATCCCTTCCTGCGCCGCCATAGTTTCGGCCCAGCTGAGCGCCACCGGGTCTTTGTCCACCAGCGTGAGATACACCCGCTGGCCGTCGAGCTTTGCTTCACGCAGCGCCTCCAGCACCGGGATGGCGGCACCGCTCGCGAGGCTGACCCAGTTGTTCTCGCTCTCATTATGAATGTACTTATCCACCAGCGCGGCCAGCACCCGGGCGCGGGAGCGCACGCCAATCGCATCGTTAGCGTGGATAAACCACTGGCGGCTGTCGCTGTCCATTTTAGTGCCGTCGGGCAGGCGGTCTTCCAGCGGGTTTTGCACCACAAACAGCGCCAGCGCGGAGGGCACCAGCCGGGTGCGCCACGCGGTGAGCGCCGGGCGGTTGCGGAAGGCCTGTTCGGAATAGCGGTTCTGCGGGACAAGCACGGCCTGCCCCCCTTCGTCGTATTCCACCCTCGGAGGCCGGAGCGCTGGCTCGGCTTTCAGGGCGCGGTCAAGGGAGGCGATCTCACGGGCAGCGTCGTCTTTCATCGGCCACTGGTCGCTGACGTCGGGAAATGACGCGCTGAAAATCGTCATATTTTCCGGTGCATCGCCGCGAAAAGGCTGCCAGTTCATGTCGTCTTCCCTCCGTTAGGCTTTTAACGGAAGTCTATCCAGGCGGGCCAGTAATACCCTACGAAGAAAGCACGAAATAGGTGCATCAGTTCTGCGACGTGCGCCATACCCCCGGCGTGCAGCCGTACTCGGTCTGAAAATGACGAATAAAATGGGCGCAGTCGCTAAACCGCATCCGCCGCGCAATATCCGTCACGCTTTGCTGAGAGTTTTTCAGCAGCCAGCAGGCATAGCGTAGCCTGGCGCTGCGGATAAATTCCCGCGCCGTTTTGCCAAACTCGGCGTGAAACAGGCGGTTAAGCTGACGTTCGCTCAGCTTGACGTCCTGCGCGAGCCTGGCGGCGTTCAGCGGGTGAGTCAGATACTGTTCGACGATCGTCACCGCCCTGCGCAGCCGTGAATCAGGGATCATGGCGATATTCGCGGGCCGCGGCGTGGCGGCGTCATGCGAAGGAAGGGACAGCCGCCGGGAGGTGGTGGCCGCAATGTCGTCTCCCCCGTGGGCGCGGATCAGCGCCGTTATCAGGGTGAGCGTTGAGATCCCGCCCGGGCAGGTCAGCACATCGCCTTCGTCGATAAAATCGAGGCCTTGCTCAGCATAAACCTGCGGAAAGCGTTGGGTGAAAACGTCATGGTGATGAGGATGAATCGAGGCGCGGCGCTCGTTCAGTAAGCCTTCCTCCGCCAGGATAAAGCTGCCGGTACCAATACCAATCAGAGGAACGTTGTTGTGATAAGCATCCGTGAGAAACGCTCTGTCGCCACGGTGTCCCTGGTGAAGATGCTCCAGCCCCCCACCAATCACCGCAATATAGTCAAAGTTGCCGGGCGGTGCATGGGCGGCCTCGGGCCGCACGCTGAGCCCTGAGCTGCTCACTACCGGTAAGTCGGGATAAGTGCTTATCAGGCTGAGTTTAAAGCGTATTTTCTGGCTACGCTTCTGGACGCTGGATGCAATGCGTAACGCCTCTATTAATCCTGAATATGCGAAAAGCGAGAAATGGGGCCACAGGAGTAAACCCATATGCAGGGATTTATTCCGTGCAGGCGTCATTCTGACGCTATCATCAATTATATTTTTCATTAACTTGCCGAAGAATAATTACATTATCGCAACATTATTGTTGCTGTTATATTTTCCTAAGATAGGTCCTGGCTGTTAAATCAAGCATAAATGATGGTCGCAAAAACTTAAAAACATTTCTCCCTGTCGCTATCCGTTTTTTGACGTGTGGCACACATAGGTCGGCAGCGTCCCCAGAATAAATAAATAATTCTCATTCTGCTGTTTCTTAATACGCATATAAATATTCTTATTTGGATAGATAAAAAATAAGGGCTCGTACTTCTCCAGCCAGCTGTCGCTGATGTTGTCGTCCGGAAATTTCATATTGCGTATGGACGTCAGATTAAAGACGCTGTCTTTGCGCTCAATCTGAAAGAAAACTTTGCGATTCAGGGTCTTCGTAGGATCGCTTTTCAACCGGCCATTCATGCTGAGTATTCCGCTGTTACCCTCCACGGTGTAATTCAGCCACAGAGAGAGCGTTTCATCACGGTGATGCTGAATAAAGTTCGCCTGGCATGAAAAGGGCTGGATGTAATGGCGATGCCAGAGGTAATACGCCGCCACGACAGCCCCCATCAGCAGGCACAGGCAGAGCGCAACAAGCGTTTGACGGTAGCGAACCATGCTAGCGATCCTCTATAAAATAATCGGACATACAGCGGTTGGGTTCCGTCATCGGCCTGTCACAGCGAATGACCGATGCGCGAGGAAGCAGGATGTAGCCGCTGACGTACACCCAGGGATAGTTCGCGCACTGGTCCTTAAACGGGGCGGCATAGGCCAGGGCTTTATCCCGGTCGCGCTGCGTTTCAATATCGCGAGAAAAATAGAGCTGGCATTCGCCCATCTTCATCGCGAAGCGGTACCCGTCGACGAAATAGCTGTCATGCAGCAGGTTATGGCTGATAACGCTCACGCCAGCCAGCATCAGCAATAGCACCAGCGCGCCCGGCAGCCAGAAGCGGCGCGTCGAGACCGTCGGGGCGACAGCCTCTTCGCAGACATCCGGAGCAGCACGTTCTTCCTCTTCAGCCTGCGGCGGCGTCTCTTTAACGGTGATTTGCGTATCGCTTGCGAGCGTCAGTCCAATGCGCGGGATAGTGACAATCGGATCGGTTTCAAACCCTACTCTCTTCAGCCCCTTACGCAGAATAGAAATATTCTGGTAGTAGGTATTAGGCGAAACCAGCATCCCCCGGCGCTGCCAGACAATATCCATGCACTCCTGTTGAGTCACTATACTTCCGACTCTTTCTATTAATAACAACAAACAGCGCCCCGCCGGGGAATTTAATACCACCACCCGGTCAGGATTGTTGAGATCGCGTAATGTGCTGGCCGCTGGATGAAACTCTACCAGGCCATTAATAATGTAATGCTTATGCATAGAATGGGCTAAATACCTCCGGTCAACGCCTGTTGCTCCAGTAGATTCCCTTCACGGTTAACCTGCGTATCCCTCGCCTGTGTAAGGATTAATGTGACGGATTAATGCGCAACTGTATATCCTGGCGCCTGGCGAAAAATCTTATTTTTCCTTTCTCTTTATCTGACCGGTCTGAAGTTTTCTTAACCACCATTTTAAGCCGTCTTGACACTGACAAAACTCGACAAAGGCGCCTGTTGAACGCTTTAGCCATCGTTGTCTGAATTATTCAGCGCGCTTAATTTGTTTTTTTAATAAAAAGCAGAAAGGACGCGCTCTGCCAGCGGGTTTCGAAATTACGACCAATTCGAAAGCTGTCGTCTTAATTAACAATTTCGGTGCGAAACTGTTAGCCACCGTCAGTAACAACCCGCTTCGCATGACGTCCCCAGACTATTTCCTTACAAAACATTTATTAAAGCCAACTTTTCAATAAAAACTACCGGTATGATTATTTGCAGGCAGATAAGCAAAAGCCGGTTCAGCGAGGAGAAATTGACGCTACACCTAAACCGTACTTAAAACAAATTAAGATTAATTCAGGTTACCTCTTTTACGCCCTGAGTATAGTGGGCTCACACCGTGCAATGCTTAATTGCTTCGAAAATACAGGCATCGTTCTGCCAGACAGACGAGTCTCATTACAATTATAAATCGAGGGAATGACATGGCGAATAAGCTCAACAACACACGTCATTTAAATATCGCGCTATTGGGTGGAGATCACTTTGCGCGCCAGGGGATCACCGCGTTATTAAAAAATATTGTCCCGGCTATGCAGATTACAGCATCGATCGATAATTACGCGGAGATCGAAACGATACTCGCGGCCGCACCGGTAGACGTGATTTTTTTATCCGGCATGGAGAAATATCACGCGGGATATGACTGCCTGAAATATATCAGGAAGATGAAAGTCCTTTATCCCGACGTACTTATTTGCATGTATTCCGCACCGGCAAATTCCTGGCTGTGGATACGCGGTGAAATAGACGCCTATCTCTCGCTGCAGGACCCGCTTTATCACTGGCGAGCCAGCGTATTAAAAATGGTCGATAGCCGTTATCGCCCACTAAAAAAACCCACGGCGTTATCGCTGACGCCGGGTGAATGGAGGGTATTGAAGGAACTGCGAAAGGGTCTGGATATGCGTTACATCGCCGAAACAGAGCAGCTTTCTTACCGTCGTGTCAGCGCGTTAAAAAGCTCAGCGATAAGAAAACTCGGGCTCAGGAACAAGACAGATTTGCTGGTCTTTTTAACCAGTTAGACCTGCTGCTTTCAGAGCAAATCTCGACATAACACCATAATGGAATCAGGACAATGAAAGCTCAATTCAATAATAAAACGCTGCTCGCGATCGCTATTGCGGCATTACTGCCAGCGGGCACGGCCCTGGCTGCCGGCACCAGCGGCGGCACGGTGAACTTTAGCGGCAAAGTGGTGACCTCCGCCTGCGCCATCAGCGCAGGAAGCGCCAACATTGACGTTGATATGGGTGAAGTGCGTACCGCAACGCTGGCGACCGCCGGCAGCGTTGCCAGCACGGCAAAAGCGTTTGCCATCACCCTGGAAGATTGCGAAATCGCCGATACATCAGCCTCTACGGATGAGAACCCGATTGCCGCCACAACCGTGGCCGTCACCTTCACCGGCACGCCGGACACTTCCGATGTTAATAGCCTGTCCGTCGGGGCAAACGGCAGCGCCAACTCTGCGCAAAACGTGGCTATTCGCCTTTATGACGAGCAGGGCAACGTGGTGAACCTGGGTGAACCTGCTGCGGCCATCCCTCTGCGTAAGGGTGCCAACACCCTGAACTTCAGCGCGAAATATTACTCGCCGAAGGGCGGCGCCACCGCGGGTGATGCCAGCGCCGTCGCAACCTACACCGTAACCTATTCGTAATCCTCAGGCCCGGTCTGCGAGCCGGGCCTGTCTTAGCTTTCAGGAGAAGCACTATGCGCGTAAACACATGGATTTGCCTGGCGGGCGCGTTATGTTCCTCCGCCGTCTATGCCGGCGGCGTGGGGCTGGGCGCAACGCGAATGGTCTACTCCAGCGCCACCAGCCAGGCCATGATGCAGGTGAGAAACACCCATCCCGACGCCACGTTCCTGATCCAGTCATGGATGGAGAATGAGCAAGGCGAACGCACCAACGACTTCGCGATCACGCCGCCGCTGTACGTCATGAAGCCGGCCAGCGAAAGCGCGGTGAAAATTATGTTTAACGGCAAAGCCCTGCCAGCGGATCGGGAGACGCTCTACTGGATGACGGTCAAAGCCATCCCCCAGCAGGCGAAAAGCGGCGCCGGAAATACGCTGCAGTTTGCGTCGGCTAACCGCATCAAGGTCTTTTATCGCCCGGAAGGACTCAGTGAGAGCCCGGGAGAGGCGTGGAAAAAACTGGCCGGTGCCTATCGCGCCGGAAAAGTGACGCTCAGCAACCCCACGCCGTACTACCTCACCACCATCAACGTGAAAATTGACGGTATGCCGGTGCAGCCGGTGATGGTGCCCCCGAAAGGCAGCGTGACGCTGGCCGAAACCTTCAGCCATGCGGGCAGCATGAGCTATCAGACCATTAACGATTACGGGGCATGGACCCCCGCCACGCGCGCGTCGTTATCCCAATAATAAAAACAGTAAGGCGTGACCACGTGAAAATAAAAATCCTGTGCGCCACGGTGATCTCCCTGGTGATTCGGCAAGCCGTGGCTGCTGAAAGCGAGCTGCAATTTAACCCCGCGTTCCTCAACGGCGAGAGCGCAAACAGCGCCGATCTCGCCTGGGTCAACGCCGGGAGCGCGTTGCCACCGGGTGATTACAACCTCAACGTGTATATCAATACGAATTATGCGTTCACGGGTAACGTCACGTTCCGCCTTGCTGAGGACAGCACAGGTGAAGCGCTGCCCTGCCTCACGCCTGAGCAATTCGACGCGCTGGGCATCGATAGCCATCAGGCGAAGGGCGGAGCGCTGCCGCTGGCGCAGCGCTGCATCTTCTTAACGAAGGCGTTTGCGGATACGCAGTTTGATCTGGACCAGAAGACGCTCACCCTGAGCTTCACCGTACCGCAAAGTGCGATGCGCAATTTGCCGCGCGGATACGTCAGCCCGGAAAGCTGGGAGGCGGGCATTCCTGCCGCGTGGCTGAATTACGTGGTCAACGGCTCGAACAATGAGTATCGCGGCGAGACGCGCACGCGGGAACAGCAGCTGTTTGCAAGCCTCAACAGCGGCGTCAACCTGGGCGCGTGGCGGCTGCGTGATTTCACCACGTGGACCAAAGACAGCAATGAGCTCACCCACGTGCAGACCTGGCTGCAGCGCGATATTCACGCCCTGCGCGCGCAGGTGTATGCCGGGGAAACGTATACCTCGGCGCAAGTCTTCGACTCCGTGGGCCTGCGCGGTATCGCCCTGAAAACCGATGACAACATGCTGCCCGCCAGCCTCAGCGGCTATGCGCCTGAAGTTCGCGGCATCGCGCGCAGCAACGCGACCGTAACGGTTCGCCAGAACGGCAACATCATCTATCAAACCTCCGTCCCGCCGGGGGCGTTTGTGCTGAAAGATCTCTACCCGACCTCCTCGGGAGGCGATCTGGCGGTCACCATTCAGGAGAACGACGGCAGCATAACGCAATACACGCTTCCCTTTGCCAGCGTGCCGAACCTGGTGCGTAACGGACAGGTGAAATATGCCCTCGGTGCCGGGAAATACCGTCCGACGGGCAATCAGGACGCGCCCTCTTTCGCGCAGGGCGAGCTGTTCTACGGCTGGCGATACGGCCTGACGTTTTACGGCGGGGCGCAGTTTGCCGATCGCTATAACGGCCTGGCCCTCGGGTTTGGGCAGAACCTCGGCCGCTTTGGCGCCTACTCCATCGACCTGACCCACGCCCGCAGCCAGCTGGCGGACGATCGGCACTACAGCGGTGATTCGGTGCGCCTGCGCTACAGCAAGCTGCTGAACGACATTGGCACGCGGGTGAACTTCTTCTCGCTGCGCTACTCCACGAAAGGGTTTTATACCCTCAGCGACACGACGTACAAAGGGATGTCGGGCGGATCGCCAAAGCAGACGGTGGAAGACGATGGCACCGTCACCACCCAATACGACACCGTGTACAACCTGCGCATGTCGCGCAAGGCAAAAAACCAGCTGCTGCTGTCGCAGCCGATGGGACAATACGGCTCGCTGTCACTGTCGTGGGATCAGCAGACATACTGGAACACGTCAAATACCACGCAAAGCCTGCAGTTTGCGTGGAACGCCACGTTTCGCAACGTGTCGCTTGGCGTCAGCGTCCAGCGAAGCTCGAGCCTGTATGACGACAAGAAAGATAACATCCTGTCGATGTCGATTTCGGTCCCGCTGGGCAACCCGACGCTGTCGACCCGCGCGCGCTTTACCACGACCCATGCGGACTCCACCGGCACAACCGCCAGCACGGGCGTGAGCGGCTACCTGCCGGG
Organism: Enterobacter sp. AG326; assembly: GCF_004362415.1. Classification (NCBI taxonomy): domain Bacteria; kingdom Pseudomonadati; phylum Pseudomonadota; class Gammaproteobacteria; order Enterobacterales; family Enterobacteriaceae; genus Enterobacter; species Enterobacter sp. AG326. The sequence goes on along the minus strand of NZ_SNXG01000005.1, from coordinate 116,256 downwards.
CCAGGAAAACCTGTTCTATAGCGTCAACCAGCGCTACAGCGCCCAGCAGCACTACGGCGGCGATGCCACCCTGCAGTACGAAGGCGCGTGGGGAGACTACAACCTGGGCTACAGCTACGCCAGCGACTCCCGCAACCTCAGCTACGGCATCAGCGGCGGTGCGGTAGTGCATGAAGATGGCCTGACGCTGAGCCAGCCGCTCGGAAATACCAACATTCTGGTAAAAGCGCCGGGGGCCAGCAGCGTCGCCGTGCTTAACCATAAGGGCATCAAAACGGACAGCCGTGGCTACGCGGTGATCCCGTACGCCACGCCGTACCGCGTTAACCAGGTCGCGCTGGACGTGACGACCGCCGGCAACGACGTGGAGCTGGAAAACGCCATCGCCAACAAAACGCCTACCGACGGCGCCCTGGTTCGCGCCACCTTCACCACGCATCAGGGAGCAAAAGCGATGTTTATCGTGCGTCACGGCAACGATGTGCTCCCCTTCGGCACGCTGGTCTCGCTCGATGATGACAAAACCAGCGGCATCGTCGGCGATGGCGGCAGCCTGTATCTTTCCGGTTTATCAGAAAAGGGCACGCTGAACGCCGTGTGGGGCCGCGGCAGCCGCCAGCGCTGCGCTATTACCTATGCCTTAAACAAGCAGCACTTTAACGCCCGCACCGGTCTCTATTCTCAGGAGGTGGTATGTCAGTAACGTTTCGGATCGGCTGCATCGCACTGCTGGCTTTCGCTCTCCCCGTTCGCGGGTATGACGTGCTGGTTGCCGTCACCGGCAATTTGATCGGCAACACCTGCGTGGTGGCGCAGGACTCCGGGGAGCAAAACGTGCCTCTGGGCACCATTGGTATTAAACAGTTCAGCCGTGCCGGGGCCGTCAGCAATATCAAAACGCCCTTCACGCTCAGGCTTGAAGCGTGCGGGCCAACCTTTGCGGGCGTAAAAATCCGCTTCAGCGGTACGCCGGATGATGCCAACCTGCAGCTGTTGAAGATTGCCGACGGCGGCGCTACCGGCGTGGCGGTGCAAATCCTCGATAAAGAGAGCGTACTCATTCCCCTGAACACGCAAACCACCGCGTACGGAACGGCGGGGGATGACAGCGTACAGATGACTTTTTACGCGCAGCTGGTTGCCACCGCCACGCCGGTGAGCGCCGGCGATGTGTCAGCCCTCGCCACCTGGACAACGGAGTATCTATGATGCGTTTAGCGTTTCTTCTCAGCGGATTACTTTTCTGCGCCAGCGTGCAGGCGCTGGACTGGAAATCGGATATTACGCTCTCCCCTCAGCCGATGACCTACAGCGGGCCGGCGGATTCCGTGGTGCCGGGCAGCATTATCGGCTCGACCTGGAGCGCCACCGCCAGCGTGCAGCAGGTGTTCTGGTGCGGGCTTATTTTTACCTGCACCAAAGGCACGCTGCAGCCCAGCAGCAGCGCCATCTCTAGCGGTGCGACTGTCACCGTCGACGGCGCGAATTACACCATTTTTGAGACCGGCGTACCGGGCGTGGGCTATATCATCGGGCTGAAGGATTTTAAGAGTACGCAATATATTCCCCTGCAAACCGGTATCACGCAAAGCTACCCGGCAGAGGGCACCAGTGGGTATGCCCAGGATCTGGGCTGGTCGGCAAAGGTCACCTTTATTAAAACCGGTGCCGCCCTGAAATCCGGCGTCTATAACATCCCGACCATCAACGCCGCGGTGCTCACCGCCTATAACAACGAGACGAAAACGGCGCAGGTGATTATCAGCCCGACCACCATCACGGTAACCGCCAGCGGGTGTACGGTCGGCAGCAAAAACGCCAGCGTGGCGCTGGGCACCATTGATATTCGCACTCTGCCCACGGTGGGAAGCACGTCGCCATCGGGGACGTTTACCGTCGGCCTGACCTGCGACGCGAACGTGGCGGTTCACGCGGTGATGACCGATCAGACCACGCCGTCGAACACCTCGTCGGTGGTGACGCTGACCGGAGACTCCACGGCGTCCGGCGTTGGGGTGCAGTTTTTCTATAACGGCAGCGGGCCGCTGACGATGGGGCCGGACAGCTCGGCCGCGGGTGCGACCGGACAGTTCTTAATCCAGAGCACCACGGCGGCACAGACGCTCACGTTACCGTTCCAGGCGCAGTACATCCGAACCGGCGAACTGGTCCCCGGCTCGGCCAACGCGCTGGCCAGCATTACGTTTTCCTACCAGTAGGGCTACTGCTTCACCCACACTAGTTGTTCGGTTCGGAAGCCCAGACTGCGTGCGGTGTTCAGGTAATCCTGCTTCACCGCATCCGGAATGGTTGGCGTGCGCGACAGGATCCACAGGTAGTCGCGGTTTGGGCCGCTGACCAGCGCGTACTGGTACTTATCGTCCAGCCTGATCACGTTATAGCCACCGTAGAACGGGCCGAAGAAGGACACCTTCAGCGCGGCGGTGGTCGGCTCGCCGGTAAAGTACGCTTTGCCCTCGCTCTCGTTCCACTTGTTCTTCACCGGGTCGTAACCGCGGTTAAGCACGCTGATGCCGCCGTCGCTGCGTTTGCCGTAGGTGGCGGTTACCTGCTCCAGCCCGCGTTCAAAGCGGTTTTCCAGACGGGCGACCTCGTACCATTTGCCGAGATAGCGGCTGGCGTCAAAACCAGAAATCGGCTGCACGCCCTTCGGCGGCGTGGGGGATTTACAGGCGACCAGCGTCAGCGCAATGGCAACACCGGTCACTACAGGCCATAGCTTCATGAGAATTCCTTTCATTTGCACGGTTGGACGTTAAGTGTAGTGCACCGTTTCGGCGCTTCATCCCGTTCGGGAAAATTCGTAGTATATTGAGAGTATTCCTCCACTCTGGACACGGACATGGCTTACTCCATCGGCGAATTCGCCAGACTCAGCGGCATCACCGCCACCACCCTGCGGGCGTGGCAGCGTCGCTATGGTTTACTCAAGCCACAGCGCACGGAAGGCGGCCACCGCCAGTACAGCGATGAGGACGTCCAGCAGGCGCTCAAAATTCTCGACTGGGTAAAAAAAGGCGTCCCGATCGGCCAGGTCAAACCGCTGCTGGAGCGCCCGATGCCGGGACGGACCAACAACTGGCAAACCCTGCAGCAGAACATGCTGCAACGCCTGCAGGACGGCAAGGTCGAGTCCCTGCGCCAGATGATTTACGACGCCGGACGCGAATACCCAAGGCCGGAGCTGGTCGCGAACGTGCTGCGCCCGCTGCGCAGCCAGGTTTCGGCCAACGTCGCCGCCGCCATGACCCTGCGCGCGATCCTCGACGGCATCATCATCGCCTACACCTCGTTTTGCCTCGAAGGCGATAAAAAAGCGCCGGGCGATAATATTCTGCTCAGCGGCTGGCACCTCAACGACCCGTGCGAGATCTGGCTCGAAGCCCTAACGCGTACCGGGCAGGGCCACCGAATCGACATCCTGCCGGTTCCGCCTGACGCGCTGGCACCGGAAATTTTCCCGGAGCGTAAATGGCTTCTGGTCACCAGCGGCAAACTCACCGCCGGGCGGAAAAAACAGGTGGAGCAGTGGCAGCAGCAGGTATCGCTTGAAGTGATTATCCTCTGATAATTTTCTCCTGCGGGAATCTTCACGAAAAGTTGAATATTTTCCCGCGCCGCAGATGCTAACGTTTTCCTGTGACGAATAACTCCACAGGAAAACACCATGAAAAAAACTGCCCCTCTGCTGATCCTGGCCTCGATGGCCTTTGCCCCTGCTGCCTTTAGCGCCCCTGCCGGCACGCTGAGCGTCCACATTCTCGACCAGCAAACCGGGATGCCGCCATCAGACGTGACCGTTACGCTGGAGAAGCAGCAGCAGGACAAGTGGACCCCGATTGCCAGCGGCAAAACCGACCACGACGGCCGCATCAAATCGCTCTATCCGCAGGATCAGGACATGCAGCCTGGCGTGTATAAAGTGACCTTCAAAACCGCAGATTACTTCCACGGCAAAAAGCTGGACTCCTTCTTCCCGGAGATCCCGGTGCTGTTCACCGTGACCCGCACCAACGAGAAGCTGCACATCCCGCTTCTGCTGAGCCAGTACGGTTACTCGACCTACAAGGGCAGTTAATACGCGTTGATTCTAAAGGAATAAAAAAAATAGTTCCGCGAATACTTGGACAAATTAGTCATGTTGTGTAAGTTTTAATTATATGAACGGGAGGACCACACCATGACAACGAAACCTGTACTCGGTATTAGCGGATGTTTGACCGGTTCCGCCGTTCGCTTTGACGGCGGACACAAGCGTATGGGCTTCGTCATGGATGAGCTGGCCCAGTGGGTGAATTTCAGGCCCGTCTGCCCGGAAATGGCTATCGGTCTGCCGACCCCTCGCCCGGCCATACGCCTGACGCTGACGGACAGCGGCGAAACGCAGCTCCGTTTCAGCAAGCCGCCTCATGATGACCTCACGCAGAAAATGGCCGACTTCACGGCGGACTATCTGCCAAAAATCGGCGATCTGGCGGGATTTATCGTCTGTGCAAAATCCCCAAGCTGCGGCCTGGAACGCGTGCGGCTGTACGATGAAAACGGCAACCGGGGCCGCAAGGAGGGCGTCGGGCTGTTCACCGCCGCCCTTCTTGAAACCTACCCGTGGCTGCCCGTCGAGGAAGACGGTCGGCTGCACGACCCGGTGCTGCGGGAAAATTTTATCGAGCGGGTATTTGCCCTGCACGAACTGAACACGCTGCGAAAAAATGGTCTCACGCGCCGCGCGCTGCTGGACTTCCACAGCCGCTATAAATTGCAGCTGCTGGCGCACCATCAGGCAGGCTACCGTGAAATCGGCCCGTTCGTTGCCTCGCTGCACGAGTGGGAAGACCTGGACGCCTTCTTCGTGGCGTACCGGGAAAAGCTGATGACCATCCTGAAAAAACCCGCCTCGCGGAAGAATCACACCAACGTGTTGATGCATATCCAGGGGTATTTCCGTAACCAGCTGAACACCCGCCAGCGCGGCGAGCTGCGCGACGTGATCCTGCACTATCGCAACGGACAGTTGCCTATTCTCGCCCCGATCACGCTGCTGAAGCACTACCTGGCCGAATACCCCGACCGGTATCTGATGACGCAAAACTACTTTGATCCCTATCCTGATGATTTGGGTCTGCGTCTGGCAGTCAAGTGATCATAAAAATGCGAAGGCCCCATTGACCCATAGAGGCCCAAAGCAGTACCCCGTTTAGACGACATCCTCACTGTCGTCTCTTTTTTGCATTTCATCTCAAAGACTGTGATTATATACAGGCTTATTCTGCAAAAGGGGCCTGCCTGTGATCAACACCCTGCACATTCAAAACTATCGATCCATCCGCGACATGTCGCTGGAGCTGGAGCAGCTCAACATCGTCTTCGGGCCGAACGGCACCGGGAAATCCAATATCTACAAGGCGATACATCTGATGCACAGCGCCGCCCAGGGGCAGTTTTCCCAGGCGCTGGCAAACGAGGGCGGCATTCTGAAGGTGTTCTGGGCAGGCAAAACCCGCAGCGACCAGCTGCGGCGGATGAATCTGGCCGTGGAAACAGAGACCTACGAATACGAGCTGCAGGTCGGGTTTGTGGAGAAGCTGCCCTATCCCTCGCAGTTTCAGCTCGATCCTGTGATCAAAGAGGAGTCCATCTGGCTGAGCGGCCAGCACCGTCGGCCTTCATCACAGCTGATGAAGCGTAAGAACCAGGCGGTGTTTCTGAACAACGTGCATCACGAGAAAGTGACCCACAGCGGCACGCTGTACGAGAACGAATCGGTATTCGGACAGCTCGGCGAACCGCATCTTTACCCGGAAGTGTCGCAGATGCGCGAGTCCCTGCGTAACTGGCGCTTTTATCATGAGTTTTCTGTATCAATCGGCTCGGCGATGCGGGCTCCGCAGGTCGGCTTCCGCTCCCCGGTGCTGGCCAGCGACGGTGCCAACCTGGCGGCAGCGTTTCAGACCATCGTCGAGATCGGCGACGAGCTGCTGCTGATGCGCATCCTTGACCAGGCCTTCCCCGGCTGCGTGTTTTACAGCGACAACACCGGCGGACGTTTTCGCATGATGATGCAGCGCGAAGGTCTTAGCAGGCCGCTGGAACCGGCGGAGTTCTCCGACGGCACCCTGCGCTTCTTGTGCCTGGCGGTAGCGCTGTTAAGCCCGCGCCCACCGGCGTTTATCGCGTTGAACGAACCGGAAAACAGCCTGCACCCGCAGATGCTGCCCGCCCTGGCGAGCTTAATCGCCGAGGCCAGCCGCTACTCGCAGATCTGGCTCACCAGCCACTCGCCGGAGCTGGCGAAGTTGATTGAGAAGCAGAGGTCGTTTTCGCTGTATCAGCTGTCGATGGTGGAGGGGGAGACGCGGGTGGAGAGGCTGGGGTAGTTCAATCTCTTCATACCCAACTTACCGGGGTGGGTCTTCGGATCGGTTCTTTTCTTTTGCCATAACGCACTGTATTCCTCCAACGAGGATCCCACCACTAATGGCAAGGGTCGTAGCTTCAACAAGATCACTGATTGGAAAATCAAATTGTCCGATGAAAAAGAAGCTGACCAGGGCAATCAACAAACGTCCAAATAAAAGCGTGGCAAATATTCCTGCTATCCAAACAGCGGCCAGTAACAAGAATAATTTTACCCTTGTAGTAATCATTATTTTTCCTCTGTCTGTATGCGGCAAACCGGTGAAGAACTGTAACCAGTATCTACTGTAGGTTCCTGAATGCTCAAATTTCTTAACCTGTCGTTATTACAGAACCTTCATGCTAGTTCTGCAGACGAAACGTCTTTCGCCACTCCGCCGGACTGACCCCAAAACGCGCCTTAAACTGCTGTCGCCAGGTGACGGCGGAATTAAACCCCACCAGCTCGGCCACGCGCTCAATCGGCATATTTCCGGCCTCGAGCAGGATCTGGCTGCGCCGCAGGCGTTCGGCGGTAAGCCAGTCGGCAACGCTCATTCCCGTGGCTTTAATAAAATGACGGGTCAGGGTGCGGCGACTCATCGAAACCACCTCTGCCAGCGAGTCCAGGCTATGCGGTTCGGTGATGTGCTGCTGAAGATAGTCGATCAGGCAGTTAATGCGTCCGTCCCGGGTATCTTTAGGTACCGGCTGGGCAATGAACTGCGCCTGCCCGCCCTCGCGGTGGGGCGGAACAATCATCCGACGGGCAATCTGGTTGGCGACCACGCTGCCAAAGCGCTGGCGAATGATATACAGGCAGCAGTCCAGCGCCGCCGCGGTTCCGGCAGAGGTGATGGTATTGCCGTCATCCACGTAAAGGGCATTAATATCCAGCTGAACGTGCGGGAAAAGGGACTGGAACTGATGTTCGAACTCCCAGTGAGTGGCCGCACGTTTGCCGTCGAGGAGCCCCGCATAGGCCAGCACAAACGACCCCAGACACAGCCCGACGATTTCCGCGCCGTTGTCTCTCGCCTGCACCAGGCTGTCGAGCAGCGTCTGGGGCGGGCGTTCAAGGACGTGCTGCCAGTAGGGAACGACGACTATATCGGCCTGACCAATGGCGGTGTAGTCCTGCGTGGCGTTGAGGGCGAACCCGTCTTTTGAGGTGAGAAAACCCGGCGTTTCGGCGCAGATCGTCACGTTAAAGCGCTTTTCGCCGGAGACCGAATCGCCAAACAGAATGCAGGGAACGGAGTAGTGGAACGGGCTGAACCCGTCTACCGCGACAATCGCGACGTTGATTAGCGACATCTGTCTCTCCTTTCCCTTTAACGCACTCAGAATATAACGGTTTCGCCATCCTGGGGAATGCTCACTGCGTCACTCACCTGATTGGCTTCAACGTACTCACGCAGCGCGCTGCGGGTCAACAGGCAGTGGTTAATCGCCTCCATGTGGCTCGCCACAATGTGGGCCTGCGGCAGCAGGAAATGAACGTTGAGCACGTCCTCTTGCCCCATAATAATCGGCCCAAAACCAATGACGTGGGCATAGCCAGCGTTCAGCACCACCACGTCCGGCTGGTGCTTTTGCAGATCGGCCGCCACCTCGTCACGCCAGACGGTATCCCCGGCAAGATAAAGCGTCTTCTCATCGGGATGACGCAGCACCACGCCGCAGGCCTCGCCCAGCCGCTCCGCCAGCTCCGGCACGGCGTAAGCGCGATCGGTGCCGTGCTGCCCGCCCTGGGTTTTCGCAATCTGAATATCGCCGAAGAAGGTCGCGTCGGTCATGACCGTCAGGTTGCTGAATCCCTGGCTTCGCAGCAGCGCGGCGTCACGATCGTTTTGCACGTAGATCGGTTTGTCTTTGGCGATCAGCTCCGCCGCGGCGCGATCCCAGTGATCGTCATGGGTATGGGTGACGATTACCGCGTCGGCGTCCAGCAGCGTGTTGACGTCAACGGGGAGTTCGACCGTCGGGTTACGGCGTTCGGCATATGCCGTGCCGGGAAAGCCCGGATAAGCCCCCTTCGGGGCCAGCATCGGGTCGATTAAAAGACGTTTTCCGGCGTAGGTAATCAGCTGGGTGGCGTTGCGAATGTGGGTAATGTTCATAGGCTATCCTCCGGTTGGTGTGATAAGGAGGATAGCCAGCCGTCACAATTGGCGCTGTGGGCTAAAGGGCGATTACCGATGGAATCGGGCCAATTTAAGCAACCCGTTTTCCGTCAGATCGATTACCAGCCCGGCACCGCCCCGCCGTTGAAGATCGTCTCCGCCGCTTTCGCTACCTCAGGCGACTGATACGACTGGATAAATTCCTTCACGTTCTCCGCGTCTTTGTTGTCTTCGCGCGTCACCACAATGTTCACGTACGGCGAGTTTTTATCTTCAATAAAGACGCTGTCATGCACCGGCGACAGCCCTGTTTGCTGAATATAGGTAGTGCTGATGATGGCGACATCCACTTTCGGGTCGTCCAGCACGCGCGGCAGCTGTGCCCCTTCCAGCTCCATTATTTTCAGCTGTTTAGGGTTGGCGGTAATATCCAGCGCCGTCGGCAGCAGCCCGGTGTCCGGCTTCAGGGTAATGAGCTTCTCCTTTTGCAGCAGCAACAGCGCGCGGCCAAGGTTGGTCGGGTCGTTTGGAATGGCAATGGTTGCCCCGTCCTTCAGGTCAGAGACGGATTTGATTTTGCGGGAATAGCCAGCCATCGGGAAAACAAAGGTGTTCGCCACGGCCACCAGCTTGTAGTTATGCGCCTTGTTATCCTCAGCGAGGAACGGGCGATGCTGGAAGACGTTGGCATCCAGTTCCCCCTGGTTGGTGGCATCGTTGGGCAACAGCGAGCCGCTGAAGCCGACCAGCTCCACGTCCAGGCCATATTTCTCTTTTGCCACCTTTTTGGCGACTTCCGCCACGTCCTGTTCAGCGCCGTTGATGACGCCCACTTTAATGTGTTTGGCATCGCTGCCACTTTGATCGCACCCTGCCAGCAGCAGGCCAGCAAGTACCAGAGCACCCAATCGACGTTTCACAAGACAGTTCCTTTTGCTGAATGTTGAAGTGACTATATCGACAACGAGGCGGTGGAATAAAAAACGAAAAAGAATCAATAAGAAGGATAAGTTATATGCGGGTATTGCCGGGTGGCGCTGCGCTTACCCGGCATCAGGGATCACGACGTTGTCGTCCAGTCCTCGACGGTAAGCTCCTGCACCATTCTGAATGCACGATCGTTAGTCACAATCGTTGTTCTCCGACTGATGGCATGCGCAGCGATCAGTTGATCGAGATCGCCCATCACTTTTCCTCTCTTCTCCATTGCTGCGCGGAGTTCACCATACGTTGCGGCGGCTTCACTATCCCAGTCGCAAATCGTGATGGTATTGAGAAACTCCTGGATTGTTTCTTTCAATCTACTGCTTTTCTTCTTATCTGCACCATACAGCAACTCTGCTTCGGTAATGCTTGAGATACAAACGTCCCCCGGAGTCAAACATGTCATTCTGCTTATAACTTCCGGGTGTCGTTTAAACAAGTGGCTCACGATATTCGTATCCAGCATATGCCTCATGAACATGCTCCATCCAGAGGGTCTCTTGTCGTAACACTCTGATTGCGTTCCTCTTTGCTCAGAAACGAATCCGGTACGTCCGTAACTGACAGCATGCGGAAAAACGTATCCCAACTCTTTGTCTGAACAGGTTTTGCCGCCAAAACGACATTCCCCTCCTCATCCCGCCGGATGTAGACGCTCTCCGTATCAAAAGCGAATTCAGCAGGTAGCATTACGGCCTGATTCCGCCCCTTTTTGAAGAGTTTTGCTGTGCGTTCCATTGCCATCTCCATGGTTTACTTGACCAGGCCAAAGCATGCGCCAGGGCCTGAAAAGAAGACAAGCAACACGCTTCAAATTAGGAATGCGACTCGCAATAAATAGCTGAATCCATAATCACAGAAACGGATTTAAAGCGCTTTCGCCAGATAATGCCGCTGCATGCCCTCATAAGGGTAATCCTGTAGCGACATCTGCAGCCGGTAGCCCTGTTTTTCATAGAACGGGCGCGCCTGGAAGCTGGCGGTATCCACCAGCGCGTGCTTGCAGCCTTTGCGTCGGGCTTCCTCTTCGGCCGTTTTGATGAGCTGGCTGCCCACGCCAGATCCGCGCACGGTCTCGCTGACCCACAGAAAATCAATATTCAGCCAGTCACCTTTACGCACCCCAATCAGCCCGCCCAGCATAGCGCCATTTTCGTCCCGCACGTAAACGCCAATATCCCCGCTGAAGGTCGACAGATCTAAAAATTGCCCGTTATAAGATCTCAACCCCGTTAATAACTCTTCTTTTTCAGCGGGCGTTACATTATCTGTTATGCTCAGGTGCATATTTCTCTCCTTATTTTCTATGCAATCTGAATATCTCACAGCTTAACCTCCACAAAAACTCCTAATTTCCTCCATTTTTTAAATACGGAAACATTCCCTCAATATCTAAATAAAAAAGGCCTTTCCAATACGCACCCAAAACGTATACTGAGAACGATCATTCTCACTTTTACACGGTAGCCGACGATGAGCACAAAGCTGGAAGAACGACAAAAACTGCGCCAGGACGAGATCATCACCGCCGCTCGCCGCTGCTTTCGCGCCAGCGGATTTCACGCCGCCAGCATGTCGCAGATAGCCAGCGAGGCGAAGCTTAGCGTCGGTCAAATTTACCGTTATTTCAGCAACAAAGACGCGATTATCGAAGAGATGATCCGCCGCATCATCGACTCGCGCATCGAGGAGATGCAGGGCAAAACGCTGGTAGAAGGGATGCCGCAGGCGCTCGCCTGGCGACAGACCCTCAACGAAGATGACGATGCGCTGATGCTGGAAATGTCCGCGGAGGCTACGCGTAATCCACAGGTGGCGACGATGCTGATCGAAGCCGAATCGCGCATGTTCGCCAACGCCTGCGAGCACCTGAAAAAGCAGTTTCCCCACCTGAGCGACGAGCATATTCGCTGCTGCGTGGAGATTACCGCCGTGATGATTGAGGGGACGATTTATCGTCGATTAACCCCTTTAAAAGTCCCGTCAGAACAATTAGAACCCCTTTATCAGGATATTTTAAATATGCTTTTCTCTGCGAAGTAATCGCATATGAATAATTAGCGGGAATAAGTAATTCCCCTTTTTTACATTTCTGGCTCTGCCAGAGATGCGGTATCGCTGTGCCTTTAAATAGCTCTCCTCCCTGTTAAGCCATTAACGGGGCAGGCGTCGTTCACCCTGGAAAAAGATTATGAAAACCATAACAACCTCCATCGCGGCATTATTTCTCCTGACCGGGTGCGATAATGCGCAAACATCTGCTCCCCAGCGTCCTCTTCCGGAAGTGGGGATTGTCACGCTCATGAGCCAGCCTGTTTCCGTCGTCAGCGAACTGACCGGCCGCACCACCGCCGCCATGAGCGCCGAAGTGCGCCCGCAGGTGGGCGGCATTATCCAGAAGCGGCTGTTCACCGAAGGCGATACGGTCAAGGCCGGACAGGCGCTGTATCAAATTGACCCTTCCAGCTACCGCGCTGCCTACGATGAAGCCGCCGCGGCGCTGAAGCAGGCGCAGGCGCTGGTGCAGGCCGACTGCCAGAAGGCCCAGCGCTATGCGCAGCTGGTGAAAGACGACGGCGTGTCGCGTCAGGACGCAGAGGACGCGAAGTCCACCTGCGCGCAGGACAAGGCCAGCGTTGAGTCAAAGAAGGCCGCGCAGGAGAGCGCGCGCATTAACCTTAACTGGACCACCGTGACCGCGCCGATTGCCGGACGCATCGGCATCTCCTCAGTCACGCCCGGCGCGCTGGTGACCGCCCAGCAGGATACCGCGCTTGCCACCGTTCGCGGCCTGGACAGCATGTACGTCGATCTCACGCGTTCCAGCGCCGATCTGCTGCGTTTACGCAGGCAAACCCTTGCCACCAATAGCGATACGCTAAGCGTGTCGTTAATCCTCGAAGACGGCAGCACCTACAGCGAGAAAGGCCGCCTGGCGTTAACCGAAGTGGCGGTGGATGAATCAACCGGCTCCGTCACGCTGCGCGCCGTCTTCCTGAACCCGCAGCATCAGCTCCTGCCGGGGATGTTCGTTCGCGCCAGGGTGGATGAAGGCATCATGAACGACGCGATCCTCGCGCCGCAGCAGGGCATCACCCGCGATGCCAAAGGCACCGCCACCGCGCTGGTGGTGAATGCCAGCAGCAAGGTTGAGCAGCGTCAGCTGGAAACGGGCGACACCTACGGCGACAAATGGCTGGTGCTGAGCGGCCTCAAGGCGGGCGATAAGCTGATTGTTGAAGGCACCGACAAAGTGACCGCCGGGCAGGAAGTGAAGGCCGAAGAGATGAAAACCAGCGGAGGAAACGCCTGATGTTTTCCCGCTTCTTCGTGCGTCGCCCGGTCTTTGCCTGGGTTATCGCCATTCTCATCATGCTCGCCGGGATGCTGGCGATCCGCACGCTGCCGGTGGCGCAGTACCCGGACGTCGCCCCGCCGTCGATCAAAATCTCCGCCACCTACACCGGCGCCTCCGCGCAGACGCTCGAAAACAGCGTGACGCAGGTGATCGAGCAGCAGCTCACCGGGCTGGATAACCTGCTCTACTTCACCTCCACCAGCAGCTCGGACGGGTCGGTGAGCATTACCGTCACCTTCGAGCAGGGAACCGATCCGGACACCGCCCAGGTACAGGTGCAGAACAAGGTCCAGCAGGCGGAATCGCGCCTGCCGACCGAGGTGCAGCAGTCCGGTATTACCGTCGAGAAATCGCAGAGCAACTTCCTGCTGATCATGGGCGTGTACGATAAAACCGATACCGCCAGCAGCTCGGACATCGCCGACTGGCTGGTGAGCAATATGCAGGACCCGCTGGCGCGCGTGGAGGGCGTCGGCAGCCTGCAGGTGTTCGGGGCAGAATACGCCATGCGCATCTGGCTCGACCCGGCGAAGCTGGCGTCCTACTCGCTGATGCCGTCCGATGTGCAGAGCGCGATTGAAGCGCAGAACGTGCAGGTTTCCGCCGGTAAAATCGGCGCGCTGCCCTCGTCGAACGCCCAGCAGCTGACCGCCACCGTCCGAGCCCAGTCGCGCCTGCAAACGGTCGATCAGTTTAAAAACATCATTGTGAAGAGCCAGTCCAGCGGCGCTATCGTGCGCATCAGCGACGTCGCCCGCGTGGAGATGGGCAGCGAAGACTACACCGCTACCGCGAAGCTCAACGGCCACCCGGCGGCGGGTATGGCGGTGATGCTTTCACCGGGCGCGAACGCGCTCAACACCGCCACGGCGGTAAAAGACAAGATCGCCGAGTTCAAAAAGTCGATGCCGGAAGGCTACGATGTGGCCTACCCGAAAGACAGCACCGAGTTCATCAAGATCTCCGTTGAGGACGTGATTCAGACCCTGTTCGAAGCCATTATCCTCGTGGTGGTGGTGATGTACCTGTTCCTGCAAAACATCCGCGCGACGCTGATCCCGGCGCTGGCGGTGCCTGTCGTTCTGCTGGGCACCTTCGGCGTGCTGGCGCTGTTCGGCTACTCCATCAATACCCTGACGCTGTTTGCGATGGTGCTGGCGATCGGGCTCCTGGTGGATGACGCCATCGTGGTGGTGGAAAACGTCGAGCGTATTATGCGCGACGAGGGGCTGCCCGCCCGGGAAGCCACCGAAAAATCGATGGGCGAAATCTCCGGCGCGCTGGTCGCCATTGCGCTGGTGCTCTCTGCGGTATTCCTGCCGATGGCCTTCTTCGGCGGCTCCACCGGGGTGATTTACCGTCAGTTCTCGGTCACCATTATTTCGGCGATGTTCCTCTCCGTGGTGGTGGCGTTGACCCTGACGCCCGCGCTTTGCGGCGCGATCCTGAGCCACACGGCACCGCACAAAAAGGGCTTCTTCGGCGCGTTTAACCGCTTCTACAGCAGGACCGAGCGCGGCTATCAGAACAAGGTGCTGCGCGCTCTGCGCCGTTCCGGCGGCATGCTGGTCATCTACGCCCTGCTCTGCGGCGCGATGGGCTTCGCCATGCTTAAGCTGCCGGGCAGCTTCCTGCCAACGGAAGACCAGGGTGAAATCATGGTGCAGTACACCCTGCCAGCAGGCGCGACGACGGTGCGTACCGCCGAAGTCAGCCGCCAGGTGCGCGAATGGTTCCTCACGAAAGAGAAAGCCAACACCAACGTGATCTTCACCATTGAGGGCTTCAGCTTCAGCGGCAGCGGCCAGAACGCCGGGATGGCGTTTGTCTCCCTGAAAAACTGGTCCGAACGTAAAGGCGATGCAAACACCGCGCAGGCCATTGCCCTGCGCGCCACGCAGGAGCTGAGCGCCATCCGCGATGCGACCATCTTTGCCATGACGCCGCCTGCGGTGGACGGCCTGGGCCAGAGCAACGGCTTTACCTTTGAGCTGATGGCCAGCGGCGGCACCGACCGCGACGCGCTGCTGAAGCTGCGTAACCAGCTGATTGGCGAAGCCAACCAGGACAGCTCGCTGCACGCAGTGCGCGCCAACGATCTGCCGCAGATGCCGCAGCTTCAGGTGGATATCGATAACAACAAGGCCGTGTCGCTGGGGCTGTCCCTGAGCGACGTTACCGACACCCTCTCCAGCGCCTGGGGCGGGACCTACGTGAACGATTTTATCGACCGGGGCCGCGTGAAAAAGGTCTACATCCAGGGCGACAGCGACTATCGCGCCGTGCCGTCGGATCTCAACAAATGGTTCGTACGCGGCAGCGACAGCACCATGACCCCGTTCTCCGCCTTCGCCACCACCCGCTGGGAGTATGGCCCGGAAAGCCTGGTGCGCTACAACGGCTCGGCGGCGTATGAGATACAGGGCGAAAACGCCAGCGGCGCCAGCTCCGGCACGGCGATGAGCAAAATGGAGCAGCTGGCAAACAGCCTGCCGTCCGGCAGCACCTGGGCGTGGAGCGGTTTGTCGTTGCAGGAAAAACTGGCGAGCGGTCAGGCGATGAGCCTGTATGCCCTCTCCATCCTCGTCGTGTTCCTGTGCCTGGCGGCGCTGTACGAGAGCTGGTCAGTGCCGATTTCGGTCATTCTGGTGATCCCGCTTGGCGTGCTGGGCGCGGCCGTCGCCGCCTCCCTGCGCGGCCTGAACAACGACGTCTATTTCCAGGTAGCGCTGCTCACCACCATCGGCCTGTCGTCGAAGAACGCCATCCTGATTGTGGAATTCGCCGAAGCCAAAGTCGCGGAAGGGTACTCCCTGACCCGCGCCGCGCTGCGTGCCGCCCAGACGCGTCTGCGTCCGATCATCATGACCTCGCTGGCATTTATCGCAGGCGTCACGCCGCTGGCCGTGGCAACCGGTGCAGGCGCCAACAGCCGCGTGGCGATTGGTACCGGCATTATCGGCGGGACGCTGGCCGCGACGCTGCTGGCGATCTTCTTCGTTCCCTTATTCTTTGTACTGGTGAAACGTCTGTTCTCCGGTAAACACGCGAACCGGAGGTCATAATGTTTCGTGTATCTATTTTAGCGTTAGCCCTGCTGAGCGCAGGCTGTGTGTCGTTAGATCCAACGTATCAACGCCCGGACGCCCCCGTCCCGGCAACCTTGCCCGGCGCGCACGGCGAAGCCACCGCCGTGGTGAGCCAGTGGCAGCAGGTGATGAACGACGCGCGGCTGAAAAGCGTGGTGACGATGGCGCTGAACAGCAACCGCGACGTGCAAAAAGCGATTGCGGATATCGACGCCGCCCGCGCCCAGTACGGTGAAACGCGCTCGTCCCTGTTCCCGACGGTGGACGCGGAGCTGAGCCACACCCGCAGCCGCACGCTGGCGAGCGGCGTGACCACCAGCGACGAAGCCAACGGCGCAGTCTCCAGCTTCGAGCTGGATCTGTTTGGCCGCAACCAGAGCCTCTCCCGCGCCGCGCGTGAAACCTGGCTTGCCAGCGAGTTCACCGCGCAGAACACACGCCTGACGATGGTCAGCGAGCTGACGACGGCCTGGGTGACGCTGGCGGCGGATAACAGCAACCTGGCGCTGGCGGAATCCACGATGGAGAGCGCGGCGAATTCGCTGAAGATTGTGAAGCGCCAGCAGGACGTTGGCGTGGCGGCCGCCACTGACGTCAGCTCGGCAATGGCGGTGTATCAGCAGGCGCGCGCCAGCGTGGCGAGCTATCGGACTCTGGTGATGCAGGACAAAAATGCCCTCAATCTGCTGGCGGGCGATACGGTGCCGGAGAACCTGCTGCCCGGCACGCTGGAGAGCCTGAGCGACAACGCCATCACGCTGATCCCGGCGGGCGTCAGCTCCAGCGCGCTGCTGCGCCGCCCGGACATTCAGGAGGCGGAACATAACCTGCTGAGCGCCAACGCCAATATCGGCGCGGCGCGCGCCAACTTCTTCCCGACCATTTCGCTGACCGCCAGCGCGGGCGTCGGCAGCGACTCGCTCTCCTCCCTGTTCAGCCACGGGATGAAGGTCTGGTCGTTCGCGCCGTCCATCACCCTGCCGCTGTTCAGCGGCGGGAACAATCTGGCACAGCTGCGCTACGCGGAAGCGGAGAAGAAGGGGCTGATCGCCACCTATGAGAAAGCCATCCAGAGCGCATTTAAGGACGTGGCCGACGCGCTGGCGCGGCGTGAAACCCTGAGCGAGCAGCTCGACGCCCAGCGCGAATACGTCGCGGCGGAGCAAAAAACGCTGGATGTGGCAACGCGCAGCTATAAGGCGGGCGCGGGAGATTATCTGACGGTACTGACCGCGCAGCGGTCGCTGTGGTCGGCGCAGGAATCGCTGATTGCGCTGCAGCAAACCGACCTGGAAAACCGCATCACGCTGTGGCAGTCGCTGGGGGGCGGTATTCAGTAGCGCTTGCCGGGAAGTACATGACAGGCGGTGAAGAGAAAATTCATACTTTCGGCTGGAATCGCTACACTGAATGTAACGATATATTTCATGGGAAGCATGTGACTTCTAAAGGGGGTTGTTGATGAAAGCTGCGCACCTGGTCTGCCTGCTGGTTTGTCTGCTCTTCGCCGCGTTTGTCCATGCTCAGGAAAAGGATGACCCCGCGAAAGAGGCGCAAATAAAGCAGCAGGTCCTTAAAGATATTAAGAAAACCTGTACGCCACAGAAAAAGCAGAGCGATAAAGCCTGGCAGGAGATGATTTTGTCGTCCGAGGCCAATCAGCTGCTGATCAAAAATGCCATCACCGCCGTGAAGCGCGACAACCTGGATGCCTACTGGGGGGCGATTGGTCAGGTAGATTGTATGGAAGATTATTGAGTTCAAGCCGGGTGGCGCTACGCTTACCCGGCCTGGAAAATTTTTTAACGCTTCCGCATATCCGGAATAATCAAATCCCCGCGCAGAACATAGGACCCTAGCATCTGCGTTTTCTCCGTCAGCCAGCTCACAATGCGCGCCGCCATCGCGTCCATGGAATATTCAATCGCCGGGATCACCGGAATACCCGGCAGGTGCAGCGATCCGGCCAGGCTGAAGACCATAATGTCGTCCGGCACCGATTTATTAAACGCCTGCAGCTGCGGGATCACCCGCTGGGCTTCCTGCTCGTCCGCCACCAGCAGCGCGTTGAAGTTCAGGGTGCTGGCGTTGTTAAGCAGCTCCTGCAGCGCAACGGACGAAGAAGTCGCGTCCATAAAGACCAGGCTGCGATTAAAGGGCAGGAAATTTTTCTCCAGCGCGTGCTTGTAGCCGAGCAGCACCTGGTCGGCAAAACCGCTGCCGTGGGGGTGGATCAGCGCAATCTGGCGACGCCCCTGGCTGGTGAGGTAGTTACAGGCGGTTTCGGCGGCAAAGGCGTGATCGAACTGGATGCTGTTGGAGTTATCAGACTCCATGCAGTCCACCAGAATGACGTTGTCCATATCCACGTCCAGCGGGAAACGGGCGCCAATCACCAGGATGTCGTCACACAGGCCGCAGGAGAGTTCTTCGAGGGCGTTCATCACTTCCGTTTTGCTGTGCGCGAAGCGCAGCAGGAGGTGTTTTTGATGCTGGCTGAGCTGTTTTTCCAGCGCGTAGAGATAACCGGTGGTCTGGTTAATGTTTTCCTGCGCGCAAATCACCCCGATACAGCCCGTCGACTGGCTCAGCAGCGACTGGGCAATCACGTTAGGCCGGTAGTTCAGCTCATCCACCGCTTTCAGTACGGCCTGACGGCTGGCTTCCTTTACGCCACGCGACCCGCTCAACACTCGCGATACCGTGGCTTTAGACACCCCGGCAAGACGTGATACATCATTGATTGTCGACATCTCTTTCCCCTGACAGGCTTACCTCGCGCCTGCAAATTCCATGACCGCTTCGGCTCACATTATAGCCAGAACGGAGTATATCCGTTTCCGTTTTCCATGGAAACCGATTTTCCGTTTCCACTCAAAATGATGTCAAAACACCCAAATTATGTGACCCACATCCGGTTAATTAGCCTCATAAGTAAGGGATCTTGATGGGTATCACACTTCTGTCTTTTATGAATGGAAACCGGTTTCCGTATAATGTCCAATCATCCTCGCAATAACTTTTTACATTTAGAGGATGGTTGTCGATGTTCAAGATTATGCTGTGCTGCTCTGCCGGGATGTCCACCAGCCTGCTGGTCAGCAAAATGGTCGATGTCGCGAAAGAACGTGGTTTGCCGGTGAAGATTGATGCGTACGGTGTTTCCGAATTTGATACGCAGTTTCCGCAATACCAGGTTGTCCTTCTCGGACCGCAAGTGAAATACATGTTAAAGACACTCTCAGACAAGGCGGCGACGCAAGGCATTCCGGTACAGCCCATCGACATGATGGATTACGGCATGCAGCGTGGCGATAAGGTACTGGACTATGCTCTGTCGCTCATCGAAGCGGCACACTAAAAGGTGTTCACATGAGTTCGTTATATCAATCCATGGTCGCGGTGATTGAGCAGTCAATTACCCCGCTGGCCGCCAAGCTGGGCCAGCAAAAGTATGTGATTGCCATCCGCGACGGCTTTACCGCCGCGCTGCCGTTTATGATCATCGGCTCGTTTATGCTGGTGTTCATCTTCCCGCCGTTCTCGGCGGATACCACCAACAGCTTCGCCCGCGGCTGGCTGGATTTCTCCCAGACCTACCGCGAGCAGCTGATGCTGCCGTTTAACCTCAGCATGGGCGTGATGACCTTCTTCATCTCGGTGGGAATTGGGGCAAGCCTGGGGCGTCAGTTTAACCTCGACCCGGTGATGTCCGGCCTGCTGGCCTTTATGGCCTTCCTGTTGGTCGCCGCGCCCTATGCCGACGGCAAGATCTCGACCCAGTATCTCTCCGGTCAGGGCATCTTCACCGCGCTGATCACCGCCATTTACGCCACCCGCGTCTACGCGTGGCTGAAGCAGAACAACGTGACCATTCGCCTGCCGAAGGAAGTGCCGACCGGCGTGGCGCGCTCGTTTGAGATCCTGATCCCGGTGATGGTGGTGATCGGCACGCTGCACCCGCTGAACCTGTTCATCGAAGCGCAGACCGGGATGATTATCCCGCAGGCGATCATGCACCTGCTGGAGCCGCTGGTGTCCGCGTCTGACTCCCTGCCCGCCATTCTGCTCTCCGTGCTGCTGTGCCAGATCTTCTGGTTCGCCGGTATTCATGGCTCGCTGATCGTCACCGGCATCATGAACCCGTTCTGGATGGCGAACCTCTCCGCAAACCAGGCGGCGCTGGCGGCCGGTGCGGCGCTGCCGCACGTTTACCTGCAGGGCTTCTGGGATCACTACCTGCTGATTGGCGGCGTAGGCTCCACGCTGCCGCTGGCGTTCCTGCTGCTGCGCAGCCGCGTTACCCACCTGCGCACCATCGGCAAAATGGGCGTGGTGCCAAGCTTCTTTAACATCAACGAGCCGATTCTGTTCGGCGCGCCGATCATCATGAACCCGATGCTGTTTATCCCGTTCGTGTGCGTTCCGCTGGTCAACGCCTGCCTGGCGTACGGTGCAACGAAGCTCGGCTGGCTGGCGCAGGTTGTGTCGTTGACCCCGTGGACCACCCCCGCACCGATTGGTGCGTCATGGGCGGCGAACTGGGCGCTCAGCCCGGTGGTGATGTGCCTGGTCTGTATGGTGATGTCCGCGCTGATGTACCTGCCGTTCCTGCGCGCCTATGAGCGTACGCTCATCAAAAACGAAGAGCAGAAAGCCCAGGCAACCGTCGGCGCCGCCGAGACCGCCAGCAATTAAGTCAAAGAGGAAGAGTTATGAAATACGCATTTCCCGATAATTTCTGGTGGGGCAGCGCAAGCTCCGCTCTCCAGACGGAAGGGGCAAGAGAGGGGGAAACCACGTGGGATTACTGGTTTGCCCGCGAGCCGAACCGTTTTCACAACGGCGTGGGGCCGCAGCAGACCTCCACGTTCTATCAGCACTGGAAAACGGATATTCAGCTGTTAAAGCAGCTGAACCACAACAGCTTTCGCACCTCGATTAGCTGGGCACGCCTGATCCCCGACGGTATCGGTGAAGTGAACCCGGAGGCGGTCGATTTTTACAATCAGGTCATTGATGAGCTGAATGAACAGGGCATCACGCCTTTTATTACCCTGTTCCACTTCGACATGCCGATGGCGATGCAGGAAATCGGCGGCTGGGAAAACCGCGACGTGGTGGACGCCTACGCCCGCTATGCGCAGATCTGCTTCGAGCTGTTCGGCGATCGCGTCCTGCACTGGTTTACCTTCAACGAGCCGATCGTGCCGGTGGAAGGCGGTTATCTGTACGACTTCCACTATCCGAACGTGGTGGATTTTCGTCGGGCGGCCACCGTGGCGTATCACACCGTGCTGGCCCACGCGAAGGCGGTGCAGGCCTACCGCGCCGGGCATTACGCCGGGGAGATTGGCATCGTGCTGAACCTGACGCCGTCGTACCCGCGCTCGCAGAACCCGGCGGACGTGAAGGCGGCGCACATCGCGGACCTGATGTTTAACCGCAGCTTCCTCGACCCGGTCCTGCGCGGCGAATACCCGGCGGACCTGGTCGCGCTGCTGAAATCCTGCGATCAATTACCCGCCTGTAAACCGGAAGACGGTTTCCTGATTGCGGAAGGGAAAATCGACCTGCTCGGCGTGAACTACTATCAGCCGCGTCGCGTGAAGTGTCGCGACAGCGCGGTGAACCCGCAGGCGCCGTTTATGCCGGAGTGGTTCTTTGATAGCTACGAGATGCCGGGCCGCAAGATGAACCCGTACCGCGGCTGGGAAATCTACGAGCCGGGTATTTACGATATTCTGGTCAACCTGCGCGACAATTACGGCAACCCTCGCTGCTTTATTTCTGAAAACGGCATGGGCGTCGAAAACGAGCAGCGCTTTATTGAAAACGGCCAGATTAACGATCGGTACCGCATCGAGTTTATTTCCGAACATTTAGCCTGGCTGCATAAGGGTATTAGCGAAGGGTGCAATTGTCTTGGCTACCATATGTGGACGTTTATTGATAACTGGTCGTGGTGCAACGCGTATAAAAATCGCTACGGATTTATCCAGCTCGATTTAGAGACGCAAAAACGCACCATTAAGAAAAGCGGAGAGTGGTTTGCCGCCACCGCGTTAAATAATAGCTTTGATAAAGAGTAATGATGATGATCGCATTAGAAGAAGCCGTAATGGAAATTATCGTCAATGCCGGACAGTCCCGCAGCCTGTGCTTTGAAGCGCTGCACGCGGCGCGTCAGGGCAACATTGACGAGGCCAAAAGCCTGCTGCGCGAAGCCGACGGCTACGCGCGCCAGGCGCACAAGATGCAGACCAAACTGATCGAGCAGGATGCGGGCGAAGGCCGCCAGCCGATGACTTTAATTATGGTGCACGCGCAGGATCACTTAATGAATTCCTTATTAGCGCGTGAACTGTCCGAAGAAATTATTCATTTATATCAGAGATAGTCTATGGCGAAATAATTACTGTAATACCTCTGTACCCTAAATAGAGATCCACTTGTTCTGATGATAGCGACATACTCTGTCAGATCGGAGCGGGATGGTTATTGTCTGAATAAAATTAAACTATATTGAGATAACCATGAATACGATTAAAAAACTTCCATTAACCATGGCGGTTATCGCCGCGCTTTGCCCAATTTCCGTGCTCGCGCAGGAATTCACCCAGGAGCAAATCGACGCCATTGTGGCGAAAGCGGTGGATAAAGCCCTGGCCGAGCGCCAGGCCAAAATGGATGCGGCGGTCGCGAAAAAAGCGGACGTGGTAACCGAGCCGCAAAGCGCGGCGCAGTCCCCCGATATGGCGATCCCGTTCGGGATTAAATTTACCGGCTACGCCCGCTACGGCGCGCACTTCCAGGCCGCCGATCAGAAATACGTGGCGGTGGACGGCTCCTACAACGGCGCGTCCGCCATTGGTCGTCTGGGCAACGAAGGCAACGGCGGGGAATTCCAGCTCTCCAAGGCCTTCAAGGGTGAAAACGGCGCCATCTGGGACATCAACGTGATGATCGACCACTGGGGCGACGAAGTTAACCTGAAAAAAGCCTACGCGGGGGTGACCAACATTATGGCCTCCAACCCGAACGCCTATTTCTGGGCAGGTCGTGACTTCCACCAGCGTCCGCAGCAGGGCATCAACGATTACTTCTGGATGAACCACGACGGCCAGGGCGCCGGGGTGAAGAACTTCGACATCGGCGGCGTGCAGTTCGACGTGGCCGCCGTGGCGGCGGTGGAATCCTGTAGCCCGGAAGTGATGGAAGATGAAGCCAACCCGTCGCGCATCACCTGTACCGGCGGTTCCGGCACGGGCGACAAAGGCAACTACGCCGCGACCTCAAAAATCCACGGCATGAAGCTCGGCCCGATCGACGTGGAGCTGTACGCCAACTACGGCTTTGACTCCAAGGCGGTGGAGAGCGACGAACGTCTGAACGCGTGGCAGGGCGGCGTGGTGCTTAGCCACACCAACGACAGCGGCGTGAATAAGGTGATCGCCCGCTACTCCGATAACGCGGACAACAGCGTGTTCAACAAAACCGAGGATCTGACCACGGTCTACGCCAGCTTCGAAGGGCTGTACAAATTCACCCAGGCGACGCAGGTGGAGTACATCCTCGCCTTCCACGACTACGACAACAGCCGCGATAAGAGCGACAACCGTAAGAACTACAACGCCATCGTGCGCCCAATGCACTGGTGGAACGACGTTCACTCCACCTGGCTGGAAGCGGGCTGGCAGCACGTGGATTACGACAACGGCGGCGACAACAAGGGCTGGAAGCTGACCCTGTCGCAGAATATGTCTATCGCCATGGGACCGGAGTTCCGCCCGATGCTGCGCTTCTACGTGACCGGCGGCAAGGTGGATAACGAACGCACCGCGCGCGTGAACAATACCAAAGACGAAACGCTCGACGACTTCAACGTCGGCGCGATGTGGGAGGCGTGGTTCTAAGCAAGGTAGAAGCAAAACGGCAACGAGAGTTGCCGTTTTTAGTGTTTGCTCCCTCTCCCCGTGGGAGAGGGCCGGGGTGAGGGCATCAGGCCGCACACAACCATGCTATGCTGTTGACCGAATTAACGACAACATCGCAGGGGAGAACATGGGTTCCACACGTAAAGGGATGCTGAACGTCCTGATCGCCGCCGTTTTATGGGGCAGCTCGGGGGTTTGCGCGCAGTACATCATGGAGAAAAGCCACATTTCTTCGCCTTACCTGACCATGGTTCGCCTGCTGTTTACCGGCGTGATCCTGCTGACGCTCTCCTTCGTTCACGGCGACAAGATTTTCTCGGTGATCAAACATCGCAAAGACGCCCTCAGCCTGCTTATTTTCTCGCTGGTCGGCGCGCTCACCGTGCAGCTCACCTTCCTGCTGACGATTGAAAAATCCAACGCTGCGACCGCTACCGTGCTGCAGTTTCTGTCACCAACCATTATCGTGGCCTGGTTCGCGCTGGCACGGAAAAAGCGTCCCGGCGTGTTTGTGCTGTCGGCCATCATGACGTCGCTTGTCGGTACCTTCCTGCTGGTCACCCACGGCGACCCAACCTCGCTCTCCATCTCGCCTGCCGCGCTGTTCTTCGGCATCGCATCGGCGTTTGCCGCCGCGTTTTACACCACCTATCCGTCAACGCTGATCGCCCGCTACGGCACGCTGCCGATTGTCGGCTGGAGCATGTTGATTGCCGGGCTAATGCTGACGCCGTTCTACGCCGGACGCGGAACCACGTTCGTGATCGACGGCAGCCTGCTGCTGGCGTTTTTCTATCTGGTAGTGATTGGCACCGCGCTGACGTTCAGCCTGTATCTGAAAGGCGCACAGATGATCGGCGGGCCGAAGGCGAGCATTCTGAGCTGCGCCGAGCCGCTGAGCAGCGCGTTACTGTCGGTGATTTTGCTGGGCGTGGCGTTCACCCTGCCGGACTGGCTGGGGACGCTGCTGATTGTGTCGTCGGTGGTGCTGATTTCGATGGATTCGAGAAGACGGGTTCAGACATCGGCGTAGCCTGATGTCCCCTCACCCTAACCCTCTCCCACGGGAGAGGGAGAAAAACACTACTTCGCCTTCACCTTCCCCGCCACCAGCAGCGCCGTCAGCAGCATCAGCGTACCGGAAATCACCAGCGGTGACGTCAGCCCCAGATGGTCGAGCGCCACGCCGCCAATGGCCGCGCCGCAGGTATTCGCCAGCTGGATCACCGCCACCTGAATCGACCCGGCTTTTTCCGCCTGATCGGCAAGCGAGCGGGTGATCCACGTCGACCAGCCCACCGGCACCAGCGCAAAGGCAAAGCCCCAGATAATCGCGATGGCAGACGCCACCCACTTATCGCTGCCCCACAGCACCAGCACCGCCGCGCTCGCCGCCAGCACCAGCGGCGCACCCGCCAGCGCCACCTTCAGGGAGCGTTTCAGGAACTGGGACGACAGCGAGGTGCCGACAAAACTTGCGATACCAAAGCTCAGCAGCACCAGCGTCAGGCCGTCCACGTCAAAGCCTGCCATGGTCATAAACACCGGGCGGATATAGGTAAAGAAGGCAAACTGCCCGGCAAAGGACATAAAGATGGCGGTCATCCCCGCCAGTACGCCGGGGCGCTTCAGCAGCGCGAACATGTTCTGTTTGTGGTGCGCCGCTTCGCCCGGCAGGGACGGCAGCGCTTTCCACACCCAAATGATGCAGAGCAGGCCCATCACCGCCGCGGCGTTAAAGACGTTACGCCAGCCGATAATTCCGCCGAGGAAGCTGCCGAGCGGCGCGGCAATCACCAGCGCGATAGAGACCGCACCGAAGATAACGGAAAGCGCTTTTGGCACCGTCCGCGCGGGCACCAGTCGCATGGTGAGCGAGGCCGACATCGCCCAGAAGCCGCCGAGCCCCAGCCCAAGACAGGCGCGACCGAGCAGCAGCAGGGTGAAGCTTTCCGCGAAGGAGACCAGCAGGCAGGAGAGCGTCAGCAGCACGCTGAACAGGATGACCACCTTGCGGCGGTCGATGGTGCCAATCACCTGGGTGATAAACAGGCTGGCAAACATCGCCACGAAGGCGGTGACGGTAACGGACTGCCCCGCCACGCCCTCGGAAATGCCCAGATCCTGCGCCATCGGCGTCAGCAGGCTCACCGGCAGAAACTCAACGGTAATCAGGCAGGCGACGCAGAACGCCACGGCGAAAACGGCCGACCAGTTGGGGCGAGAAACCTCTTTGGTCTGCGGTCTGGTCGTGGGCTGGAAATGTTCTGTCATGGCGTCACCTGAAGATAAAAACGTGCGGAAAAGTCGCGCAGTTTATCATCAAAAGTGTGACGGATTTAACGATTTGACAACTTTTGTCGTTTTTAATGAGCCTGGAGGGAGAGCGTCGTCGACTGATACCTTTTCAGCATAACGAAAATGAAAATTCAGTATCCACATTTGAGGTGAAACAATCATAGCGTCTGAAAAGGAGAACCTATGAAAACACGTATTTTATCTCAAAATCTTACCGTCAGTGCCGTCGGCTATGG
This sequence comes from Enterobacter sp. AG326, assembly GCF_004362415.1. Classification (NCBI taxonomy): domain Bacteria; kingdom Pseudomonadati; phylum Pseudomonadota; class Gammaproteobacteria; order Enterobacterales; family Enterobacteriaceae; genus Enterobacter; species Enterobacter sp. AG326. Next base: position 89,814 of record NZ_SNXG01000005.1, on the reverse strand, counting down.
AGCCATGGGTCTGAGTGAATTTTATGGCCAGACTGATGACAACGCTTCGCTGCAGGTATTGCACAGCCTCATCGATCTGAACGTGACGTTTATTGATACCGCAAATTTATATGGGCGTGGTCATAATGAAAGACTAATCGGTCATTTTCTTGCCGGACTGGATAAAAGCACTCGCGAGCAGTTCAAAATAGCCACGAAATGCGGCATCGATCGCTCTCCTGACGAGTCTTACGCCCGCACCATCAACAATACGCCTGACTATATCATCCGCTGCTGTAATGAGTCCCTCAAACGGCTTGGCGTGGAGCGAATCGACCTCTTTTATCTACACAGACTGAGTAACGCCACCCCGGTCGAAGAGAGTATGGATTGTCTGCGCGCCCTGGTTAAAGAGGGCAAGATTAACCACATCGGCCTTTGCGAAGTGTCGGCGTCAACGCTGCAACGGGCCCATGCGGTACATCCGGTCACCGCGCTGCAAACGGAATATTCATTGTGGACACGCGATATCGAGGAAAGCATTCTGCCGGTCGTGAAAGAATTAGGCATTGGTCTGGTGCCCTACTCACCTCTTGGCAGAGGCTTCCTGACGGGAAAATACCTGAACAATAGCGAATTTGCAGAGGGTGATTTCCGTAAAAATAACGAGCGCTTTATGCAGTCCAGCCTCGATCATAATCGCCAGCTGCTCGATGTCATCCACCCGCTGGCGGCGAAATACGGCTGTACCGCAGGTCAGATTGCCCTTGCCTGGCTGTTAGCGCAATACGATCGGCTGGTTCCCATCCCGGGCACTAAGCACACCGGCTATCTGGCCGAGAACGCGCGCGCTGCCGACATTATGCTTGAGAAGAGTGACATTGAATTATTGAACAACCTGCATCGCCGGATAGAGATTAAAGGCGATCGCTATTCTGCCGAGGGTATGAAGGGCGTGAATGCCTGATACCTCATCGTGAAAATAAAAAAACCGGGCTTCCCCGGTTTTTTTATTCGTTGTCGGCAATGATTATTTTTCATCCATTCTTTATGCGGACATTAACTGGACTCATACGATTTCTCCATCCGGGATTGTTTTGCGGTCAACGTGGCAGGGATAAACACGACAAGCAGAACGGAAAGGCCGATGGCCGTGGCGGCGACGATATACAGGAGCGGCAGAGAAAATGATGAAACTATCCAGGCACCTGCTGACGCGCCGATACCAATGGCAGTATTGAAAAATGACACGTAGATTGCAGAGGCCGGGAAGGTTTTATCCTCTGCCATACGTAAAATCCACGTCTGGAAGCCGACAAATATTCCTGACACGGCCACACCCCAGATAATCATGCCGGTGAATATCAGCCCAGCAGAGAGCGATGATCCTGACAGGCCCAGGATGAACAGCACGGCACATATCAATAGTACAGATATAGAGACCATCAACTTAAGATACTTATCAATCAACACGCCGGTCAGGAGATTACCGGCCAGACCCGAAATACCGTAAACAAAAAGCACAGCAGGAATAAAGGCGTTTGGCAGTAAACTCTGCATATGCAGCCAGGGTTCAATGTAGGTAAAGGCGGCAAAATGGGCCGTCACAGCCAGCATGGTTGCTAAATATATTTTCCATAAGGTAGACGATTTCAACACACTCTTTAACGCATCCAGTCCAAGCGCACTTTTACTGGTAATGTGGGGAATAAGAACGCTAATGCCCGCAAAGGCAATTACGCTCAGCGCGGCCATTATCCAAAATGCCTGCCGCCAGCCGAAGTGAATACCAATATAGTTAGATACCGGCACGCCAAAAACGCTTGCTGCGGAAACGCCTCCAAATACGATTGACGTCGCCGCCCCAATATATCTGACAGGTACGATGGCTACCGCCGTCGTGCCGATCATCGCCCAGAATGCGCCATGCGCAAGTGCACCCAGTACGCGAGCGCTAAGCAGCATGCTGTAGCTCGTTACCGTTGCGGCCATGACATTGGAGATCAGAAGCACCATGGTGAGCACGAGTAAAAGCCGCTTCCTGGACACATTCCCTAAAAAAACTGAAGCAAACAGCGCACTTAACGCCCCCACCCAGGCATAAAGAGACACGGTCATGCCCACCGCGGACTCCGATGACTGTAGCCCATCAGCAATGGGCGTTAATAAACCTACTGGCGCCAGTTCAGTGGTAACAATCGTAAACGTTGAAATAGCCAGAATAAATAAAGCAAGCCATGACTTTAAGGTCATTTTTTGCGGAAAACGTTCTACAGCCATAATCGCCACCTCAATATAATAATCAGTAGATTTTTTACGAATTGGATAAATGTTGAATGTTGTTACCCGCAAACGGGATAATCAATATCTTCGGGCCAACGATGATATTTCTGAGAACCGTACATAGTTTCTTCGGAATACTTTAGAACAGAGATATCCTTTTAATTAAAAATAAGAAAAAACAGAAATTAATTTATCAGCTCAGCGCATAAGTGGAATTATTAAATTTGTAATATACTTTTTGTATTACTATTAAATTAGGTTTTTCTTCATAGCGTTAGCGTGTAATATCGAAATCGAAAAAAAGACTTAATACCTTTTCGCATTCAGGACTGACGTATGGCCACAGCAGAACATTTAATCAGCAATAACCTGCCCAGTATCAAACAATTACAATGCTTTCTCGCTGTCGCACATGAACTGAACTTCCGTAAGGCTGCCGAACGTCTACGCATGACTCAACCGCCATTGACGCGTCAGATAAAATGCCTTGAAGCGGTTCTGAAACGTCAGTTGTTCAGCCGCAGCACGCATGACGTTAGCCTCACTGACGCAGGCCGTGCGCTGGTGGTTCAGGCTGAAAAAATACTCAAAGACATCAGAAGCTTAAAAGAAGACCCGCACTCTTCTGAAACGAACCTGCGTATCGGACTCACGCGGACGCTTAATTTTGAATACATAGAACCCGTGAACACCCAGCTTCAAAAAATGAACGCGGAAGATGATGTCGAAACGCCGGACCTGACGTCAGCCCAACTGCTGCAAAGCCTGTCTAAAAATATGCTGGATCTGGTGCTGACCGGTGAAAAAGGAACGGGTCATGAAGACATTGTTCAATACCGCTGGGTCTGCCAGGAACCGTTGCTCATCGCAATGCCCTCTTTACATCCTGCCAGCCTGAAAGAGAAAGTCGCGCTGGAGGACATTAGCGATCTTCCCATTTTCTGGTTTTCCAGAAGCGCCAACCCGTCATTTTACGACAAATGCGAAAGCTACTTTGAGACGCTGAAAACGCCGCTGAAGCGGATAAAAGAGCCGGATGATACCCTTGTGATGCTAAGCCGTATCGCAAGAGGGAAAGGATTTGCGCTGCTGCCTCAGTCGAAATGCACCTTTAATCAGGAAGGTCTTTGCTACCGTGAACTCACGGGCGCGGAGGCAAAAAGGTTAAACATAGATATCTATGCCGCCACCCGCCTCAATGAAAACAGAGAAGAGATTCTTAACGCTCAAAATATCCTGTGCGGAAAAACGTCTTAATGCAGGTAAAACACGCCCTCTTCTGGCAGGAAGAGCTGGTTATAGCGTAGCTGGAAGGCGTTTAGCTCCTGCGGATCGGGCTCCATCTCGCGCATAAAGCCAAGCGCCAGACGAATTTGCGCATCGGTAATCGGTGCGGCAAGGCGGGCTTTACGCAGCATACGGTGCCATGTATGCAGGTTCTCTTCGCTGCCGTCGACAATGCAGACCTGCCAGATGAGCAGCACCTGCGCCGCATTTTGCAAATGCGCCTCGTCCGGCCGCTCAAGGTAGCGGATAAACTCATTGCCCGACGTTTTACCAAACTGGTCGATCATCGACTCAACCGGCATCGGGGTGATCCCCAGACGCTCGCTTAAACGTTTGATGGCGCGGCGGGAATCTGAGGTCAGGACGCGAAATCCCACCACAAACACCACGGCAAGCGTTGCCAGCATTATCCAGACCATGCGTTCTCCTATGAATAGCCGCTCATCATAGCGGGAAACGCAGCGCCTCGACAGCGGGTGGCACCATAATAGTGAACGGAAAAGATGTTGAAGAATTGGGAGAAGAGGAGTTAACGCCGTCGGGGTCAATATAAAAAAGCCCGGCATCACACACCGGGCAAAGAAGTTACCTGCACACTCAGGCTGTTTTTAATTTCTGCGCACGATTCTCACGGCGAATCTTACGTTCTTCCAGCACCGCGACCATCGCCATCAGGACGATACAGCCGATCGCTGCCGCATCCAGCGCCGCGAAGGTGCCCGCCCAGCCGGTGAGGCCGAAAATCGGCGTGCCGTCGGCGATCATCCCCAGGCCCAGCTTGGCGAAGCTGTCGCCAATCAGGTACGCGAAGGTGCCTTTAATCCCATCGGCGGCGCCGATCGCTTTTTTCGGGACGAAACCGACTGCCGCCACGCCGATCAGCAGCTGCGGACCAAACACCAGGAAGCCGAGCGCGAACAGGGACGCCAGGTAAACGTACTGGTTGCTGGCGTGCTGGTAGACGCCGAGCGTGGCAATAATCAGCGCCAGCGCGACGCAGGCCACCAGCGCGCGACGGCCGTTGGCGAGGTCAGAGAGCCAGCCCCACAGCAGCGTGCCGACCAGCGCGCCCACTTCGAACAGGGTGAAGCCCTGAATCGCCACTTCTTTAGAAAGCTTCAGCTCCTGGAAGGCATACACGGTCGACCACTGGTCGATGCCGATACGCACCACGTAGAGGAAGATGTTTGAGAAGCACAGCAGCCAGATCACTTTGTTTTTCAGCACGTACTCAACAAAGATCTGCCATTTGGACATCTCGTTTTCTTCGGTCTCTTTGTCCTCTTCGCTGATCTCCTCGCCGAACAGCTCTTCGGCTTTGCCGAGGCCGTAAGATTCCGGGGAGTCGCTGCCGTAGCGCAGGCCGATAAAGCCGACGATCAGGGCGATAATCGACGGGAAGATAAACATGCCGATCACGTGGCCGTCGAACAGGTAATTTGCGCCGAACAGCGCTACGCCAGCCGCACCGGCACCGCCGAGGTTGTGGGAGATGTTCCACATGCCGAGGTAGGAACCACGCTTGCGGCGCGGGGTCCATTTAGTGATGGTGGAATAGCTGCACGACCCGCCGGTACTCTGGAAGAAGCCGCTCAGGGCGTAGAAGGCGATCATCATGAACAGGCTGACGGAGCCCGCGCCCATGCTGGCGCTGAAGCCGAGCATACAGATGGCGGAGAGGATCAGCATAAACGGCAGGAACTGCTTGGTGTTTTTGCCGTCCGCGTAGTAGGAAACGACGGTTTTACCCACGCCGTAGGTGATGGAGAAGCCCAGGCCAATCATCCCCAGCTGCGTCATGCTCAGCCCGTAGGTTGAGATCATGTCGTTCTGCGCGATGTTAAAGTTTTTGCGGATCAGGTACATGGTCAGGTAGCCGATGAAGACCACCAGATAGGACTGCATGAACGGTTTGAACCACATCTTGCGCCGCACGTCGAGCGGCAGATCCAGGGTCGGCTTGCGCACCTGGTTGAGGAAGGCCAGCATGGTTTGCTCCTGAGCTGATTTTTACCTGCGAATGGCAGGCATTGTAAAAATCAGCCGGGAGAGATGCCTGAGACAGCGTCCAGGTAAAACCGGGAAAATTTCCTAGTTTTGCGCCACTCGGGGCGAAAAGGTGAGGCTCATCACGCTTCGCTCACCTCGCGCGGCGCCTGCGCGTTCAAAAACGGCAGCAGCAGCAGCGCGGAGATCCCCGCCGCGATAGCGATCACCGCAAAGAAACCGCTCCAGTGCCAGACGTCGATCACCCGCGCCAGCGGCCAGCCGGAGAGCGATGCGCCAAGGTAGGCAAACAGCCCGACAAAGCCCGTCGCCGCGCCTGCCGCCTCTTTGTGGGAACATTCCGCCGCCGCCATGCCGATCAGCATCTGCGGGCCAAACACGAAAAAGCCGGTGGTGAAGAAGCACGCCGCCTGCATCACGTAGCTGGCGAACGGCATCAGCCACAGCGAGCCGACGGAGAGCAAAATCCCGGCGGCGAAAATCAGGTTCATCGGACCGCGGTTGCCGTTGAACAGCTTGTCCGATCCCCAGCCCGCCACCAGCGCGCCGATAAACCCGCCCAGCTCGAACATCGTCACCGCCGAGTTGGCGGTCACCAGGTCCACGCCGAGCGTCTCGGACATGTACAGGTTGCCCCAGTCGTTGATGGCCGCGCGCACCACGTAGACCAGCACGTAGCAGAGCGACAGCAGCCAGATGTACGGGTTTTTCAGCACGTATTTGGTGAGGATCTCCCTGCGGGTCAGCCCCGCGCCCTCCTGCTGCTGGGCAATCTCCATTTCGTCGTGTCGCCAGTCGCCCACCGGCGGAAGGCCGACGGTTTGCGGCCGGTCGCGCAGGCGCCAGCAGAGAAACAGCCCGGCGACAATCGCGAGGCCACCGGCAATCATCATCCCCGCGCGCCAGCCGTAGTGCAGCGCCGCCGCGCCCACCACCATCGGGATCAGCGCCCCGCCGACGTTATGCGCGGTGTTCCAGATTGCCCACCAGCCGCCGCGCTCGTTGCGCGAATACCAGGCGGTGAGCAGGCGGGCGCAGACCGGCGCGCCCCAGCCCTGGAAAAAGGCGTTCAGCGCCCACAGCAGGGCGAAGGCCCACAGCGAGGTGGAGAAGCCAAACAGAATGTTCACCACCCCGGTGGCGATCAGCCCAACGCCCATAAAATAGCGCGCGTTGGAGCGGTCGCTGACGATGCCGGAGAAGAACTTCGACAGGCCGTAAGTGATGTAAAACAGCGTCGCCAGCAGGCCGATATCGGTGCGCGTCATCACGCCGCTGGCGAGGATTTCCGGCGCGGCGGCGTTGAAGCTTTTGCGGGTGAAGTAGAACAGCGCGTAGCCGAGCCAGATGGTAATCAGGATATGGCGACGCCAGTAGCGGTAGCGGGCGTCGATTTCCGCTTTATCGCCAATCGGCGCGGCGCTGGCAGGGGTTTTAAACATGGTAACTCCGTAGCGGCAGGCTGACGCTGACGCGCGTCCCGTGGGTGCAGGAGAGGTTCAGCGTGCCGCCCAGCGCCTTGACGCGCTCGCGCATGCCCGCCAGGCCAAAACCCTGCTGGCCGGAGCCCGGCGGCAGGCCGCAGCCATCGTCTTCAATTATCAGCTTCAGGCTGTCGTCCTGCTGCCAGCCCTGGATCGTGACCGCGCTGGCGCTGGCGTGCTTGACGATATTGTTCAGCCCTTCCTGACAGACGCGGAACAGCGTCACGCGCTGGCCTTCGCTCAGCGCAGGCTCGTTAATACGCCAGTCGAGATGGCTGACTATTCCGCGGCTTTCCAGCTCCATCTCGCGCATCAGGGAACGCACTGCCTGCTCAAGCGTAAGGTCGTCAAGCTGGCGCGGGCGCAGCCGTCCTAACAGGCGGCGAACGGAGTCATAGACGCCCAGCGAAAGCTGTTCGATATGCGCCCCGCCCTGCTTCACGCCCGCGTTTTCCGCCGCCAGGCGCTGGACAATGCCCGCCTGGGTACGGATAGCGGTGATGGTCTGGCCGATATCGTCGTGCAGCTCGCGGGCGACCTCCTGCCGCACGCTCTCTTCGGTTTCCAGCAGACGCTCCGCCAAACGGCGGTTGCGCGCCAGCTCGGTTTGCAGGGATTGGTTCAGCTCGCGCAGGCGCTGAATGCCCGCGCCGAGCAGCAGCCCGGTCAGGCTCTGGGCCAGCAGGGAAAGCAGCAGATCCACCGGATGATCGTGCCAGGTCTGGCTGGCAATCAGCGCGATGGCGTTCATCAGCGTCGCGATCAGCGCTCCCTGCCAGCCGTAGTGCCAGGCCAGGGCGATGATTGGAAGCGCCAGACAAAACGGCGTGAAGCGTGAAAGCTCGGCGGGAAGGCCAAGCTGGAGCCACAGGCTCACCACAAACAGCAGCAGATACCAGATGAGGTGCCGGGCGCGCCAGTTCACCGGCTGGGAAACCAGCGCCGGGCCGAGCGGCTGCCACACGGTGCTGGTGAGGTAGTGCCAGATCACGAGGCAGGTTGGCGCCAGCGTCAGGCCGCCGGTCAGGGTCAGCAGCAGGGCATTGAGCATCTCCTTCTCGCCGACCCACGGAAGCGACTGCAGCAGCGCGGCGGCAATCAGCGCCGCCCCCTGACGCAGCAGCGTGCGCCAGTCGCGCTGGTGGCGATAGCGGGAAATGAGGGCAACCGGGAGAAGCGTGAGCAGGCTTCCGGTCATCAATAAGGGCAGATGCGCGAGGGCAACTTCCTGCGCCAGCCAGACCAGCATCAGCCACTCTGCGCCCAGCAAAACGGGCCAGTAGCCGCGCGGACACTGGAGCATTAAGCCAAGTCGTAGGCCGAAGGGAAACAGCAGCACCGCCAGCTCGGGGCGTTCCACCAGGTGCAGGCTGATGCTCCACAGGCAGAACCAGGCGGCGGAGAAGATAAAAAAGCTGGCGACGACGGCGATCAGCCGTGAAAAAGCGGAACTCATTGCCAGCTGTCGAACATGCGGCGCGCAAGCTCGACGTCGTTGCTGACGTTGAGTTTTTCCATCAGGTTGGCGCGGTGAACGTGTACGGTTTTCGGGGACAGATCCAGCTCGGCGGCAATCTCTTTTACCGACATTCCCTGCGCGAGTTTTTCCGCAACCTGGCGCTCGCGTCTGGTGAGCGGATCCTGACGTCCGGCCGCCAGCTTAATGGCGATATCCGGCGTTAAATAGCAGCCGCCGGTGGAGACGGTGCGCACCGCGGCGATCAGTTCGTCGGGGCTACAGCGCTTGGAGAGAAAGCCGCGCGCGCCCGCGTTGAGCGCCTGCTCGACCAGCGCCGGGCTGTCGTGCACCGACAGCATAATCGTCGCCAGCCCTTTCGGCAGCTGGCTTAACAGCTCCAGCCCGGAGAGATCCGGCATCGAGATGTCGCAGATACAGACATGTACCCCGCGCCCCGGCAGGCCCGCCAGCGCCTCGCGACCGGAGCCAAACTCGGCCACGACCTGGAAATCCGGTTCGAGGTTCAGAAGCTGGGCAAAGCCGGAGCGGACGATGAGGTGGTCGTCGATGAGAGCGATGGTGGTCATGTGTCTTCCTGCGGTCTGAAAGCGCCGGATGGCGCTGCGCTTATCCGGCCTGCAAGCGCGACGCCTGCAGGCCGACCAGGGCGCTTACCTTAAGCGATCTTTATTCGAAAAACACCGCAATTTTGTTAAACATGGTGGGATCGGACTGGTTGCGCGCCACTTTGGTGACGTCTTCCAGCTTGTCGATCTGCGCCATCATCTGCTCCAGACGCTGGTCGTCGTTGACCAGCAGCCAGATGCGGCTGTGCTCGCTGCCCTGAATCGGCAGGCAGAGAATGCCTTCCACGTTAAACGCCCGGCGGGCAAAGAGCCCGCAGACGTGGGTCATGACGCCAGGGTGGTTGCGGACGGTGAGTTCCAGAATGACGTTATCATGTTGTTTCTGCATGGCTTATTCTCCCACCATCTCGGTATTTGCCGCACCCGGCGGCACCATCGGATACACTTTTTGTTCAGGGTCGATACGCACGTGGATCAGCGCCGGGCCGGGGCGAGAAATCGCCGCCTGCAGCGCCGCGTGGGCATCCTCTTCGGCGTTCAGATCGCAGGTGTGCAGGCCAAAGCCGGCGGCAATCTGCATAAAGTTAATCATCCCCGGATAGGTCGCCGCAAACACGCCCTGCTTGTAGAACAGGCTCTGCTGCTGGTGCACCAGCCCCAGCGCCTCGTTGTTCATCAGGATGATTTTCACGTCTAACTGGTTTTCGGCCGCGGTGGCCATTTCCTGAATGTTCATCATCAGGCTGCCGTCGCCGGAGAAGCAGATGACCTTGCGGTCCGGGTTGGCGAGCGCCGCACCCACGGCTGCGGGCAGGCCAAAGCCCATGGTTCCCAGACCGCCGGAGGTCAGCCACTGGCGCGGACGGTTCAGCGGGTAGGCCTGGGCGGTCCACATCTGATGCTGACCCACGTCGGTGGTGATAATCGCGCTGTCGTCCACGCAGGCGGCCACGGCATTGATCAGTCCGTAGTGGCTGAGCGGGTCGCCTTCGGTTGGGATAGCGCCCGGGAACTCGCGCTGCAGATCGGCCACCAGCTGACGCCAGTCGGCGCGCTCGGCTGCGTCCGTCTGCGGGATAAGCTGCGCCAGCACCTCGGCCACGTCGCCCTGAATCGCCACGTGCGGCTGCTTGATTTTACCCAGCTCGGCGCGGTCGATATCCACGTGAATGATCTTCGCATTCGGGCAGAACTGCTCGGTTTTGCCAATCGCTCGGTCATCAAAACGCGCGCCCATAACAATCAGCAAATCAGCCTCTTGCAGGATGTAGTTGGTGCTGCGCGCGCCGTGCATGCCCAGCATGCCGAGAGAGAGCGGGTGCGCTTTAGGCAGCATGCCCAGCGCCATCAGGGTCATGGTGGTTGGCAGGTTGGCTTTTTCAGCAAACTCGCGGATTTCATCCGCGGCGTTAATCGCTCCGCCGCCCAGATAGAGCACCGGGCGTTTGGCGGCGTTAATCATAGCGGCGGCATCGCGCACGCTCTCAGCGCTGAATTCCGGCGCGGGGGCACGTTCGCCCGGCTCCGGCAGGACGTCGATCTCGATCTCTGCGGTCTGGACATCCTTAGGAATGTCTATCCACACCGGGCCCGGGCGGCCGGACTGCGCAATGCGGAACGCATCGCTGATAACCTGAGGCAGCTCGCTGATGTCGCGAACTAAATAGTTATGTTTGGTGATGGGGATAGAGATGCCGTAGGTGTCCACTTCCTGGAACGCATCGGTGCCGATCATTGAGGACGGTACCTGGCCGGTAATGCAGATCAGAGGAATGGAGTCGAGACGCGCGTCGGCGATGGCGGTGACCAGGTTGGTTGCGCCCGGGCCGCTGCAGGCCATACAGACCGCCGGTTTGCCCTGCGTACGCGCCATGCCCTGAGCAATAAAGCCAGCCCCCTGCTCGTGGCGCGCCAGCACGTGGCGGATCTGCGTGCTTTGGCTTAACGCATCGTACAGCGGCAGCACCGTGCCGCCAGGGATGCCTGCAACCGTGGTGATGCCCTGCCGTTCCAGCAAATGAACGATCAGCTGCGCGCCAGTAAAACGCGTCCTGGTGGATGTTGTGCCCGAAATTGCCATGCTCCAGTCCTTTTCTTCTGGGCCGACTTTCCGGGGAGGCTCTTAAACGAAAAACCCCGCCCGGTTTGCGCCGGCGGGGTTTTGGATTCGTGTGTTGATCCAGTCCCTACGGCGCATTGCCGACGACCACCACCACACGCACGACGACCACTGCGGCTGGTTGCACAGTTTTTAGTAGGGTCGAAGTGAAGATGGATGAAGTCATTGGGGACCTGTGTTTGGAATCATTGATGGAATTTATACAAACACAGGTTTTCGGGCGTGACAATGGAAATATTTTCATCTGCGCAAAAATGCGTCAGGGATCACGTTTCAGTAAGTTGCTCGCTCATTCCAGGAGTCACTATAGATGACATTGCCGTCGCAATGCTTCCAGGTGATTTTCTCGTAGCGGATGAGAACCGTCTCAAGGTGTGTTCCGGTGTTTGCGCCTGGGTACAGGTCTGGTGTGATTGAGGTGATTTTCACATTCTCGAGGAGGATATTAAAATATTCCTGTTCAAAACCCGCCTCATTAATCTGGTACATCTTAATGGTGGCTGACTGGAGCGTTCTTCCTGTACTCAGCGCCCGAAATAAAATCGGGGTTACACGATCAAATTCTTTCTGAAACATGACGGGCATGTGTATGCGCGTCCCCGTCAATTTTCCGGTATTCCCGTCGACTGGAATGTTAACATTATGAGTGAACGATTTGAGTTCAATTGCACCTTCACGCCCTGACACAAGGCAAGGTCCAACCATGGGAGAACCATTTTCATCTGTTAGGAACAAATAAGCTGGGTTTGACATATAAAATCCTTTTTATAAAATTTAATCGTACTTATCAAAGCGGCCGAAAATTATCGGATGCACAATAATAAACACAACAATAGAAATGAATGTTAGTAATACCCAGTGGTCAGGCATCAACCACAGGAACAAAGAGGCGCACGCAAAAATATAAACGGGAAATAAAATATCCGTAAATAGAATTGATAACAGACTCTTAAACATGCTCCTTGTCCTTTAAGTCGTCATAAATTGCATCGAAATCCTTATAGAATCCCATTTGCACCTTCTTAATGAGTTCAGACAGGAAAGGCTCAAAAAAGTAGTAAAGCATCTCCAGTTGTGCGGCATACAGGGTCGCGTAATACCTGGGGTCCAACGTTTTCAGGCGACGGGCAGCAAAAGCGCACTTCTGTTCCGTTCCAATCAATTGAAGCGCCATGACGACGTTAGGTACGCGGCGTGCAAGCCGTTCCACGACGATTTCAGAGAGTATGCCAGATTCGGAAAGGAATTTGGCCAGCCCCCATGCTATCGCCAAACGCGCGGCCTTACTTGTCGGTATGTTGTTAACAAGCCCCGTTACTTTTGAATCCATCTTACGACCGCGATTTTGTTCATTTCCATTTTCAGAATCGGTAATAACACTTTCAAAATAAAGGTATAGCATGTGGGCTATTACATCGCGATAACGGTAAAGCGAGAGAATTGAGAGGTACATCCTTTTTTCTTCTGAGAGAAGCTCATCACACACATCGTGATAGCTGGGGATTAAGCAAGAAGAGTACCAACTTACTCGCTCTATTCCTGAGTAAATATCAGAGCCGATCCCCTTTAATGCTCTCCAAGTCCCTGCAACACCTTGCTGTCCATAAAGAGCTAACTGCCTGTCACTCTGGAACTTCATCTTTAAATATTCAGATGCTTGCATAATGTATCCATACAGTATTTGCGGCTCTAGAAATATATAATGGAAATCTCTGGAATTCAAATCAGCCATATTATTTAAACTAAACATTCACGTAAATAATGAGTTGTCTCGCTTTTATTTATTACTATTATAGGCGAAGCAATTTAATTACCTGAGGACTATTAATAGTTATATTAGTTTATGAATTTAGTGGTGTTATCTTACAAAATGAGTCTAATATCTCTAATTTAAAGAAAATTACTTAAGCGATCCTAAGTAGTTCACAGCGAAGCCAAAAAGCAGAACCCTCGCTTATCCAGCAGTTTTTTATGGATAGACCAGAAAACAAAAAACCCCGCCTAAGCGAGGTTTTTATCAGGGTTTTGCGGTTGGTCGCCGCAGAACACACTGTGTTACGTCAACGCAAAAAGTATACGCGATCGAAGACGAACGCGCAATTCAGGCACGGATTTTGACGTTTTTGAGTATGGATGGGGTTTCGGGTTTTGTCCAAAAAATACTGTTCATGCATACAGTATTTATCTATACTGAGGGTGTTCGCAGTGAGCGAGGGGGCCGCAGTTTTACCGGCGCAACGAAGTCCTGGCTGAAACGGGTGGTGCCGTCAGTGCCTTAACCCCTGAAGTGAGCACACTGTGTTACGTCAATCCAGGTGCTGGCAACAGGCGGCGGAAAGGTACGCCAGCATCGTGCTCCTTTTAACCAAAAGGAGACGCGTATGAGCGTAGTGGATATGGTGATACTTATCCTCAAACTCATTGTTGCTGTACTGCAACTGCTTGATGCTGTCCTGAAATTCCTTCGGTAATTCAGGTTCAAGTCGCACCTGAGAGGGGCGGGCAACCGCCCCTCTTTAATAACGAGGGAATGCTATGTCGCGTCTGTTAATTGAGCCTGTCACACCGGATGAGCCGGGGTATATCGCCCTGAAGGCTGAAAGTATCGCACTGAATTTCAACATGCTGCGCAGGCTGGAAGAGAACTGGCAGCGTGGTGAGAACCGCTTTAACGCGCCGGGTGAAAAGCTGCTGGGCGCGTTTCTCAACGGCAGGCTGGTCGGCGTGTGCGGCCTCAACCGCGATCCGTTCAGCCAGCAGCCGCGCGCCGGACGTATTCGCCATCTCTACGTCAGCGATAAGTGCCGCGGGCTGGGCATTGGCAAACAGCTTTTAACCGTGGTGATGGCCGATGCCAGCATCTGGTTTGATTTCCTGAATACCCACGCGCCGGAGAGCGCGTACGGCTTCTATCGCCAGGCGGGTTTTACGCTGGTTTCGGACGAACCGCGGGTGACGCACCGCCTTTTTTGTGCCGTGTAGCCGGCTGGCAGCATCAGGGTGTGAATGTTACAGTTGAGTGACAATTCACCACCCGATACGCTATGACCATCACCGTTTTTTGCATTTTGCTCTTCGCCGCGCTGCTGCATGCTAGCTGGAACGCCATCGTTAAGGCCGGAACGGACAAGCTCTATTCCGCCATAAGCGTCAGCGGATCCGCCACGGTTATCGCTCTGGTCTTACTGCCGTTTTCCCCACAGCCTTCTGCTGCAAGCTGGCCGTTTTTGATTGTCTCCTGCGCCTTACAGGTGGTGTACACCGTGCTGGTAGCGAAGACCTATCAGGTCTCCGATATGAGCCAGACCTATCCGCTGATGCGCGGCACCGCCCCGCTGCTGGTGGCGCTGATCGGCGTGCTGGCGCTCGGCGATCGTCTCTCCTGGCTCGCCTGGTCCGGTATCGGAGTAATTTGCCTTTCGATTCTGGCGATGGCGATGCATGGCCGCATACAGTCACGCAAAGGGATCGGGCTGGCGCTGCTGAACGCCTGTTTTATTGCCGGGTATACGCTGGTGGACGGCACCGGCGTGCGTCTGTCGGACACCGCGCTGGGCTATACGCTGTGGACCTTCTTTATGAACGGCTTCTGCCTGTTGAGTTGGGCGATGGTGGCACGTCGGCGCGAGGCGTCCGGCTACCTGCGCCTGCACTGGAAAAAGGGGCTACTCGGCGGCGTTGGCACCATGGGCTCTTACGGTCTGGCGCTTTGGGCCATGACGCAGGCACCGCTGGCGGTGGTCGCGGCGCTGCGTGAAACCTCCATACTTTTTGGGGCGCTGATCGCGTTTGTCCTTTTAAAAGAGAAGGTTGCGGGCCTGCGCATCGCGGCGGCGTTGGGTATAGCCGGCGGCGCCATTCTGCTGCGCATGGCGTAAATCACTGGCAACATTAGTTGCCGATCTTGTTTACAAATCCTGCCTTTCCCGGTTTTTTCATTCACCACGGCAATGCTTAAATTGTCATCTCTCTGTGGTAGATTCCTCGCGCATTTATGGGAATGCGCAGTCACTTATTCTTCATTTTTCTCTTTTGGCAAAAGTATTCAGCGACATGAAAAAACAAAGGAACGTTAACTTATTGTTGATGCTGGTGTTACTGGTGGCCGTCGGTCAGATGGCGCAAACCATCTACATTCCGGCGATTGCCGACATGGCAAAGGAATTGAACGTCCGCGAGGGCGCGGTGCAGAGCGTGATGGCGGCCTACCTGCTGACCTATGGCGTTTCGCAGCTCTTCTACGGCCCGCTGTCTGACCGCGTCGGGCGTCGCCCGGTGATCCTGGTGGGCATGAGCATTTTCATGGTGGCGACGGTGATTGCCATTACCACGCACAGCCTGACCGTACTGATTGCCGCCAGCGCCCTGCAGGGCGTCGGGACCGGCGTCGGTGGGGTGATGGCGCGAACCTTACCGCGCGATATGTATCAGGGCACCCAGCTCCGTCATGCCAACAGCCTGTTGAATATGGGTATTCTGGTCAGCCCGCTTCTCGCCCCGCTGATTGGAGGCCTGCTGGACACGATGTGGTCCTGGCGCGCCTGCTACGCCTTCCTGCTGGTGCTGTGCGTGATTGTCACCTTCAGCATGGCGCGCTGGATGCCGGAAACGCGCCCGCAGGACGCGCCGCGCACGAAGCTCATTACCAGCTATAAGACGCTGTTCGGTAACGGATCGTTTACCTGCTATCTGCTGATGCTGATCGGCGGCCTGGCGGGCATTGCGGTGTTTGAAGCCTGCTCCGGCGTGCTGCTGGGCGCGGGGCTGGGCCTGAGCAGCATGGTCGTGAGTATTCTGTTTATTCTGCCGATCCCGGCGGCGTTCTTCGGCGCATGGTTTGCCGGACGGCCGAACAAACGCTTCTCCACCCTGATGTGGCAGTCGGTGATCAGCTGCTTGGTGGCGGGTCTGATGATGTGGATACCGGGGCTGTTTGGCGTGATGACGGTCTGGACGCTGCTCATCCCGGCAGCGCTGTTCTTCTTCGGCGCGGGGATGCTGTTCCCGCTGGCGACCAGCGGCGCGATGGAGCCGTTCCCGTTCCTCGCAGGCACGGCTGGCGCGCTGGTGGGCGGTTTGCAGAATATCGGCTCCGGCGCGCTG
The DNA here is from genome assembly GCF_004362415.1 of Enterobacter sp. AG326. NCBI lineage: Bacteria > Pseudomonadati > Pseudomonadota > Gammaproteobacteria > Enterobacterales > Enterobacteriaceae > Enterobacter > Enterobacter sp. AG326. The sequence goes on along the minus strand of NZ_SNXG01000005.1, from coordinate 73,506 downwards.
GCCTGGCTCTCGGCGATGATGCCGCAGACCGGGCAGGCTAGTTTGGGCCTGCTGATGACGCTGATGGGGCTGCTGATTTTACTGTGCTGGCTGCCGCTGGCGTCGCGTGTTCCGCATCACGAGCAGCCGGTTTAACCGCATGATGGCCCGGCTTCTCGCCGGGCTTTTCACAGACGGGCGCAATCATCGCCTGCAACAACAGCTCCGGCGCGGGCCGCCAGGCCCCCTCTTCCCCGTCGTAAAACTGGAAATCCGCGTTCAGCGCATACGGAATTTTCGCCTTTTGCAGCTCGCAGGCCATAAAGGTGGAGAACGCCATTTGCGAAGCGGTTGGCGTGAGGTGGTTTGACTCTCCCACGCCCCAGCCCCCGACCCAGCTAACGTGCCCGGTTTTTTGCTGCCAGCGCAGGGCGGTATTGATGCGATTATGGATTGCCGCTTTCTCCGACGCCGTGCCGGACGTCCACGGGTATTTACCGCTATTTTTCAGCGGCCCCCACGGGAAAATATGCCACTCCGCCAGCAGGTAGTTTTGGCTGTGCGCGGGGAGCTTCAGGCTGGATAAATCCTCCGGCGCGGCGCGCAGGCGCGGCGCAATAAAGATCATGCGCTGCGGGTCCATGTCGTGGATCGCTTTAATGGTTTTTTCATACACGCGGTTTAGCGACGCGAGGTTGTGGTTAAGCTTGTCGGCCGGCTCATAAATGAGATCAAAACCCAGCAGCGGATAGCTCTGACCGAAATAGTGCGCCACGGCAATCCACCAGTTGACCGTCTCTTTCTCGTTATCGGCTTTCGGGTCGTTTTTATACTCATCAGCCTGATAGGCGATAATCGGGATCACGCCATACTGTTCGCAGGCTTCTACCAGCTTGCGCAGGTGAATTAGCCGCGCTTCCGTCGGCTCATCGGCGACGCGAATGCGCACGTGGGTAATGCCTTTTGCACGAAAATCGCGTACCACCAGCGGGTCGAATTCGCGTATGCCGCGCTCGGTGCGCGCCCAGTCCACATCCATCCCGACGCCCAGCTGCTGCGCATAACGGGCAGCCGTCAGCGGCGGCTCAGCGGCAATCGCCCAGCCGGAAGAGATCAGTAATGCACAGGCAATAAAAGGCTTTAACACGGTTTACCCTGGATAAATCGAAAGCATTACCTGTATTTAGCACGCTTTTTCACATTTGGTGTAGAGCGAAAGCGTAATAATTCTTCAACCTGCCAGTTCTCTCAGCCAGCCGATAAAGGCGTCTATTTTCGGCCACTGTCGGCCTGAAAGCGTCGAGATATAGTAGTGCTGATGACACTTCAGAGTTTTTTCACCAAACGGGGCGATAAGCTCGCCCCGCTCAAGCCGTTTCTGCACCAGCCGCTTTCTGCCCATAGCGACGCCGACGTGGTTGATGGCCGCAATAATCGCTAAATCGGAACGATCGAAACCAATGCCCGACGATGGCGGCATATTCACCGAAAAGTGTTGCGCCCAGCTCAGCCACTCATCCGTACCGGAATCGTTGCTCCAGGCCTGACGGTCGTGCAGCAGCGTGCAGTGGCTGAGGTTATCGGGGTTTTTTAGCAGCTCATGCTCGCGGGCATACTGCGGCGAGCAGACGGGCAAAATCTCCTCGTCCATCAGGAAGTGATGAGAGAGGTGGTTTGGCGGCGTATCGTCGAAATAGAGCGCCAGATCGACGCCCGTTCGCTGCATATTGACGTAATCATTGCCGGTAAGGATGGTGAGTGAAATCGACGGATAGCGGCGGGTAAAGTCCCCCAGCATGGGCACAAGCCAGCACTGGGCGATCGACGGGCGAGAGTAGACCGTCAGCGTGCCGGAGAGCGCCTGGTTTTTGATATCCAGGATCTCCTGATTCAGGGTATCGAGGGACGATTTCAGCGTCCAGTAAACGCGCTTTCCCTCCTTCGTCAGCTCAACTTTACGGTGCGAGCGGACGAACAGCTGAATGCCCAGCTCCTCTTCCAGCAGGTTGATGCGGTGGCTCACCGCGCTGGGGCTGAGCGACAGCTCCTCCGCCGCCAGGGCGAAGGACTCATGCCGGGCGGCCACTTCAAAGGTGTACATTTTCGACAGCTGCCAGCCGTTTAACAGCCGGTTTCTGGCTTCATTCGCATCGGTCATCACAATTCTCACGCGGGTTTTCTGCGCTCAGCATACCGCTCAAGGGTGAATTTATGTGAACCTAATACGAATTAAGTGCGCTTTTTAGAGCGCAGTCACTCAGTTGATCCAATCTGGCTCACCTGAACGCCAATTTATATCGTTTGTCAGCCCACGCCGTTTTTTCGTCCAATACCCACAGATGACATAAGGGTGAGGTGAGATATGGGATCTCAGGTCTGGGTTGTGGCAACGCTGCTGGTCAGCATTGTGTTGATTGTTTTAACCATCGTAAAACTGAAGTTTCACCCGTTCCTCGCGCTGCTGCTGGCGAGCTTTTTCGTCGGCGCGATGATGGGGATGAGCCCGCTGGATATGGTGAACGCCATTGAGAGCGGAATTGGCGGTACGCTGGGCTTCCTGGCGGCGGTGATTGGTCTGGGCACCATTCTCGGCAAGATGATGGAAGTCTCCGGCGCGGCCGAGCGCATCGGGATTGCACTGCAGCGCTGCCGCTGGCTGTCGGCGGACGTGATTATGGTGCTGGTGGGCCTTATCTGCGGCATTACGCTGTTCGTGGAAGTGGGCGTGGTACTGCTGATCCCGCTGGCGTTTTCCATCGCCAAAAAGACCAACACGTCGCTGCTCAAGCTGGCCATTCCGCTCTGTACCGCGCTGATGGCGGTGCACTGCGTGGTGCCGCCGCATCCGGCCGCGCTGTTTGTGACTAATAAATTAGGCGCGGACGTGGGAACGGTTATTGTTTATGGTTTGATGGTAGGCCTGATGGCCTCGCTGGTCGGCGGCCCGCTGTTCCTGAAACTGCTCGGCAATCGTCTGCCGTTTAAACCGGTTCCGGCGGAATTTTCAGACCTGAAGGTGCGTGAAGAGCACACCCTGCCGTCGCTGGGCGCCACGCTGTTCACGGTGCTGCTGCCGATTGCCCTGATGCTGGTGAAAACCATTGCCGAGCTGAATATGGCAAAAGAAGGCACGCTGTATACGCTGCTGGAGTTTATCGGCAACCCGATCACCGCCATGTTTATCGCCGTGTTTGTCGCCTACTACCTGCTGGGGATCCGCCAGCATATGGGCATGGGCACGATGCTGACGCACACCGAGCACGGCTTCGGCTCTATCGCCAACATTTTGCTGATTATCGGTGCGGGCGGCGCGTTTAACGCCATCCTGAAAACCAGCGGACTGGCGGACTCGCTGGCGCATATTCTCTCGAACCTGCACATGCACCCTATCCTGCTCGCCTGGCTGGTGGCGCTGGTGCTGCATGCCGCCGTCGGCTCCGCGACGGTGGCGATGATGGGCGCCACGGCGATAGTCGCACCGATGCTGCCGCTCTACCCGAACGTGAGCCCGGAGATTATCACCATTGCCATCGGTTCCGGCGCCATTGGCTGCACGATCGTGACCGATTCCCTCTTCTGGCTGGTGAAGCAATACTGCGGCGCGACCCTGAATGAGACCTTCAAATACTATACGACGGCGACGTTTATCGCCTCGGTGCTTGCACTTGGCGGCACATTCCTGCTTTCCTTCATTATCTGAGCGCGAAGAGACGTATTATGGAAAACGCAACTATCACTACATTAACCGCACAGTTTCCTCTGGTTGAGGATCTGATTGCCCTGAAAGAAACCACCTGGCTTAACCCGCGCACCACGACGCTTGCAGAAGGGTTGCCCTATGTCGGGCTGACCAAAGCCGACGTGGACGACGCCCACGCTCGCCTGAAACGCTTCGCACCGTATCTGGCACAAGCCTTCCCGGAAACGGCGGCAACGGGCGGGATTATCGAATCCGAACTGGTCGCCATTCCGGCGATGCAGGCGCGGCTGGAGAAAGAATCTGCGAAGTCTATTCCCGGCACGCTGCTGCTGAAAAAAGACAGCCATCTGCCGATTTCCGGCTCGATTAAAGCGCGCGGCGGCATCTATGAGGTGCTGACCCATGCGGAAAAACTGGCGCTGGAAGCCGGGTTGCTGAGCGTTGAAGACGACTACAGCATTCTGCTGGAGCCGCGCTTTAGGGACTTCTTCAGCCAGTACAGCATTGCGGTAGGCTCAACCGGCAACCTCGGGATGTCCATCGGCATTATGAGCGCACGCATCGGCTTTAAGGTGACGGTGCATATGTCCGCCGACGCCCGCGAGTGGAAGAAAGCCAAACTGCGCAGCCACGGCGTCATCGTCGTGGAATATGAGCAGGATTACGGCGTGGCCGTTGAGCAGGGACGAAAAGCGGCGGAAAGCGATCCGAACTGCTTTTTCATTGACGATGAAAATTCCCGCACCTTATTCCTGGGCTACGCCGTTGCAGGCGAGCGCCTGAAGGCGCAGTTTGCCGAACAGGGCCGCGTGGTGGATGCGGATCATCCGCTGTATGTCTACCTGCCGTGCGGCGTCGGCGGCGGCCCTGGCGGCGTGGCGTTTGGCCTGAAGCTGGCCTTTGGCGATAACGTCCACTGCTTCTTCGCGGAGCCAACGCACTCCCCGTGCATGCTGCTCGGCGTCTACACCGGCCTGCACGATGAGATCGCGGTGCAGGATCTGGGCATTGATAACGTGACGGCGGCGGACGGGCTGGCGGTAGGACGCGCCTCCGGCTTCGTGGGCCGCGCGATGGAGCGCCTGCTTGACGGGTTCTACACCCTTTCCGACCAGAGCATGTACGACATGCTCGGCTGGCTGGCGCAGGAGGAAGGGATCCGCCTGGAGCCGTCGGCGCTGGCGGGCATGGCCGGGCCGGTGCGCGTTCATTCGCATACCAACGTTACCCACCTGGTGTGGGCGACCGGCGGCGGAATGGTGCCGGAAGACGAGATGGCGAAGTATCTGGCGAAAGGGAAGTAATTATGCCGGGTGGCGGCTGCGCCTTACCCGGCCTACAACTGCAAAATTTGTTGAATGTGGATGACCGCAAACAACAATGACAACGAGAGAACAGCGAGCGCGATCAGGAACTTATCGCGCACCGCTTTCGGCTGCACAAAATCGTCCTGCGCCACGTCCATCAGGTTACGGCTGCGGGTATAGCGCCATAAAATGATAGCCACCAGCGCCAGCACGACAATAGAAATCCAGAATGGCACCCCGGTGCGGTGCCAGTTGTGCTTAATCGCCAGGGCAATCAGCGCGCCATACCCCAGCAGCGTGCGCAGCCAGGCGAGGGACGTTCGCTCCGGCTGCAGGCCGGGGTCCGCTTCGCGCCGCGCTTTGCGGCTATCCGCCATAGAACACCAGCACCATCACCACGCCCGCCACCGTCAGCAGAATCGTGCTGACGATCAGCAGCCCGCGCGTATAGGGCAAATCCTGCTTCAGACGCATCGCCTTCTCATTGCGCAGCCAGCGCAGGTAGCCGTAAATCGCCAGCACGCCCGCGAACAGGCACAGCAGCAGCGCCAGCACTTCACGAATCAGCGGCGTGGCGAAATCGGGCGCGAGCTGATCGAGACCCACCCCTGCGGCAAGAAAGCCCAGCGCGGTGCGGATCCACGCTAAAAAAGTGCGTTCATTGGCCAGAGAGAAGCGGTAGTCCGGCGCTTCGCCGAGGCGGGAAATTTTCATGAAGGTTCCTTGTCGTGCTTCGGGCAGGCTTCAGCATAGCGTAAATCGACAAGGACAAGGAGACCGGCATCAGGCGATGCCGGTCAGGACGATTAGTGCAGCTCTGGCCAGTAGTCCTTATTGGCCTCGATCAGGTCATCCAGAATCGCTTTCGCGACGGACGCGCTCGGCACGGTTTTCGACAGGGTGATCGCCTGCCAGAGTTTCTGGTACGAGCGCTGCTCCCAGGCATCCACCACCAGTTTTTCCACTGCCACCTGCTGGCTCATCAGCCCTTTCTGGAAGTGTGGAATATCGCCCACCGTAAGCGGCTCAGGGCCGTTATGGCCTACCAGGCACGGGATCTCCACCATCGCGTCGGCATCAAAGTTATGGATGGCACCGTTGTTTGGCACAATCAGCAGCATCCGCTCCTGGGTGTTGAAGGCAATTGCCGTCGCCAGATCGACGATGTACGACGCATGTTCGTCGATTTCCAGCTCACCGGCGGCAGAGTTACCGGCTTCGATAATCGCCCGGCAGGAACTGAACACGTGCTTCTCGCGGTGATCCATAACCTCATTGGCGCGGGTGCGCTCCGGATTCGAGTGCGCGACCACGTAGTCCGGGAACAGATAATACTTCAGGTAGGTGTTCGGCATGGTGTCCGGATCCAGCGCCTGCACGTCTCTGGCTTTTGCAAAGGTATCGTTCCAGCTCGCTTCAGTATGCGCATCTTCCGAAGGCGGCACATAGCCGTTTTTCGCCACGTACTCGCGCAGCTTCGGCATTAGATCGTTGCCGTTCAGATCTTCAATCGACGTCCACCAGCCGAAGTGGTTCAGGCCGTAGTAGCGCACGCGCATCTCTTTGCGATCCTTCAGGCCGACAATCTGCGCCATGCGCCCTTCAATGCCGATAGGCATATCGCAGATGTTGAGGATTTTGGCGTTCGGACGCAGGCGACGCGTGGCTTCCGCAACAATTGCCGCCGGGTTGGAGTAGTTCAGCATCCACGCGTTCGGGGAGTACTGCTCCATGTAATCCACCAGCTCCAGCACGCCGCCGATAGAGCGCATGCCGTAGGAAATCCCGCCCGGCCCGCAGGTTTCCTGGCCCAGCACGCCGTGGCGCAGCGGGATTTTTTCATCTTTTTCGCGCATCGGGTATTTGCCCACGCGGATATGCGCCATCACAAAATCCACATCGGTGAACGCCGCTTTCGGGTCGGTGGTATAGCTGAACTCAATCTCCGGCGCCTGCTCCCTGAGGATGATTTTGCACGCTTCGGCGATGGTTTCCTGACGCGCGCCGTCGTTGTCATAGAACTTCAGGGCGCGCAGCGGGAAACGGTCACGGTTGGCTAACAGCATCAGGACGATACCAGGCGTAAAGGTGCTGCCGCCGCCTGCAATGACAACTGAGAATTTTTTCATGATATAGCCTCTGTCAGGGTGGTTTGTTCATTCGATAAAGGGGTTTTCATCAGCGATTCCAGCTGGTCGCGCACCTGAGGAACGTGCAGGCCGACAATCACCTGAATGCCGTTGCCGCGTCGCACCACGCCGTGGGCGCCGAGGGCTTTGAAGACGTCATCGCTTTGGGTTTTGGCCATATCCACCAGCGCAATGCGCAAGCGGGTGGCGCAGTTGTTGATGCTTTCGATATTGGCCGCGCCGCCGAGCGCCTGCAGGAATCCGGCGGCCTGCCCGACCTGCTGGCTGGCCGCTGCCGGGGCGGTGGTTTGCCCGCGCGCCGCCTTATAGTCGGCCTTGCTGTAGAGTTTGATTTCGCTCTCTTCCCGGCCCGGCGTTTTCAGGTTCAGACGTTCGATCAGCGTTTTGAAGACCACGAAGTAAATCCCGGTGAAGCAGACGCCGATGCCGATCTGGGTGAATACCGTCGAGGCGTGGTTATGGAACATCGGGATCCAGTTTTGCGGCAGGAACTGGTCCAGCAGGCCGCCGCCCATGTTCCCGACTACGCCGAAGGCGTACATCACCGTTGCCATGGTGGCCGCCAGCACGGCGTGCACGGCAAACAGCAGCGGCGAGATAAACAGGAAGGTGAACTCAAGCGGTTCAGTGATGCCCACCAGCACGGCGGTGAGCGTGGCCGGCACCAGTAGCCCCGCCACCTTGACGCGGTTTTCCGGCGACGCGGTGTACCAGATAGCGAACGCAATCCCGACCGAGCCAAACACTTTAGAGTTGCCGTGCAGTGCGAATCCGCCTTCCGGGAAGAGGGTTTTCAGCGGCAGGGTGCTCTGGCTGAATTCCTGCAGGTGCTGTGCCCAGTAGACCTGAATACCGCCTTCCACCGCCGCCGGGCCAAAGATGAACGGACCGTAGACGAAGTGGTGCAATCCGGTTGGGATCAGAATGCGTTCCAGGAAGGTATACACCCACACGCCCAGCGCTCCGGCAGAGCGCAGGAACGCCTGCAGGGACTCAATGCCCATCTGCACTTTCGGCCAGCCCAGCAGCGTCAGCCAGGCGCAGGGGATCATGACGAAGAACGCGAGGATAACGACAAAGGAGCTGCCCTGGAAAATCCCCAGAAAGACCGGCAGCGGCTTGTCGAAGTAGCGGTTGTGGATGGCGGTGACGATGCCTGAGATCACAATGGCACCGATGATGCTGGTATCGAGCGTTTTGATCCCGGCAATCATCGCCAGCCCGCTACCCGCCGTCGGTTCTGCGGAGAAATCGACGCCAAAGAAGTGGCCCCAGGTCATCCCCATCGCGTTAATAAAGTAGTTCCAGGTCAGAAAGCTAATCAGCACCGCCAGACAGGCGCGGCCCTGCGCCTGCTTCGCCAGGCCAATCGGCAGGCCGACGGCAAAAATCAGCGGCATATTGCGAAACACCGCCCAGCCGCCCTCTTCAATGATGTGAACAATCTGCGCGAAAAGATGATCGGGGGCCGTTAAGGCTTCGCCGACAAACAGCGGGTTGCGAAGCATGATGGCGATTCCCACCACGATCCCGGCGAACGGAAACAGCAACACCGGGGTAAACATGGCACCGCCAAAACGTTGTATTTGACTGAGCATTTTTAAATCCTCATGAAACAACCTGTAGGGGTAGAGGCCTTTATGGTTTTTTGCTGGCCTGAGGTGAGCATAAGAACTTACTGATGCGCGAACATGGCGTGCCGCTGCGATTCGTGATCGCATTCATGGTTTTATTTTGACCAATCAGGTCTACTTTTTGACATAAAAATGGACATGTCAGGACACAACCCACGCCCTGATAAGGGCAGAGAGGTCTACTGGTGATCTACAAATCAATTGCTGACAGATTGCGGCTGCGGCTGAATTCGTCGGACTACAACATCGGCAGCCCGCTGCCCGGCGAAAAAGCGCTGGCGCAGGAGTTCGGCGTGGCGCGAATGACCATCCGCAAGGCGCTGGATCTGCTTGTGAGCTGGGGGCTGGTTGAGCGGCGGCACGGCAGCGGAACTTTTGTCTCTCGCAAAGACGTTCACCACGAAACCACCAACCTGACCGGGCTGGTGGAGGTGCTGCGTCAGCAGGGAAAAGAGGTGCAGAGTAAGGTCTTACAGTTCGAAGTGATGCCCGCCCCACCCGCCATCGCCAGCCAGCTGCGGATTCAGGTGGATGAGCGGATCTACTTTTCACGGCGTGTGCGCTACGTGGACGGGAAGCCGCTGATGCTGGAGGACAGCTTTATGCCGGTGAAGCTGTTCCGCAATCTGTCGCTGGCGCATCTTGAGGGGTCTAAGTTTGATTACATCGAGAAGGAGTGCGGGATCACCATCAGCGGCAACTACGAGAGCCTGACGCCGGTGCTGGCAGATAAAACGCTGGCCGGTTATATGAACCTGCCGGAACAGACGCCGCTGCTGCGCATTACGTCTCTTTCCTACAGCGACAGCGGCGAGTTCCTCAATTATTCCGTGATGTTCCGAAATACCAGCGATTACCAGGTGGACTACCATCTGCGGCGCATCCACCCGGACGACCTGTTAGCTCATCCCCCAGAACAGCACCGCCAGTAGCTGCGGAGTGATGATGCGCAGGAACATCACCAGCGGATAGACGGTGGCATAGGAGAGCGCGGCCGCACCGCTGGTGGCGTGCAGGTTGTTGGCAAAGGCCAGCGCGGGCGGATCGGTCATGGAGCCCGCCAGCATCCCGCACAGGGTCAGGTAGTTCATTTTGGCGAACATCCGCGCCAGTATTCCCACCGTCAGCAGCGGGATCGCCGTGATAAAGATGCCGTAGCCTACCCAGCTCATCCCTTCGCCCTTGACCAGAGTATCGACAAAATCCCCGCCGGATTTCAGGCCGACCACCGCCAGGAACAGCACGATGCCCAGCTCGCGCAGCGCCAGGTTGGCGCTCGGCGGCATAAACCAGTAGAGCTTCCCGATACAGCCGATACGCCCGAGGATCAGCGCCATAATCAGCGGCCCGCCCGCCAGGCCCAGCTTGAGCGCCACCGGGAAGCCCGGCACGTACACCGGAATGGAGCCGAGCAGCACGCCGAGTCCGATACCGATAAACACCGGCAGCATCTGCACCTGCTGCAGTTTTTGCTGGGCGTTACCCACCATATCCGCCACGGCGTCGATGGACGACGGGCGCCCGACCAGGTTGAGGATATCCCCGAACTGCAGGCTGGCTTCCGGGCTGGCGACCAGTTCAACACCCGCGCGGTTAAGGCGAGAGATCACCACGTCATAGCGCTCCTTTACCTGCAGATCGCGGATTTTCTTGCCAAGAACGTGTTCGTTAGTCACCACAACGCGTTCCACGCGCATATCGGTGCCGCGGGTTGAGAGCGAGGTATCCACTTCCTGGCCAATCACCAGCCGCGCGTTGTTTAAATCTCCGGGCTGGCCGACCAGGTGCAGCAGATCGCCCTGCTGAATGACGGTGCCGGGGGCGGGCACCATCAGCATATCGTCACGCTTAAGGCGGGAGCAGATGATATTGGCGCTGTTGAGGATCGGCACGTCCTGAATCGCCATATTGTTCAGGTTAGGGTTATCGACCCGGATGTTGATGGTTTTGATCGGCATATGGCCGTTGGTGAGCGTGGTTTCGTGATCCTTCGCCTCTTTGTCGACGTTAATGCGAAACAGGACGCGTACCAGCCACATGGAAAGCAGAATGCCGCAAATCCCAAACGGGTAGGCCATGGCGTAGCTCATCCCCATCTGGTCGACGATGCCGGGTTCGATGCCCAAATCGCGAAGGATTTGCTGCCCGGCGCCGAGCGCAGGCGTGTTGGTAACCGCCCCGGAGAAAATGCCCAGCACCACGGGGAGCGGGATATCGAAGATTTTGTGCAGAATTGCGGTGACCAGCCCGCCCATTACCACAATGCCGAGGGCAAACAGGTTGAGCCGCAATCCCGAGACCCGAAGTGAGGCGAAAAAGCCCGGTCCCACCTGAATACCGATGGTATAAACGAAGAGGATCAGGCCGAACTCCTGAGTAAAGTGGAGCATTTCGGCGCTGAGGACCAGCCCGAGCTTGTCGGCGAAGTGCCCGACAAAAATGCCGCCAAACAGTACCCCGCCTATCCCAAACCCGACGCCGCGGATTTTGATATTACCTATCCACAGGCCAACAACAGCGACCAGGGCCAACACGCTGACGGTTAACGCGATATCACTCATGACCCACTTCCTTATCATAACCTTAGTTATGCTAAGGATTCTCTCAGAGCCGGGGGCGGTTGTATGGGCTATGGCGCACAAAAAAGCCCTGCCGGGGCAGGGCTTTATCTTTTCACCCTCTCCCTGTGGGAGAGGGCCAGGGTGAGGGCATCAGCCCGCACAGTGCTAACTATTCAACGCCGGCCGCTCGCTAATGGCGATACGCTGCGGCGCGATGGCTTCCGGCACGTTGCGGAGCAGGTCGATATGCAGCAGCCCGTTGGTAAACGTTGCGCCGGACACTTCCATATGGTCTGCCAGGGTAAAGCTCAGGCTAAACGGCTGATTAACCAGCCCCTGATGCAGCCATTTGGTCTCGGTCTCTTGTTTTTCCGGCGTACCTTTCACGGTCAGGCGCGTGCCTTCAAGCTGGATGTCCAGATCGTCCTGGCGGAAACCGGCCAGCGCAAGGGTGATGCGATAGTGGTTATCGTCGCTTTTTTCGATGTTGTACGGCGGAAACGTCTGTTGCTCGGTGGTGCTTTGCAGGGCGTTCGCCAGTTTGTCAAAACCAATCCACTGACGCAGCAGGGGGGATAAATCGTAGTTACGCATACTAAATCTCCTTCTGAGAAGCGAGTTCGGCACAGTGTAATTTTGTGCACAGTTGTTCCTGCAAATCCTGAAGGATTCGCATATGCTCCCGTTACGGCAAGCAAGTCCGGGTGGGCCGCTCACGCGACCCGCGTAATTAGTTAATTTCGATACGGCGCGGTTTTTTCTCTTCCGGAATCACACGTTCCAGTTCGATAAACAGCAGGCCGTTGACCAGGTTCGCGCCTTTAACGTGAATGTTCTCGGCTAACTGGAACTTGCGTTCAAAGTTGCGCTCGGCGATGCCCTGATAAAGGTAGGTACGTTCTTTCTGCTCGGCCGTATGGGAACCTTTCACCACCAGCAGGTTGTCCTGCGCGGTGATCTCCAGTTCGTTTTCTGCAAAACCGGCGACGGCAATGGCGATGCGGTAGTGGTTTTCGTCAACCAGCTCAACATTGTATGGAGGGTAGCCGTTGCTCTGGCTTTGGTTATTTTCTAAATGGTTAAACAGGCGGTCAAAACCAATTGCAGAACGGTATAGCGGAGAAAGATCGAAGTTACGCATAAATAAAACTCCTGAAATCAGCGAGAAATTGTAGCCTTCCACCATGGACAGGCCTTTGCGCCCCCGAACACCCATCAGGCGAATTCGTTATCGGGCCACATTCTTAAAATGGGTCTGCAATCGGGCTTTTCAAGAACAACAGCTGCACTTTTTTTTGCACTTTCCGGCATCTCGCTTAGACTGGGACAACAGCACAAAGGGTTAAATTGCGATGGCTGCCACAGTGCGGGGTTATAGGGCTATCCATTTTGGATAAGGCTCGCTATAACCCTGAGTTGCAGGTCTATGCAGTGCCATTAACGATGACTGAGTGATGATGAAAAATGTTCTGATAAAGCTGACGACGTTCAGCGGGGTAGTTTTACTTTGCGGGTGTTCGAGCGTGATGTCTCACACCGGCGGTAAAGAAGGAACATATCCGGGGACGCGCGCCAGCGCGGCGATGATCTCCGATGACGATACCAACTGGGGCACCAAATCCTTGGTTATCCTGGATATGCCGTTTACGGCCGTGGCGGATACGCTTCTGCTGCCGTGGGATATGTTTCGTAAGGACAACTCCGTACGCTCGCGGGTAGAGAAAAGCGAGCAGGAGAATCTGGCGACAAACGCCGTCATCCCGCCCGCAGAGATGCCTCCACGCTAGTACTGCGCGGTTTCCGTTAACCAAAGCTGACGGAAACCGGCTGTCTCTTCCATCCACGCAATAACGCGCCCGTCCGGGGAAAACACGACCGCATCAGCAGACGGCGGGTTGCCGTGATCGGACGTCAAAAACGTCACCTCTCCGGTCCGTGCGTCGCAGCAGGCGATCCGATTTTCGAGCACAAACCCCAGACGGTCGCCGGAAGGATGCCAGTTAAATGCTGACTGAATATCGCTCCCGGTACGCGTCAACTGGCGCGGCTCGCCGCCCTCAGGAGAGATCAGCCACAGCTGCACAATGCCGTTATCATCCCGCATCAGAAACGCAATCTGTGTCTCCTGCGGGTTGCAGCGAACCCAGTGACGCGGCACGTTCACCAGGCCCGGGTACGCCCTCTGATGCGTAAAGGTCAAACGACGCTGCTTCACACCCGCAGGCGGCGCTGGAAGGGTCTCCGTCGTGCCCTGTAGCGGCGCATCGCCCGCACGCTTCCAGCCCTGCTCGTCTTCCGGCAGGTCGACGATAAACAGTTCGGGTACTTTTTCGCCCTGCGCAGAAAGGGTATCGCCGATAAACGCCAGCCTGCTGTTGCCCACCCAGCCCTCTTCATAAGCGCGGTTGATTTCATCGCTGTCCGGCCGTGGGTCAGGCGTCGTGCGGCTAACCAGCACGCTCCAGAAGGTTCCCGAATATTCACGGGGATGGTTCCCCTGCGGGTTCACCGGGCCGTAAGGTGCAGCCACGCCGACGTTGCGTAAATCAAGTTTAGGATCGCGCTCGTGCAGAACATGGTCGTTATAGGTAAAGCTGACGAGCTGCCCGTTCGGGCTGAAGACATGGACGTGGCTGCCGCCGCGCAGCGCGCCGGCGGTGTAAGGCGCGGTGATATCCATCGCGTCCAGGTTGCTCACCTGGCCGTTTTGCGCAACCACTCCCTGACGATGATGAAAATCGTAGTGCCAGTCTGCATCCGGGTTTTTCGGGCCGTGGATAAAGACATATTTCTCTTCTGAAGGATGAACGGTCACCACGCCGACATGCGCGCCGTCAGTGGCACGATATACCACCTCTACCTCACCCGTAGCGACATTGACCCGCTCGATGGTTTCACCGGTGAACGACGCACCGGACGGACGCACGTCGTAGACCAGCCACTGGCTGTCCGGCGTCCAGGTATTGATGTTGGTCAGCTGATGGTTGCGGGAAGCGAAGGTGATTTGTTTCATGAGGATACCCTGATGCACGGTGAGTGCATCAGGGTAAAACATCCGCAGGGATTAGCCTACTCGTTTCACATCACCTACCAGCAGGATGTAGGAGAGTGCCCCGATCAGCGCCACGGCAGAAATATAGACCAGCGCCGGGCCGAAGCCGTAGTCCTGCGCCAGGTAGCCGATGACCAGCGGTACGGTGATCCCGCCCAGCCCGCCGATAAAGTTGAACACGCCGCCGGTCAGGCCAATCAGCCGCATCGGCGCAAGGGACGACACCAGCGACCAGGTGATAGAGGCGAAACCGTTACCGAAGAACGCCACCGCCATCAGGGTCATAATCCACACCGGATCGTTGGTGTAGTTGGCACCCATGATGCAGGTTGAGATCAGCAAGCCGCAGATGATCGGCGTTTTACGCGCCACACCCAGCGAGTAGCCTTTTTTCACCAGCTTATCGGCCAGCCAGCCGGAGAGCAGCACACCGAAGAATGCCGCGAGAAACGGCACGGTGGTCATAAAGCCCGCCTTCAGCGCCGCGATCCCCTTCTCCTGGGTCAGGTAGTTCGGGAACCAGGTGAGGAAGAACCACAGCGTGGAGGTCACCGCGAACTGGCCCAGATAAACGCCCACCAGCTTACGATGGAAGACCAGCTTCCAGTCCGCTTTGGTCAGCGGCTGGCGCGCCTCTTTTTTCACCGGCGCATCGCCGTCCACCAGGCCACCGCCGTCGCGGATGTAGTCCAGCTCGGCTTTGGTGATGCTTTTGGTCAGACGCGGCGGCTGGTAAACCTTGAACCAGACCAGCGACCAGACAATGCCAATCCCACCCGTGACGATGAATACCCAGTGCCAGCTCAGCAGCTCCTGGATCCAGATCAGCAGCGGCGTCAGGAACGCCAGGCCGACAAACTGCCCGGAGGTGTAAAAGCCAACAGCGGAAGCGCGCTCGTGTTCCGGGAACCAGCTGGTCACCATGCGGTTGTTGGTGGGAAACGCGGGCGCTTCGAACACCCCGGTGATGGCGCGCAGGCCAATCAGCGACATCAGCCCGGTCGCGAAGCCCTGGAACAGGGTCGCCACGGACCAGCCGAAAATGGCGATAAAGTAGGTCAAACGAGAACCCACGCGGTCAAGGAACCAGCCGCCGGGGATCTGGCAGAGCGTATACAGCCAGGCAAACGCCGAGAAGACGTAACCCATTTCCGCTTTGGTGATGCCAAACTCTTCCTGAATATGGGCCGATGCCACGGCAAGGTTGGCGCGGTCGACATAGCAAATGACCACGGTAATAAAGATCATAATCAGCGTCAGGTAGCGGCGACGCCCGGTTTTTGTAGCGGTAACTGGAATATCCATCGCAATCTGTCTCCAGATTTTGGGCATAGCGAAGCCGCTCACCATGCCCTGTAATTTACAGAGGGTTATATTTTTGTATGTATGATTTTTGCCCGGAGGCTTACCGGGTCTACGGGATGGCGATTACCATTCCGCTACGCTGCCATCCTCATGACGCCACAGCGGGTTACGCCAGTCCGGCGCATTTTTACTCAGCTCAATAACTTTGGCTTCGTCAATTTCCACGCCAAGGCCCGGCTTCGTTAACGGTTTAAAGAAACCGCCTTCCATGCAGAAGTCTTCTTTATTTTTCACAAAATCGAGCAGTTCCGCGCCCTTGTTATAGTGAATCCCCATGCTCTGTTCCTGGAACACCGCATTGCGGGAGACAAAGTCGACGTGCAAACAGGCAGCCAGCGCGATCGGGCCAAGCGGGCAGTGCGGCGCCAGCGCCACATCGTAAGCTTCGGCCATCCCGGCAATTTTGTAGCATTCGGTGATGCCGCCCGCATGAGAGAGGTCCGGCTGCAGAATGGCAATGCCGCCCGCTTCGAGCACGCGTTTAAACTCGAAGCGCGAGAACATGCGTTCACCCGCAGCGATAGGAATGTGGGTCTGTTCAGCCAGTTTCGGGTAGTACTCGGCCTGCTCGGCCAGCACCGGCTCTTCGATAAACAGCGGACGATACGGCTCTAGCTCTTTAATCAGCACTTTGGCCATCGGCGCGCTGACGCGGCCGTGGAAATCCAGGCCAAACTCAATCTCGTTGCCGAAGGCTTCACGGATTTGCGCCACGGTATTGACCGCCCGGTCTACCGCGCGCGAGTTGTCGATAATGCCCATCTCTTCGCAGCCGTTGAGCTTGAAGGTGTCAAAGCCGATGTTGCGCAGCTGCGTGATGCCATCAATCACTTCCGCAGGACGGTCACCGCCGACCCAGCTGTAGGCTTTGATTTTGTCGCGCACCAGGCCGCCCATCAATTGCCAGACCGGCGCGTTCAGCACTTTGCCTTTGATATCCCACAGCGCCTGGTCGATACCGGCGATGGCGCTCATCAGGATCGGCCCCCCACGGTAAAAGCCCGCGCGGTACATCACCTGCCAAAGGTCGTTAATGCGCGCCGGATCCTGACCAATCAGGTATTCACCCAGCTCGTGCACCGCCGCTTCTACGGTACGCGCACGCCCTTCAATCACCGGTTCGCCCCAGCCCACAACACCTTCATCGGTTTCGATTTTCAGGAACATCCAGCGCGGGGGTAAACGGTACGTGGTGAGTTTGGTAATTTTCATTTCACTGCCTCTCGATACGCTTTCACAAATGCTGCCGCCTGCTGTGCGGTACGTTCCACGGACTGCCCGGCACGATAAAGATCGCTGCCCAGCCCCGCGCCCACACAGCCAGCGCTCATCCACTGGCCCAGATTTTCTGGCGTTACGCCGCCCACGGCAAAGACCGGCACGCTGGCGGGCAATACCGCTTTCAGCGCTTTGATGTAGTCCGGACCAAAAGCCGATGACGGGAAAATTTTGAGCGACTGTGCGCCTGCATCGAGGGCAGTAAAGGCTTCCGTAGCGGTAGCGCAGCCCGGGCAGACGGTCATGCCGTGCCCCACCGCGCGGCGGATCACCTCTGGCTGAATATTGGGCGTAACGATAAGCCTGCAGCCCATCTTCGCCAGCCGATCCACCTGCTCAGGCTGTAACACGGTGCCTGCGCCAATCAGCGCCTTATCACCAAAGGCCTCCACCACGGCCGGAATGCTTTTTTCCCACTCGGGCGAGTTAAGCGGGATTTCCACCGCGTCGAACCCGGCGTCGATAACCGCGCCGACGTGGGCTAACGCCTCATCGGGCGTGATGCCGCGCAAAATCGCGATAAGGGGAAGATCAGTTTGCCACTGCATGAGCGATGCTCCTTATTCCTGCCTGAAATGCCGTGTCGCCGGATAGCGTTGAAACGTTACGCCCAACGGCGCGAAACGCCTGCTCGTAGCGCGACGTCAGCGATGTGCCTGCGACAATGGTGATGGCCTGCTCGTGCGCGATGAAATCACGCATGCTGGCAACCTCAGCACCAATCAGCAGGCCGGAAAGAAACTCGCTGACCTGCTCGCGCGGGAGATTTCCCAGCACGTGCGAGGCGCGAACCTCAAAAAGGTGCGGCAAAACATCAGGAGAAGCGATCCCACGTTCAAGCCCGGCAGCAAACGCCTCTGACGAGGTTTCTTGCTCCGGCAAGCCGGCCCCAACCAGCGAATAGGTGAGCAGCAAGTGGTGCAGTTCGCCGGTCATCACGGTGCGAAAATCGTGGATTTGCTCAGCGTCGGCCAGGACCCACTTGCAGTGCGTTCCGGGCATGACGTAGACAGAAGAAGGAGAAAGCGCGCGCGCGCCAAGCAGCTGCGTCTCTTCGCCGCGCATCACGTTGTGGTTGTCGTCGCGAGAAACGCACAAGCCGGGAATAATCCAGATATTGTCGCCAACGGACGCTAACTGCTCGCCAATCGTGGAGAAATGGGCGGGAACCGGCAGGTAAGGCGCGACTTTCCAGCCTACGTTACTGCCTACCATACCCGCCATTACCACCGGCGTGGCGCCATTGCGCCAGCTTTGTGTGACCTCTGCTAACACCGCCTCGGGAGATTTACCGTTCAGGCGCGTCACGCCTGCTTCTGATTGCCTGCTTTCCAGGCACTGCTCGCCCTGATACAGCCAGGCGCGCAGATTGGTCGATCCCCAGTCAATTGCGATGTAGCGAGATGTCATGTGATTTCCTTCAGCCTTCGTGTCGAGCTGGCAATCATGGTAAGTGCCGCCTGCTCTGCCGCATCGCCGTCCTGATGCCGTATCGCATCGAACAGCGCTTTATGTTCCTGGAGCGTTTTCGGCATGTTGGCCTCATCGCCCATCCAGGTACGTTCAAATACTGCTCGCTGTAGCGAGCTGATCGCTACGCTAAGCTGCTGTAATACCGGGTTATGCACCGACTGCAGCACCGCTTCGTGGTAGCGAATATCTGCCTCGTTAAACGCCTCCCGGTTCTGGTTATTGGCGATCATGTCGTTTAAAGCCGACTCGATCTGCGCCAAATCGCCGGAAGTTGCGCGTTCCGCCGCCCAGCGGGCGATGGCCGGTTCAACCAGGTTTCGGACTTCGCTCATCGCGCCGATAAGCCGCGGGTCGTAGTCGTTTTCCAGCACCCACTGCAGCACGTCGGTATCGAGGTAGTTCCACTGGTTACGCGGGGCAACAAACGCGCCGCGATAGCGCTTCATTTCAATCAGCCGCTTCGCCATCAGCGAGCGGAATACTTCCCGTATGATGTTGCGCGAGGTTTCAAACTCCTCACACAGTTCGGCCTCTGCCGGCAGCGGCGAACCGGGAACGTATTTGCCACCCACAATCTGTGTGCCCAGCGTGATGACGATGCGATCGGTTTTATTGAGAGTCATGGAGAGTCCTTGTGCTCTGTATGTCCATCACTACTTTACCGCGACCGCTGAATTTCACCTCACTTTTGCAGTACAAACGTGAGGTAGTTCGTCTTTGCAACGGCTTTAATGTAGTACAATCAATTAATGTTGTACTACAATCCAGATCACAAAAAGAACAATTCAATAAATTCAGCACAAAAAAAAGCCCCGGTTGATAACCGGGGCCGATGAATGCAAACAGGCGTTACTGCAGCACAAACTTCTCAATGGCATAAGCCACGCCGTCTTCGAGGTTAGATTTGGTCACGAAGTTAGCCACTTCTTTCACCGACGGGATCGCGTTATCCATCGCCACGCCCATACCGGCGAATTCGATCATCGCGATGTCATTTTCCTGGTCACCCAGCGCCATAATCTCTTCCGGCTTGATACCCAGCGCATCAGCGAGCGATTTCACGCCGGTGCCTTTATTGACGCGTTTATCGAGGATTTCGAGGAAGTACGGCGCACTTTTCAGCACGGTGTACTTCTCTTTTACCTCCGCCGGAATGCGCGCAATCGCTTTGTCCAGGATCTCTGGCTCGTCGATCATCATCACTTTCAGGAACTGCGTCGCCGGGTCCATTTTCTCCGCTTCACAGAACACCAGCGGAATGGTCGCAACGTAGGATTCATGTACCGTGTAGTAGCTGATATCGCGGTTGGCGGTATAGAGCGTATTGCGATCGAGCGCGTGGAAGTGGGAACCCACTTCACGGGACAGTTTTTCCAGGAACAGATAGTCATCGTAGCTCAGCGCGGTTTGCGCAACCGTACTGCCATCTGCGGCTTTCTGCACCAGCGCGCCGTTATAGGTGATGCAGTAGTCGCCCGGCTGATTCATGTGCAGCTCTTTCAGATAGCTGTGTACGCCCGCATACGGACGCCCCGTGGTCAGGACCACATTCACGCCCTTTGCGCGCGCCGCGGCGATCGCGTTTTTAACGGCTGGAGAGATGGTGTGGTCTGGCAGCAGCAGCGTGCCGTCCATGTCGATTGCAATGAGTTTGATAGCCATGAGTTCCCCGGAATAAATGAGTGCTGCCTCATGCTAACGCGATTAAGCACACAAAAATAGAGCTATATTGCGCAACAGGAATGCCCCTTTTACGTTTATTCCGGGTAACAAAGGCTTACTCGCGGGTGAGCACAATTTTACCGAACGCGCCGCGATCCAGATGTTCAAACGCCTGTTCAAGCTCGTTAAAACGGTAGCGATGCTCGATCACCGGCTTCAGCCCCGTGACGTCAACTGCGCGGACAAAATCTTCCAGCGCCCGGCGATGCCCCACGCCAATTCCCTGAATGACCGGGGATTTCAGCAGCAATTCGCCAGCAGAGAGGGTAATCTCCGTCCCGGCCAGCACGCCAATAACGGAGATACGTCCGTGAACGGCAACGGCGCGCAGGGAATGCTTCAGGTTATCTCCACCGACGGTTTCGATAATATGGTCGATACCGCGATCCTGCGTGAGCGCCAGCGTATTTTCAGCCCAGTCGCCTTTCAGCCGGTTGATTCCGTGGCTGGCCCCCAGCGTTTTGGCCAGCGCCAGTTTCTCATCGCTCCCCGAGGTGACAAACACCTCAGCCCCGTGCGCTTTTGCGATTTGCAGGGCGAATATCGCCACGCCGCCCGTGCCCTGCACCAGCACCGATTGCCCGGCGCGAAGCTGGCCGCGCTCCACCAGCGCAAACCAGGCGGTAAGCCCTGCGCAGGGTAAGGTGCTGGCCTCGGCGTCATCCAGGGTCTCCGGAGAGGCCACCAGCGCGTCTTCCTTCACAATCACATACTCGGCCAGCATGCCCTGGAAGTATCCGCCGGACGTTTTATAGGGCAGATTGCGCGCGTCGGCCTGCGGCTTACCGTCGATCCACTCAGGGAAGAAGGTTGAGATGACGCGCGCGCCGGGCTGGAAGCGCGTAACCCCTTCACCAATGCTGTCCACCAGGCCCGCCATGTCAGACGCCGGGGTAAACGGGAAGGAAAGCGGGATCGGCATTGTGCCTTCAACAACCATTTTATCGCGATAGTTAAGCGCAACGGCATTCACCCTTACGCGCACTTCACCCGGGCCCGGCTGTGGAACGGGCGCCTGAGTCAGCTTGAGGTTCTCGCGCCCGAGGGCATCCATGGACCAGCGTTGCATTGTCTCTGTCATTTTATTTCTCCTGCCATCAGATGAGCTTTAGTCCTGACAGTCTACCGTTGACTAATGGTCGCCAGTGGCGATATGTTTTCTCTTTATTGACGCCATAACAGATACAATCCATGACCGATACGCTGAAGGATATTCCTGTTTTTGTGGCCGCCGTTGAGGCGGGAAGTTTTGCGCAGGCCGCCATTCGTCTGCATTTGTCACGCTCGGCGGTCGGAAAAAGCATCGCTCGCCTTGAACAACGGCTGGGGGTACGTCTTTTTCAGCGCACCACCCGCAGCCAGAGTCTGACCGATAACGGCGCCCTTTTTTATGAACGCTGCCTGCGCGCGCTGGAGGAGATTCGGGGTGCGGAATCGCTGCTTGAAACCGGAAAACAGCAGGTCAGCGGCCGCCTGCGCATTTCCATGCCGGTGCTGTTTGGTCGCCAGTGTGTCGCCCCGCTGCTGATAGCGCTGGCGCAGGAACACCCCGGGCTTGAGCTGGAAATGTCATTCAGCGACCGCGTGGTGGATCTGGTCGAGGAAGGGTTTGATATGGCGGTGCGTAACGGCACGCTTCAGGACAGCAGCGTGCTGGTCGCCAGAAAGCTGGGAGAACACCGCATGGTGCTGTGCGCCGCGCCGGAGTATCTGCTGAAGAAAGGCCAGCCACAAAGCGTTAATGATTTATCCCAGCATACGGCCATTAACTATTTGAGCGCAGGCAGAGTGTTATCCTGGCAGCTGATGGATAACGAAGGAACGTCGCACACCTTTACACCCCGATCGTCGCTCAATATGGATGATTTGCAGGCGATCTGCGACGCTGCGCTGGCCGGACACGGCATTGCATGGCTGCCCTGCTGGATGGTCGTCAAAGATATTCACCAGGGTAAACTCGTCCCGCTCCTGAAGCAGGCACCGGATGTGCATTTCAACGTTCATGCGGTCTGGCAGCAGACGCCGCACCTGCCGCTGAGGGTAAGAATAGCGATAGATACGCTGGCGAGCCGTTTACCGTCCGTGATGTCGCTGGATATGCCTGCGCCCACAAAAAAGCCGCGCTAAAAGCGCGGCCAGTTATCGTGCGGTATAACGACAATTAAATATCGATATTTGCCGCTTTCAGGGCGTTCTCTTCGATGAAGGCACGACGTGGTTCAACCGCATCGCCCATCAGGGTCGTGAACAGCTGGTCCGCAGCAATCGCGTCTTTAACGGTGACGCGCAGCATGCGGCGGCTTTCCGGATCCATGGTGGTTTCCCACAGCTGGTCCGGGTTCATTTCGCCCAGACCTTTATAGCGCTGGATCGCAAGGCCACGACGGGACTCTTTCACCAGCCAGTCCAGCGCCTGCTCGAAGCTGGCTACCGGCTGACGACGTTCGCCACGTTCGATGAACGCATCGTCTTCGATCAGGCCGCGCAGCGTCTCGCCAAGCGTGCAGATACGGCGGTATTCCGGACCGGTCACAAACTCGTGTTCCAGCGGGTAGTCGGTATCAACGCCGTGGGTACGCACGCGAATAATAGGCTCGAACTGCTTATCGGCGTTCTGCTGGATATCGCATTTCCACATGCTGCCATGCTGCTCTTTCTCGTTAAGATCGGTCACCAGGGCGTTCACCCAGCGGGTCACGGTCTGCTCGTCGCTCAGATCGGCTTCGGTCAGGGTCGGCTGATAAACCAGCTCCTTCAGCAGCGTTTTCGGATAGCGGCGTTCCATACGCGTAATCATTTTCTGCGTGGCGTTGAACTCGGACACCAGACGCTCCAGCGGCTCACCGGCCAGTGCAGGGGCGTGCGAGTTCGCGTGCAGGGTCGCGCCATCAAGGGCGATTGCGATTTGATACTGATCCATCGCTTCGTCGTCTTTAATGTACTGTTCCTGCTTGCCTTTCTTCACTTTGTACAGCGGCGGCTGTGCAATGTAGACGTGGCCACGTTCAACGATTTCAGGCATCTGACGATAGAAGAAGGTCAACAGCAGCGTACGAATGTGCGAGCCGTCGACGTCCGCATCGGTCATGATGATGATGCTGTGATAGCGCAGTTTGTCCGGGTTGTACTCATCGCGGCCGATGCCGCAGCCCAGCGCGGTGATGAGGGTCGCCACTTCCTGAGAAGAGAGCATCTTGTCGAAACGGGCTTTCTCAACGTTGAGGATTTTACCCTTCAGCGGCAGGATAGCCTGGTTCTTACGGTTACGGCCCTGCTTCGCAGAACCGCCCGCGGAGTCCCCTTCCACGAGGTACAGTTCGGACAGCGCCGGGTCACGTTCCTGGCAGTCAGCCAGTTTGCCCGGCAGGCCTGCTAAGTCCAGCGCGCCTTTACGACGGGTCATTTCACGGGCTTTACGCGCCGCTTCACGGGCACGCGCCGCATCGATAATTTTGCCCACCACGATTTTTGCGTCGGACGGATTTTCCAGCAGGTATTCGCTCAGCAGTTCGTTCATCTGCTGCTCAACGGCCGATTTCACCTCGGAAGAGACCAGCTTGTCTTTGGTCTGTGAGGAGAACTTCGGATCCGGCACCTTCACGGAGACAACGGCAATCAGGCCTTCACGGGCGTCATCACCGGTGGCACTGACTTTCGCTTTCTTGCTGTAGCCTTCTTTGTCCATGTAGGCGTTCAGGGTACGGGTCATCGCCGCACGGAAGCCTGCAAGGTGCGTACCGCCGTCACGCTGCGGAATGTTGTTGGTGAAGCAGTAGATGTTTTCCTGGAAACCGTCGTTCCACTGCAGCGCCACTTCCACGCCGATACCATCTTTTTCGGTGGAGAAATAGAAGATATTCGGGTGAATAGGCGTTTTGTTCTTGTTCAGATACTCAACGAACGCTTTGATACCACCTTCGTAATGGAAGTGGTCTTCTTTACCGTCACGCTTGTCTTTAAGGCGGATAGAGACGCCGGAGTTCAGGAACGACAGTTCGCGCAGGCGTTTCGCCAGGATGTCGTACTCGAATTCGGTGACGTTGGTGAAGGTTTCATGGCTCGGCCAGAAACGCACCATGGTACCGGTTTTGTCGGTATCGCCGGTAACGGCCAGCGGTGCCTGCGGCACGCCGTGCGTATAGAGCTGACGGTGAATTTTGCCTTCGCGCTGGATAACCAGCTCCAGCTTCTGCGACAGGGCGTTAACCACGGAAACGCCTACGCCGTGCAGGCCGCCGGAAACTTTATAGGAGTTATCGTCGAACTTACCGCCTGCGTGCAGCACGGTCATGATCACTTCCGCAGCAGAGACGCCCTCTTCCGGGTGAATACCGGTTGGGATGCCACGACCATCATCGGTGACGGAGACGGAGTTGTCCGCATGGATGGTGACCACGATGTCTTTACAGTGACCCGCGAGCGCTTCGTCGATAGCGTTATCTACCACCTCGAATACCATGTGGTGCAGACCGGTGCCGTCATCCGTGTCGCCGATATACATACCCGGGCGCTTACGCACCGCATCCAGCCCTTTCAGGACTTTGATACTGGAGGAGTCATAAGAATTCGACATCAACGTTTCTCGCTCATTTCAACTTGGGTTAATCCGTTATTTTACCCTTTTCCACGGTAAACATCTTCGAATTTTCGTCCGACATGTCTATAACGTGTTCAGCGCTAATGGCGCTGACGAAAACCTGCGACTGCGTGGCTTTTAAGCGGCTGGCAAGCAGCCCGCGCCGCGCGTCGTCAAGTTCCGAGGCAAAATCATCTATCAGGTACAGGCAGCGTCTTCCGCTCTCGCGGGTGAGAAACTCTCCCTGTGCCAGGCGCAGCGCACACATCAGGAGCTTGAGCTGCCCGCGCGACAGCGTGTCTTCCACCGGCGCACCGTCGGCACGAATGCGGAAATCCGCCTTGTGCGGGCCGTGCGCGGTGTAGGTCAACATGCGGTCGCGCTCGAAGCTTCTCTCTAACACCTCAGCATAATCCGTCTCTTTCTCCCAGCCGCGCTGGAAGGAGAAGGTGAGAGAGAATTCAGGTAAAAACTGTTTGCAGGTGTCGGCCATGTCTTCGGCGATACCTGCGCTGTATTCGGCACGCCAGTTGCTGATTTGTTCCGCGAGAGGGATTAACTCCATATCCCACGGACGCAGCTGGGCGTAACGGGTAACCTGGCGCAACGCGGCGTTACGCTGCTTGAGCAGACGCTTCAGGTTGCTCCAGGCGTTAAAGAAACCGGCTTCGTTGTGAAAGCATCCCCAGTCGAGGAATGCTCTTCTGTATTTGGGGCCGCCGTTGAGTAAAGTAAACCCCTCCGGCGTAATCAGCTGCATTGGCATTAGCAGCGCCAGCTCCGCCACTTTATGGCCGTCGGTGCCGTCGATGCGCACCTTACTGTCGCCCTGCTTGTCTTTGGTCAGGCCGATGGCAGTTTCCCGCTCCGCCCCCTGCAGACGCCCGTGCAGAACAAAGGATTCCTGCTCGTGGCGAATGACGCGACCAATCTGCAAACTGCGAAACGCCCGACCGTGGCCGAGCGTATAGATGGCCTCAAGCACGCTGGTTTTGCCGCTGCCGTTTGCGCCAACCAGGAAGTTAAAGCCAGGGGATAAAGCGAGATCCGCGCTTTCGATATTGCGAAAGTCGCGGATCAACAGACGGGTGAGCGACATTACAGTCTCATTGGCATGACAACATAAGCAGCCGACTGTGATGCGGCATCTTCAATCTGTACGCTTGAAACGGAGTCGGTCAGCAGAATGCGCACGTTCTCGCATTTCAGCGCATTCAGCACATCCAGCACGTAGCTGACGTTAAAGCCGATTTCCATCTCGGTTCCGGCGTAGGTGACGTCCAGAATTTCTTCTGCCTCTTCCTGCTCCGGGTTGTTAGCGGTGATTTTGATCTGGTTTTCACTCACGTACAGGCGCACGCCGCGGAATTTCTCGTTAGAGAGAATGGCCGCGCGGGCAAAGGCCTGCTTGAGGCTGTCGCAGCCTGCTTCCAGCGTTTTGTCCGGATTCTTCGGCAATACGCGGCGATAATCCGGGAAACGACCGTCAACCAGCTTAGACGTGAAGACAAAATCACCCACGTGTGCGCGGATGTTATTGCTGCCGATCTGCACGCGCAGCGGCGTGTCGCCACCGTCGAGCATACGCATCAGCTCAATCACCCCTTTACGCGGCACGATCACCGAATGGTTTGGCAGCGCGTTGCCAATCGGCATAGAACAGACCGCCAGACGGTGGCCGTCGGTGGCTACAGTACGCAGCTCTTCACCTTCGGTTTCGAACAGCATGCCGTTTAAGTAGTAACGGACGTCCTGATGCGCCATGGAGAACTGCGTGGCTTCAATCAGACGCTTCATCGTCGCCTGCGGCAGGGTGAATTCAACTTCGCTCTGCCAGTCGTCCAGGTTCGGGAAGTCCGCAGCAGGCAGCGTGGAGAGCGAGAAACGGCTGCGGCCAGAGCGCACCAGCATACGGTCGCCTTCCAGCTGCACGGCAATTTCAGCGCCTTCCGGCAGCCCGCGGCAGATATCAAAGAATTTACGTGCCGGAACCGTGGTCGCGCCCGCGTCGTGCGGCTGCGTCAGCGTAACGCGCGCGATCATTTCCATTTCCAGATCTGTACCGGTCAGCGACAGCGTACCGTCCGCGACCTGAAGCAGCAGGTTTCCGAGAATAGGCAGCGTTGGGCGGCCACCTAATGGGCCACTCACCTGTTGCAGCGGTTTTAATAAATGTTCACGTTCAACGGTAAATTTCATAGCGTCACGATGATAATGTTCTGATTAGATTGGAAAAATCTTCTTTTATGTCGTGGCTTTCTTCGCGTAACTGCTCAATCTTGCGACAAGCGTGCAGCACGGTCGTATGGTCACGGCCACCAAACGCATCCCCGATTTCCGGCAGGCTGTGGTTGGTTAACTCCTTTGCCAGCGCCATCGCCATCTGACGCGGACGCGCCACCGAGCGGGAACGACGTTTAGACAGTAAATCTGCCACTTTGATCTTGTAGTACTCAGCCACCGTCTTTTGAATATTGTCGATAGTGACCAGTTTTTCCTGCAATGCCAGCAAATCTCGCAGCGCTTCACGCACAAAATCGATGGTGATCGCACGACCGGTGAAGTTGGCATTGGCGATAACGCGGTTCAGCGCCCCTTCCAGCTCACGCACGTTGGAGCGCAGACGCTTGGCAATGAAGAACGCCACTTCGCCCGGCAGGCGAATGTCGTTTTCATCGGCTTTCTTCATCAGGATCGCGACGCGGGTTTCCAGCTCCGGTGGCTCGATCGCCACGGTCAGGCCCCAGCCGAAGCGGGATTTCAGACGATCTTCAACGCCGTTGATCTCTTTTGGATAACGATCCGAGGTCAAAATGATCTGCTGATTGCCTTCCAGCAGAGCATTAAAGGTGTGGAAAAACTCTTCCTGCGATCGTTCTTTATTCGCAAAGAACTGGATGTCATCGATGAGCAGCGCGTCAACGGAACGATAGTAGCGTTTAAACTCTTCGATCGCATTGTTTTGCAGGGCTTTTACCATGTCCTGAACGAAGCGTTCGGAGTGCATATACACCACTTTGGCATTGGGCTTGCGCGCCATAATGCCGTTACCCACCGCATGCAGCAGGTGCGTTTTACCCAGACCCGTGCCGCCATAAAGGAACAGCGGGTTGTAGGCCCCACCAGGGTTATCAGCAACCTGACGAGCCGCCGCGCGCGCCAGCTGGTTCGACTTACCTTCAACGAAGTTATCGAACGTATGTTTCACGTTAACGTTAGAGCGGTAGGTTGGCTCAGCCGGTGCAGGGACATTATCCCAGCCCTGACGAGCGGGTGCGACGCGAGGGGCCGGAGCAGGCGCGGCCTGAGCAGGCGCTGCTACGTTCACGGTTTCACGAACGGTTTGGGTGACCGGCTTTGTGCCCACTTCAAAGCGCAGCTGCGGGGCATCAGACCCGCAGAAATCGTTCAGCAGTCCATTGATGTTATTAAGGTACTTGTCCCTTACCCAATCGAGCACAAAACGGTTTGGCGCATACAAAGCCAGCGTGTTATCGCTCAGTTCCGCCTGCAACGGGCGGATCCACATACTGAATTCTGTGGCTGGTAACTCATCCTGCAATCGGGCAAGACACTGCTGCCAAAGCGAAAGTGACACGGCGGACTCCACTCGAACAATAAAAGAAAACTATTGAATATTCATGATTGTTGGCGCACATCGACATGACCCTGTGCAAAAGGGTGATGTGCGAACCGCTATCTGCGGTTATACCCGGCCAGGATCGCTGGATCCCGATCGGGACCGCGGATCATAGCCTAAACTGAGCCAGAGATCTTCTGTTTCTCACAGATTCTTCCCGATTTATCCACAGGAAGATCCGGAACCGGATAAGTGTAAACGATCCTGGCGCCAGTACCCCACGATTTAGTCCGCATATTGGAAAAATTAATGAGCACAGACAATTTATTGCTTAAATGATCTAACGAAGATCCGGGACGATCCTTGCGCTTTGTTGGCGAGGCCGTATAATCCTCGACCCGGCGCGTGATGCTCATCTTCCTGCGTCGTCCGTTGCTCATTTTCCACGCGAAAACGTGCGGAAATACGCGGGAAATAAGGAAAGAGAATTGACTCCGGAGTGTACAATTATTACAATCCGGCCTCTTTAATCACCCACGCTGAGGCGTTAGTCGTTCGAAACTCGTTCGGGTATACGCAAAAGTCAGTGAATTTATTCAAGTTTAGGTAGAAATCGCCATGAAACGCACTTTTCAACCGTCTGTACTGAAGCGCAACCGTTCTCACGGCTTCCGTGCTCGTATGGCTACTAAAAATGGTCGTCAGGTTCTGGCACGTCGTCGTGCTAAAGGCCGCGCTCGTCTGACCGTTTCCAAGTAATAAAGCTAACCCCTGAGTGGTTAAGCTAGCATTTCCCAGGGAGTTACGTTTGTTAACTCCCGCTCATTTCACTTTCGTCTTCCAGCAGCCACTACGGGCTGGCACGCCGCAAATCACCATCCTCGGCCGCCAAAATTCGCTGGGGCATCCCCGCATCGGTCTCACAGTCGCCAAGAAAAATGTTAAGCGTGCGCATGAACGCAATCGGATTAAACGTCTGACGCGTGAAAGCTTCCGTTTACGTCAGCACGAACTGCCTTCAATGGATTTCGTGGTGGTGGCTAAAAAAGGGGTTGCCGACCTCGATAACCGTGCTCTCTCGGAAGCGTTGGAAAAATTATGGCGCCGCCACTGTCGCCTGGCTCACGGGTCCTGATAGCCCTCATTCGGGTCTATCAACGCCTGATTAGTCCGCTACTCGGGCCGCACTGCCGTTTCACACCAACATGCTCAAGCTACGGAATTGAGGCATTGCGCAGGTTTGGAGTGATAAAAGGCAGTTGGTTGACGGTGAAACGCGTATTAAAATGCCACCCTTTACACCCCGGTGGAGACGACCCCGTCCCCCCAGGACCCTTTGATACCAGAGAACACTAACGATGGATTCGCAACGCAATCTTCTTATCATCGCTTTGTTGTTCGTGTCTTTCATGATCTGGCAGGCATGGGAGCAGGATAAAAATCCTCAACCCCAGCAGCAGACCACGCAGACTACGACCACCGCAGCGGGTAGCGCCGCCGACCAGGGCGTACCGGCCAGTGGCCAGGGGAAACAGATTACGGTTAAGACCGATGTGCTTGAGCTGACAATCAACACCCGTGGTGGTGATGTTGAGCAGGCGCTGCTGTTGACCTACCCGAAAGAGCTGAAGTCTAACGAACCGTTCCAGTTACTGGAAACCACGCCTGAGTTTATCTACCAGGCGCAGAGCGGCCTGACCGGTCGTGATGGCCCGGATAACCCAGCTAACGGTGCGCGTCCACTGTATACCGTCGAGAGCGACACCTTTGTACTGGCTGATGGTCAGAACGAACTCGCAATCCCGATGACGTACACCGACGCCGCAGGCAACACCTTCACCAAAACCTTCACCCTGAAACGCGGTGAATATGCGGTGAACGTGGGCTACAGCGTACAGAACGCCAGTGCGAAACCACTGGAACTGTCGACCTTTGGCCAGCTGAAGCAGTCCATCAATCTGCCGTCTCACCGTGACACCGGAAGCAGCAACTTTGCGCTGCATACCTTCCGTGGCGCGGCGTACTCCACGCCAGACGCGAAGTATGAGAAATACAAATTCGACACCATTGCCGATAACGAAAACCTGAACGTCAGCGCTAAAGGCGGTTGGGTGGCAATGCTGCAGCAGTATTTCGCGACCGCGTGGATCCCGAATAACGACGGTACGAATAACTTCTACACCGCGAACCTGGGCAACGGTATTGCCGCCATCGGCTACAAGTCTCAGCCAGTTCTGGTTCAGCCGGGTCAAACCGGTAAGATGGCAAGCACCCTGTGGGTCGGCCCGGAAATTCAGGACAAAATGGCCGCTGTTGCGCCGCACCTGGATCTGACCGTCGATTACGGTTGGTTGTGGTTCATCTCTCAGCCGCTGTTTAAGCTGCTGAAGTTCATCCACAGCTTCCTGGGTAACTGGGGCTTCTCCATCATCGTTATCACCTTCATCGTTCGTGGCATCATGTACCCGCTGACTAAAGCGCAGTACACCTCCATGGCGAAGATGCGTATGCTGCAGCCGAAGATTGCGGCGATGCGTGAGCGTCTGGGCGATGACAAACAGCGTCAGAGCCAGGAAATGATGGCCCTGTATAAAGCAGAGAAAGTAAACCCACTGGGTGGTTGCTTCCCGCTGCTGATTCAGATGCCAATCTTCCTTGCGCTGTACTACATGCTGATGGGTTCCGTTGAGCTGCGCCACGCGCCGTTCGCCCTGTGGATCCATGACCTGTCCGCACAGGACCCGTACTACATCCTGCCGATCCTGATGGGCGTGACGATGTTCTTCATCCAGAAGATGTCGCCGACCACCGTGACCGACCCGATGCAGCAGAAGATCATGACCTTTATGCCGGTCATCTTCACCGTGTTCTTCCTGTGGTTCCCGTCAGGTCTGGTGCTGTACTATATCGTCAGCAACCTGGTGACCATCATCCAGCAGCAGCTGATTTACCGTGGTCTGGAAAAACGTGGCCTGCATAGCCGCGAAAAGAAAAAGTCCTGATTCGGTAAGTTAACGCTAAAATAAGGGCGGTCGATTGACCGCCTTTTTTATTTGTATTGAACGAGACCAACCATGAGCCATAACGACACTATCGTCGCCCAGGCAACCCCACCGGGACGCGGTGGTGTAGGCATTCTGCGCATCTCCGGCCTGAAGGCGCGCGAGGTGGCCGAAGCGGTGCTGGGTAAACTGCCAAAGCCGCGCTACGCTGATTACCTGCCGTTTAAAGATACCGACGGCACGCCGCTGGACCAGGGCATCGCGCTGTGGTTCCCCGGCCCGAACTCTTTCACCGGCGAAGACGTGCTGGAGCTGCAGGGACACGGCGGCCCGGTTATCCTCGACCTGCTGTTAAAACGTATTCTGACCCTGCCTGGCCTGCGCATTGCGAAGCCGGGCGAGTTCTCCGAGCGAGCCTTCCTCAACGACAAGCTCGACCTGGCGCAGGCAGAAGCGATTGCAGACCTGATCGACGCCAGCTCCGAACAGGCGGCCCGCTCCGCCCTGAATTCGCTGCAGGGCGCATTCTCCGCCCGCGTGAATCATCTTGTGGAAGCACTTACTCACCTGCGCATCTACGTGGAAGCGGCTATCGACTTCCCGGACGAGGAGATTGACTTCCTCTCTGACGGTAAAATCGAAGCGCAGCTCAACCAGGTGATGGCCGATCTCGACGCCGTGCGTGCCGAAGCGCGTCAGGGCAGCCTGCTGCGCGAAGGGATGAAGGTAGTGATTGCCGGACGCCCTAACGCCGGGAAATCGAGCCTGCTGAACGCCCTGGCGGGCCGTGAAGCGGCGATCGTCACCGACATTGCCGGCACCACCCGCGACGTGCTGCGCGAGCATATCCACATCGACGGGATGCCGCTGCATATTATCGACACAGCGGGCCTGCGCGATGCCAGCGACGAAGTTGAACGCATCGGTATCGAACGCGCCTGGCAGGAGATTGAGCAGGCCGACCGCGTGCTGTTTATGGTGGACGGCACCACGACCGACGCCGTTGACCCGGCAGAGATCTGGCCAGACTTTATCGCCCGTCTGCCGGCGAAACTACCCATCACCGTGGTGCGTAACAAAGCGGACGTCACCGGCGAAACGCTGGGCATCAGCGATGTGAACGGTCACTCACTGATTCGCCTGTCGGCGCGTACCGGTGAAGGCGTTGACGACCTGCGCAACCATCTCAAGCAGAGCATGGGCTTTGACACCAGCATGGAAGGCGGCTTCCTGGCGCGTCGTCGTCACCTGCAGGCGCTGGAAGAGGCGGCGAACCACCTTGTTCAGGGTAAAGCGCAGCTGATCGGCGCGTGGGCGGGCGAACTGCTGGCAGAAGAGCTGCGTCTGGCGCAGCAGAATCTAAGCGAGATCACCGGGGAGTTTACGTCGGACGATCTGCTGGGAAGGATCTTCTCGAGCTTCTGTATCGGTAAGTAATGCCCGCTCATTGATGGTGATTTCCTCCCAGGAAATCACCATTGTCCAAATGGCAACTCGCCTAATCCCTTTTCACCCCCTATCCTGCATGCCTGCATCTATGGGGGGTTTATGGCGCGTTTTCTGTTTTGTAGTTTCGCATTAGTTCTGCTTTATCCGTCCGGCATTGATATGTATCTGGTGGGATTGCCGCACATCGCCCGCGATCTGGGCGCCAGCGAAGCGCAGCTGCACATCGCGTTTTCGGCCTACCTCGCGGGGATGGCGTCGTCGATGGTGTTTGCCGGGAAGATCGCGGATAAGGCAGGCCGTCAGCCCGTCGCGATAACCGGCGCCATCATTTTTGCCCTTGCCTCTCTTCTCTGCTCACAGGCGCAAAGCAGCACCGTGTTCCTGGCCGGACGATTTATCCAGGGCATTGGAGCCGGTGGCTGCTACGTCGTCGCTTTTGCCATTTTGCGCGATACCCTAAGCGCCCAGCGTCGCGCCAAAGTGCTTTCGATGCTGAACGGTATTACCTGCATCATCCCGGTGCTGGCCCCGGTCGTGGGATATCTGATCATGCTGAAATTCCCGTGGCAGAGCCTGTTCTGGACCATGGCGGCGATGGGCGCGCTGGTGTTTATCCTGTCCATCTCCGTGCTGAAAGAGACCCATCCGGGCTCGCAGAATACAGGACATACCGCAACCATTCACCCAACCGAGAAGCTGCTTAACCGCTTTTTCCTCAGTCGTCTGGCCGTGACCACGTTAAGCGTGGCGGTGATCCTGACCTATGTAAACGTTTCCCCGGTTTTACTGATGGAAACCATGGGCTTCGATCGAGGTGAGTATTCAACGGTGATGGCATTAACCGCCATGGTCAGTATGGCAGTCTCGTTCTCTACCCCGTTTGCGCTAAATGTTTTCAGCCAGCGCGCGTTGATGCTGACCTCACAGGTTTTATTCCTCACGGCTGGCGCGATCCTGGCAACCGCCAGCTCACATGCGGTGATGCTGGCGGGTATTACCCTCATTTGCGCCGGGTTCTCGGTTGGCTTTGGCGTGGCGATGAGTCAGGCGCTTGGCCCCTTCTCGCTGCGGGCAGGCGTGGCAAGCTCGGTGCTGGGAATTGCGCAGGTCTGCGGCTCGTCGCTGTGGATTTGGCTGGCGGCGGTCATCGGGCTTAACGCGCTGAATATGCTGATCGGGGTTCTGATTGGCTGTAGCATACTGTGCATCACCTTACTTATGGTCATCCAGCCCGCGGCGCATTATGAAGAAGCCCATCAGCAGTCTCGATCTTAATCTCCTGCTTTGCCTGCAGCTTTTACTGCAGGAGCGCAGCGTCACCAAAGCGGCGAAACGGATGAACGTGACGCCGTCTGCGGTGAGTAAATCGCTGGCCAAGCTGCGTGACTGGTTTGACGACCCGCTGTTTGTCAAAACGCCGTTGGGGCTGCTGCCGACCCCGCTGACGGTAAGCCTCGAGCAGGATTTGGCTGACTGGATGCAAATCGGCAACCAGATCCTCGATAAATTCCACCATGATTCCCCGGGCGGGCTAACGTTCGTGCTGGCCGCCGAAACGCCGTTGATGCTGATCCGCTTTAACGCCCTGCTGGAGCAGGTGAACCAGCGCTATCCGCAGGCTACGGTGAAGATGCGTCACTGGGATTACGACTCGCTGGACGCCATTACGCGTGGAGAGGTGGATCTGGGATTCACCGGACGCGAAACGCACCCGCGCTCGCGTGAATTGCTGAAGCTAATGCCGTGGTTCATCGACTATGAGATTCTGTTCAGCGACCGTCCGTGCGTGTATCTGCGTGAGGATCATCCCGCGCTACAGGACGAATGGAACCTCGAAACCTTCCTGCGCTACCCGCACATCAGCATCTTCTGGGAACGCAGCGACACCTGGGCGCTGGACGAAGTGCTAAAGGAGATGGGTCGGGAGAGAAACATTGCCATGAGCGTGCCGGGCTTTGAGCAGTCGATGTTTATGGCAGCGCAGCCCGGTCACAACTATATCGCCACGGCTCCGCACTACTGCCATCACTACAATCAACTCCACCAGCGGAAGCTGATCGCGCTGCCCATTCCCATTGACGAAGCGCAGGCTGAAAAGCTTACCGTTCCCTTCACGCTGATCTGGCATAAACGGAACAGCCATAATCCGAAAATCCTCTGGCTGCGGGAAACCATCAAGGCGCTGTACGGTGCCAGCGATCCAATTTTTGCCTAAGAAAATGTAAAGTTCGGTCCTAAGGCTTCTCTTACTCCCATTTACTGATTAAAACAGGAGTCAAGTTAAGCGATAATCATGTAACCGTTTAACCGATTACGACCATTATCAAGGAGCGAAAAATGGCTACGCACTTTGCAAGAGGGATACTTACGGAAGGACGTCTCGTATCGGCAAGAATTTCTTCAGCCTGTCACAGTGAAGCACTCACTCTCCCGGAACACCGCAGAACGCGGTTTTTAGCGTCCAGAGCGCTTCTCGCAGAACTGCTGTTTATGCTGTACGGCACCAGCGAGCTGCCGGACATCATTACCCAACCCGAAGGCCGCCCGGTCTTTGCCGACCCGGACCTCCCTCGTTTTTCGATTGCCTATGCGGGCAATATCATTGGCGTCGCGCTGACCACCGAAGGGGATTGTGGGCTGGATATGGAACTCCAGCGCGCGACGCGCAGCTTCCATGGCGGTAATGCGCATGAAGACTATCCGCTCTCGAGCAATGAGAAGCTGTGGGTACGCAACCAGAACGATCCTGTCGAAGCCAGAGCCCAGCTCATTACCTTGCGCCAGAGCATTCGCAAGCTCTGTGGATGCGCCTCAGACGACGCCAGCCTGCTGCAGCTGCTTCCAGGCTCCGGACGTCTGCGTGCCGCTCAGGCTACGCTGGTAGAGGCGCTCAGCGACGCAGAGGATGTGCTCATTTGGTCCATTGCGGTTACCCCCGCCATCGAACGCATGAAAATCTGGGAATTTGACAGCCAACAGGGATGGCGTAGCCTTCCTGATGTGCCCGAGCGCGCCAACGAGCCCGCCGCACGCCTGATGCGTTTAACCAGTTTACCGGCAGAAAAAGCATTCACCCTTAGCTGATCCGATCAGGGTCATCATGATGAAACAGGAGTAATCATGTCTGATACGTTGAAAGTAGTTACGTTACTGGGAAGCCTGCGCAAAGGTTCATTTAACGGGATGGTTGCCCGCACGCTGCCACAGCTGGCACCGGCAGGAATGGAAATTAGCGCCCTGCAGTCTATTGGCGATATTCCGCTGTATGACGCTGACGTACAGCAGGAAGAGGGTTTTCCACAGAGCGTTGAGGCGCTGGCAGAGCAGATCCGCCAGGCTGACGGCGTGGTCATCGTCACGCCGGAGTATAACTATTCGGTTCCGGGTGGTCTGAAGAATGCCATCGACTGGCTGTCCCGTTTACCTGAGCAGCCGCTGGCAGGCAAGCCGGTGCTGATCCAGACCAGCTCAATGGGCGCCATTGGCGGCGCGCGCTGCCAGTATCATCTGCGCCAGATCCTGGTGTTCCTGGATGCGATGGTCATGAACAAGCCGGAATTTATGGGTGGTGTGATTCAGAACAAGGTCGACCCGCAAACGGGTGAAGTGGTGGATCAGAGCACGCGCGATCATCTGTCTGGCCAGCTGACGGCGTTTGGGGATTATATTAAGCGGGTGAAGGCGTAAGCTTATTGCGGCCTGATGCCCTCACCCTGACCCTCTCCCACTGGGAGAGGGAACAAACATGTTTATTTGGCGTCAATAAACACAATCTTCAGCACAAACAGCAGCGCCACAACAATAACGCACGGGCTGAGGTCGCGGAAGCGGCCGGTACCGATCTTCATTACGCAGTAAGAGATAAAGCCCAGCGCGATACCTTCGGTAATCGAGAAGCTGAACGGCATCATCACGGCGGTAATAAACGCCGGCACCGCTTCGGTTAAATCATCCCACTTCACGCGTGACAGGCTGGAGGTCATCAGCACACCCACATAGATCAGCGCGCCGGCTGCCGCATACGGTGGAACCATACCCGCCAGCGGAGAGAGGAAGATCACCAGCAGGAACAGAATACCCACGACCACCGCCGTCAGGCCGGTACGGCCGCCCACGGACACGCCGGAAGAAGACTCAATGTACGCGGTAACAGACGAGGTTCCGATAAAAGCACCGGTCACGGAGGAGACGCTGTCCACAAACAGCGCCTGCTTCATGCGCGGGAATTTGCCTTTTTCATCCGCCAGGCCCGCTTTGTCGGTCACGCCAATCAGCGTGCCGGAGGAGTCAAACAGGTTGACCAGCATGAAGGAGAAAATCACGCCCGCCAGGCCCAGGTTCAGGGAACCCGCCAGATCGACGTGAC
This sequence comes from Enterobacter sp. AG326, assembly GCF_004362415.1. Classification (NCBI taxonomy): domain Bacteria; kingdom Pseudomonadati; phylum Pseudomonadota; class Gammaproteobacteria; order Enterobacterales; family Enterobacteriaceae; genus Enterobacter; species Enterobacter sp. AG326. The sequence continues at coordinate 36,312 of NZ_SNXG01000005.1, read as the reverse complement.
CAATCACGGTAGAAACGCTCGGTGGCGCGGAGACGATACCGTTATAGTGAACGTCGCCCAGCATCCAGCCCAGCAGGGTGGTGACCACGATGGACACCAGCACCGCCGCGTGAATATTGCGGGAAGCCAGGATCGCGATGATAAAGAAGCCCAGCACGCCCAGCAGCACGTTATGAGAAGTCAGGTGGCCGATGCTCACCAGTGTATCCGGATTCGCCACGATAACGCCGGCGTTTTTCAGCCCCATCATACCGATGAACAGACCAATACCGCTGGTAATGCCCACGCGCAGACTCACGGGAATGTTTGCAATCATCCAGTAACGCACGCGGAAAATGGTCAGCAGCAGCAGGCCAACCGCGCCCCAAAAGATGGCGCCCATGCCAACCTGCCACGGCAGCCCCATCGCCTGAACGACAACGAACGCGAAGAACGCATTCAGGCCCATCGCCGGTGCCAGCGCAACCGGCAGGTTAGCGAACACACCCATCAGAATGCTGCCAAGGGCCGCAATCAGGCAGGTGGTTACAAAGACGGCGCTGGTATCCATGCCAGCGACGCCCAGAATTTGAGGGTTCACAAAAACGATATAGACCATCGTCAGGAAGGTGGTGAAACCAGCGATCACTTCGGTGCGTGCCGTTGTGCCGTGCTCGCGCAGTTTAAAAACGCGCTCAAGCAGACCCTGACCAGATGTCTGGGTAGTGTGTTGTTGACTCATCATCAATTCCGAACAAGGAGGGAAAATTCGTCGCTATCCTATACCAAAATGCGACAATAGTGGCAGTTACGTGATACTTTTTTCATTGATTTTGCTTATACGGCAACGATTGCGTTCCGGCGAACTGCCGTACGTAAACGTTAAACTTGTTAAAAGGGAAAGGCATGTCCGGAATTGAAGCGGTATTTTTCGACTGCGACGGTACGCTGGTCGACAGTGAGGTCATTTGTTCCCGCGCGTATGTCACTATGTTCCAGGAATTTGGCATTACGCTGGAACTCGAAGAGGTGTTTAAACGCTTTAAGGGCGTGAAGCTCTACGAGATCATCGACATCATTAACGAAGAACACGGCGTGGATCTGGCGAAAGCGGATCTGGAACCGGTGTACCGCGCCGAGGTCGCACGCCTGTTCGACTCCGAGCTGGAGGTTATCTCCGGGGCGAACGCGCTGCTGGATGCGATGACGGTGCCAGTCTGCGTCGTCTCTAACGGCCCGGTCAGCAAAATGCAGCACTCGCTGGGCAAGCTTGAGATGTTGCACCATTTCCCGGAAAAACTGTTCAGCGGCTACGATATCCAGCGCTGGAAGCCAGACCCGGCGCTGATGTTCCATGCGGCAAAAGCGATGAACGTCAACGTAGAAAACTGCATTCTGGTGGATGACTCGTCTGCGGGCGCGCAGTCGGGGATTGATGCGGGGATGGAGGTGTTTTATTTCTGCGCCGATCCGCACAACAAGCCGATCGTTCATCCCAACGTGACGACCTTTACCGATCTGGCGCAGTTGCCTGAATTGTGGAAGGCACGCGGGTGGAATATTACGCGTTAAGCTAACGTAGGGCGGGTAAGCGCCAGCGCCACCCGCCACAAACATCACTCTTTCGGATCTTTACCCGCCAGCAGCTTGTCCAGCTCGTCGCCGCCCACGTGACGGAAGTCCTGACCTTTCACGAAGTAGAAGATGTATTCGCAAATGTTCTGGCAGCGGTCGCCGATACGCTCGATGGAGCGCGCGCAGAACAGGGCAGTCAGTACGCTTGGGATCGTACGTGAATCTTCCATCATGTAGGTCATCAGCTGACGCACGATGCCTTCATACTCCTGGTCGACCTTCTTGTCTTCACGGTAGATACGCACCGCTTCGTCCAGATCCATACGCGCAAAGGCATCCAGCACGTCGTGCAGCATCTGCACGGTGTGGCGGCCCAGCGACTCCAGGCTCACCAGCAGCGGCTGGTGCTGCTGAGAGAACTTCTCCAGCGCGGTGCGGCAGATTTTATCCGCAACGTCACCAATACGCTCCAGCTCGGCGATAGTTTTGATGATCGCCATTACCAGACGCAGATCGCTCGCCGTCGGCTGGCGTTTCGCGATAATGCGCACGCAGGCCTCGTCGATAGCGACTTCCATCATGTTGACGTTTTTGTCGCCTTCAATGACGCGCTTCGCCAGCTCGCTGTCCTGGTTGTGCATTGCCGTAATCGCATCAGAAAGCTGCTGCTCGACCATGCCGCCCATGGTCATTACCTGGGTGCGAATGCTTTCCAGCTCTGCGTTGAACTGGCCGGAAATGTGTTTATTAAGATTGAGGTTGTCCATGGTTTCTCCACATGCACTAAGGCAAATCAACCGTAGCGGCCAGTAATATAATCTTCGGTTTGTTTCTTCGCGGGCCTGGTGAACAGCGCGTCCGTATCGCTGAACTCAATCAACTCGCCCAGGTACATAAACGCCGTGTGATCGGAACAACGTGCAGCCTGCTGCATGTTATGGGTCACGATAACCACGGTGTAATCCTGCTTCAGCTCGGTGATCAGCTCTTCAATACGGCCGGTTGAGATCGGGTCCAGCGCTGAACACGGCTCATCCAGCAGCAACACTTCCGGGCGAATAGCAATACCGCGCGCAATGCACAGACGCTGCTGCTGACCGCCGGAGAGAGAGTAACCGCTCTGGTGCAACTTATCTTTGGTTTCGTTCCATAATGCGGCCTTGGTCAAAGCCCACTGCACGCGCTCGTCCATATCGGCACGGGAGAGTTTTTCAAACAGACGCACGCCAAACGCGATGTTGTCATAAATGGACATCGGGAACGGCGTTGGTTTCTGGAACACCATCCCCACTTTGGCGCGCAGCAGGGCGATATCCTGAGCCTGGGTCAGAATGTTTTCACCGTCCAGGATGATTTCACCTTCAGCACGCTGCTCCGGATAGAGCGAATACATTTTGTTAAAGGTACGCAGCAGCGTGGATTTTCCGCAGCCGGACGGACCGATAAATGCCGTGACCTGGTTCTTCGCGATATCCAGGTTGATGTTCTTCAGGGCATGGAATTTGCCGTAGTAGAAGTTCAAATCACGAACCTGAATCTTACCCGGGGCAGTATCAACCATACTCATTGACTCATTTCCTCATTCAGCGCCGCGAGCTGCCGCGCCGTAAAAAATTAACCGTGTTTCTTCTTCGCGAAAATGACGCGCGCCAGAATGTTCAGCAACAGTACGCAAAGGGTAATGATCAGCACCCCGGCCCAGGCCAGCTGCTGCCATTCCGCGAATGGGCTCATCGCAAATTTAAAGATCGTCACCGGCAGGTTGGCGATCGGCTGCATCATGTCCGTGCTCCAGAACTGATTGGAGAGGGACGTAAACAGCAGCGGCGCCGTTTCACCCGCGATACGCGCAACCGCCAGCAGGATACCGGTCATGATGCCGGAGACAGACGCCTTCAGCGTAATCGCAGAGATCATCTTCCATTTCGGCGTACCCAGCGCATAAGCCGCTTCACGCAGGCTGTCCGGCACCAGTTTCAGCATGTTCTCGGTGGTACGAATAACAATCGGCACCTGCAGCAGCGCCAGGGCAATCACACCCGCCCAGCCAGAGAAGTGTTCCATCTGCGCCACCACCACGGTGTAAACAAACAGACCCACGACGATAGACGGGGCTGACAGCAGAATGTCGTTGATGAAGCGAATCACTTCCGCCAGCCAGGATTTACGACCGTATTCTGCCAGGTAGATGCCCGCCATGATGCCCAGCGGCGTGCCGAAGACCGTCGCCCACAGGATCAGCAGGCCGCTGCCCGCCAGGGCATTCGCCAGGCCACCACCCGCCGTGTTCGGCGGCGGCGTCATTTCGGTGAACAGCGACAGTGACATCCCGTCAATCCCGCGAACGACCGTCGAGAAGAGGATCCAGACCAGCCAGAACAGGCCGAATGCCATCGTCGCCATAGAGAGCGACAGGGCAATACGGTTTTTCATGCGGCGTCTGGCCTGCATTTTGCGGCGGGATTCCGCCAGTTCAGCGGTTGCTTGCATTTCGAGAGTGGCCATTAGCGTGCTCCCTCATTTTTAGCGAGGCGCATAATCATTAGCTTGGAAATCGCCAGAACAATGAAGGTGATAACGAACAGAATCAGACCCAGCTCCATCAGCGCCGCCACGTGCAGCCCGGATTCCGCTTCCGCAAATTCATTCGCCAGCGCCGAGGTAATACTGTTACCCGGCATGTAGAGCGACGCGCTGTCGAGCTGGTAGGTGTTACCGATGATAAAGGTGACCGCCATGGTTTCACCCAGCGCACGACCTAAGCCCAGCATCACGCCTCCGATCACCCCATTTTTGGTGAACGGAAGGACAATGCGCCAGATAACTTCCCAGGTGGTGCAGCCGATGCCGTAGGCCGACTCTTTCATCATCACCGGCGTTTGTTCGAACACATCGCGCATAACCGCCGCAATGTACGGAATAATCATGATGGCGAGGATCACACCTGCCGCCAGAATGCCGATACCGAAAGCCGGGCCAGAGAACAGGGCACCCACAAACGGAATGGCAGAAAGGACGTTACCGACCGGTTCCTGGAAATACGTGGCGAACAGCGGAGCAAAGATGAACAGGCCCCACATGCCGTAAACGATACTTGGAATAGCCGCCAGCAGTTCGATGGCAATACCCAGCGGGCGTCGCAGCCAGCCCGGCGCCAGCTCCGTCAGGAACAGGGCAATACCAAAGCTCACCGGAACCGCAATCAGCAGGGCGATGAACGAGGTCATCAGCGTGCCGTAAATCGGTACCAGGGCACCGTAGATGTCGTTCGGCGCGTCCCACTCTTTGGTCCACAGGAAGGAAAAACCGAATTTCTGGATGCTCGGCCATGAGGAGAAAATCAGAGACACGATAATGCCGCCCAGCAGCAATAGCACAATCAGCGCAGCCAGTTTCACCAGCGCGCTGAAAATCATGTCACCTTTTTTACCCGGAGGGTTAAATGCAGGCTTGGTTGCAGCCATAAATTACTCTTCTGTTTGAGACGTTTTTACGAATATGCCCGGTGGCGCTGACGCTTACCGGGCCTACAGCTTAAACCGTAGGGCGGGTAAGCTCAGCGCCACCCGCCATCTTCGTTAAATATATCCTGTTAGTACAGTGCTTTACCGCTGCTGTCTTTCACGTTGGTTTTCCATGCAGCGCGAATCTGCTCAACCACGTTGTCCGGCAGGGTAGCGTAATCCAGGGCGTTAGCCTGTTTGCCGCCGTTTTTGTACGCCCAGTCGAAGAACTTCAGCACTTCGGCGCCCTGCTCAGGTTTCTTCTGCTCTTTGTGAACCAGGATGAAGGTGGTAGAGGTGATTGGCCACGCACCTTCGCCTTTCTGGTTAGTCAGATCCTGCGCGAAGGATTTGCTCCAGTCAGCGCCTTTCGCCGCGTTAGCAAAGTTCTCTTCGGTCGGGCTAACCGGTTTGCCGTCGGCTGAAACCAGTTTGGTGTAGGACAGGTTGTTCTGCTTGGCGTACGCATACTCTACGTAACCAATTGAGCCAGGCAGACGCTGTACGAACGCGGCGATACCGTCGTTACCTTTACCGCCCAGACCGGTTGGCCAGTTAACGGTAGAGCCGGAGCCGACTTTAGATTTCCACTCTTCGTTCACTTTTGCCAGGTAGCTGGTGAACACGAAAGAGGTACCGGAACCATCCGCGCGGCGAACCACGGCGATGTTCTGAGAAGGCAGCTTCAGGCCTGGGTTGAGTTTAGCGATCGCTTCGTCATCCCATTTTTTGATTTTGCCCAGGTAGATGTCACCCAGGGTTTTGCCGTCCAGCACCAGCTCACCCGACTTCACGCCCGGCAGGTTGATGGCCAGAACCACACCACCGATCACGGTAGGGAACTGGAACAGGCCTTCCTGAGCCAGTTTGTCATCAGACAGCGGAGCGTCTGATGCGCCGAAATCAACAGTGTTCGCGGTAATTTGTTTAACGCCACCGGAGGAGCCGATACCCTGATAGTTAACCTTGTTACCGGTTTCTTTCTGGTAGGTATCTGCCCATTTGGCATACACCGGCGCAGGGAAGGTTGCACCAGCGCCAGTCAGGCTTGCTTCTGCAAATACAGAGAACGCGCTCAGAGATAAGGTCGCGGCGACAACAGTTGCGACAGTGGTACGCATAACTTTCATAATGTCTCCTGCAAGATTTTCGTAAATCGTTGTTTAGTGGCTACGATGAGCAAAATAGGACAAACAGGTGACAGATAAATGTACGAATTATGACAGTTTTATGACAACGTTAATTTCACTTAAAAACCAGCAAAAGAAAGCTTAATTTTCATCGTGTTAGCCGCTTTTATGACAAGACGTTTTCAGAAATATTTTCTTTATGTGACACTGAAAAAAGTAGCTGAAGATGACAAATTGTCATTATTAAAAACGAGAAAGGATTGATTAAAAACAAGACGGGCAGGATAAAAAAGCTCCACCCGAAGGTGGAGCCTGAAGGGATTATTCTACGGTAACCGATTTCGCCAGGTTACGCGGCTGGTCAACGTCGGTGCCTTTGATCAGCGCAACGTGATAGGCCAGCAGCTGCAGCGGAACGGTGTAGAAGATTGGTGCGATAACCTCTTCCACATGCGGCATCTCGATAATGTGCATGTTGTCGTTGCTGACAAAACCGGCATCTTTGTCGGCGAAGACGTACAGAACACCGCCGCGGGCGCGCACTTCTTCGATGTTAGACTTCAGTTTTTCCAGCAGTTCGTTGTTTGGTGCCACAACGATGACCGGCATATCCGCGTCAATCAGCGCCAGCGGGCCGTGCTTCAGCTCGCCAGCCGCATAGGCTTCAGCGTGAATGTAGGAGATCTCTTTCAGCTTCAGCGCGCCTTCCAGCGCAATCGGATACTGATCGCCACGACCCAGGAACAGGGCGTGATGTTTGTCAGAGAAATCTTCCGCCAGCGCTTCAATGCGTTTGTCCTGAGACAGCATCTGCTCAATACGGCTCGGCAGCGCCTGCAGGCCGTGAACGATGTCGTGCTCAACGGAAGCATCTTCGCCTTTCAGACGCGCCAGCTTCGCCACCAGCATCAGCAGAACGGTCAGCTGAGTGGTAAACGCTTTGGTGGAGGCCACACCGATTTCGGTGCCCGCTTTAGTCATCAGCGCCAGATCGGACTCACGCACCAGCGATGAGCCAGGAACGTTACAGATAGCCAGAGAGCCCAGGTAACCCAGCTCTTTAGAGAGACGCAGCGCGGCCAGCGTATCCGCCGTTTCACCAGACTGGGAAAGGGTGATCATCAGGCTGTTACGACGCACCGCGGATTTGCGATAGCGGAATTCAGACGCGATTTCCACATCGCACGGCACGCCCGCCAGGGATTCAAACCAGTAGCGAGAAACCATACCGGAGTTGTAGGAGGTGCCGCAGGCCACGATCTGAATATGCTCGACCTTGCCGAGCAGTTCGTTCGCGTTTGCGCCCAGCTCGCTCAGATCCACTTCACCGTGGCTGATGCGCCCGGTCAGGGTGTTTTTGATGGCGTTTGGCTGCTCGTAAATCTCTTTCTGCATGTAGTGACGGTAAGCGCCTTTGTCGCCCGCGTCGTACTGCAGATTCGATTCAATCTCCTGACGTTTCACCTGCTCGCCTTTGGTATCGAATACGGTCACGCTGCGACGGGTTACTTCCGCGATATCACCCTCTTCGAGGAAGATAAAGCGACGGGTAACCGGCAGGAGCGCCAGCTGGTCAGAAGCGATGAAGTTTTCGCCCATGCCCAGACCGATAACCATCGGGCTACCGGAACGCGCTGCCAGCAGCGTTGACGGATCGCGGGAATCCATGATCACCGTACCGTACGCACCGCGCAGCTGAGGGATAGCACGCAGCACCGCATCACGCAGCGTGCCGCCCTGCTCCAGCTCCCAGTGCACCAGGTGAGCAATTACTTCGGTGTCAGTTTCAGAGACGAAGGTGTAGCCGCGCGCTTTCAGTTCTTCGCGCAGCGGTTCGTGGTTTTCGATAATGCCGTTGTGCACGACCACGATGTGTTCAGACACATGCGGGTGCGCGTTACCTTCAGACGGTTCGCCGTGCGTCGCCCAGCGGGTGTGAGCAATACCGGTACCACCGTGCAGCGGATGTTCTTCCGCAGCCTGGGCCAGCATCTGCACTTTACCGAGACGACGCAGACGGGTCATATGACCTTCTGCATCGACGACAGCCAGACCGGCTGAGTCGTAACCACGGTATTCCAGACGACGTAAACCTTCGAGAAGGATTTCAGCAATATCACGCTGCGCAACTGCGCCAACAATTCCACACATAATTTTAGATTCCGAATTTAGGCATTATGCCTGCGTTGTCGCTGACCTGTATTTGCCCTTTCCGGGCACCCCGAGCCTTGTAGAGAGTGGGGTTATTTTTATGGGTACTGCTTGTGGGGGGAGGATTATATTATCCCCTCACCCCGGCCCTCTCCCCAAAGGGGCGAGGGAGAAAAACACCGCACCGAACGATCCCCTCTCCCCTTTGGGGGGAGGGTTAGGGTGAGGGGTAAATCCGTTACTTTTTCTTCACCGGGCGTTTCCAGCCCTGCTTGCTGACCTGCGGAACGCGGCTTAACACCAGCTCGTTCTCGGCCACATCGCGCGTAACGGTTGTTCCGGCGGCGATAGTCACTCCGTTACCCACGGTAACAGGCGCCACCAGCTGCGTATCGGAGCCAACGAACACGTCGTCACCGATGATGGTTTTAAACTTATTCGCGCCGTCATAGTTACAGGTAATGGTCCCTGCACCAATATTCACGTTATTGCCAATTTCCGCGTCGCCCAGATAGGTCAGATGACCGGCTTTCGAGCCTTTACCCAGACGCGCTTTTTTCATCTCCACGAAGTTACCCACGTGAGCGCCTTCCAGCAGCTCAGCGCCCGGGCGCAGACGCGCAAACGGGCCGATGGTACACGCCGTATCCAGACGGGCATCTTCCACCACGCTGTATGGGCTGATTTCGCAGTCGTCACCGATGACGCTGTTTTTAATCACGCAGCCGGCGCCAATTTTGACGCGATCGCCCAGCGTGACGTGACCTTCGAGGATAACGTTCGTATCAATTTCAACGTCACGCCCGTGAGATAACGAACCACGCAGATCGAAACGCGCCGGATCGCGCAGCATCACGCCCGCCAGCAGCAGTTTTTCGGCCTGCTCGGACTGATAAATACGCTCAAGACGGGAGAGCTGAAGGCGGTTGTTCACGCCGTCCGTTTCGCTGATGCGCGCCGGATGAACGGCGGCAATTTCACGCCCTTCGTGGTACGCCATCGCAATGATGTCGGTGATGTAGTATTCACCCTGCGCGTTGTTGTTGTCGAGTCTGGACAGCCAGCGCTTCATATCCGCGCCGTTGGCAATCAGGATACCGGTGTTGATCTCCTGAATCTGGCGCTGTTCGTCGCTGGCATCTTTATGCTCAACAATACCCGTGACGTTGCCGTTTTCACGGGTGATGCGGCCATAACCGCTTGGATCGTCCAGCACGACGGTCAACAAACCGATGCCGCCCTGCGGTTTGGCTTCACGCAGGCGAGTCAGGGTTTCAACGGAGATCAGCGGGACATCGCCGTAGAGCATCAAAATGTCTTCGTCATCGGCAAAGAAAGGCGCAGCCTGCTGCATCGCATGGCCTGTGCCCAGCTGTTCGGCCTGAAGCACCCAGTTGAGCTTGTCATCGCTCAGCGTCTTTTTAAGCAGATCGCCGCCGTGGCCGTAGACCAGGTGGACCTGACTGGCACCCAGCTCGTTCGCTGCATCAATGACATGCTGCACCATTGGCTTTCCTGCAAGCGTGTGGAGCACCTTAGGCAGATCGGAATACATGCGGGTCCCTTTGCCAGCGGCAAGGATCACCACGCTCATCGCACTGTTTGACATACGCATCCTGACGGTAGTTTGAGTGTGAAGTAAAAACGTTTGATGCTTAAAATTCTACATCTTTTTCATCATGAATTAAGGCCGAAAAAAAAAGCCAGCCTGGGATCCAGACTGGCTTTTGTGCTTTTCAAGCCGGTGTTACATCGCTTTTTTGGTCAACTCGATAACGCGCAGTTTCGCGATCGCTTTGGCCAGCTCCGCAGACGCCTGAGCGTAATCCACGTCACCATGAGAGCTGCTAATGTGCTCTTCAGCCTTACGCTTCGATTCCAGGGCTCGCGCTTCGTCGAGATCCTGTCCACGGATAGCGGTATCGGCCAGAACGGTCACACTGCCAGGCTGCACTTCAAGAATGCCGCCGGACAGATAGATAAACTCTTCGTGACCGAACTGTTTAACGATGCGGATCATACCAGGCTTAATGGCGGTGAGCAGCGGTGCGTGACCCGGGAAAATACCCAGTTCACCTTCACTACCCGTTACCTGGATTTTCTCGACCAGACCAGAGAACATTTGTTGCTCTGCGCTGACGACGTCCAGGTGGTAAGTCATTGCCATATCACCCTCCGATTAAGGCGTTAAAGTTTTTTGGCTTTTTCCACGGCTTCGTCGATGGAACCAACCATGTAGAACGCCTGCTCTGGCAGGTGATCGTATTCGCCTTCCATGATGCCTTTAAAGCCACGGATGGTGTCTTTCAGGGAAACGTATTTACCCGGAGAACCGGTGAATACTTCCGCAACGAAGAACGGCTGGGACAGGAAGCGCTGGATCTTACGCGCACGTGCTACCACCAGTTTGTCTTCTTCAGACAGTTCATCCATACCCAGGATGGCGATGATGTCTTTCAGTTCCTGGTAACGCTGCAGCAGGGACTGTACGCCACGCGCGGTGTCGTAGTGTTCCTGACCAACAACCAGTGGATCCAGCTGACGGCTGGTGGAGTCCAGCGGGTCAACGGCCGGGTAGATACCCAGAGACGCGATCTGACGGCTCAGTACCACGGTTGCATCTAAGTGCGCAAAGGTGGTTGCTGGAGATGGGTCAGTCAAGTCATCCGCAGGTACGTATACCGCCTGAACGGAGGTGATAGAACCGGTTTTGGTAGAGGTGATACGTTCCTGAAGAACACCCATCTCTTCCGCCAGCGTAGGCTGGTAACCTACCGCTGAAGGCATACGACCCAGCAGTGCAGATACTTCCGTACCGGCCAGGGTGTAACGATAGATGTTATCAACGAACAGCAGAACGTCACGGCCTTCATCACGGAACTTCTCAGCCATCGTCAGACCGGTCAGCGCAACGCGCAGACGGTTTCCTGGTGGCTCGTTCATCTGGCCGTAAACCAGGGATACTTTGTCCAGAACGTTGGAGTCGGTCATTTCGTGGTAGAAGTCGTTACCCTCACGAGTACGTTCACCTACGCCCGCAAACACAGAGTAACCGGAGTGCTCGATCGCGATGTTACGGATCAGCTCCATCATGTTTACGGTTTTACCAACACCCGCACCACCGAACAGACCGACTTTACCGCCCTTCGCGAACGGACACATCAGGTCGATAACTTTGATACCGGTTTCCAGCAGTTCCTGAGAGCTGGACAGCTCTTCGTAGGAAGGTGCCGCGCGGTGGATAGCCCAACGCTCTTCTTCACCGATGTCGCCTTTCATGTCGATTGGTTGACCCAATACGTTCATGATACGACCCAGTGTTGCTTTACCTACCGGGACTTCGATCGGGTGCTCAAGGTCTTTAACTTCCAGACCACGACGCAGACCGTCGGAAGAACCCATCGCGATGGTACGCACGATACCGCCGCCGAGCTGCTGCTGAACTTCCAGCACCAGGCTCTCGTTACCATTCTGTACCTCAAGCGCGTCGTACACGCGTGGTACGGCGTCCTGAGGGAACTCGACGTCCACCACGGCGCCGATTACCTGGACAATCTTTCCAGTAGCCATCTTGAATCCTCTACGTAATTCGTAAACCTGGTTAAACCGCGGCGGCCCCCGAGACGATCTCGGTGAGTTCCTGAGTAATGCTGGCCTGACGAGCTTTGTTGTAAACCAACTGCAGCTCTTTAATCAGGCTGCCGCCATTATCGGTCGCGGCTTTCATCGCCACCATTCGTGCGGCCTGCTCGCTGGCCAGGTTTTCTACAACGCCCTGATAAACCTGAGATTCAACGTAACGACGCAGCAGGGTATCCAGCAGCGGTTTCGGATCGGGTTCATACAGGTAATCCCAGGCTTTTTGCTTCAGCTCGTCATCTTCTGATGCCGGTAACGGCAGCATCTGAGTGAGCGTTGGAACCTGAGACATGGTGTTAATGAATTTGTTGCTGACAACGTACAGTCTGTCCAGACGGCCTTCATCATAGGCCTGCAACATCACTTTAACCGGGCCGATCAGTTCGGACAGGGACGGGTTATCACCCATACCGGTCACCTGAGCGACAATGTTGCCACCAACGGAGTTAAAGAAAGAGACGCCTTTAGAGCCGATCATTGCGATATCGCACTGAACGCCTTTTTCAGACCATGCTTTCATATCCGCCAGCAGTTTTTTGAACAGGTTAATGTTCAAGCCGCCACACAGACCACGGTCGGTCGACACCACCAGGTAGCCCACGCGCTTAACGTCGCGTTCTTCCAGGTAAGGGTGCTTATATTCCAGATTACCGTTTGCAAGGTGACCAATCACTTTGCGCATGGTTTCTGCATAAGGACGGCTGGCCGCCATGCGATCCTGCGATTTACGCATTTTGGAAGCGGCGACCATCTCCATCGCTTTAGTGATCTTTTGCGTGTTCTGGACGCTTGCGATCTTACTACGTATCTCTTTTGCGCCGGCCATGAGCTTCTCCTCAATGCCAGGCGGCTTGTCCTGAGACAAGCCGCCGGACGATTACCAGGATTGGGTTGCTTTGAAGGAATCGAGGATAGCTTTCAGCTTGCCTTCGATTTCGTCGTTATAGCCACCGGTCTGGTTGATCTCTTGCATCAGCGGAGCGTGATCACGGTCGACGTAAGCCAGCAGAGCGGCTTCGAAGCTACCGATTTTCGCCAGTTCCACATCTTCGAGGTAACCGCGTTCAGCCGCGAACAGTACCAGGCCCTGCTGAGCAACAGACATTGGTGCGTACTGTTTCTGCTTCAGCAGCTCGGTCACTTTCTGACCGTGGCTCAGCTGTTTACGGGTTGCTTCGTCCAGATCGGATGCGAACTGAGAGAACGCAGCCAGTTCACGATACTGTGCCAGCGCGGTACGAATACCACCGGACAGTTTCTTGATGATCTTGGTCTGAGCAGCACCACCAACACGGGATACGGAGATACCCGGGTTAACCGCCGGACGAATACCGGAGTTAAACAGGTTGGTTTCCAGGAAGATCTGACCATCGGTAATGGAGATTACGTTGGTCGGAACGAACGCAGAAACGTCACCCGCCTGGGTTTCAATGATCGGCAGAGCGGTCAGAGAGCCCGTTTTACCCTTCACTTCACCTTTGGTGAAGTTCTCGACGTATTCCGCGTTAACGCGGGAAGCACGCTCCAGCAGACGAGAGTGGAGGTAGAATACGTCGCCAGGGAACGCTTCACGTCCAGGTGGACGACGGAGCAGCAGGGAAACCTGACGATAAGCAACAGCCTGTTTAGACAGGTCATCGTATACGATCAGCGCATCTTCACCGCGGTCACGGAAGTATTCGCCCATTGCGCAACCGGCGTATGGCGCCAGGTATTGCAGTGCAGCAGATTCAGACGCGGTTGCTACCACAACGATGGTGTTAGACAGTGCACCGTGCTCTTCCAGTTTACGGACCACGTTGGAAATGGTGGACGCTTTCTGGCCGATGGCCACGTACACACATTTGATACCGGAGTCACGCTGGTTGATGATGGCGTCGATTGCCATCGCGGTTTTACCGGTCTGACGGTCACCGATGATCAGTTCACGCTGACCACGACCAATTGGGATCATGGCATCAACGGACTTATAACCTGTCTGAACAGGCTGATCTACGGACTGACGGTCGATAACGCCTGGTGCGATAACTTCGATTGGAGAGAAGCCATCGTGCTCAACCGGACCTTTACCGTCGATTGGCGCACCCAGGGTGTTAACAACGCGACCCAGCAGGCCACGGCCAACCGGCACTTCAAGAATACGGCCAGTACACTTAACCTTCATGCCTTCGGCGAGGTCAGCGTATGGACCCATCACAACTGCACCTACGGAGTCGCGCTCCAGGTTCAGTGCGATAGCGTAACGGTTACCCGGCAGGGAAATCATCTCACCCTGCATACAATCGGCCAAGCCGTGGATGCGGATAACACCGTCACTTACAGAAACAATAGTACCTTCGTTGTGAGCTTCACTCACAACACTGAACTGAGCAATGCGCTGCTTGATCAGTTCGCTGATTTCGGTGGAATTCAGTTGCATGCTCCAGTCCCCTTAAGACTGCAAGACGTCTGCAAGGCGTTCAAGACGGCCGCGTACGCTGCCATCAATGACCATATCACCCGAACGGATGATTACGCCTGCCATTACAGACTTATCGATTTTGCAATTCAGCTTAACTTTGCGTGACAGACGTTTTTCCATCGCGGCGGTGATTTTCGCAAGCTGTTCATTACTCAGTTCAGTCGCAGAAGTCACTTCGACTTCAGCGGTTGCTTCACTAAGGGCACGTAAGTGCTCAAACTGCTCGAGAACATCCGGGAGCACACGGAGACGACCATTTTCTGCCATCACCTTAATCAGGTTCTGGCCGTTGGCATCCAGTTGCTCTCCGCACACGGCGATAAACGACGCGGCGAGAGTTTCAGGTGCTAACGCACCGGAAAGCAACTCAGCCATTTGTTCGTTTTTCGTCACCTCAGCGGCAAACGCCAGCATATCCTGCCAGCGATCGACATTTTGGTGTTCGACAGCAAAGTCAAAAGCTGCTTTGGCGTAGGGGCGAGCTACCGTAACAAATTCAGACATCAGCCCCTCCCTCCTTACAGTTCAGCGACAAGTTTGTCCACGATGTCGCTGTTAGCAGCTTCATCCACGGAACGTTCGATGATCTTCTCGGCGCCAGCAACAGCCAGAATCGCAACCTGCTTACGCAGTTCTTCACGAGCACGTTTACGCTCAGCATCAATTTCTGCCTGAGCCTGTGTCACGATCTTAGTACGTTCCTGTTCTGCTTCAGCTTTGGCTTCGTCCAGGATCTGAGAACGGCGTTTGTTAGCCTGTTCAATGATTACCTGAGCTTCAGCTTTCGCTTTTTTCAGCTGGTCTGTCGCGTTGGCCTGTGCAAGGTCCAAATCTTTCTTAGCGCGTTCTGCGGAAGCCAGACCGTCAGCAATTTCTTTCTGACGTTTTTCGATGGCAGCCATTAAAGGCGGCCATACATACTTCATGCAGAACCAGACAAAGAGAATAAACGCGATGGCCTGGCCGAGGATTGTTGCGTTCATGTTCACAGCACAATACCTCTTTAATTTCTGTGGCTTAGGGTTTTAAAACTACTACTACGCGACAGCAAACATCACGTACAGACCCAGACCTACAGCGATCATTGGGATAGCATCCACCAGACCCATAACGATAAAGAACTGAGTACGCAGCAGAGGAATCAGATCAGGTTGACGCGCTGCGCCTTCCAGGAATTTGCCCCCGAGGATGCCGATACCGATCGCAGCACCGATAGCCGCCAGACCCATCATCACAGCGGCAGCCATGTACAGCAGATCCATATTCAGGTTTTCCATGACAGTCTCCAGTTTGTTTCAATTAAAACGTAGTAGTGTTGGTAAAAAATCAGTGCTCTTCAGACGCCATCGACAGATAGACGATCGTCAGAACCATGAAGATAAAGGCTTGCAGCGTAATGATCAGGATGTGGAAAATGGCCCATGGCACATTCAGAATCCACTGTGACCACCACGGCAGAAGACCCGCGATCAGAATGAAAATCAGCTCACCCGCATACATGTTGCCGAACAGTCGCAGACCCAGTGAAACAGGTTTGGACAGCAGGCTAACGCCTTCCAGGATCAGGTTGACCGGAATAAACGCCCAGTGGTTGAACGGCTGCAAGGTAAGCTCTTTCACAAAGCCGCTTACGCCTTTCATTTTGATGCTGTAGAAAAGGATCAGGATAAATACGCCCAGCGCCATCGACAGGGTGATGTTCACGTCCGCAGACGGTACAACACGCAGCGCAGGCAGGCCGAAGATGTGCTCGCCGATAAACGGCAGCAGATCGATTGGCAGCAGGTCCATCAGGTTCATCAGGAAGACCCAAACGAACACGGTCAGGGCCAGCGGAGCAATCAGCTTGCTCTTACCATGGTACATGTCTTTGACGCTGCCATGGACGAAGCCGATGATCATTTCGATGAAGGTCTGGAATTTCCCTGGTACACCGCTGGTCGCTCGTTTAGCAACACCGCGGAACATGGCCAGGAACAGAAGACCCAAAACCACCGAGAAGAACATGGAGTCGATGTTGATCGTCCAGAAGGTGGCCGGGGGGTTATGTGGATCCACCAGCGAGAATGTACGCAGGTCCAGCTGAAGGTTATTCAGATGGTGACCTATGTAATCCTGCGGCGTCATATTTTCTGAAGCCATGATGCCTTTTACCCTTTGTTATTGATTACAGCTGGAGCCAGAACTTGTACCACCAGCACCAAAACCCACGTTGCTATCAGCGGCATGAGGACCACTTTCAAAACCGCCAGCGCCATCACCAGTAAAGCAAAGGTCAGCAACACCTTACACACTTCGCCGAGGGCGAAGGACCAGGCCACGCGGCCTTTGGCGGGTGTATGCGCCTGATGACGCCAGGCAAAAATCATAAACAACACGTTTGGCAGCACAACCGCCAAACCCCCGCACACGGCGGAGATGCCCCAGAAGGGGTCTTTGAGGCTAAACAGCAGTCCACTTGCTATCACAGCCAGAAACTGAACGAACAGAAGCTTACGAGCAACGTTTCTACTCAAGAGCGACACAGACATCACGTTTTTACTCCTGCTCCCTTCGAGGTATGCCGCGTGTCGTATAAAACGTCCTTTAAGGCTCAGAGTCAAGCATCAAAAAGCGGTCAAATTATACGGTGCGCACCCGTGATTTCAAACATTAAGTAGCGAAAAGGTGAATAAATGTTTAAATATTTTTCCCCACCGCTATTTTTTAACTTTCGCTGAAAGCGTCAACCTTCGACCAAAACTGCAAACAGCGCGAAAACGTTGGCTATAAAGCGTGCACGAGATCACAAAACACACATTTGCGATAAGGTTGTATTTATCAAAGGCGCAAATCGCATAAATTTATCTTTATGAAATTAAAAGCAAAACGTCGCAACTATTTTCAAAACAGCCCAGTACACAATAAAAACGTTTTATTGACATTCTTAATAAATAATTAACATTGCGTTCTGGTTGCTGCCTTCCACTTTTAGCAGACTTATATTTTCACAGATGACTATCTTCTCGGTGAATAAAAGTGGCCAGGTTAACCAGAAGAAAAACCTTAGTGAAAAAGAGGTTAAAAGCTCACCGGTAAATCCCCGGTAGTTGTGCTGTTTTTTAACATGCGAAGAACAGCACAAATTCCACATTTTTTATTAATTTTTTAAAAATTGTTTGGCTTAATTATCACCAGATGACGCTCCCCATCGAGCTGAGGAATGTGTAATTTCTCGATGGATTCAACAGCAAAACCGTCCGGGAGCTGTTCAATTTCATCGCCTGGCAACTGCCCTTTCAGCGCATAAAAGCGGCCGTTCTCTGCAGGCAAGTGCTTACACCAGCTCACCATATCATTGAGCGAAGCAAACGCGCGGCTGATAACACCATCAAACGGCGGCTCTGCCGGGAACTCCTCTACCCTGCTCTGCACGGGCGTGATGTTTTCAAGCTTCAGCTCATGCTGTACCTGACGTAAAAAGCGCACGCGCTTGCCAAGGCTGTCCAGCAGCGTGAAGTGGCTCTCAGGGCGAACAATCGACAGCGGAACGCCCGGTAAACCAGGTCCCGTACCCACGTCGATAAAACGCTCACCTTTCAGCCACGGGGCAACCACGATGCTATCGAGAATATGGCGTACCAGCATCTCGTTGGGGTCACGTACTGAGGTCAGGTTGTACGCTTTGTTCCATTTGTTCAGCATATCGACATAGGCCACCAGCTGATTTTTCTGGTGATCGGTGAGCGAAATACCTGCCTGATCCAGCAGACGAGAGAGTTTGTTAAGCACGGTGAATACCTGTTGGAAAACTTAGGTGGCGGATGGCGCTTCGCTTACCCGCCCTACGGGTTCATCAGGCCCGGTAAGCGCAGCGCCACCGGGCAATGTTCTGGGCATTACGCGCTGCGGCGCAGCATGCCCTGCTTTTTCAGCCAGACCAGCAGGATCGAAATCGCTGCAGGCGTGACGCCGGAGATACGGGATGCCTGACCGATCGATACCGGTTTGTGATCGTTCAGCTTGGCGATCACTTCGTTGGAAAGGCCCGTCACCTGGCGGTAGTCCAGCATTTCCGGCAGCAGCGTGTTTTCGTTACGCTGCTGTTTCTCGATCTCATCCTGCTGACGCGCGATGTAACCTTCGTACTTCACCTGGATCTCAACCTGCTCTGCCGCTTCAGCGTCTTCCAGGCCCGGCGCAAACGCGGTCAGTTTGACCAGGTTCTCGTAGGTGACTTCAGGACGGCGCAGCAGATCTTCCCCGCTGGCTTCACGCGACAGCGGCGCGGTTAAGTGAGCGTTTACTTCGGCAGCGGTTTCCGCCTGCGGATTCACCCAGGTGGTTTTCAGGCGCTGGCGTTCCTGTTCAATGCGTTCCAGCTTTTCGTTAAACCGCGCCCAGCGCTCGTCATCGACCAGACCCAGCTCGCGGCCCATTTCGGTCAGACGCAGATCGGCGTTATCTTCGCGCAGCATCAGGCGATATTCCGCGCGAGAGGTAAACATACGGTACGGCTCTTTGGTACCCAGCGTGCAGAGATCGTCAACCAGCACGCCCAGATACGCCTGAGAACGGCCTGGCGCCCAGCCCTCTTTCTCAGCGGAGAAGCGTGCGGCGTTCAGACCAGCAAGCAGACCCTGTGCAGCCGCTTCTTCGTAGCCGGTGGTGCCGTTAATCTGCCCCGCGAAGAACAGACCGTGGATGAATTTGCTTTCCAGGGTTGGCTTCAGGTCGCGCGGATCGAAGAAATCGTACTCAATAGCGTAGCCGGGCCGAACGATTTTCGCATTCTCCATCCCCTGCATTGAGCGAACAATTTGCATCTGTACATCGAACGGCAGGCTGGTGGAGATGCCGTTCGGATAAATTTCATTTGAGGTCAGCCCTTCCGGCTCCAGGAAGATCTGGTGCTGGTTACGATCGGCGAAGCGCATCACTTTGTCTTCGATCGACGGACAGTAGCGTGGGCCGATCCCTTCGATCACGCCGGCATACATGGGGCTGCGATCGAGGTTATTGCGGATCACGTCATGGGTTTTCTCGTTGGTATGCGTGATGTAGCACGGTACCTGCTGCGGATGCTGAGCCGCATTGCCCATGAACGAGAACACCGGCATCGGATTATCACCGTGCTGTTGCGCCAGCACGCTGAAATCAATGGTGCGCGCATCAATACGCGGCGGCGTACCAGTTTTCAGGCGGCTGACGCGCAGCGGCAGTTCACGCAGACGGCGAGACAGTGGAATAGACGGCGGATCGCCGGCACGGCCACCGCTGTAGTTATCCAGACCGATATGAATTTTACCGTCTAGGAATGTGCCCACGGTCAGCACCACGGCTTTCGCGCGGAATTTGAGACCCATCTGGGTCACGGCACCTACGACGCGATCGTTCTCAACGATAAGATCTTCAACCGCCTGCTGGAAGATCATCAAGTTCGGCTGGTTCTCCAGCGCGGTGCGCACAGCCTGACGGTAAAGCACGCGGTCTGCCTGAGCTCGGGTCGCACGCACGGCGGGACCTTTACTCGCGTTTAGTATCCTAAACTGGATGCCTGCATGATCGATCGCTTTCGCCATCAGGCCGCCAAGTGCATCCACTTCTTTTACCAGGTGTCCTTTCCCAATGCCGCCAATCGCCGGATTACAGGACATTTGTCCCAGCGTGTCGATATTGTGTGTCAAAAGCAGGGTCTGCTGACCCATACGCGCTGCGGCCATTGCGGCCTCAGTGCCTGCATGACCCCCGCCAATGATGATGACGTCAAAAGGATCCTGATAAAACATGGTGGTCTGCCTCGCGTAAAGCGGTATGAAAATGGATTGAAGCCCGGGCCGTGGATTCTACTCAACTTTAGTCTTCCGAGAAAGCATTGGGATCCTGGGCTATTAAAAAGAAGATCTTTTTATTTAGAGATCTGTTCTATTGTGATCTCTTATTAAGATCGCGAACTTGTGTGGATAAGTCCGATCTCATAAAGAAGATCATGCAGTTAGAAAGGATCGTTTGCTGTGAATGATCGGTGATCCTGGACAGTATAAGCTGGGATCAGATCGCGACTTTATGCACAGGTCAAAAACGATACAACAGTTGTTCTTTGGATAACTACGGGTTAATACGAGCTTTTAACCAGAGTTATCCACATCTGTTCGCGCGATCTTTAATCGTTTTTGAGTAAATTTTTCCATTCCGCGAGCCAGATCTCGGCTGGATCCTCCGGAATGTCATGATCGAGGATGTTGATCTTGAGCGTTTCACCCAGCTGTTTTGCTCCACAGGAGGTAACAGCGGCTTCAACTTTCTCTATTGCCCCGCAAAAGGTGTCATATTCACGACTGCCGATACCCACCGCGCCAAAACGGACGTTTGACAGATCGGGCTGCTGTTCCAGCAGTTCGTCATATAAAGGTTGCAGGTTATCCGGCAGATCGCCCGCGCCGTGCGTGGAGGTAATCAGCAGCCAGACCCCGTCAGTCGGGAGATCTTCAAGCAACGGACCGTGCAGGGTTTCCGTAGAAAAGCCCGCATCTTCCAGCTTTTCAGCCAGGTGTTCCGCTACGTATTCCGCACCACCAAGGGTGCTGCCGCTGATAAGGGTAATGTCCGCCATTGATCGCTCGCCCAGATAAAGAGACGGCCATTGTACGCTGTGAACGAGCTGGGATCTACCTGTGGAAAATGTGGGAATGAATTTGCCCGATCACGGGCGGATGGTACGCATGATCGGGTTTTGCAGGGAGATCAGCGTCTCGGTGGACTGAATTTCATCGATTGTTTGGATCTTGTTGATAAGTACCTGCTGGAGGGCGTCGATGGATCGGCACATGACTTTAATAAAGATGCTGTAATGCCCGGTGGTGTAATACGCCTCGGTGACTTCATCCAGCGCGTTCAGCTTCGCCAGGGCGGAAGGGTAGTCTTTGGCGCTTTTAAGAATGATGCCGATGAAGCAGCAGACGTCGTAACCCAGATGTTTAGGACTGACGTCAATGCGTGCGCCGGTAATGATCCCCGCCTGCTTCATCTTCTCTACGCGGACGTGAATGGTTCCCGGGCTGACGCCAAACTGTTTTGCCAGTTCGGCGTAGGCGGTACGGGCATTGGCCATTAAGGCCTCCAGGATGCCGCGGTCGAGATTGTCGATCTGATAATTTTCCATAGCTTTTTCTTATGAAGATTAATGAATCACCCTATTCTAGCGTTTAATTTTATCGAATCAAAAGTGAAGGTGGCTTTTTGTTGATGAGTTATTGAATATGATGCCATTTCTGTTGCTTAATCAATATCAACAGGACGCAGGAGTATAAATAATGAAAACCGCTTACATCGCAAAACAACGCCAGATCAGTTTCGTAAAATCCCATTTTTCCCGCCAGCTGGAAGAGAAGCTTGGCCTTATTGAAGTTCAGGCGCCGATTCTGAGCCGCGTGGGTGACGGGACCCAGGATAACTTGTCTGGATGCGAAAAAGCGGTACAGGTGAAAGTGAAAACACTGCCAGACGCTCAGTTCGAAGTGGTTCATTCCCTGGCGAAGTGGAAGCGTCAAACTCTGGGACAACACGACTTCAGCGCGGGCGAAGGGCTTTACACGCACATGAAAGCCCTTCGTCCCGATGAAGACCGCCTTTCTCCGATTCATTCCGTTTACGTTGACCAGTGGGACTGGGAGCGCGTAATGGGTGATGGTGAACGCCACGTCGGTACGCTGAAATCCACCGTTGAGGCGATCTACGCCGGGATCAAAGCAACCGAAGCGGCCGTGAGCAAAGAGTTTGGTCTGGCACCGTTCCTGCCGGATACGATCCATTTTGTCCACAGCCAGGAGCTGCTGAGCCGCTTCCCGAATCTCGATGCTAAAGGTCGCGAGCGTGCGATCGCTAAAGAATTAGGTGCTGTATTCCTGATCGGTATCGGCGGCAAACTGTCTGATGGCAAACGCCACGACGTTCGCGCGCCGGATTATGATGACTGGAGCACTGCGGGTGAGGGAGAATTTGCCGGGATGAACGGCGATATTCTGGTGTGGAACCCGGTACTGGAGGACGCATTCGAGCTTTCATCTATGGGGATCCGCGTGGATGCCGACGCGCTGAAGCGCCAGCTGGCGGTCACCGGTGATGAAGATCGTCTCAAACTCGAGTGGCACCAGGCGCTGCTGCGCGGTGAAATGCCTCAGACGATCGGCGGCGGTATCGGCCAGTCCCGTCTGACCATGCTGCTGCTGCAATTACCCCATATCGGTCAGGTTCAGTGTGGCGTCTGGCCGCAGCAGGTACGTGAAAGCGTCGGTTCTCTTCTGTAATTAACGCTGCCAGCGTCTGAGCAGGCGGCTACGCAACCCGGTATCAAAGCGCCAGATATGATCGAAGATGCGCATGATGCCGGGTTTTCCATGGGCTGACATCGCCACCGCGTGAAAACGGTGCTGATGCACCCGCTGTAACTCCTTCACCTTATTCACCACGTCATCCGGCAGCCGCTGGGCAATAAAATCGGAAATCACCACCGCGTCAGCGTCGTACCAGTCGCCGCCCTGCATACGCTCCACAATGCTGCGAAAGCAGCTGGCCAGATCCGTGCCGCCGCGAAAGCGTTGGCTCAGGAAGCGGATTGCCTGCTCGATACCCTGCTGGTTCGTCAGCTCATAGCCCACCACCTCGCTGGAGAAGAGCATAATGAAGCAGCGACGGCGATCGGCGAGCGCCACGCGCATCAGTGCCAGACAGAACGCCTTCGCGCACTGCTCGTTAAACCCGCCCATCGAACCGGACGTATCCACGCAAACAATGAATGGCCCGCGCGGCTGTTCATCAAAATCCTGATGGACGACCGGCCGTTGGCTGACTTTCTCGCGCCAGGCTTCGCCGTGCAGTCGATAGGTGAGAAGCTGTTTTTCCACCAGCCGACGATAGAACTCATACTCCAGCTCGGTCATCCCCAGCGTGCTCAGCTCGGTCGGCAGCAGGCGCAAAATGTCATCGCTTTGCTGGAGCCCGTCGACCTGCTCCGGCACGGTAGCCGGTTCGCGCACCAGGGTGCGGAAGGTTTCCATCGGGGCATCTTTCTTTGGGACCGATTTTGCCTCCCTTGAGCGACCCAGCTGTTCTGCAAGCTTCATCAGCTCCGGCTGCTGCGCCAGAAAATCGCCGTATTTGACGATCAGCTGGTAGTCACCGCGCTTCAGCTGCCCGGCGCTCATGTCCCACAGACGTCCGGCGGCGTTTTCATTCTCCACCAGCACCTGTTCAAGCTGGCCGCTCAGCGTCATCCGTTCCTGAACTTCACTGAGTAGCTGTTCACGCTCTTCATCCAGCAGCTGCTGATTCAGCGTTGTGGCCTGAACCACCAGGCTGAGGCGCCAGCGCTGTAAGAAGAGGGTATGCAGTGCGGGGGTAAAGGTGGCGTTATCCGTGACCAGCGCCCGGGCCTGGCTGGCAAACGGAGAGTGGACGTTATCGAGCAACGTCAGGGTTTGCGGGAGCTGGACGATAAACTGCGACGTGGAGAGCCGCTGGCACTGCTGATAGCAGGCCACCTCTTCCGTTAACTCAGGAGGAACTTCGGTCTCCCTGAACCGCTGACGCAAATTTTCTCGCCAGCGGGGCAGATCGTCCGTCATCGCCTTTTTAAGCTTCGGAAATTTTTCGAAGAAGGCCGCCAGCTGCGGCGATGCCAGGAGGGTAATAACCACCTCCTCGATCAGACCTTCCTCACTGACGGCCAGCATGACGTTAAGCGTATCCAGCGTTAGCATTGATGCGCCTGTTTGATCTGCGCGCTGACGTCCTGCAGGCTGGCTTCGATGCGACCTAACCAGTCGCTATGAATAAAGAGGCATTTTTGCTGCTCGCTAAAGCGGGTGTGCTGCTGATGCCATTCGGTATCCAGCGCTTCCAGCTGCTGCTTAATCTCTTCCGGCACGCTATCCGAAGCGGTTCCCGGAAGCGCAAGACGCGATCCCTGGAGGCTGACGTCGCGGATCACCAGGTGCTGGCTGCTGTCCACTTCCATATTCAGCGGCTGCGCGAAACCAATGCCGTTGAGCTTGCCGCGGATCTCTCCGCCCTTATCCAGCCACTGCGCCAGCGCCTCGCGCTCAATCGTAATGTGCACCACCTGCATATCATGCAGTTTAAGCGGCTGCTGGAGCAGCAGCGTTAGCGTTGTGCCGGTCAGATCCGCGGGAAGCTCGTAGTGCGGTTTGCGGGCGAACATGCCCCCAAGGCGATTCACTTTCAGCGCGGTTTTATCACTTTGCTGCTGCTGGAGCTGGATGCGCCGCTGGGCAATAGCCCCCAGCTGGTTGAGCATTGCCTGCTGTCCCCAGGCGTGTCCGGTCATCAAAACGTCAAGCTGCTGCTGCATCAGATTCATGCCTTCTGCATCGTGCCAGAGGCAATCTTTCAGCAGGATCAGATCGATTGGCGCGACGGCATCACGGCCGCTGAACAGGGCGCTCGCCTGCAGCAGGCGGATCGCTTTTTTCCACCGGCGATCGGAGACATAGGGTGCTGAGGGGATGAGATCAAGCTGCTGGCGCAGCAGATAGATCAGCTCGAATACGGCGTCTGGCAGTTTGATTTTGCCGATATCCTGCTGCCACTGGTGATACTCCTCATCCGTCACCTGCAGCGAAGCGGATACCGGGTTTTCACTTTCATCCTGCTGGCTGACCAGCATGGAGCGGAAGTTGGACTTATCCTGCACTTTGTCCAGCCACAGGCGGATAAGCATACGGTCATACAGCGCTTCCAGACTGCTGTCGGCTTCAGGCAGTTCGTTAGAGGCGGCCACCAGCAGGCGCATCGGGATTTTCTCTTCACTGGCGCCGTTACGGAATCGACGTTCGTTTATCGCCGTGAGCAGCGTGTTCAGAATAGCCGGCCCCGCTTTCCATATCTCATCGAGAAAAACAATTTCAGCCTCCGGAAGATACCCTTCTGTCAGACGCTGATAGCGCCCCTCATCTTTCAATGCCTGAATGGAAAGCGGGCCAAAAACTTCTTCTGGGGTGGAAAAGCGGGTCATGAGATATTCGAAGGCGCGGGCGTTCTGAAAAGCAAATTTGAGCCTGCGGGCGATCAGGCTTTTGGCAATGCCCGGCGGTCCCAGCAAAAACACGCTTTCACCGCTCAGCGCCGCCAGTAAACAGAGGCGAATGGCGTGGCTACGCTCGAAAAGGCCTTTCTCCAGCGCGCTGCTGAGGCGGGAAATTCTTTCTGCTAATAAATGTGAGTGAGCCATAATAGTTTTGCATCCTTTCGCCGTCGTGGCGGCCAATTGAAGCGAGTATAGACGTTTCAGTCAGGGCTGGTAATAGACTGAAGTGCGGCGCAATTTTCTTTGCGCTACATTAATGCGGTTGCATTTAGGGGTACGATTTTGCAATGAATCGTGCATACTGTGCGCTTTTTGTGGGCCAAGGGACCAGGAACACATTTGTTATTTAAACGAAAAGACTAGTCTATGAGCACTGATAATAAGCAATCATTACCCGCAATAACGCTTGCGGCGATCGGGGTTGTCTACGGTGATATCGGCACCAGCCCGCTTTATACGCTTCGTGAATGTCTGTCCGGCCAGTTTGGCTTTGGTGTTGAACGCGATGCCGTGTTTGGCTTCCTGTCCCTCATTTTCTGGCTGCTGATCCTGGTGGTTTCCGTTAAATATCTCTCCTTCGTTATGCGTGCAGATAACGCAGGTGAAGGTGGGATCCTGACCCTGATGTCTCTTGCCGGGCGTAATACCTCGGCCAGGATGACCTCGGTGCTGGTCATTATCGGCCTGATTGGCGGCAGTTTCTTCTACGGGGAAGTGGTGATAACGCCGGCTATCTCGGTGCTGTCGGCGATAGAGGGGCTGGAGATTATCGCTCCGCAGCTCGATTCATGGGTGGTTCCGCTGGCCATTATTGTCCTGACGCTGCTGTTCATGATCCAGAAGCACGGTACAGGGCTGGTGGGCAAACTGTTCGCGCCGATTATGCTGGCCTGGTTCCTGATCCTGGCGGCGCTTGGCTTGCGCAGCATTATCGCGAACCCGGAAGTGCTGCATGCGCTGAACCCTTACTGGGCGGTGCATTTCTTCCTCGAATACAAAGTGGTTTCCTTCGTGGCGCTGGGGGCCGTCGTGCTCTCCATCACCGGCGTGGAAGCGCTGTATGCTGACATGGGCCACTTCGGGAAACTGCCTATCCGCGTGGCATGGTTTATTGTGGTGCTGCCGTCGCTGGTGCTGAACTACTTCGGTCAGGGCGCGCTGTTGCTTAAAAACCCGGAAGCGATCAAGAACCCGTTCTTCCTGCTGGCGCCTG
The DNA here is from genome assembly GCF_004362415.1 of Enterobacter sp. AG326. Lineage (NCBI taxonomy): Bacteria > Pseudomonadati > Pseudomonadota > Gammaproteobacteria > Enterobacterales > Enterobacteriaceae > Enterobacter > Enterobacter sp. AG326. The sequence continues at coordinate 9,578 of NZ_SNXG01000005.1, read as the reverse complement.
ACTGGGCTCTGGTGCCGATGCTGATCCTGGCGACGCTGGCGACCGTCATTGCTTCCCAGGCGGTGATTTCCGGCGTGTTTTCTCTGACGCGCCAGGCCGTGCGTCTGGGGTATCTGTCACCAATGCGCATCATCCATACCTCAGAGATGGAGTCGGGCCAGATCTACATCCCGTTCGTTAACTGGCTCCTCTATTTCGCTGTTGTCATTGTTATCGTCAGCTTCGAGCACTCCAGTAACCTGGCTGCGGCGTACGGTATTGCCGTAACCGGTACGATGGTGCTGACATCGATTCTCTCCACCACGGTGGCGTACCGAAACTGGCACTGGAATAAATTCCTCGTGGCGATGATTCTGGTGGGCTTCCTGTTTATCGACGTGCCGCTGTTCTCAGCGAACCTCGACAAAATTGTCTCCGGTGGCTGGCTGCCGCTGACGCTGGGTCTGGTGATGTTCATTGTCATGACCACCTGGAAAAGCGAGCGCTTCCGCCTGCTGCGCCGCATGCACGAGCACGGGAACTCTCTTGAGGCGATGATCGCTTCTCTGGAGAAATCCCCGCCGGTCCGCGTGCCGGGTACTGCGGTATATATGTCTCGCGCGCTGAACGTCATTCCGTTCGCGCTGATGCATAACCTCAAGCACAACAAAGTGCTGCACGAGCGCGTGATCCTGCTGACGCTGCGCACCGAAGATGCGCCCTATGTTCACAACGTGCGTCGCGTGCAGATTGAGCAGCTGTCGCCGACCTTCTGGCGCGTGGTGGCAAGCTACGGCTGGCGCGAAACGCCAAACGTGGAAGAGGTGTTCCACCGCTGCGGCCTGGAAGGGCTGAGCTGCCGGATGATGGAGACGTCGTTCTTTATGTCGCACGAGTCGCTGATCATCGGCAAGCGCCCGTGGTATCTGCGCCTGCGCGGCAAGCTGTACCTCATCCTGCAGCGTAATGCCCTGCGCGCGCCTGACCAGTTTGAGATCCCGCCTAACCGCGTGATTGAGCTGGGAACGCAGGTCGAGATCTAATCCCTTCTGAAAATGCCGGGTGGCGCTTCGCTTACCCGGCCTACCAAACCCCTCGCCAACCCACAATAATTGTCTCTGCATTTCACTTAGCGAAACGTTTCGACGTCGATCACAAATCTGTTACGTCATGATGGTTTTCTGAACATTCTTGAGATTAAACTGATGTCAGCGAAACGTTTCGCTAGTGGAGCAAGAAAATGAAGAAAGGCACGGTACTCAACTCAGAAATCTCATCGGTTATTTCCCGTCTTGGGCATACCGATACGCTGGTGGTTTGCGATGCAGGCTTACCGGTTCCGCGCAGCACAACCCGTATCGATATGGCGTTAACGCAGGGTGTACCCTCGTTTATGCAGGTACTGGAAGTTGTGACGGCGGAGATGCAGGTTGAGGCAGCCATTCTCGCGGCGGAAATCAAACAACATAATCCGCAACTCCACGAAACGTTGCTCAGCCATATTGAGCAACTGCAACAACACCAGGGAAACACCATAGAAATTCGTTACACGACGCACGAACAGTTCAAACAACAAACCGCAGACAGTCAGGCGGTGATTCGCAGCGGGGAGTGTTCCCCGTATGCGAATATCATTCTCTGTGCTGGCGTCACCTTCTGAGGCCATCATGGACGCATTACTGCAACTCAAAGGGATCGATAAGTCGTTCCCGGGCGTAAAAGCCCTCTCCGGCGCGGCGCTGAACGTCTACCCCGGGCGCGTGATGGCGCTGGTGGGCGAAAACGGTGCTGGCAAATCCACCATGATGAAAGTGCTGACCGGTATCTATCAACGCGATGCCGGTTCACTCGTCTGGCTGGGAAAAGAGACCACCTTCACCGGCCCGAAATCCTCTCAGGAAGCGGGCATCGGCATTATTCACCAGGAGCTGAACCTGATCCCGCAGCTCACCATTGCGGAAAACATCTTCCTTGGCCGCGAGTTTGTTAACCGGTTCGGCAAAATCGACTGGAAAACCATGTATGCCGAAGCGGACAAGCTGCTGGCGAAGCTGAACCTGCGCTTTAAGAGCGACCGTCTGGTAGGCGATCTCTCCATTGGCGATCAGCAGATGGTGGAAATTGCCAAGGTGCTGAGCTTTGAGTCGAAGGTCATCATTATGGATGAACCGACCGACGCCCTGACCGATACCGAAACCGAATCCCTGTTCCGCGTGATCCGCGAGCTGAAGTCGCAGGGGCGCGGGATTGTCTATATCTCTCACCGCATGAAAGAGATCTTCGAAATCTGCGATGACGTCACCGTCTTCCGCGACGGGCAGTTTATTGCCGAGCGCGAAGTGGCCACGCTGACCGAAGATACGCTCATCGAAATGATGGTGGGACGCAAGCTCGAAGATCAGTATCCGCATCTGGAGAAAGCGCCGGGTGAGATCCGCCTGAAGGTGGACAACCTCTGCGGTCCGGGCGTGAACGATGTGACCTTTACCCTGCGCCAGGGCGAGATCCTGGGCGTGGCGGGCCTGATGGGTGCCGGACGTACCGAGCTGATGAAAGTGTTGTACGGCGCACTGCCGCGCACCAGCGGTTATGTCACTCTCGACGGTCATGAAGTGGTCACCCGCTCTCCGCAGGATGGCCTGGCGAACGGCATCGTTTATATCTCCGAAGACCGCAAACGCGACGGCCTGGTGCTGGGGATGTCAGTTAAAGAGAACATGTCCCTGACCGCGCTGCGCTATTTCAGCCATAGCGGCGGTAGCCTGAAGCATAAAGATGAGCAGCAGGCGGTGAGCGATTTTATCCGCCTCTTTAACGTTAAAACCCCGTCGATGGAGCAGGCGATTGGCCTCTTATCCGGCGGTAATCAGCAGAAAGTGGCGATTGCGCGCGGGCTGATGACGCGCCCGAAAGTGCTGATCCTCGACGAGCCAACCCGCGGCGTGGACGTGGGCGCGAAGAAAGAGATCTATCAGCTGATTAACCAGTTTAAGGCCGACGGTCTGAGCATCATTCTGGTCTCTTCCGAGATGCCAGAAGTATTAGGCATGAGCGATCGCATTATCGTCATGCATGAAGGGCATCTCGGCGGTGAATTCACTCGCGAGCAGGCCACCCAGGAAGTTCTGATGGCTGCCGCTGTGGGCAAGCTTAATCGCGTGAATCAGGAGTAAGAAGATGACTACCCAGGCTGTTTCTGGTCGCCGCTATTTCACAAAGGCATGGCTGATGGAACAAAAATCGCTGATTGCCCTGCTGGTGCTGATCGCGATTGTGTCCACCATGAGCCCGAACTTTTTCACCGTTAATAACCTGTTCAACATTCTGCAGCAGACGTCGGTGAACGCCATTATGGCGGTCGGCATGACGCTGGTGATTTTGACCTCGGGTATCGATCTGTCCGTCGGTTCCCTGCTGGCGCTCACCGGTGCGATCGCCGCTTCGATTGTCGGCATTGAAGTCAACGCGCTGGTGGCCGTGGCCGCTGCCCTGGCGGCAGGCGCGGCGATTGGTGCCGTAACCGGCGTGATTGTGGCAAAAGGCCGCGTTCAGGCGTTCATCGCCACGCTGGTGATGATGCTGCTGCTGCGCGGTGTGACCATGGTTTACACCAACGGCAGCCCGGTCAATACCGGCTTTACCGATAACGCGGATCTGTTTGGCTGGTTCGGTATCGGTCGCCCGCTGGGTGTTCCGACCCCGGTCTGGATCATGGCTATCGTCTTCCTGGCGGCGTGGTACATGCTGCACCACACCCGTCTGGGCCGTTATATCTATGCGCTGGGCGGTAACGAAGCGGCAACGCGACTGTCCGGTATCAGCGTTAATAAAGTCAAAATTATCGTTTACTCCCTGTGCGGTCTGCTGGCGTCACTGGCAGGCATCATCGAAGTGGCGCGCCTCTCCTCCGCGCAGCCGACGGCGGGTACGGGTTATGAGCTGGATGCTATCGCGGCAGTGGTTCTGGGCGGTACGAGTCTTGCGGGCGGTAAAGGTCGCATTGTTGGGACATTGATCGGCGCACTGATTCTTGGTTTCCTGAATAATGGTTTGAATTTGTTAGGTGTTTCCTCCTATTACCAGATGATCGTTAAGGCAGTGGTGATTTTGCTGGCGGTACTGGTAGACAACAAAAAACAGTAACTGACGACACTACAGGACATCTTAGATATGAACATGAAAAAACTGGCTACCCTGGTTTCTGCTGTCGCGCTGAGCGCAACCGTAAGTGCTAACGCCATGGCGAAAGATACCATCGCGCTGGTTGTCTCTACTCTGAACAACCCGTTCTTCGTCTCCCTGAAGGACGGCGCGCAGAAAGAAGCGGACAAACTGGGCTACAACCTGGTGGTTCTGGATTCTCAGAACAACCCGGCGAAAGAGCTGGCTAACGTTCAGGACTTAACCGTTCGCGGCACCAAAATTCTGCTGATCAACCCAACCGATTCTGATGCCGTAGGTAACGCCGTGAAGATGGCAAACCAGGCGAAGATCCCGGTAATCACCCTGGACCGTCAGGCGTCTAAAGGTGAGGTGGTCAGCCACATTGCCTCTGATAACGTGCTGGGCGGCAAAATCGCGGGTGATTACATCGCGAAGAAAGCCGGCGAAGGCGCGAAGGTTATCGAACTGCAGGGGATTGCCGGGACTTCCGCAGCTCGCGAGCGTGGTGAAGGCTTCCAGCAGGCTGTGGCTGCACACAAATTCAACGTGCTGGCCAGCCAGCCGGCAGACTTCGACCGTACTAAAGGTCTGAACGTTATGCAGAACCTGCTGACCGCGCATCCTGACGTGCAGGCCGTGTTCGCACAGAACGACGAAATGGCGCTCGGCGCGCTGCGTGCCCTGCAGACCGCAGGTAAATCTGATGTGATGGTTGTCGGATTTGACGGCACGCCGGATGGTGAAAAAGCAGTAAACGATGGCAAACTGGCTGCGACCATCGCTCAGCTGCCTGAGCAGATTGGCGCCACTGGCGTTGAAACTGCCGACAAAGTGCTGAAGGGCGAAAAAGTTCAGGCCAAATACCCGGTTGACCTGAAGCTGGTCATCAAGCAGTAAAAGGCGAATCAGGCAGTCGCTGGCTGCCTGAGGGACACCAATAAAGAAAAGTGTGGCATACGCCACCGGGTAACACCGGTGGCGCTCTCAGATGGACAACCCAACCATGAAAACCGCAGGCAACCTCGTCGTCCTTGGCAGTATCAATGCCGATCACATTCTTAACCTTGAATCGTTCCCTACACCGGGCGAAACCGTCACGGGTAACCAGTATCAGGTGGCATTTGGCGGTAAAGGTGCCAACCAGGCCGTCGCCGCCGGTCGCAGCGGGGCGAATATTGCGTTTATCGCCTGCACGGGTGATGACGATACCGGTGAGCGAGTACGCAAACAGCTGGCGAGCGACAACATTGATATCGCACCGGTCAGCGTGGTTGCAGGGGAATCGACCGGCGTGGCGCTGATTTTCGTCAACGCTGAAGGTGAGAATGTCATCGGTATTCATGCGGGTGCTAACGCTGCGCTGACGACGGAGCGCGTGGAAGCGCAACGTGCCATCATCGCCGGAGCGGAAGCCCTGCTCATGCAACTGGAGTCACCGGTTGAAAGCGTGCTGGCCGCCGCGAAAATTGCGCATGAAAATCATACCACTGTCGTACTTAACCCGGCCCCAGCCCGTGTATTATCAGACGAGCTGCTGGCGCTGGTGGATATCATTACGCCGAACGAAACCGAAGCCGAAAAGCTGACGGGCATTCGCGTAGAAAATGATGACGATGCCGCGCGAGCCGCGCGTGCACTGCATGATAAGGGCATCGGCACCGTGATTATCACCCTTGGTAGCCGTGGGGTGTGGGCAAGCGTCAATGGCGAAGGCCGCCGCGTGCCGGGCTTTAAGGTCAAAGCGATTGATACCATCGCAGCGGGAGATACCTTTAACGGTGCGCTGGTCACCGCGCTGCTGGAAGGCAAGAGAATGGATGACGCTATTCGCTTCGCACACGCTGCTGCCGCGATTGCGGTGACGCGCAAGGGCGCTCAGCCTTCCGTTCCGTGGCGTAAAGAGATAGATGAATTCTTAAGTCAGCAGGGGTAACGCTTGGCCACAATGAAAGATGTCGCCCGCATGGCGGGCGTTTCTACCTCGACGGTCTCTCACGTTATAAACAACGATCGCTTCGTCAGCGAGGCGATTCGGGAGAAAGTCGAAGCTGCGGTAAAAGAACTCAACTATGCGCCGTCTGCGCTGGCGCGCAGCCTTAAGCTCAACCAGACGCGCACCATCGGTATGCTGATCACCGCCAGTACCAACCCCTTTTATTCAGAACTGGTTCGCGGCGTGGAGCGCAGCTGCTTCGAGCGTGGCTACAGCCTGGTGCTGTGCAATACCGAGGGTGACGAGCAGCGCATGAATCGTAACCTGGAAACGCTGATGCAAAAGCGCGTCGACGGGCTATTGCTGCTCTGTACCGAAACGCACCAGCCCTCGAAAGAGATTATCCAGCGTTATCCTTCAATTCCCACCGTGATGATGGACTGGGCGCCGTTCGACGGAACCAGCGATCTCATTCAGGATAACTCCCTGCTGGGCGGTGATATGGCGACTCAGCACCTGATTGATAAAGGACACACTCGCATTGCCTGTATTACGGGGCCGCTGGATAAAACTCCGGCGCGTTTGCGTCTGGAAGGATATCTCTCCGCCATGGAACGAGCGGGGCTTGCCATTCCTGATGGCTATCGAATCACCGGTGATTTTGAATTTAACGGCGGTTTCGAGGCGATGCAGAAACTGCTGGCGCAAAAGCCGCGTCCGCAGGCGGTGTTTATTGGTAACGACGCGATGGCGTTTGGTGCCTACCAGGCGTTGTATCAGGCGGGGCTACGCGTGCCTGATGATATGGCGGTGATTGGCTATGACGATATCGAACTGGCCAGCTACATGACGCCGCCGCTGACCACGATCCATCAGCCAAAAGATGAACTGGGCGAGCTGGCCATCGATGTGTTGATCCACCGTATGGCGCAGCCCACGCTGCAACAGCAACGCCTGCAGCTTACTCCTGTTCTGATGGAACGCGGTTCGGTTTAGCTTTCTCTTTGTGACGCTCTTTAATCAGGTTTCGGCCGTCTTTCGGTTTTAACAGCATAAATACCAGCGCCGATACCACGGTAAGTGCGCCCATGGTGATAAAGGTATAGTGGAACTGCTCAACGGTATTCGCGCTGTCAAAACCTTCATAAAACCGCAGCACCGCTGCACTCACGGCAACCCCTAAACTGATCGACAGCTGTTGCGTTACCGCCAGCACGCTGTTGCCGCTGCTGGCGTTCTCGTCAGTCAGATCGGCGAGGGTGATGGTGTTCATCGACGTGAACTGCGTCGACATCGCCATGCCCAACACAAACAGCGGCAGGATCAGCATCCAGACGGGTAACGCGGCGGATTGCAGCGAGAACTGCGCAATCATCAGGCCGATAAAGACCGTCACGCCGACCAGCGTCTTACGATAGCCAAACCAGCGCAGCACCTGCGTGACGGTAGATTTTGCCAGGATCGAGCCCATTGCCGTGGGCGCCATCATGCAGCCGGCAATCAGAGCCGGGTAGCCGAAACCCACCTGCAGCATCAATGGCATCAGGAACGGTACGCAACCCGTCCCCAGACGAGACGCAATGTTCCCTGCAATCCCAACGGAAAACGTTCGCGTGTTAAAGAGCCCCAGGGAAATTAACGGCGTCGGGTGACGGCGCGCGTGACGTATATAAAGAAGGAATAACAGAATACCGCCGAGGATAACGGAGAGCGCTAACCACGTCGCGACGATCTTCTCGCCAAACAGCTCCATTCCGCTGGAGAATAACACCAGGCTCAGGCCAAACAGGAAAAAGCCGCCCATGTCGAAGCTGCGCCTTGGCGTGGTGAAATTTGGCATATATTTGCGGGCATACAGCAGCCCCGCAACGCCAATCGGAATATTAATCAGGAAGATCCAGTGCCAGCTTGCCCAGGTGACAAACACGCCACCGAGTACCGGGCCAAGAATCGGGCCGACCAGGCCCGGCATGGTGACGAAGTTGAGCACGGGAAGCAGTTCGCTCCTGGGGTAGGCTCGCAGCAAGGCAAGACGCGCCACCGGCATCATCATCGCGCCGCCAATGCCCTGCAATACGCGAAAGATAACCAGCTCCGTTAAGGATGAGGAGAGCGCACAGGCCAGCGAACCGAGTGTAAAGAGCGTGACGGCCAGCATGAAAACTCTGCGGGTGCCAAAGCGGTCGGCCAGCCAGCCGCTGACCGGAATTAACATTGCGACCGTCAGGGTATAGCTGATGATGGCGGACTGCATCGCCAGCGGCGAGCGGTTAAGGCTTTGCGCTATAGCGGGAAGCGCTGTGTTGAGGATGGTGGCATCCAGTGCCTGCATAAAAAACGCCATGGCTGCAATCCACGGCAATCCGGCCATGCTGCGCGCTTTTTTGTTTGTCATTTATTTACCTGCTGGTGGGTTGGCGCGGCCAGCAGTGCCTGGCACGCACTCAGGGCTCGCTGCCCGTCGCTTTCCTGGATGGCATCTACTATCGCCTGGTGCAAATCCAGTTTTACCACTTCGTTTTGTGTAATAGAGGTAAAGTAGGTGTGATACACCGAATGAAATAAAGAGGCAAAAGAGGTGAGGAACGGATTGGCGCTCATCATATAGATGTGTTCATGCCAGGCCATATCGACCTCAACCCAGCGTTCGCGGTTGAAGTGCTTTTTCAGGAACACCATCTCTTCCATCAATGCGTTAAGCTGCGCTTTCTGCTCTGCCGTTCCTAGCGTGGCGGCAAGCAGACATGCCTGAGGTTCAAGGCTGCTGCGCATCACCAGAAAGTGATCGACGACCTGATGAAAGTTATCTTCCGTCATCCACCAGGAGAGCAGCTCCTGATCGAGAAAATTCCAGTTACTCTGTGGCATCACGCGTGTGCCAATACGAGGGCGTGGAAGCACCATACCTTTTGCCGTCAGGGTTTTTACCGCTTCGCGCACGGCGGTACGGCTTACCCCAAACTGCTCACCCAGCTCCATTTCACCCGGCAGGATGCTACCCGGGGCATACTTACCCGCTAAAATCCGCTGAGCCAGCTTTTCTGCCAGCACGTACGATAGGTTTTTTTGGGCGGCCAGCTGTTGTGCGCTTAATGGCATCGCTTTTATTCCTTAAAGATTCATGCTGATAATTATGCCACCTCGAATGTGATTGTGGTTGCAGATACATCAAATAGAACAATTTGTAGCTTGATTTCACCTCTGTTGGTGAAAAAAAACGCGGATGGAAACTTTTTTTAAATTTCCTCTTGTCACGTCGGAATAACTCCCTATAATGCGCCTCCACTGACACGGAACAACGGCACACACGCCGCCGGGTCAGCAGAGAAAAGCGAAAATAAACGCTTGACTCTGAAGCGGGAAAGCGTAATATGCACACCCCGCGCCGCAGCGAAAAGCGAAGCGGCACTGCTCTTTAACAATTTATCAGACAATCTGTGTGGGCACTCAAAGTGACATGGATTCTTAACGTCGCAAGACGAAAAATGAATACCAAGTCTCT
>NZ_SNXG01000004.1:0-323390 GCF_004362415.1 Enterobacter sp. AG326 | reverse complement strand
CTGAATTTGCGGCGGCCTGGAGAAAGGGTAATTCTGATAGTGAAGGATCCGACATTACTAAGTGAGCGTTGTATCTAATCCTGGGGGCAGGTCACTGGAGTTATCTTTCAACGAGTTGATTCTATCTAAATTATAAGACTCTTTATCTTCGAACTCTCTGATAGCCCTCTCGGCAGCTAAGTTTTCGGCTTCAGCTGCATCTAACTCATTCTGGTATCTTTTGATTTTAGATAATATAGTTTTTTGTTGTTCTTTTATGATATTCATCTCTCGATCTATTGATTTGAGTTGAGATACCATTTCCCCTTGGTTCACGCCAAAGTCTTCGGCAGAATGTCCACACATTGGGCATTCATTCATTTTAATTTTATCTTCAAGGGTCTCAATAATATGACTATCTTCGTTTCCACACATAGCACATCTACATTCACTCAATGATGCCTGTATCAAGGGGTGATGCTGAAAAGAAGTGATTTTCTTTACACGAGATGAAAATATCTTATTATATTCTATCTGTAGACTGGCTAGAGTTGCACTATGGTCGGCCCAATTTAATTGCGATTCTTTCAATTCATTCTGTTTTTGGTTTAATCTTTCTTGTGTTAATGCAAGATATTCTTTAAGTTCATCATGTTTAATATTTAATTCCGATTCAAGAATGCTATTGCTTTCATTATCATCTTGTACTAGGCTTAATAAATTATTAATTCTATTTGTTATTTGCCGGGCTGAATATTTTGCATTTCGGCCTCTGGAGCTTTCTCTTTCCATTTCTTTCTGCAATTTATCTGCTTCTTGAGCTTCTGAGGGGTCGGTGCCAAAAGCGAGATAAAGAGCATTGGTTAATACATTTGAATCCCACATTAATAGATGTCTGGACTCATCAAATAAAGATATAAAATGAATTAAAAAAACAAATTGAGTGAAATCATTTAGCCCAGTTAGCTTCCTGATTTCATCTTGGTATATTTTATTTATTTCAACGCCATTTTTTTCGACATATTCTGAAATTGCACCAGAGTTTTTATCTTTGATTATAAGTTTTTTGAATTTGTTAGCGCTAAAGAAATTTCGTGTAATTTTTAAAATGTAGTTATCCCATTCTAAAGTTACACTAATACTTGCTGTTTCTCTTTGATGTTCAGCTACTCTACCATTAAAATACTCTTCGGTTTCCTTTACCTTTGATATATTTTTAAAATAATCATTAGCGGAGAGAAATTTCCGGGTTGATGTCGGAATAGCTCCAGTTATGGCGAAGATAATAGAATTCAAAAATGTGGATTTTCCTAATCCATTAGCACCGATAAGGCAGAAAACATTTTTTTCTATATCAACTGAAATATTTGGTTCATTTGTATACAGATCGAAATTTTTGAAAGAAGCATTTGTTATCTTAGGTAAAAATATTTTATAACCTGCATCATTGTTGCTCATTTATTAATTCCTTCTAATTAAAATATTTTCTCAAAAACTAAGCAATGTTCGGAAAGCTCTAGCTTGCCACCATTTTGAGAACTACTCCGCATAGAGCGAATTGCTCCTCGATTGACTAATTGGAAACCTAAATCAGCGACGCTTTCTTGAAGTATGGTAGCTACATCAATATGAACATCAGCATATCTGCTATCACCTATAGCAACTATGGCATGATGACCATTATCTAATATTCTCTTAAATTCAAAGAAAATATTGTATAGATCATCAAAATAATACGTGACCATTTCTGGGATGTTTTTATTCCACAAAATAGCTCTTTTTCTTTCTAACTCTGAAATAGTCTCAGATAGAGTTGATGATTTTGCTGTGAAATTTGATTTATTCCATAAAGATTGAACATGTGATCTAAATGTTCTATTACGAAGTGCTTTGTTGTCATTTGCTGATTTGAGATAATCAAGCATCCATAATTCAAGATTGTAGACATCAGTATAATCAAAAGAGTTAGGATACGGGGGAGAGAAGATGATAGCATCAGCTTTTTTTATTTTTGGAAGCAATTCTCTCGTATCACCACGTAATATAGCATGCTGCCCTTGAGGTAACCCTGAGAACCGCGTAATATCTGCACATGCCTTATCTACAGCAATATCCAAAGAGCTAATAACATCGCTACCGCTTTTGTATTGACTCGTCCAATTTTTTCTATACCGACGACCTTTGCCATTAATTACAACATTACTATTTTCTACTAATACTGAGCCTAAGAGCACACGCAATAATCTTCCAAATTCTAATGGTAAATTATAAGAGTTCCGCAAAATAGCTCTAATCGTTTCATATGCACTAATGCTGAATACATAACGATCTTTAACCCCTGGCTCAGTTAGTGTTCTTGGCATACCTTCAGTTAGAACACGATCTTCATTTAATATAATAAGATTATTAATGATTTTTTCATAGAGTTCTACAAATTGAGCTGTATTAATAGGTGTAAGTTTGGCTTCAATTAAATCGGCTAAAAAAGGATTAACCTCAGTACCAATAGAATTAATACCAAGCATTCTACAAGTAACAGCGGTTGTTCCACTCCCTAGAAAGGGATCTAAGCAAGTGTCAACTTTATAAGGTAGTGCCCCCAAAGTATCTGCAACAAACTTGGGAGAAAAGGCCTCTTTAAACTTAAACCAACGCTGAAAGGGTAAATTCGAAGTTCCCTGATTTGATGAAGTCGGAGCACTATCCCGGTACTCTGAAAGCCAATCGATTACATCCTGTTCATGCAACTTAGAAGAGATCAACCTCTTCGAATTATGCACAGTCTGCTCAAGTTCAGAGTTCCAAAACTCCATCATACCTTTCCCTTAAAAATATATATAAAACAATTAGTTAACCTCATTGCCTTTCTGGTAAAGGCGATCGCCTATTTTAGTCATATTTCCTGATTTTTGAAAGGCAAACCTCGCGGTTGGGTCAAAAATTATCCAGTGTGTTTCTCACTTTTGATTAGCTGGTCATGTGTATAGCTACTATCATCGATAAGTGAGGCTAGAGTTAGGTTATAATGATAGATCAGTACGGACATTTGAAAGCCTAAGCTGGACTTTTTCGATAAGATCGCACTGAATCGCCACGGGTGAAGTTGAGCTGACTAAAGTGATGAATTACTGAACTCACTTACTCCGTGTCGATTAGCACCGCCTGATAATCATGCGGCGCTTTTTCGTAATATCCCATTCAGCCATGTCTCATCCCTGTCCGGGCGGTTATCCTGAGTCGTCCACAGCGAAGCTATCTCAATCCCCGGAACCTCCCTCAGCAATGCACGCAACCCCTCTTCATCCAGATCCGTAAACCGTCTTTCACCCTGCACGCGTTCACCATTGCCATACTTAAAGGACACATACCAGACGCCGCCAGGCTTAAGCGCATCCGCAAGCTTCTGCATCACCGCAGGCAACTCAGAAGAGGGGACATGCAGCAAAGAAGCACAGCACCAGATCCCATCGTACTGCGCTTTACCGTCGATCTCTGAAAACGTCATCAACTGCACGGGTAACCCCGTATGTTGCTTTGCCAGTTCCATCATCGCGGAAGAGGCATCAAAAGCATCCACCTGATAACCCATCTCATGAAAGGCTTTTACGTCCCGGCCAGAACCGCAGCCCGCATCCAGAACCCGCGCACCGTGAGCCAGATGTTGGGTAAAGGCCTCGTAAAGCGAGGTCATATCGACATTGACCGTACCATCGAAGAAATCCTGCGCGTGGTTCTGATAGTAGTGAAGTGTCATTAAAACGTTGCCTCGTCTTCCGCGTTGGGTTTCCAGGTATGGATCAGTTTGTCCAGCGCAGCCTGCCAGTTACGCTGAAGAAAGCTTTTCCGTGCTTCAGGACGCTGCCCTGTCTGTAGAACAATCGTCTCATGTAACGGCAGTTTGCTTTGAATAAAATACTCATTGCGGGTGTGTAACCTCTGCAGATACCTGAGAGCGGGCAGGTGCGCTGATTTACCACGATTACAACACCGGCAGGCCAGCACTAAGTTCCATACGCCGTTAACATTGGTAATCTCGTTGCGGGCAGCCCATGGAACAAAGTGGTCGACATCTGCCAGTTCTGCGTCTCCCGGCACCAGACTGATGGGCTTGAAGCAGTAAAAACACCGTCCTTTCTGGTAACCATTCAGACTGTCGCGACAGCTGGTGATGTCTACGCGACGCGCGTTCACCCTCGTGAACAACAGCTGATTATCTTCGTCGAACTCCACGCCCACAAGGTTACGTGAAATCCCCATAGACCAGGCCTGTTCTACCAGGTTCCAGCGGGCATTTGTTTCAAAGGCGAGGTTTTTATACTGCAGGCGTTCGCCCAGTAAATAGAAGTTATCCGTCAGGCGGATTCCGTTGTTAGTTTTACGCTCATCAAGGAAAAAACGTTTATCGATCTCGCCCTGGTTCACGTAATGAAAGGCATCAATCACATTGTTAAAGCCAAGGCGCACCGTCGCTTCAATGAGTTGGGCATGGGTGATTTCACCTCTATTAAACTTCAGGCAGGTTTCCAGAAATTGACTGCTGCGGGAGGTGATCTGTTTTGGCGCATGCTTCAGGTGCTCGCAAAGATAGCGGCTGAACGGCACGGCAAGCTGGTCGAGCGTAATCAAATCGCTGCCCGTTTTATCCACTTCATACAACGCTGAGGCCAGAGCAAATTTGTAAGATGCGACGTTCCTTCCAAAGAGGATCACGCCACGCCAGTAGTTCTCAAGCGTCGGATCGGCCTGATAAAATTCCATCGATGAAGTCCTGTTACGGTTGGCTGGGCAGGGCGTTACTAAAGCCTGTAACAAGATCACATAACAAAATCAGGGTGATGTAAATCGTTAATCTATAGGTTTGATGAATTTTTGTGGGATCTGAGAAGAAGGGCTGGATGCGACGGATTTGTCGTTAAAGGTAATTTAGCGAAAGAATAGATTTCTGGATGAGGCAAATAGAAATGATTTTCAAACCTGCGATTCCCAGTATCACACCAACCCCTATTTCCTGAGTCCCCCTCGTATTTCCCAAATTTACCCATCGCAAAACCGCTGTATTTATATTCAGCTCTGTATAATAGGCAGCAGTAATTACGCCAGTCGGAAAAACGCCTCTTCATGGGGATGTCCTCATGTGGCTTATGAAGACATTACTAACATCAGGGAGCAGGCCACTCTGCCAGCGGTTCGGTCTCACCCCTGAGGGTACATGGTCAACTTGATAAACTTTGCTTCCTGACGCACCTCTGATGTTACCGCCTAACGGCCTTACACGTTGTCTTACCACCAACGGGCTATTGTCTGAAAATCAGAGGTCTCCCGGAAGAAAACCTTCTTATGTCCGATTGCGTAGGAGTACGATAAGCCAACAAATCATTATAGATAAAAGGGGTATCTATGGCTCTACATGGAAGGTTCGTAATTAATGATGCGTACTACTCCCCGTTATCGTTTCCTGGTATAGGCACGTTTTTAGCATTCTCTGGTAATGGTGCCTACCGTAATCGTGGGGCATGTGGAATGATCCCCAAAGAGGGGCCAGTACCAGCGGGTAAATACTGGATTGTTGACCGCCCTCAAGGTGGACTCAAGTCACAGCTAAACACAGTGGGAAGAGACATTTATAATCACTTCGCCAATGGTGCAACATTCAAACATTCTGAATGGTTCGCATTATGGCGTGATGATTGGGGGATCGACGATTACACATGGATTGAGAGCGTTCAGCGTGGCAATTTCCGTTTGCATCCAGGCGTATTATCAGAAGGTTGTATCACTCTCCCACATGATTCTGATTTTGCCATGTTGCGTAATGCTCTGTTGAGAAGCCAAAGAATAGATGTTCCTTGCATGAGGAAGCTACAGGCATACGGCACGATTGAGGTGATCTCCAATGGCAAAACATGCCCTTAGTTTATTCATCAAGATAGTGCTGTTCGCTGTTGTTGTGCTGATCGTTGCTGAAATGGTTCCGTATGATGGATTAGTTAATTCTATTACGAGGCTTTTTGATTTCCAGAGCGCCGACAACTTTACCCGCTTCATTTTGGGTGAACCTGATTTAGAAGTTTGGGAGTCGTTAAACGACTATTTTAGCATCTTAATCAATACATTAATCAGCGTACCTGCCATGAGCGCCATTACCACGGCGTACAGTGGCGCGACACACAAAGTTAGTCCAGCAGGCATCCCCAGAGAGTGGTCCAGTTCCACATTGCGACGGTTAGCTAAAATCTTCGGGTTTACCTTCCTGTTTTGGGCGTTGTTTCGCTTGCTGCCTTATCAGTCTTTATTCCCGGATCAAACGTATTCAAATTTCACAATGGCGGCGATTGTGGGCTTTCAGTTGCTCTTAACGATTGTTTGCTACTGGTTCATCACGAAGAAAATCACAACTAAAAGGAGTTTGTAAAATGCCTATTCCGGCTTACATGTGGCTTAAGGACGATGGCGGCGCAGATATTAAAGGAGCTGTAGACGTTCAGGATCGTGAGGGGAGTATAGAGATTGTTGGCTTTAGTCATGGTCTGAACATTCCAGTAGACAGTGCCAACGGGAAGATTACTGGTAAGCGTTCACATTCTCCGATGATGATTGAAAAGGAGTTTGATAGCTCCAGCCCGTATCTATACAAAGCCGTTGCCACCGGTCAAACGTTGAAAAGTGCGGAAATTCGCTGGTATCGCATTAACCATGCAGGACAAGAAGAGTGCTACTTCGTCATGACCATTGAGGGCGTGAAAGTGACGGGCATTAACCCAGGGATGCCAAACGCTAAAATGGCAGGAAACTCGCAGATCAACCACATGGAATCTGTTTCCCTGATGTATGACAAAATCACCTGGCGTTATGTTGATGGTAATGTCCAGTATACGGACGATTGGAACGTAAGAGCGTAACAAATAGAAAGGAGGCATTGAGTGCCTCCTCTTTATTAACGCTTATCCCCTCAAGGGAGCCTGTCCGTAATTCTGTGTAACTGCCATCGTATTAAAGGTGATTGCTCAGTCGGTCACCGAACTTGATAATAAAATGACTCATTGCCAGCCCGCAGATCGGCGAATGGTTGCTCTGAGGTCCATGCGGCCACTCATCTTATATTCTGATAGTCCTCGCTGCGTAATTTCCCTGACTCAACCCTTTTCCTGAATCTCCCTCGCAAATTTCAAATTTATCCCACGCCAAACCGCTGTATTTATATTCAGCTCTGTATAATGAGTACCAGAAATTACGCCGAACGGCAAAGGAAGTATCAAGGAATATTTAAAGAGAGAATTCGCGATATGAAGGTGCTGCAACACCCCCATACCGCTAACCACAACCAACTATCGAGGAGTTGAAAATGGCTGCGACGAATTTTAAGCCAGAGTTTACTGTTTGCAAAACAGAATCAGACGCTTTCACCGGCATGATTGAAAACCGCGAGCTGGTACGCAAAAACAGCGCCCGCCGACTTCACGGCAACCAGACCAACGCGGCACCCATCCATCCCCGCGCAGAAACGCCGCAGGACAGTGCCGCCTGCTGCGAACTGTATGCTCGCATAGACATGAAATATCTTCTGCTAGGCGGGGACTGGTTAACCCGTGCAGGCTTTATAGACGGCATGCCCGTGAAAATCCGCGCCATGAAAGACTGCATTGTGATTACACCACAGCATACAAGAGAATTATGGGGATGCCTGGAAGGTATGAGTGTGGTGAATATAAATAAGCAGAAAGTCGCGCAGTGGTTGAAGACCTTCCCGGGCGCGCTGAATGATACGGGTGATGTTCCGGTGATTAAGCGTGGCAGTGGGCAGGCTGTTTAAACTTCAAACCAGTATGCACGGGCATGTGAGCGCATGCCCGCACTACGCTAAAAGTCACTCAATCATGATGTATTTGTTCTTTCACAGCCTTAACCAGAACAGCATGGAGTTCGCCAACGGTTAAATCGCGTATCACAGGTTCCGGAATGCCTCGTAGCCTGCGAATCAAGCGGAAGATACCAAAGTAATCTATGCCCTCGGTGCTAAAAAGAAACTCGTTTTCAGCGAGGGAAAAAGTTTTCTCAAAGCCATCTTCGTCAATGACGAGCGTAACGCCAAACGCTTTCTCGCAGTCTTCAATCTGGGCAACGCCATCCATGCCGCAGATATCAAGATCGTCTTCGATTAGGTTGTTCTCAACAATAACGTATGCGTTTATTAATAGATCGAGTTAACGCCTGGAACTGAACATCGAAGGTCCAAAGAAAACCAAAACAACCAACACAAACATCCCAATGATTTTTAGCGGCCAGGGTTCGAATACATCAAAGCACACAATTGCGCCTATAACTAATAGTGGTCCCCCCAATACTTCCAGTATTCCTTCTAAGATAGATAACTTATGAGGCAATACACGATTCAGTAAAACACAAGTAAGGTGTGTGCCTCCTAAAATAATGATTATAGCTAGAGTGCATTCTTTCCAGTTATCAGAGATACCTAAGCAAATGAGGCACAGTGCAATCACAAAAACACACAGTAACGTATTCAGCATGGAAATAATTAACTTACTCATATCATTTTACGCCGCGCATTAAAGATTTAAAGAATCCATGAATATAGCATTCTTGGAAGAATGATAAACGACATTGGCTAATAATGGATCTAATGCTTTATTGCGCCTCGTTTATTTCCGTATATTCGATTTAGCGGCTTCGTACTCTTCCCCCGCACTCCACCGCTAAAACTACTTTAACTAAACACCGGCACCCCCAGCCCAACCTTCACCTCCCTCAACGTCGCCTGCGTCACCCCCTGCGCCCGTTCCGTGCCGCGCTTCAGCATCGCCATCAGCTCTCCCTTGTCCTGCATATACATCGCCCTCCGCTCCCGCATCGGCGCAATCAGCTCCTGCAAACACGCCTCCAGCTCGTTCTTACAAACCCGGTCACCCAGCCCGCCCGCCTGATAGTGCGCCTTCATCGCCGCCACTTTCTCCTTGTCAGGGTGAAACGCGTCCAGGTACGTAAACACCACGTTCCCCTCAATCTGCCCCGGGTCGCTCACCTTCAGGTGGTTCGGGTCGGTGTACATGGCGCTCACCGCACGGTGGATCGTCTCTTCGCTGGCCGAAAGGTGCAGCGTGTTGCCGAGCGATTTCGACATCTTGGCGCTGCCGTCGATGCCGGGCAGGCGGCTGGTGTCGCTCAGCATCGCCTTACAGTGGCGCAGCACCGGGGCGGGCAGCAGGCTGTTCATCTTGTGCACAATCTCGTTGGTCTGCTCAATCATCGGCAGCTGGTCGTCGCCGACGGGCACGCACTCGGCCTTAAACGCGGTGATGTCCGCCGCCTGGCTGATGGGGTAGGCCATAAACCCGACCGGCAGCGAGCGGGCAAAGCCCTTCTGCGCAATCTCGTTTTTCACCGTCGGGTTACGCTCCACGCGGGCGACGGTGACGATGTTCATATACAGCATCGTCAACTCGGCGAGGGCGGGCAGGGCGGACTGCAGGCAGATCGTGGTCAGGTTCGGGTCGATGCCGGCGGCGAGGTAGTCGGCCAGCACTTCGGGGATGTTGTCGCGGATCTTCTGCGGGTTGCTGCCGTTGTCGGTCAGCCCCTGCAGGTCAGCAATCAGCACAAACTGGCTGTGCGTCTGCTGCAGCGCCACGCGCTGGCGCAGCGATCCGACGAAGTGGCCGAGGTGGAGCGGGCCGGTTGGACGGTCGCCGGTGAGGATGGTTGGTGCGTTCATAAAGACTCCTTAATGTGCAGTTGCCGAAAGGGATCTTAGAAATGTGAAAGCCGCCTTTCGGCGGCTATCTGAAAATGGGGAAAACTACTCCGTGCCGCCTTTAAGAAGGCAGCCACCAGCGGTTTACGGTGAGCACGGCGTGGTTTATGTTCATGCTTTTACCGTATCACGTCCGGCGCGAAAAACAAAAGGGCACGTCATGCTGCAATCTCTCAACCACCTGACCCTCGCGGTCAGCGACCTGCAAAAAAGCGTCACCTTCTGGCACGAGCTGCTGGGGCTGACGCTGCACGCCCGCTGGAATACCGGGGCCTATCTCACCTGCGGCGATCTGTGGGTCTGCCTGTCGTACGACGAGGCGCGCCGGTACGTGCCGCCGCAGGAGAGCGACTACACCCACTACGCGTTTACCGTGGCGGAGGCGGATTTTGAACCGTTCTCGCAAAGGCTGGAGCAGGCTGGCGTCACCGTCTGGAAGCAGAACAAAAGCGAGGGGGCGTCGTTCTATTTTCTCGACCCGGACGGGCACAAGCTGGAGCTGCACGTGGGCAGCCTCGCCGCGCGGCTGGCGGCGTGTCGCGAGAAGCCCTATTCGGGCATGGTGTTTGCCTCAGACGAGGCTTGAGGCGCGTACCTTCAGCCTGCCCGCCAGCGTCACGTGCGTGGCGGCATCTTCCTGATTGCACAGGTACTCCACCGCCAGCCGTCCCAGCTCGCTGTAGGGCAGCTGGATACTGGTCAGCGGCGGGGTGAGCTGCTCGGAGATCTTCTGGTCGTCGTAGCCCGCCAGCAGCATGTTCTGCGGGATGCGCACGCCGTTCACCGCCAGCGCCTGATAGCAGCCAATCGCCAGCCAGTCGCTGGCGCAGAAGATGGCGTCCGGGCGCTCGGCCAGTTCCAGCAGGGAGGTCGTCGCAGTAAAGGACTCGCTGAACTGCCAGTTGGTCTGGCGCAGCAGGCCGTCGTCGCACGCGAGTCCGGCCTGCTGCAGCGCGGCCTGGTAGCCCGCCAGACGCTGGCGCGAGGCCTCCATCCAGCTCTCGCCGGTGATGTGGGCGATGCGCGTGGCCCCGCAGGCGATGAGGTGTTTAGTCACCTGAAAAGCGTTGGCGTAGTCGTCCGGGATAAACGACGGCAGCAGCGGCGAGCCGGGGTCGCGCTGGTTGAGCAGCACCAGCGGGATGCGGGTGCAGTCCTGGAACGCCGTCATGTCCACCAGCGTGGTGACCGGAGACGCGAGAATAATCCCGATGCAGTTGCGCTTCTCCAGCTGGCGGATGATGTTCAGCGCCAGCTCGATGTCGTCGCCGTAGTCGTAGACGGTGAGCAGGGTCTCGTTGCGCCACGCCGCTTCCCGCGCCTGGCTGATGGCGTCGATAAACGGGTCGAAGCTCTGCATGGAGCTGACCAGCAGGGCGATCTCTTCCTGGTTGCGCGGGGCTTGAACGGTGGGGAGGCGGTCGTAGCCGAGCTCGGTGGCAACGCCAATCACCCGCTGGCGGGTGTCGTCGCTGAGCTTGATGTTGCGGGACTGGTTAAGCACCAGCGATACCGTCGCCTGCGACACGCCCGCCGCCCGCGCAATATCGTTCATCGTCACTTTCGTTTTTCGCTTCATCCGTCCTCTCCCTTTCGCGACTTCGCATCATACCCTAACCGCACGCTTTAGCGCCGTCGATCACGTTTCTCATTCATCGAAGCGTGAACTTTGTGAGGGGCATCGCTTTTCTTCACGCCATGATTTGCGCATTTATCCTGCAACTAATATTTATTAGCTAAATATTATCAGTAAGAGGACGCGTAATGAAAGAGCAGTGGAGCAGGGAGCAGGCACAGGCGTGGTATGAGCAAAAAGGCTGGCTGTGCGGGTTTAACTATCTGCCGTCGACGGCGGTGAACTGGACCGATATCTGGCAGCAAGAGACCTTCGATGCCGCCACCATCGAGCGCGAGCTGGGCTGGGCGGCGGAGGCGGGCTACAACACCCTGCGCATCAACCTGCCGTTTATCGTCTGGGAGCACGATCGCGACGGGCTGATGGCGTGCATCGACCGGTTTTTGATGATTGCCGACGGCCGCGGCTTCAGCACCATGCTGACCCTGATGGACGACTGCGGCTTTTCCGGCGACGAGCCGTACCTCGGCCCGCAGAAGCCGCCCGTGCCGGGCAAGCACAACAGCCAGGCGGCGGCGAGCCCGGGGCGCGACAAGGTGTGCGATCCTGACTGCTGGCCGCAGATTGAGCGCTATATCCGCGACGTTGTTCGCCAGTTCCGCGAGGATAAGCGCGTGCTGCTTTGGGATCTTTATAACGAGCCGGGCAACCGCGGCATTTTCGCGACCGGCACGCAGGAGGTGCAGTACGACGCGAAGCTGGAGACCTGCGCCCACGCGCTGATGAAGCTGGCGTTCCAGTGGGTGCGTGAAGAAGACCCTACCCAGCCGCTCACCGTCTGTGCGTGGCGTCTGCCGCCGGAGGAGGAGGGCGAGACGTTCTTCCGGCATCCGCTGGACCAGACCGCGCTGGCGCTCTCGGACGTCGTGAGCTTCCACGCCTACACCCACACCGGGCGCATGACGGCGATTATCCAGCAGCTGCAACAGCTCGGTCGCCCGCTGTTCTGCACCGAATGGCTGGCGCGCCACGTGGGCAGCACCATCGAAGAGCAGCTTCCGCTGATGTACGCGGCGAAGGTCGCGCCGTACCAGTGGGGCCTGGTGCGCGGCAAAACCCAGACGTGGCTGCCGTGGCCGGTGGTGATGAAGGAGTCCACGGACTACTGCCGCCTCTGGTTCCACGACGTGTTCGAGGAGAACGGCATCCCGTTCTCGCGCCGTGAAATCGCATTAATGCAGCAGCTGCGCAAGATCGCCCCGAAAGTTCAGGGCTAATAATATCGACCCGGCGGACCACCGCCGGGCAACCAGGCAGGCATATAACAATGGCAACGACAATGAAAATACCGTCTCGCGAGTTGTGGTCTTATTTTGGCTATGGTTTAGGTCAGTGTTTTAGCTTTGGTTTAGTGGGTTCGTTTATTAACTATTTTTACACCGACGTGCTGGGGATCTCGGCGCTGGCGGCGAGCACCATCTTCCTGATTGCCCGCGCGTGGGACGCGGTTCACGATCCGCTGTTTGCCAGCATTATGGACACCATTAACAGCCGGTTCGGCAAGTTTCGCCACTTTTTGCTGATCGCCCCGCTGCTGATCACCGGCGTCACGCTGCTGTCGTTCTATAAAATCGAAGCGGACATGACCACCAAAATCCTCTACGCCGGGGTGACCTACATCCTGTGGGGGACGCTGTACGCCATCTCCGATATCCCGTTCTGGTCGATGTCGTCGGTGATGACCAACGACTCCGCCCAGCGCACCCGCGCGGTGACGGCGGCGATGCTCGGGGTAAACGCGGGGATTGCCTGCGCCAACATCTTCTTCCCGAAGCTGGCGGCGTTCTTCGCCCAGTACAGCAACGATAAAGGCTACTTTATGGCGGCGCTGGTGATGATGCTGGTGGGCCTGCCGCTGATGCTCAACGGCTTTATGCAGATCAAAGAGCGCGTGCCGCCGAGCCCGGAGAAGGTGACCATCCGCGACACCTTCCACAACCTGCGCCAGAACAAGCCGCTGTTTATCGTCCTGCTGTCGTTCTTTTTCTGCGTGTTCCACAACGTGGCGGGCGGGCTGTATATCTACTTCTTTATCAACAACCTGGGTGACGGCAGCCTGCAGATGGCGATTGGCGTGATGGGGATCGTGGCGGCGGTGCTGTGCCTGGTTGCCCCGATGCTGACGCGCCGGATGCAGAAGCGGAAGCTGTTTATGATCCTCTGCGGGCTGGACGTGGCGGTGCGCGTGGTGATGTGGTTTGTCGGGTATCAGCAGGTGACGATGCTGTTTATTCTGCTCGGCCTGAGCACGCTGTTCGTGATGATGACCAACATCCTCACCTCATCGATGATTGCCGACACCATCGAGTACGCGGAGTACCACACCCACAAGCGCTGCGCGGCGATCACCTTCTCCGGGCAGACCTTTACCGGCAAGATGTCGGTGGCGGTGGGCGGCGGGTTAATCGGCGTGTTTCTGACGATGGTTGGCTACGTGCCGCAGGCGCAAATTCAGAGCGAAGGCGTGCTGTCGGGGCTGTTCTTCGGGATTTGCCTGCTTCCGGCGATTGGGTCGCTGATCCGCATCGTGTTTATGTCGCGCTTTACCTTTACCGAGGAGAAGCATGCGGAGATTTGTCGGCTGCTGGCGGAGCGGAACGCGTCTGCGAAAGCGCCGGGTGGCAGCTGCGCCTTACCCGGCCTACAGGACCAGCCCTTGTAGGCCTGATAAGCGAAGCCCCATTAGGCTTCGCTTTTAAAGACTTACAGCGACTTCACAAACGCCAGCAGGTCTTCGTTGAGCTGGTCCTGGTGGGTCAGCGCGAAGCCGTGCGGCGCGTTGTCGTACACCTTCAGCGTGGCGTTTTTAATCATCTCCGCCGCCAGCTTGCCGGTGCTTTCAAACGGCACGATCTGGTCGTTGCTGCCGTGGATCACCAGCGTCGGCACGTCGATTTTCGCCATATCCGGGCGGAAGTCGGTTTCGCCGAACGCGGTCACGCAGTCGATGGTGCCCTTCAGCGACGCCAGCAGGGCGATGTTCAGCGTCTGGGTCAGGGCTCCTGCGGAAACGGTTTGCCCGGCGTTGATGCCGTAGAACGGCGTCGCGAAGTCGCTGATGAACTGGGCGCGATCTTTACGCAGTCCGTCGCGAATGCCGTCGAACACGCTCTGATCCACGCCCTGCGGGAAGGAGTCGGATTTGCCGAAGATTGGCGTCACCGCGCCCAGCAGCGCCAGACCGGCCACGCGCGCGCTGCCGTAGTTGTTGATGTAACGGGTCACGTCGCCGCCGCCCATGGAGAAGCCCACCAGCGTTACGTCCTGCAGGTCCAGGGTGGTGATCAGGTCGTTAATGTCGGACGCAAAGGTGTCGTAGTCGTAGCCGTTCCACGGCTGATCCGAGCGGCCAAAGCCGCGACGGTCAAAGGCGATGGCGCGGAAGCCGCGCTCGGCCAGGTAGTTCAGCTGGCTGTCCCACATGTCGCCGTCCAACGGCCAGCCGTGGCTGAAGAGAACCGGTTTGCCCGCGCCGCCGTCCTTGTAGTAAATCTGCGTGCCGTCTTTTGCCTTAAACGTTGCCATAGTGTGTTCCTGTGCAGGTGATGGTTATGGTTATACCGGCGCGACCAGGTAGCGAATTGCCGGTGATGTTGTGCCCTGATGAAAAGCCAGAACGCGGCTCTGCAGCAGGAGGTCATTCATGGTGTGGCGCTCCTGCTGGCGCAGATGCTCAATCCACGAGCCCATCAGGAAGGTCTCGATAAACAGGCCGGGACGCTCAATATCCTCGTATACCGCCCAGCTCATCGCCCCGGCGCGGCGGCGCACCCGGCGCAGCTCGTGAACCGCCTCCAGGAAGGCCTTCGTATTCTGCGGGTCGATGATGTACTCGTGCGACACCAGCACCGGGCCGCGCTCGTTGGGCAGGTCAATCTCCACGCCGTCCAGCGGCTGGCCGCTGAGGTCGAGGTTCAGATCCGGATCTTTCCCCAGCTTCCAGCGGAACACCGTCGCGCTCGCCAGCACCATCCCCAGCGTGGCGACAACCAGCGAGGTCGGGGTGCCGAAGCGGGAAGCGATCTGCCCCCAGATGGCGCTGCCCGCGGTCATCGAGCCGAAGAACACCGTCAGGTAGACCGCCAGCGCGCGGGCCTTCACCCAGCGGGCGGCGCTGCGCTGCGCGCCGAGGTTCAGTGTTGAGAGCACCGCAATCCACGCGAAGCCGGTGAAAAACTCAAACAGGTTGAGCAGCCAGACGTGGCGCACGAACGCCAGCGCCAGCATGGTGAGGGCAAAGGTCAGGCTGGCGGCCACCATCAGGCGGTCGGCGTCCAGCCGCTGGCGCAGGCGCGGCAGCAGGATCGCCCCGGCAATCGCACCCAGGCCAATGCACGCCAGCATCACGCCGTAGCCCGCCGGGCCTAAGCCCAGCTCGCGGCGCGCCACCAGCGGCAGAAGCGCCCAGCCCGCGCTGCCGAAAACGAAGAAGGCCATGGTGCGCACCAGCACGTTGCGCAGCACCGGCGCGGCGTGCACGTAGCGGATGCCGGAGCGCACCGCGGAGAAGAAGTGCTCCGGCGGCAGGCGCTGCACGGACGGCGCCGGACGCCAGCGCCACAGCACCCACGCCACGCCGACCACGGAGAGCGCGTTCAGGGCAAACACCATCCACGGCCCGGCGAGCGAGAGCAGAAAACCGCCCAGCGCGGGGCCAATCGCCCGGCTGATGTTCACCCCGAGCGAGTTCAGCGCCACGGCGGCACCCAGCTCCGGCTTGCTCACCAGATCGGGCACCACGGCCTGGAACGGCGGCGAGCTCATCGCCGCGCCCACGCTCAGCAGAAACGTCGCCACCAGCAGAACGGCGGGGGTAACGTGTCCGGTGAAGGAGAGCACCGTCAGCCCGGCGGCGGCGATGAACACCCACAGCTGGGAGAAGAGCAGGTATTTACGTCGGTCGACGATGTCCGCCATCACCCCGGACGGCAGGGCGAAAAGGAACATCGGCAGGCTGCTGGCCGCCTGCACCAGCGCGATATCCAGCGGGTCGGCGCTCAGGGTCAGCATGCTCCAGTTGATGCCGACGTCGCTCATCCATGAGCCGACGTTAGAGACCACCGTGGCGATCCACAGCATGCGGAACACCGGCTGGCTCAGCGGCTGCCAGGGAGAAACCGTCGATGCGGGCGTCGTCTCGACGTGTGCGTCGCGAACGTCGTTAACCTGGGTCATACGAACCTCTCCGCTGTCTTACGCTGCAGCCGCCACTGGCCCGGCCCGGTGAGGGCGAGGGTGGTGAAGATAATCAGCAGCAGCCAGCCAAACTGCCCTTCGGCAATCGACCAGTTCGGGTGGACCGCCAGCATCGCCACCAGCAGCACGGCGATAATCGGCAGACACGCCAGGCGGGTGTACACGCCCGCAATGATAAACAGCGGGCAAACCACCTCGGCGACAATCGCCGGGATCAGGCTGGCGTAAGGCCCGAAGCCGAACGGATCTTCAATGCGCGTCAGCTCTTCGCTGAAGTGCAGCACCTTCGGCAGGCCGTGCACGTACAGCAGCAGCAGGCTGCCGGTCAGGCGCAGGAAGAACAGCCCCAGGTCGACCCGGGGCTGAGCAAAGGTGTTTTTCATCAGAATGCAAAGCAGCTGCAGCCCAGCGCCCCCCAGAAAGCGTTATCGTCGGACACCGGCATCTCTGACGTGCGGGCGAAATCATGCTGGTGGCTGTGAACCCCGCACGGGCCGCTGCAGTGATGGATGGCGCTCATCCCGACGCGTGCGGCCTGCGGCGGCGCGCTGCGGTAGTGGCCCGGTACCTTCACCACCGGGGACCACTCGGGCAGAACCGGAATGGCCGGCGGCGCGAGCGGGCCAAAGCTGCCAGCGGCGTAAACGATGTCGCCGTTGACCACCGTCAGGACGGACTCGATGCCCTTGATCTCCTCTTCCGGCACGCGGAAGTAGTCTTTGCTCAGCACCGCCAGATCGGCGAGCTGGCCGACCTTAATCTGCCCCTTCTGGTTCTGCTCGCTGGAGAACCACGCGCTGCCCTGGGTCCAGAGCATCAGGGCGGTATCGCGGTCCAGACGGGCGCTGTGGTCGTACATCTGCATCCCGCCGACGGTGCGGCCGGAGACCAGCCAGTAGAGCGCGGTCCACGGGTTGTAGCTCGCCACGCGGGTGGCGTCCGTCCCTAAGCCCACCGGCACGCCGGTCTCCAGCATTTTCGCCACCGGCGGCGTGTGGCGGGTGGCTTCGAGGCCGTAGCGCTCGGCAAAGTATTCCCCCTGGAAGGCCATGCGGTGCTGGACGGCAATGCCGCCGCCGAGCGCTTTGATGCGGTCGATGTTGGCCTGGGTAACGGTTTCCGCATGGTCGAAGAACCAGTGCAGGCCGTTGAACGGTATGTCGCGGTTCACCTTCTCGAAGACGTCCAGCATGCGGCTGATGGATTCGTTATAGGTGGCGTGCAGGCGGAACGGCCAGCGGTGCTCCACCAGATGGCGCACCACGCGCTCCAGCTCGTCCTCCATGCCCGGCGCGAGGTCCGGGCGCGGCTCGAGGAAATCTTCAAAATCGGCGGCGGAGAAGACCAGCATCTCGCCCGCGCCGTTGTGGCGGAAGAAGTCGCTGCCCTGGCCCGGCGTGAGCATGTCGGTCCATTTTTCAAAGTCTTCCAGCTCGTGGCCCGGACGCTGGGTAAACAGGTTGTAGGCGATGCGGATGGTCATCTGCTTTTTCTCGTGCAGCTCGGCAATCACCTCGTAATCTTCCGGGTAGTTCTGGAAGCCGCCGCCCGCGTCGATGGCGCTGGTCAGCCCCAGACGGTTCAGCTCGCGCATGAACTGGCGCGTGGAGTTGACCTGCTGCTCCAGCGGCAGCTTCGGCCCTTTGGCCAGCGTGGCGTAGAGGATCATGGCGTTCGGACGGGCAATCAGCATCCCGGTCGGATTGCCGTTGGCGTCGCGCTGGATCTCTCCGCCCGGCGGGTTCGGCGTGTCCTTGGTGTAGCCGACCACCTTCAGCGCGGCGCGGTTGAGCAGGGCGCGGTCGTACAGGTGCAGGATGAAGACCGGGGTGTCCGGCGCGGCGTCGTTGATTTCGTCGAGGGTCGGCATGCGGCGCTCGGCAAACTGGAACTCGGTCCAGCCGCCCACCACGCGCACCCACTGGGGCGACGGCGTGCGCAGGGCCTGCTCTTTCAGCATCCGCAGGGCGTCGGCCAGCGACGGCACGCCTTCCCAGCGCAGCTCGAGGTTGTAGTTCAGCCCGCCGCGGATCAGGTGCAGGTGCGAGTCGTTCAGGCCGGGGATGGCGGTGTGGCCTTTTAGGTCGACCACTTTGGTGCCGTCGCAGTGGTGCTGCATCACCTCGGCGACGGTACCCACTTCCAGAAATTTTCCGTCGCGCACGGCAACGGCTTCCGCGACGGGGTTCTCGCGATCGACGGTGTGAAACTGGCCGTTAACCAGAATGAGATCGGCTTTACCGAGGGTAACCATAAACTGCTCCTGACTGAGAGGGGAATGGTCAGGATTATGGGAACCGGTTTCGGCAAAGATCCAGTTATACAATAGGATAGGTATACCAAAGTATAACTATACCTAAGGTTAACTATACGAAGAGATAATTACGCCCAAGGACGGAAAACCGCAGGATGAGGGTGATTTTATCGTCGCGGCGCTCGCGGCGATTTCACCCTTAACCACTGGAAAATGCTATGACCTCTTCAAAGCTCGAAGTGTTAACCCCTGCGAACTGTCAGATCATCTTTATCGATCACCAGCCTCAGATGGCGTTTGGCGTACAGTCTATTGACCGCCAGGTGCTGAAAAACAACACCGTGGCGCTGGCGAAAGCGGCCAAAGTGTTCAACATCCCGACCATCATCACCACCGTTGAGACCGAAAGCTTCTCCGGTAACACCTATCCGGAGCTGCTGGATGTGTTCCCGGGCCAGGACATTCTGGAGCGTACCTCCATGAACTCCTGGGACGACCAGAAGGTGCGCGACGCGCTGAAGGCCAACGGCAAGAAGAAGGTGGTGGTTGCCGGTCTGTGGACCGAAGTGTGCAACAACAGCTTTGCCCTGTGCGCGATGCAGGAAGGCGACTACGAAATTTACATGGTGGCGGATGCGTCCGGCGGCACCTCCAAAGAAGCCCACGACTACGCGATGCAGCGCATGATCCAGGCTGGCGTGATCCCGGTGACCTGGCAGCAGGTGATGCTGGAGTGGCAGCGCGACTGGGCGCGTAAAGAGACCTACACCGCGGTGATGGATATCGTGCGCGAGCACTCCGGCGCGTACGGCATGGGCGTCGATTACGCCTACACCATGGTGCACAAAGCGCCGTCTCGCCAGAAGAGCGAGCACCGCACCTTAGCGCCGGTCCCGGCTCGCTAAGTTCCGCTGGCGGGCTGGTCCCTCATCCGGCTCGCCGCTGCCTCTTTCTCTGGAGTTCACAATGAGTACTGGGCTGATATCCCTTGCGGCAGGCGTGTTGATTGGCCTGATGTATGCCGTGCTGAAGGTACGCTCCCCCGCGCCGCCCGCGCTGGCGCTGATTGGCCTGCTGGGGATGCTGGCGGGTGAACAGGCGACGCGCCATCTGTTATTCCGCGACGGCGCGCCGCCGCCTCCGGTGACCGTTCCGCAGGCCAAATCGCAGACGGGAGCGTCGTCATGAAAGCATGGATAATTTCGCTGGTGTGCGGCGTGGTTGCTGGGGTAATTTACGCCCTGCTCGACGTGCATTCCCCGGCGCCGCCGGTTGTCGCCCTGCTTGGCCTGTTTGGCATGCTGGTGGGCGAACAGCTCATCCCGGTGGGACGGCGTTTACTGAGTCGCGAACCGCTTACCCTCGCCTGGTTTCGTCACGAATGCGTGCCGAAAATCAGCGGCACGGCGCCCCCTGCGCCCGCGAAGGACGATCGCGACGTTTAATGATTTGTGAGAGGAAAGACAGCATGACGCTGCCGTGGCGCATTGCCATCATTGATGACGAACGATCCGTCCGCAGCGGGCTGAGTAATCTCCTCGAGTCGGAAGGCTATTCGGCCGATACGTTTGACTCGGCAGAGGTGTTTCTGAGCCATCCTTTCGCCCTGTCCGGCGCGGCGCTGGTGATCACCGATATCAAGCTGCGGGGCATGAGCGGCCTGGAGCTGTTTGAAAAGCTGCGGCTGCTGGCCGTACCGCCTCCGCCCGTGCTCTTTATCTCCGGTCATGCTGATGAAAATATGCAGCGGTACGCTCTTGATCTGGGCGCCGCTGCATTTTTGCGTAAGCCTATTAACATAGATATTCTGCTGGATCATATTCAGCGGGAGATGGCCCGCCGACAATAAGGATCGCGGATGAACGAACACGAGCAGCCTGCATTCTGGCCCGCCCAGGGGAATCTTCACCAGGGGCGGGTTTTTGTCCTTAAAGAGGATGTGATTTTTACCGTGCTGGCGCAGGAGGGCGGAATCGCCTGGATGCACGCGCGACATCCTCACTCCGGCGGCTCGTTCATTATCGCCACCGCGGTGAGCGACGAAGAGGAAGAGCGGGCCACCCGGCTGCTCAAAAACGAGTTTGCGCTGCGCGACGTGCTGCAGGACAGCTGGGCCATCCGCGCCGTTGCCTCCACCCAGTACCGGGGGCGCTTCGCGCTGGTGTACGCCCCGTTTTCGTTTGAGCTGCTGGCGCGGCGCGCGGGCAGGGCGATCTCGGGCATCACGCGCTTTCTCGAGATGGCGATCCAGATCTGCGTTCCCCTGCGCCAGATGCACCTGCAAAACCTGATCCACGGCGATATCAAGCCCGGCAGTATTTTTGTTCATCACGATGCCACCTGCCGTCTGGGCAGCTTTGGCCTTTCCAGCAGTCTCTCCGATGCCGTCACCCAGACCCGGCTTGCCGTTTCAGGCGGTACGCCCGCGTATATGTCGCCGGAGCACACCACCCGCACCCAGCGCCCCGTCGACGGCCGCAGCGATCTCTACAGCCTCGGCATGGTGCTGTATGAGCTCCTGACCGGACGCCTGCCGTTTGAGCTGGGGGAGAACGATCGGGACAACTGGGCGCACTACCATATTGCCTCGGCGCCGCTGGCCCCGGACGCGATCCGCCCGGACGTGCCGGGAATGCTGTCGACCATCATCCTGAAGCTGCTGGAAAAGAATCCCGATAACCGCTACCAGACGGTCGACGGGCTGATTGCCGACCTCCGCCGCTGCCAGGCGACGCTGACCTGCGAGGGCGAGATCGTCGCCTTTACACCCGGCCAGCAGGACCGCACCCCGGCGATCCATCTGGCGGACTCCCTGTTCGCGACGCATCCGCAGGCGAACGACGTCATTGCCGCGTTTGAGCGGGTGGGGCAGAGCCTGGTGCCGGAACTGGTGACGATCGGCGGGCCGTCGGGGATCGGCAAGTCCTCAATTATCGCGACGGCGCTTAAAACGCTGCAGCAGCGCACGGTGCTGCTGGCGGTGGGCAAAGTCGACCAGTTTTCACCGTCGCTCCCCTATGGCGTATTAAGCTCCGCGTTCCGCACCCTGACGCTGCACCTGCTGGGGCTGCCCGCAGAGGACGTGGCGAAGTGGAAAATCCGCCTGTCTCGCGCCCTGGAGGGGCACGAGGCGCTGGCCGTCAGCCTGGTGCCCGAGCTGGGCCTGCTGCTGGAGAGCAAGCCGCGCTTCTCGGCGGATACGTTTTCTATTGATGCCCGGGCGCGCTTCAGCCATATGGTGCTGGCGCTGGTAAAAACCTTTGCCTCGCAGGGTTGCCCGCTGGTGCTGGTGCTCGACGATCTCCAGTGGAGCGACGCCGCCAGCCTGCATACGCTCAAATATCTGCTGATGAACTGCGGCGCTGTTCCCCTGCTGGTGGTGGCGGCCCACCGGGATATCAGCGCCGTGCCCGACGCCGCCCTGCAGGCGCTGCTGGCGTGCCTGCCGGAGGCGGCGCAAAACGCGAGCGAGATTGTCCCGCAGGCGCTCTCGGTTAAGGCGGTGGCGCGCTGGCTGGCGACGGTATTTCGCACCCGCAGCGCGGCGACGACCGACCTCGCCACGCTGATCCACGAGAAGACGGGCGGCAACCCGCTCTTTGTGCACGAGTTTTTCCGCCGCATCGTCGATGACGGCCTGGTGGTGCACAACAAATATCAGGACAAGTGGCACTACGATCTGCAGGCGATCCGCGCCAGGCATTACACCGAGAACCTCGTCACCCTGGTGCTGGAGCAGCTTGAAGAGCTGCCCGACGAGACGCGCCGCCTGCTGGGCAGCATCGCCTGCCTCGGCGGCACGGGCGAGATGGAGATGATCTGCCGCGTGGTCAGCATGTCGATGGCGGAAATGCGCTATGCGCTGCACCCGGCGGTGATGGCCCAGCTCATCGTGCTGACGGAAAAAAAGTACGCCTTCACCCACGACCGGGTGCAGGAGGCGGCCTTTGCGCTGCTGGAACGGCATGAGAGAAGCCATATTCACCTGACCACCGCCAGCCTGCTGGCCGACGCCGCGCGTCAGGCGGCGGGGAACGAGCTGCTGTTCCGCGCCGTTCACCACGTCACGGCCGCACTGGACAGCATCCAGCCCGCCCCGCAGCGTGAGATGTTCCGCGAGCTGAGCCTGCTGGCCGCGCGGCGCGCGAAGCGTTCGGGAGATTACCTTTCGGCGCTCGGCTATATCCAGACCGCCAGAGCGCTGGGCAACGCCGGGACGGTGTCGGACTTTATGCTCGACATCGAAGAGGCGGGCTGCGAGTTTGCGCTGGGGCATCTGGAGCGCACCCGCGAGCTGTGTGACGCCATTCTCGGCTGCCCCGGCGGGCTGACCGAAAAGGCGCTGGCGGCCAATCTGCTGGTGGAGGTGTACATTCGCCAGTCGGACAGCCGTCTGGCGCTGGAGGCGGCGCTCTGCTGGCTGGGGATTTTTGGGATCCAGATTAGCCGCTATCCGGAAGATGCCGACTGCGACGAGGCCTGGGCGCTCTTTTGCAACCGCACGGCCGACGCGCCGCAAAGCCGCTATGCCCAGCTGTCGCGGATGGATAACCCGGAAACCGAAGCGGTGATGAACCTGCTGTACAGCGCCAGCATTTGCGCCAGCTTCATCTGCCCGCGCCTGCACTTTTTGCTGCTCTGCCGTATGATGCACCTGACCCTCGACCACGGCATTACCGGTGCCTCGACCACGGCGATGGCCTGGTTTGGCGTGCTGATTGGCCACCGCTACGCCGAATACCGCCTCGGGTTTAAGTACGGCACCCTGGCCCGCGAGCTGGTGAATCGCCACGGCTACGACGCGTTCGAAGCTAAAACCCTGCTGCCGCTCGACCAGCTCAGCGTCTGGACCCAGCCTTTATCGTTTACCATCGAGTGCGCGAAGGCCTGCTTCACCTCGGCGGTGACCCACGGGGATATGACGATGGCCTGCTTTGCGGCCTGCCACCAGGTGATTAACTTCCTCTCGCGGGGCGATCACCTGGACGGGGTGCTGACCAGCATCGATCGCGGCCTGGCGTTCGTGCGTAAAACCCACTTCCAGGACGTGGAAACCATTTTGATGGTCCAGCGCGGCTACGTTGAGTTTCTGCGCACGCCGGTCATCGGCACCTGGACCGCGTCGCAGGTGCTGCCGGAGGCGCTGCTTCCCGCGTCGCCGGAGCAGGCGCCGGAGAAGAACTCCACCATGCTGTTCTGGTACTGGCTCTACCGCGGCATGGCGCACTTTACCTGCGGCGAATATGCCGACGCGCAGGCGGATCTCGAGATGGCGGGCTGGTACGCGTGGTCTGCGCCGGGCCACATCCATCTGCTGGATTACCATCTCTACAGCGCCCTGGCGCTGTCGCGTCAGCTGACGCCGGAGACCTTCTCGGCGAATCACCGCCGCAGCATTCACGCTCACTACGACAAAATCGCCCTCTGGGCGCGCGTTAATCCCGGTACGTTCGCGGATAAAGAGGCGCTGATCTACGCCGAAATCGTGCGTCTGGACGGGATGAACAGCATTGCGCTCGAGCAGTATGAGAAGGCGGTCCGGCTCTCCCGCGAGGGTGGGTTTAACCCGATCAACGCCCTGGCCCACGAGCTGGCGGGGCGCTTTGCGCTGGCCTGCGGCTACCCGACCGCCTCGGATGCGCACTTCCGCGGCTCGATTGCCGCCTGGGGCCGCGCGGGCGCGCAGGCCAAGGTGCGCCAGCTGGAGCAGGATTTTCCGCACCTGCTGGCCTCCGGGCAGGCCAGCGCCTACGACACGGTGGCGTTCGCCCAGAACGAGACCATCCGCGA
Organism: Enterobacter sp. AG326; assembly: GCF_004362415.1. NCBI lineage: Bacteria > Pseudomonadati > Pseudomonadota > Gammaproteobacteria > Enterobacterales > Enterobacteriaceae > Enterobacter > Enterobacter sp. AG326. Next base: position 298,769 of record NZ_SNXG01000004.1, on the reverse strand, counting down.
TCTGCAAAGCGTCATCAAAGCCTCCCGCGCGCTGTCGGAAGAGATTAACCTTGAGCGCTTAATCGAAAACCTGATGACCATCCTGCTCGAACGCGCCGGGGCGCAGCGCGGCCTGCTGCTGCGCGTGAGCGAGAGCCTCATCCCGGAGATCGAGGCCAGCGCCTGGACCAGCACCGAGGGCGTGCGGGTGCGGATCCTGAAAGACGTGCCGACGGCGACCGACCTGCCGCTGTCGGTGCTGGCGGCGGTGATCCGCACCGGGCAGGAGATCCGCACCGGCAGGCCGGAGGAGTTCCATCCCTTCAGTCAGGATCCCTATCTGGTGACCTCGGGGGCGGCGGTTATGTGCGTCCCGATGTTCAAACAGGCGCGGCTGGTGGGCGTGCTGTACCTGGAAAACCGCCTGATGCCGGAGGTCTTCACTGCCGAGCACTCGCGCGTGGTGAGCCTGCTGGGCGCGCAGGCCGCGGTATCCCTGGAGACGGCGCGGCTGTACGCCGAGCTGCTGGCGGAGAACATCCAGCGCCGACGGGTGGAGAAAGAGCTGCGATCCAGCCAGACCTCGCTGATGCTCGGCGAGCAGATCAGCCACACCGGCAGCTGGCGCTGGGAGCTGGAGCAGGATCTGATGTTTGTCTCGGAAGAGTACGCCCGCATTCTCGGCCTGCCCGAACGGCAAAAGATGATCTCCATGGCGGAGTTTTTGACCTTCGTTCATGAGGACGATTACGCCCGCATCAGCGCCATCGTCACCGAGAGCGTGCGCGACGGGCTCTCCATGCGCGCGGAGTTCCGCGTTAAGCGTCCCGACGGCTCAACGCGCTACATCCTCGGGATTGGCGATCCTGTGGGGGTGGGCAGCGAGGTGAACGAGTATTACGGCATCATCACCGATATCACCAGCCAGCGCGCCGCGGAGGATGCCATGCGGGTCGCGCAGGCGGATCTGGCGCGGGTGTCCCGGGCCACCACCGTCGGGCAGCTGACCTCCTCCATCGCCCACGAGATCAACCAGCCGCTGATGTCGATCGTCTCGAACGCCGGGGCGAGCCTCCGCTGGCTCAACCGCGAGCCCGCCCGGCTGGATAAAGTGCGCGAAGGGCTGGAGGAGATCGCCGCGGAAGGCGCGCGGGCGGGGGAGATCATTCGCAGCATTCAGTCCCTGACGCGCAAGCAGGATCCCACCTTCTCGCGCATCGACATGCACTACCTGATCCACCATATCATCACGCTTTCGCGCAGCGAGCTGGAGCAGCGACACATTAGCGTTGATTATCTGTTAAAGGCGCAGGACAGCTTTATCACCGGCGATAGCGTGCAGATCCAGCAGGTGCTGTTGAACCTGGTGATGAATGCGGTAGAGGCAATGGCCGAGGTGAAGGATCGCGCCAGCACCATTACCCTCAGCACCGCCAACGCGGACGGGAAGGTGATCGTCGAGATCGCCGATACCGGGAGCGGCATTGAGCCCGAGCGGCTGGAGCAGATTTTTGACTCGTTCTACTCCACCAAGGCGCAGGGGATGGGGATGGGGCTGACCATCAGCGCCAGCATCATCGAGCGCCACTGCGGGAAGCTGAGCGCGCGCCGCCGGGAGCCGTACGGCACGGTGTTTGCGTTTGCGCTGCCGCTGGCGGCGCAGGAAGGGTAAAGGTTACTCCGCGGGCAGGCTTTAGGTCAGGCGCTCAACGGCCCTGACCAGCTCCGCCACGGAGCGCACCTGCATTTTCTCCATCACGCGGCGACGGTGCACCTTCACCGTGATCTCGCTGACGCCCAGCTCGGCGGCAATCTGCTTGTTCAGCATGCCGCTTATCGCCAGCGTCAGCACCTCGTGTTCGCGCGGGGTGAGGGACATGTGGCGCTGCTTCAGGGCGTAGTGCTCTTTATTGCGCACGGCGTTGTGTTCCGCCAGCTCAAGCGCGGACTCGATGGCGTCGATAAGCGCGGTGGATTCGACGGGCTTGGTGAGAAATTCGTACGCGCCGCCTTTAATGGCGCGCACCGACATCGGGATAGTGCCGTGGCCGGTAAGAAAGATAATCGGGATCTCGCGCCCGCTGCCCTTTAGGGCGTCAGCCACCTCAAAGCCCGAGATGGCGGGCATTTGCATATCGAGGACCACGCACGACGGGAGCTCTTCAAAGCGGTGTTGAAGAAACGCTTCTGCCGAGGAAAAGCCGACGGCGTTCAGGTCCGCCGAATCCAGCAGCCCGATCACGGACTGTCTGACCGCGTCATCGTCATCAACCACATACACAATGTGTTCCATTCACCGCCCCGGTGCTGATTTACATGTCGAGGATGCAAACAATCCCGCCGGTTACGTAAGGGACTGTTTATGCTGACTTTCATCTTAACACATTAACTATCATTATCATTTAACAATATGATAACCGTATGAAGATGAAGTATAGCTATACGTGACCGGGGCGGCTAAGCAACGAAACGCTGATTTTATGCACCCACAAGCTCGATGCGGTTGCCGTCCGGATCCGCAATTACCGCTTCATAGAAGCCGTCCCCGGTCATGCGCGGGGCGCTGAGCAGCGTGCCGTTTGCCTGCGCCCGCTCGGCCATCCTGTCGACCTGCGCTTTGCTGCCGACGTTGATGGCGATATGCGCCCAGCCGATAAACTCCGGGTGCGCAGGGGCGTCGGGCAGATCCGGCAGCGTCATCAGCTCGATGGTTGGTCCGTTATCCAGCGTAATAAAGTGTGATTCGAAACCGGGACGGTTTTTACTGACGTAGCGTTCGTTACTGCGGCCATTAAAAACCGTTTCCCAGAACTGAACCTGGGCGTTCAGGCTGCGGGTCCAGAGTGCGACATGGGCAATATTCATAAGCTCCCTCGTTATTTGTCTGTGAGGACTTTCACCGGTAAAACAGGCTACACTCTGGTTTTGAGCGCTACAAGCTGAGGAAATAACAATGCACTACACACTGAAAGAAAGCGACAAGGAAAAAGCGGAAGGGTCAAACGGCGCGGGCGCTCTGCAGCAAAAACTGCTGGAGTCCCGTTCGATTGTGATCTCCGGTGAGATCAACCAGGAGCTGGCGCAGAAGGTCATCACCCAGATGATCCTGCTGCAAAGCGTCAGCAACGATCCGATCAAGCTGTACATCAACAGCCAGGGCGGCCACGTGGAAGCGGGCGATACCATCCACGACTTCATCAAATTCATCCGCCCGGAAGTGCACGTCATCGGCACCGGCTGGGTGGCGAGCGCCGGGATCACCATCTTCCTGGCGGCGAAAAAAGAGCACCGCTACTCGCTGCCAAATACCCGCTTTATGATCCACCAGCCGCTGGGCGGCGTGCGCGGTCAGGCGACGGATATTGAGATCGAAGCGCGCGAGATCATCCGCATGCTGGATCGCGTGAACAAGCTGATCGCCGACGCCACCGGCCAGCCGCTGGAAAAAGTGAAAAAAGATACCGATCGCAACTTCTGGATGTCTCCGGCAGAAGCGCTGGACTACGGCATCGTGGGTAAACTGATTACCCATTATGACGAGCTGAAGCTGGATTAAGTTTTCGCGGCGTGTTTGAGTCGGGTGGCGGCTTCGCCTTACCCGACCTACACGCCCTCGTTTGACCCATGACAAGTTCCCCCTCCGCCTTCTTGCCTATAATCGCGCCTGTTTCCCCTCTCACTGGTGCTACCCATGGCGTATCAACTGAACCTGAATTGGCCGGAATTTCTTGAGAAATACTGGCAAAAACAACCCGTAGTGCTGAAAAATGCCTTCCCGAATTTTGTCGACCCGATTACCCCGGACGAGCTGGCAGGGCTGGCGATGGAGCCGGAAGTCGATAGCCGTCTGGTGAGCCATTTCAACGGCAAATGGCAGGCCAGCAATGGTCCGTTTGAGCACTTTGACGATCTGGGTGAAACCGGCTGGTCGCTGCTGGCGCAGGCGGTGAACCACTGGCATATGCCTGCCGCGGAGCTGGTGCGTCCGTTCCGCGTCCTGCCGGACTGGCGTCTGGACGACCTGATGATCTCCTTCTCCGTGCCGGGCGGCGGCGTGGGTCCGCATATCGATCAGTACGACGTGTTTATCATTCAGGGGATGGGCAGCCGCCGCTGGCGCGTGGGCGACAAGCTGCCGATGCGTCAGTTCTGCCCGCATCCGGCGCTGCTGCACGTCGATCCGTTCGAGCCGATCATCGACGAAGATCTGGCCCCGGGCGATATCCTCTACATCCCGCCTGGATTCCCGCACGACGGCTTTACCCATGAGACCGCGCTCAACTACTCCGTCGGCTTCCGCGGGCCGAACGGTCGCGATCTGATCAGCAGCTTCGCCGATTACGCGCTGGAAAACGATCTGGGGGGCGAGCACTACAGCGATCCGGATCTGACCTGTCGCGAACACCCGGGCCGCGTGGAGCAGTACGAACTCGATCGCATTCGCCAGATGATGTTCGACATGATTAGCAAGCCGGATGATTTCACAAAATGGTTCGGCAGCTTTGTCTCCACGCCGCGCCACGAGCTGGATATCGCCGCCGCCGAGCCGCCGTATGCGCCGGAAGAGGTGCTGGACGCGCTGCAGGGCGGCGAAACGCTGTCCCGCCTGAGCGGCCTGCGCGTGCTGAACGTCAACGGCAGCTTCTTTATCAACAGCGAACAGCTGGAGACGCTAGACGCGAAGGGTGCAGATGCGCTGTGCCGCTACACCGAACTCGGTCAGGCCGAGCTGGGCGATGCGCTGAATAACCCGGCGTTTGTTGAAGAGCTTACCGGGCTGATTAACCAGGGATACTGGTACTTCGACGAATAGTGCGGCACGGTTTTCTCCCTCTCCCTGTGGGAGAGGGCCGGGGTGAGGGCATCAGGCCGCACTAGCCCTCCTCCATCGCAATAACAATCGCTTCACCCATCTTCTTCAACGCCTCGCGATTCTTCTCCGTCGGCGGAAGCGCCACGTTGATCCGCAGACAGTTGCGGTACTTCCCGGAGGCGGAAAACAGCGATCCGGCCGCGGCCTGGATCTTCAGCCGACACAGCTGCTTGCTGACGCACACCATGTCGACCTTCTCCGGCAGCTCAATCCACAGCAGGAAGCTGCCCTGCGGGCGCGTGACGCAAATCTCTGCCGGAAAATACTGCCGCACCCAGCAGGTGTAGGTTTCCATATTCTGCTGATAAATCTGACGCATACGGCGCACGTGGCGATGATAATGGCCGTCGCGAATAAACGCCGCCACCGCCATCTGCGTGCCCGGCACGTTAAACCCGCCCGCGGCGTATTTCATGTGCATCACCCGGTCGTAATAGCGCCCCGGCACAATCCAGCCGACGCGCAGGCCCGGCGCCACGGTTTTGGTAAACGAGCTGCAGAGGATCACGCGGCCGTCGATATCCATCGAATGAATGGTGCGCGGACGCGGGTACTCCGCCGCCAGCTCGCCGTAAATATCATCCTCCACGATCACGATATCGTGCCGCTGGGCCAGGGCTAGCACCTGCTTTTTCCGCGCTTCCGGCATGATAAACCCGAGCGGGTTATTGCAGTTGGGCACCAGGATCACCGCCTTGATCGGCCACTGCTCCAGCGCCAGCTCTAACGCCTCGATGCTGATCCCGGTCTCGGGATCGGTGGGAATTTCAATCGCCTTGATGTCAAATCCGCGCAGCATCTGCATGGTGCCGTGAAACGACGGCGATTCTACCGCCACGATATCTCCCGGCTTGCACACCGAGAGCAGGGCAATCGACAGCGCGCCGTGGCAGCCGTTGGTGATGACAATCTCGTTCGCTGCCACGGTGGAGCCGCCGTCCAGCATCAGGCGGGCGATCTGCTCGCGCAGCTCCAGGCGCCCGTCAAGCACGTCATAGCTCAGCATTTCGCCCGGATTATGCTGCGCGATGCGGCTCATCTCGCGCCACAGGGGCTTCAGGCTCGGCTGGTTAATATCCGGCGAGCCGCCGCCAAAGGAGATCATCTCTTTGTCGGCGCGGGCGTCCAGCAGCATCATCACCTCATCCCACTGGGTGACGTCCACGGGGCGCTGCACCGGTCGCGTCATGGCCGGAACCGGCGGCTGGGCCTTGCGCTGCGAGACAAAATAGCCGGAGCGCGGCTGGGGGGTGATCAGCTGGAGGTTTTCGAGGATCTGATAGGCCTGCTGTATGGTGCTGATACTCACGCCGTGCTCCTGGCTCAGCGTGCGCACCGACGGCAGACGTTCGCCGCTGCGATACAGCCCTTGTTCAATGCGTTCTGCCAGAAGGTTGGCCAGATGTTGATAGCGCGTCATGCTGTATCCTTTGTTTTCACCATACAGATTATAAAACCAGTACAGATTGCCGTAAAAATTGGCATGCAGATACTGTTTTAGCGGATCTGTATGTTAAACAAAAGGTGTTTTTGCATCTGTATTGCGCAGGCCAATTTCCAGGATGATAACCCCACTGGTACAGTGAGGAGAGCATCATGGAATTCTATGAGAATCGTTCAAAACGTCCGTTTATTGTCTTCGTCTGGATCGGCAAAACGATCTGCAACTGGTATCGCATCAACCGTACCCGCCGCATCCTGAGCCAGATGAGCGACGAGCAGCTCAAGGACGTTGGGTTGTCGCGGTATGATGTGTGAGTATAGGATTGCCCGGTGGCGCTTCGCTTACCGGGCCTACGGGATCGAGTAGGCCGGGTAAGGCGTAGCCGCCACCCGGCATATAACAAGCGGATTATTCGGCAGATTTTATCGACGTGTTTTCAGCGATGCGGCGCAAATATTCGTTGTTCTTGAACGCAACCATAATCAGTTCGAACATCACTCGGCATCCGACCAGGCTGCATACCGTACCGATAAAGCCGGTGATGAGATGGTCGCTGAACATGGTATACACACCGCCTGCAAAAATAAGCAGCATGGCGATCCAGTAAAATAAGACCAGCACGCGTGGTGTTAATAAATAATCAAATCCCAAAATTGATTTCATTTTCTTTTCCTTAGAAATGTAAAAAAGCCATCAGATTATATCGATATTTTAAATCGATGCTAATTGGGCAGATATTTGATTTCAGAATAATATTTCAAGCGTCTGCCGCTTCGGCCTTTCCAGCAAATCCAGAGCCTCCTGATACGACCGCACGTTGTTATAGCCCATCACCAGCCCGTAGCGTTTGCCCGAGCCGCGATACCACTCCGAAAGCGCATTCACCTGCAGCTGCTGTTCCTGCCAGCAGCGCGCCACTTCCCGGTCACCGCTTCCTCTGGTCAGGAACGCCACAATATGCATCCCGCCGTCATTTTGCTCGGTGAAAAACAGATCGCCGTACACCACGCGCAGGGCGGCAATCATCCAGTCGCGGCGGGTCTGATACAGCGCGCGCATCTTTTTCAGGTGACGGAAAAAATGCCCTTCGTTGAGAAACGCGGTGAGGATCTTTTGCGTCAGCACCGGCTGGCCGCTGGTGGTAATATCCGCGCAGTCGGTAAAGGCCCCGACGGTGCTGGCGGGCATCACAACGTAGCCCATGCGCAGCGACGGCATGATGGTTTTACTGAAGGTGCCCATAAAAATCACCCGGTCGTGCCGATCGAGACTTTTCAGCGACGGCAGCACCTTGCGGGTGTAGTGAAACTCCCCGTCGTAATCGTCTTCGATAATCCACGCCTCGTTCTGGCTGGCCCAGTCGAGCAGCTGCTGCTTGCGCGGCAGCGATAGCGTGACCGCCAGCGGACTCTGGTGCGACGGGGTGACGATGGCAAAACGGGCGTCGCGGTGGTGACGGAGCAGGTAGTCCGTGTCGATACCTGAACGGTCGACCGGCACCGTGTGCAGGCGTGGCACGATCCGCTTGAGCAGCTGCTGGCCCATGAAATAGCCCGGATCTTCAAACACCACCTTGTCGCTGCGGCTGGCAACGGCGTCGAGGATCAGCCGCAGGCTGCCGCTGTAGCCGCTGGTGATCAGTACCTGTTCAGCGGTGCAGGACAGCCCGCGCGAAATATTGAGATAGCTGGCGATGGCCTGGCGCAGCGGGTACCAGCCCAGCACCGGTGGGTTGAGCATCTCCTCCTGACGCATGGCGCGCGTCGCCTGGCCCGCCAGCAGCAGCCATTTTTTATACGGAAAGCTGTCGAGGGCCGGGATGCCGGGGCGCAGAAACCCCGCCCGCTCGCGCTGGCTGATGAGCGATGCCGGAAGCGCACCGGTAGGCTGTTCCGCAGGGGCACTCTTATCCGGCAACAGCAGATCCGGGTTCACCCGCGTGCCGCGCGCGCCCTGGCTCACCAGATACCCTTCACCCGTCAGAATGGCGTACGCCGTTTCGACGGTTTTACGCGCCACCTTCAGCTCTTCCGCCAGCACGCGGATAGCCGGGACCTTATCGCCCGGCTTCAGCACGCCGCGCGTGATGTTGTCGCGATAGCGGGAGTAAATCTCGTGATAGCCCGGCTTCATGTCCTACCTCGTTTCACGCTTTTTGTATCTTTTTACTATGTCATGAACGGCGTAGATTTGCTGCATTGCATGGCACATGCCGCACAAAAAAGAGGAAAGACAATGAGCACTCGCGTTAACCACCATAAAGTTACACCTGCCCTCGCCAACGCCCTGTCCGCCCTGAGCATGGAGGTGGCAAAAACCTCCATCGACCCGGCGCTGAAGCACCTGATCGACATTCGCGTATCGCAGCTGAACGGCTGTACCTTCTGCCTGGATATGCACTCGAAAGAGGCCAAAATTGCCGGCGAGCGCGAGCTGCGCCTGTACCATCTGGCGGCCTGGCGCGAGTCCCCGCTGTTCAGCGCCCGCGAGAAAGCCGCGCTGGCATTCACCGAAGCGCTGACCCAGATTGGCGTTCACGGGGTGAGCGACGCGCTGTACCGCAGCGTGGCGGAGCACTTCTCGGACGTCGAGATTTCAGAGCTGAACTTCGCCATCGTGGCGATCAACGCCTGGAACCGTCTGGGGATCACCTCCCGCATGGCACCGGGATCGCTGGACGCGGCTTACGGGCTGAACAAGGCTAACCTGGAATAATCCCGCGCTCGCGGATCGTTGCCACCAGCGCCCGCAGGCCTGGCGGGACGTGGCGATGGCCGGGGTAGTACAGGCGCAGTCCGGCAAAGGGCTGCGCCCAGTCGTTTAATACGCTCACCAGTTCTCCCCGCTCAAGCTCTTCCCGGATATACAGTTCCGGCAAAAATCCCACCCCTAATCCCGCTTTTACGGCGCGGATCGAGGCAAAAAGATCGGACGTCGCAAAGCGCGGCGGCACGGCAAGGGCGTACGTTTCCCCCCGACGCGCCAGCTCCCAGCGGTAGATCCCGCCGTGGGCCATGCGCATGCCGATCCCCTGATGTGAAAGCAGATCGTCCGGCGTCTGCGGAATGCCGTGGCGTGCAAAATAGTCCGGCGTGGCGGTGACCAGCTGGCGGATCTCCCCGGTCAGCGGCACGGCGATCATGTCCTGCGGCACGGACTCTTCAAGGCGGATCCCCGCGTCATAGCCTTCCGCGACGATGTCGATCATTCGCGCTTCGCTGACGGTCTCTACGCGCATCTTCGGGTAGCGGATCATAAAGTCGATCAGCAGCTGGTCCAGAAACAGGGCGCCGATATGGTTCGGCACGTTCAGACGCAGCGTGCCGGCGGGCTCCCCGGTGTCGCTGTGGATCTCCTCGCTGGCGAGACGGATCTCCTGCAGGGCCGGGCCGATACGCGCCACGTAGCGCTGTCCGGCGTCGGTGAGCGCCACGCTGCGGGTGGTGCGGTTAAAGAGGCGGGTATCAAGGCGGCTCTCCAGCCCGGCTATGGCGTTGCTGACCGCCGTGGCGGACATGCCCAGCTCCTGCGCCGCGGCGCGAAAGCTGCCGCGCCGCACGACGGCCATCACCACTTCCAGCTCTGTCAGACCTGAACGATGCATAGATTATCCTGAAAATCGAAATAACCCATGCAGCATAGCGTGGATTATCGCAACGGAGAAGCCGTGCCAGACTGTGCTCACACAGCCTGAGGAGGTTTATATGCACACCATCGAACAGATCTTTATTAACGGCGAATTTGTTACCCCGCACGGCACCGAGTGGTTTGATTTGTACAACCCGGCGACGGCGCAGGTTATCGGCCAGGTTCGTCTGGCGGATGAGGTTGACGCGGAGCGTGCCGTTGCGGCGGCGAAAGCGGCGTTTCCGGCGTGGTCGCAGACCACAAAGCAGGAACGCATCGCGGCGCTAAAACGCATGCACGCCGCCGTGGCCGCTCGCCACGACGATCTGCTGGAAGCGGTTATTGAAGAGTACGGCGCGCCCGCCTCGCGCTCGGCGTGGATGGCCAGCTATCCGGCGGAGGTGATTGCTCAGGCCATTGAGGCGCTGGAGGCGTTTGAATTTGTCATCCCCGCAGGCGCAGCGACGGTGCAGATGACGCCGCTTGGGGTGGCCGGGCTTATCACGCCGTGGAACAGCGACGCGGGGTTTATCTGCGGCAAGCTGGCGGCCGCGCTGGCTGCGGGCTGTACGGCAGTCATCAAGCCGAGCGAAATGAGCGCCCTGCAAACCCGGATTGTCACCGAAGCGCTGCGCGATGCCGCGCTGCCGCCGGGCGTATTTAATATCGTCACCGGACGCGGCGAGACGGTAGGTGAGACCATCAGCCGCCATCCCGACGTGGCAAAAATCTCGTTTACCGGCTCGACGAATACCGGCAAGGCGATCCTGCGCAACGCGGCGGAGAGCTTTAAGCGCGTGACCCTGGAGTTAGGCGGCAAATCGCCGACGATCCTGCTGGATGATGTGGATCTGGCGCAGGCGATCCCGCTGGTGATTCAGGCCGGATTTATGAACAGCGGGCAGGCATGCGTAGCCGGAACGCGCATTCTGGTGCCGCAGGCGCGCAAGGCGGAGATCGAAGCCGCGCTGGCGCAGGCCGTGGCGGCGGTGAAATCGGGCGATCCGCGCGATAGCGCGACGGACGTCGGCCCGATGGTCAGCGAAAAGCAGTGGCAGCGGGTGCAGGGCTATATCCGTAAAGGTATCGAAGAGGGGGCGCGCCTGCTGGCGGGTGGTGAAGGGAGACCGGACGGCACGCGAGACGGCTGGTTTGTGCGCCCGACGCTGTTTGCCGACGTGAACAACCAGATGACGGTCGCCCGTGACGAGATTTTTGGCCCGGTGCTGTGCGCGATCCCCTATCGTGACGAGGCGGAGGCTGTCGCCATTGCCAATGACACAGAATACGGACTGAGCGCGATGGTGCTGGGAGGCGATGCGAACCGCGCGCGACGCGTGGCGCAGCAGATTGTTTCCGGTCGCGTGCTGGTGAACACCCTTGCCCATGAGCCGAAAGCGCCGTTTGGCGGGTTTAAGCATTCCGGCGTGGGGCGCGAGATGGGCGAGTGGGGGATTAGGGCGTTTATGGAGCCGAGGTCGATTCTGGGTTAAAACCTGCCCGGTGGCGCTGCGCTTGCCGGACCAACCTGACACCGTAGGCCGGATAAGCGCAGCGCCATCCGGCACAATACTTCGCTCTTTGCCGAAGCATTGCGCTTTTCCATCCTGCATTCTCTCCCCAACATCACTACGGAGAGACCCTCATGATTGCAGTCATTTTCGAAGCCAAAGCCGCGCCCGCCCATCAGGCGCGTTACCTGCAGCTCGCTGCCGAACTCAAACCTTTGCTGGCTGACATCGACGGCTTTATTGATATCGAACGGTTCCAGAGCCTGACGACCGACGGCAAAATCCTGTCGCTTTCCTGGTGGCGGGATGAAGAGGCCGTCCGCCGCTGGAAGCAGAACGTCTTCCATCAGGCCGCGCAGGCCGAAGGGCGGGAGTCGATTTTCGCGTACTACCGCATTCGGGTGGCGCAGCTGGTGCGGGAGTACAGTTCCGAAACCGGAGGGCACGCGGATGTATGACGTTCATGTGATTTTTAGCGACAGGCCCGGCGAGCTGGCGCGCTTTGGACAGCTGCTGGGGCGCAACGGCGTGGGGCTGGAGGGCGGCGGCGTATTTGGTACCGATGCCCATTTTCTGGTGGAAGACGGGGAAAAAGCGCGATGCGTGCTGCTCGACGCCGGGTTTACCGTGCAGGCGGTGCGTAAGCCGGTGATCCGGAAACTCAGGCAGGAGCGCCCCGGCGAGCTGGGCGAAATCGCGGCGGCGCTGGCGGCACGCGGCGTGTCTATCCTTACCCAGTACAGCGACCATGCGAATCACCTAATTCTGCTGACGGATGATGATAAGCTGGCCGCAGAGATCACCGAACCCTGGGCGACATATGTTAAAAACGAGCCTACCTCCTGATAACGGCGCGGCGCTGGAACAGGCCATTGCCGCGGTGGCTGCCGCAATGGCCGATCCGTCGCGCGTAAAGATGCTGTGCGCGCTGATGGACGGGCGGGCGTGGACCGCCACCGAGCTGAGCGCGGCGGCAGACGTTGCGCCTTCGACCGCCAGCGGGCATCTCGCCCGGCTGGTGGAAGGGCAACTGATCGCCTGTCTGTCGCAGGGGCGGCACCGCTATTATCGTCTGGCGGGGCACGACGTGGCGGAGCTGGTGGAGCAGATGATGGGGCTCTCCTGGAGCCGCATTACCCCGCCGGAAACGACCGCACCGAAGGCCATGCGCGAGGCCCGAACCTGCTACGACCATCTTGCCGGAACGGTTGCGGTGCTAATCTACGATTTTATGCAGGCGGAAGGCTGGCTGGAGGCTGACGGTTCAGCGCTCACGCTGTATGGCCGCGAGCAGTTTCTGAAGCTCGGCGTTTCGTTAAGCGCTCACCCGCGCCGCAAAGCCTGCTGCGCCTGCCTGGACTGGAGCGAGCGGCGGTTTCATCTTGGCGGTGAGGCGGGCGCGGCGCTGCTCATTCATCTGGAAAGCAAAGGGTGGATCCAGCGGGTGGCGGGATACAGGGAAGTGGTGGTGACGGCTTCAGGTAGGGCTGCTGTTAAGAGACTTTTTAGCCGCTAAACCTCGCTGCGGGCCAGTGCCCTCACCCCGACCCTCACCCACGGGGAGAGGGAAACGTCGTTTCGCAATTCCTGCTCTTTCGCCTCTCGTTTCTTGATACTTATCCTGATAACTATTATCGTGGCAGCGTGTGACGAGAGGTTTCCCCATGAGCGAAGAAGAACTGTTTAGCCGCAGGCCGATGGGCATGCGGATGGCGATGATCGTGCGCCAGTGGCGTGCGGTAATCGACGACGCCATTCTCGATACCGGGTTAACCCAGTCGAGCTGGACGGTGATGATGCAGCTTCATCAGCTCGGGGATAACGTCTCGATGAGTGAGCTGGCGGAGGTGCAGGGTATTGAACTGCCGCCGCTGATGCGCACCCTGACACAGCTGGAAAAGCAGGGTTACCTGCTGCGCTCTGTATCGCCTTATGACAAGCGCATCCGGCTTCTGACGCTGACGCCTGAGGGAAAAGCCATATTAAAAAGGCTCACTCAGGTGATTGAGACCTATCAGGCGCGCGTATCGCAAAACATCGCGCCGGAACATATCGACATTTTCAGCGCCACCCTGAATCAATTCGCCTGCAATTTGCGGACTATCCGCGAAGAAGATAACAAGACCGAAAAATAATGACCCCTGAACAAAAGTTTGCCCGCTGGGTAAGGGTGAGTATTGCCTCTTTCCTGCTGATGTTTGTCTACTTTATCGTCGCGGATATCTGGATCCCGCTGACGCCGGACTCCACCGTGATGCGCGTGGTGACGCCTGTTTCTCCGCGCGTCTCCGGCTACGTGGCGGCGGTACATGTCCACAACAACAGCCAGGTGAAAAAAGGCGATCTGCTGTTTGAGCTCGACGACACGCCGTTTCGCAATAAAGTTGAAGCGGCGCAAATCGCGCTTGAGCAGGCACGCCTTTCCAACGAACAGCTGGATGCGCAGATCGCTGCCGCGCAGGCCAGCCTGAAAACCGCCGTGTTGAACGCGCGTAACGATAAAGTGACCTTCGATCGCTACCAGAAGCTGAGCACCCTGCAGAACGTCTCGCAGGCGGATCTGGATAAGGTTCGCACCACCTGGCAGAGCAGCGAACAGTCCGTCAGCTCCATTCAGGCCAATATCCATAACCTGCGCATTCAGCGCGGCGAGCGGGACGAGCATCGCAACGTGACGCTGCAAAAATACCGTAACGCGCTGGATGAGGCGGAACTTAACCTCGGCTGGACGAAGGTCTACGCCCAGGCGGACGGCACGGTCAGTAACCTGCAGTTAAGCCCTGGTTTCTATGCCTCATCCGGCTCCGCCGCTCTGGCGCTGGTGAACAACCAGACCGATATCGTCGCCGATTTCCGCGAGAAGAGCCTGCGCCACACCCATCAGGGCACCGACGCCGCCGTGGTGTTCGATGCCTTCCCGGGGCACGTTTTCCGCGCCCACGTGACCAGCAGCGACGCGGGGATACTGGCAGGTCAGGAGGCCGTGAACGGTCAGCTGTCCGAACCTGAAACCTCCAACCGCTGGGTGCGTGACGCTCAGCGGATGCGCATTCACGTTACGCTGGATGAAGCGTTGCCGAAGCATCTGCCGACCGGCGCGCGCGCCACCGTGCAGCTCTACAACAGCGAGGGGCCGTTTGCGCGCTTCTTCTCCGGGATGCAGATCCACCTGGTGAGCCTGCTTCACTATGTTTATTAGTTCGATGTCTATTAGCACCCTGGCGCGGGTGTTTACCCCGCACGGCAACATCGTCTATACGGCAAACGACTTTCGCCAGACCCTGCGCATCGTATTTGCCGGGATGATTGCGCTGAGCATCTCCAGCTTCTACAACACCAGCTACGGCGTGTTTTTTGTGGTCTATCCGATCATGCTGCTGTCGCTGGTGCCGGTCTTTAATCGCCACGTGGCGAAGCAGTTTATCTTCAGCGCCGCGCTAAACTGCGTCGAAATGATCTTCATTATCGGCTATCTGTCGCAATGGCCGGCCATCATGACGCTGGTGGTGTTTGCCCTGTACGTGATGCGTTTTCGTTTTATGAGCAAGGGGCCGCTGTTCCTGTTTGGCTCAATGGGCGTGGTGTGCCAGAGCGTGATGCTCAACTTTATGAGCTACCCCACGACCAGCTGGCACACGCTGCTGTTTTCCAACATCGAAGCGAGCGTGATGGCGGTGTGCCTGAGCGCGCTGATGAACTACCTCCTGCCGGACGTGGAGCCCCGCAGGCCGCCGCCGCTGATTGAGAAAGACGATGCCCGCGTGCGCCACGAGTCGCTGCTCTCCGGCACCGTCGCGACGCTGATATTCGTGGTGTTTCAGATTAGCGACTTAAGCGATTCGCTTTCGGCGCTGATGGCGGGGATTTTGATCCTGTTCCCGATGCACTACCGCGGTTCGGTGATGAGCTCGATCTGGCGCGTGGTCGGCGTGGTGCTGGGCTGTCTCTACATTCTGGTGGTGCAGCTGATCCTCTACGATCACAGCAGCCATATGCTATTGATGATGCCGCTGATCGGCCTCGGGCTGGCGTTTGGCGCGCGCCTGCACGTGATGGAAAAGGTGGGCGCGGGCGTGGGATTTTCCAGCATCACGACCATCGGCATTATGTTCGGGCAGAACATGCACCCGGACACTGACCTGGTGTTCAGCGATCTGTACCGCATCACCTCCGTCACCTTTTCGCTGGTCGCAACGCTGACGATGGTCTTCCTGGTGCACCTTATCCTCAACCGCTTCGAGGCAACGCGCTACGTCATCGCGCCGCCCAAAGTAGATTAATGTCCCAGCACGGCAGGCAGCTGCGAGAGTAAAAACAGGATCAGGCCAATCGTCCCGCCAACCAGCGTGCCGTTGACGCGGATGAACTGCAGGTCTTTACCGATATTGAGTTCAATCTGGCGGGACATGTCTTTGGCGTCCCAGCTTTTGACCGTGTCGCTGATGTGGCGAGTCAGAAACGCCGCGAAATCCGGCGCGAGGCGGTGCGCGGCCTGCTCCAGATGCTCGTTTAGCGACGCCCGCAGGCTGGCGTCATTAGAAAGCGTTTCGCCAAACCACAGCCCGGCGTTGGCGATGCGCTGCTTCACGCGCGAATCCTCGCTTTGCATATCCGCTTTCAGCCACTGGCGCAGGTCGGCCCACATCTCTCCCAAATAGCGGTTAAACGCCTCATCGTTTTTCAGGTAGTGCTTGATGTTGTCAGCTTTTGCCGCCATTTCCGGATCGTTTTTCAGGTTGTCGATAAGCTTCAGCGTGGCGCGGTCGAACGCCTGGCGGATCTGGTGCGTGCGGTCGTGGCTGATATCGTCCAGCAGCGCGTTCACCGCGTTCGACACCATCTCCGCGCTTTGATCGCCCAGCCACTCGGTGGGCAGCACCATCGCCTTGCGCGGGTGTTCGGTCTTCAGCCAGTGGACAATTTGATCGGCAATAAAGTCCCGCGTGCTCTCCCGCTGAATCAGGGTAATCAGACGATTGATGATCGCATCCAGCAGCACCTGGTGGCGGTTGTTTTTGGTCATGCTCTCCAGCATCACGGCGCTGGTTTCGGTGAAATCGACCTTGTCGATGGCCTTATGCACCGCCCGTTTCAGCAGGCGCTGAATGCGTCCGTCGTCGGTCAGTTCGAGAAAACCGCTCATCACCTGCATCAAGTGCAGCCCGACGCGCTGGGCGTTGTCCGGTTTACTGAACCAGGCGCCGATCATCTGGGCGGGTTCATAGCGGCGAATCAATGCGACCAGCGACTGGGTATCAAGAAACTTCTCTTGCACAAACTGGCCGAGATTGTCGCCAATTCGGTCTTTATTGCGCGGGATAATCGCCGTATGGCGCGAGATAAACGGAATGGGCACCCGACGGAACAGCGCAACCACAGCAAACCAGTCTGCCAGCGCGCCGACCATCGCCGCCTCGGCAATGGCCTTCACGCCGCGCACCCAGAAGGTCTGCGGCAGGAACAGGGTGGTGATAAACGTCGCGGCGGCAACCAGCAGCAGCGACAGCGCCAGCAGCTTGGCGCGTTTGAGTTCAGCTATTTTTTCCATGGGTTAAGGATAGAGGCAAGTGCACCAAAAGTGCAAAGCTGGTGCAAGAGGAGGGGGATGCATAATCTGAGCGAACAGACTGCTATTATATTAAAAAATATATGTATTAAAATTACCTATTATTAATTTTTATATGTTTTTTGTGCTTATCTATTCTCGACAGTAAGTTTTTGTGACCCTCGTGGTAATTTCGATTTTCTTGTTCGTCATAAGATAAAAGACTATTCGTAAAAGGAGGCGGTATTAATGACATGGGAATATAAAGTATCGACAGGAGTATTGAGCCATAACGGCGAGTTTGTCGCTCACTGCTACAGCGGTGCTGGTGAATCGAAAGATAAACCTGAGTGTGAAAGTCAACGAAACAGAGGGCCCATTCCCAGAGGTATTTATTTTATTGCCGGATGGAATAATCATAAAAGTGCAGAGGCCATAATTCTTGAGCCTATAGCCGGAACCAATACCTTTGGTAGAGATCATTTTCAGATTCATGGGGATAAAAAAGGTCAGCCGCCAGGTTCTGCATCAGCAGGTTGCATCATTATGAACGGGCAGGACAAGCGTCATATGATTTATGATTCAGGTGACACAATTCTGGTGGTGCGATAATGAAGTATATTATTGCGCTGTTCTTCTTGTGCTTGCCGGTGGGTTTATTTGCCAAAAACCACACTCCTGAACAGATATTGCAAATGATAAATGACAAAGGTGCCAGGACCGTTGTAAGTGAAATGGATTCAAATGATAACGGTGAGTCGGAATGGTGGAACCATATCATCCCGAAAATTAGGAGCGGCACACAAGCATGGTTAGCCGTAGCGAGTGCCCTTGAACCCGGCGTGGATGCCAGTACGGCTGAAGATTTAAAGGCGGCACTTTCTGAAGCCATCCCGCATAACCCTGAAGGTGTCTTAGCAATCTTAAAAGACGATAAGCCGTTGCTCACTATTGAACAAGTCTGCGCTTTTGCCAATTTCCCTGAGACGGAAGCAGAGAGCAATAAGCTTTATGTCGATTCAATCAGGGAGATGTTTAAGGTTAACAGTCCGGAGGGGAAAAGATGTCTCGTCGTAATGATCGCCACCGTTGAACACTCTGTTCCATTCGATAAGGATATTTAAATGGCCATTCCGGGATATATGACATTAACTGACGATGCGGGTAATATTATAAAAGGGAGCGTGAAAGTTGAAGACCGTGAAAATCAGATTGAGGTTTTAGGACTCTATCATAACGTAAGCTATAATTCTGACCTCCATAATGGCAGAGTGTTGAGCAAATGCCAGCATCGCCCTTTTCTCATTGAAAAGGAAATTGATGCCTCCAGCGTTTATCTCTATAAAGCGCTTAGCACGGGCGGTACGCTAAGAAAAGCGACTATCGACCTTTACAGAATCAATGATGCCGGTCAGGAAGAAATCTATTTCACGATCGCGCTGGAAGCGGTGAAGGTCGTCACGTTGTTTTCATTGATGCATGACGTGAAAGAGATTTATCATGAAAAACAGGGGCATCTGGAGCTTATTCTGCTTCGTTATGAAAAGATTACCTGGCACTACCGTGACGGTAACGTTATTCATTCGGATGACTGGGATTATCGGTTGGGGGCTTGATTAAGTGTCTCCGGGATACAGACTGTTTCCCGGAGACAGAGTGCGATGATATTAAATTTCGCCTTTTAATCCCTCTTCCAGCTCATCAAAAAGCTGTAAATCCACATCCAGCAGCTCGACCGCGTTACTGCGTCGGATGCCGACATTATTCTCAATCAGCAGTTCTAGCAGTCGGTCACCATCTATCAGGGTAATAGGAGCAGCTCCGGGATGCAGAGCCGCTTTTTCACAGTTCCCGGCAAAACGACCCGTGGTGATGAGCGTGCCCCGGATCGCACTGTGATAAGGCAACGCACCTCGTAACTGGTCGATTACAGGACGGGTAATATTGCTCTGCATACGCTTAACCTGCACCACTTCCGTGATGGTGGTAATGCCCACCTGTACTCTGCCGACGACGTCGACGCCCTTATCGCCCGATGCTTTGGTCACTTCCACCTGTTCATAACCCATCGCCTCCAGAAGTTGACCAATCAGATGCTCAAACTTGTAGGGATTCATGGTGCTGATTTGTTCACGTAGCTGTTCTTTTTGCTGCTGGTTGTAGCGCGGGCCGGTAAGGCATTTGCCAGCCATGCCCGGCCTTTATCGGTGATGTATTAACTCATCCCTTCGTGGGCGACCATATCGCGATCGATCAGGTTATAGAGGCGCGAGTAGAAGGTGCTTTTGATGGAACTGGTAGAAGCGAATTTTGAATGCTGGTGTAAAAAAGCCTGCCATTCCGGGAGTAAGTCAGCACGACGGGACATTTCACGTCCCGCCAGCAGTTCAAGAAGTTGCAGTAACCCTTCTTTATCGTCCAGCGTGCGTAACGTGGCATCATCATTATTCAGGAATTGCTGCCCGCCCTCGGTGGGTACCCAGGTATCTTTCGGCGTCGTTTCCATCAGTTCGAAGACAGAAGAGTTTAGAAACAAATAGCTACCGTAACTATGGCGCGGATTGAGAATGTGGTTATCCTGATCCCAGATCCGCAGCGCGATCTCAGCGTCTTCGCCTTTCAGGCGTTCGTTGATCCACATATCAGGTTCGGAGCAGTCAACCGGGTTTTGCGGCGTGCCGGTTTGTTCCTGAATTGCATTGATCATGTTACGTACAGAATTCACGGAATAGCCGTAGACGGCTTTCATCATTGCCTGAACCTGCGCATAGGTTGGAAAAAGTGGCGTAATGACTTTGTAATTTTTCACGTTGTTCCCTTAACGATTGCTTTGGATTTAGCTTGCCACGTCAGGGAATAAATACTCATAGCTAAGTCACTTATTTTGAAAGGTAATAATGATCTTGTAAGTTTTCTATATGGGCAAAACACTATTTGCCACCAACCGCCACAGCACCCATCCCCCAAACCCCATCAGCACCACCCCCGCCGTGCGCTCAATCCACCACAGCGAACGGCTGAGCTTCTGTTGAACCACGGTCAACCCCATCAGCGACACCAGCGCCAGATCCCACACCAGCACCACCATTACCATCCAGACGCCGCAGGCCGATTGCTGAAGCAGCGTGACGTCCGGCCCCAGCAGCGCCGTCATCAGCGCCAGATAGAACAGCGCGTTCTTCGGGTTTAACAGCGCCGAACCGAACCCCAGCAGGATATGCTTTTGCAGCGACGGGAAGCGCTGGTGAGTTTCATTCAGCGCCCGCGCCTGCTGGCGGCTGCGAATCAGATGCGATCCGATCCACAGCAGGTACAGCGCCCCGCAAAGCTCGATAAGCGTAAACAGCCACGTAAACTGGCGCAGCGCACTCCAGCCGATAATCACCAGCAGGATGTACAGCGCGTTACCCGCGGCGATGCCGAGGCACAGTCCGGCGCTACCCCGCAGCTGGTAGCGCGCGGCGTAGCCCACCAGCAGGAAGAAATCCGGGCCCGGGCTTAGCAGGGCGACAAAATGCGCCAGCGCCAGGGCGAGAAAAGCGGAAGGGAAGAACAGTTCCATAGCGACCTCGGTTAACAATCCGAGGTCAGAGTACGGCGCTGCAGAACCTATTTATTGTCTGATATTGATCGGCCGGTGGCGTACTGGCGCGGCGTGGCGGCGGTATAGCTGACGAAGGTCTTATGAAAATGGCTCTGGTCGGCAAAACCGCTCTGGTAGCCGACGTCAGCAATATCATCCCCGGCGCGCAGACGCGCCTTGGCGTACTCCACGCGGGAGATGTTGAGAAAGCTGCCCGGCGTCAGGCCGGTGTCCTGCCTGAAGGTGCGAATCAGCGTCTCCTTGCGCAGCGAGAAGCGTTGGGCAAGCTCGTCGAGGGAAGGCGGGCAGGTGAGATCGGAAAGAAACGCCTGCTGAATCTGCTGGCTGGTTCCGCGAAGCGCGTCAGCGTTATCCGCTGCGCGGGGAAGGGCAGAAAGCAGCGTCTCCAGTGATGCCGGAGACAGGGTCTCGACAACGTCCAGGTAATGAGCAAACAGGGTTGGGCTACGAATCACCTGTAGCGCCAGCGGAAGCCCGGTGTCGATGTAGAGCATATGGTAGCTGCGCGGTTGCCCGGCGACGGGGTTGCAGCTGTGCGGCGCACAGGCCGGGATCACGATGAGGTCCCCGGGATTAAGGATGTACTCTCTGTCAAAACACACGCAGCAGGTCTGACCCTCCACAATCGCGCCGATGGAGAGCTGAGGGTGACTGTGGCGTTTGTACGCCTGCGTACTCTGCCAGGTGCTGCGCAGCTCAAGGCCTGAGGCGCGGTGAAAAGTCTGGCGGATATATCGGATATCGGTCATGGGCGCTCCTTCTGAAGATTTTTTATACCACGTCAGCGAACCCTCTGGCAGCGCTTCATTAAGAACCTTCC
Source organism: Enterobacter sp. AG326 (assembly GCF_004362415.1). NCBI lineage: Bacteria > Pseudomonadati > Pseudomonadota > Gammaproteobacteria > Enterobacterales > Enterobacteriaceae > Enterobacter > Enterobacter sp. AG326. The sequence continues at coordinate 277,366 of NZ_SNXG01000004.1, read as the reverse complement.
GGATATACCCAACTTTACGTCCATAGCCAGTCATGTTGACTACCCTTAATACCCTAAGCGGTAAAACAAGGAGATTCGACATGGCTTATAAGACAGTAAATCCTGCCACTAACCAGCTCATCAAAGAATACCCCTCACATACCGACGCGGATATCGAAGCGGCGCTCAGGGCGGCCGATGCGCTTTATCATTCGGACTGGGCGAAAGGCGACATCAGCCAGCGTCTGCCGGTGCTGCATAAGCTTGCCGATCTGATCGACGAGCGCGTGGAGGATCTGGCTAAAATCGCCAGCCAGGAGATGGGTAAGCTCATCGAACAGAGCCGCGGCGAGGTGAAGCTGTGCGCGCAGATCGCCCGCTACTACGCCGACAACGCGCAGCGGTTCCTGGCCCCGGTGAAATATGATTCAGAACTCGGTGAAGCCTGGGTAGAGCATCACCCCATTGGCGTGCTGATGGCCGTTGAGCCGTGGAACTTCCCCTATTACCAGCTGATGCGCGTGCTGGCGCCGAACCTGGCGGCGGGGAACCCCGTCATCGCCAAGCATGCCAGCATCGTGCCGCACTGCGCCGAGACCTTTGCGCACCTTGTGCGCGAGGCGGGCGCGCCGGAAGGGGCGTGGACCAACCTGTTTATTTCGTCCGAGCAGGTGGCGAACATCATTGCCGACGATCGCGTGCAGGGTGCCGCATTAACCGGCTCCGAAAAGGCCGGCAGCGTGGTGGCCGCGCAGGCGGCGAAGCACATCAAGAAATCTACGCTGGAGCTGGGCGGTAACGACGTGTTCGTGGTGCTGGACGATGCAGACCTTGAGAAGGCCGTGAAAATTGGCGTTAACGCGCGGCTCAACAACGCCGGGCAGGTCTGCACCGCGGCGAAGCGCTTTATTCTGCATGAAAAGATTGCGGATGCCTTCCTGAGCAAATTCACCGAGGCGTTTAAGCAGGTGAAGATTGGCGATCCGCTGGACGAAAGCACCACGCTGGGGCCGCTGTCGTCTAAAGATGCGCTCGAAACGCTGACCAAACAGGTTAACGAGGCGGTGAAAAACGGTGCCACGCTGCACTATGGCGGCAAACCGGTACAGCGCGACGGGAGTTTCTTCGAACCGACGATCCTGACGAATATCTCCCGCGACAACCCGGCGTACTTCGAGGAGTTCTTCGGCCCGGTGGCGCAGATTTACGTGGTGAAAAGCGACGACGAGGCGGTCGCGCTGGCGAACGACTCCCACTACGGCCTGGGCGGGGCGGTATTCAGCCAGAATATCGAGCGCGCGAAGAAAATGGCGTCGCGGATTGAGACCGGGATGGTGTACATCAACTGGCTCACCGATACCGCGCCAGAGCTGCCGTTCGGCGGCGTGAAGCGCTCCGGCTACGGGCGCGAGCTGTCGGATCTGGGGATCAAAGAATTTGTGAACCAGAAGCTGGTGGTGGTGCGTAAGTAAGAGATCATAAAAAAACCTGCCAGCCGGCAGGTTTTTTTTAAGGGATTATTGCACTTCGATCTTGTCCCAGCCGCTTTTGAACATGCAGCTGTCGACTAACGTATCCCGGCGATATTCGTTCGCGTCTTCAACCGTGTAGCTCGTGGAAATATCCTTTTTCTTGTTCTTTTTGTCCGTTTTTTCCGAGCTCGAGCCGGTCACTACGTTATCCGGGGGCAGATCGATCAGCGCCTGCGCTTCGCATTCCGTGAGCTTTTTATTCATTTCCGCATCGCTGACGCCCGGTTTCACCCATTTGTACTGGACGCAGCCGGTGAGCATCAGCGTGAGGCTCAGAACGCAAAGCGCGGTAATGCGGTGTTTCATCAGAAGGTGACTCCACCGCCTACATATGCGCCGTCAATCAGCGTGTGGCCAGGACGACCGTCTTTACCGTCCACGCTCACGTGGCGGTAGCCAACTTTAAGGGTCACTGGCGTAATTGGCGTCCAGCTTACGCCGCCGTTGGCTTCGACGTAGTTTTTCACGCTGTTGTTCAGGCCTTCTGGTGCCACATAGCCTTCACCGTACACGTGGATGCTGTCGGTCAACGCAACGTTTACGCCGCCGCCAATCGGGAACGCCACGCCGTTATCGCCTTTTTTCGGGCCGAGGTAGATGGCTTTTGCGCCCGCATTCAGCATCACCGGGCCAAGACCCAGGTTGTAGCCTGCGCCCACGCCGCCGGTCTGGGTACCGTCATCGGTGTTTTTGAGCCAGTTACTTTCGAGATAAACACCGGATGAGGATTTCCCCATTTCCAGATTGAGGTTGGTAAAGTTTTTACCCTGCTCAACGGTGCCGCCCATCGCCAGTGCGGAACCCGATACGGCAGCCAGAGCAGAAAGAAGAAGGATATTCAGTTTTTTCATGTTTTATGCCTCGTCATTAAATTCATCTGGGCGCACCTTAACAAGCGATGTTAATGACTGCAAATGTGATATAAATCGCGGTTTTATACTGATATTGTTAACTTTTTTATTGAAGTTGTTGCAATGATGTTTGATTGTCGGGGTGTCAACAGGGGATGTTTTTAGCGTTTAGGAACCGTTTAGTTTTTTGACTAAACATAAACTGAACGAGGCGGGGATAGTGATTTGAGATGAATTAATTGGGTTTCTAATAATTTCCAAAAATGTTTCGCCTGTCACACAAAACAACAAAGCCTTACATTTCGAGCGATGAATATACGTTCAATCGTGCAGGCCGGTTTCCCTTCCATGTCATTTTTCTGACACGTTTATTCTTTACGTTGTTGGCTTCACTAACTGGATGCTAACAATATGAAAAGAAAAATTATTCCTGTACTTATCGGCTGTGCGCTCTCTTTCTCTGGCCTGGCGGCGCAGCCTACTGCTGAGCGCTATGTCGTCAGCTTCCCTGAAGGCTCCCACGTGAGCTACAGCGGCGCGTTTGCCAGCGCGTTTCCGAACGGACTCCCCGTGGGCATTGGCTCCGGACTGCTGTTTACGGGCAAGCAGGGCGACGCCCTGACCTTTGCGACCGTGACCGATCGCGGTCCAAACGCCGATGCGCCAAAAATGGGTAAAAACGAAGCCAAAATATTTGTCACGCCAGATTTTGCGCCGATGCTGATGACCATCCGCGTTCAGAACGGCAAAGCGGAGGCTGTCGATGCCCGCCCGCTGCATGATGATAAAGGCGAGATTAACGGTCTGCCGCTGCAAAGCGGCGTGATTGGTTCCACCAATGAAGTGGCGTTCAGCGACACCCTCAAGATCCTGAAGGGTGACAACCGCGGGCTGGACACGGAAGGCATCACGCCGGACGGGAAAGGCGGCTACTGGCTGTGCGACGAGTATGGCCCGTTCCTGATTAACGTCGACAGCAAAGGGAAGATCCTGGCGATCCACGGGCCGCAGGCTGCGGAAGGGGAGAAATCCATCGCGGGCGGCCTGCCAAACATTATCAAATGGCGCCAGGCGAATCGGGGCTTTGAAGGCCTGACCCGGATGCCGGACGGGCGTATTATCGCTGCCGTGCAAAGCACGCTTGATATCGACGGTAAGAGCAAAAAGCAGGCGCTGTTTACGCGTCTGGTGAGCTTCGACCCGGCAACCGGGAAAACGGCGATGTACGGTTACCCTATCGACAGCGCGGCTTATGACAAAAACAGCGACGCCAAAATCGGCGACATCGTGGCGCTTGATGACCAGCACATCCTGCTGATTGAGCAGGGAAGTGATAAAAACGACGGCATGCGTAACCTGATTTACAAGGTGGATCTCAGCAAGGCGAGCGACCTGACCGCCTTTGACAAGCCGGGCGAGTACCCGGAGTTTGATGATGAGAAAACCCTGGCGCAGCGCGGCATAACGCTTGCGGCTAAAACGCAGGTCGTGGATCTGCGCGCGCTGGGCTGGCAGCAGGAGAAGGCCGAAGGGCTGGCGCTGATCGACAGCAAAACGCTTGCGGTGGCGAACGATAACGACTTTGGCGTTAAGGTTGCGATGCAAAACCCGGTCGAGGGCAAGAAGCTCAAGGATTATCGGGTGAACGCGGAAGGCAAGCTGACGCTGGATGATAAACCGGTGGAAACCACGCTCAGCGTGAAGCCGCTGAAGAAGCCGGAGTCGGACAGCGAGCTGTGGATTATAACGCTGCCGGAAGCGGTGAAATAAGTTTACCCTTCTTGCTAAAGGCTGGGGTATCCCCACAAGATAATGCCTGCACAGACGGCTCCCTCTCCCTTTAGGGAGAGGGCTGGGGTGAGGGGGAACATACGGCTGTGGAGGTTATTCCGTTCACTCTATGTTCCTCGCTACTCTGTAACGGCATGACCTGTGAACGTGCCAGGGTGGCTTAATCGCCACCACCCTGGCGACCCGGGCTCCCGGCGGTAAATCGCCGCTTCGCGGTACCCTCAGCTTATTCCTTCAGGCTATCGGGTCGGGCATGAGTCTGCATCCCTGCAGGCCACGCCCTCTCGGCGCATCCCTGCGCCTCGCCCCGGCCTTACGGAAACGCCTCGGCGATTTACAGCCGGACCAGGGCATCGCTGTGAGCCACTAATTTTTCTGAAGCAACATTCATCGCTTCAGGTTAAAAAATTACCGGGATCCCTCAGCCCCACAGGGGAGAGGAGATGCATAGCGGTTATTTCTTCAGCCCTGCAAGCGCCGCCCGAATTTCTTCTTCCGGGAGTTGGATACCGATAAACACCATCACGCTGCGCGGCGCTTCATCGCCCCATGGCCTGTCCCAGTCTGCGCTGTACAGGCGCTGTACGCCCTGGAACAGCAGACGGTTCGGCTCGCCGTCAATCCACAGCATCCCTTTGTAGCGCAGCAGCTTGTCGGCAAACGACAGCAGCAGGTTTTCCATCACCCGCGAAACCTCGCTGATGTCCACCGGATAGTCCAGCTCGACCACAATCGACGCCACGTCGTTTTGCTTATCTCCCATAAAGTGGAAGCGCGGTTTTGCGGTGACGTTCTCTTCCAGCATAAAGCCGTTGGTGTTGAACAGCTGAGACAGATCGATGTCGCCGTGCGTCACCGTATAAATCGGCGCGCGGGAGTTAATGCGCGTCAGGCGCTCGCGCAGCTTAACGCTTTCGCCCGCCATGTCGGTTTTGGTCAGCAGGATGCGGTCGGCGTAGCCCACCTGAGACTGGGCGATGGTGAACTGGTTCATCTGCTCGTCGGCGTGAACCGCATCGACCAGGGCAATTACGCCGTCCAGCAGGTAGCGCTGGCAGAGGATCTCGTGAGAGAAAAAGGTCTGAATAATCGGGCCGGGGTCGGCCATGCCGGTGCATTCGATCACCAGTCGGTCAAAGTCGATCTCGCCGCGGTCGCGGCTGTCGAGCAGGTCCAGCAGGGCGTCTTCTAATTCGTTAGAGCGGGTGCAGCAGATGCAGCCGTTGGTCAGGGTTTTGATCTGGGTGGCGCGATCGCCAATCAGCTGATCGTCTACCGAGACCTCACCGAATTCGTTTTCGATGACGGCGATTTTGAAGCCGTGCTGTTCATTCAGGATGTGGCGCAGCAGGGTGGTTTTACCGGCGCCGAGAAAACCGGTCAGCAGGGTAACGGCAATCGGGGTCATGGTCTCTCCTTTAGCAGCAGCGGACGCCGCCTTCTCCACTTCCGCCGTAGCGCGCTTCCTGACGCTCGCGGAAGAATTCGGTGTAGGTCATGTACGGCTTATCCGGATGGTTGGTCTTCATATGCTCAACGTAGTTGTCATAGTCCGGAATGCCAATCAGCATTTTCGCCGCCTGACCGAGGTATTTTTTTGCTTCGCCTAAGTTACCAAACATTGTGGGTTCCAGACAGAAAAAGCCCGGCGATGTGAGTCCGCTGGGCTTATGTTCCCCTCACCCCAGCCCTCTCCCAAAGGGAGAGGGGGAGGATTGCGGATTAATGGTGTGAAGAGGTCTTCACGCCGCCTTCCGGCACCGGCACGTACGGGGTTTCTTTATCCGTACGACCGTCGGCGTTGCGCACGTTCAGCCAGGTTTTGATGCCGTAGAAGATGATGCTGTACACCACCACCAGGAACAGAATGCTCAGACCCGCGTTGGTGTAGTTGTTCACCACGATATGGTTCATGTTGGCAATCTGCTGAGCGGTGAGATCCGCGCCGCCTGCGGCAATCTTCTCTTTGTACTGGTTAGCCATGAAGAAGAAGCCTTCCAGCTGCGGGTTGGCGCTGAACAGCTTCAGGCCAAGCGCCCAGGTGGTGCAGAGCAGCAGCCACAGCGCAGGAACAACCGTTACCCAGATGTATTTGGTGCGCTTCATCTTCACGAGGACCACGGTACCCAGCACTAGAGCAACGGCTGCGAGCATCTGGTTGGAGATACCGAACAGCGGCCACAGGCTCTTCACGCCGCCGAGCGGGTCGACAACGCCCTGATACAGCAGGTAGCCCCACAGGCCGACGCATCCCGCCGTACCCAGAATGCCCGCTACCAGAGAGTCGGTTTTCTTCAGGAACGGCACGAAGTTACCGAGCAAATCTTGCAGCATGAAGCGGCCCGCACGGGTACCGGCGTCCAGCGCGGTCAGGATGAACAGCGCTTCGAACAGAATACCGAAGTGGTACCAGAAGCCCATGTCCGCCCACGGCAGCACTTTGTGGAACACGTGTGCGATACCGACGGCCAGCGTCGGTGCACCGCCGGCGCGGTTCAGCACGGATGGTTCGCCGATGTCCTTCGCGGTTTGCATAATCTGCTCAGGCGAAATCACGAATCCCCAGGAGCTGACGGTAGCCGCGGCGTGTGCGCTAGCGTCCTTCAGCTGCGCCATAATCAGCGCCGCGTTGTCACCGCCCATTTCGTGCAGGTTTGGCATGGTGATGCCGAGGCCCGCAGGCGGGGTGTTCATCGCGAAGTAGAGACCCGGTTCGATGATAGACGCGGCAACCAGCGCCATGATCGCCACGAAGGACTCCATCAGCATCGCGCCGTAGCCGATCAGACGCGCGTCTTTCTCGTTCGCCAGCAGCTTAGGCGTGGTACCGGACGCAATCAGGGCGTGGAAGCCGGAGACCGCACCGCAGGCGATGGTGATGAACAGGAACGGGAACAGGGCGCCTTTCCACAGCGGGCCGGTACCGTCGATGTACTGCGTTACCGCAGGCATTTTCAGATCCGGGTTAATCACCAGGATGCCGATCGCCAGACCGACGATAACGCCGATTTTGAGGAAGGTCGCCAGGTAGTCACGCGGGGCCAGAATCAGCCAGACCGGCAGCAGCGCGGAGATAAACGCATAGCCAATCAGCGCGAAGGTAATGGTGGTGTCCTTGAAGGTCAGCGCCGGGCCCCAGTACGGGTCGTGCGCAATCACGCCGCCGAAGTAGATAGAGGCCACCAGCAGCACGATACCAATCACCGACACTTCACCCACGCGTCCCGGACGCAGGAAGCGCATGTAGATACCCATGAACAGCGCAATCGGCACGGTTGAGCAGACGGTGAAGACACCCCACGGACTTTCGGCCAGCGCTTTCACCACGATCAGGGCCAGCACCGCGAGGATGATGATCATAATCAGGAAGCAGCCGAACAGGGCGATGGTCCCCGGCACGCGGCCCATCTCTTCTTTGACCATCTCACCCAGAGAGGCGCCGTTACGGCGAGAAGAGATAAACAGCACCATAAAGTCCTGCACCGCACCCGCCAGCACTACGCCGGCAAGCAGCCACAGGGTACCCGGCAGGTAGCCCATCTGCGCGGCCAGCACCGGACCCACCAGCGGGCCTGCACCGGCGATAGCGGCAAAGTGGTGACCAAACAGCACGTAGCGGTTGGTTGGCACGTAGTTCAGGCCGTCATTGTTAATGACCGCCGGGGTGGCGCGCGTCGGGTCGAGCTTCATGACCTTCTGCGCGATGTACAAGCTGTAGTAGCGATAAGCAACAAGATAGACGGAAACCGACGCGACCACGATCCACAGGGCGCTTACGTGTTCGCCCCGGCGTAATGCGACAACCGCCAGACAGAAAGCGCCGAGGATCCCGAGTAAGGCCCAGGGCACGTGCTTCAGTAGTTTTTTAGTATCCATAGTAAGACCTGGTTTTTTATGTAAAGAAAAAAGGGTCAGGGTTCGTTGTGAGGAGGTATTGATTAATGCTGGAGCGATCGTGCCAGATCCTCGCGCGTGTAAAGGACGGTAAATGAATGAGTGGTTGAAAGTGCCGGGTGAGCGGTCAAAGGGGGCGACGAGCGGTTCCGGCTCGCCGCCAGGGGGCGAAATTATGTGATTGAGATCACTTGATTATTCGGGTTACGCTCCACGGCCAGATAGTTCTCCAGCGTTCTAATCAGTTTTTCCTTCAGCCAGTTCGGTTCCAGAATCTGAATGTGGGGCAGCCAGTAGAACAGCAGCGGCAGGATCTGGTTCTCGTGCGCCGCCTGGCAGCGCAGTGTGACGCCGCCCTGTTGTTCCTCCAGCAGCTCCTGTTCCGGCAGAAGATCGCGGCGCAGGAAGTAATGTGAAATATTATCTTTGATAAATATTTTCACTGCGAAAGTATTTTCGGACACCCAGGGATCGAGGCTTTTCTCCAGCAGCTCAAGGACATTTTCTTCGGGCGTAAAGGTCGTTTTCTGAATATCAAACCAGCTAATCTGGCTCAATGAGAAGGATTTCAGGCGGCTATTTTCGGTGGCTTGTAAATACCATATATTTTTTTTGTTAATGAGTTTATAGGGATTAATCAGACGGGTTTTTCCCTTATAAACGATCTGACAAACATTATGGTTTTTAATCGATTTCTCGATTTTTGTTAAATAACGGCGAATATCACGTTCTACCGTGTGTTCTGCTTCATTCGCAAGAATAAGAATATGGTTTTCGTCAACGCGCGTTTCGAGCTTCTGCCAGAATTCCGTATTTCTTTCAGGGAAAAAGCTGTCAGCATTCAGGAAGTTAGAAAGGGTGTGATGTAGGCCTTGTCCGCCGGGCGATTGTGCGGAATGGATCAGTCGATATAGCCCGTTACCGGTATGTTCAACAATGGGGGAGAGGGCATTTAAATCCCGGTAGACGGTACGCTCGGTAATTTTAAATTTCTCCATTAGCGCACTGCGGTTTACCACACCGTTTAAATGTAGCTCAACCAGAATATCGACCAGACGTTCAGCCGAGCGGCTCCGCGTCGTTTTAGCCATAAGGTCATCCTGTATATTTAGGTATGCGCTGAATGATGCGGATGCACTGACAAAGGGTGTCAGTATTCAGTCACAGAAAATTTCTCTTATGGTTATATAACGGCGTGATTTAGCGGAAACCTTAGGAGTTTTTGTAGAAAGCGGCGCTGGCCGAAGAAAAAGGCCAGCGCGAGGGGGGATCACACGGCGGCTTCCGCCTCCAGCATGACCGGGTGGAAACGGCGCTTGAAGTAGATCAGGCCGTGTCCCGCGTCGCTCAGAATGATATTTTTAATTTCAACAAGATAGACAAGATGCGTGCCGATGGTTTGCACCTGGCTAATCTCGCCTTCCAGGCTGGCGAGCGCGCCCTTGAGCACCGGCTGCCCCAGCGGGCCTTTCTGCCAGCAGGAGAGGGCAAAGCGCTCCTCCATCGTCATACCGGTCATCCCGGCGAAATGGCGAGCCATGATCTCCTGCTCGTGGTTCAGTACGTTAACGCACAGCCTGCCGTTGCCCTGAAAAACCGGGTTCATGGCGCTGTTGGCGTTGATGCACACCATAACCGACGGCGGGGTGTCCGTGACCGAACAGACGGCGGTGGCGGTAATGCCGCAGCGGCCCGCCTCGCCCTCGGTGGTGACCACATTGACCGCCGCCGACAGGCTGCTCATTGCGTCGCGAAAACGCAGGCGTTGTTCATCTGAATGCATTGCAACCTCCCGCTGCGCTATTTCAGCAGCTTGTCGAGCATGTTGATATCGCTGTTGTTGTGCAGGTGCGGCACCGTCCAGCCGTGCTGGTCGTACTCGGACATGCAGCGGTCGACCATCGCCATCATCTTGTCCATGTTGCCGGAGCTTTGCGCCTGGCGCAGACACTGCAGGCGGATCTCATCCTGGCTGCCGGAGTAGTTGATTTCGTACAGCTCGTGACGGCCGCCAAACTCGCTGCCGATGGCGTCCCACATCAGCTTCAAAATCTTGATGCGTTCGACGTGATCCATGCCGTTGGAGCCGCGCACGTATTTCGCCAGATACTGGTCGATCTGCGGGTTGTTCAGATCCCGGGCGCTGGACGGCAGGTAGATCAGCCCGGACGTCACGTTACGCTCGATGATATTCTTGATCTTCGCGTAGGCCATCGGCGCCATGACGCGATAGGTTTGCAGCGCGGCGTGATCCGGCAGATACGCGCCGTTGACCCACGGGGTAGCTTCGGAACACATGGAGTCGCTCAGAGCCCAGAACATGTTGCGCCAGGCCACCACTTCGCCGAGATCCGCCTGCACGCCGCGGAACTCCAGGGTACCGGTGCACTCCAGGGATTTTTTCAGCAGGGCGGTGATGAAGTCGAGCTTCACCGCCAGGCGAACGCAGGCCTGCAGCGGGTACATCCGCGCAAAGCCGCCTTCCATCGTCCAGCGACGGCAGCGGTCGAAATCGCGGTAGATCAGCACGTTTTCCCACGGGATCAGCACGTGATCCATCACCAGGATCGCGTCGTTCTCGTCAAAGCGGCTGGAGAGCGGGTAGTCGTAAGGGGATCCGGTTGCGCCTGCCACCATCTCGTAAGAGGCGCGGGAGATCAGCTTCACGCCCTCGGCGTCCATCGGCGCGACGAACATCAGCGCGAAGTCCGGGTTTTCGCCCATCACCTGCGCGGAGCCGAAGCCGATCATGTTGTAGTGGGTCAGCGCCGAGTTGGTTGCCACCACTTTCGCGCCGCTGACGATGATCCCGGCGTCGGTCTCTTTCTCCAGCTTGATGTAGACGTCTTTCACCTCGTCAGCCGGCTTGTGGCGGTCGATCGGCGGGTTAACGATGGCGTGGTTGAAGTACAGGCCGGTTTCCTGAATGCGCGTGTACCAGCTGCGGGCGTTCTGTTCGAACTGGCCGTAGAAGGCCGGGTTGGCGCCGAGCGCGCAGCCGAATGCGGCTTTGTAGTCCGGCGTGCGGCCCATCCAGCCGTAGCTCAGGCGTGACCACTCGGCGATGGCGTCGCGCTGCTGGCGCAGGTCGTCGGCGCTTTTCGCCACGCGGAAGAACTTATGGGTATAGCCGCCGCTGCCGGTGTCGGTGCCCCAGCAGAGGGTGTCCTGCATGTCCGGCTTGTGCAGCGCGTCGTACATCTGCGCGATGGAGGCCGCCGCGTTGCGAAACGCCGGATGGGTGGTGACGTCTTTGACGCGCTCGCCGTAGATATAAATTTCACGGCCGTCCTGCAGGCTTTTTAAATACTCTTCGCCGGTTAACGGACGTTTGGCATCAGCGCGGAAATCTTCAGGCTTCATAGGGACCTCGTATCGGAATAGGGTTGTTAAATTTATGTTTTGTTTTTGTTGTTTAATTGAAGCCTGAGCGCGGCGTAACGTGAAGGGACGATTGGGACAACGGCGGGTACTTTTCGCGAGAGATCGCAGAGTGTGATTTCCCTCACCCTAACCCTCTCCCAAAGGGAGAGGGGACGGTTACTCCCTCTCCCTTTGGGAGAGGGCAGGGGTGAGGGGAACAGGCGACACCGGTACTTTCTGCGCCCGATACGCGCTCGGCGAGCACCCCACTAAGCGGTTAAAAAAACGGGCAAAATAGGCCGGGTCCTTAAACCCCAGCTGCCAGGCAATCTCGCTGACCGCGCTGTCGGAAAAGAGCAGCAGCCGCCTGGCTTCGCGCAGCTGGCGGTCGAAGATCAGCCGCTTCGGCGGGCGGTTGGCGAAGCGGCGGCAGATGTCGGTCAGGCGGGATTCGGTCAGGTGCAGCTCGCTGGCGTATTCCGGCACCGTCCAGTGCTGGTGGTAGTGGGCATCTATCAGCTGGGTAAAGCGCTGGAACAGCTTCAGCTCGCCGCGCATGCCGCCCGAAGCGTGGTCGTCGAGCTTCGCGTTGCGCAGCAGCAGGGTGAAGACCGCCTGCGCCAGCAGGACCAGGGTATGTTCGCGCCCCGGCAGCTGTTCCGTGGATTCCCGGGCAATGAGCTGCCAGTAGTGCTTCAGCGCCGCCAGCTCGTCCGGCCTGTCGGCCAGCGAGAGGCAGATCCCCGGCAGGCCAAACGCTTCCCGCGTGCCGGGGTAGAGCACCTCAAGCAGCGGCCAGATCAGATCCTCGCGCACCGTCAGCACGTGTCCGTCGCTGTCGGATTCGGTGATAAACGCGTGCGGCACCGACGGCGGCGTGAGGACGAACAGCGGGGCCTGTACCGAGTAGCGGTGATCGTCGAGCTGGAGCTCAATCTGCCCGGTATCAAGAAAGTGCATCTGAAAATACTGGTCGTGACGGTGCGCCTGCATGTCGCGGCCAAAAAAGGCCGCCATGCGCGCGAACGACTGGTAATGCACGTCGTCGGTGCCCAGACTTTCGTCGTACTCCTTGCTGATGTCGATGTTGGTAATGGGGCTCTGGCACATGGCGGCTCCCTAGTGGATCTTCTGCGCCGCGACGCCCGGCTCGCGCTCAAGGCTTTCGCGCTGCGTCATCGGAATGCGCGTCAGCACCAGCGCGCCCACCACCAGCAGCCCGGCCACAAACCACAGTCCGGAGCTAAAGCTGCCGGTTGAATCACGCAGAATGCCGATCAACAACGGGCTAACGGCGGATCCGACGTTGCCGATGGCGTTGATCACCGCCAGCGCCACCGCGCGGGACTGCAGGCTAATCACCCGATCCGGGGTGGTCCAGAATATGGCCATGGCGGTAAAGGATCCGGTTGAGGCCATAATGATGCCAAGCAGCTGGATCAGGCTGTGATCGGTGGCCGAGGCCAGCATCCATCCCGCCGCGGCGAACAGGTACGGCAGGATGGTGTGCTTTTTTCGCTCTTTCAGCCTGTCGGAGCGTCGGCTCCACCAGATCATCCCGAGAATAGTGCAAAACTGCGGGATCGCCGCCAGCAGGCCGATGACGATATTGCTGCTCCCCGTGTTAAAGCTTTGCAGGATCTGCGGCGTCCAGATGTTGATGGCGCTGAGCGTGTTGGTCAGGCAGAAGTAGGCCAGCGTGTAGAGCAGCACCGCCGGGGTCAGCACTTCGCGCAGCGTTGAGCGCGGCGTGACGGATTGGGCAATGGCGACCTCCTGCTCGCGGGCGATCATCGTTTTCAGCGCCTGCTTTTCGTCGTCGTCCAGCCAGGTGGCCCGATCCGGCGTGTCGTTGAGGTAAAACCAGGTCACCACGCCGAGCACCACCGACGGCAGCCCCTCCAGCAGGAACAGCCACTGCCAGCCCTTCAGGTTCCACAGCCCGTCCATCGCCAGAATGTAGCCGGAGAGGATCGAGCCGAGCATCATGGTCACCGGCATGGCGATCATAAACAGCGCGTTGGCGCGGGCGCGGTGATAGGCCGGGAACCACCAGGTGAGATAGACCAGGATCCCCGGCAGGAAGCCCGCTTCGGCAATGCCCACCAGCATGCGTAAAATATAGAGCGTGTGCGGACTGGTGGCGAACATGGTACAGGTGGAGGCGATGCCCCACACCACCATGATCCCGGCGATCCAGCGCCGTGCGCCGATCTTCGCCAGCATGATGTTGCTCGGGATCCCGCACAGCACGTAGGTGACGTAAAACAGCGTCGCGGCCAGGCCAAACATGGTCGACGTAAGGCCCAGATCTTTGCCCATCGTCAGCCCGGCAAAGCCGATGTTGATACGATCGAGAAACGAAAAGACAAACAGGATGAAGAGAAAGACGATCAGGCGTCGGAACAGCTTGTTAATGACGCGATGTTCAACAGCTTTATTATCATGGGTTTGCAGGGTAGAGGTCGTCATGGTGCGCTCCAGATCTTACGTTTAGTAGACGGATTTATTGTTATTAACTGACGTAACCGGTTGTTCGATAAAGCGTGCCGCCAGCGCTTCTGCGCCGCGAGCGAGCAGGGTGGTGTCGACGCCGACGGCGACAAACAGCGCGCCGAGTTCAAGGTAGCGTTTCGCCAGCTGCTCGTTCGCCATCAGGATGCCGGGCGCTTTATCGGCGCTAAGGATCTGCGCGATCGCCTGCTCGATGGCGGCCTGCACCTCCGGGTGCTGCGGGTTGCCGGCAAAGCCCATGTCGGCGCTCAGATCCGCCGGGCCGATAAACACGCCGTCGACCCCTTCCACGTCGAGTATTTGCGGCAGGTTTTTCAGCGCCTCGCGGGTTTCGATCTGCACCAGCACGCACATGGCGTCGTTGGCCTGCTGCAGGTAGTCCGGAATCCGGTTCCAGTGCGAGGCGCGCGCCAGGGCGCTTCCGACGCCGCGAATGCCCGCGGGCGGGTAGCGGGTGGCACGTACCGCCAGCCGCGCTTCATCGGCGTTTTGCACCATCGGCACCAGCAGGGTTTGCGCGCCCACGTCCAGCAGCTGCTTGATCTGCACCGGGTCGTTCCACGACGGGCGCACCACCGGCTGGCTGGGATAAGGCGCGATGGCCTGTAATTGGGTTAACACGGTTTGTACGCTGTTCGGCGCGTGCTCGCCGTCGATCAGCAGCCAGTCGAAGCCTGCCCCGGCCAGCAGCTCGGCGCTGTAGCTGCTGGTCAGCCCCAGCCATAAGCCGATTTGCGGGCGTCCCGCCTGCAGCGCCGCTTTGAATGCGTTTTGCATGGTCCTCTCCTAAACAAAGCGGCAGCTGATGGAGCCCATGCTGCCGTAGTCGACGTGGAAGGTGTCGCCTCTGCTGGCGGGTACCGGGCGGGTAAAGGAGCCGCCGAGGATGATTTGCCCCGGCTCAAGCTGTACGTCGTACGGCGCCAGCTTGTTCGCCAGCCACGCGACGCCGTTCGCCGGGTGGTTAAGCACGCCTGCGGCAACGCCGGTCTCTTCGATCACGCCGTTGCGGTAGAGCAGGGCAGAGATCCAGCGCAGATCCAGCGCGTCGGGCTTAATCGGACGGCCGCCGAGGATCACCCCCGCGTTGGCGGCGTTATCGGAGATGGTGTCGAACACCTTGCGCGGGCGCTGGGTCTCCGGGTCAACGTTGTGGCAGCGGGCGTCGATCAGCTCCAGCGCGGGGATGACGTAGTCCGTAGCGTTGTAGACGTCGAAGATCGTGCAGTTCGGGCCGCGCAGCGGTTTTGCCAGCACGAAGGCCAGCTCCACTTCGATGCGCGGAACGATAAAGCGATCGACGGGAATGTCGCTGCCGTCGTGGAAAAACATGTCGTCCAGCAGCGCGCCATAGTCCGGCTCGCTAATCTGCGAGCTGGCCTGCATCGCTTTGGAGGTGAGGCCGATCTTGTGGCCCTTCAGCACGCGGCCTTCGGCGATTTTCAGGCTGACCCATTCGCGCTGGACGGCGTAGGCGTCTTCAATGGTGATCTCCGGGTACTCAAGGGAGATCGCGCGGATCTGCTCCCGGGTTTGTTCCGCCTGATGCAGGCGATGGGCGATCAGGGTATGGGTGTGTTTGTCGAGCATGGCGATATCCTGTTTTACGTTTTTCTCCCTCTCCCCGTGGGAGAGGGAGGCTGGCCGTGCCGGTTTTACTTAAACAACGCGTGCACGTTGTTCTGTTTGTAATTGAGCGTCGGATGCAGCTCGTCGAGCTCGAACGACAGTGCCAGATAGCGGTCGGCCATCAGCGCTGCGAAATGATCTTTAATCAACGCAAACAGCATCTCGCCCACCTGCTGGCGGCTCTCCAGGCTGCGCCCGGCACCAATCTTTAGCGTCATATGCACAAAGGCGTAGTCGTGCCTGCCGTCGGCCATCTGCCAGGTATCCAGCCAGTGGGCGCGGCTGCGGATACCGCCGATGGGAAAGATGCCCGTGGCGGCCAGCGCCTCGTTGACTTTGGCGAACAGCCCCGGCAGGTCGGCCTGCTCGCGGATGTTGTCGGTACATTCAGCAATAAAGTGCGGCATGGTGGCTCCTTACGCGGGCAGCGGGAAAACGGCGTTAACCTGGCCGGTGCCGGAGCTGGCGAACAGCTCGGTGAGGAACTCCACCTTGCCGTCGTATTTGTCCCAGCCGAGCATGCCCAGCAGCATCACGGTGTCGTGCATGTTGCCCTCGCCGTAGCAGTAGTCGGCGTACTCCGGCAGCATGCTGCAAAACTCTTTGAACTGGCCCTCGCGCCACAGCTTCACCACGCGCTCGTCCATCTGGCGGTCAAACTCGCGGGTGTAGCTGTTCATCCCTTCCTCCGCGCGCTGGTCGTCGATAAAGCGGTGCGACAGCGAGCCGCTGGCGAGCACCGCCACGGTGCCGTCGTATTTTTCGATGGCGCTGACGATGGCCTCGCCCAGCCTGCGGCTGTCGGCAAAGTCGTGTACCGTGCAGAACGCCGAGATGGAGACTACTTTGAAGTGTTTATCCGCGTTCATGTAGCGCATCGGCACCAGCGTGCCGTACTCCAGCTTGAGGCTCGGGATGTTGTGCGCTTTGGCGCGCACGCCGAGCTTCACCGCCTCGTCGGCGATCAGCTGGCCGAGTTCCGGGTTGCCGTCGTAGTCGTAGGTCATGTCGCGGATAAAGTGCGGCAGCTCGTTGCTGGTGTAGACGCCCGCAAAATGGTCCGCACAGTTGATGTGGTACGCGCTGTTCACCAGCCAGTGGGTATCGAACACGATGATGGTGTCCACGCCCAGCTCGCGGCAGCGCTTGCTGATTTCTTTATGCCCGTCGATGGCCGACTGGCGGCAGCCGTGGTTTTTCCCCGGCAGCTCGGAGAGGTACATCGACGGCACGTGGGTGATTTTTGCCGCTAGCGCTAATTTACCCATGGTCAGATCCCCCACTTTGGAATCGGATGGTCGCCCATGGAGATGCAGACGTTCTTCATCTCCGCGAACACTTCAAAGCTGTACTCCCCGCCCTCGCGGCCGGTGCCGGAGGCCTTCACGCCGCCAAACGGCTGGCGCAGGTCGCGCACGTTCTGGGTGTTCACGAACACCATGCCCGCTTCAATGCTGCGCGCCAGGCGCAGCACCTTGCTGACGTCCTGGGTCCAGATGTACGACGCCAGGCCGTACTCCACGTCGTTGGCCAGGCGCAGACCTTCCGCTTCGTCCTTGAACGGCAGCAGGCAGGCCACCGGCCCGAAGATCTCCTCCTGCGCCACACGCATGCGGTTGTCGACATCCGCCAGCACGGTTGGGCGCAGGAAGTTGCCGCCCTTCAGGTGCGCAGGCAGATCGGTCGGTTTGTCCGGGCCGCCCGCCAGCAGGGTTGCACCCTCTTCAATGCCGAGGCGGATGTAACCGGAGACCTTCTCCCAGTGCTGCTGGCTGATGAGCGCGCCGATCTGGGTGTTCGGATCGTTTGGATCCCCAACGCGCAGGCGGTTGGCGCGTTCGGCAAAGCGCTTCACGAATTCCGGGTAGATGCTCTGCTGGATGAAGATGCGCGAGCCCGCGGTGCAGCGCTCGCCGTTGATCGAGAAGATGGTGAACAGGGCGGCGTCCAGCGCGCGCTCGATGTCGGCATCTTCAAAAATCAGCACCGGGGATTTGCCGCCCAGCTCCATGGAGTATTTCTTCAGCCCGGCGTTTTTCATGATGTTGCGCCCGGTGGCGGTGCCGCCGGTGAAGGAGACGGCGCGCACGTCGTGATGGCGCACCAGCGCGTCGCCTGCCGTCGCGCCGTAGCCCTGCACCACGTTGAGCACGCCCGCCGGAATGCCCGCCTCCAGCGCCAGCTCGCCCAGACGGTCGGCGGTCAGCGGGGAGAGTTCAGACATCTTCAGCACCGCGGTGTTTCCGAGTGCCAGGCACGGCGCGACCTTCCAGGTGGCGGTCATAAACGGCACGTTCCAAGGCGACACCAGCGCGCAGACGCCCACCGGCTGCACCAGGGTGTAGTTGAGCATCTTGTCGTCGACCGGGTAGGTTTTGCCGTTCATCTGCTGGCACACCTCGGCGAAGAACTCGAAGTTGTGCGAGGCGCGCGGAATGAGCACGTTTTTAGTCTGGTGGATCGGCAGGCCGGTGTCGGCGGTTTCCATGGCGGCGATCTCGGGCACGTTCTGGTCGATCAGATCGCCCAGACGACGCATCAGGCGCGCGCGCTCCTTCATCGGCAGGTTGGCCCACTTCGGGAACGCCTCTTTGGCGGCGGCGACGGCCTGGTGAATTTCAGCTTCACCGCCGGAGGCGACTTCCGCTAATACCTCGCCGGAAGCCGGGTTGGTGGTGTGGAAGTACTCGCTTCCCGCGACGTTTTTACCGTTGATCCAGTGGTTAATCTTTTTCATTTTGCAGTCTCCTCGCTGACAATTCGGTTCACCAGGCGTCCCACGCCCTCCACTTCCACCACCACCTCATCGCCCGGCACCACGTCGGACAGCCCCTTCGGCGTGCCGGTGGCAATCATGTCGCCCGGCTGCAGGGTCATAAAATCGCTCAGGTACGCAATCAGGAACGGAATGCTGAAGATCAGA
Organism: Enterobacter sp. AG326; assembly: GCF_004362415.1. Classification (NCBI taxonomy): domain Bacteria; kingdom Pseudomonadati; phylum Pseudomonadota; class Gammaproteobacteria; order Enterobacterales; family Enterobacteriaceae; genus Enterobacter; species Enterobacter sp. AG326. The sequence goes on along the minus strand of NZ_SNXG01000004.1, from coordinate 258,890 downwards.
TCCGCCGTGGTACCTTCCTGGCGCAGCTCGCCGTTGACGAAGGTGCGCAGGGCGAGGTTGTGCGGGTCGGGAATTGCCGCTTTCGGCACGACGTTTGGGGAAATGGGGGTCAGCCCGTCGCGGCTTTTTACCCGCAGGTTCGGGCGGTAGTAGTTTTCCAGGTAGTCGCGGATGGCGTAGTCGTTGCAGACCGTATAGCCCGCCACGTAGTCCATCGCCTCGGCTTCGCTGACCTTACGCGCGGTTTTACCGATGACCACCACCAGCTCCGCCTCGTAGTGCATGTATTCGATATTGTTCGGACGCACCGACGTCTGGCTGTCGCCGTTGAAGGTGTTTGGCGCTTTGATAAATACCAGCGGCTCGGTCGGTGGCTTGAAGTCCAGCTCGCTGGCGTGGTCGGCATAGTTCAGACCGAGGGCAAATAGCGTGGCGTGCGGCGGCGTGCTGTGGGCAACAGTGACGTTGCGCTCATCCACCACCGGGTTTTCCAGCGGCGGAAAGCCTTCTGCCAGAATGCGCACGCGATCGCCCGGGCGGATCTCCACGCGGCTTTGCGGCGTGCCGAGAAGGATCGCATCGCCGGGATTGAGGGTGGCGAACTCGCTCAGGGCGCTCAGCAGTTCGGCGGCGCTGCGCTGAAGATCGGCCGTGCTCCAGTGGTCCGCTTCGCGGCCGTTGATTTCGGTGATGATGGTCAGGTTATCCACGTTATCAACGGCGACAAGTTCGCCCAGCGGGCAAAATCCGTCCCGGCATTTGGCCTTGATGGCCGGGCGGTAGAAGCTCTCTTCCGGCAGGCTCACCTCGTTGGCGAGCGCATATCCCGCGATGTACTCCGCGGCGTCCTCCACGCGCACCCTGCTGGCGGTTTTGCCCACGACCAGCGCCACCGTCGCGCCGCTCAGCACCGTTTCCCCCTGCGGGAAGGGGATCGGCTCGCCCGCGCGAATCACCGTGTTGTGCGGTTTGATAAACCATACCGCCGTTTTCGGCGGCGTGCTGTAGGGGGCTTTTTCAAACGCCTCGCGCCAGGCTTCACGCTGGCTTTGATGGTTGAGGGCGACGGCAAAAACGGTACCTTTCATTCACATACTCCTCATCCCGGCGGTCCGGGTTATGATTTCATTAATATATTAATGATCTGGTTTTATGCTTTTGCTGTTTATTTCGCAATCAGAAGTGAAAAATTTGTGATATGAATAACAATAAATTTACATATTGGTTTTTATTTATATTTAAATCATGCAGTTAATAAAAATGAATGGTTTCTGTTAGACTTTTTGACGGAAAACGTGTTGTTTATAAAAGCATCTTTTAGTGATTGTTTACTTGTTAATGATGTGAAGGGAGAGCCTATGCATGACTCATTAACCATCGCGCTGCTGCAGGCGCGGGAAGCGGCGATGTCGTACTTCCGCCCGATCGTAAAGCGCCATAATCTGACCGAGCAGCAGTGGCGCATTGTGCGCGTGCTGGCTGAACATCCGTCGATGGATTTTCACGATCTGGCGTTTCGCACCTGCATCCTGCGCCCGAGCCTGACGGGCATTCTGACGCGGATGGAGCGCGACGGCCTGGTGCTGCGCTTAAAGCCGGTGAACGACCAGCGCAAGCTGTACGTGTCGCTGACCAAAGAGGGGAATGCGCTGTATGAACACGCCCAGGCGCAGGTCGAAGAGGCGTATCAGCAGATCGAGGCGGAATACACGCCGGAGAAGATGAAACAGCTGACGGCGCTGCTGGAAGAGTTTATTGAACTCGGAAACCGGCATAACGCAGCGCGGGAAGAAGAGTAAAAACCACAAATTCCAGAATGATTTTCGTAAAGTTTTCCCTTTCCAGGCCGAAAATTCTGTATCTGTCTGAGGAAAGAGAAAACATGTTAAACCGTATCAAGATTGTCACCAGCTTAATGCTGGTTTTAGCGATATTTGGCCTTTTACAACTCACGTCCGGTGGTCTTTTCTTTAATGCCCTTAAGAATGACAAAGAGAATTTCACCGTCCTGCAAACCATTCGCCAGCAACAATCCACGCTGAACGCCAGCTGGGTAGCGTTGCTGCAAACCCGTAATACCCTGAACCGTGCGGGTATCCGCTACATGATGGATCAGAGCAATATCGGCAGCGGCGCGACCGTTAACGATTTGATGCAAATCGCGTCTACGTCTCTGAAACAGGCGGAAAAAAACTGGGCTGCCTACGAAGCCCTGCCGCGCGATCCGCGTCAAAGCGATGCGGATGCCATGGAGATCAAGCGTAACTATGATATTTACCACGGCGCGCTGGCGGAGCTGATTCAGCTGCTGGGTGCCGGCAAAATCAACGCCTTCTTCGACCAGCCGACCCAGAGCTATCAGGACGGTTTTGAGAAGCAGTATGTGAGCTACCTGCAGCAGAATGACAAGCTGTACCAGACGGCGGTCGAAGACAGCAACAGCTCCTTCAGCCAGGCTATCTGGGTGCTGATCAGCGTCCTGATTGCCGTGCTGGTGGTGATCGTGGCCGTCTGGCTCAACATCAAGCAGACGCTGATCTCTCCGCTGAATCGTCTGATCGACAACATTCGCCATATCGCCAGCGGCGACCTGGTGAAGCGCATTGAGGTTCAGGGCACCAACGAGATGGGTGAACTGGCCGACTCGCTGCGCCATATGCAGGGTGAGCTGGTGCGTACCGTCGGCGACGTGCGTAACGGCGCGAACGCTATCTACAGCGGCGCGAGCGAAATTGCGATGGGCAACAACGACCTCTCTTCCCGTACTGAACAGCAGGCCGCTTCTCTGGAAGAGACCGCTGCCAGCATGGAGCAGCTGACGGCGACCGTTAAGCAGAACGCCGAAAACGCCCGTCAGGCGAGCCATCTTGCGCTGAGCGCCTCTGAAACCGCGCAGAAAGGCGGCAAAGTGGTGGATAACGTGGTGCAGACCATGCGTGATATCGCGGGCAGTTCGCAGAAAATTGCCGACATTATCAGCGTGATCGACGGCATTGCCTTCCAGACCAACATTCTGGCACTGAACGCGGCGGTAGAAGCGGCGCGTGCGGGCGAGCAGGGTCGTGGTTTTGCGGTGGTGGCAGGTGAAGTACGTAACCTGGCCCAGCGCAGCGCCCAGGCAGCACGCGAGATCAAGAGTCTGATTGAAGACTCCGTGGGCCGCGTGGAAGTAGGTTCAACGCTGGTAGAAAGCGCCGGTGAAACCATGGGTGAGATCGTGAACGCGGTGACCCGCGTAACGGACATCATGGGTGAAATCGCCTCTGCGTCTGACGAGCAGAGCCGCGGTATCGACCAGGTGGGTCTGGCGGTAGCTGAGATGGATCGCGTGACCCAGCAGAACGCCTCGCTGGTTGAGGAATCTGCCGCAGCGGCCGCCGCACTGGAAGAGCAGGCGAGCCGTCTGACTCAGGCCGTGGCGGTGTTCCGCATTCAGCAGGAGCAGATGAAAGCGCGCGAATTCGCTGCGGCTAAAGCGGTTTCCACGCCGGTGATGGCGCGTAAAACCGCGACTGCCGATTCAGGCGATAACTGGGAAACGTTCTAACCCGGTGCGTTGTGCCGGGTGGCGGCTGCGCCTTACCCGGCCTACGGTTCAGGGTTTTGTAGGCCCGGTAAGCGCAGCGCCACCGGGCGATATTACAGAGGCAGGCGCATGGCGCAGCGCGTTTCATACGCGAAACCGTGCGCTGTCTCTTCTTCCCTTTTCTGACGCAGTTCAGGCGTCAGCGTCGTCATTTTTTCAAACCCCAGCCGCGCATAGAACGGCGCGTTCCACGGTACGTCCCTGAACGTCGTCAACGTCAGCGCTGTCAGCCCTCTTTTACGGGCATGGTCTGCCACGCAGGCGATGAGCTGCCTGCCGATCCCTTTTCCCTGCCACTCCAGATCAACCGAGAGTTCGACAATAAACAGTGATGAAGGATGGGCCTCGGCAAGGATAAATCCGACGGGCTTGTCGTTCGCCAGCGCCAGCCAGCTTAGCCCACGTTCGGCATACTCAAGGTGCTGCTCAGCGGAAATGACCTCGCCGTCGGCAAGCCAGGCGAGATCCGGGCTTTCACGAAAACGCTCGCCCGCCGCGCGTTCAATGGCGGGCAGGGCGATAATGTCGTGAGGGGTAGTGGGGCGAATGCGAATATTCATGGCGGGAAGTATAGCCTGACCCGTCGACATTATTCCGAGCAGATCAGCACCGGCGAGTAAAAATTGCTGATCACCAGCGCGTCTTCCGGCGTGCGCTCTATCGTCAGAAGCCTTTTATTGCCCAGCGTCAGGCCCGCGACGTACTTTTCAAAGACTCCGGGCGGCATGGCATCGTGGCTAAAACGCTCCACTTTTTGAATGACAATTTCATACAGTTCGCCCTCCACGTGACGCCATTTAAACATCTCCTGGCGGGAAACCTCCCAGCTGCGCGGGGCATTCACCACGCTGCCGTTTAGCGTGATGTACCCCGTTTTGTCGGGATGAAAACGCATAATGATCTCGCCGTCAAAGGTGAAATCGTGGCTGTCGCGCCTGTCGGAGAAGGTCAGGTTTCCATCGCAGGCTACCGAGAGCGGGGGCGTGTGGAAGTACCAGGCCAGCGCGGCGCCCAGCAGCAGCAGGTTGAGGATCAGGATTAGCCAAACTTTTTTGTGTTTCATATCACCACTCGTAATAGTAAAGCGTACGACAGGCGCTGGCTTTACCCTGCGTGAGGGAACACTGGGAGAGCACCAGCCGCCCTTCGTGGCCGTAGAAAAGCGTTCTCTGAATGTGCATGTAGAAGATGGAGTTTTTCAGGCACGGAAGATGGCCGTCCTGCTGAAGAGTCTGCGCCAGCCCAATCGCCTTCTCATGGAACACGTCCGCCAGCGGCGTAAAGGTGTAGACCGGACAGGTGCCGATATGCGTCAGCAGATGGATCTCCCTCTGCGAGTTTTCTGGCTTAATGAGCGCGATCCAGATGCATAGCGCAACGACGACCAGCGTGAGCGCGCCGCAGAACAGCCATTCCGGGCGAACGCGCCATGCAGCTTGCGCCGTTTCGGCGGTCGGTGGGGCCTCCTCAAGCGGGGTGACCGTGACGTCTGCGCTGAGCATAAAGCCAGTTTTCGGTACGGTAACGATAAAGAGCTCGTCGGGAAGCAGAGTCGCCAGCATCTTGCGCAGAATGCTGATGTACTGGTTTAAGGAGTTGTTAGACCCCTGAAGCCCTCGCCGATCCCAGACTTCCTGAAGAAAGGTTTCCCGTTCGACCACGTTCCCATGATGCTGAACCAGCAGCCTCAGGATGGTATTCGCCGTACAGGTGAGGAGCTGCGCATCTTCATCCGGCGCATTGATAAGAGAAACAGAACCGTCCTCGTCGTTATAGACGATGGCGTCAGCAAGCAGGTATTTCATAAGTTGTTGTAATAAAAACAGAGATAACGAATAAAAAGAGAAGGCTTACGCCTTCCGGGCAGCACTGCTGGCTATTTTAACGCCACTGTTACCGATAACATTGATCCAGACAGGATTTTGGGTGGTTTAATAAGTCAGCGTGATAATCACGTCATCAATAAATTCCCCGGTACCGGTTAGCGGCTGTGCCGGGACTTCGCCGTAAACGGTGTAGTTCTGGGTGCCGCCTGCGGGATTGGTGACCTGCAGCGCATCGCCGCTGCTTTGATCCCCCCAACGTTGCGTGGCCGACTCATCCTGCCAGAGCCCGTAGCGCAGGCACTGGCCCTCGTTGTTGCAGAGCTGTCGCTGATTACCGCTGGCATGGTTGCCTTTGCCCATGGCAAGGGTGAACGCGGTTCCGGCCGGACAGCGCGTGGTGAGGGTGGCGGTGGATCGCGTCGGGCGCAGGGTTGCGGTGCTGGTCAGGGTGCCGAAGTTAAGCGGTGTCACGCGCTCGATGTAGCATCCCTGGCTGATTTCGGCCTGCGCGTTGGTGCCGCCCTGCACCTGCTCCCCCTCTGCTGAACCGTCCGAGCAGTTTTGCAGCGCATCCTGACGCACGGCGCTGTGCCAGGCGATGCGCAGATTCATGTTGTAGTTGTAATAGTGGTAGGCCGGAAGCTGGCTTTGCCCTGCCGGAATGGTCGCGATAAGCGGAAAGGTACCGCTGACGTTGGCATTGCTTTCCGCGGCCAGGGTCTGCTGAATCAGGTTCCCGCTGCTGGCAGGCCCCAGCTCCTGAGCGCGCGCTGCGCCGTTAAGCAGGCGGAAGAGGAGAGTGTACTGTTTCCCCTCCTGGTCCCCCGGCGAGATCATCTCAAAGGGCGGGGCGTCTACGCTGCTCAGGCAGACGTTGATAAATTCCGTTCTGCCCTCGTTGTCGGCCTGGCAGCTAAATTTTACCTCGGTGTTGACGGAGGTTGTATTGCCCGCCACGACGTTGCCAAAGTTAATGGCGGGCGTGGAGGTTATCCAGCAGGCTGCCGCCATCGCCTTCACGGACAGGACGAGCAGCAATAATAACGGCGCTCTTAATGACACAGTTGTTCTCCGATATTCTGTATAGATGACGCGGTACGCGGCTCCGAAAGCGTGACCCGGCACTCCCCCTCACCGGTCTTCACCACCAGTTCACCCGGCAGGGGCGGATCTTCAAGCCAGATAAAGCCGTCGCGTCCTACGATGGTCGCACCCTGCGGCGTTGACACGACGCTGCCCAGCGGGAGCGGCCTGCGGCGGCTGTCGACCAGCCGGGCCTGAACCGTGACGGCGTGATGGACGTTAAAATCGACTTTTACCGCGCTGCCGTTGCCCGGTCTGGCATGCATGTCGGTGACGGGAGCGATCACATCGGCGGGCAGATCGAGCGGGTTAATGCTGATTTTGCTGTTGTGGTAACGCGGCAGGTCGGTCAGCAGGAGATAACCGTCCTCATCCGTTTCACCGGCCGGGCGGTTTTCCAGCATCACCGGTACGTGCCCAATGCCGTGCGTTGACACCAGCGCCATGCCCTGCTGGATATAGCGCAGCGCGTGCAGGCTGCCGTCCAGCAGCGTCAGGCTGCCTTCGGCTGAGGCGTACTGGTTGCCCTGGTTAGCACCTTGCTGCAGCCCAACGTGCCATTCGCCCGCTCGGCCCAGATAGCCTACGTCCGCATATCTTTCACGTCGTTCGCCAAAGCCCTGGCCCAGCTCCCATGACCAGCCGCCGGCCTCATCGTCCGGCTGGTGGCGGTAATCCATGCGCGGTTTATCCCGGCTGGCCTGAACGGAGAGCGTGTCCTCTCGACCCAATGGGACGGAAAGCAGCAGCTGAACGTGACTCGACGAATCCGTAAACGAGCGGGTATAGCTCAGCGTGGTGGAGATGTGTGCTGGCAGCGACAGCGACCAGGAGGCGTTGAGGTAACGCTGTGTATTGCCCTGAATGTTCTGCTGTACCCAGCCTGCGCCCACGGTTCCGAAGTGGGGGACGGACTGGCTTACCCAGACGCTGTCGCTGCGTCTGACGGGCGCGGCACCGCTCATACGGGCGTTGTCGGCGAATCCCGCCCCGGTGCGGACGGTGCTGGCAGAAATGCCCGTTCCTCTCCCGTTCCACTGCCAGCCGAGGCCCCACTGAACGCCCTGACCGTAAGGGCTGTCGCTCACGGCAACGTGCTGGCTGACCACCCCTACGGCGGGAGAGACCAGCCAGTCAGCGCCCGTGCCCACGTTGCGCAGCCTGCGCTGCTGTTCCGTATGCAGCGCCAGCGTCAGGTGATTATTCACCCCATAGCGCCAGCCCGCGTCCAGCAGAGGCGAGGCGGCATAGTCGTCGGAGTGCTGGGCGTAGTTTTCCCGCATCCAGCCGATGTCCAGCGAGCCGCTGCTGAGCCCTTCCGCCAGCATGCCCGGCGCGCCGTAGAGATCGAGCTGTACGGCGCGACGCTGACCGTTGATATCGGTAATGACCACCTCCGCCTGCCCGCTGCCGGTGAAGGAGGGCAGGGTATCCAGCAGAAAGTCTCCCGGCGTGACGCGCTGGCTGCTCTGCTTAAGGCCGTCGATATACAGATCGACCGTGGAAGGCAGCACGGCCGTGTCGCTGTAGCGGCTGCGCGGTTCGGTATTGAGCTGGGGATTGAGCTCAAAATTACGTGCCCAGTGCAGACCGCCAAAGCGTACCTGCCGGCTCCAGCGGGTGCCGGTGGTGATGCTGTCGCCCAGCGCCAGCGTGGTCAGCGAGTCGGTATTATCCCACTGCCAGCGGGTTTCAAGACGGGTGTGGGTAGGCCGACCGGCGCTGTTTTCCTCCCCTGCATGGCTTGAAAAACTGCTGCTGAACGTTCCGGGTAACCCTCCGGACGCGGTCAGCATGGTCTGGGCGTTAAGCTGGCGCTTCCCCTGCGCATCGCTGGCGTAGAGCGCGTATCCGAGCGTATACGCGCTGACGGGCTGCGCATCAGGATAGCGGTAAAGCGGTGTGGGCTTTGAGTCGGTCAGATGCTGCTGGCCCTCGAACGCCTCTGCCTCTGCGGTAATCGACACCTGCTGGGACAGCACGTCGACATTGACCTTCAGGCCCGGCAGGGAGGTCAGCTCAACCCACCCGGCACGATCGTCCGGGGCGTGAAGCCCCAGCTTTTTCATGTCGCTGCGGCTTATCCATAGCGCATTATCCACCACCCGGCAGGCCCAGAGCTCGCCTCGCGGGGCGTGGTTCACGGTAATGGCCAGCCATTGTACGGTGTCGGCGGGTTCAGCCCGGGCTGACAGCATGAGCGGTAGCCAAAACAGGAGCGCGAGAAGCGAGCGGGCGCAGGGGTATCTGGCTGGCATGGTGGTCATCATTGAGATAGACGCGCAGCGTGCTGAGCGCGTGTCGTGAAGCCTGCTTAAGCGGTAAAAGGGCGGTTTGTCCCGGGAGCACATAGCCCGCCAGGCCTTTAATCGAGCCTACAACCTGCCCATCGGCCGTCAGGGCTTCAAGGTGGCTCAGGCGGATGTGGCGATTTCCGGCGTTAAAGCAGCGGAGGGTGGCCGGCATTTCTGCCTGCTCGCAGTTCAGTGCATCGTGGCTGGCTGGCGCGTTCTGGTTCCCGGCAATAAACACCGGAATCGAGTAGCGCAGCAGGAAGTGCACCGCGTTGGGATTGGCGGCACGGGACGTGGCGTCCGGCAGTTCGTCGATGACCAGCCGGTAACTTTGCTCCTGTGCACGGACGCCAGGCTGCATGACGATAATACGCACCAGCTGCTGCTGGCCCGGCGCCAGTGATGTCATCGCCGGGCTGCTGACCACCTCCCCGGTGGCCACCAGAACATCTTTACCGTTTTTTTGCGTCCATTCGTACACCCGAATCTGCGCATGGATGGCCGCTTTCCCACTGTTAGTGAGATAGACCGCCGCTGCCCGCTGATTGCTCTGCAGGTCGAGCGTTACCGGGGCCACCTGAAGCGTGGCGGCCAGCGCGTAGCGCGACAGCAGCGCCAGCATCATGAGCCAAAGAATGAAGCAGGGAAGGTAGCGACGCACGATCAGTACTCCAGTTTTAACGTGATATCGTCGCTGTAGGTACCTGCCTGGGCGGTGGTCAGCGCTCCGGCGTCAATGACGCCATACAGCGTTTCCTCCTGTTCCGCACCGTTGCCGGTATCGTCCAGGCCATTCGTGCCGGTGATTTGCGTCTGTTTGCCTTCGTCGGCAAAGAGTTTCCACGCAATCTTCTGCGCGCCCGTTTCGCCGTTTTCCGGCTTCAGCCAGAAGGTACCGTTTTCGCCGTCGTTGCTGGTGGCTGTGAGGGTGAAAGGCGTGCCGTTGGTACAGACGATATCGACCTGCGTTTTGGCCTGGATTTCGCTCGACTCATCGGAGCCGTGACGCGAGAAGTTGAGGTCGTTGGCTTTAAGGGTGCACGACTTCACGACCTCAAGTGATACGTGCATCGTCGCGCTTGCGGTACTGTCTGCGGCGATTGCAGCAGCAGGAAGCAGGAGAACGGAACAACATACAAGGGTGGGAATAATTTTCATGATCTTATTTCCTGACGTGAGTAACAGTGCAATTACAAAGCGAATGACTGAGCGTCCAGCAGGCAGAGTTTTCGATGGAATTCCGCCAGGCTGTGACAACAAAATTTGTTCATCGCGTTACGCTTGTGGGTGTAGATCGTTTTAGGGGACTTATTCATGATTTTTGCGATGCGAACCGGACTGAATCCTTTATGGAGCAACATGCAAACCCGCCTCTCCTGATGCGAGAGCGTGGCGGCGTTTTCGATGGCGAATGTCGTATCGCTAAAACAGTGGCTTAGCTGCGCAAACGAGAGGTTGTCCGCGACTACCCGGACCCGCTCGTTGCGCAGGCAGGCGTGAACGTCGCAGACCCGCGCGGCATCCGTAAATACCAGCCAGTTCTCTCCAGTGTGTGTATTGAGCAGCCGTTCCTGCAGGTGCAAAAGCCCTTCAGGATTAACGTCATGGATCCAATACATCTCCGGGCGAGGGGTAACGGCCGTCGAGATCATCGAAGTGAGGCCAAGCCATAAAAACGTATTCCCGCTCAGAACGATAACCTGATAACCAGCATTCGGAATGAAAGAGGTCATTTTCTACCCCACAGATAGCCCTGGCCGTAATCGGCCGCGCTGGCGCGGGCCAGCGCGAAATCACCCGCGGTTTCGATGCCTTCGATCAGCACCTTGCTGGCGACGCGCTTGCACTGGCGGGTGAGATGCAGAAACTTTGCCTGCTCGATCCGCCCGTTCCAGAAGGTATGTTTGTCAATTTTGATGCCGCAGAAGCGGATCTGGCTGGTCAGAAGATCGGGAAGAAGGTCTTCGCAGACATCGTCTGCCCATACTTCTATCCCCCACTGATGGAGCGTCGCGATGCATTTCCGCAGTGCCTGGCTTTGCGTATCCTCAAGCTGGACCATCGTATGGAGATCGGTGACCTCGATAGCAAGTCTCTCCGGGCAGGGTGTCTCTTCTTTTAGCCTGTCGAGGAAGTCCGTTTCCAGCAGTAAATCCGATGTCGCATTGAGATAATACTTGTCCCCATCCTTGCAAAACATGGCATGACGAAGCTGCGCAAAGAAGTGCGCTTTACGCTGCGTCGCGGGCATCGAGCCAAAGTAATCTTCAAGATTGACGTGGGGCTTTGCCGTAGACAATACCTCCCAGGCAATCACATTTTCACTGCGCAGTGCCCGGATGGATTCGAACTTATAGCCGGTTAGCATGATAAAAGTGCGTAACGCTCCGTTGTGATTTCAGGAGTCGCACATTTTATGGATTTGTATTTTGGCGGGATATTTATAGATAAAAATGGCTTATATAAAGTGTTTTTATCTAATTTATAAGCATAATATAGAATTATTTATTTTCATAAGCGCCCGGCAGCACGCCGGGCGCGACGCGTGTTAACCCGCTTTGCTGACGATTTTGATTTCAACCATGCCGATCCCGAGCTCGCGCGGTGAGTGCCCAAGGATATTCCCCTCGTTCGTGGACTGCGGGTCCGGCGGCACGATCACCAGGGTATTGCTGCGCGAAGGATTCTCAAAATGCAGCGTCTGCGTGCTGACGTCGTTCCCAAGCGTCAGCGTCTGCTCCCGATCGCCCACGCGCACGGGGACGGGCTTGTTAGCGTTGGGGCCATACGCTCTGGCGGTGATCACCAGGTCGAACTGTTCCGGCAGGGGATGGGCGTACTCAATTTTCACCTCGTTGCCCAGCTGCGCGTTGGACCAGCGCCCCCAGGACTCCGGACGCGAGATGCCGCTAAACTGCTTCACTTCCTCGGGCGCGCCGGCCACGTTGAAGATAAAGCTGTCCGCTTTGTAGCGAATATCGTTATCGCTGACTTTCAGCATGTCGATGTTGTGCTGATAGCGCGCGGTATCAATCACCGTATCGTTGAACGCGGTTTTGCCTTTCCACTGGGCTTTATCCACGTGCTGCACGGTTTGCTCCCCGCCGAGCTGGCCCTGAGAGACGCACCAGTCGGTAGAAAGCGCCAGCGGCTGCGACCAGAGCTGGCCCATTTTGTAGCACCTGTCGACCCAGACAAAATTATCGCGTGGGGCAAAATCGGCCAGCTGATAGCGCAGCGGCGCGGAATATTCGCTTTCCGGCAGCGGCTCGACGCGCCCCTCCGACACGCGCACCAGCAGCGGCAGACGGAAGCTGCTGCCCGAGAAGGCAATCGTGTTTTTATCCCGATCGACGGTGAAGTCCTTCATCTCTTTCGGGAAGTTCCACAGGCGGATAATGTCTGGCTTCCAGGCGAGGATTTTATCCTTCATGTTGAGGAACACTTCCGACAGGGATTGTCCCGACAGCGTGCTGCGGCCCAGGCCAATAAAGTTGTCGCCGCCCAGAATGTCCAGCACGGTTGCGCCGTTATCCATGGAGTTGCGTTTGGTGGCAATTACCTCCTGCTGCGGCTGGTCGCCGCGCAGGACAAAGAACAGGTTGCTGCGATCCTGCTTGTTGAGCTGATCCCAGGCGCTGTTTTTCATCGCCAGATGGTCAGACGAAACGACGATGACGGTGTTTTTAAACCAGGGCGAGGCTTTGATTTTCTCGACCAGCGCGGCAATGTGCTCCTGACTACAGGTCACGGCGCTGAAAGACTTGTTGTTTTTGCCGTCCACGTCATAGCTTTTGCGTTTGCAGCTGCGCGAGACGAACCCGTCCGGATGGTGGGTATCCACCGTCAGCGCAAAGAGGGAGAAACGCTTGCCCGCGCGGGAAAGCTCCTCGAATTTCTTCCAGGTTTCGTCGAGCACCGTATCGTCATAGAAGCCCCAGTCGTTACGATAGCTCGGATCGGCAACCGTCGTTTTTAACTCTTCTGAGCCATACAGGTGGTCAAAACCGTGGGATTTCAGGAACACGTCTTTTCCGGCAAAGCGCAGGTTTGCCCCCTGCACAAAATAGTTTTCGTAGCCGGAGTTTTTCAGGATATCGCCGAGGCAAATATTCTGTGGGAAGAACGTCGACATCGAGGCTGAGGCGTTACCTTCAAAAGGCGCAAACAGCGGGATACCGCACTGGGAGGCAACCATCCCGGCAATCGTATAATCCGTGCCGGGCAGCTGCATGGTGTGGCTGAAATCGAGACCTTCATTTTTCAGCGCCCCCAGGTCCGGCGTCAGGTCAGGGAACGCATCGTTATCAAAGTACGTGCGCTCCAGGCTTTCGCCGTAGATGTAGACCAGATTGAGCTTCGGGTTGGCGATCGTTTTCGACGGTTCTTTATAGTAAGCCACGAAATCAGGATCGCCGTCGCGCGACTGGGATTTTACCAGCTCGGTGATCTGATGGAACGCCGGGCTGGCGTCGACGGAGGCCAGCGCCAGGAACAACGCCAGCAGGCTATAGCCATGATGGTGCGGGTGATGGCGACGTCGACGCAACACCCAGGCCAGCGCGCCAAAAATCGTCACCAGCGCGACGATAAGGCCGAGCCCCGGAAGAATGTACTTGCCCACACCCGCGCCCGTCAGGCTGTTCGTCAGCGTGTAGAGCACCGCATCGTTAATACCGTCACCGGTAAAGTAGTCGCTGGCGTATAAGGTAATGTTTAAAATAATAAAAATGCCGAGCACCACCAGCGTGGCGATAAACCACCAGGTGTGACGGCCGGCTTTCCAGGCGTAAACGCCGACAGAAGCCAGAAAAAGGATAAGAGACATGAATTCTGACAACAGCATATCCTCATGACGCCAGGTGCTTCGCTGGCTAACTGTTTATTTTTTGGGTCATACAATGTAATTGCGATGTCGTTAAGCTGCAATTTTAGTGTCACGAAAGTGTGCTGTTGTTAGGATTTGGTTTAGAAAATCGTTTTATGAAGAAGGTCGCATCCTGACAAACGGACGCTGAGACGGTGGCAGGTAGGAAAAACGCTCGTTTAGCGCCGCGTTGCAAGACTATCGCATTAAACGCGGCGTGTTGTGGCAGAAAATGGGATGGATCAGGAGATGAAATTAACGCCTTGTTTCAGCACCAGATCGCAGGCTTTGGTTTTCACCTGTTTTGCCAGAGAAGAGTTGCCGAGGGTGCTCAGGTTTAGCTGCTGCCCGTTTTGCGCGTTAAGCAGGCCCTGAATGCCGTCCATATAGTTGGTGTCCGCTTTCTGCTCCTGAGTATCCAGACCCAGTTTACCCAGCACCTGGTTTTTCACGTTTTGCGCGTCGGTCACGGAGGCCAGCTTTTGCTTCGCGCAATATTCCAGAATCCCCGCCGCGTTATTCATCGTGCCCGCGCTGAGGCTTTGAGAGCTATTGCCCAGCAGGCTGGTGAGGGAAGAGGCGGAGAGTCCGCCCTGAGAGCTGCTGCTCTCTTTGGTCAGCTCATTTGCCGCGCTTGACAGGGACTCCTGCCAGGACGCCGCTTGCGCCGCGCCGGTCACCAGCAGCGCGCCTAAAAAGGTGCTGATTAGAATCTGTTTTTTCATCATGGCTCTCTCAAAAAGGTCCGTTTTGGGCCGAAGGGGTTCCAGTATATACCTATGCCCTGGCGGCGATTCCTGGAACTGTCTTAATACTCTTTGCCGGTAACGCGGCTGCGGTAACTTTCCCAGTCGAAGATGACATAGAGACTATTACCGAGCTTCATGCGATCCATAACGCGTTCACCCAGTAAGCGGGTCATCTCGTCGATATTGTGGTTCGTCAGCATGCCGGTGGGGCGCTTGGACGAGGAGCGGCGGTCGACAATCTGGTTGATGATCACTTTTTCATAGCGGGATTCTGTCTGAACGCCAATCTCGTCGATGACCAGTAAATCGACATTGCTCAGATCGTTGAGCAATTGCTCTTCGCTGGTTTCGCGGTTGCTGAACGTGTCTTTCATCGCAGACATGATATCGGCCACGGTGATGATGAGAACCGATTTACCCCGCAGAAGCAGCTCGTTGCAGATGGCGGCCGCAAGGTGGTTTTTTCCGGTGCCCGGCTTGCCGCTAAAGATGAAGCTGGCGATATTGCCGTCGAATTCATCCACGTACTGACGGGCGGCGGCAAGGGCGTTCATCTGCCCGCTGGTCTCGATTTTATAGTTATCGAACGAGCAGTTCTGGTGCAGGGGACGTATACCTGAGCGGTTAAAGGTGCGCTGCATTTTCATCGCCCGGTTTTCCCGGGCGAGCGCGGCGGCGCGGATCTCACCTTGCTCTTTTTGCCACGCCAGCAGCTCTTCACCCGTGGTGAACGCGGGCTTCACGTTGGCAGGCATCATTTTTTGCAGACGTTTCATCAGGTCGCCGACGTTCTTCATTTCGCACCTCGGAATCCGCTGGGGATCTGTTTATCCGGTTCGGAAAACGCGTTGATATCGCG
The DNA here is from genome assembly GCF_004362415.1 of Enterobacter sp. AG326. NCBI lineage: Bacteria > Pseudomonadati > Pseudomonadota > Gammaproteobacteria > Enterobacterales > Enterobacteriaceae > Enterobacter > Enterobacter sp. AG326. Next base: position 243,626 of record NZ_SNXG01000004.1, on the reverse strand, counting down.
TTTAGGCTGGCCGTTGTTGCCGGCGCGGGTAATTTGAAGATGACGCGCGAGCTTTTGCTGCCACTGAATATGGGTGAAGACTTTACCTTCCGCCTGCCACCAGGCGGTAAACGCGGCGAGCTCTTCCGCAGTGGCCGGCTGGGTTAGCGCAATGCCCCACAGCGCGGCCTGCCGCTGAAAATCAGCATCCGGCTGCCAGCCCGCGTACAGGGCAAATTTTCCCATCGGAACGGTCACGGGGACGTTAACCGGTTCATCAAAGAACTGGTTGTCCAGCGTGATATCACTCGCCGGGCGTGACAGTTGCGCTTCAATCTCCAGAAGCTGCGCCAGGCGTTCCGGCGTGATTGCGTAGAACGCCGGAGCGTTGTCGGCAAATACCGCAACCGTGCCGCCTTCGGCATGGGTCAACACACCGCGTGGGTCGCGCATAAAGGCATCAATGCCAGCAATGCTGGTGGTCAGAATTCTGGAGGACATAACGCTTACTCTACTGATTACTACGGGCGTGATATGGGCTTATGGTAGCACAGAGAGAGGAAAGGGAAGGAGGGGATTTCCCCGGTGGCGCTGCGCTTACCGGGGCTACAGTCATAGACCTGATAAGCGCAGCGCCATCAGGCATTTATCACGCGATGATATTCAGGGTCACGTCGATGTTGCCGCGGGTCGCGTTAGAGTACGGGCAAACAATGTGCGCCGCATCGACCAGCTTTTTAGCTTCCGCGGGATCCATTCCCTCAACGTGGATGTTCAGTTTTGCTTCGATACCAAAACCGGTTGGCAGCGGGCCAATACCCACTTCGCCCTCAATAAACGCATCTTTTGGCAGGGTAAATTTATCGCGTGCGGCCACGAACTTCATCGCGCCCAGGAAGCAGGCAGAGTAGCCCGCAGCAAACAGCTGCTCAGGGTTCGTCACTTCTCCGCCCATGCCGCCCATCTCTTTCGGCACGCCCAGTTTTACGTCCAGTACGCCATCGGAAGAGGTCGCGCGACCGTCACGGCCACCGGTTGCTTTTGCTTTGGCGGTATAAACAACTTTTTCTAAAGACATGGCAGGTTCCTCATCTTGCTTTAATGTGTGCTATTAAATAGCGTGCGATATATATGGGTAATAATCACGCGTAAAGTATAGCTTTACGCGCGGTGTAGCTGTTGTCGCAAAAGTTCGAGCTGCTGTTTAAGCGCCAGCAAAGTGTCGGTATCACACTGCGCTGCGCAGCCCACCGCATGGGGAATACCCAATGCCTGCTGCTGAAGTTCACGTCCCGCTTCACTCAGGGTGACGGCGACCTGACGTTCGTCTTTGCGTGAACGGTGACGGTTGATTAACCCACCGCTTTCCAGCCGTTTTAACAGCGGCGTCAGGGTCGCAGAATCCAGAAACAGGCGTTCGCCGATGTCCGACACCGTGACGTCATCCTGCTCCCACAGCACCAGCATTACCAGATATTGCGGGTAAGTCAGGTTCAGCGGTGCCAGCAGTTGCCGGTACAGCTTGTTAAGCGCCAGATTTGCCGAATAGAGGGCAAAGCAGAGCTGGTTATCCAGCTTGAGCGCAGCGGTTGCGTCGTTCGTTTTCGCGTTCATGAGATGAATATAAGTAGTGTGCGATTTAATTGCAAGCAATTTTATGGGCAGGTGTAGCGGAGCGCCACCTGAACGGCCATTTTGCGATAGTGCTGGCGCTGAGCCTGTTCGTCCGCCCCGTCTTCAAACAGGAGCGTGAAGGTGTAACTGTTGGCAACGTAGTGAAAGCTGAAGCTGCTTATCAGGCGGTGAAGATCGCGGGCGTCAACCGTCTGGCTGAAGAGCTGTTTTTCTTTGCCCCGGTGCAGGATGCCCTCCAGCAGGTCGAGCGCGCTACGGTTGACCTGGCGAAGATAGCTCGACTGCTGCATAAAGCGGCCCCGCTGCATGTTTTCCATGCAGATAATCCGGATGTAGTCCGGGTGGTCGGCATGATAGTCAAAGGTGGCTTCAACCAGGTTGACCAGCGCTTCGACGGGGGGCATTCCCGCCAGGCTTAGCGCTTTTTCACTGGCGCGAATCTGGGTGTAAACATGTTCCAGAACCAGGAGATAGAGATTCTCTTTATTTTTAAAATGGTAAACCACCATGCGTTTGGTGGTGCCCGCTTTTTCCGCGATCTGCTCCATGCGGGCACCGTTCAATCCATACTCGGCAAAAAGCGCGATGGCGCTCTGAAAAATTTTCTCTTTCAGGCTGGATTCTTCGTTGTGCTCGGGGTGTTCGCTGCCAGGGTTAGCCACATCCTTTCCTTATTTTCACCAAACGGACCAGAAGGATTATCTCCATGGCAGCGAAATAACACAAATATCAAACGCGTGGGCGTTTGCGGTACAGCCACAGCCCGGGGATCGACAGCCCGATGGAGAGCGCGCCGACGATGGACGAGGCTTTAAGAAAGTTGCTCAGGAGGAGGATCATCTGCGGCTCGGTGTAGCCAAAATGGCTGATTTTCACCGCGGAAATCATCGCCGTATACGCAGATATGCCCGGGAACATGGGGATCACGGCGGCGACAGTGAACACCTTGGGATGCGCCAGATACCAGCGCGACCACTGGATGCCGATACTGCCAACCAGCATGGAGGCCATAAATGTCGACCATTCGATGTTAAATCCTGCGGTCATCATTACCATTCGCGAGCCATGACCAATCGCGCCCAGCAGCGCACACCACCGCAGAGCACGTTGCGGAACGTTAAACACCATCGCAAAGCCGACGGCAGGAATGGCGGCCAGAAGCATGTCCTGTGCCAGCGCCAGCAGAAAATCTATCACGCCCATCCGCGTAACCCCCAGAGTGTCATGGCCATTACTACGCCGATGCAGGTCGCCAGCGTCAGCAGGCTGGCAATAGCCCAGCGTGCCAGACCGGTATTGATGTGTCCTTTAAACATGTCGGCAACGGCGTTGATCAACGGAAAGCCCGGAACAAGCAGAAGCACGCTGGCGGCCATGGCAATCGTCGGGGTAGTGGCAAACTGCGGCAGGCGCAGCAGCAGGCCGGAAACCGTTGTGGCGACAAACGCGGTAATGCAGAAGTTAATTTGCGGATGCAGCTGTCTGTGCGTCAGCAGCTGGCGAACATACATGGCGATACTGCTGGCGAAAAAGGTGACGATCGCGCCGTCCCAGCCGCCTTTATTGAGCTTACAAAAGCAGGCGCAAGACAGCCCTACCATCACCACGACAAGCCAGCGCGGATAACGTAATGGCTTAATTTGGCTGAACCGTTTTTCAATCTCACGAAGATCGAGAAGCTTATGTTCAGCAAGGATGACGATGTGCTGCACTTCGGTCACGACGTGCATGTTTATGCCGCGGTCATGGTTTTTGCGGGTGGAGGTCAGGCACTGACCGTCTTTGATCGTGGTCAGCACGATGGCGTTGGATGAAATAGCGCTTTCAACGCTATCCATACCCAGCGCCAGTCCCAGCCGGGTGGAAAGCTCCTCAACCAGCGCGCTTTCCGCACCGTGCTGGAGCAGAAAAAGACCGCACTGAATACATAGCCGCGTGATAGCACGCTGCGTTGACCGATCTGCCTGCATGTATTGTCCTGAAGAAGGTCGAAAGTTGCCGGTTGGCCCATAGCGATTACTTTTAGCACAAAGTGCAGTGCCTCTTGCTGTGGGCCAGATCAAGGTTTATGCAAACAGTTGCTGCCCTTAAGTGCGGAAGGGGCTGGGATTAATTCATCATTTTGGTGAATTATTAATATTAAAATATAAGTTATTTATATTTAGTTATTCTAATTTTATATTGTAGTTATTTTAATGACACTGCAATTAAAATTAATTTCGCTTTGTGAGATATTACTGCTGTTTAGGCATTTCTTAAACTAAGAATACATCTCATCTTCTGCTTGTATTAACCTGCTTTACACTCAGGGACGAAAAATACTCATACGTTGAGGCATTTTAACGTTACTCATCACATGAAGAATGGACACGGAGGGTCTATGTTGTCTTTGCACGGTAAGCATAGCGTTATCATTAGCCGGATACCGGTCATGCAAAACGGGTTAGGGGGCGTGATGACTCGCCATTTCCCCGATTTTGAATTGACCTATTGCAGCTCATTGCAGGAGTTAACACTGCTCCAGCTACGCCGCGCTGACGTCATCATTGCCGATATTTCAGGCGAATACTGGAATCCTCGGGGCGCGCTCGAAGAGTATTTCAGTTTATTGAATCAATACCGGAACATTCACTGGATCTTTTTAGTTTCGCGGCCGCTTAACCCTATTGCCGTTGAGTTACTTGTGCGCCCGGAAAGTACGTTGCTTTCTGATATTGAACCCATTGAAGGGCTGGTTAACGCTATTCGGGCAGGTAGCGAACGCGCAGAGCGGGTAAGCCAGGCGTTGTTAACCCCGGAACCTCAAAGTACGGGGGAAGAAGACGAACAGGTTATCGCGCTCACGCACTCCGAACGCAAAGTATTGCGGCTGTTAGGTAAAGGATGGGGGATTAACCAAATCGCCACATTGCTCAAGAAGAGCAATAAAACCGTCAGTGCGCAGAAAAACAGTGCGATGCGACGGCTGTCATTACGCAGTAATGCCGATATGTACGCCTGGATAAACAGTACACAGGGAATGCGAGAGCTGAGTTTGATGTCAGCCTATGGAGAGTTCGAGGAATGGAAAAAACCGATTCAACAAGACATATCGCCGTCGTCGAAAATTGCACGATGAGTGCTGTTGGGCTAAAGCATCTTTTTGCGATGCCCGGCCTGAATCATTATCAACTGCATCTGTTTAGTGAATTTGATAGCTTTAAGAAAGCACTTCAGCACGTCGAGTTTTTCTCGCTGATCTATTCATATTCCGATGCGCGAGACGACCGTCGTAGCTGCCTGGCGCACCTGCGGGATTTTGCGTTTACGCATGGTCATATCCAGCGCATTATCCTGGTCGCTGATGAGATGGAAGCAAGATTAATTAGCCATCTTTCCCCATCACGCCTTCACGGTGTGGTGAGTAAATCGCTGAAGCTTGAGCACCTGCAGAAGGAACTCATGGTGTTGCTGAGCGAAACCCTGCGCATCAATGACAATATGATGAATCACTGGTACCAGAGCCAAAGCAGAATGTTAAGCCCAACGGAACGGGCAATATTGCGTTATATGTCTTGCGGCTATTCCATTCCTCAAATCGCGGCACAGCTTGAACGCAATATTAAGACCATCCGGGCGCATAAGTTTAATGCGATGGTGAAGCTGGGGGTGAACTCTGACGTAGGGTTACTCGATGCGGCGGATATTATTACCCACCTTCCGGCAAGCGAACCGCAAGGTTCGGCACTCAGTAAGCCGACCTTTTTATAACCTGCCTGTTGCGCGCCAGACAGGCTCTGGCGCAACAATCAGATGCAAACATCAACCCATTTTGCGGAGGTCAGCTCTGCCATTCTGTCAGGTGAAATACGCACGGCACTATGAATTGCGCCTGCTGCGGGCAGGACTTCGGCGTACTGCTTTAGCGAGATATCGCAGTAAACCGCGAGCGGGTTTTCCAGGCCGAACGGGCATACGCCGCCAACGGGGTGACCGGTGATGATCACCACTTCATCACTGCTGAGCATGCGCGCTTTTGCACCAAACGTGTCTTTCAGCTTTTTGTTATCCAGGCGTGCATCACCTTTCGCTACCACCAGAATCACCTCATTTTTCACCTTTAATGACAAGGTTTTGGCGATTTGTCCCGGTTCAACGCGATGGGCGGCAGCAGCCAACGCAACGGTAGCGGTACTCTGACTAAGTTCAATAACGTCTATATCCGGCGCGTTGTCGGCAAAAAACTGCTGTACAGACTGCAAACTCATTGTTTCCTCCTGACAAATATCCTGCGTAATCTGTCATAAGAATTTATGCTCTGTAAATATCTCTTCGGTAACAAATATCCCGAACGGCTGATTTCTGGATCCTCTTCACAATCACAGAAACCGGTTACAGTAACCGGTTGCAGAGCGTGATGCGTCGATTAATACTGAGTACGTAACGTCCCCTGTACCCAATAATAAGAGCAAATTATGAAACCATTCCGTCTGAGCAGTACCCCTGGTCCACAAGCCAGCAAGGTTGTGAAGGTGATTTATGGAACAACGTGCGGCGCAAATGTGCCCGTAACAAACGTCTGACAGGAGATCTGCCATGTCTGCCAACCATGCTGCGTTTAACCTGATATTCCGTTTTGTTGAAAATTACGTGAGCCCGATTGCCGGGCGGATCTCTTCCCAGCGTCATGTCATGGCTATCCGTGATGGGTTTATCTCCGCGATGCCATTTATGATTGTGGGTTCATTTTTATTAGTGTTCGCATACCCGCCATTTTCGCCGGATACCACCTGGGGTTTCGCCCGAGCCTGGCTGGATATGGCGAAGCAGTTTGAAGGCCAGATTCTGACGCCGTTTGATATGACGATGGGCATTATGTCCATTTATATTTGTGCGGCCATTGCCTACAACCTTGGCAAACACTATGTCAAATCGCACCAGTTAGACCCGTTTATGTGTGCCATGCTGTCGCTGATGGCGTTTCTGCTGGTCGCGGCACCGAAAACCAAAGGCACGCTGCCAGTCGACAGCCTGGGTGGGGCGGGCATTTTTACAGCGATTCTGGTGGCGATCTACTGCGTTGAGATGATGCGTTTCCTCAAGGCGCATAACATCGGTATTCGCCTGCCAGACCAGGTACCTCCGATGATTAAAAACTCTTTTGATCTGCTCATCCCGGTGCTGGTAGTGGTGTTGACGCTTTATCCTCTGAGCCTGCTCATTCAGTCTCAGTTCGGCATGCTGATCCCGCAGGCCATTATGTCGGTCTTTAAACCTCTGGTTTCCGCTGCGGATTCCCTGCCTGCGATCCTGCTGGCCGTGTTGATTGGCCATCTGCTGTGGTTCGCCGGGATCCACGGCGCCGCCATCGTCTCCGGGATGCTGCAGATGTTCTGGCTGACCAACCTGGGTGCGAACCAGACCGCGCTGGCCGCCAGCCAGCCTCTGCCGCATATTTTTATGGAGGCGTTCTGGACGTTCTTTATCGTGATTGGCGGGTCGGGAGCCACGATGGGCTTGGTGATTTGCTATTTGCGTAGCCGTTCAGCGCATTTACGCTCTATCGGGCGTTTGAGCGTGGTACCCAGCTTCTTTAACATCAATGAACCCGTCATTTTCGGTACGCCAATCGTGATGAACCCGGTGTTCTTTATTCCGTTCCTGCTGGCACCGATGGTAAATGCCGTGCTGGCCTGGGCGGCAATGACGTTTGACCTGATTGGCCGCGTCATCTCAGTGGTCCCCTGGACGGCACCGGCGCCAATAGGCGCAGCGTGGGCTCTGGGCTGGGATTTCCGCGCGGCTATTCTGGTTGTGGTTCTGGCCTGCGTATCGGCAATCATCTACTTCCCGTTCTTCAAAGTGTACGAGAAACAGCTGCTGGAGCAGGAAGCGGAAGAAGCGCAGCGTAACGCGGAAGAGGAAAATCAGCAGGTGGCTTAGGTAAAAGCAAAACGGTAACTCAGGTTGCCGTTTTTAGTGTTTGTTCCCTCTCCCTGTGGGAGAGGGGCAGGGTGGGGGCATCAGGCCGTGGCCGATTATTTCAGCGTGCAATCCCCGCACTGCTTAACGTCCGGCAGGCGATAGCGCTGGCAGCAGGTGCGGCGAACCAGAAGCCCATCACGGAGCACGACGGTACGGAATAACGGGTTGTCGCGGCCATCGGAAAGCTGTTTTGCAAAGAAACAGGACTGACGCAGGGCATCAACGTTCTCATCACCAAGCAGAGGCTTCATTTCCGTTAAATACCAGTGGATTAAATAGCCCGTATTGCTCCAGATAAGCTTCGCGTTAATTTCTCCCGTCGCTTCAAGCGCTTCCACCACTGGGATCAGGGCCTGGGTGATAAGCTGCTCCATGCGCTCCTGAGCCGTCAGGCGTTCCCCGTTCTGGTCTTCGTGGAGATCAATCCAGAAACAGGCTGCGCGCCCGGTTTCGTGAAACTCGACGTGGAAATTATCCGGCGAGAGTTCCAGCATGCTCTTCTGGGTTAATAGCGCCAGCATGAGGGGTGGCACCATCAGCCCGATATACCACTGCGCCCAGAGAGAGAGCAGCGGTTTATTTTCCCGCGTAAGGGTGGGCTGATTGCGATAGATATGGTCGGAATAGGTGGCCAGCAGCGATTGCAGTTTTGCCGGCTGGCGCCACTCTGAGAGCGTCATGGCGTGGTTCGGGTGCGCTTCATCAAGCCGGATAAAGTCCAGCAGGTGGGCGCGCGTCTCCGCAATCTTATCCCGTATGGCATCCGCAAGCGAAGCATTCCCGCTGGTGAGGGGCGCTCGCCAGAGGAGGGGTTCGACGATGTGTGCGGTTTGCGTGGCCATAGTATAGATAGAAATCTAAATGATAATGATTGCCAATCCTAACTATTGCTCATACCAATGGCAAGACTTTTGTCCGGGTGACACCGCCGTGATGTTTATGCCGTCTGCAGCTCTTCACTCAACAGAATGTTATTGCGCCCCATATGCTTTGCTTCGTAGAGGGCTTTGTCCGCTTTTTCCAGCGCGCCTTCCACGTCTTCATCCTCGAAAATGGCAATACCAATGCTGATGGTGACGTTTGTCGCGACACTCTCATTAAACAGATGCGGGATTTTCAAATCGTAGACTTTCTGACGGATCCGCTCGGCCGTCTGGCGGGCATGTTCGAGTGAAATATTGGTCAGCAGCACCATAAACTCTTCTCCGCCAAACCGCGCCACAATATCGCGAGAACGCACGGCGTCGCGGATTGCCGCAGAGACGCGCTTCAGCGCCTGGTCGCCCATCATATGGCCATAATGATCGTTATAGGCTTTAAAGTGGTCGATATCCATCAGCAGAACAAAGTGCTCGCCATTTTCTACCGTCGGCAGGTTCTCCAGACGACTTTGCAGACCGCGACGATTATAGAGCCCGGTAAGCGGGTCCATCATGCTGAGATCGGTAAGGGTTTCTCGCTCTTCCAACAGGCGAGAGAGCAATTCCTGAGCGAAACGATCGTTACGCGTTTGCAAAATGTTATGAATAGCAATTGCCACCACAGGAAGTGCGAAAGAATAGGACATTCTTAGCCATATATCGTGATCGCTTAGCCACAGGCAGACAATAAAGGTGGGCAATGAGTGCAGCGTAAATGCTTTGATATTACTGGCGAATGCCAGGGTTCCGATAAAAAGTACCGTTAATAGGGCGATTAACAAATACGTCGCGTGGTCGTGGGTAATTAAGGCGAATTTAGACAAAATTTGCCAGGCCCACAAAATACCGAAGATCCCTGAAACCACGGGAATATTTATCTTCCGCGCGCGCTTTCTCCAGTGCCAGACGAACAGACCGGTGCTGATGGAGAAAATAGCAATAAGTGGGGCAGATAACAGGCGTACAGAATTGAGCGGATTTGTTACCGAGAACACTGCCGAGGTTGCGTTCAGAAATAAAAATAAACGTAACGACAATTGATATTTTCTGTGAACCAAAGACCGCCAGGATTGTGATGTCATAGTCGTGCGTTTTTATTAAAATTTAATTAAAACAAATAAGTAGGTGCCGTTTCGCAATAAAACATGCAAAAAACTCAAAGAGTAATTATCAGAAAATCTTTAGATGTTGTTAACAGGTGTGCAATTTATCACCTTAGGCAATTCCTGTCATTACGGGAAAGGTAAAGGTCGATGGATTTTGATTCATTCAGCTGACAAATGATAATGTGTGTCATATGATATTGGTTATCATTATCGTTGTGAGAGGGCAGAGCATGTTGAACAGGGCGCTTGGCAGTGGTTGGGGGGTATTGCTACCGGGAGCCATTCTCGGCGGGTTGATGTTTGCCGATCTCTCCCTTGATACCTGGAAGGCGATCATTGTGTCAGGCCTGTTAGTCACGTCAGGCATGATCTGGCATAAACAGCTGCGCCACTTTGTTTTACTGCCATCCTGTGTAGCACTGGTCAGCGGAATTCTGGTGATACTGATGAGTTTGAAATAACAGGGAAAACAAGAGGAACTTCAGAAGGGATGTAAGATAATTGGTGCGAGGGGGGGGACTCGAACCCCCACATCCTAAGGACACTAACACCTGAAGCTAGCGCGTCTACCAATTCCGCCACCTTCGCACAGTCATCTTACTATTGTTGATATCGCCTCGTTGGTGCGAGGGGGGGGACTCGAACCCCCACATCCGTAAGGACACTAACACCTGAAGCTAGCGCGTCTACCAATTCCGCCACCTTCGCCCAGTGCGAGCAATATCATTGTGATTTATGGTGCGAGGGGGGGGACTCGAACCCCCACATCCGTAAGGACACTAACACCTGAAGCTAGCGCGTCTACCAATTCCGCCACCTTCGCATACCATCGATACTGTAAAAGTATCGTAACCACGGAGGCGCATTCTAGATGTTTTCAGCTTTACGTCAACAGAAAAGTGCGCGCGACGCCTTGATTGCTGCAAAAATGGCCGATGCAGGCGCCATGCGGAGCCGGATGGCGCTTGCGCTTATCCGGCCTGCTGGAGTGGAGATTACTTTTTGGCCTGACGCGTCATCACGGTACGGTAGACTTTAAAGCGGCCGGTTTGGGCGATCACTTCGTGGAAGCCGAAGGTTTCGTCCAGCACTTTCGGGTACGCCAGGAAGGCGTTCGCAACAATACGCAGCTCGCCGCCGCTGTTAAGGTGACGGGTTGCGCCACGGATCAGCGTTTGTGCCGCTTCAAGGCTGGTCTCCATACCGTCGTGGAACGGCGGGTTGGAGATAATCATGTCGAAGCGACCGGTGACGTCAGAGAAGACGTTGCTGGCAATCACCTCGCCTTCAATGCCGTTTGCGGCAAGCGTTGCGCGGCTGGCTTCTACCGCCGGGGCGCTCACGTCACACAGGGTTAAGCGCACTTTTGGTGAATGGCTGGCAAGCACGGTAGAGAGCACGCCCGCGCCGCAGCCCACGTCCAGCACTTTGCCTTTGGTGTGCGGCGTCAGGGTGGAGAGCAGCAGCTTGCTGCCCGTATCCAGCGCGTCACGGCTGAACACGCCCGGCAGGGTTTTGATGGTCAGGCCGTCGAGCTGATACTCGTCCCAGTAAGCCTGTGGATCAAACGTTGTCTGTTTTTCCAGACGGCCATGGTACAGACCACAGCGGCGAGCGCTGTCGACTTTGTTCAGCGGCGCGTAGCCTTCCAGCATCTGTTCAGCGCTACGCACGCCGCTGCGGTTCTCACCCACCACGAAAATATCGCATCCGACCGGCAGCAGGGAGAGCAGGTTCATCAGCTGGAACTGGGCTTCCGGCTTGTTCTTCGGCCAGTAGTAAATCAGCGTATCGCAGTCGGCGATATCGCTCTGCTCCGCCACCAGGCTAAAGCGCGCGCGCTCGCCCATCTGGCGGCTCAGCACCTGCCAGTGGTGGTAGTATTGGGTGTGGGCACGGCTTTCAGCACAGTCGAAACGCGCAGGCAGGTCATCCTGCATATCTCCGGCAAACAGAATACGGCTTTCTTCGAAATCATCACTGTGACGCAGCAAGACTTCACTTGCCGGGGTAAATGCAGACATGAATTGTTCCTCAATAAACTCAGGCGGGGATTATAGTAGGTAGATGGCGCACTTTCGACACATTTGCTATATTTGCGCGCCTGAGAGACAGGAGTTTTCCCTATGACATCCCGACGAGACTGGCAGTTGCAGCAGCTGGGCATTACCCAGTGGGCTTTGCGTCGCCCGACGGCGTTGCAGGGCGAAATCGCCATTTCCATCCCTGCGCACGTACGCCTGGTGATGGTGGCGGAAGAACTGCCTGCCCTGAATGAACCCCTGATCGATGATGTCCTTCGCAGCCTGAAGATGACGGCCGACCAGGTTTTACAGCTGACGCCAGAGCGTGTCGCGATGCTTCCTCCTGATAGCCGCTGTAACAGCTGGCGTATCGGAGAGACAAACGAGATCCCCCTCCAGGGGAGCCAGATCTGCACGCCAGCGCTGGACGAACTGAAAGCCAACCCAAAAGCGCGCAGCGCGCTATGGCAACAAATCTGCGAATATGAACACGATTTCTTCCCTCACGACGCCTGACCTGACCACCGCGTTCGCGATTGAAACACGCGCCCACGCGTTTCCGTGGAGCGAAAAAACCTTCGCCAGCAATCAGGGCGAACGGTATCTGAACTTCCGTCTGGACGTTGACGGCACCATGGCCGCCTTCGCGATCACGCAGGTTGTTCTTGATGAAGCGACGCTGTTTAATATTGCGGTTGATCCCGCGTTCCAGCGCCGTGGGCTGGGAAGAGAACTGCTCGAGCACCTCATTCGCGAGCTCGAAACCCGTGACGTTTTCACCCTGTGGCTGGAGGTGCGCGCGTCGAATGTCGCCGCCATCGCGCTCTATGAAAGCTTAGGCTTTAACGAGGCGACAGTCCGCCGTAACTACTACCCCACCGCAGAGGGACGTGAAGACGCCATCATAATGGCTCTGCCGATTGGATAATAAAAAATAAGGTTGTAACGATGAAATGGGACTGGATTTTCTTTGATGCCGACGAAACGCTGTTTACGTTCGATTCGTTCGGCGGCCTGCAGCGGATGTTTCTCGACTATAGCGTGACCTTCACCGCTGAAGATTTTCAGGACTATCAGGCGGTAAACAAGCCGCTGTGGGTGGATTACCAGAACGGTGCCATCACCGCGTTACAACTTCAGCACCAGCGTTTTGACGTCTGGGCGGAACGCTTAAAGGTCAGTCCGGGGACGCTGAACGAGGCGTTCCTGAACGCGATGGCCGATATCTGTGCGCCACTGCCGGGTGCGGTTTCCCTGCTGAATGCGTTAAAAGGCAAGGTGAAACTGGGGATCATTACCAACGGTTTTACCGCCCTGCAGCAGATCCGCCTCGAGCGCACCGGCCTGCGCAATCATTTCGACGCGCTGGTCATCTCCGAAGAGGTGGGCGTACCTAAACCGGATCCGCGGATTTTCGATTATGCGCTGTCGCAGGCAGGTAATCCTGACCGCGATCGCGTCCTGATGGTGGGTGATACGGCAGAGTCAGATATCCTGGGCGGCATGAAGTCAGGTCTGTCGACCGTCTGGCTCAATGCGCATGGCCGCGTGAAGCCTGAAGGCATCGAGCCGACCTGGACCGTAACGTCGTTGAACGAACTGGAGCAACTCCTGTGTAAACAATGATTGCCTGCCCCCTATTGATGGGTAAAATAGCCGCAATTTTGTATTCCATGATGCGTGGCGTGCTGCCGCGCTTATAAAAGAAGATTTAATTATGACGTTGTCTCCTTATCTGCAAGAGGTGGCCAAGCGCCGCACTTTTGCCATTATCTCCCACCCGGATGCCGGTAAAACGACCATCACTGAGAAGGTGTTGCTGTTCGGACAGGCGATCCAGACTGCGGGTACCGTTAAAGGCCGTGGCTCCAGCCAGCATGCAAAATCTGACTGGATGGAGATGGAAAAGCAGCGTGGTATTTCGATTACCACCTCGGTGATGCAGTTCCCGTATCACGACTGCCTGGTGAACCTGCTGGATACCCCGGGCCACGAAGACTTCTCCGAAGATACCTACCGTACCCTGACGGCGGTGGACTGCTGTCTGATGGTGATCGACGCCGCGAAAGGTGTAGAAGACCGGACCCGTAAGCTGATGGAAGTTACCCGTCTGCGCGATACGCCGATCCTCACCTTTATGAACAAACTCGACCGTGACATCCGTGACCCGATGGAAGTGATGGACGAAGTGGAAAGCGAGCTGAAAATCGCCTGTGCGCCAATCACCTGGCCAATTGGCTGCGGTAAGCTGTTCAAAGGGGTGTATCACCTCTATAAAGACGAAACCTATCTGTATCAGACCGGTAAAGGCCACACCATTCAGGACGTTCGCGTGGTGAAAGGTCTGGATAACCCTGAGCTGGACGTGGCAGTCGGCGAAGAGCTGGCCGCGCAGCTGCGCGACGAGCTGGAGCTGGTGAAGGGCGCGTCTCACGAGTTCGACAAAGAGCTGTTCCTGAGCGGTGAAATCACCCCGGTCTTCTTCGGTACCGCGCTGGGTAACTTCGGCGTTGACCACATGCTGGACGGTCTGGTGGAATGGGCGCCGCGCCCGATGCCGCGTAAAACTGACACCCGTGAAGTGGAAGCAAAAGAAGAGAAATTCACCGGATTCGTCTTCAAAATTCAGGCCAACATGGACCCGAAACACCGCGACCGCGTGGCCTTTATGCGCGTGGTGTCCGGTAAGTATGAAAAGGGCATGAAGCTGCGCCAGGTGCGTACCGGTAAAGACGTGGTGATCTCCGACGCGCTGACCTTTATGGCGGGCGACCGTTCGCACGTTGAAGAGGCGTATCCGGGCGACATCATCGGTCTGCACAACCACGGCACTATTCAGATCGGCGATACCTTCACCCAGGGTGAAATGATGAAGTTCACCGGCATTCCGAACTTCGCACCGGAGCTGTTCCGTCGTATCCGTCTGCGCGATCCGCTGAAGCAGAAACAGCTGCTGAAAGGCCTGGTTCAGCTCTCCGAGGAGGGCGCCGTGCAGGTGTTCCGCCCAATCGCGAACAACGATCTGATCGTGGGCGCGGTCGGCGTGCTGCAGTTCGACGTGGTTGTTGCGCGTCTGAAGAGCGAGTACAACGTGGAAGCGATTTACGAGTCCGTGAACGTCGCGACCGCGCGCTGGGTTGAGTGTTCTGACGTGAAGAAATTCGAAGAATTTAAGCGTAAGAACGAAATTCAGCTGGCGCTGGATGGCGGTGATAACCTGACCTATATCGCACCAACCATGGTGAACCTGAACCTGACGCAGGAACGTTATCCTGACGTTCAGTTCCGTAAAACCCGCGAGCACTAATCCCCTCTCAGAGCACGGCTGCCGCCGTGCTCTTCTTTAATTCCTGTCTTATTAATCCCTTGCGGAATGTTCTTAATTCAACGCAATTTCACGCTATTCGCGCGTTTTTTACTCAATTCTGAAAGCGGCTCTGTGAGAGTGATCTATATTTAACTCAGTGTTTAACACCGGGCGTGGATAAATTAACTGTTCAATGCATGACTTTAGGTTGTCCATTTTGCCCGCGTGTTTATTCGCAATATATAAAACTACTAAGGAAGTATGTAGCCCGAATAACGGGTCAACACAGGAATAGATCGATGAATATGACAAGACTGAAGATTTCGAAAACTCTGCTGGCTGTAACCCTGGGTAGCGTTCTGGTGAGCGGTTCCGCCCTGGCGGAAAGCACCACCATGGATAAAGCCCAGTCCACGGCCGATACCGCAGGGCAAAAAATCGATAGCTCTATGAATAAAGTCGGCAACTTCATGGATGACAGCTCAATCACAGCAAAAGTGAAAGCCGCACTGGTGGATGATGAATCCATCAAAAGTACCGATATTTCCGTTAAGACCGACAAGAAAGTGGTCACGCTGAGCGGCTTCGTGGAAAGCCAGGCTCAGGCCGAGCAGGCGGTGAAAGTCGCGAAGGGCGTCGAAGGTGTTGCCTCCGTCAGCGATAAGCTGCACGTACGTGACGGTAAAAACGCGTCGGTGAAAGGTTATGCCGGTGATGCCGCTACTACCAGCGAAATCAAAGCTAAACTTTTAGCGGATGACATCGTGCCATCCCGTAAGGTGAAAGTAGAAACCACCGATGGTGTGGTTCAGCTTTCCGGTACGGTAGATTCGCAGGCGCAAAGTGAACGCGCCGAGTCCATCGCGAAAGCGATTGATGGTGTGAAAAGCGTTAAAAACGATCTGAAAACGAAGTAAATCTGGACCATTCGCCCGTCTGGCTAACACCTGCGGGCGAAATAAGAACGACTCTGGAAAAACGCCGGTGAGTGACCTGAGCGCTCACGTTTAGCGGCCGACATTAACTATGGTAAAGGAGAAGCTTATGTTTCGTTGGGGCATTATATTTCTGGTTATCGCGTTAATTGCCGCCGCATTGGGCTTTGGTGGACTGGCAGGTACAGCGGCATGGGCAGCTAAAATTGTCTTCGTTGTGGGTATTATTCTGTTCCTGGTCAGCCTGTTTACGGGTCGTAGACGTCCGTAGCAAACGCAATATTTCTTCAACAAAATAAAGCCAGTCACTGTGACTGGCTTTTTCTTATTTGCGGAACAGGTCGGGTGCGTTACTGTGGTGTTATAAAATAATCAAAAAACAGGAAAGCAGAGGTGGGGCAACGAATTCCCGTTACGCTCGGCAATATTGCGCCGCTGACGTTAAAACCGTTTCGCGCAGGTCAACTCGCGCTGGTTTGCGAGGGGGGAGGGCAGCGCGGCATTTTCTCAGCCGGCGTGCTGGATGAATTTATGCGCGCGCAGTTCAACCCGTTTGACCTTTACTTCGGCACGTCTGCCGGGGCGCAGAACCTCTCTGCCTATGTTTGTAATCAACCTGGCTACGCGCGAAAGGTCATCATGCGCTACACCACGGCAAAAGAATTTTTTAATCCGGTGCGCTTTGTGCGCGGCGGCAACCTGATCGATCTCGACTGGCTACTGGAAGCGACCTCCAGCCAGATGCCGCTGGCCATGGATACCGCTGCCCGTCTGTTTGATAGCGGCAAAGAGTTCTGGATGTGCGCCAGCCGGGGCGATGACTATTCGCCGGGCTATTTTTCTCCTCAGAAGGAGAACTGGCTGGATATTATCCGCGCCTCCAGCGCGATCCCCGGCTTTTATCGTACGGGAGCCCTGCTGGACGGCATTAGCTATCTGGACGGTGGGATCAGTGACGCGGTGCCGGTGCAGGAAGCCGCCCGGCGTGGGGCGAAAACCATCGTGGTGATCCGTACCGTGCCGTCGCAAATGTATTACACGCCGCAGTGGTTTAAACGGATGGAGCGCTGGTTGGGCGACAGCAGCCTGCAGCCGCTGGTGAACATCGCGAAGCAGCATGAAACCACCTACGGCGCGATGCAGCGCTTCATTGAAAAACCGCCGGGCAAGCTGCGTATTTTTGAAATCTATCCGCCTAAGCCGCTGCTGAGCATGGCCCTGGGCAGTCGCGTCCCTGCGCTGCGCATGGATTACAAAACGGGGCGGCTGTGCGGGCGCTATTTCCTGGCGACGGTAGGAAAAATGCTGGCGGAGCAACCGCCGCTTCATCGCCATAAACGCATTATTATGCCGCCTGCCATTGTCGCCAACGACGCCCTGACGATGCCGCTGGTGGATATTCCGCAGGCGAATGACGCTTTACTGGATAACGAGGATCTGGCGTGACGCACCGCTTTGTCGATACCCACTGCCACTTTGATTTCCCGCCGTTTACGGGGGATGAAGCGCACAGCATTGCCAAAGCGGCTGAGGCAGGCGTTCAGGCCATCATTGTGCCGTCAGTGGAAGCGGCCTATTTTTCCCGGGTGATGGATCTTTCCATGCGGTACCCCGCGCTCTATGCCGCGCTCGGCCTGCATCCGATCGTGATTGAGCGACACCTTGATGAGCATATTGAGAGGCTTGATGAACTCCTGCAGACCGCAGGAGACAAACTTGTCGCCATCGGTGAGATCGGCCTCGATCTTTATCGTGAGGATCCGCAGTTTGAGCGCCAGCAGGCGATCCTCGACGCGCAGCTCAGGCTGGCGAAGCGCCACGATCTGCCGGTGATCCTCCATTCAAGACGCACGCACGATAAGCTGGCGATGCACCTGAAACGCGTCGATCTGCCGCGCAGGGGCGTCGTTCACGGTTTCTCCGGCAGCCTGCAGCAGGCGCAGCGTTTTATCGAGCTGGGCTATAAAATCGGCGTTGGCGGCACCATCACCTATCCGCGCGCCAGTAAAACCCGTGACGTAATGGCACAGCTGCCGCTGTCGTCGCTGCTGCTGGAAACCGACGCGCCGGATATGCCGCTGAATGGTTTTCAGGGTCAGCCGAATCGCCCGGAACAGGCGGCGCGCGTGTTCACCACCCTGTGTGAACTGCGAAAAGAGCCTGAAGAGGTGATTGCCGATGCGCTGCTGGAAAATACCCGTTCGGTATTTGGCATCACGCTATAGGTAAAGCGCCGGACGGAGCACCGTTATCTTCTGTTTTTCCAGCGCCCGCGCCAGCGGTTCAACGTCCTCGGGCGTGGCGCTGCGCCACGACGCCGCCTCACCGTAAACGCCATGCGCATGAAATGCGTTGATGCGCACCGGCACATTCCCAAGCCCGTGGATAAAGGTCGTTAGCGGTTTGAGATGTTCCAGATAATCACACTGCTCCGGAATAATCAGCAGGCGGAGTTCCGTCAAACGGTGACGATCTGCCAGCCAGCGGATGCTCTGTTTAATCTGCGGGTTTTCGCGCCCGGTCAGGAAACGGTGATGCTCGTTCCCCCACGCCTTCAGATCCAGCATCGCGCCATCCAGTACCGGCAGCAGCTTTTGCCAGCCGGTTTCGCTTAACAGACCGTTGCTGTCTACCAGGCAGGTGAGGTGGCGCAGGGCGGGATCGGCTTTGATCGCTGAGAATAGCGTCACTAAAAACGGCAGTTGCGTTGTGGCTTCACCACCGCTCACGGTGATCCCTTCGATAAACTGTGCGGATTTGCGGACCTGGGTGAGGATCTCGTCCACGCTGAAGCGGTGCGCCATAGGCGTTGCCTGCTGCTGGCACAGGTGCAGGCACGTGTCGCACTGCTGGCAGTCACTCTCCTGCCACCAGACGCGTCCGGCCTGAATGGTCAGCGCGTCGTGCGGGCAGTGGGGCACACAGTCCCCGCAGTCATTGCAGCGGCCGATCGTCCACGGGTTGTGGCAGGTTTTGCAGCGCAGGTTGCAGCCCTGCAGGAACAGGGCCAGACGGCTGCCCGGTCCGTCCACGCAGGAAAAAGGAATGACCTGACTAACTAAAGCGCATCTGCTGTTCATGGCTAACCACGCGCGGCTGTCGTTCCAGAATACGGGTATTGCGTGCGGCTTCTTCCCCCAGCCACGTGGTATTGGTGCGCGATCCGGCTTCCCGGTATTTCTCCAGATCCGACAAGCGAACCATATAGCCGGTCACGCGGACCAGATCGTTACCCGCTACGTTGGCGGTAAATTCACGCATACCCGCCCTGAACGCGCCCAGGCAAAGCTGAACCACCGCCTGAGGATTGCGTTTTACCGTCTCCTCCAGGGTGAGAATATCGCTGATTCCGGAGTGATAGTGTTTGTGATGCGGCGCAACGGCCAGCAGATGGCTGATAGGATCCGGCTCATCGCCGTAGGGCAGGCGCGCGCCCGGCGTGGTGCCGGAGTCGGAGCTGATCCCCGACTGCGCGTGCAGCATCGCGCGATGCTTCCAGCCGTGCTTCACCGGCGTGTTTTCCACAAACGCCGCAAGCTGTTCGCTGATGCGATAGCCCAGCGCGTTGGCCTGCTCGTCTTTTCCGTAACGGCCTTCAATGCCCTCCTTTTCACAGAGCGTATTCACCGCTTCCGCCAGGCCGTACATGCCAAACATGGGTACAAACCGATCCGCATCAATCAGCCCCTCTTTGACCAGGAAGCTATTCTCAAAGAAGCCAGATTGCTCGTACAGGAAACCGCAGCGTGCGTCGATGATGGCAATTTGCTGCTGGCAGTAGTGCGGGAGCGCGCGGGTGAAGAAGTCTTCAATGGATGTGCTACGTTCAGCAATGGCTTTGAGGTTAAGGCGCACCAGGGTGCTGCCGCCGCCTGCAAGCGGCAGGGAGTTGTAACAACTCACCACGCCGTAACGGCCTTTTGTGAAAATTTTATCATTCATCGGGCCATTAGAAATATGCGGTTTGCTGCATTCACATATGTTTTTTGCCACCTCAAGCAGCAAATCGTCCGGGGTGATATCGGGATCGTAGATAAAGGTCAGGTTCGGCGCGACCTGCTTCAGCTCTGCATCGGCACGCAGAATGGCGCGCGTGACGGGCGTATCCGCCGGGCCGATATTGGCGTGCATAAACGCATCCGGCAGCGTACGGTCGAGATAGCGCCAGAAACGTTTTATTCGGCTATCGATCTCTTCTTGTGTTAGAATTCTAACATATGGAGTTAATATCGCATCAAGCTGACCGAGATAGACCGGCATCGATGTGACGGACGGAACATGATGGTAGAGGATGGTTAACAGCGAGAGGGCGTCGTCGAGATCTTTTGCCCCTTCCAGTTCCAGCCATTCTGAACCGTTAGCCAGAAATTTTGCGTAATCCGGCAGAACGTAACGGGGTTTGTAAGGCGCATGGCCTTCGAACATGTCGCAGATAAACCCATCGTCCAGCGCGGCTCGTGCGGCCTCAGGAAGTGCCGGGTAAGGCAGGTTGTTTTCCGCTTCCAGCGCCAGAAAATGACGTTTTTGTTCCGGGGTTAACACCGGGCTTGTCACAATGTGCTGGCAACGTTGTTGCAGGGCGTCGGGGCTGGAGTGGGGCATATTCGCTTCCTTGAGTGTTCTGCGGATGATGAACGGATTGTAGGAAGCCAGCCTGTCGGGGCTTTTGATCCGACAGGGGGTATCGCTGCTTTAGTCGGCAATTTAGGCGCTAAAGTTTGAAGAAGATCTCATTACAGTAATGCAAATTTGTATGCAGTTTTCATTAACTGTGATGAATGTCGAAGTGTGGATGCGGGTGAATGTTAGAATACTCACAGACCCGCAAGGTAAAATTTATACGGCACTGCCGTTGGAGAATGTTATGACCGATTTAACTGCAAGCAGCCTGCGCGCGTTGAAGCTGATGGACCTGACCACCCTGAACGATGACGATACCAATGAAAAAGTCATCGCCCTGTGCCATCAGGCGAAAACGCCGGTGGGTAACACCGCAGCCATCTGTATCTACCCGCGTTTTATCCCGATTGCCCGTAAGACGCTGAAAGAGCAGGGTACGCCGGAGGTGCGCATTGCAACCGTAACTAACTTCCCGCATGGCAACGATGATATCGAGATCGCGCTGGCAGAAACCCGCGCGGCGATTGCCTACGGCGCAGACGAAGTGGACGTGGTGTTCCCGTACCGCGCGCTGATCGCCGGCAACGAGCAGGTCGGTTTTGACCTGGTGAAAGCCTGTAAAGACGCGTGCGCGGCGGCAAACGTGCTGCTGAAAGTGATCATCGAAACCGGCGAGCTGAAAGAAGAGGCGCTGATTCGTAAAGCGTCTGAAATCTCCATCAAGGCCGGTGCAGATTTTATTAAAACCTCTACCGGTAAAGTGCCGGTGAATGCAACCCCGGAAAGCGCGCGCATCATGATGGAAGTGATCCGCGACATGGGTGTGTCCAAAACCGTTGGTTTCAAACCTGCGGGCGGCGTGCGTACTGCTGAAGACGCGCAGCAGTTCCTGGCGATTGCCGACGAGCTGTTTGGCGCCGACTGGGCCGATTCCCGTCACTACCGCTTCGGCGCGTCCAGCCTGCTGGCCAGCCTGCTGAAAGCGCTGGGTCACGGCGACGGTAAGAGCGCAAGCAGCTACTGATTGCCAGACAATGCCGGATGACGCTTTGCTTATCCGGCCGACAGGATCGTAGGGCGGGTAAGCGTAACGCCACCCGCCACAACTCCCCCGATTCCGCATGGAGGTTACCGTGTTTCTCGCACAAGAAATTATTCGTAAAAAACGTGATGGTCATGCATTAAGCGATGAAGAGATCCGCTTCTTCATCAACGGCATTCGTGATAACACCGTCTCAGAAGGGCAGATTGCGGCTCTGGCGATGACCATTTTCTTCCACGATATGTCGATGCCTGAGCGCGTGTCGCTGACCATGGCGATGCGAGATTCAGGAACCGTTCTGGACTGGAAAAGCCTTAATCTTAACGGCCCGATCGTGGATAAACACTCCACCGGCGGCGTGGGCGACGTGACGTCTCTGATGCTCGGCCCAATGGTTGCAGCCTGTGGCGGCTACATCCCGATGATCTCCGGGCGCGGCCTGGGCCACACCGGCGGTACCCTCGACAAACTGGAAGCCATTCCGGGCTTCGATATCTTCCCGGACGACAACCGCTTCCGCGACATTATTAAAGACGTTGGTGTGGCGATTATCGGCCAGACCAGCTCTCTTGCTCCGGCAGACAAGCGTTTCTACGCGACCCGCGACATCACCGCGACCGTTGACTCCATCCCGCTGATCACCGCCTCTATCCTGGCGAAGAAACTGGCAGAAGGGCTGGACGCGCTGGTGATGGACGTGAAGGTCGGCAGCGGCGCGTTTATGCCCACGTATGAACTTTCTGCTGCGCTTGCCGAAGCGATCGTTGGCGTCTCCAACGGCGCGGGCGTGCGCACCACCGCACTGCTCACCGACATGAACCAGGTGCTGGCCTCCAGCGCCGGTAACGCGGTTGAAGTGCGTGAGGCGGTACAGTTCCTCACCGGTGAATACCGTAACCCGCGTCTGTTCGACGTCACCATGGCGCTGTGCGTGGAGATGTTAATCTCCGGCAAGCTGGCCAAAGACGACGCCGACGCCCGCGCGAAACTGCAGGCGGTGCTGGACAACGGCAAAGCGGCGGAGATCTTCGGTCGCATGGTTGCAGCCCAGAAAGGCCCGACCGATTTCGTCGAAAATTACGCGAAATACCTGCCAACTGCGACGCTCAGCAAAGCGGTGTATGCCGATAGCGAAGGGTTTGTCTCTGCGATGGACACCCGTGCGCTGGGTATGGCGGTGGTCTCGATGGGCGGCGGTCGCCGTCAGGCATCGGACACCATTGATTACAGCGTAGGCTTTACCGATATGGCCCGTCTGGGCGACAGCGTTGACGGTCAACGTCCGCTGGCGGTGATCCACGCGAAAGACGAAGCCAGCTGGCAGGAAGCGGCTAAAGCGGTGAAAGCGGCTATTACGCTTGACGATAAAGCGCCGGAAACCACACCGACTGTCTATCGCCGTATCACCGAATAGCGGTATACTGATCTGATCAATCATTTTTAAGCACTACGTACGGAGAACAATTATGAAACGTGCATTTATTATGGTGCTGGACTCATTCGGCATCGGCGCAACCGAAGATGCAGAACGTTTTGGTGACGTGGGTTCCGATACCATGGGTCACATCGCGGAAGCCTGTGCGAAAGGCGAAGCGGACAACGGTCGTAAAGGCCCTCTGACTCTACCCAACCTGACCCGCCTCGGTCTGGTGAAAGCGCATGAAGGCTCTACCGGTAAAATCGCAGCCGGTATGGACGGCAACGCGGAAGTCGTGGGCGCCTACGGCTGGGCTCACGAGCTCTCCTCCGGTAAAGACACCCCGTCTGGCCACTGGGAAATCGCCGGTGTGCCGGTGCTGTTCGACTGGGGCTATTTCTCCGATCACGAGAACAGCTTCCCGCAGGAGCTGCTCGATAAGCTGGTGAAGCGTGCCAACCTGCCGGGTTACCTCGGTAACTGCCACTCTTCCGGTACCGTGATTCTCGATGAACTCGGCGAAGAGCACATGAAAACCGGCAAGCCGATTTTCTACACCTCTGCTGACTCCGTGTTCCAGATTGCCTGCCACGAAGAGACGTTTGGTCTGGATAAACTCTACGAGCTGTGCGAAATCGCCCGTGAAGAGCTGACCGAAGGCGGCTACAACATTGGCCGCGTGATCGCGCGTCCGTTTATCGGCGACAAAGCGGGTAACTTCCAGCGTACCGGTAACCGTCATGACCTGGCCGTTGAGCCACCGGCACCGACCGTACTGCAGAAGCTGGTTGAAGAGAAAGATGGCCATGTGGTTTCCGTGGGTAAAATCGCGGATATCTACGCCAACTGCGGCATCACCAAAAAAGTGAAAGCCACCGGTCTGGATGCGCTGTTTGATGCCACCATCAAAGAGATGAAAGAAGCGGGCGACAAGACCATCGTCTTCACCAACTTCGTGGACTTCGACTCCTCCTGGGGCCACCGTCGCGACGTAGCGGGCTATGCGGCAGGTCTTGAGCTGTTCGACCGCCGTCTGCCGGAGCTGATGGAGCTGGTGGGTGAAGATGACATTCTGATCCTGACCGCGGACCACGGCTGTGACCCAACCTGGACCGGTACCGACCACACCCGTGAGCACATTCCGGTGCTGGTGTACGGCCCGAAAGTGAAGCCGGGCTCGCTCGGTCACCGTGAAACCTTCGCGGACATCGGCCAGACTATCGCGAAATACTTTGGTACGTCTGACATGGAATATGGCAAGGCCATGTTCTGAATCAAGTTGGGTGCGGTCTGATGCCCTCACCCCGGCCCTCTCCCACAGGGAGAGGGTGAAAAGAATAAACAATGTAAAAGGAACTGAAGATGGCAACTCCTCACATTAATGCAGAAATGGGTGATTTCGCTGACGTCGTATTGATGCCGGGCGACCCGCTGCGCGCGAAGCACATTGCAGAAACTTTCCTGGAAGACGTGCGTGAAGTGAACAACGTTCGCGGCATGCTGGGCTTCACCGGTACCTATAAAGGCCGCAAAATCTCCGTGATGGGCCACGGTATGGGTATCCCATCCTGCTCTATCTACACCAAAGAGCTGATCACCGACTTCGGCGTGAAGAAAATCATCCGCGTTGGCTCCTGCGGCGCGGTGCGCATGGACGTTAAGCTGCGCGACATCGTTATCGGTATGGGCGCCTGCACCGATTCCAAAGTTAACCGCATGCGTTTTAAAGACCATGACTTCGCGGCGATTGCTGACTTCGGCATGGTGCGTGACGCGGTTGACGCGGCAAAAGCGCTGGGCGTTGAAGCGCGCGTGGGTAACATCTTCTCTGCTGACCTGTTCTATGCCCCGGACGGCGGCGAGATGTTCGACGTGATGGAGAAATACGGCATTCTGGGCGTGGAAATGGAAGCGGCGGGTATCTACGGCGTTGCGGCTGAGTTTGGTGCGAAAGCGCTGACCATCTGCACCGTGTCTGACCACATCCGTACCCACGAGCAGACCACCGCTGCCGAGCGTCAGACTACCTTCAACGACATGATCAAAATCGCGCTGGAATCCGTTCTGCTGGGCGATAAAGAGTAATTCTGTCTCTTCCCTCCCTCTCCCTGTGGGAGAGGGCCGGGGTGAGGGCACCAGACCGCACCTAGCGCACGGCCTGTGCAATCCACGCCGACAGCTCCCGCAGCTCTTTTTCCTGCCCCGGGAAATCCCCAATCAACGCGTCGCATTCCTGCTGCAGCATATCCGCCCGGTACAAACAGCCCTGTAAACGTGCCGCGAGTGCTTCCAGCGGTGCCGGGTTCAGGCTATCGGTAAACACCTGCGTGCGGGTGATATGGCCTTTCTCCACGTCAAAATGCAGCTCCACGCCGCCCCAGGTAAAACGCTCGTCCAGCAGATGTGAAAACGCAGGCGCCTGACCGAAGTTCCACTCCCAGCTGCTCTGGCGGGCGAAGGTTTCGGCGAAGTTGGGCAGGTCCGGGATTTTTTCAGGGGAGATGACTTCTGCTTCCACGCGTTCGCCGTAATGTTCAAAGAACGCGTCACGGATGGCATCGCAAATCTGCTCGTGCGTAATCCCCGGCAGCAGTTCTACCAGATTCGCCACGCGTCCGCGCACGGAGGTAATCCCTTTCGCCTGGAGCTTTTTCTTATCAGGATTCAGGTAGTTCGCCAGACGGCTCAGATCGGCGTTCAGCAACAGGGTGCCGTGGTGGAACCCGCGATCCATCGTTTCGCGGTAGGCGGAGCCGGAGACCTTCCGGTCGCCCTCAGGGGTTTTCACCACCAGATCGTTACGCCCGGACGCTTCTGCCGTCACGCCGAGTGAATTGAGCGCGTTGAGGACGATGGAGGTTGAGATGGTTTTGTCGTACTCCGGTTTACCCACCATAAAGGTGAAGCAGGTATTGCCCAGATCGTGAAACACCGCGCCGCCACCGCTGCTTCTACGTGCGAGGCGGACGTTGTCCTCTTCCATACGTCGGGTGTTGCACTCTTTCCACGGGTTTTGCGCGCGGCCAATGACCACCGTATCGGCGTTACGCCAGAGAAACAGTACGCGCTGGGTGGCGGGCATCTGGCGGAAGATGCACTCTTCTACCGCGAGATTAAACCAGGGATCGTAAGAGTCAGAGATAAGCAGGCGTAACGTCGTCATGGCAAAGTTCCTTTTCCGAATCGTTCGCCTACTTTATCACTATTCTTTCTTCTCGCTCTCTTCGTCTTCGGGGACGGATTTGCTGGCGGTCAGCAGGAACGGGGATTGCTGCCAGCGCGAGCGCTTGCCCCGAAGCAGGGTGCGCGCCAGCACAACGCCGATGGCGAGTGAAAGCAGCAGCATCAGGCGCAGAATATTGGTGGTATTATCGACCTGTTTGGCTTCAGTGGGCAGGGTGTGGGTATCGAGGGTCAGGCGCAGATAGCCCAGTGGGCCATTCTTCCCCTGAATAGGTTCGACGATCTGCTGGTTAAAATAGCCCCCGGCTTTTTTCCCGTCCAGCGCCAGCCTGTCGCGCACGTCGACGTGCTCGCCCGCGCGGGCAATCAGGTTGCCTTGCTCATCATAGACGCCGGCATCAAGAATGCGGCTGTTCTCCGTGAGCAGGCGTAAAACCTGGCCTATCCGCTTCTCGTCCGGCGTTTCGGTACGCATGGACGGCGCGACGTTGAGCGTCACCTGGCGCGCCAGCGTGCGGGCCAGCTCTTCAAACTGCGGGTTGCGTTGCCGTTGATGGTTCTGGCTAAACCACGATGCCCCTTGCATCAGCACCACTAATAGTGCGAGACAGGAAAGGACAATCACGGCGCGATGAAGCCGGAATTTCAGTTTTGCGCGAGCCATATTCCACCTGCTGAAAATTTACGGCTTAATGTTGCCAGAAGTGATGGTTACAGGGTAGCCTCATGCGTTATTTTCCCTCTGCAACCTTCCGGCGCGAACGAAATTACAGGAGCTTTAATGCCGAACATTACCTGGTGTGACCTGCCAACGGATGTCTCTTTATGGCCAGGATTGCCGCTCTCTTTAAGTGGCGATGAGGTGATGCCTCTGGATTACCACGCCGGTCGTAGCGGCTGGCTCCTCTACGGACGCGGTCTGGATAAGCAACGCCTGACCCAGTATCAAAGCAAGCTCGGTGCGGCAATGGTCATCGTCGCCGCGTGGTGCGTGGAAGACTACCAGGTTATTCGCCTGGCGGGTTCCCTGACGCAGCGCGCAACGCGTCTGGCGCATGACGCCGGGCTGGACGTCGCGCCGCTGGGTAAAATTCCGCACCTTAAAACCCCTGGCCTGCTGGTCATGGACATGGACTCTACGGCGATCCAGATCGAGTGTATTGACGAGATTGCGAAGCTGGCGGGCAGCGGCGAGCTGGTGGCGGAAGTCACTGAACGTGCGATGCGCGGCGAGCTGGACTTCACCGCCAGCCTGCGCCAGCGCGTGGCGACCCTGAAAGGGGCCGATGCCAACATTCTGCGTCAGGTGCGCGACGTGCTGCCGCTGATGCCAGGGCTGACGCAGCTGGTGCTGAAGCTGCAGTCCCTCGGCTGGAAAGTGGCGATTGCTTCCGGTGGCTTCACCTTCTTCGCGGATTACCTGCGGGAAAAACTGCATCTGACCACCGTGGTGGCCAATGAGCTGGAGATCATGGACGGCAAGCTGACCGGCCAGGTGATCGGCGATATCGTGGATGCCCAGTACAAAGCCAATACGCTGACGCGTCTGGCGGAAAAATATGAAATTCCGGTTGTCCAGACCGTCGCCATCGGCGATGGCGCGAACGACCTGCCGATGATCAAAGCCGCCGGGCTGGGCATTGCCTACCATGCCAAGCCAAAAGTGAATGAAAAGACGGAAGTCACTATCCGTCACGCTGACCTGATGGGGGTGTTCTGCATTCTCTCCGGCAGCATTAATCAGAAATAACGGTCTGCTTTGTAGGCCGGGTAAGCGTAAGCGCCACCCGGCACGCAGGCTGCACAGAAATAACGAGGTAAACCGTGGCGAAAGCTCCAAAACGCGCATTTGTCTGTAATGAATGTGGTGCGGATTATCCGCGCTGGCAGGGGCAATGCAGCGCGTGTCATGCCTGGAACACCATCACCGAAGTGCGTGGTGTGGCGGCTTCGCCGAGCGTGGCGCGCAACGAGCGCCTGAGCGGCTACGCCGGTAACGCGGGCGTGGCGAAGGTGCAAAAACTTTCGGACATCAGCCTCGAAGAGCTGCCGCGCTTCTCCACCGGGTTCAAAGAGTTTGACCGCGTGCTCGGCGGCGGCGTGGTGCCGGGCAGTGCGATCCTGATCGGCGGTAACCCGGGGGCGGGTAAATCGACCCTGCTGCTGCAAACGCTCTGCAAGCTCGCCGAACAGATGAAAACCCTGTACGTCACGGGCGAAGAGTCTCTTCAGCAGGTGGCGATGCGCGCGCACCGCCTGGGCCTGCCGACCGGCAACCTGAACATGCTCTCCGAAACCAGCATCGAGCAGATCTGCATGATTGCCGAAGAAGAGCAGCCGAAGCTGATGGTGATCGACTCCATCCAGGTGATGCACATGGCGGACATTCAGTCCTCGCCGGGCAGCGTCGCGCAGGTGCGTGAAACCGCGGCTTACCTGACGCGCTTTGCCAAAACGCGCGGCGTGGCGATTGTAATGGTCGGCCACGTGACCAAAGACGGCTCGCTGGCCGGACCGAAGGTGCTTGAACACTGTATCGACTGCTCCGTAATGCTCGACGGCGATGCGGATTCTCGTTTCCGTACCCTGCGCAGCCACAAGAACCGCTTTGGGGCGGTGAACGAACTGGGCGTGTTTGCCATGACCGAACAGGGGCTGCGCGAAGTCAGCAACCCGTCGGCCATCTTCCTGAGCCGCGGCGATGAGATCACCTCCGGCAGCTCGGTGATGGTGCTGTGGGAAGGGACGCGCCCGCTGCTTGTCGAAATTCAGGCGCTGGTGGACGTGTCGATGATGGGCAACCCGCGGCGCGTGGCGGTCGGTCTGGAGCAGAACCGTCTGGCGATCCTGCTGGCGGTGCTGCACCGTCACGGCGGGCTGCAGATGGCGGATCAGGACGTCTTCGTTAACGTGGTCGGCGGCGTCAAAGTCACTGAGACCAGCGCGGACCTGGCGCTGCTGCTGGCGATGGTCTCCAGCCTGCGCGACAGACCGTTGCCGCAGGATCTGGTAGTGTTTGGCGAAGTAGGCCTCGCCGGGGAGATCCGTCCGGTGCCCAGCGGTCAGGAGCGTATCTCCGAGGCGGCAAAACACGGCTTCCGCCGGGCGATCGTTCCCGCCGCCAACGTGCCGAAAAAAATCCCGGAAGGGATGCAGGTATTTGGCGTGAAGAAACTCGCAGATGCGTTAAATGTCTTTGACGACTTATAATTACGTAAATTTGATTTTGCAGGAGGCACCGTAATTTATGTCATCATTTGACTACATCAAGACCGCAATCCGCCAGAAGGGCTGCACGCTGCAGCAGGTGGCGGATGCCAGCGGCATGACCAAAGGCTACCTGAGCCAGCTGCTGAACGCCAAAATCAAAAGCCCCAGCGCGCAGAAGCTCGAAGCGCTGCACCGCTTTCTGGGGCTGGAATTCCCGCGTATGCAAAAGAACATCGGCGTGGTGTTCGGCAAGTTTTACCCGCTGCATACCGGGCATATCTATCTGATCCAGCGCGCCTGTAGCCAGGTTGACGAGCTGCACATCATCATGGGCTACGACGAAACCCGCGACCGTCAGCTGTTTGAAGACAGCGCCATGTCGCAGCAGCCGACCGTGCCGGACCGCCTGCGCTGGCTGCTCCAGACCTTTAAGTATCAGAAAAATATTCGTATTCATGCCTTTAACGAAGAGGGTATGGAGCCGTATCCGCACGGCTGGGACGTGTGGAGCAACGGCATCAAAGCGTTTATGGAAGAGAAGGGCATTGCGCCTAACTGGATCTACACCTCTGAAGAGTCCGACGCGCCGCAGTTCCGCGAGCATCTGGGCATCGAGACGGTGCTGATCGATCCGAAACGCACCTTTATGAACATCAGCGGGGCGCAGATCCGCGAAAACCCGTTCCGCTACTGGGATTACATTCCTACCGAAGTGAAGCCGTTCTTCGTGCGCACGGTAGCTATTCTGGGCGGCGAGTCGAGTGGTAAATCGACGCTGGTCAACAAGCTGGCGAACATCTTCAACACCACCAGCGCGTGGGAATACGGCCGCGATTATGTCTTCTCGCACCTCGGCGGCGACGAGATGGCACTGCAGTATTCCGACTATGACAAAATTGCGCTCGGACACGCCCAGTACATTGATTTTGCGGTGAAATACGCCAATAAAGTGGCGTTTATCGATACCGATTTCGTCACCACGCAGGCGTTCTGTAAAAAATACGAAGGGCGCGAGCACCCGTTCGTGCAGGCGCTGATTGACGAATACCGCTTTGACCTGGTGATCCTGCTGGAGAACAACACCCCGTGGGTCGCTGACGGCATGCGCAGCCTCGGCAGCTCCGTAGACAGGCGAGAGTTTCAGACCATGCTGGTGGAGATGCTCAACGAAAACAACGTTGAGTTTGTGCATGTGGAAGAGTCGGACTACGACTCCCGTTTCCTGCGCTGCGTCGAGCTGGTGAAGGAGATGATGGGGGAGCAGGGGTAAAAAACTTACCCCTCACCCTAACCCTCTCCCAAAGGGAGAGGGGACTTTAACCTCCCTCTCCCTTTGGGAGAGGGCCGGGGTGAGGGAAACAAATCACTCAATACTCAACCACCACTTTCCCCCGCATATGCCCCTCCAGCACTTTACGGTGCGCCTCGGTAATGCTTTCCACGCTCAGCCCGTGCAGCGTTTCACTCAGCGAACTTTCCACCACGCCGTTATCCACCAGCTTGGCTACCTCATTGAGGATCTCACCCTGACGCGCCATATCCGCGGTCTGGTACATGCTGCGGGTATACATAAACTCCCAGTGCAGGGCGGCGGATTTGGACTTCAGCTTGTCCTGGTTCAGCGGACGTTCATTCTCAACGATGGAGCAGATATGCCCCTGCGGCGCAATCAGGTCGCTGACCGCATCCCAGTGCCCGTCGGTGTCGTTGAGGATGAAGATGTAATCCACAAAGGTGAGCCCGTGTTTCGCCAGCTCGCCTTTCAGATCGCGGTAGTTGACGACCACGTCAGCCCCGCGATCGCGACACCACTGGGCAGAATCTTCTCGCGAAGCGGTTGCGATGATTTTCACCT
The DNA here is from genome assembly GCF_004362415.1 of Enterobacter sp. AG326. NCBI lineage: Bacteria > Pseudomonadati > Pseudomonadota > Gammaproteobacteria > Enterobacterales > Enterobacteriaceae > Enterobacter > Enterobacter sp. AG326. Next base: position 212,429 of record NZ_SNXG01000004.1, on the reverse strand, counting down.
TGCTGTTGTGCTTCGCAAATGGGATCGCCAGCGATCCTACTCCGCCCGCGCCGCCGATGATCAGCAGCGATTTATCGGCCCCGGCATCCTGAATGTTCAGCCGTTCAAACAGACCTTCCCACGCGGTGAGAGCGGTCAACGGCAGCGCGGCGGCAGCCGCCCAGCCGAGGCTGGCAGGCTTGTGCCCGACAATGCGCGCATCAATCAGCTGGTGCGTGGTATTGCTGCCCGGGCGGGTGATGTCGCCCGCGTACCACACTTCATCCCCCGGTTTGAATCCGGTCACGCCAGCCCCAACGGCTTTGACGATCCCGCTGGCATCCCAGCCGAGCACGCGCGGCGCGTTCAGCCCGTTTTTAGCAATGCCCGCGTGGACTTTGGTATCGACCGGGTTAATGGAGACGGCCTTCACCTCTACCAGCAGATCGTGCTCGCCGGGCTGCGGCATCGGCGGGGTGATTTCAATGAAGGTGGACGGATTTTCTGGGTTAACGGCAATGGCTTTAACAGACATGGTGTGCTCCTCAATGGCATGCGTTTTGTTGAGGCTAGTCTATTAAGTGGCCAGTTGCATGATAAGATGGACAATCAAGAACTCAGCGTTCGTACAGGATGAACAATCATGTTTAAACAGCTGCAGGATATGGCGCTGTTCGCGCTGGTGGCGGAGATGGGCAGCTTTACCGCGGCGGCGCAGAAAGCCGAACTGCCAAAATCCAGCGTTAGCCAGCGGATTAGCCAGCTGGAGCAGCAGGTGGGGATCCGCTTGCTCAACCGCACCACGCGCAGGATCAGTCTGACGTTTGCGGGTGAGCACTATCTGGTGCACTGTCGCGAGATGCTGGCAGCCAGCGAGCGGGCAGAGTACGCCATTCAGCGCCTGCGCGAAAACCCGAGCGGGCGGCTGCGCATCACCTGTCCGGCAGGGATTGGGGCGACGCTGCTGGCGCATATGAACGCCGAGTTCCAGCTTCGCTATCCTGACGTTTCGCTGGATGTGTCGATTTCTGATGACGTGGTGGATCTGGTCGAGGCCGGGTTTGACGTAGCGCTGCGCACCGGTAAGCCGCAGGACTCCTCCCTGATTGGCCGGATGATCGGGCACTGCCCGCGCTACATGCTGGCCTCGCCGGGGTATCTGGCGCGTCGGGAGCCGCTGACGCATCCCCGTCAGCTCGTGGATCACCGCTGCATTACGCACCGGGCGTGGTCGGAGTGGCTTCTGCGAAGCGAGAGCGAGGATTACCGCTACCTGCCGGATAACGCGCACATGACCGATAATCTGGTATACGCCCGCGAGTGTGCGATTGCCGGTGCGGGGATCACGCTCTTACCCGCGTTTCTGCTGGAAGATAAAATTGAAAAAGGTGCGCTGGTTCAGGTGCTGCCGGAGTGGAATGTTGAAGGTAACGATCTGTGGCTGGCCTACCCGAGCCGCAAGCTGAATTCGCCTGCGCTGATGAGCTATATCGACTTTGCGATGCAGTTTGACGAGGTGAAGCGGTATTACGTGGGCAAATAAAAAAGCCGGGTGGCGCTCACGCTTACCCGGCCTACAAACTGTGCGGCCTGATGCCCTCACCCTGGCCCTCTCCCACGGGGAGAGGGTACAAACATAAAAAACGGCAACCGAAGTTGCCGTTTTGCTTTTATTTCGCAATACGCTTGTACTTAATACGCTTCGGCTCCAGCGCGTCGGCGCCCAGCGTGCGTTTCTTGTACTCTTCGTATTCGGTGAAGTTACCTTCGAAGAACTCCACCTTACCTTCGTCCTGGTAGTCCAGGATGTGGGTCGCGATACGGTCCAGGAACCAGCGGTCGTGCGAGATAACCATCGCGCAGCCCGGGAACTCCAGCAGGGCGTTTTCCAGCGCGCGCAGGGTTTCGATATCCAGGTCGTTGGTTGGTTCATCAAGCAGCAGAACGTTACCACCCACCTGCAGCAGCTTCGCCAGGTGCAGACGACCGCGCTCGCCGCCGGACAGCTCGCCCACGCGTTTGCCCTGGTCGGTGCCTTTGAAGTTAAAGCGGCCAACATAGGCGCGGCTTGGCATCTCGGTGTTGCCGATACGCATGATATCCAGACCGCCGGAGACTTCTTCCCACACGGTTTTGCTGTTATCCATCGCGTCACGGAACTGGTCAACGGAGGCCAGCTTCACGGTTTCACCCAGGGTGATAGAGCCACTGTCAGGCTGTTCCTGACCGGACATCATGCGGAACAGTGTCGATTTACCCGCGCCGTTCGGACCGATGATGCCAACGATAGCGCCTTTCGGTACGGAGAAGGTCAGGTCGTCGATCAGCAGACGGTCGCCGTAGGACTTACGCAGGTTGGTAACTTCAACCACTTTATCCCCCAGGCGTGCTCCAGGTGGAATAAACAGTTCGTTGGTTTCGTTACGTTTCTGGTATTCGGTGTTGTTCAGCTCTTCGAAGCGTGCCAGACGGGCTTTGCCCTTAGACTGACGGCCTTTCGCGCCCTGACGAACCCACTCCAGCTCTTTCTCGATAGACTTACGACGCGCCGCTTCCTGAGAAGCTTCCTGCGCCAGACGCTGATCTTTCTGCTCCAGCCAGGAGGAGTAGTTGCCTTCCCACGGAATACCTTCGCCGCGGTCCAGCTCCAGGATCCAGCCAGCGACGTTGTCGAGGAAGTAACGGTCGTGGGTAATCGCCACAACGGTGCCTTCGAAGTCGTGCAGGAAGCGCTCCAGCCACGCCACGGATTCCGCATCCAGGTGGTTAGTCGGTTCGTCGAGCAGCAGCATGTCTGGTTTTTCCAGCAGCAGGCGGCACAGCGCCACGCGGCGGCGTTCACCCCCGGAGAGGTTAGCGATTTTCGCATCCCAGTCCGGCAGACGCAGGGCGTCAGCCGCGCGCTCCAGCTGCACGTTCAGGTTGTGACCGTCGTGCGCCTGGATGATCTCTTCATACTTGCCCTGCTGCGCGGCCAGCTTGTCGAAGTCCGCATCCGGCTCGGCGTATTTGGCATACACTTCATCCAGACCTTTCAGCGCGTTAACCACTTCGGAAACCGCTTCTTCAACGGATTCGCGAACGGTGTGTTCCGGGTTCAGCTGAGGTTCCTGCGGCAGGTAACCAATCTTGATGCCAGGCTGCGGACGGGCTTCACCTTCGATGTCTGTATCAATCCCGGCCATGATGCGCAGCAGGGTGGACTTACCGGCACCGTTGAGACCCAGAACACCGATTTTTGCGCCCGGGAAGAAGCTCAGCGAGATATTTTTAAGAATATGACGTTTCGGCGGGACAACTTTGCCGACACGATGCATGGTATAAACGAATTGAGCCACGTTGGACTTCGCCTCTTTTATCGTAATGAGAAGGAATTTCAGCCTCGAAGTGTAGCCTTTTTCACGTCCTAATCCCAGCCAGGAACGTCGGGAGTGTTAAAACGCGCAAGAAAGGTAAAAAAGTGTCCATGACGTGGCGCGTTGAAGGATGCCTGGTTAGCATAAGTTAATTAGACTTTGACGTGGCAAGACGCTGCAATTGACGAAAAAACAATGAGGAAGAGCTTGTGGAAAAAGCCAAACGGGTGGTCTGGCGTCTGCTGGCTGCCAGCGTATGCGTAATGGCGGTAAGCCAGGCGGTGCATGCCGATTCACTGGATGAACAACGTAACCGCTACGCCCAGATTAAACAGGCGTGGGACAACAAGCAGATGGATACCGTGCAGGCGCTGATGCCGACGCTAAAGGATTATCCGCTGTATCCGTATCTGGAGTATCGCCAGATTACGGACGACCTGATGAACCAGCCTACCGTCACCGTGAATAACTTCATTCAGGCGAACCCGACCCTGCCGCCAGCACGAAATCTCCAGTCTCGTTTTGTGAATGAGCTGGCGCGTCGCGAGGACTGGCGCGGCCTGCTGGCGTTTAGCCCTGAGAAGCCGAACGCCACCGAAGCCCAGTGTAACTATTACTACGCAAAATGGGCGACCGGCCAGCAGGAAGAGGCCTGGGCCGGAGCGAAAGAGCTCTGGCTGACCGGAAAAAACCAGCCGAACGCCTGTGATTCCCTGTTTAGCGCGTGGCGTGCTTCCGGCAAGCAGGATCCGCTGTCTTACCTTGAGCGCATCCGTCTGGCGATGAAAGCCGGTAACACGCGTCTGGTGACCACGCTGGCGGGGCAGATGCCGTCCGATTACCAGACGATCTCCACGGCGGTTATCTCGCTGGCAAACGATCCGAACAGCGTGCTGACCTTTGCCCGCAGTACGGGCGCGACCGATTTTACCCGCCAGATGGCGGCGGTGGCCTTTGCCAGCGTGGCGCGTGACGATGTCGAAAACGCGCGGCTGATGATCCCGCAGCTGGTGCAGACGCAGCAGCTCAATGAGGAGCAAACCCAGGAGCTGCGCGACATCGTAGCGTGGCGACTGATGGGCACCGATGTGACCGATGAACAGGCGCGCTGGCGTGACGATGCCATTATGCGTTCGAATTCTACGTCGCTGGTGGAACGCCGCGTGCGCATGGCGCTGGGCACGGGCGATCGTCGCGGGCTCAATACCTGGCTCGCGCGTTTGCCAATGGAGGCCAAAGAGAAAGACGAATGGCGCTACTGGCAGGCCGATCTGCTGATGGAGCGCGGCCGTGATGATGAAGCCAAAGAGATCCTCCATACGCTGATGCAGCAGCGCGGGTTTTACCCAATGGCTGCCGCGCAGCGTCTGGGCGAGGAGTACACCTTCCGTATAGATAAAGCGCCCGCTAACGCGAACCCGGCGCTGACGCAGGGGCCAGAAATGGCGCGCGTTCGCGAGCTGATGTACTGGAATATGGATAACACCGCGCGCAGCGAGTGGGCGAATCTGGTGACCAGCCGCACCACCGATGAGAAAGCCCAGCTCGCCCGCTATGCGTTTGATAATCACTGGTGGGATCTCAGCGTGCAGGCGACGATCGCCGGCAAGCTTTGGGATCATTTGGAAGAGCGTTTCCCGCTGGCGTACAAAGATCTTTTCGATCGCTATACCAGCGGCAAAGATATCCCGCAAAGCTACGCGATGGCGATTGCCCGCCAGGAGAGCGCGTGGAACCCGAAAGTGCGATCCCCGGTGGGCGCCAGCGGCCTGATGCAGATTATGCCGGGCACGGCGACGCACACGGTGAAGATGTTTAATATTCCTGGCTACAGCAGCCCGTCACAGCTTCTCGATCCGGATACCAACATCAACATCGGTACCAGCTATCTCCAGTACGTGTATCAGCAGTTCGGTAATAACCGCATCTTCTCTTCGGCGGCGTATAACGCGGGGCCTGGACGCGTGCGCACCTGGCTCGGCAACAGCGCCGGACGCATCGACGCCGTAGCGTTTGTCGAGAGCATCCCGTTCTCGGAAACGCGCGGCTACGTGAAGAACGTGCTGGCCTATGACGCCTACTATCGCTACTTCATGGGGCAGAAAGATACCCTGATGAGCGATGCCGAGTGGCAGAGACGTTACTGATCGGCGTGGGTTGTGTTATGCTGTACTCGCTAATGAGTACAAGAGGCAGCATAACATGACCCAGCATTCCCCGTATTCCTCGGCAATGGCCGAACAACGTCATCAGGAGTGGCTTCGTTTTGTGGAGCTGCTGCGTCAGTCATACGAGCAGGATTTGCACTTGCCCCTCATGCAGCTGATGCTCACGCCGGACGAGCGTGAGGCGCTGGGCACGCGCGTGCGGATCATTGAAGAGCTGCTGCGCGGCGAGATGAGCCAGCGCGAGCTGAAAAACGAGCTCGGCGCGGGTATCGCAACGATCACCCGCGGCTCGAACAGCCTGAAGTCGGCACCGGTTGAGCTGCGCCAGTGGCTGGAAGCGGTATTACTGAAAAACGCCGGATGACGGCTACGCCTTATCCGGCCTACAAACTTACCGATAAATCGCGTTATGGAACGGGCTTAACGCCAGAATCACCGCCTGGTGGTAAACGCCAGAACGCGTCAGCGCACCTGCGGTAAAGACGCCAATCGCCCCTTCTTTACGACCAATCTCATCGATGCCGGTGTACTGCGACATCACCGGCCCGAGCGCTTCACCCGCACGGACTTTTTCCAGAATGATCTCCGGCAGCGGCAGGGTGGCCGAACGCGCTTCACCGCGCTGCTCACGGCTTTCGATGACCACCCAGCTAAAGGTTGCGCCTTCGTCGATACCTGCTTCAATCGCTACCCAAAAGTCGGCATTCGGGGCCGCGGCCTTAGCGTTTGCCACGCGATTTCGTGCGCCAGCGCGCGTTTCCTCGCTGCCAAACGGCTGTTCAGGAACGCCGCTCTCGACGCCGATGGCCTCAATATGGCAGGATCCGGCGCCGAAGATCTCGTCAAATGCCCTTAGAATTGCCTGAATTTTGGCAGGATTAGTGGTAGCAGAGACAACATGGTGCATAATTAAGCTCGATTCAAAAAAAACTCATCGCAGTATAACGGAAAAAAAGCATGTTACAGGTATACCTTGTTCGCCACGGTGAAACGCAGTGGAACGCCGAGCGACGTATTCAAGGCCAGTCAGACAGTCCTCTCACTGAGAAGGGTGTGCAGCAAGCGTGGCAGGTGGCGGAACGCGCCAGAACGCTGGGCATTACGCACGTTATCACCAGCGATCTTGGTCGCACACAGCAGACGGCGCGCATCATCGCAGATGCCTGCGGCTGTGACGTCATGCTGGAGCCGCGCCTGCGCGAGCTGGATATGGGCGTGCTGGAAAAACGTCATATCGATACGCTGACGGAAGCGGAGGAGGGCTGGCGCCGCACGTTGGTGAACGGTACCGAAGATGGCCGTATTCCTGAAGGCGAATCCATGCAGGAGCTGAGCGTACGCATGCATGCCGCACTGGCGGAATGCCTGAAGCTTCCGGCGGGAAGCCGTCCGCTGCTGGTGAGTCACGGGATTGCGTTGGGCTGCCTGGTGAGCACCATTCTGGGGTTACCGGCTTACGCTGAGCGCCGTTTGCGTCTGCGCAACTGCTCCATTTCCCGAATTGATTATCAGGAAAGCGCGTGGCTGGCGTCGGGCTGGGTAGTGGAGATGGCAGGGGACATTTCGCATCTCGATGCCCCTGCGCTTGACGAACTGCAGCGTTAACGACGTATCGGAATCAAGAATTCCATACGCAGATTGATTGGGCCTTCTTCCGGTTTGGCATCCTGCGCCGGGTAGTAGCGCTCAATGTCCTGACCTTTACGACGATTCAGATTCAGCATCGGCATGCAGGTTCCGTAAACGGTCAGGATAAACTCCTGAACCCCCGTTCCCAGCCCTTCATAGGCGAACATCACGTATTCGCCGCCTTCCAGCACGACAGGCTTCGAACCCTGAATATACCCATTCGCCATCTCTGGCGTCAGCGCGGTGGTGTAGAACACCTCCTGCTCGTCGTCTTTTTCCTGGCTTGGGTGCGTTTCGTTGAGGCCATACAGGATCGGCGGGATGGCCGGTGCGTGGCTCAGGAAGTCGCGCCAGAACTGGACGCGCATCTGATGACGGAACTCAGAAATCTGCTCCAGTGAACAGGAGTAGCTCTGGGTTGTGCCGATCAGATGGGTTTCCGGCAGCGCGACAATTTCATATTTCGGCATTGCGAATTCGCCCAGACGCAGCGGCGGACGCATGCCAAACGAGCTCCAGTCAGGCGAGCGACGATAAAGCGCTGGCGTCAACGAGAACTGTTTTTTAAAGGCGCGGGTGAAGGTCTGCTGTGAATCGAAACGATACTGCAGGGCAATATCCAGAATCGGCCGCGCGGTCAGGCGCAAAGCCACCGCAGATTTTGATAAACGACGTGCGCGAATATAGGCCCCGATAGCATGACCGGTGACATCCTTGAACATCCTTTGCAGATGCCACTTGGAATAGCCTGCTTTAGCCGCCACATTATCCAGTGACAAAGGCTGGTCGAGATGACCTTCCAGCCAGGTGAGCAGGTCGCGAATAATTCCAGCCTGATCCATATACTATCCTCATCCTTAAAACAGCAGGTGCCTGATAACAGGTTAGCGGATAATAGCATTTTTTGATGTTTTAGCATTCAGTGTTTTTTTTGCGCATTCATGCTTTTTAGAGCACATTACAGGCAGATATATTCTAATCCTGTGATCTTGCTACATTTTTGTCTAAAGTGTTGAATAATCGCTCAGTGTAATTTTAAAGAATGGTAACAATATGAAATACAAGACTTTGATCTTCACCGCGCTGATGCTGGTGGTCGGGCGCGCGGCGCAGGCAGAACAGATTGGCTCCGTCGATACCGTATTCAAAATGTTCGGCCCTGACCACAAAATCGTGGTGGAGGCGTTTGACGATCCGGACGTGAAAAACGTCACCTGCTACGTCAGCCGCGCGAAAACGGGCGGTATCAAAGGCGGGCTGGGGCTGGCGGAAGATACCTCCGATGCGGCGATTTCCTGTCAGCAGGTGGGGCCGGTTGAGTTGAGCGATAAAATTAAAAACGGCAAAGCGCAGGGCGACGTGGTATTCCAGAAACGGACCTCGCTGGTGTTTAAAAAGCTGCAGGTGGTGCGTTTCTATGATGCCAAACGCAACACCCTGGCGTACCTTGCCTACTCTGACAAAGTGGTAGAAGGCTCGCCGAAAAACGCGATCAGCGCGGTGCCGATTATGCCGTGGCATTAATTCAGGGATGAACCATGCAACAACCTGTGGTCTGGCTGGTTGAAGACGAAACCAGTATCGCCGATACGCTGATCTACATGCTTCAGCAGGAAGGATTCGCGGTAAAGGCGTTTGAACGCGGTTTACCCGTGCTGGAGGCGGCGCGGCGGCAGGCTCCGGCGCTCGCCATTCTGGACGTCGGGCTGCCGGACATCAGTGGATTTGAGCTTTGCCGCCAGCTGCTGGCGCAGCATCCCTCACTGCCCGTGCTGTTTCTGACGGCGCGCAGTGATGAGGTAGACAAGCTGCTTGGCCTGGAAATGGGGGCTGATGACTACGTTGCGAAACCTTTCTCCCCTCGTGAAGTCTGCGCCCGGGTGCGGACGATTTTACGGCGCATGCAGAAATCCGCCGCACCAGCAGAAACGTTGCGTATCGGGCAGTTTGAACTGAACGAGCCTGCCGCGCGAATTAGCTGGTTCGGGGAAGCACTGCCCCTGACCCGCTACGAATTCTTGCTGCTCAAAACCTTGTTGCAGGCCCCCGGGCGGGTCTTTTCTCGTCAGCAGCTGATGGACAAGGTGTGGGGTGAAGACGGCGACAGCTTCGATCGTACCGTGGACACCCACATCAAAACCCTGCGCGCCAAGCTGCGGGCGGTGAACGAGGAACTGTCACCCATCAGCACCCATCGCGGTATGGGCTACAGTCTGGGCCTTTACTGATGCGCATTGGGATGCGGCTATTGCTGGGGTATTTCCTGATCGTGGCCATTGCCGCGTGGTTTGTGCTGTCGATCTTTGTTCAGGAAGTAAAGCCCGGCGTGCGCAGGGCAACCGAGGGCACGTTGATCGACACCGCGACCCTGTTGGCTGAAATTGGACGTGATGATTTGCTTTCGGGTCATGCGCAGCAGGGCAAACTGGCGCAGGCCTTTTCTCAGCTTCATCAGCGCCCTTTCCGCGCCAATATCGGCGGCATTCATAAAGTGCGTAACGAGTACCACGTCTACATGACCGATGCGCAGGGTCGCGTCGTGTTTGATTCCGCCGGTCTGGCCGTGGGGCAAGATTACTCGCGCTGGAACGACGTCTGGCTGACGCTTCGCGGCGAATACGGCGCGCGCAGTACCCAGATCCATCCTGACGATCCGGAGAGCACGGTGATGTATGTTGCTGCGCCGGTTGTGGAGCAGGGCAAGATTATCGGCGTGCTGTCGGTCGGGAAACCTAACAGCGCGATGGCACCGGTGATCCATCGCAGCGAGCGGCGGATCCTGTGGGCAGGTGGGGCGCTGCTCGGCATTGCCCTGCTAATTGGCCTCGTTGTGGCATGGTGGATCAATCGTTCTATCAGTACGTTATCGCGCTATGCCGACTCGGTGACCACGGATACGCCTCTCCCGCTGCCTAATCCTGGCAGCAGCGAACTGCACAAGCTGGCCCAGGCGCTGGAGAATATGCGCATTCGCCTGGAAGGGAAAAACTACATTGAACACTATGTCCATGCGCTGACCCACGAGCTGAAAAGCCCCATCGCCGCCATACGCGGCGCGGCGGAAATTCTCTCCGAGCAGCCGCCGCCGCAGGTGGCCGCGCGGTTTATCGATAATATTCTGGTGCAAAACGCGCGCATGCAGTCGCTGGTTGAAAAACTGCTCACCCAGGCGCGGCTTGAAAATCGCGTCGAGATTACGCCTCAGAACGTCCGCGTCGATCTGCTGTTTACGCGTCTTGTCGACGCGCGCTCGGCGCTGCTGGCGGCAAAAGAGATTGGGCTGACCCTCCAGCCCGCTTCGCTTCATGTTGAAGGCGATCCCGACCTGCTCGAACAGGCGCTCGGTAATTTGCTGGATAACGCTATCGATTTTTCGCCGCAGGGTGGCGCTATTGAACTGGCGGCCAGGGAAGAGCATGGGCAGATACAGATTCTCGTCGCCGACAGCGGAAGCGGGATCCCGGATTACGCGCTGGAGCGTATTTTTGAGCGCTTCTATTCCCTGCCGCGCGAGAACGGGTTGAAGAGCAGCGGACTCGGGCTGGCGTTTGTCCAGGAGGTGGCGCGTCTGCATCAGGGAGAGATTACATTGCGTAATCGTGATGAAGGCGGCGTGATGGCCACGCTGACGCTTCACCGTCCCTTCACATAACTTCAAACTGACCCCACACGGCCTGGTTACGCTCTCCTCATCACAAAGGAGACGTAATGATGAAATCCCCCCTGTTCTGGAAAATTAGCACCCTGCTGGGGTGCATCCTGCTGCTGTTAGTTCCGCTGTTTATGGTCAGTAATCTGATTTCAGAGCGTGAGAGCTATCGCAACGATGTCGAAAATACGCTTCGTCAGAGCACCAGCGGGCCGCAAAAGCTGGTCGGCCCGATGATTGCGATTCCGATGACGGAGATCTTTTACAAGATAGAGGACGAGAAGAAGGTCGAATACAAGAAAAGCTATATGCATTTCATTCTGCCGGAATCTCTGGTTGTGGAAGGAAACCAGCGCGTGGAGTCCCGCAATATTGGCATCTACGACGGGCAAATCTGGAACACTGACCTGAAGATAAAAGCGCAGTTTAATACCGAAGAGCTGAAGCAGCTGAAAGGGGAAACGATCGCGACAGGGCAGCCGTTTATCGTGACGGGCGTTGGCGATGCGCGGGGTATTGGCACGGTCAGTATCTCTAAAATCAACGGTGAGACGCTAAGCGTGGAACCCGGTTCAGGCGTTTACGGGGCGCTTGCTGGGATCCACATCCCGCTGACCGACAAAGCGCTGGAAGCCAAAACGTTTGCGCTTGAGATGTCCCTCAGCCTGGCAGGAACCGGCAGTTTTGCGGTGGTGCCGGTAGGGCGTAATAGCGAAATGACGCTCAACAGCAACTGGCCGCATCCGGGTTTTATGGGCGATTATCTCCCTGTTAAGCATCAGATAGGTGAGTCTGGTTTCCAGGCGAACTGGCAGAGCAGCTGGTTTGCGAATAACCTTGAGAGCTGGTTCTACGACAAGGAGTCGCCGGAGTGGGAGGCACTCCCGGCCTTTAGCGTCACGGTAGCCACGCCCGCCGATCAGTATCAGCTGACTGACCGTGCGATCAAGTACGCAATTTTGCTGATTGCGCTGACGTTTATGGCCTTCTTCGTCTTCGAAACCTTAACCGGATTACGCCTTCACCCGATGCAGTATCTGCTGGTGGGGCTGTCGCTGGTCCTGTTCTATCTGGTGCTGCTGGCGCTGTCTGAACACGTCGGGTTTACGCCAGCCTGGGTTGTTGCAAGCCTGGTTGGCGCAGCGATGAACGGAATGTACCTGCAGGCCGTGCTGAAAAGCTGGAAGCGCAGCGGGCTGTTTGTGCTGGCGCTGCTCGGGCTGGATGTGGTGATGTGGTTCCTGCTGCGATCGGAGGACAGCGCGCTGCTGCTGGGGTCAGCGGTTCTCGCGCTGGCGCTTTTCGCCGTGATGTACCTGACCCGGCATTTCGACTGGTACTCGCTCTCTCAGCCGAAGCGACCTGAGCCACCCGCAGCACCGGATGACGATACGATGCGGATCTGGAAATAAAAAAAAACGGCGCAAATGCGCCGTTTTTTAATGCGTTAACTGCGGGATTACTCCTGCAGATCGCCACAGAAACGATACCCTTCGCCGTGGATCGTGGCGATGATTTCCGGCGTATCTGGCGTAGATTCGAAATGCTTACGAATACGACGAATGGTCACGTCTACGGTACGGTCGTGCGGTTTCAGCTCACGGCCGGTCATTTTCTTCAGCAGCTCTGCACGGGACTGAATTTTGCCCGGGTTTTCGCAGAAGTGCAGCATCGCGCGGAATTCACTGCGCGGCAGTTTATACTGCTCACCGTTCGGGCTAATCAGCGAACGGCTATTGATATCAAGTTCCCAGCCGTTGAATTTGTAGCTGTCTACGCTACGACGCTCTTCGCTGACCGTACCCAGGTTCATGGTGCGGGACAGCAGGTTGCGTGCACGAATGGTTAACTCGCGAGGATTGAACGGCTTGGTGATGTAGTCATCCGCACCGATTTCCAGGCCAAGAATTTTATCAACTTCGTTATCACGGCCCGTCAGGAACATTAACGCGACGTTCGCCTGCTCGCGCAGTTCGCGCGCCAGAAGAAGACCGTTTTTGCCCGGCAGGTTAATATCCATGATCACCAGGTTGATATCATTTTCAGAAAGGATCTGATGCATCTCTGCGCCATCGGTCGCTTCAAAGACATCGTAGCCTTCTGCTTCGAAAATGCTCTTTAACGTGTTGCGTGTTACCAACTCGTCTTCAACGATAAGAATGTGCGGGGTCTGCATGTTTGCTACCTAAATTGCCAACTAAATCGAAACAGGAAGTACAAAAGTCCCTGACCTGCCTGATGCATGTCGCAAATTAACATGATCGGCTTAACGTGACTAAAGTACGTAATTGCGTTCTTGATGCACTTTCCATCAACGTCAACAACATCATTAGCTTGGTCTTGGGTACTTTCCCTTTGGACCCGACAGTGTCAAAAACGGCTGTCATCCTAACCATTTTAACAGCAACATAACAGGCTAAGTGACACCAGACACCCAATAAAACTACGCTTCGTTGACATATATCAAGTTCAATTGTAGCACGTTAACAGTTTGATGAAATCATCGTAGCGGAATGCTAGCCTTTGTCACAATTTTTCAATAAACCAACTAGTTGCGGACATTGATTTATAAACGAAGCGAATCCAATCAGAATAGGGTATTCATGTTGCTATTATCATTATAAAACATAGGGATAATAGTGTTCTGTTAACATTCTAACTGATTGTTCAGACAAGGAATAGTTTAGCGTTTTTAATTTATTATGAAACGCTATTTCGGTGATTTGTGTTGCAATTTTGTAAATTCGCGCTGCGTAATATGTTGAAGTGCATCACATTTTTACCCGCTAACTGATTAAAAAGAGAGCATAAATGCATCTGTCGATTGTACTGGTTGCCCCAGCCAGAGCCGAAAATATAGGCGCTGCCGCGCGTGCCATGAAGACTATGGGGTTCACCGATTTACGTATCGTGGACAGCACGGCCCACCTGGAGCCTGCGGCGCGTTGGGTTGCGCACGGATCGGGCGATATCCTAGATAATATAACCACTTACGCTACGCTTGCTGATGCGCTGCACGACATTTCGTTTACCGTTGCGACCACCGCGCGCAGCCGTGCGAAGTTCCATTACTATGCCACGCCAGCGGAGCTGGTGCCGATGCTGAGCGAGAAAAGCCAGTGGCTGGAGAAGGCCGCGCTGGTGTTTGGTCGCGAGGATTCCGGATTAACCAACGAAGAGCTGGAGCTGGCGGACGTTCTTACCGGTGCGCCGATGGTAGCCGATTACCCCTCCCTGAATTTAGGCCAGGCGGTCATGGTCTACTGCTATCAATTAGCCTCCCTAATACAAATCCCCCAACCTCCGGCAGAAGGGGCAAATGAAAATCAGCTGGCTGCGCTGCGGGCGCGCGTCGAGCAGCTTTTATCTCAGCTGGGGGTGGCCGACGATCAAAAAATGGCTGACTGGCTGCAGCAGCGTTTGGGCCGTCTTGAGCAGCGGGACACCGCAATGCTGCACCGTTTGCTGCACGATATTGAAAAAAAATTGGCGGAGTAAAATCCTGTCATAAGTTTTTACTATAGCGAATAAGTCTGTCCTGATGGGTTGCATCTGGGCGAATCGGATGAAAATAAATCTGCAAGCAGCGGGAGGTGAGAGTCTCCCGAATTGTGATCAAATTAAAAATTCGTTGACTTAAGGTGCCCGATCCTTTAACCCTAAAAGAATACAGGACAGACAGATAATAATGACAGAGTACACAACATCCATGAAACGCATCAGCATCACCACCATTACTACAACCATCATCATTACCACAGGTAACGATGCGGGCTGACGCGTACAGGAAAAACAAAAAAAGCCCGCACCTGAACAGTGCGGGCTTTTTTTTCGGCTAAAGGAAACGAGGTAGAACCATGCGAGTGTTGAAGTTCGGCGGTACATCAGTGGCAAATGCAGAACGTTTTCTGCGTGTTGCCGATATCCTGGAAAGCAACGCCAGACAGGGGCAGGTTGCTACCGTGCTCTCTGCCCCGGCAAAAATCACGAACCATCTGGTGGCGATGATTGAAAAAACCATCGGTGGCCAGGATGTACTCCCGAACATCAGCGACGCAGAACGTATCTTCGCTGACTTGCTGCAAGGGCTGGCAGAGGTGCTGCCTGGCTTCCCGCACGCTCAGCTGAAGTCCTTCGTTGAGCAGGAATTCGCGCAAATCAAACATGTCCTGCACGGCATCAGCCTTCTCGGACAGTGCCCGGACAGTGTCAACGCGGCGCTGATCTGCCGGGGCGAAAAACTCTCTATCGCCATCATGGCCGGCGTGCTGGAAGCGCGCGGCCATAGCGTGACCGTAATCGATCCGGTTGAAAAACTGCTGGCGGTGGGCCACTACCTCGAATCCACCGTTGATATTGCCGAATCAACCCGCCGTATCGCCGCCAGCAAAATTCCTTCTGACCACATGATCCTGATGGCAGGCTTCACCGCCGGTAACGAGAAGGGCGAGCTGGTGGTGCTGGGCCGTAACGGCTCCGACTACTCCGCCGCCGTGCTGGCCGCCTGTTTACGCGCAGACTGTTGTGAAATATGGACTGACGTCGACGGCGTTTATACCTGCGACCCGCGCCAGGTACCCGATGCCAGACTGCTGAAGTCGATGTCGTACCAGGAGGCGATGGAGCTTTCCTACTTCGGCGCCAAAGTGCTTCACCCGCGTACCATCTCCCCGATTGCCCAGTTCCAGATCCCTTGCCTGATTAAAAACACCGGTAACCCGCAGGCGCCGGGTACGCTGATTGGCGCGAGTACCGATGAGGACGGTTTGCCGGTCAAAGGCATCTCCAACCTCAACAACATGGCGATGTTCAGCGTCTCCGGTCCGGGGATGAAGGGGATGGTCGGCATGGCGGCGCGCGTGTTTGCGGCCATGTCCCGCAACGGTATCTCGGTGGTGCTGATTACCCAGTCTTCTTCCGAATACAGCATCAGCTTCTGCGTGCCGCAGGCCGACTGCCTCCGCGCCCGCCGCGCGCTGGAGGAAGAGTTCTATCTGGAGCTGAAAGAAGAGCTGCTGGAGCCGCTCGCCATTCAGGAACGCCTGGCGATCATCTCCGTGGTCGGTGACGGCATGCGCACGCTGCGCGGTATCTCCGCCAAGTTCTTTGCCGCGCTGGCGCGCGCCAATATCAATATCGTGGCGATTGCCCAGGGCTCGTCTGAGCGTTCAATTTCTGTTGTCGTGGACAACGATGACGCCACCACCGGCGTACGCGTGGTTCACCAGATGCTGTTCAACACCGATCAGGTTATCGAGCTGTTCCTGATTGGCGTGGGCGGCGTGGGCGGCGCGCTGCTGGAGCAGGTGAAGCGTCAGCAGGAGTGGCTGAAGAAGAAACATATCGATCTGCGCGTCTGCGGGATTGCCAACTCCAGAGCGCTACTCACCAACGTTCACGGTCTGAACCTGGAAAACTGGCAGGCCGAGATGAACGAGGCGAAAGAGCCGTTCAACCTGGGCCGCCTGATCCGCCTGGTGAAAGAGTATCATCTGCTTAACCCGGTGATCGTCGACTGTACCTCTAACCAGGCGGTGGCCGACCAGTACGCCGACTTCCTGCGCGAAGGTTTCCACGTGGTGACGCCGAACAAAAAGGCCAACACCTCGTCGATGGATTACTATCACCAGCTGCGTCTGGCGGCGAGCAAGTCGCGCCGCAAGTTCCTGTACGACACCAACGTGGGCGCGGGGCTGCCGGTTATCGAGAACCTGCAGAACCTGCTGAACGCGGGCGACGAACTGCAGCGTTTCTCCGGCATTCTCTCCGGCTCGCTGTCGTTTATCTTCGGCAAGCTGGATGAAGGGATGAGCCTGTCGGAAGCCACCCGCGCCGCGCGCGAGCTGGGCTATACCGAGCCGGACCCGCGTGACGACCTTTCCGGTATGGACGTGGCGCGTAAGTTATTGATCCTCGCCCGTGAAACGGGCCGTGAGCTTGAGCTTTCCGATATCGTGATTGAACCCGTGCTGCCGGCAGAATTTGACAGCAGCGGTGATGTCGCTGCATTCATGGCAAATTTGCCGCAGCTTGACGATGCTTTTGCCGCTCGCGTTGCGAAAGCCCGTGATGAAGGTAAGGTATTGCGCTATGTTGGCAACATTGAAGAAGATGGCGTGTGCCGGGTGAAGATTGCCGAAGTGGATGGCAACGACCCGCTGTACAAAGTCAAAAACGGCGAAAACGCCCTCGCGTTTTACAGCCACTATTATCAGCCACTGCCGCTGGTGCTTCGCGGCTATGGCGCAGGGAACGATGTTACGGCGGCGGGTGTGTTTGCCGATCTGCTGCGTACCCTGTCATGGAAGTTAGGAGTTTAACATGGTCAAAGTTTATGCCCCGGCTTCCAGCGCGAATATGAGCGTCGGATTTGACGTGCTGGGTGCGGCGGTGACGCCGGTGGATGGTTCGCTGCTGGGCGATACGGTTACGGTGGAAGCGGCAGACAGCTTCAGCCTGAATAACGTGGGCCGCTTCGCCAGCAAACTTCCGTCCGACCCGCGCGAGAATATCGTCTATCAGTGCTGGGAACGCTTCTGTCAGGAGATCGGCAAAAACGTGCCGGTCGCCATGACGCTGGAAAAAAGCATGCCGATTGGCTCGGGACTGGGTTCCAGCGCCTGTTCGGTGGTCGCCGCGCTGGTGGCGATGAACGAGCACTGCGGCAAGCCGCTGAACAACAACCGCCTGCTGGGATTGATGGGCGAGCTGGAAGGGCGCATCTCCGGCAGCATTCACTATGACAACGTGGCGCCGTGCTTCCTCGGCGGCATGCAGCTGATGATCGAAGAAAATGGCATCATCAGCCAGCAGGTGCCAGGGTTTGATGAGTGGCTGTGGGTGCTGGCCTATCCGGGCATTAAGGTCTCTACCGCCGAAGCGCGTGCGATCCTGCCTGCGCAGTATCGTCGTCAGGACTGTATCGCCCACGGGCGTCATCTGGCGGGCTTTATTCATGCCTGCTACACCCGTCAGCCGCAGCTGGCGGCGAAGCTGATGAAGGACGTCATTGCCGAGCCGTACCGCACGAAGCTGCTGCCTGGCTTTAACGAGGCGCGACAGGCATCGATGGATATCGGCGCGCAGGCGTGCGGCATCTCCGGCTCCGGCCCGACGCTGTTCGCCCTGTGCGACAAGCCTGACACCGCGCAGCGCGTGGCGGACTGGCTCTCTAAACACTACCTGCAAAATCAGGAAGGCTTTGTTCATATTTGCCGTCTGGACACGGCTGGCGCACGAGTACTGGGATAATTAATGAAACTCTATAACCTTAAAGATCATAACGAGCAGGTCAGCTTCGCGCAGGCGGTAACTCAGGGGCTGGGCAAAAACCAGGGGCTGTTCTTCCCGCATGACCTGCCGGAATTCCAGCTGACCGACATCGACGAGCTGCTGAAACAGGACTTCGTCACCCGCAGCACCAAAATTCTGTCTGCGTTTATTGGCGACGAAATTCCGCAGGAGCTGCTGGAAGAGCGCGTGCGTGCGGCGTTCGCTTTCCCGGCGCCGGTGAAGCAGGTTGAGCCTGACGTTGGCTGCCTGGAGCTGTTCCACGGCCCGACCCTGGCGTTTAAAGACTTCGGCGGCCGCTTTATGGCGCAGATGCTGACCCACATCAGCGGCGACAAACCGGTGACCATCCTGACCGCGACCTCCGGGGATACCGGTGCGGCAGTGGCGCATGCGTTCTACGGCCTGAAAAACGTCCGCGTGGTGATCCTCTACCCGAAAGGCAAAATCAGCCCGCTGCAGGAAAAACTGTTCTGTACGCTCGGCGGCAACATTGAAACCGTGGCAATTGACGGCGATTTCGATGCCTGCCAGGCGCTGGTCAAGCAGGCCTTCGACGACGAAGAGCTGAAGGTGGCCCTGGGTCTGAACTCCGCCAACTCCATCAACATCAGCCGTCTGCTGGCGCAGATCTGCTACTACTTCGAAGCGGTGGCGCAGCTGCCGCAGGAAGCGCGCAACCAGCTGGTGATCTCCGTGCCGAGCGGTAACTTCGGTGACCTGACGGCAGGTCTGCTGGCGAAATCCCTGGGTCTGCCGGTGAAACGCTTTATCGCCGCGACCAATGCCAACGACACCGTGCCGCGCTTCCTGAAAGACGGGAAGTGGGCGCCGAACGCCACGCAGGCGACGCTCTCCAACGCGATGGATGTGTCACAGCCGAACAACTGGCCGCGTGTGGAAGAGCTGTTCCGCCGTAAGATCTGGCGTCTGGGCGATCTGGGCTACGCTGCGGTGACGGATGAAACCACCAAAGAGACGATGCGCGAGATGAAAGCGGTGGGGTATATCTCTGAACCGCACGCGGCGATTGCCTATCGCGCGCTGCGCGACCAGCTTAACCCGGGTGAATATGGCCTGTTCCTGGGCACCGCGCATCCGGCAAAGTTCAAAGAGAGCGTAGAAGCGATCCTGGGCGAAACGCTGCCGCTGCCGAAAGAGCTGGCCGAGCGCGCCGACCTGCCGCTGCTGTCACATGAGCTGCCCGCAGATTTTGCCGCGCTGCGTAAGCTGATGATGACGCGTGCGTGAATGTGTTGCCCGGTGGCGGCTACGCCTTACCGGGCCTACAACGACCACGATGACCTAATCGTAGGCCGGGTAAGGCGAAGCCGCCACCCGGCTTTTTTTATGGAGAAATTAAGGAGGAAAAAAGCAGGAAAAAAGCAGAAATTCCCAATAAATGCGGTCACTTAGCGTTTAGGATTGCAGAGAATAACATCCCCCGTTCCCCTCGCGTACTCTCCTTACATCGGCCCACGTTGGGCAAGAAGAATAAGGAGTCACCTGTGTCTACACTGAAACCTGCGCTCATCGCGCTTTCACTGATGCTGGCCGCCCCCATGGCGGTTCAGGCATCTGAAATTACTCTCGTACCTGCGGTAAAACTGCAGATTGGCGACCAGGATAATAACGGGCATTACTGGGACGGCGGCCGCTGGCGCGACCACGACTGGTGGAAGGCGCATTATGACTGGCGTGATAACCACTGGCGTCCACATGATGAGCATCGTAAACACGACGATCGTCACGATGACCATCACCACGATGACCACCGCGACGATCGCGGCCCGGACTGGAAACACCATTAATGCAAAACCCCGCCAGCTGGCGGGGTTTGTTTTTACTGCTCGTGGCGCTTAAACACCAGCTCGCCTTTCCCCGACGACGACTCGTCAAAGAAATAGCCTTCGCTGTTAAAGGCGGTCAGCTGCTCCGGCTTCGTCAGGCGGTTCTGGATGATGTAGCGGCTCATCAGGCCGCGCGCTTTCTTGGCGTAAAAGCTGATCACCTTGAACTTGCCGTTTTTCTCGTCGAGGAATACCGGCTTGATAATCTCCGCATCCAGCTTTTTCGGCTTCACCGACTTGTAGTATTCATCGGATGCCAGGTTTATCACCACGTTATCGCCCTGGGCATGCAGCGCCGCGTTCAGTTTGTCGGTAATGATATCGCCCCAGAAATGGTACAGATCTTTGCCTTTGGCATTTTCCAGGCGAATCCCCATCTCCAGACGATACGGCTGCATCAGATCCAGCGGGCGCAGTACGCCGTACAGACCCGACAGCATGCGCAGATGCTGCTGGGCAAAATCGAAATCGGCTTCGCTAAAATCTTCCGCCTGCAGGCCGGTGTAGACATCACCTTTAAACGCCAGAATCGCCTGGCGAGCGTTCGCCGGGGTGAAATCCGGGTGCCACTCGTGAAAGCGGGTCGCGTTAAGATCGGCCAGCTTGTCGCTGATGCTCATCAGCGAGGCGATTTGCGGCGCAGAGAGCCTACGCGCTTCGCGGATCAGCTGTTGCGAGTAGTCCAGCAGTTCAGGCTGGGTATAGCGCTCGGTGGCGAGCGGGCTCTGGTAGTCGAGCGTTTTTGCAGGTGAAATCAGAATCAGCATATCCAGTCCTTGCAGGAAATTTAGAGCGACTTTAGCAAAAAATCGCCCTGAATTGATCGATAGCTGTTATTGCCGCGGCAAATCATCCCACGTGCCGGGGGCAAGCTGCGCCTTAACGTCGGGATAGCGTGCGGGATCAAATACCGGCGGAACGCCGAGTTTGCGCTGACGCAGATAGTCTCTGGCAATCAGGGTCACAACGGGCGAGAGCAGCAGGATAGCAGTGAGGTTCGTGATCGCCATTAGCGCCATAATGATATCGGCCAGCTGCCAGACCAGCGGCATACTGAGGAAGGATCCAGCGATGATCATCAGTATAACCGCGAGACGCAGGGTTCCGATTGCGGCGCGGGAGTCGAGCTTCAGGAAAATAAGGTTATTTTCGGCGTAGAGGTAATTCACCACAATCGAACTGAAGGCAAACAACACCAGAATGAGCGAGACAAACCCTGCTCCCCAGCCGCCTGTCAGGTTCACCAGCGCCTGCTGGAGAAGCTGTATCCCGGCGGTACCAGAAGAATGCGGGACGGGGCCTGCCAGCAGCAAAATCATGGCGCTGGCGGAGCAGATGATAATGGTATCGGTAAAGACGCCAATCATCTGCACAATGCCCTGTGCGGCCGGATGCGGCGGCCAGGAAGAGGCGGCAGCGGCCGCGTTGGGGGTTGACCCCATTCCGGCTTCATTGGAGAACATGCCCCGCTGAAAACCCGCCATCAGCGCCTGGCTAAAGGTGTAGCCCAGCGCCCCGGAGGCCACTTCGCGCCAGCCAAACGCGCTTTTGACGATGGTCGTAATCACGCCCGGCACCTGGTCGATATGCAGTGCGGCGACGAACAGGCTCGCGGCAACCCAAAGCAGCGCCATAACGGGAACCAGCCACTGCATCAGGCGGGCGATGCCCCTGAGACCGGCTGAAATGGTGAGCAAAACGACGAGGGCTAACACGATACCGGCGATCCACTCCGGGCAGGAGAAGGCGTAGCGCAGGGCATTGGCGACAGAATTTGCCTGGACGGTATTAAAAATAAGGCCGTACGCGAGCAGTAAAAAAAGCGAGAACAGAACGCCCATCCAGCGCATCCCTAAGCCACGCGCCATGTACCAGGCAGGACCGCCGCGAAACTGGCCGTTTTTATCTTTCTCTTTATAAAGCTGGGCGAGCGAACTTTCGGCGAAGGAGGTGGCCATCCCGAGTAGCGCCGTCACCCACATCCAGAAGACCGCGCCTGGCCCACCGGCGCTGATGGCCAGCGCAACGCCAGCCAGATTTCCGCTGCCGAGGCGTGCAGCCAGGCTGGTACAGAGTGCCTGGAACGACGTTAATCCGCCCGGCTGGGGCGTAACGCTGTTTTTCAGACTTCTGCCAAACTTGCGAATATAACGAAACTGGATAAACCCACTGCGTAGCGTGAACCAAATACCTGCTCCCAGAAGCAGGTAAATCATTATCGAACCCCACAGGACTTCGTTAATAAAGAAAAAGAAATCAGGCATTAACGTCCCTCTTGTTGATGCCAATGTGAATATGTAAGCGCTACCACTGGTTGGGCATGCTGTTGCTTAGCAGCCTGTTAATCTTCCGAGTTTACCATACTCTGCCTAAGCGCACTGTCTGCGGTTGCGCTACCCCTCCGTCGTGTTATCATCAGGGCAGACCGGTTACATCCCCCTAACAAGTAAACCTGTCATTTTTCCGCTGCAGGCATGCTGTCGGTAGCGTGAATTATCCAGGGCACGTTAAAAGAGAAACACTATCATGACGGATAAATTGACCTCCCTTCGTCAGTTCACCACTGTCGTAGCTGACACCGGAGATATCGCGGCAATGAAGCTGTACCAGCCGCAGGATGCCACAACTAACCCTTCTCTGATCCTTAACGCCGCACAGATCCCTGAGTATCGCAAACTGATTGACGACGCAGTGACCTGGGCGAAAGCACAGAGCAACGACCGCGCGCAGCAGGTTGTAGATGCCACCGACAAACTGGCAGTGAACATCGGTCTGGAAATCCTGAAACTGGTTCCTGGCCGTATCTCTACCGAAGTGGATGCACGTCTCTCCTACGACACCGAAGCGTCTATCGCGAAAGCGAAACGTCTGATCAAAATGTACAACGACGCTGGCATCAGCAACGACCGTATCCTGATCAAACTGGCTTCTACCTGGCAGGGTATCCGCGCGGCAGAGCAGCTGGAAAAAGACGGTATCAACTGTAACCTGACCCTGCTGTTCTCCTTCGCGCAGGCACGCGCATGTGCAGAAGCAGGCGTATACCTGATTTCTCCGTTCGTGGGCCGTATTCTGGACTGGTACAAAGCCAACACCGATAAGAAAGAGTACGCGCCGGCTGAAGATCCAGGCGTGGTTTCTGTTACTGAAATCTACGAATACTACAAACAGCACGGCTATGAGACTGTGGTTATGGGCGCAAGCTTCCGTAACGTCGGTGAAATCATCGAGCTGGCTGGCTGTGACCGCCTGACCATCGCGCCTGCACTGCTGAAAGAGCTGGCTGAAAGCGAAGGTACCCTGGAGCGTAAACTGTCCTACACCGGTGAAGTGAAAGCACGCCCAGAGCGCATCACTGAATCCGAGTTCCTGTGGCAGCACAACCAGGATCCAATGGCTGTAGACAAACTGGCGGACGGTATCCGTAAGTTTGCTGTTGACCAGGGCAAACTGGAAAAAATGATCGGCGACCTGCTGTAATCATTCTGCGTGACCGGGCTTCCGGTCACGCGTCTTACCCCCGCCTCTGTCTGAATTTCCTCTCTGCGTGTATCATTCCCTTTAATCAGTACTCTTTGAATGGAATGGATATGAATACCTTACGCATCGGCTTAGTGTCGATTTCTGACCGCGCCTCCAGCGGTGTTTACCAGGATAAAGGCATCCCCGCTCTGGAAGAGTGGCTTGGCAGCGCGCTGACCACCCCCTTTGACATTCAGACCCGCCTGATCCCTGACGAACAGCCGATCATCGAGCAGACGCTCTGCGAGCTGGTGGATGAGATGAGCTGCCACCTTGTTCTGACGACGGGCGGAACCGGCCCCGCGCGCCGCGACGTGACGCCGGACGCAACGCTGGCGATTGCCGATCGTGAAATGCCGGGCTTCGGCGAACAGATGCGCCAGATAAGTCTACACTTTGTTCCGACGGCCATTCTTTCCCGCCAGGTGGGGGTGATCCGCAAGCAGGCGTTGATCCTGAACCTGCCGGGCCAGCCGAAGTCGATCAAAGAGACGCTGGAAGGGCTGAAGGCGGAAGATGGCAGCGTCCTCGTGCACGGCATCTTTGCAAGTGTACCGTATTGTATACAGCTGCTTGACGGTCCGTATGTGGAAACTGATGAGAAAGTGGTAGCAGCTTTTCGTCCGAAAAACGCACGCCGCGAAATAATCTCCTGAAATTAATCAATATGTGACATTAGCTGAAGCGGCGATAGCGTGGTAAAGCTTTTACGGTATAGTAATTTTTTCTTTACGATTGCTGTAAAAATAAATCCACAATAAACGCATAATGGTTCGCTATGTCACATAACACCCGACCTCTGAATCGACAGGACTACAAAACCCTCACGCTCGCGGCCCTAGGCGGCGCGCTGGAGTTTTACGACTTTATCATCTTCGTCTTCTTCGCCGCCGTGGTGGGAGAACTCTTCTTCCCGGCGGATATCCCGGAATGGCTGCGTCAGGTGCAAACCTTCGGCATTTTTGCCGCCGGGTATCTGGCGCGTCCGCTGGGCGGCATTATCATGGCCCACTTTGGCGATCTGGTCGGGCGTAAGAAGATGTTTACCCTCAGCATCCTGCTGATGGCCGTGCCGACGCTGGCTATTGGTCTGCTGCCCACCTATGCCTCGATGGGCATTCTTGCTCCGTTGCTGCTGTTGCTGATGCGCGTCCTTCAGGGCGCGGCGATTGGCGGCGAAGTGCCGGGCGCATGGGTGTTTGTCGCGGAGCATGTTCCGGCGCGCCGCATTGGTATCGCCTGCGGAACATTAACCGCGGGGTTAACGGTAGGGATTTTGCTCGGTTCCGTCGTCGCGACAATTGTAAACACCAGCATGACGCAGCAGGCCGTGCACGACTGGGGCTGGCGTATTCCGTTCCTGCTGGGCGGGGCGTTTGGTCTGGTCGCGATGTACCTGCGCCGCTGGCTGCAGGAGACGCCGATTTTCCTCGAGATGCAGCAGCGCAAAGCGCTGGCGCAGGAGCTGCCGGTGAAGGCGGTCGTGGTACGCCATAAAAAAGCGGTGGTGGTGTCGATGTTGCTCACCTGGCTGCTCTCGGCGGGCATTGTGGTGGTGATATTGATGTCCCCGGTGTGGCTGCAAAAGCAGTACGGCTTCGCCCCTGCCGTGACGCTACAGGCGAACAGTATCGCGACAATCATGCTCTGCTTTGGCTGTCTGGCCGCCGGGCTGGCGGCAGATCGTTTCGGCGCCAGCGTTACCTTTATCGTCGGCAGCCTGTTACTGGCCGCATCAAGCTGGGCTTTTTACCATCTTGCGGGCAGCCATCCTGAACAGCTGTTTCTGCTGTACGGCACGGTAGGGCTGTGCGTGGGTGTTGTCGGGGCGGTACCGTACGTGATGGTCCGCGCGTTCCCGCCGGAGGTACGCTTCACCGGGATCTCATTTTCCTATAACGTCTCGTATGCCATTTTTGGCGGGCTGACGCCGATTGCGGTTACCGTGCTGATGGGCGTGTCGCCGATGGCGCCAGCCTGGTATGTACTCGCGCTCTCGCTGATGGGGCTGGTATTAGGATTTTGGCTTCGTCAGGCGGGGGGATGTCGTGCCCGCGAGGCGGGCACGACAGAGGGATCAGTGTTTTTCACCAATCGGTAGAATGGTGCGGTCAAACTGCTCGTTCAGCACTTCACCCATTGCGAGGTAGATAGCGCTTGCGCCGCAAACCAGACCAATCCAGCCTGCAACATGAACGATGCCTTCGTTATCCACCAGGTGCCCAATCGCCAGCAGGGCGAACAGCACGGTCAGGCTCAGGAAAACGAACTGCAGCATGCGGTTACCTTTCAGGGTACCGAAGAACATGAACAGGGTGAAGACGCCCCACAGGCCCAGATAGACGCCCAGGAAGTGGGCGTTTGCCGCGTCCGCCATGCCCATTTTAGGCAGCAGCAGAATGGCAACCAGGGTCAGCCAGAAAGAACCGTAAGAGGTGAAGGCGGTTAAGCCGAAGGTGTTGCCTTTCTTATATTCCAGCAGGCCCGCGAAGATTTGCGCGATACCGCCGTAAAAAATGCCCATCGCCAGGA
Organism: Enterobacter sp. AG326; assembly: GCF_004362415.1. Classification (NCBI taxonomy): domain Bacteria; kingdom Pseudomonadati; phylum Pseudomonadota; class Gammaproteobacteria; order Enterobacterales; family Enterobacteriaceae; genus Enterobacter; species Enterobacter sp. AG326. The sequence goes on along the minus strand of NZ_SNXG01000004.1, from coordinate 186,454 downwards.
TGATGCCATCCATCGGGAACATCCCGATATTGTGCAGGTTCAGCAGGATAGTGGTCATGCCAAAACCCATCAGGCCCAGCGGAGCCGGATTAGCCAACTTAGTGTTGCCCATAAGTCCTCAAAAAAATCATCATTAATATGGTGAAATGGTTAAACCCGCGTCAGTACTCCCTGACTGGGCGCGGCATCATAATGGGCGCAATCGATGGCGTCTATGATCTCATCAGGGTGAAATTAAAATTTTTTTTATGCTTGCCCCTTGATGGATGCCGTCGCGACCCCATCTTGTAGTCAACCGCAGTGTGTGGACCTGAAAAAAATCAAATCTGGGCAGTTGAAAAAGCACGTTCTGCCCTTATTACAGGTACACAACCACATGTTGACTGAATTTTTAGTGGAGACGTTTAGATGGGTAAAATTATTGGTATCGACCTGGGTACTACCAACTCTTGTGTAGCGATTATGGATGGCACTACTGCACGCGTGCTGGAGAACGCCGAGGGCGATCGCACCACGCCTTCTATCATTGCTTATACCCAGGATGGTGAAACTCTGGTTGGTCAGCCGGCTAAACGTCAGGCAGTGACAAACCCGCAAAACACCCTGTTTGCGATTAAACGCCTGATCGGTCGCCGCTTCCAGGACGAAGAAGTTCAGCGTGACGTTTCCATCATGCCTTACAAAATCATCGCGGCAGATAACGGCGATGCATGGCTTGATGTGAAAGGCGCTAAAACTGCACCACCGCAGATTTCTGCTGAAGTGCTGAAGAAAATGAAGAAAACCGCTGAAGATTACCTGGGTGAGCCGGTAACTGAAGCTGTTATCACCGTACCTGCCTACTTCAACGATGCTCAGCGTCAGGCAACCAAAGATGCTGGCCGTATCGCAGGTCTGGAAGTAAAACGTATCATCAACGAACCAACCGCTGCTGCACTGGCTTACGGTCTGGATAAAGAAGTTGGCAACCGTACTATCGCGGTTTACGACCTGGGTGGTGGTACCTTCGATATCTCTATTATCGAAATCGACGAAGTTGATGGCGAAAAAACCTTCGAAGTTCTGGCAACCAACGGTGATACCCACCTGGGTGGTGAAGACTTCGATACCCGTCTGATCAACTACCTCGTTGACGAGTTCAAGAAAGATCAGGGCATTGACCTGCGTAACGATCCGCTGGCCATGCAGCGCCTGAAAGAAGCCGCTGAGAAAGCGAAGATCGAGCTGTCTTCCGCTCAGCAGACCGACGTGAACCTGCCGTATATTACTGCAGACGCGACCGGTCCTAAACACATGAACATCAAAGTGACCCGTGCGAAACTGGAAAGCCTGGTAGAAGACCTGGTGAACCGTTCAATCGAGCCGCTGAAAGTTGCTCTGCAGGACGCTGGCCTGTCCGTATCCGATATCCAGGACGTTATTCTGGTCGGTGGTCAGACCCGTATGCCAATGGTTCAGAAGAAAGTGGCTGAGTTCTTTGGTAAAGAGCCACGTAAAGACGTTAACCCGGACGAAGCGGTCGCAATCGGCGCTGCGGTTCAGGGTGGCGTACTGACCGGTGAAGTTAAAGACGTACTGCTGCTGGACGTTACCCCGCTGTCTCTGGGTATCGAAACCATGGGCGGTGTGATGACTGCGCTCATCAACAAAAACACCACCATCCCAACGAAACATAGCCAGGTGTTCTCTACCGCTGAAGACAACCAGTCTGCGGTAACCATCCATGTGATTCAGGGTGAGCGTAAGCGTGCGGCGGATAACAAATCTCTGGGTCAGTTCAACCTGGACGGTATTAACCCGGCACCGCGCGGCATGCCGCAGATCGAAGTGACCTTCGACATCGATGCTGACGGTATCCTGCACGTGTCTGCGAAAGACAAAAACAGCGGTAAAGAGCAGAAGATCACCATCAAGGCATCTTCTGGCCTGAACGAAGCGGAAATCGAAAAAATGGTTCGCGATGCCGAAGCTAACGCGGAATCCGACCGTAAGTTCGAAGAGCTGGTTCAGACCCGCAACCAGGGTGACCATCTGCTGCACAGCACCCGTAAGCAGGTTGAAGAAGCAGGCGATAAACTGCCAGCGGAAGACAAGACTGCTATCGAAGCTGCACTGAGTGCGCTGGAATCCTCACTGAAAGGTGAAGACAAAGCGGACATCGAAGCGAAGATGCAGGAACTGGCGCAGGCTTCTCAGAAGCTGATGGAAATCGCTCAGCAGCAGCACGCTCAACAGCAGGCGGGCGCTGACGCTTCAGCGAACAACGCGAAAGACGACGACGTTGTCGACGCTGAGTTCGAAGAAGTTAAAGATAAAAAATAATCGCCCTGATGCAGGGTAATTAATCGGCACGGGCGTAGGAGAATTCTCCACGCCCGTGCTCGCATGTTAAGGGGCTTAAAAAAACCAATGGCAAAGCAAGACTATTACGAGATTTTAGGCGTTCCGAAAACTGCGGAAGAGCGTGAAATCAAAAAGGCGTATAAGCGCCTGGCCATGAAATTCCACCCGGACCGTAACCAGGGTGACAAAGAGGCTGAAGCCAAATTTAAAGAGATCAAAGAAGCCTACGAAGTCCTGACCGATGCACAAAAACGTGCGGCCTATGACCAGTACGGTCACGCAGCCTTTGAACAGGGCGGCATGGGCGGCGGTGGATTCGGTGGTGGCGGCTTTGGCGGCGGCGCTGACTTCAGCGATATCTTTGGCGATGTATTTGGCGACATCTTCGGCGGCGGTCGTGGTCGTCAGCGCGCGGCGCGCGGCGCTGACCTGCGCTACAACATGGAGCTGACGCTGGAAGAGGCCGTTCGCGGCGTAACCAAAGAGATCCGTATCCCTACGCTGGAAGAGTGTGACGTTTGCCACGGCAGCGGCGCGAAAGCGGGTACGCAGCCTCAGACCTGTCCAACCTGTCACGGCTCTGGTCAGGTACAGATGCGTCAGGGCTTCTTCGCGGTACAGCAGGCCTGTCCTCACTGTCACGGTCGCGGCACGCTGATTAAAGATCCATGCACCAAATGCCACGGGCACGGTCGCGTTGAGAAAACCAAAACTCTGTCCGTTAAGATCCCGGCTGGCGTCGATACGGGCGACCGCATCCGTCTGGCAGGCGAGGGCGAAGCAGGCGAGCACGGCGCACCGGCAGGCGATCTGTACGTTCAGGTGCAGGTGAAACAGCACGCCATCTTTGAGCGTGAAGGTAATAACCTGTACTGCGAAGTGCCGATCAACTTCGCGATGGCGGCACTCGGTGGTGAAATCGAAGTGCCTACGCTGGACGGTCGCGTGAACCTGAAAGTGCCTGGGGAAACCCAGACTGGCAAGCTGTTCCGCATGCGCGGGAAAGGCGTTAAATCCGTTCGCGGTGGTGCGCAGGGCGACCTGCTGTGCCGCGTTGTCGTCGAAACGCCGGTTGGCCTGAACGACAAGCAGAAACAGCTGCTGAAAGAACTGCAGGAGAGCTTTGGCGGCCCGACGGGTGAGAAAAACAGCCCGCGTTCCAAAAGCTTCTTCGATGGCGTCAAAAAATTCTTTGATGATTTGACTCGCTAATTCGTTAGCTGGTTTTCATCTTCGAAAAGCCCGGAAGCGATTCCGGGCTTTTTTATTGGCGTGTATAGCTCGGTTAAACTGAGTCTATACTCAACATTAATCTGTTTTTGCCGAGCTATTTGGCTTGGTATTATGGTTTTATCGAGGTATTGTTGTAAAAGAGAGAAATTAAATGAAATTACTACACCGTTTCTTTAGCAGTGAGGCGTCCGGTGGCGTGATCCTGATTATTGCCGCTGCGGCCGCGATGGTGCTGGCTAACCTTGGCATCACGCAGGATCTCTACCATGCATTTCTGGAAACGCCCGTTGAGCTGAAGGTCGGGGCGCTGGAAATTAACAAGAACATGCTGCTGTGGATCAACGATGCGCTGATGGCGGTGTTCTTCCTGCTGGTGGGGCTTGAGGTTAAGCGTGAGCTGGTTCTTGGCTCGCTCGCCAGCCGCCAGCGCGCGGCGTTTCCTGTGATCGCAGCCATCGGCGGAATGGTCGTTCCGGCGTTGCTCTTCCTGGCGTTCACCTGGCAGGATCCTGTTGCACGTGACGGCTGGGCGATCCCGGCCGCGACGGATATCGCCTTTGCGCTCGGTGTCTTAGCCTTGCTCGGTAGCCGCGTGCCGGTGGCCTTGAAAATCTTCCTGATGGCACTGGCGATCATCGATGACCTGGGCGCCATTGTGATTATCGCGCTGTTCTACACCAGCGATCTGTCGATCCTCTCCCTGAGCGTCGCCGCCGGGGCGATTGCGGTGCTGGCGCTGCTGAACATCTTCAATGTTCGCCGCATCGGTATCTATATCCTGGTCGGAATGGTGCTGTGGACGGCGGTGCTGAAATCGGGCGTGCACGCCACGCTGGCAGGTGTGATCGTCGGCTTCTTCGTGCCGCTTAAGCCGCAGGACGGCAAGTCGCCTGCCAAACAGCTGGAGCACGTGCTGCACCCGTGGGTCGCCTTTATGATCCTGCCGCTGTTTGCGTTTGCCAACGCGGGCGTTTCCCTCGGCGGCGTGACGCTTGACGGGCTGACGTCCGTGCTGCCGCTGGGCATCATTGCCGGGCTGTTTATTGGTAAGCCGTTGGGCATTAGCCTCTTCTGCTGGCTGGCGACGAAGCTGAAGCTGGCGTCATTGCCGCACGGCACAACCTTTGGTCAAATTATGGCCGTCGGCGTGCTGTGTGGAATCGGGTTTACGATGTCGATCTTTATCTCGACGCTGGCGTTTGGTGCGCATGCGCCTGAGCTTATCGTCTGGGCTAAACTCGGCATTCTCATCGGGTCATTACTGGCCGCGGTAATCGGTTATACCTTGTTGAAGGTGAAGTTGTCCGGACAGGCCGTCCAGGCATAGCGGAACACCGGGAGGAGGCGATCCTCCTCCCGATACACACTCAGGGAGAGAAGACGCGATGTCTCATTTAAATTACAACCATCTGTACTACTTCTGGCACGTTTACAAACAGGGCTCGGTGGTGGGGGCGGCAGAGGCGCTCTACCTGACGCCGCAAACCATCACCGGGCAGATCAAGGCCCTGGAAGAGCGCCTGCAGGGCAAGCTGTTCAAGCGTAAAGGACGTGGGATTGAACCCAGCGAACTGGGCGAGCTGGTTTTCCGCTATGCGGACAAAATGTTCACCCTGAGCCAGGAGATGCTGGATATCGTCAACTATCGCAAAGAGTCGAACCTGCTCTTTGACGTGGGCGTGGCGGATGCGCTGTCCAAGCGGCTGGTGAGCGGCGTGCTGGATGCGGCGGTAGTCGAAGATGAGCAAATCCACCTGCGCTGCTTTGAATCCACCCACGAGATGCTGCTGGAACAGCTGAGCCAGCACAAGCTGGACATGATTATCTCGGACTGCCCGATTGACTCCACCCAGCAGGAAGGACTGTTCTCGGTGAAGATTGGCGAATGCGGCGTGAGCTTCTGGTGCATTAATCCGCCGCCGGAGAAACCGTTTCCCGCGTGCCTTGAAGAGCGCCGCCTGCTGGTACCTGGGCGACGTTCAATGCTCGGACGCAAGCTGCTGAACTGGTTTAACTCGCAGGGGCTGAAGGTAGAAATCCTCGGAGAGTTCGACGATGCGGCGCTGATGAAAGCCTTTGGCGAAGCGCATAATGCGATCTTCGTTGCGCCGACGCTGTACGCGCACGATCTCTATTCAGACTACAAGATTACGGAGATAGGCAGAGTGGACAACGTGATGGAGGAGTACCACGCCATATTTGCCGAAAGAATGATTCAGCACCCGGCGGTGCAGCGAATCTGCAATCGTGACTACGCGGCGCTGTTTACGCCACCGGCAAACTGAAGGCATAAAAAAACCCGCGTTAAGCGGGTTCTTTAAACAAGCAACAACAAGTAGCGATTAAGCCAGTTTGTTGATCTGCGCGGTCAGGTTTGCTTTATGACGCGCTGCTTTGTTTTTGTGGATCAGACCTTTAGCAGCCTGACGATCCACGATTGGTTGCATTTCGTTAAATGCGTTCTGCGCTGCAGCTTTGTCGCCTGCTTCGATTGCTGCGTATACTTTCTTGATGAAAGTACGCATCATAGAGCGACGGCTTGCGTTGTGCTTACGAGCCTTTTCAGACTGAACGGCACGTTTCTTAGCTGATTTGATATTAGCCAAGTCCAACTCCCAAATATGTTCTATGTGGACAATTCAAAGGCCGAGGAATATGCCCTCTTTGCCTTCTTTTGTCAATGGATTTGTGCAAATAAGCGCCGTTAATTAGCGACGCTACGTTACGTAGTGATGGCGCAGGATTCTACCAGCTTGTCTTCCCTGAATACAGCCTTTCGGCATAAAAATCGCAGTTCAAGAGCAGATTTTTTCGCTGCGAAAGGTCAGCCTGATGAAATCATTACGGCTTTCTGTTTTGCGCGAACAATCGCCGGTTAACCTTAACCGCTGTACAAGGTATACTTTGGCGATTTTCACTGTTTTGAGCCAGACATGAAGCTGATACGCGGCATACATAATCTCAGCAGCGCGCCACACGGGTGCGTGCTGACTATTGGTAATTTCGACGGCGTGCATCGTGGTCATCAGGCGCTGTTGCAGGGATTGCGTAAAGAAGGGGAGGCCCGTGGCCTGCCCGTTGTAGTGATGATTTTCGAGCCGCAGCCGCTGGAGCTGTTCGCGGGCGATAAATCTCCCGCCCGACTCACTCGCCTGCGCGAGAAATTGCGCTATCTGGCGGAGTCCGGCGTGGACTATGTATTGTGTTTACGTTTCGATCGTCGCTTTGCCGCGCTGACAGCACAAAATTTCGTCAGCGACCTGCTGGTTAAGCGTCTTGGCGTACAGTTTCTCGCCGTGGGTGATGATTTCCGCTTTGGCGCTGGTCGTCAGGGCGATTTCTTGCTATTACAGAAGGCTGGTCTGGAGTATGGATTTGACGTCACCAGCGCGATGACCTTCTGCGAAGGCGGCGTGCGCGTCAGCAGCACGGCGGTGCGTCAGGCGCTGGCTAATGATGACCTGGACACGGCAGAAACCCTGCTGGGGCATCCGTTCACTATCTCTGGCCGCGTGGTCCATGGCGATGCGCTGGGCCGCACGATAGGCTTCCCGACGGCGAATATACCGCTGCGTCGTCAGGTTTCCCCGGTTAAAGGGGTGTATGCGGTGGAAGTAGCAGGACTGGGCGATAAGCCGTTCTTCGGCGTCGCCAACATTGGCACGCGTCCGACCGTCGCCGGTGTGCGTCAACAGTTAGAAGTGCACCTGCTGGACGTTGTAATGGACCTTTATGGTCGCCATATAGATGTGATACTGCGTAAAAAAATACGCAACGAGCAGCGATTTGGTTCGCTGGATGAACTAAAAGCGCAAATTGCGCGAGATGAATTGACGGCCCGCGAGTTTTTTGGGCTTTGAACCCGGCTTAACTGCCTACGTGATAAATACGGAACCGAGAATCTGATGAGTGACTATAAATCAACCCTGAATTTGCCGGAAACAGGGTTCCCGATGCGCGGCGATCTCGCCAAGCGCGAACCGGGAATGCTGGCGCGTTGGACCGATGATGACCTGTACGGCATCATTCGTGCAGCCAAAAAAGGCAAAAAAGCCTTCATTCTGCATGATGGCCCTCCATATGCGAATGGCAGCATTCATATTGGTCACTCGGTTAACAAGATTCTGAAAGACATTATCGTGAAGTCCAAAGGCCTCACGGGATATGACTCGCCTTACGTTCCAGGCTGGGACTGCCACGGTCTGCCAATCGAGCTGAAAGTGGAGCAAGAGTTTGGCAAACCGGGTGAGAAGTTCACCGCCGCCGAGTTCCGTGCGAAGTGCCGCGAATACGCAGCCACGCAGGTTGACGGTCAGCGCGCTGACTTCATCCGTCTGGGCGTGCTGGGCGACTGGTCGCACCCGTACCTGACCATGGACTTCAAAACTGAAGCCAACATCATCCGTGCGCTGGGTAAAATCATCGGTAACGGCCACCTGCACAAAGGCGCTAAGCCGGTGCACTGGTGCGTGGACTGCCGCTCTGCGCTGGCAGAAGCGGAAGTTGAGTATTACGACAAAACCTCTCCATCTATCGACGTGGCGTTCCATGCCGTCGATCAGGATGCGGTGAAAGCTAAATTTGGCGTCTCCTCGGTAAACGGCCCGATCTCTCTGGTGATCTGGACCACCACCCCGTGGACCCTGCCAGCCAACCGTGCGATCTCCCTGTCCGGTGAGTTCGAATACGCGCTGGTGCAGATTGACGGTCAGGCGGTTATCCTGGCGAAAGATCTGGTTGAGAGCGTGCTGAAGCGCGCGCATATCAACGACTACACCGTGCTGGGCACCGTGAAAGGCGATGCGCTGGAGCTGATGCGCTTCAAGCACCCGTTCCTGGACTTCGACGTTCCGGCGATCCTGGGCGACCACGTGACGCTGGAAGCGGGTACCGGTGCGGTACATACCGCCGGTGGCCACGGTCCTGACGACTACAACATCAGCCTGAAGTACGGTCTGGAAATCGCTAACCCGGTTGGCCCGGACGGATCTTACCTGCCTGGCACCTACCCGGCGCTGGACGGTATCAACGTATTCAAAGCGAACGACATCATCGTTGACATGCTGCGCACCAGCGGCGCGCTGCTGCACGTTGAAAAAATGCAGCACAGCTATCCGTGCTGCTGGCGTCACAAGACCCCGATCATCTTCCGTGCGACCCCGCAGTGGTTCGTCAGCATGGATCAGAAAGGCCTGCGCGAGCAGTCTCTGAAAGAGATCAAAGGCGTGCAGTGGATCCCTGACTGGGGCCAGGCGCGTATCGAATCCATGGTGGCTAACCGTCCTGACTGGTGTATCTCCCGTCAGCGCACCTGGGGCGTGCCGATGTCTCTGTTCGTACATAAAGAGACGCAGGAGCTGCACCCGAACACCCTGGAACTGATGGAAGAAGTGGCGAAGCGCGTCGAAGTTGACGGCATTCAGGCTTGGTGGGATCTCGACTCCCGCGACATCCTGGGCGCTGACGCAGACAACTACGAGAAAGTGCCGGATACCCTGGACGTGTGGTTCGACTCCGGGTCTACCCACTCCTCCGTGGTTGACGTGCGTCCGGAATTTGCCGGTCACGCTGCCGATATGTATCTGGAAGGGTCTGACCAACACCGCGGCTGGTTCATGTCATCTCTGATGATCTCCACCGCTATGAAGGGTAAAGCGCCTTACCGTCAGGTACTGACTCACGGCTTCACCGTGGATGGTCAGGGCCGTAAGATGTCCAAATCTATCGGTAACACCGTTTCTCCGCAGGATGTGATGAACAAGCTGGGCGCAGACATTCTGCGTCTGTGGGTGGCCTCTACCGATTACACCGGCGAAATGGCGGTGTCCGACGAGATCCTGAAGCGTGCTGCCGACAGCTATCGTCGTATCCGTAACACCGCGCGCTTCCTGCTGGCGAACCTGAACGGGTTCGATCCGGCAAAAGACATGGTGAAACCGGAAGAGATGGTGGTGCTGGATCGCTGGGCGGTAGGCTGCGCGAAAGCGGCGCAGGAAGATATCCTGAAAGCCTATGAGTCTTACGACTTCCACGAAGTGGTGCAGCGCCTGATGCGCTTCTGTTCCATCGAGATGGGCTCGTTCTACCTCGACATCATCAAAGACCGCCAGTACACCGCGAAAGCGGACAGCGTGGCGCGTCGTAGCTGCCAGACCGCGCTGTTCCACATCGCAGAAGCGCTGGTGCGCTGGATGGCGCCGATCATGTCCTTCACCGCGGACGAAATCTGGGGCTACCTGCCGGGCGACCGTGAGAAGTATGTGTTCACGGGCGAGTGGTACGAAGGTCTGTTCGATCTCTCCAGCACCGAAGCAATGAACGATGCCTTCTGGGACGAACTGCTGAAAGTGCGTGGCGAAGTGAATAAGGTTATCGAGCAGGCGCGCGCAGACAAGAAAGTCGGCGGCTCTCTGGAAGCGGCAGTCACGCTGTACGCCGAACCGGAGCTGGCGGCGAAGCTGACGGCGCTGGGCGATGAATTACGATTTGTCCTGTTGACCTCCGGTGCGAAAGTTGCGGATTATGCCGATGCTTCTGCTGATGCTCAGCAGAGCGAACTGCTCAAAGGACTGAAAGTCGCGTTGAGCAAAGCCGACGGTGAGAAATGCCCGCGCTGCTGGCATTACACCACCGATGTTGGCCAGGTGGCGGAACACGCAGACATCTGCGGACGCTGTGTAAGCAACGTCGCCGGTGACGGCGAAAAACGTAAGTTTGCCTGATGAGTAAAACTCTCTGTTCAACAGGACTGCGCTGGCTGTGGCTGGTTGTTGTGGTGCTGATTATCGATCTGGGCAGCAAGTTCCTGATCCTCCAGAACTTTACTCTGGGGGAGACGGTTCCGCTGTTCCCGTCGCTTAATCTGCACTACGCGCGTAACTACGGCGCAGCGTTTAGTTTCCTTGCCGACAGCGGTGGCTGGCAGCGCTGGTTCTTTGCGGGTATCGCTCTCGGTATCTGCGTGATCCTCGCGGTGCTGATGTACCGCTCGAAGGCCACGCAAAAGCTGAATAACATTGCCTACGCGCTGATCATTGGCGGCGCCCTGGGCAACCTGTTTGACCGCCTGTGGCACGGCTTTGTGGTCGATATGATCGACTTCTACGTCGGCGACTGGCACTTCGCGACCTTTAACCTGGCCGATACGGCAATTTGTATCGGTGCGGCGTTAATCGTGCTGGAAGGCTTCTTGCCTAAACCGGCCGCGAAAGAGCAGGCGTAACATACTCGCCCGGTGGCGTAATGCTACCGGGCAAAACAAGCGAGCAATTTGCATGTCTAAATCCGTACAGAGCAACAGCGCGGTTCTCGTTCACTTCACGCTGAAGCTGGATGACGGCTCCACGGCCGAATCCACCCGCAATAACGGCAAACCGGCCCTGTTTCGTCTTGGCGATACCTCCCTGTCTGAAGGTCTTGAGCAGCAGCTTCTGGGCCTGAAAGAGGGTGAGAAAAAAGCCTTTTCGTTGGAGCCGGATGCCGCGTTTGGCGTGCCGAGTCCGGACCTGATCCAGTATTTCTCGCGCCGCGAGTTTATGGACGCGGGTGAACCGGAGATCGGAGCGATTATGCTCTTTACCGCTATGGACGGCAGCGAAATGCCTGGCGTGATCCGCGAAATCAACGGCGACTCTATTACCGTTGACTTCAACCATCCGCTTGCCGGGCGTACCGTTCATTTTGATGTTGAAGTGCTGGAAATCGATCCTGCACTGGAGGCCTGAAATGCAGATCCTGTTGGCTAACCCGCGCGGCTTCTGCGCCGGTGTAGACCGCGCTATCAGCATTGTTGAAAACGCGCTGGAGATTTACGGCGCGCCGATTTATGTGCGTCATGAAGTGGTGCATAACCGCTACGTGGTCGACAGCCTGCGCGAGCGCGGCGCCATCTTTATCGAGCAGATCAGCGAAGTGCCGGACGGTGCGATCCTGATCTTCTCCGCGCACGGCGTCTCACAGGCGGTACGTAACGAAGCGAAAAGCCGCGACCTGACCGTCTTCGATGCCACCTGTCCACTGGTGACAAAAGTGCATATGGAAGTGGCGCGCGCCAGCCGCCGCGGTGAAGAGTCGATTCTGATTGGCCATGCCGGTCATCCGGAAGTCGAAGGCACCATGGGCCAGTACAGCAACCCGGAAGGGGGGATGTATCTGGTTGAGTCGCCGGAAGATGTCTTTACGCTGAACGTGAAAAATGAAGCCCGTCTGTCGTTTATGACCCAGACGACGCTCTCCGTAGACGATACCTCAGACGTGATTGACGCGCTGCGTCAGCGCTTCCCGAAAATCGTCGGTCCGCGTAAGGATGATATCTGCTACGCGACCACTAACCGTCAGGAAGCGGTGCGCGCACTGGCTGAACAGGCGGACGTGGTGCTGGTGGTCGGCTCCAAAAACTCGTCTAACTCCAACCGTCTGGCCGAACTGGCGCAGCGTATGGGGAAAATGGCTTTCCTGATTGATGACGCGTCGGATATTCAGGAAGTGTGGGTTAAACACGCGGCCTGTGTCGGCGTGACGGCCGGGGCGTCTGCGCCAGATATTCTGGTACAGAACGTCATTTCCCGTCTGCAGGAGCTGGGCGGCGGTGAAGCGGTGCCGCTGGAAGGACGTGAAGAGAACATCGTTTTCGAAGTCCCGAAAGAACTGCGCATCGACGCCCGCGAAGTCGAATAGACCTTTTTCTGATGAACGGCCAGCACCTCCTGTGCTGGCCTTTTTTTTACCCGTTACTTTATCGTGACGATAAAATCATGTCTTTTACTGATATTTAAGTCGGTTTCACGTTAAATTCTAATTATCGGTGTTTTCAGTTGGCAGTGCTTCACAAGGCTGGTTAATCTGAAAACGGTTTACATCATTTTAACGTAAGAGAATAACTATGCATGATGCACAGATCCGTGTCGCCATTGCGGGCGCGGGTGGACGTATGGGCCGTCAGCTTATTCAGGCGGCACTTCAGATGGATGGCGTCGCGCTTGGCGCGGCTCTGGAGCGTGAAGGTTCTTCACTTCTGGGGACCGATGCCGGTGAGCTGGCGGGCGCAGGCCACACGGGCGTTACCGTGCAAAGTAGCCTGGAGGCGGTAAAAGAGGACTTCGATGTATTCATCGATTTTACCCGCCCGGAAGGGACGCTCGCGCATCTGGCGTTTTGTCGCCAGCACGGCAAGGGGATGGTGATCGGCACCACCGGTTTTGACGATGCGGGTAAGCAGGCTATCCAGGATGCATCAAAAGAGATTGCGATTGTCTTCGCCGCAAACTTCAGCGTGGGCGTTAACGTCATGCTGAAGCTGCTGGAGAAGGCCGCGAAGGTGATGGGCAACTATACCGATATTGAGATCGTAGAAGCTCACCACCGTTACAAAGTTGATGCGCCATCAGGTACGGCGCTGGCGATGGGCGAAGCGATTGCTCATGCACTTGATAAAGATTTAAAAGACTGCGCGGTTTACACCCGCGAAGGCTACACCGGCGAACGCGTGCCGGGCACCATTGGTTTTGCAACCGTGCGAGCGGGTGACATCGTCGGCGAACATACGGCGATGTTCGCCGATATTGGTGAGCGCGTCGAAATTACGCATAAAGCCTCCAGCCGAATGACGTTCGCCAACGGTGCGGTACGTTCCGCTTTGTGGCTTAAAAACAAGAAAGATGGCCTTTTTGATATGCGAGACGTGCTCGATCTCAACAATTTGTAAGCATTATTACCCATCGTGATGTGGTTGTTGCAGTCGTAATTGTTTGATTGCATAGGGCAATATTTTATTGCCCTTTTATTTTATCTGTTTCATGGTGTATTTCTTATTAATGCTCTAAATATCTATCTCTTATAGCGTTTTAACGTTACTGAAATGTAAATTTTGACCATTTGGTCTACTTTATGGTGCTGCGCTAGCTCACTTTTCATTAAACCAGGCGCGCAAGCGTTTTCTGCAGTGATTTACCTGATGTTTTTGTCGCTTAAGCCGCATTCCACTCGTCAGACTTGCAAAAGAGTAAACAAAATATCCGTTTTAAGTTGACTTTTACCCACCAAATCCCCAGAATGCCGCCGTTTGCCAAAAATCCGCTGGCAACACATTTGCATTGATCCATGACATGCTATGAATTAATATGCAAATAAAGTGAGTGAATATTCTCTGGAGGGTGTTTTGATTAAGTCAGCGCTATTGGTTCTGGAAGACGGAACCCAGTTTATCGGTCGGGCCATAGGGGCAACGGGTTCGGCGGTTGGGGAAGTCGTTTTCAATACTTCAATGACCGGTTATCAAGAAATCCTCACTGATCCTTCCTATTCTCGCCAAATCGTTACTCTTACTTATCCTCATATCGGCAATGTCGGCACCAATGCGGCTGACGAAGAATCTTCTCAGGTACATGCGCAAGGCCTGGTCATCCGCGACCTGCCGCTGATTGCCAGCAACTTCCGCAATACCGAAGACCTCTCTTCTTATCTGAAGCGCCATAACATCGTGGCGATTGCCGATATCGATACCCGTAAGTTAACGCGTCTGCTGCGCGAGAAGGGTGCACAGAACGGCTGCATCATCGCGGGTGATAACCTCGATGCGACGCTGGCGCTGGAAAAAGCGAAAGCCTTCCCGGGCCTGAACGGCATGGACCTGGCGAAAGAAGTGACGACCGCTGAAGCCTACAGCTGGACTCAGGGTAGCTGGACGCTGGAAGGCGACCTGCCGGAAGCGAAAAAAGAGAGCGAGCTGCCGTTCCACGTGGTGGCCTACGATTTCGGCGCCAAGCGCAACATCCTGCGCATGCTGGTTGACCGCGGCTGCCGCCTGACGGTGGTTCCGGCACAAACGTCTGCCGAAGACGTGCTGAAGATGAATCCGGACGGTATTTTCCTGTCCAACGGCCCTGGTGACCCGGCGCCGTGTGATTACGCCATCGCCGCCATCAAGTCCTTCCTGGAAACTGATATCCCGGTATTCGGCATCTGCCTCGGCCATCAGCTGCTGGCGCTGGCGAGCGGTGCGAACACCGTTAAGATGAAGTTCGGCCACCACGGTGGTAACCACCCGGTGAAAGACATCGATAACAACACGGTGATGATCACCGCGCAGAACCACGGCTTTGCCGTCGATGAAGCCTCGATGCCGGCTAACCTGCGCGTGACCCATAAGTCGTTGTTCGATGGCACCCTGCAGGGTATCCACCGTACCGATAAGCCAGCATTCAGCTTCCAGGGTCACCCGGAAGCCAGCCCGGGCCCACACGACGCCGCGCCGCTGTTCGATCACTTCATCGAACTTATCGAGCAATACCGTAAGACCGCTAAATAATCAGGAGCCGAGAAGACAATGCCAAAACGTACAGACATAAAAAGCATCCTGATCCTTGGCGCTGGCCCGATCGTCATCGGCCAGGCCTGCGAATTCGACTACTCCGGCGCGCAGGCGTGTAAAGCCCTGCGTGAAGAGGGTTACCGCGTAATCCTGGTAAACTCTAATCCGGCAACCATCATGACCGACCCGGAAATGGCCGATGCAACCTACATCGAGCCGATTCACTGGGAAGTGGTGCGTAAAATCATCGAGAAAGAGCGTCCGGACGCGGTGCTGCCAACCATGGGCGGCCAGACGGCGCTGAACTGTGCGCTGGAGCTGGAGCGTCAGGGCGTGCTGGAAGAGTTCGGCGTGACCATGATTGGTGCGACCGCCGACGCGATTGATAAAGCAGAAGACCGTCGCCGCTTCGACGTGGCGATGAAGAAAATCGGCCTCGACACCGCGCGTTCCGGTATCGCACACAATATGGAAGAAGCGCTGGCCGTCGCGGCTGACGTGGGCTATCCGTGCATCATCCGTCCATCGTTCACTATGGGCGGCACCGGCGGCGGCATCGCCTACAACCGCGAAGAGTTCGAAGAGATTTGCGAGCGCGGTCTGGATCTCTCTCCAACCAAAGAGCTGCTGATTGATGAATCGCTGATTGGCTGGAAAGAGTACGAGATGGAAGTGGTGCGTGATAAAAACGACAACTGCATCATCGTCTGCTCCATCGAAAACTTCGATGCGATGGGTATCCACACCGGCGACTCCATCACCGTTGCGCCAGCCCAGACCCTGACCGACAAAGAGTATCAAATCATGCGTAACGCCTCGATGGCGGTACTGCGTGAAATCGGCGTGGAAACCGGCGGTTCTAACGTGCAGTTCTCGGTGAACCCGAAAACTGGCCGTCTGATTGTTATCGAAATGAACCCGCGCGTGTCCCGTTCCTCCGCGCTGGCCTCTAAAGCGACCGGCTTCCCGATTGCGAAAGTGGCGGCGAAGCTGGCGGTGGGTTACACCCTCGACGAGCTGATGAACGACATCACCGGTGGCCGCACGCCTGCGTCCTTCGAGCCGTCCATCGACTACGTTGTCACCAAAATTCCACGCTTCAACTTCGAGAAGTTCGCAGGCGCGAACGACCGTTTGACCACCCAGATGAAATCTGTCGGTGAAGTGATGGCGATTGGCCGCACGCAGCAGGAATCCCTGCAGAAAGCGCTGCGCGGCCTCGAAGTGGGCGCGACCGGCTTCGACCCGAAAGTGAGCCTGGACGACCCGGAAGCGCTGACCAAAATTCGCCGCGAGCTGAAAGACGCTGGCGCAGAGCGTATCTGGTATATCGCCGATGCCTTCCGTGCGGGCCTGTCCGTCGACGGCGTGTTCAACCTGACCAACATCGACCGCTGGTTCCTGGTGCAGATTGAAGAGCTGGTGCGTCTGGAAGAACAGGTCGCTGAGCTGGGCATCACCGGCCTGGACGCTGACTTCCTGCGCGTGCTGAAGCGTAAAGGCTTCGCCGACGCGCGTCTGGCTAAGCTGGCGGGCGTGCGCGAAGCGGAAATCCGCAAGCTGCGCGACCAGTACGACCTGCACCCGGTCTACAAGCGCGTGGACACCTGTGCGGCTGAATTCTCGACCGACACCGCCTACATGTACTCCACCTATGAAGACGAGTGTGAAGCGAACCCGTCCGTCGACCGCGACAAGATTATGGTGCTGGGCGGCGGTCCAAACCGTATCGGCCAGGGCATCGAGTTCGACTACTGCTGCGTACACGCCTCGCTGGCGCTGCGCGAAGACGGTTACGAGACCATCATGGTCAACTGTAACCCGGAAACCGTCTCTACCGACTACGACACCTCTGACCGCCTCTACTTCGAGCCGGTGACGCTGGAAGACGTGCTGGAAATCGTGCGCATCGAGAAGCCAAAAGGCGTTATCGTGCAGTACGGCGGCCAGACCCCGCTGAAGCTGGCGCGCGCGCTGGAAGCAGCAGGCGTGCCGGTTATCGGCACCAGCCCGGATGCGATTGACCGTGCGGAAGACCGCGAGCGTTTCCAGCAGGCGGTTGACCGTCTGAAGCTGAAACAGCCGGCGAACGCCACCGTCACCGCCATTGAAATGGCCGTTGAGAAGGCGAAAGAGATTGGCTACCCGCTGGTGGTGCGTCCTTCCTACGTGCTGGGCGGCCGCGCGATGGAAATCGTGTATGACGAAGCCGACCTGCGCCGCTACTTCCAGACCGCGGTAAGCGTGTCGAACGATGCGCCAGTGCTGCTCGACCGCTTCCTCGACGACGCGGTGGAAGTGGACGTGGACGCCATCTGCGACGGCGAAATGGTGCTGATTGGCGGCATCATGGAGCACATTGAGCAGGCAGGCGTGCACTCCGGCGACTCCGCCTGTTCTCTGCCAGCGTACACCCTGAGCCAGGAGATTCAGGACGTGATGCGCCAGCAGGTGCAGAAGCTGGCCTTCGAGCTGCAGGTTCGCGGCCTGATGAACGTTCAGTTCGCGGTGAAAGACAACGAAGTCTACCTGATTGAAGTGAACCCGCGTGCGGCACGTACCGTACCGTTCGTCTCCAAAGCCACCGGCGTACCGCTGGCGAAAGTGGCGGCGCGCGTGATGGCGGGCCAGACGCTGGCGCAGCAGGGCGTGACCAAAGAGATCATTCCACCGTACTACTCGGTGAAAGAAGTGGTGCTGCCGTTCAACAAATTCCCGGGCGTTGACCCGCTGTTAGGGCCAGAAATGCGCTCTACCGGGGAAGTGATGGGCGTGGGCCGCACCTTCGCAGAAGCGTTTGCGAAGGCGCAGCTGGGCAGTAGCTCCACCATGAGAAAATCAGGCCGTGCGCTGCTCTCCGTTCGCGAAGGCGACAAAGAGCGCGTGGTTGACCTGGCCGCCAAGCTGCTGAAACAGGGCTTCGAGCTGGACGCAACCCACGGTACGGCGATTGTGCTGGGCGAAGCCGGCATCAACCCGCGTCTGGTGAACAAGGTGCATGAAGGTCGTCCGCACATTCAGGATCGTATCAAGAATGGCGAATACACCTACATCATCAACACCACCGCAGGCCGCCAGGCGATTGAAGACTCCAAGCTGATTCGCCGCAGCGCGCTGCAGTACAAAGTACACTACGACACCACCCTGAACGGCGGTTTCGCAACGGCCATGGCGCTGAACGCGGATGCCACCGAGAAGGTGATTTCAGTGCAGGAAATGCACGCGCAGATTAGCAAGTAAGTAAAAATGCCCGGTTCCGTTCGGTTGCCGGGCATTCTCCCATCTTCAGAACCTTCTGGTTTTTCATCCGCTTTCAGTCAGTTAGCCTAAAATGGTTAGGTCGATAACGAAATTCAACTGAGAGCAGGGGAAAACACCATGCAAAATAAATTACTGATCGCTTCCGTTCTGGCTGCCACGACAATGTTTACCGTTGCGGGCTGTTCGTCTAATCAGGCCGTAAAAACCACCGATGGCAAAACCATTGTCACCGACGGCAAACCGCAGGTAGATGACGATACCGGTCTGGTGTCGTACAAAAACGCCGAAACCGGTCAAACTGAGCAGATCAACCGTGACCAGGTGAAATCCATGGGCGAGCTGGATAACTAATTCAGAATTCTGACGTAAGCCCGTCAATAATATTCACTATTAGCCTGTTGAATTACTGACTACACTCTTTTGTTAAAAGAAAGCAGTAACAACAGGCTAATCAATGATTCTGATAATATATGCCCATCCTTATCCGCAGCACTCACATGCGAATAAGCGGATGCTTGAGCAGGTAAGGACGCTTGATAACGTAGAGATACGTTCCCTCTATCAACTCTATCCCGATTTTAATATCGATATCGCCGCCGAACAGGAGGCGCTTTCCCGTGCCGATCTGATTATCTGGCAGCATCCCATGCAGTGGTACAGCACGCCCCCGCTTCTGAAGCTGTGGATTGATAAAGTCTTCTCCCACGGCTGGGCGTATGGCCACAACGGCAATGCGCTAAAAGGGAAAAGCCTGATGTGGGCAGTCACCACCGGCGGTGGGGAAAGCCATTTTGATATTGGTTCCTTCCCGGGTTTTGACGTCCTGGCACAGCCGCTGCAGGCGACTGCGCTCTATTGCGGTTTGAACTGGCTCCCGCCGTTTGCGATGCACTGCACGTTCGTTTGCGACGATGAAACGCTGCAGGCGCAGGCTCGCCATTATAAACAACGCTTACTTGAGTGGCAGGAGACGCACCATGGATAGCCATACGCTGATACAGGCGCTGATTTACCTCGGCGCGGCGGCGCTGATTGTGCCCGTGGCGGTACGCCTGGGGCTGGGATCTGTTCTCGGCTACCTGATTGCGGGCTGCGTCATTGGGCCGTGGGGCTTTCGTTTAGTCACCGATGCCGAAGCGATACTGCATTTCGCTGAAATTGGCGTGGTGCTGATGCTGTTTGTGATTGGCCTGGAGCTCGACCCGCAGCGGCTGTGGAAGCTTCGCGCCTCGGTATTTGGCGGCGGGGCGCTTCAGATGGTGGCCTGCGGCCTGCTGCTGGGTGGGTTCTGCATCCTGTTGGGCATGGACTGGAAAGTGGCAGAGCTCATCGGCATGACGCTGGCGCTCTCCTCGACGGCGATTGCCATGCAGGCGATGAATGAGCGAAATCTGACGGTCTCCCAGATGGGACGCAGCGCGTTCTCCGTGCTGCTGTTCCAGGACATTGCTGCTATCCCGCTGGTGGCGATGATCCCGCTGCTGGCGGCCAGCGGTTCCTCTACCACGCTGGGCGCTTTTGCGCTGTCGGCGCTGAAGGTGGCGGGCGCGCTGGCGCTGGTGGTGCTGCTTGGTCGCTACGTGACCCGCCCGCTGCTGCGGTTTGTCGCCCGCTCAGGCCTGCGCGAAGTGTTCAGCGCCGTGGCGCTGTTCCTGGTGTTCGGCTTTGGTCTGCTTCTGGAAGAGGCCGGGCTGTCGATGGCGATGGGGGCGTTCCTCGCAGGCGTTCTGCTGGCGAGCTCTGAATACCGTCACGCGCTGGAAAGCGATATCGAGCCGTTTAAAGGGTTGCTGCTGGGGCTGTTTTTCATTGGCGTCGGGATGTCCGTCGACTTCGGCACGCTGGTGACGCACCCGCTGCGGATCGTCATCCTGCTCGTCGGCTTCCTGGTCATTAAAATGGTGATGCTGTGGCTGATTGCTCGCCCATTGAACGTGCCGGGCAGGCAGCGCCGCTGGTTCGCCGTGCTGCTGGGGCAGGGGAGTGAATTTGCATTCGTGGTCTTTGGCGCCGCGCAGATGGCAAACGTGCTCGATCCCGAGTGGGCGAAAGCGCTGACGCTGGCGGTCGCACTGTCGATGGCGGCGACGCCTGTGCTGCTGGTGGTGCTGACGCGCCTGGAAAAATCTGGCAGCGAGCAGGAGCGCGAGGCCGACGAGATCGACGAGGAGCAGCCGCGCGTCATCATCGCCGGATTTGGCCGCTACGGGCAGATCGTCGGCCGCTTACTGCTGTCGAGCGGGGTGAAGATGGTTATCCTCGATCACGATCCCGACCATGTCGATACCCTGCGTAAATTCGATATGAAGGTGTTTTACGGGGATGCGACCCGCGTTGATCTGCTGGAATCCGCCGGGGCGGCAAAAGCAGAGGTATTGATTAACGCCATTGACGATCCGGAAACCAGCATGCAGATGGTGGAGCTGGTAAAAGAACATTTCCCGGCGCTGACCATTATTTCCCGGGCGCGCGATGTGGATCACTACATCCGGCTGCGGCAGGCGGGCGTAGACGCGCCGGAGCGTGAAACGTTCGAAGGTGCGCTGAAGTCTGGCCGCATGGCGCTGGAAAACCTGGGGCTCGGCGCTTATGAAGCGCGCGAGCGCGCGGACCTGTTCCGCCGCTTTAATACCGAGATGGTTGAAGAGATGGCGGCGATGGCCGGCAGTACGGCCACCGAGCGTGCGGCGGTGTTCAAACGCACCAGCGCGATGCTGACGGAAATCATTAACGAGGACCGTAACCACCTGTCGCTGATCCAGCGCCATGGCTGGCAGGGCACGGAAGAGGGCAAGCATACCGGCGATCCGGCTGACGAGCCCGAGAGTAAACCTTCCGCGTGAAGTGGAGTTGCCAGCAATATTAAAAAATTTCTTTATCTTTACCCTGCCGCCAGTCGACGAAAGATTAAGCTTTCCGTATAGTGGCGGCAATTTTTTGCATCCGGGAAATTTTCAATGATCAGTCTGATTGCAGCGCTGGCGGTGGACCGCGTTATCGGTATGGAAAATGCCATGCCGTGGAACCTGCCTGCCGATCTCGCATGGTTTAAACGTACTACGTTAAACAAGCCGGTAGTGATGGGCCGCCTGACCTGGGAGTCGATTGGTCGTCCATTGCCGGGCCGTAAGAATATCGTTATCAGCAGCCAACCGGGCACTGACGATCGCGTCGAATGGGTAAAATCCGTAGACGAGGCGATTGCTGCATGCGGCAATGCCGAAGAGATCATGGTGATTGGCGGTGGGCGCGTGTACGAGCAGTTCCTGCCAAAAGCGCAGAAGCTTTATCTGACCCACATTGATGCAGAAGTGGAAGGGGATACCCATTTCCCGGACTACGATCCGGACGAGTGGGAATCGGTATTCAGCGAATTCCACGACGCGGATGCACAGAACTCCCACAGCTACTGCTTCGAGATTCTGGAACGTCGTTAAGTGATTTTCCCTCTCCCGGCCGGGAGAGGGAATAGCGTATCAGGAGGCAACGGCCTCGCTTTCCCCTAAGTCCAGCTGTCGGTTGGACGGCTGCACAAAGTAAGCTTTATCTTCCCAGCGTAAGCAGGTTAACTCTCCGCCCCAGCAGCATCCGGTATCCAGACCGTAAATCCCTTCCGGTGTGCCTTTTCCTTCCAGCGCAGCCCAGTGACCAAAGACCACGCTGTACTCGCTTGTCACCGGTCCCGGAATGGCAAACCACGGTTTCAGCGGGGCGGGCGCGCTTTCCGGCGTCTCTTTGGAATACATGTCTAGCTGTCCGTTCGGGAAGCAGAAACGCATGCGGGTGAACGCGTTGGTGATAAAGCGCAGTCGTGCCAGACCGCTAAGTTCCTCGCTCCAGTGGTTCGGCATATCGCCGTACATGGCATCGAGGAAGAAAGGATACGAGTCGCTCGCCAGCACCGCCTCAACGTCACGCGCGCAGGTTTTCGCCGTCTCAAGATCCCATTGTGGCGTGATCCCGGCATGCGCCATGACCAGCTTTTTCTCTTCGTCGATCTGCAGCAGGGGCTGACGGCGCAGCCAGTTAATCAGATCGTCCGCGTCCGGAGCATCCAGCAGTGGGGTGAGGCGATCTTTAGGCTTGTTGCGGCTGATCCCGGCGAAAACCGCCAGCAGATGCAGATCGTGATTGCCCAGCACCATGCGGACGCTATCGCCCAGCGATTTGACGAAACGTAATACTTCAAGGGAGCCGGGGCCACGCGCGACTAAATCGCCTGTCAGCCAGAGCGTGTCCTGTCCTGGCGTAAAGTCGACCTGTTTTAACAATGCGATCAGTTCATCGTAGCAACCGTGAACGTCGCCAATCAGATATGTAGACATTAGATTAATGAATGAGTGTGGTTACGGCGAGACGGAACACAGGAATGGCAACGCGGAAATCATTGCCATCGACGTCGACCATTTCATAATGGCCTTGCATGGTACCCATCGGCGTTTCAATCACCGCGCCGCTGGTGTACTGGTACTCTTCGCCAGGGGCGATGTGGGGCTGTTCACCAACCACACCTTCGCCCTGAACTTCGATTTCGCGGCCATTGCCGTTAGTGATAAGCCAGTAGCGCCCGCGCAGCTGCACGGGCATCCGCCCCAGATTGCGAATGGTCACGGTGTAAGCGAAAACAAAACGTTCTTCGTCCGGTGAGGACTGTGATTCAACATAGACGCTTTGTACATGGACACATACGCGGGGCGAATCAATCATGGCTTAACTCTCCTTCGGCGGCGCATTATCGCTGATGTAATTAGCCAGCTTGCAGTACTGCTCTACGGAAATGTTCTCCGCACGCATTGCCGGGTCGATCCCCAGCTCGGCTAACACCTCAACGGTAAACGAATTGCTCAGGCTGTTACGGATCGTTTTACGGCGCTGGTTAAAGGCTTCTGTGGTAATGCGGCTCAGTACGCGCAGATCTTTAACCGGATACGGTTTCGTCTTGTGCGGCACGAGGCGTACAACCGCTGAATCCACTTTCGGTGGTGGTGTGAACGCTGACGGCGGTACTTCGAGTACCGGGATCACGTTGCAGTAATACTGTGCCATCACGCTCAAACGACCATACGCTTTACTGTTCGGGCCTGCAACCAGACGGTTAACAACCTCTTTTTGCAACATGAAGTGCATGTCGGCAATGGCATCAGTATAGCTAAAGAGGTGGAACATGAGCGGCGTGGAGATGTTGTACGGCAGGTTGCCGAAGACGCGCAATGGCTGGCCCATTTTTTCCGACAGCTCGCCAAAGTTCATGGTCATGGCGTCCTGCTGATAGATGGTCAGCTTCGGCCCGAGGAACGGGTGCGTTTGCAGGCGTGCGGCCAGATCGCGGTCCAGTTCGATGACGGTCAGCTCGTCGAGGCGTTCGCCTACCGGCTCGGTCAGTGCGGCAAGGCCCGGGCCGATTTCGACCATCGCCTGACCTTTTTGCGGATTAATAGCCGAGACAATGCTTTCGATCACGAACTGATCGTTAAGGAAGTTTTGCCCGAAACGTTTGCGGGCTAAGTGGCCCTGATGGACTCGATTAGTCATTGAGTATTAACAATCATTTTGATGGCGAGATTAAGCGCCGTAATAAAACTGCCGACATCCGCTTTCCCCTGGCCTGCCAGATCCAGCGCAGTACCGTGGTCAACGGACGTTCGAATAAAGGGTAAACCGAGGGTGATATTCACCCCGCGGCCAAAGCCCTGGTATTTTAGCACGGGCAGACCCTGATCGTGGTACATCGCGAGCACGGCGTCGGCATTATCCAGGTATTTCGGCTGGAAAAGGGTATCCGCAGGCAGCGGCCCGCTGAGGTTCATCCCCTTCGCCCGCATTTCGTTGAGCACCGGAATAATGGTGTCGATCTCTTCGGTGCCCATATGCCCGCCTTCTCCGGCGTGCGGATTCAGGCCGCAGACCAGCACATGCGGCTGCGGGATCCCAAACTTTGTCTGCAGATCGTGGTGCAAAATCCCGATGATCTCGCGCAGGAGTTCAGGGGTGATCGCATCAGGAATGGCCTTGATCGGCAGATGGGTGGTCACCAGCGCAACGCGCATTTCCTCCGTCGCCAGCATCATCACCACTTTCGGGCTGTGCGAGCGCTCTTCGAAGAACTCCGTATGCCCGGTAAACGGTATACCCGCTTCGTTGATAACGCCTTTGTGGACGGGGCCGGTGATCAGGGCGGCAAATTCGCCCTTCAGACAACCGTCGCAGGCGCGCGCCAGGGTTTCAACGACATAGTGACCGTTTTCCGTGCTGAGCTGGCCCGGGATGACCGGCGTACGAAGGGGAACTGAAAGGAGAGTGAGCGTACCGGCTTGCTGGGGTGCAGGCTGTTGGCCTTCAACGTAAGGAATGAGCGTTAAAGGCAGACCGAGCAGCGTTGCCCGGTCTTGTAACAGTGTTGCATCGGCGCAGGCAACCAGTTCTACCGGCCAGCTGCGCTGGGCGAGCTGGACAACGAGGTCAGGCCCAATCCCGGCGGGTTCGCCGGGCGTGATAACAACACGATGCTGTTTCATTAGTTGCTCAGAACTTTCACGTAAGCGCTGGCGCGTTGTTCCTGCATCCAGGTTGCTGCTTCTTCAGAGAACTTACGGTTAAACAGCATACGGTAGGCTCTGTCTTTCTGTGCCGCATCCGTTTTATCAACGTTACGGGTGTCCATCAGCTCGATCAGATGCCAGCCGAATGAAGAGTGGACCGGCGCGCTGATCTGGCCTTTGTTCAGCTTCATCAACGCATCGCGGAATGCAGGATCGTAAATATCCGCAGCCGCCCAGCCCAGATCGCCGCCCTGGTTAGCAGAGCCTGGATCCTGAGAGAACTCTTTTGCTGCCTTCGCAAATGAGGTTTTACCGCTCTTAATGTCTGCTGCGATCTGTTCCAGCTTCACACGCGCCTGATCGTCAGTCATGATCGGTGACGGTTTCAGAAGAATGTGGCGAGCGTGAACTTCGGTGACGGAGATATTTTGGCTCTGGCCGCGCAGATCGTTCACCTTCAGAATGTGGAAGCCCACGCCTGAACGGATAGGACCGACGATATCCCCTTTCTTCGCCGTGCTCAGCGCCTGGGCAAAGATCGATGGCAGCTCCTGAATACGTCCCCAGCCCATCTGGCCGCCTTTCAGCGCCTGTTGGTCAGCGGAGTAGGTAATTGCCAGCTTGCCAAAGTCGCCGCCGTTACGCGCCTGTTCAACAATAGAACGCGCCTGGCTTTCGGCTTCCGCAGCCTGATCGGACGTTGGGTTCTCTGGCAGTGGGATCAGAATGTGGCTCAGGTTCAGCTCTGTGCTCGCATCGTTCTGGTTACCCACCTGTTTTGCCAGCGCGTCCACTTCCTGAGGCAGGATGGTAACGCGGCGACGGACTTCGTTGTTACGCACTTCCGAAATCAGCATCTCTTTACGGATCTGGTTACGGTAGGTGGCGTAGCTGATGCCGTCATAGGCCAGGCGGCTGCGCATCTGGTCTAAAGACATATTGTTCTGCTTCGCGATGTTAGCGATCGCCTGATCGAGCTGCTCGTCAGTGACCTTCACACCCATTTTCTGCCCCATCTGCAGAACGATCTGATCCATGATCAGACGCTCCAGGATCTGGTGGCGCAGCGTGGCGTCATCCGGAAGCTGTTGACCGGCTTGGCCCGAATTGAGCTTAACCGATTTCATCAGACCGTCAACGTCACTTTCAAGCACGACGCCGTTGTTAACCACAGCAGCGACTTTATCAACAACCTGGGGGGCCGCGAAGCTGGTATTCGCAACCATAGCGACACCGAGCAGCAGCGTTTTCCAGTTCTTCATACTTTTTCCATTTCAATTAACCGCAAAGCGGATTACGTTGCAAATCAAGCACATTACAAGGCGCTACTGTACGGCAGAATATTCGAGCGCAGCATTTTCTGCGTACCCAGACCGTAGTTGGAACTCAGGCCGCGTAACTCGAAGTTAAAGCCAATCACGTTATCGTATTTGCTCTGATTGTTTTCACTGTTCCAGCCGTTAAGCTTGCGTTCGTAGCCGACACGCAGCGCGTAACAGCAGGAGTTATATTGCAGACCCACCATCTGGTCAGCAGGTTTATTGGCGTTAGTGTCAAAGTAGTAAGCGCCTACGATTGACCAGCGGTCGGCGATTGGCCAACTCGCTGCGCCACCCACCTGCGAAATACCGTCTTTATACTGCTCTGCAGTACCATAGTTTGGTAACGTCGCCTGAATATATTCCGGGCTGGCATAACGATAGGTCAACTGTACCATACGGTCTTCATCGCGACGGTACTCAATAGCAGCACTACTTGTGGCAATATTATCGAGGCGAGTGTCATATTGCACACCACCGCGCAGACCCCAACGATCGGTCATACGCCAGTAAGTATCTCCCGCCCAGACCAGCGATCCCGTTTTGTTATCTTTCTCCCAGTTAATGTTGTCATCACCGGTGCGTGACTCGGTGAAATAGTAGATTTGACCAACAGAAACGTTAAAACGTTCAACGGCAGCATCATCATAAACACGTGTTGTGACGCCGGTCGTTAACTGGTTAGCGGACGCAATGCGATCAAGACCGCCGTAAGTACGGTCACGGAACAGGCCGCTGTAGTCAGACTGCAGTAAAGAGGAGTCGTAGTTCTGGATTTTGCTCTGGTCGCGGTATGGCACGTACAAATACTGCATACGCGGTTCAAGCGTCTGGGTATAACCATCC
Organism: Enterobacter sp. AG326; assembly: GCF_004362415.1. Lineage (NCBI taxonomy): Bacteria > Pseudomonadati > Pseudomonadota > Gammaproteobacteria > Enterobacterales > Enterobacteriaceae > Enterobacter > Enterobacter sp. AG326. The sequence goes on along the minus strand of NZ_SNXG01000004.1, from coordinate 159,605 downwards.
GCCAGCATAGCCATATCACGCTCGAAGATCAGCTTCCCGTCCATTTTGAACTGCGGAAGCGTTCGGTTGACCGACTCTTCAAGGTTGGCATTTCTACTGGCATTGTAATTATCGATATTTTTTTGCTGATAGTGAGTCGCCATCAGCTTGGCTTCGGTATTCAGGCTCGCCCAATCGTTAGACCACGGCAGATTGATTGTCGGCTCAAGGTGAACACGCGTCGCTTCAGGCATGTCCGAATCCGTGTTAACGAAATGTACCGCCTGAGCGTAAACTCGGGTGTCGAATGGACCCACGTCATTCTGATACCAGTTAACGTCCAGCTGTGGTTCTGCCCCATAGGTAGACGTGGACTGGTCAGAAAATACCTGGAATTGCTTAGTTGAGACGGTTGCGTCAAAGTTCTGTACCGCATAGCCTACGCTGAATTTCTGCGTGGCATAGCCATCGGTACTTGAGCCGTATTTGGACGAGAAGTCATTAAAATAAGACGAATCGCTAACTTTAGTGTAGTCAACATTAAAGCGCCAGACCTGATCCATCACCCCGGAATGCTGCCAGAAATACATCCAACGGTGCTTGTCGCCTTCGGTCGGATGCTCGTCCTGGAAGACTTTATCCGACGGCAGATAATCCAGCTCCATCAGACCCGCACCGGCGTGGGTCAGATAGCGGAACTCGTTCTCCCACATGATGTTGCCGCGCTTGTGGATATAGTGCGGCGTGATCGTCGCATCCATGTTTGGCGCGATGTTCCAGTAATACGGCAGATAGAACTCAAAGTAGTTCGACGTGCTGTATTTGGCATTTGGGATCAGGAAACCGGAGCGACGTTTGTCACCGACGGGAAGCTGCAGATAAGGGCTGTAGAATATGGGAACAGGGCCCAGCTTAAAGCGGGCGTTCCAGATCTCTGCGACCTGTTCTTCGCGGTCATGGATAACCTCGCTCCCGACCACGCTCCAGGTATTTGAACCCGGCAGACATGACGTGAACGTACCGTTTTCCAGGATCGTATAGCGGTTTTCACCGCGCTGTTTCATCAGGTCAGCGTCACCGCGCCCCTGGCGACCCACCATCTGGTAATCACCTTTCCAGACGTTAGTATCTTTAGTATTCAGGTTTGACCAGGCTTTCGGACCTTTCAGGATGACCTGATTGTCGTCATAGTGCACATTACCCAGCGCATCCACCGTTCGTACCGGCTCGGCCGCACCTTCCGGCTGCTTCTGGTGCAGCTGCACTTCGTCTGCCTGCAGGCGGCTATTGCCCTGGTTAATATCTACATTGCCCGTAAACGTGGCATTGTCAGGGTAAGTCCCTTTCGAACTGTCGGCAGTAATGGTTACCGGCAAGCTATTTGTATCGCCACTCACCAGTGGGCGATTATAACTTGGGACGCCAAGCATACACTGCGAGGCGAGATCGGCCGCCAGCCCCTGTTGACTGTACAGGGCGGAGCCAATCATTGTGGCCAGGAGGGTGGGGATACGTTTTTTCATACGTTGTATTTTATTGTTCCGTCATCAGTGGCTACGGCTTACAAACGCTCAGAGACTATCTTACTCATCTGCGCAGTACCAGCGTTAATCCTGCCCGTTTGCGTGCCAGAGTGTTAGGCTCGCTATCGAATGACGAGTATGATAAAGCAAATTATAGGCGATGTCCTTCAATTGACCGTGACTTGAACACAGTGATGATGACGTTGCGTCGGCCAGGAATATGACTATCCGGGGAGTATATGCAGTATTGGGGTAAAATAATCGGCGTTGCGTTCGCCATCATCATGGGTGCCGGGTTCTGGGGGATTGTGCTTGGGCTTATTATCGGCCATATGTTTGATAAGGCGCGCAGCCGCAAAATGGCCTGGTTTGCCAATCAGCGCGAGCGTCAGTCACTCTTTTTCTCCACCACCTTTGAGGTGATGGGGCACTTAACCAAATCCAAAGGGCGTGTCACAGAAGCCGATATTCAGATTGCCAGCGTTTTTATGGATCGCATGAATCTGCACGGTGAATCTCGTGTGGCTGCGCAAAATGCGTTTCGCATCGGTAAATCGGATAATTATCCGCTTCGCGAAAAAATGCGTCAGTTCCGCAGCATCTGCTTCGGACGTTTTGATTTAATTCGGATGTTTCTGGAAATTCAAATCCAGGCGGCCTTCGCCGACGGTTCACTTCATCCTAATGAACGTGATGTGCTGTACGTCATTGCGGAAGAGCTGGGCATCTCCCGCATGCAGTTCGACCAGTTCCTGCGCATGATGCAGGGCGGGGCGCAGTTTGGCGGCGGCTATCACCAGCAGTCGTCCGGCGGTGCCTGGCAGCAGGCGCAGCGTGGTCCGACGCTGGAAGATGCCTGCAACGTGCTTGGCGTAAAACCCTCTGACGATCAGACCACGATTAAACGTGCCTATCGTAAGCTCATGAGCGAGCATCATCCGGACAAGCTGGTCGCGAAAGGCCTGCCGCCAGAAATGATGGAGATGGCGAAGCAAAAAGCGCAGGAAATCCAGAAGGCGTACGAGCTCATTAAAGAGAAGAAAGGTTTCAAATAAGAAAAAGCCCGACGGTGTCGGGCTTTTTTTTAGAAGTCCACCGGGGCTTTAAACGTCATCGCGTTACCGAAGGCCGGATGGGTGATGGTGAGCGTCTGGGCGTGCAGCTGCAGACGTGGCGCTAAGGCCAGCGCTTCAGGCGGCGCGTAGAAGCGGTCGCCCAGAATCGGATGACCCAGGGCGAGCATATGCACGCGCAGCTGGTGTGAACGTCCGGTAATCGGCTTAAGCAGGACGCGCGCGGTATTATCCGGCGCGTACTCCAGCACTTCATACTCGGTCTGCGCGGCCTTACCGGTTTCATAACACACCTTCTGCTTTGGCCGGTTCGGCCAGTCGCAGATCAGCGGTAAATCCACCAGCCCTTCCGCCTGCGCGGGGTGGCCCCAGACGCGGGCGACATACTGCTTTTTCGGCTCGCGCTCGCGGAACTGGCGCTTTAACTCGCGTTCCGCCGCTTTATTCAGCGCCACCACAATCACGCCGCTGGTGGCCATATCCAGGCGATGGACGGACTCCGCCTGCGGATAATCGCGCTGAATGCGCGTCATCACGCTGTCTTTGTGCTCGTCCAGACGCCCCGGCACGGACAACAGGCCGCTGGGCTTGTTGACCACCATAATGTGTTCATCCTGATACAGAATGACCAGCCAGGGATCCTGCGGCGGATTGTAAGGCTCCATCACCATCTTGCGCTCCGTTTACTGATGCGTCACAACGATAAGACGCAGGGCATCCAGACGCCAGCCAGCCTGATTCAGGCTTTCCAGCACCTGCTGACGGTTGCTTTCAACCGCCGCCAGCTCGTCGTCACGGATGTTCGGGTTGACGGCTTTTAACGCTTCCAGACGGGACAGCTCCGCAGACAGTTTCTCGTCTGCTTCGCTGCGCGCGGCGTCAATCAGCGCTCTGGCCGCTTTTTCAATCTGGGTTTCGCCCAGTTGCAGAATGGCGTGCACATCCTGCTGTACCGCGTTCACCAGCTTGCTGCCCGTATGGCGGTTTACCGCGCTCAGCTGTCGGTTGAAACTCTCGAATTCAACCTGTCCCGCCAGGTTAGTGCCGTTTTTGTCCAGCAGCAGGCGGACGGGTGTTGGCGGCAGGAAGCGGGTGAGCTGCAGCTGTTTCGGCGCCTGCGCTTCCACAACGTAGATCAGCTCCACCAGCAGGGTGCCCACCGGCAGCGCCTTGTTTTTCAACAGGGAGATGGTGCTGCTGCCGGTATCGCCGGAGAGGATCAGGTCCAGCCCGTTGCGGATCAGCGGGTGTTCCCAGGTGATAAACTGGGCGTCTTCGCGGGACAGCGCCACGTCACGCTCAAAGGTGATGGTACAGCCATCTTCCGGCAGGCCGGGGAAATCCGGAACCAGCATGTGATCGGACGGGGTCAGGACAATCAGGTTCTCGCCGCGGTCGTCCTGGTTGATGCCGACGATGTCGAACAGGTTCATGGAGAAGCTGATCAGGCTGGTGTCATCATCTTGCTCTTCAATGCTTTCGGCAAGCGCCTGCGCTTTTTCACCGCCGTTGGAGTGGATCTCCAGCAGGCGGTCGCGGCCCTGCTCCAGCTGTGCTTTCAGCGCATCGTGCTTCTCACGGCATGACTTGATCAGCTCATCAAACCCTTCCGCGTTTTCCGGCGCGGCCAGGTAGCCGATCAGATCGCTATGCACCTGATCGTAAATGGTGCGGCCCGTCGGGCAGGTATGTTCAAACGCGTCCAGACCTTCGTGGAACCAGCGTACCAGCACGGACTGCGCGGTTTTTTCGAGATACGGCACGTGGATCTGAATATCATGCGCCTGGCCGATACGATCCAGACGGCCGATACGCTGCTCCAGCAGATCCGGGTTAAACGGCAGATCGAACATCACCAGGTTGCTGGCGAACTGGAAGTTACGGCCTTCAGAGCCGATTTCCGAGCATAGCAGAACCTGTGCGCCGCTGTCCTCTTCCCCGAACCACGCCGCGGCGCGGTCGCGCTCGACGATGGACATGCCTTCGTGGAACACGGCGGCGCGAATGCCTTCACGCTCGCGCAGGACCTGCTCCAGCTGCAGCGCGGTGGCCGCTTTGGCGCAGATCACCAGCACTTTCTGGGAGCGGTGCGCGGTCAGGTAGCCCATCAGCCACTCCACGCGCGGATCGAAGTTCCACCAGGTGCCGGTATCGCCTTCAAATTCCTGGTAGATTTGTTCCGGATAAAGCATGTCGCGGGCGCGCTCTTCCTGGGTTTTGCGCGCACCCATAATGCCGGAGACTTTAATCGCCGTTTGATACTGCGTCGGCAGCGGCAGCTTAATCGTATGCAGCTCGCGTTTCGGGAAGCCTTTGACGCCGTTACGGGTATTTCGGAACAGCACGCGGCTGGTGCCGTGGCGGTCCATCAGCATGTCGATCAGCTCTTTACGCGCGGATTCCGCGTTGTCGCTCTCGCTGTTCGCAGCCTGCAAAAGCGGCTCGATGTCCTGCTCGCCAATCAGATCGCTCAGGGTGTTGAGTTCGTCATCAGAAAGACGCTTGCCCGCCAGCAGCATAGCGACGGCATCCGCGACCGGACGGTAGTTATTCTGTTCTTCCACGAACTGCGCAAAGTCGTGGAAACGGTTTGGATCGAGCAGGCGCAAGCGGGCGAAGTGGCTTTCCAGACCCAGCTGCTCCGGCGTTGCGGTCAGCAGCAGGACGCCAGGCACGCGCTCGGCAAGCTGCTCAATAGCCATGTATTCGCGGCTCGGCGCGTCTTCGCTCCAGACCAGATGGTGCGCTTCGTCAACGACCATAATGTCCCACTCGGCATCGCACAGGTGCTCAAGACGCTGCTTGCTGCGGCGCACGAAGTCCAGGGAGCAAATGACCAGCTGTTCGGTTTCAAACGGGTTGTCGGCGTCGTGCTGCGCTTCGGCATATCGTTCGTCATCGAACAGAGAGAAACGCAGGTTAAAGCGGCGCAGCATTTCAACCAGCCACTGGTGCTGCAGGGTTTCTGGCACCACGATCAGCACGCGCTCTGCAGCGCCGGAAAGCAGCTGTTGATGCAGGATCATGCCCGCTTCGATGGTTTTACCCAGACCCACTTCATCTGCCAGCAGCACGCGCGGCGCGTGGCGACGGCCCACGTCGTGGGCGATGTTCAGCTGGTGGGGGATCAGGCTGGTGCGCTGGCCGCGCAGGCCGCTCCACGGCATGCGGTACTGTTCACTCTGGAACTTACGCGCGCGATAGCGCAGGGAGAAGCGATCCATACGGTCGATTTGCCCGGCAAACAGGCGGTCCTGCGGCTTACTGAACACCAGTTTGCTGTCGAGCAGCACTTCGCGCAGGACGACATTGGTCTCGTCGGTGTCCAGACGAGTCCCGATGTAGGCGAGCAGTCCATTCTCTTCTTTTACGTCTTCAATCTTGAGCTGCCAGCCGTCATGGCTGGTCACGGTGTCACCCGGATTAAACATCACGCGGGTTACAGGGGAGTCATTGCGAGCGTACAGACGGTTTTCACCGGTGGCAGGGAAGAGGAGGGTAACCATACGCGTATCGATTGCTACGACGGTTCCTAATCCAAGTTCGCTTTCTGTATCGCTGATCCAGCGTTGACCAAGTGTAAAAGGCATAGTTGTTCGGCTCTAATCTTTAATTGCAGGCAATAGTTCGACTACCGTCAAAAAAGACGGTCATCGAAAAATGGGTCCGGGAATGGAAAGGGCGCTATGGTACTGGATGGCAGCCATTTCGTCACGCGTCAAAATAGGCCAAGTTGCCCTGTCACTAGTGTAGCAAAATCATCGTCGATGAAGGGCAAAATTCCGTCGGCAACCGGCTGAAGCTGACGCGTCAGATAGTGTTCGTAATCCAGAGGAGAATGCTGATAATCCACGGGTTCGGGGCCGCTAATGGTCCAGACGTATTTAATGGTTCCCCGGTTTTGATACTGCGGCGCGCGGCCACGGCGTACATTTTCTTCATCCGCCAGACGCGCGGCGCGTACGTGCGGAGGAACGTTGCGCTGGTACTCCGCCAGCGGGCGGCGCAGGCGCTTGCGGTACACCAGCTGCGCGTCAAGTTCGCCCGCCATCAGGCTGGCTATCGTCTCGCGCACGTAGTCCTGATACGGCTCATTGCGAAACACCCGCAGATAGAGCATCTGCTGGAACTGCTGCGCCAGCGGCGTCCAGTCGGTACGCACCGTTTCCAGCCCTTTAAAAACCATCCGCTGCGCGTCGCCTTCCTGAATCAGCCCGGCGTAACGCTTCTTGCTGCCCTGATCGGTACCGCGAATGGTGGGCATTAAAAAGCGGGCGAAATGGGTTTCAAATTCCAGCTCCAGCGCGCTGGTTAATCGCTCTTTCTGCAAATGTTCCTGCCACCAGTCGTTCACGAAGGCGACCAGCGCTTTGCCGATTTGCGCGGCGTCGTCTTCAGAGTGCGCGCCCTTAAGCCACACAAAGGTGGAGTCGGTGTCGCCGTAGATGACGTCATAGCCCCTGGACTCAATCAGCGCTTTGGTCTGGCGCATAATCTCGTGCCCGCGCATGGTGATCGAGGAGGCCAGACGCGGGTCAAAGAAGCGGCAGGCGCTGGTGCCCAGCACGCCGTAAAAGGCGTTCATGATGATTTTTAGAGCCTGAGAAAGGGGCTTGTTGCCGTGGCGCTTGGCCTCATCGCGGCCGTGCCAGATGTTTCCCACGATTTCAGGCAGACAGTGTTTTTCCCGCGAGAAGCGTGCGCCGAGGAAACCTTCGGTGCTGTGCTCATCATCCGGCTGGGCCATGCCTTCAACCAGCCCGACGGGATCGATGAGGAAGGTGCGGATAATCGACGGGTACAGGCTTTTGTAATCCAGGACCAGAACGGAGTCATACAATCCTGGTCGGGAGTCCATGACGTATCCGCCGGGGCTTGCCTGCGGCGGCACGTCTCCGAGGTTAGGGGCGACGTATCCCGCCCGGTGCATCCGTGGAAAATAGAGGTGGCTAAAGGCGGCAACCGAGCCACCGTGCCTGTCGGCGGCAAGGCCGTTCACCGTCGCGCGCTCCAGCAGGAACGGCATGATCTCGGTTTTGTGGAAAATCTGCGTGACCAGCTCGCAGTCTTTCAGGTTATAGGTGGCAAGCGCCGGTTTATCTTCATTAAAGCGCCGGTCGATCTCGTCCATTCTGTCCCAGGGGTTGTCGATGGATTTACCCTCGCCAAGCAGCTCCTGCGCGACGGCTTCCAGGGAGAATGAAGAGAAGTTCCAGAAGGCGGACTTAAGCGCCTCGATGCCGTCGATAATCAGGCGACCGTTAGCCTGCGCGAAGAAAACGCCGTTCTTAAAACCGTGTTCGCGCCATTCCAGCTCGCTGTTTCCGCGCCCCAGCATCAGCGGGATGCGGTAGCGCTCGGCGTGCTTTTGCAGCACGCGCAGGTCGAACTGCACCACGTTCCAGCCGATCAGAACGTCGGGGTCGTTGTCGGCAAACCACTGGTTAAGCTTCTCCAGCAGCTGCGGGCGGCTGTTGACGTACTCAAGCCGGAAATCCAGCGCGGACGCATCGCCATTCGGCGGCCCGAGCATATAGACAACCCGATCGCCGCAGCCTTCCAGACCGATGCAGTACAGTTCGCCGTGGCGGGTGGTTTCAATATCCAGTGAGACCCACTTCAGCGGTGGGCGGTAGTGCGGATTCGGCTTCAGGCGCGCGTTAACGACGCCGCCGTTTTGTTCGATGCCATCAACCCAGACGGGGGCGGTAATGAACCGCTCCATCAGAAAGCGTTCCGGTGGGCGAATATCGGCTTCGTAGAGCGTCACGCCCGCCTCGCGGAGCAGCTTTTCATAGCGCATCAGCTGGCGATGGGCGCGACAGTAGAGGCCGTAAACCGGCTGGCGGTGGAAATCCTTCAGTTCAAGCGGGGTAATGCGCCAGCCGTTTTCGCCGCGCAGCAGCTGCTTCACCTTCTCGACGTGGGCTTCAGGAATAAAGGCCACGGATTCCTGCGGGGGCAGCGTAACGTGCAGCGGACCGCTGTCGGTTGCCAGCCAGAACGCGACCTCGGTGCCCTGAGGGGTATCCCGCCAGTGTCGGGTCAGTAAAAAGCCTTCTTGCGCCTGCGCCACGCCGTTATCCCATAAAATAAAACCAGGCTTGATTATAGCCTGGTTGAATATTTTATGCTGGGTATATATACAGTTTACTGCCCGTAATAGGCCTTCGCGCCGTGCTTGCGCAGGTAATGCTTATCCAGCAGGGTTTGCTGCATATCCGGCAGCTGCGGCGCCAGCTGGCGACAGAAGATCCCCATATAGGCGACCTCTTCGAGCACTATGGCGTTATGCACCGCGTCTTCTGCGTTTTTACCCCACGCAAACGGGCCGTGGGAGTGCACCAGCACGCCGGGCATTTGCGCCGCGTCGATCCCCTGTTTTTCGAAGGTTTCGACAATCACGTTGCCCGTTTCCCACTCGTACTCACCGTTAATCTCCGCATCGGTCATCAGACGCGTGCAGGGAATGGTGCCGTAAAAGTAGTCCGCGTGGGTGGTGCCGGTCGCCGGGATGGACTGGCCCGCCTGCGCCCAGATGGTCGCATGGCGCGAATGGGTATGCACAATGCCGCCGATGGTCGGGAATGACCGGTACAGCAGGCGGTGAGTCGGCGTATCGGAGGACGGTTTTTTCTTACCTTCGACCACTTCGCCGGTCTCGAGGCTGACAACGACCATATCGTCTGCGGTCATCACCGTGTAATCCACGCCGGAAGGCTTAATCACGAACACGCCTTTTTCCCGGTCAACGGCGCTGACGTTGCCCCAGGTCAGGGTCACCAGATTATGTTTCGGCAGCGCCAGGTTGGCTTCGAGCACCTGACGTTTGAGATCTTCTAACATCGTTATCTCCCTGCCCGGTGAGCGTAGCGTCACCGGGCATTCCCTACTTAGCGTTTTGAACCGTAATAAACTTCGTTCCAGCGCAGCGCGTCTTTGAAGGCGGGCAGGCGGGTATCGTTATCAATCACGGTCAGCTCGATATCGTGCAGCTCGGCGAACTGACGCATGTCGCTCAGATCCAGCGCGTGGCTGAACACCGTGTGGTGCGCGCCGCCGGCCAGAATCCAGGCCTCAGAGGCGGTTGGCAGGTCAGGCTGTGCTTTCCACAGGGCGTTGGCGACCGGCAGTTTCGGCAGGGAGTGCGGCGTTTCAACGGCATCGACGCAGTTCACCAGCAGACGGAAACGATCGCCGAGGTCGATCAGGCTGGCGTTGATCGCCGGGCCCGTGCGGGTGTTGAAGATCAGACGCGCCGGATCGGCTTTGCCGCCGATGCCGAGGTACTGCACGTCGAGGATCGGTTTCTCTTCCACGGCGATCGTCGGGCACACTTCCAGCATGTGTGAGCCGAGCACCAGATCGTTGCCGTTTTCGAAGTGGTAGGTGTAGTCCTCCATAAAGGAGGTGCCGCCCTGCAGACCGGTCGACATCACCTTCATGATGCGAAGCAGAGCGGCAGTTTTCCAGTCGCCTTCGCCCGCAAAGCCGTAGCCCTGCTGCATTAGACGTTGAACCGCCAGACCCGGCAGCTGTTTCAGGCCGTGGAGGTCTTCAAAGGTCGTCGTAAAGGCGTGGAAGCCGCCCTGTTCCAGGAAGCGCTTCATGCCCAGCTCGATGCGCGCCGCGTCCAGCACGTTCTGGCGCTTGTCGCCGTTGATTTGTGCCGCAGGCGTCAGGCGGTAGCTGCTTTCGTACTCGTCCACCAGCGCGCTCACGTCGCCGTCGCTGATTTCATTCACCACCTGCACCAGGTCGCCCACGGCCCAGGTGTTCACGGAGAAGCCGAACTTGATCTGCGCGGCCACTTTATCGCCGTCCGTGACCGCCACTTCACGCATGTTGTCACCGAAACGCACCACTTTCAGATGGCGGGTGTCCTGCTTAGAGACCGCCTGACGCATCCATGAGCCGATACGTTGTTGAGCCTTGCCATCCTGCCAGTGGCCGGTGACCACCGCGTGCTGCTGACGCATACGCGCGCCGATGAAGCCGAACTCGCGGCCGCCGTGCGCGGTCTGGTTCAGGTTCATAAAGTCCATATCGATGCTGTCCCACGGCAGGGAGGCGTTGAACTGGGTATGGAACTGCAGCAGCGGTTTGTTGAGGATAGACAGACCGTTGATCCACATTTTAGCCGGCGAGAAGGTGTGCAGCCACACCACCAGACCGGCGCATTTATCGTCGTAGTTGGCGTCGCGGCAGATGTGGGTGATTTCGTCCGGCGTTGTGCCCAGCGGTTTCAGCACCAGTTTGCACGGCAGTTTAGCTTCCGCGTTCAGCGCGTTAACCACGTGCTCTGCGTGTTTCGTCACCTGCTGCAGCGCTTCCGGTCCGTAGAGATGCTGGCTGCCAATCACAAACCACACTTCATAGTTATTAAAAATGGTCATCATCGTGTCCTTAATGGGTCAGGGTTGCCGTAGTGTCCGCGGTGCTTTTGGCCGGGGCGGCGACAGGGAGATAGTGAAGTTCGGCGCTTTTTGCCCATTGCTGGTAGCGCTGATAAAGCTGTTCAAAGCGTTGTGCCTGCTGGGCGCGCGGCTGGAGCGTGTTTTCGACGGCGCTCGCCATATGCTGCTGTGCGGTCGGGATGTCGGCATGGACGCCTGCGGCCACGGCAGCGAAAATCGCCGCGCCCAGCGCGCAGCACTGATCGGAGGCCACAATCTGCAGGGGACGGTTCAGCACGTCGCAGCAGGCCTGCATGATCACCGGGTTTTTACGGGCGATGCCGCCCAGCGCCATCACGTTGTTCACGTCGATGCCCTGTCCGGTGAAGCACTCCATAATGGCGCGGGCACCGAAGGCCGTTGCGGCAATCAGACCGCCGAACAGCGCAGGGGCGTCGGTCGCCAGGTTGAGATCGGTAATCACCCCTTTCAGACGCTGGTTGGCAAACGGCGTGCGGCGGCCGTTAAACCAGTCCAGCACCACCGGGAGGTGATCGAGAGACGGATTTTTTGCCCAGGCTTCGGTGAGCTGCGGCAGAAGCTGTTTTTTGCTGTCGGCTATCTGGGTTTTCAGTTCAGGATGCGCCGCCGCCAGCTGGTCCAGCGGCCAGCCGAGCACGCGGCCAAACCAGGCGTAGATATCGCCAAACGCGGACTGACCGGCTTCGAGGCCGATAAAGTCCGGCACAACGCTGCCGTCAACCTGGCCGCAGATGCCTTTCACCGCGCGGTCGCCGACGGTGGCTTTATCCGCCGTCAGGATGTCGCAGGTGGAGGTCCCGATGACTTTGACCAGCGTGTTTGGCTGTGCGCCCGCACCCACGGCGCCCATATGGCAGTCAAAGGCGCCGCCGGAGATGGCCACGTTCTGCGGCAGGCCGAGGCGCGTCGCCCACTCTTCGCAGAGGGTGCCGACCGGAATATCGGCAGTGAAGGTGTCGGTAAACAGCGGGTACGTCAGGCTCTTGTTGAGGATCGGGTCTAGCTCATCGAAGAACGCGGCCGGAGGCAGGCCGCCCCAGCTTTCGTGCCACAGGGATTTATGCCCGGCGCTGCAGCGGCCGCGGCGGATATCCTGCGGGCGGGTGGTGCCGGAGAGCAGGGCAGGCACCCAGTCGCACAGCTCAACCCATGACGCCGCAGCCTGTGCGACGGAGGCGTCGGCCCGGGTGACGTGGAGGATCTTGGCCCAGAACCATTCGCTGGAATAAATTCCGCCGATGTAGCGCGAGTAGTCTGTTTTGCCCGGCTGGTGGCACAGGCGCGTAATGGCTTCGGCCTCTTCCACAGCGGTGTGGTCTTTCCACAGCACGAACATGGCGTTCGGGTTGTCGGCGAACTCCGGGCGCAGCGCCAGCACGCGGCCTTCGGCATCCACAGGGGCAGGCGTGGAGCCTGTGCTGTCGACGCCGATGCCGACAATCTCAGCCCGCTGGGCGTCAGTCAGTTCGGCCAGGACGGTTTTGATCGCCGCTTCCATCGACTCGATATAGTCACGCGGGTGGTGACGGAACTGGTTGTTAGGCGCATCGCAGTAGCGCCCCTCTTGCCAGCGCGGGTACCACTCAACGCTGGTTGCTATCTCCTGGCCGGACGTACAGTCCACTGCCAGCGCGCGAACCGAATCGCTGCCAAAATCGAGGCCAATCGCAATTGCCATGGTGTTGCTCCATCGAAAAAACAGGTATGGAAGAACATTAGAGACTGGGGAAAAAAGTCGTCAGGCAGGATCCGCTAATCTTATGGACTAAATTGCTGTTACAACGGAAAGTGTGACGCCGTGCAAATATTCAATGTGGACATTTCTGCCGCACTTATAGACACTTTTGTTACTGGTTATCTGCCTGCTCTGGCGGAGAAATCAGGGGGAAAGGCTGAAACATGGCGGACGTAAAAGCGGCGTGATGCTTTTTGGATCTTTTCGCGGGCCATTTTTAACCTGCTTTTAATGATATGGACAATTGGTTTCCTTCAGGACCCTTGGGAGAACTGAATCTATGGCCGAAACGCAAAACGATCCCCTGCTGCCGGGATACTCGTTTAACGCGCACCTTGTGGCGGGACTGACCCCTATCGAGGCTGAGGGATATCTCGACTTTTACGTCGACCGACCGCTCGGCATGAAAGGGTATATCCTCAATCTGACCGTGCGGGGGGAAGGGATCATCAAGAACGGTGACCAGCAGTTTGTCTGCCGCCCCGGCGATATCCTGCTGTTCCCGCCGGGGGAGATCCACCACTATGGCCGTCATCCCGATGCCAAAGAGTGGTATCACCAGTGGGTCTATTTCCGTCCGCGCGCCTACTGGCAGGAGTGGCTTTCGTGGCCAGCTATTTTTGCGCACACCGGTTTTTATCGCCCGGATGAGGTTCATCTGGCGCAGTTTCGCGAGCTTTTTGCGCAAATTATCGAGGCGGGACAGGCCGGTGGTCGCTACGCTGAACTGCTGGCGATTAACCTGCTTGAACAGCTGCTGCTGCGACGGATGGAGGCGATTAACGAGTCGCTTAACCCCCCGCTGGATAACCGCGTTCGCGACGCCTGCCAGTACATCAGCGACCACCTGGCCGATAGCCAGTTTGATATCGCCAGCGTTGCACAGCACGTCTGCCTGTCGCCGTCGCGGCTGTCGCATCTGTTCCGGCAGCAGCTGGGCGTCAGCGTATTGAGCTGGCGCGAGGATCAGCGCATCAGCCAGGCGAAGCTGCTGCTCAGCACCACCCGGATGCCGATCGCCACCGTGGGGCGTAACGTGGGCTTTGAGGATCAGCTCTATTTCTCCCGGGTCTTTAAAAAATGCACCGGCGCCAGCCCGAGCGAATTCCGTGCGGGATGTGAATAAACGGTAAAAAAAGATAAACAAACAGGTGAATGCAGAAAGCAACCTGTAAACTATTCAGACAATTGTTGCCTTGACGCGGTGCGGGGCGCTAAGCAGAATCGCTGATTCGTTTTCTGACCGGAATAGTTATGCAGGCATTGCTGGAACACTTTATTACCCAGTCCGTTATGTACTCGCTCATCGCCGTGGCGCTGGTGGCGTTTCTGGAATCGCTGGCGCTGGTTGGGCTGATCCTGCCCGGCACCGTGATGATGGCAGGGCTTGGGGCGCTGATTGGCAGCGGCGAGGTTAATTTCTGGCAGGCGTGGCTGGCCGGGATTATCGGCTGCCTGCTCGGCGACTGGATCTCCTTCTGGCTGGGCTGGCGCTTTAAGAAGCCGCTGCACCGCTGGTCTTTCATGAAAAAGAACAAAGCCCTGCTGGATAAAACCGAGCATGCGCTGCATCAGCACAGCATGTTTACCATTCTTGTCGGCCGCTTTGTCGGGCCAACGCGTCCGCTGGTGCCGATGGTGGCGGGGATGCTGGATCTGCCCGTCGCGAAATTCGTGGTGCCGAACATTATCGGCTGCGTCTTCTGGCCGCCGTTCTACTTCCTGCCGGGGATCCTCGCGGGCGCTACCATCGATATTCCTGACGGTATGCAAAGCGGTGAGTTTAAGTGGCTGCTGCTGGGCACGGCTGTGCTGCTGTGGCTGGCGGCATGGCTCTGCTGGCGGCTGTGGCGCAGCGGGAAAGCGAATATCGATCGCCTGACGCGCTACCTCCCGCGCACTCGCCTGCTTTGGCTGGCCCCGCTGACGCTGGGTGTGGCCGTGGTGGCGCTTGTGGCGCTGATTCGCCACCCGCTGATGCCGGTATATGGCGAAATTCTGCTGAAGGTGGTGAGCCGTTAAGGTATATTCCCTCTCCCCGTGGGAGAGGGCCAGGGTGAGGGCATCAGACGGCACGAATGCCCAACAGCGAAGACGCCCCCGCTTTACCACTCAGCAGTTCTTCTGTTTTTCCATCCCACAAAATACGCCCTTCGGCAATCACCACCGATCGCGGCGCGATGCGAGCGGCATCCTCAATACTGTGCGACACCATCAGCATCGTCAGCTGCTGGCGCTGGCAGACGTCCTGCACCAGCGCCAGCATCTCCTGGCGCAGTGCGGGATCGAGCGCCGAGAATGGCTCATCCAGCAGCAGGATCGGCTGCTCGCGGACCAGACATCGCGCCAGCGCCACGCGCTGACGCTGACCGCCGGAAAGCTCGCCCGGCAGCCTGTCGATGAACTCGTTGATCCCCATCTGGGCGGCAATGATCTTCAGCTTCTGGCGCTGGGCATCGTTCAGCCTGAGTCCCGGATGCATTCCAAGCGCGATGTTTTGCCGCACCGTCAGGTGGGTAAACAGGTTGTTTTCCTGAAACAGCATGGAGACAGGACGTTTTGCGGGCGGCGTGTGGGTATGGTCTTGATTGTTAATGACGATCGCGCCGCTTGCCGGCTGCAGAAAACCCGCAATCAGATTAAGCAGCGTGCTTTTTCCCGCGCCGCTTGGGCCAAGCACGGCGATCGTCTCCCCCTGACGCACGGAGAGCGTGAAGCGCATCGGCAGATGCTGGTAAAGCCAGGTTACATCAGTCAGTTTTAACATCACGCCCCGGAAGTTTTTCGATAACGGTAAATAAGGCAAAGCACAGCAGCAGCAGTAACAGCGCGGTGACCGCGCCGTCCTGACTGCGATAAGAGCCGATCTGCTGATAGAGCCAGTATGGCAGCGTGCGGAAATCGTCATTGCCAAAGAGAGCCACCACGCCAAAATCCCCAATCGACAGCACGCAGGCAAACGCCAGCGCCTGCGCCAGCGGGCGTTTTAGCGCGCGCAGTTCGACCACCTTCAGCCGCTGCCAGCCCTGCATGCCCAGCGACTGGCACAGCAAACCGTAGCGGCTGTTGACGTCGCGCATCGGGTTTTCCAGCACTTTGAGCGCGTAGGGAATGGCCATCAGGGCGTTGGTGAAAATCACGATGCCATCGGCCCTTTCCGGCAGGCCGATGGTGCTGTTGAACAGTAAAAAGAAGCCCGTCGCCAGCACGATGCCCGGCATCGCCAGAATCAGCATGCCCGTCAGCTCCAGCGCCTGTCCGGCCTTTTGGGCCTGCCGCGCGTAGAGTTCGCGGCTGCTCCACAGCAGCATCATGGTCAGCATGACGCACAGTAACCCTGCCGCCAGCGCGATACGCAGCGAGGTCCAGGTCGCCTGCCAGAGGACGGGCTGTTGCAGGACGGATATAAGATTGAGGTTCAGTCCGTCAACGATAACGGCCATCAGCGGCGGCAGCAGTAGCAGAAGCGCCAGCGCGATCAGGATAAAATCGGTGACGCGACTGTGCAGGCTGTCCTGCGGATCGCGCCAGCCGGTTATTTGATTGCTGCCTGGGGGAATGGCTTTACTCAGCCGCTGGCTCAACAGCACCAGCACAAGGCAGCACGCCATCTGCACCATCGCCAGCAGCGCGGCGCGACCGGGATCGTAGTCGTAACTCAGCGCCTGGTAAATCGCCAGCTCAATGGTGGTGGCCTGCGGCCCGCCGCCGAGCGACAGCACGGTGGCAAAGCTGGCAAAGCAGAGCATAAAGATTAACGCCGCGACGGGCGGGATCTGGCGGCGCAGCCACGGCCATTCGACAAAGCGGAAGAACGACACGCCGCGCATGCCGAGCTGGGCAGCAATCTGGCGCTGTTCGCCGGGAATATTCTCCAGCGCCTGCAAAAAGAGGCGCGTTGCCATCGGCATATTGAAAAACACGTGCGCCAGCAGAATGCCCTGCAGGCCGTAAGGAGAGAATGACCATTCCAGACCAAGCTGGCCGCACAGCGAAGCCAGCCAGCCCTGACGACCGTAAACGCTCAGAATACCAAATACCGCCACCAGCACGGGCAGGATCAGCGTCATGGCGCACAGGCGCAGCAGTGCCAGCCTGCCGGGAAAACGCCGCCGATACAGGGCGCGCGCAAGAAAAATAGCCGGGAGCACCGACAGCAGGGCTGAGAAAGACGCCTGCCAGAAGGAGAACCGGATAACGTGCCAGAGGTAGCTGTCGTGCCAGAGGGCAAGCAGGTCGCTCTCTGGCGCGTTGAACCACAGTGCAAGAAAAGCCCCCAGGCTGACCACCACCATCACTGTGGCGGCGAGCAGCCCGGGAAGTAACCAGCCGGGAATCAACGGCTGACGGCGCGTTGCCATTCACTTACCCATGCTGCACGCTGCGCGGCGACCTGCTGCGGCGAAAACTCCAGCGAGGTGTTTGGTTTGGTCAACTGCTCGAAACCTGCGGGCAGGGTAACGTTAGTGACCGGATACATCCAGTTACCAGCCGGGATGGCATTCTGGAACCCCGGTGAAATCATAAACTTCAGGAACTTCTCTGCCAGCTCCGGCTGTTTGCTGGCGGCGGTACGCGCGGCGACTTCCACCTGCAGATAGTGCCCTTCAGCAAAATTAGCCGCAGCATAGTTATCTTTCTTCTCGGCGATAATGTGGTAGGCCGGAGAGGTGGTATAACTCAGCACCAGGTCGCTTTCGCCTTTCAGGAACAGGCCATAGGCTTCGCTCCAGCCCTTGGTCACGGTGACGGTTTTGGCGGCCAGTTTCTGCCACGCTTCCGGCGCTTTATCCCCGTAGACCTTTTGCATCCACAGCAGCAGGCCCAGGCCCGGCGTGCTGGTGCGCGGATCTTCATAAATCACGCGCCATTTCTGGTCACTTTCGACCAGCTCTTTCAGGCTCTTCGGCGGGTTTTTCAGCTTATTTTTGTCGTAAACAAAAGCAAAGTAGCCGTAGTCGAACGGCACAAAGGTGTCGTTTTTCCAGCCGCCCGGCACGTTAACGGCATCTGCCGCGACGCCGCTTTTGGCAAACAGTTTGGTTTGCGAGGCGGCTTCCAGCAGGTTGTTATCCAGCCCGAGCACCACGTCGGCCTTGCTGTTTTTTCCTTCCATGCGCAGACGGTTGAGCAGCGAAACGCCATCTTCCAGCGCCACGAACTTCAGCTCGCAGTTACAGTCCGCTTCAAAGGCTTTTTTAACCACAGGGCCAGGGCCCCAGTCGGCAGAGAAGGAGTCATAGGTGTAGACCGTCAGGACGGGCTTGGCAAAAGCAGGCAGCGCAAACAGCGCCAGCAGGGGGAGAACTTTTTTTAACACTTTGCACCTCAAAGTTGAGTGGCAAAGGATTTTGAGCGACAGCCTCAAATCCCTTCGCCGGCGTTATCCGGATCAGGTTCGACGGGTATTATCTCAGCGCACATCTGTGATGCAGCACCCCGTTGAGAACGGCGCTATTGTAATGATTTGGTGAATATTACGAAAGCGTTATGGCTCCGGCGGCGCAAACCAGGCGGATTTAAAATCAAACCAGCCCAGGGTATTCATCCGCAGGCCGCGCATGCTGCGCTGGCCCTGGATCATCAGCCAGTGGTGGATCAACGGTACGATCGCCTGCTCTGCCAGCAGCTGCTGGCACCACGCTGCAAGATTCATTTCGCCCGCGCGCCACTGGGCGGCGTCCTGCTGCCAGTCACGGTCGATGCAGTGCTGGATCAGCGGGACTTCATACAGATGCGAGAAAAGGGAAAAATCGAGCGGCAGGGTAAAGTTGGCGCTGTTGAGCCAGATATCACTGGCGATCTCCCCCTGATGCCATTCGTCATAGTCCACTTCCCTGACCTCTAACCTGACCCCCTCGGCTGCCAGCAGCCGGGTCATGATTCTGGCGATAAAACGATGCTCCACGTGCTCGCGGTAGTAGGTCAGGGTGATGGACTCCAGCCCTGCGGGTTTGTCGCAGTGAACCGGGCGGGCGTGGTGCCAGCGCGGCAGCAGGCCGTACGCCGGGAACCAGTATGTCTGGTACTGCTCTTCCGCATGGTAAATCAGATTGGAAGGGGACAAAACGTGGCTGATCCACTTGCGGACGGCCTGGTTTGCCCCGCGGTGGGTGCGGCGGTCAAACAGGAGATAGTAACATCCCTCCTCGAGGCGACTCTCCACGGCCTTTTCTCCCGTGGTGGGGCCTTCAAGCGTTAGCCCGCAGCTCAGGTCTTCATTGAGATCCGGTAATACCCAGACGTTCACTTCGTCGATCAGCGCCCGATAGCCAAAGTAGTCATCGAACGCGCGGATTTTCAGCTGGTTGCTGTTATTGCGGGACACGGAATAGGGCCCGGTGCCAATCGGCAGGCTGGCAAAGTTGTTCATTGATTCCCACTCGCCGGGCAAAATCATCGACGGCACGTAGCCCAGCAGCCAGGGAAGCCATTTATCCTGCTGCGACAGCTCAATATCCAGGGTCCAGGCCGTGGGCGAGTGGACGCGGGAGATATGCGAGTAGAGCGGGAGCTTGCGGGCACGTTCCAGAGAGGCGATGACGTCGTGCATTTCCAGCTCGCGGCCGTGGTGAAAGTGGATGCCGGGGCGTAAAAAGAAGCGCCAGTGGCGCGGGGAAAGCTGCTGCCAGTGGTGCGCGATATCCGCTTCCAGTTCCCCGTTTTCCTCATTTATGCGCGTCAGGCCGCTGAAGATTTGCCGGGCCATATGAGTTTCTGAGCGGCGTAAGGCCGTGCCGGGCAACAGATTTTTCATCGGACGGTAGTAGAGCACCCGCAGAATGTGTCGGCCCTGACGAAAGCTGCGCCCGAGATGGGAAACCAGCATCTGGCGCACGGCGGCTTTGTCGCCCACCAGCTGTACCAGCTGATCGATGCGGTCCTGCTCCAGCAGGTCTTCCGCGCGCTGCTGCTGCAGCGCCAGCCCGGTATAGAGGAAAGTCAGCCGCGAGCGTTTGCCGCGTCCCGCCTCCGCTTCCCAGCTTAACCAACCCTGCTGCTGCATGGTGTTGAGCAGCGTGCGCATATGGCGGCGGGAACAGCTAAGCAGGTCAGCCAGCTCGTTGAGCGTGGTCTCCTGCGATTGCCCCTCGCAGCACTGCCAGAGGCGGATAAACTGTTGTTGCAGACGACCGGAAGGCATAAAAGGGGAACTCCTGACAAAAAACCAGCAATTTATTTATCCCTATATTAGGCCAATAATTCTCCTCGATGAAGCGAGGAGGTAAATTATGAAGAGGTCTACCGCACGTCAGTTTTATCAGCAGTACTTTTCAGCGACAAAGGGATCGTCCTGGCTGGCCCGCCGGTGTGCAGAGCAACGGCTGAAAACGTTAGAAGAATTGATGCAGTGGGACGTTACAGCCCCGACCTCTTCCCGCTAACTCGCCTCGATCATGTGTGACTGAGTATTGGTGCTTATCACCCGCCAGCAAAATGTTTTTGCTGGCTTTTTTCGTTTACTATTCACCCAATTTCGATTCGCTTTCACAAGGACTTGCGCATGCTGTGGTTGATGACGATGGGGCGACGCCTGAACGGCGTGTATGCCGCTTTTATGCTGGTGGCCTTTATGATGGGCGTGGCGGGGGCGCTGCAGGCGCCGACGCTGAGCCTGTTTCTCAGCCGCGAGGTGGGGGCGCAGCCGTTTTGGGTCGGCCTGTTTTACACCGTTAACGCCATTGCCGGGATCCTGGTCAGCCTCGCGCTGGCGAAACGATCGGACAGCCAGGGCGATCGCCGCAGGCTGATCCTCTTTTGCTGCGCCATGGCCGTGGGTAACGCGCTGCTCTTTGCCTTCAACCGTCATTATCTGACGCTCATTACCTGCGGCGTGCTGCTGGCGTCGCTGGCGAACACCGCCATGCCGCAGCTGTTCGCGCTGGCCCGTGAATATGCGGATAACTCGGCGCGTGAAGTGGTGATGTTCAGCTCGGTGATGCGCGCCCAGCTTTCGCTGGCGTGGGTCATTGGCCCGCCGCTGGCCTTCATGCTGGCGTTGAACTACGGCTTTACCACCATGTTTTCCATCGCCGCCGGGATTTTTGTCATCAGCCTGGTGCTGGTTGCCTTCGCGCTGCCGTCCGTGGCGCGCGTCGAACAAACGACGGATAAACCTGTCACCGAGGTGAGCGGCTGGCAGGACAAAAACGTCCGCATGCTGTTTATTGCCTCCACGCTGATGTGGACCTGCAACACCATGTACATCATCGATATGCCGCTGTGGATCAGCAGCGATCTGGGCCTTCCGGACAAGCTTGCGGGGATCTTGATGGGAACTGCCGCCGGGCTGGAAATCCCGGCAATGATTCTGGCGGGTTACTACGTTAAGCGGTTTGGAAAGCGCAGGATGATGATCGTCGCCGTGGCGGCCGGGGTGCTGTTCTACGCGGGGCTGATCCTTTTCCATTCGCGGGAAGCGTTGCTGGCGCTGCAGCTGTTTAACGCCGTGTTTATTGGGATTGTTGCCGGGATCGGCATGCTCTGGTTTCAGGATCTCATGCCCGGTCGTGCCGGCTCGGCGACCACGCTTTTTACCAACAGCATTTCAACCGGGGTGATTCTGGCGGGCGTTATTCAGGGGGGGCTGGCGCAAAGCTATGGGCATGCGTCTGTCTACTGGATGATTGCGGCGCTATCCGTCGTGACGCTTCTGCTGACCTGCCGCGTAAAAGACGTGTGATCGGATGAACGAAACGGAGCCCGGGAACGCCGGGCCCTGCGAACCGTTTTATTCTGAATACTGATATTTACGCTGCGCGCGTAGCGTCAGGTACATATGAACGAGGCCCATGAAGCCGTGTGCCCAGAAATATGTCTCAATAAAGACCGTCAGGAATTTATGCAAATCTAAGACGGATTCCGTGACGGACGAAACCGGCCCGAGCGTGGCGTTCAGCACGAACCAGGCCGCGCCGCAGAGTGCAACGCCCAGCAGCGCCAGCACGCCCAGACCTTGCACCGTTGCCGCCATACCGCCGGCATGCGCGTCAGGAAGCTGACGCTGCGCGAGGGTGCGAATATCGTCAACAATTCCGCGAAAATCCAGCGCCAGCCAGGCGAAGTAATACTTAAATCCGCGCTGGGTTAACATCCATGCCATCATGGCAATCCCACAAAAAATTAAACCAAATCCGGAGATAACATGGATCCAGGTGACGATTCCGTTCAGCCCTGATTCGTGGAGGGCTTCACTTTCGGTGAAATTAGAATTGATAATCTGGGCCAGGACCAGTACGGCCACGAGAATGTGCAGTATTCGAAGAAAAGGCGTTTCTTTATGGGGAAGCGTATCGCGTAATGTTGGGTTCATCGCTTTTTACCTCAATAATGAGAGTGCTGATACGATGCAGTGTGACGCAGATTAATTAACGAAACCTTAACGATCGGTTGCGTCACACTGTATTTATGCGTTTCGATTAGTGGGATGGATCAATATGCGTCATCACATTCAGCACATTGAATTTTTGCATCACATTATTTCTGGCATTAACGGCAATCTGATGTCCTTCTTTTACGCTTAATTCGCCGTTTACTTCCAGATGAACATCGACAAGGGCTAAATCGCCCATCTTGCGGGTTTTTAAATCATGGAGTCCGGTGACGCCCTCGGTTGCGAGAAGACACGTTTTGATGTCGTGCTCCAGCTCGGGCTCAAGCGAACGGTCCATCAGATCGTGCAGGGCATCGGCAGAAAATTTGTAACCCATGTGGGCGATGAATACTCCGACAATCAGGGCCGCAATAAGGTCCATCGCGTGAAAACCCACTAAATTCCCGGCAATGCCGATGGCGACAACCACTGACGACGCTGCGTCAGAACGGGCATGCCAGGCATTGGCTATCAGCAGCGAGGACTGAATACGTTTTCCCGTGGCAAACATGTATCTGAACAAGCTTTCCTTTACCACCAGCGCCAGAATCGCCACCCACAACGCGGCCCCTTTCACCAGCTGATGCGTCTCGGGGTGAAGCAGTTTATTGCCTGCGGACCAGAGCATCCCGACCCCCACAAGCAGCAGAATAGCGCCAATAATGAGCTTTGCACCGTTTTCGAAACGCAGATGACCGTAATGATGATCGATATCAGAAGCTTTCTGACTCTTTTTATTCGCAACCAGAACGACAAAGTCGGAGGATAAATCGGAAAGAGAATGAATCCCATCAGCAATTAAACCCTGTGAGCCGGAGAATATTCCTGCAACTATCTGAAAGGCGGTGAGTAAACTATTTATTATCACGCTTACTAATGTGCATTTATGTATTTCCCGAGAACGGATATGAGACTCATTGCCATTTTTCTTTTCCATGATTATTTCCGCTGCCAGCTGATTGAGCGGTTATTCTGCGCAGGAAACATTAAATTGACATTAAATATAACGTCATTATTGGCTGGGTTTGGGGAGTATTTACAGAAGGAGGCGGATATCGGGATAAAACGCGGCCTGCAGAATGGACTGCAGGCCGGAGGATTATTTCATAAATGCGGGTTGTTTGTTTTCGTAAGTGGCAATCGCCGCTTCGTGCTGAAGAGTTAAACCAATGCTGTCCAGACCATTCAGCATGCAGTGACGGCGGAAGGCATCAATGCTGAAGCTGTAGGTCTTATCACCGGCTTTCACCACTTCCGCTTCCAGATCCACTTCAAACGAAATGCCCGGATTCGCCTTAACCAGCGCGAACAGCTCATCGACCTGTTCATCGCTCAGCGTGACGGGCAGCAGCTGGTTATTGAAGCTGTTACCGTAAAAAATATCCGCGAAGCTTGGGGCAATGACCACTTTGAAGCCGTAGTCGGTGAGCGCCCACGGCGCGTGCTCACGGGATGAGCCGCAGCCAAAGTTTTCGCGTGCCAGCAAAATGGAGGCGCCTTTATATTCCGGGAAGTTCAGAACGAATTCCGGATTAGGGACTTCTCCCTTATCGTCCAGGAAACGCCAGTCGTTAAACAGATGTGCGCCGAAACCGGTACGCGTTACTTTCTGCAGAAACTGTTTAGGAATAATAGCGTCAGTGTCGACGTTAGCGGCGTCCAGCGGGACAACACGGCCCGTATGTTGGGTAAATTTCTCTGCCATGATTGTCTCCTTATTTCAGGCTGCGAATATCGGCGAAATGGCCGGTGACTGCCGCAGCGGCGGCCATTGCCGGACTGACCAGATGGGTGCGCCCACCGCGGCCCTGACGGCCTTCAAAGTTACGGTTGCTGGTGGAGGCGCAGCGCTCGCCCGGATTCAGGCGATCGTTGTTCATGGCCAGACACATGGAGCAGCCGGGCAGGCGCCACTCGAAGCCCGCTTCGATAAAGATCTTATCCAGACCTTCGGCTTCTGCCTGGGCTTTCACCGGACCGGAGCCAGGTACCACCAGCGCCTGCACGCCTGGTGCCACTTTGCGGCCTTTGGCAATCTCGGCGGCGGCACGCAAATCCTCGATACGGGAGTTGGTGCAGGAACCGATAAAGACTTTATCAATGGTGACATCGGTCAACGGCACGCCGGGCTTCAGCCCCATATAGGCCAGCGCTTTTTCGGCACTGGCGCGTTCGACCGGATCGGTAAAGGATGCCGGGTCCGGTATATTGTCGTTAACGGAAATGACCTGGCCCGGGTTGGTGCCCCAGGTCACCTGAGGCGCAATCTCTTCAGCCTGCAGCGTGACGACGGTGTCAAAGGTTGCCCCATCGTCGGTTTTCAGGGTTTTCCAGTACGCTACCGCGTCGTCAAAATCCTGACCTTTCGGCGCGTGCAGACGACCCTTCACGTAGTTGAAGGTGGTTTCGTCCGGCGCGACCAGACCGGCTTTTGCGCCCATCTCAATGGCCATATTGCACAGGGTCATGCGCCCCTCCATGCTCAGCGCCTGGATGGCTTCCCCGCAGAACTCAACAACATGACCGGTGCCGCCCGCGCTGCCGGTTTTACCGATGATGGCCAGCACGATGTCTTTTGCGGTAATACCCGGTGCGGCTTTACCCTTCACTTCGATCTTCATGGTTTTGGCGCGGCCCTGTTTCAGGGTCTGCGTTGCCAGCACATGTTCCACTTCGGAAGTGCCAATCCCGAACGCCAGGGCGCCAAACGCGCCGTGGGTCGCGGTATGGGAGTCACCGCAGACGATGGTCATGCCCGGCAGGGTGATCCCTTGCTCAGGCCCCATCACGTGGACGATGCCCTGGTACGGATGGTTGAGGTCGTACAGCTCAACGCCAAATTCATTGCAGTTCTTAATCAGCTCCTGCATCTGGATACGCGCCATCTCACCCGAGGCATTGATGTCTTTGGTCTGGGTGGATACGTTGTGATCCATCGTCGCGAAGGTTTTACCCGGCTGACGTACCGGGCGCTTGTGCGCGCGCAGGCCGTCAAATGCCTGAGGAGAGGTCACTTCGTGCACCAGGTGGCGGTCAATGTACAGCAGCGGGGTTTCGTTTGGCGCTTCGTACACAACGTGCGCATTAAACAACTTTTCATATAACGTCTTAGCCATGATTACACCCCTTCAGCGACATAGCGGGCAATAATGTCGCCCATTTCATCGGTACTGACTGCTGCCGTGCCGCGTGCCAAATCGCCGGTACGGACGCCTTCTTCTAACGCCCGGTTAATGGCGTTTTCAATTGCGGTTGCTGCCTCGCCTGCATCCAGGCTGTAGCGCAGCAGCAGGGCCAGGGAGAGGATCTGCGCAATCGGGTTGGCAATGTTTTTGCCTGCGATATCCGGCGCGGAGCCGCCCGCAGGCTCGTACAGCCCAAAGCCTTCTTCATTCAGGCTTGCGGAGGGCAGCATGCCCATTGAGCCGGTGATCATCGCGCACTCGTCAGAGAGAATATCGCCGAACAGGTTGGAGCACAGCAGCACGTCAAACTGGGACGGATCTTTAATCAGCTGCATGGTCGCGTTGTCGATGTACATGTGCGACAGCGCGACGTCCGGGTACTGCTTAGCAACTTCACTGACGATCTCGCGCCACAAAATGGAAGACTGCAGCACGTTCGCTTTATCAATGGAGGTCACTTTATGGCGGCGTTTGCGCGCCGACTCGAACGCGATGTGGGCGATACGTTCGATTTCGAAACGGTGATACACCTCGGTGTCGAACGCTTTCTCGTGTTGTCCGCTGCCTTCGCGGCCTTTTGGCTGACCGAAGTAGATCCCGCCGGTCAGTTCACGCACGCACAGAATGTCGAAACCGTTGGCGGCGATATCCGCGCGCAGCGGGCAGAACTCTTCCAGACCCTGATACAGCTTCGCCGGACGCAGGTTACTGAACAGCTTGAAATGTTTACGCAGCGGCAGCAGCGCGCCGCGCTCTGGCTGCTCTGCCGGCGGCAGGTGTTCCCATTTCGGGCCACCGACGGAACCAAACAGCACGGCATCGGCATTTTCGCAGCCTTCCACGGTCGCTTTTGGCAGCGGCGTACCGTGGTTATCAATCGCAATACCGCCCACGTCGTAGTGGCTGGTGGTGATTTTCATCGCAAAACGCGCGCGAACGGCTTCCAGTACTTTCAGCGCCTGTGCCATCACTTCCGGACCAATACCGTCGCCCGGCAACACAGCAATATGGTAATTCTTCGACATTACACGGTTTCCTTGTTGTTCTCTTTATTCTGAGCTTTGCGTTGCAACTCTTTTTCGACTTCGGCGGCGCGCCAGATGTTGTTCAGAACATGCACCATCGCTTTCGCGGAGGATTCAACGATATCGGTCGCCAGGCCCACGCCGTGGAAGCGGCGGCCATTGTGGGTAACAACAATGTCGACCTGACCCAGTGCATCTTTGCCGTGGCCCTTGGCCGTCAGGTCATACTTCACCAGCTCAACGTCGTACTCGGTGACGCGATTAATCGCCTGGTAGATGGCATCGACAGGGCCGTTACCGTTAGCGGCCTCTGCTTTAATTTCCTCCCCGCAAGCCAGTTTGACCGAGGCGGTGGCGATGTCGCTGGAGCCGGACTGCACGTTGAAGTAATCCAGACGGAAGTGCTCAGGCTCTTCCTGCTGCTTGTTAATAAAGGCCAGCGCTTCCAGGTCATAGTCGAACACTTGACCTTTTTTGTCGGCCAGCTTCAGGAAGGCGTCGTACAGCTGATCCATGTTGTAATCACTGTCCTTATAACCCATCTCTTCCATACGATGTTTAACCGCGGCGCGGCCGGAACGGGAGGTCAGGTTCAATTGCACCTGATTCAGGCCGATGGATTCCGGGGTCATGATTTCGTAGTTTTCACGATTCTTCAGGACACCATCCTGGTGAATACCGGAGGAGTGCGCGAAGGCGCCGGTGCCGACAATCGCTTTGTTGGCCGGAATCGGCATGTTGCAAATCTGGCTGACGGTCTGGCTGGTGCGCCAGATTTCGTTGTGATTGATGCGGGTGTGCACGTCCATGATGTCTTTGCGCACTTTGATCGCCATGATCACTTCTTCCAGCGAACAGTTCCCCGCGCGTTCGCCGATACCGTTCATCGCGCCTTCTACCTGACGTGCGCCAGCGTGGACGGCGGCGATGGCATTGCCGACGGCCAGACCCAAGTCATCGTGGGTGTGGACGGAGATAATTGCTTTATCAATATTCGGCACGCGGTCATACAGGCCGGTGATGATGTTGGAGAACTCAAACGGCATGGTGTAGCCGACGGTGTCCGGAATGTTGATGGTTTTCGCGCCCGCGTTGATGGCGGCTTCCACAACGCGCGCCAGGTCTTCGATTGGCGTACGGCCCGCATCTTCACAGGAGAATTCAACGTCATCGGTATAGTTACGTGCGCGCTTAACCATGTAAACCGCGCGCTCAATCACCTCATCCAGCGTGCTGCGCAATTTGGTTGCGATGTGCATGGGCGAGGTGGCAATAAAGGTGTGGATACGGAACGCTTCGGCGACCTTCAGTGACTCGGCGGCGACGTCGATGTCTTTCTCTACGCAGCGCGCCAGGGCACAGACGCGGCTGTTTTTAATGGTGCGCGCAATGGTCTGTACGGATTCGAAATCACCCGGGGAAGAGACAGGGAAACCGACCTCCATCACGTCGACACCCATACGTTCGAGAGCCAGCGCGATCTGCAGTTTCTCTTTTACACTCAGGCTTGCCTGTAATGCCTGTTCACCGTCACGTAAAGTAGTATCGAAAATAATGACTTGCTGGCTCATGGGTTAGGTCCTTGTCAGTCTTAGGGCGCCTTGCTACGAGCATAAAAAAACCCGCGCAGTGGCGCGGGTTTTTAGTCTTACTGGTGACGATTCAACGCTGAATTTCGCCCGCCAGTCTACCGCGCACAGTGGATGCGTTTAGTAGTAGTAGACCGGTGAAACGAATGGTGCGTGTCATGAATCGTGCTCCGTTAAATTCAATATGCTTTTAGTGGTACTGGATACGGCTGTTCATGTCAACCCCTGAGGATGAAAACGGGCCCGACAGAAGGAATCAACAGGATATTCACTTTAGCTAATTGTGCTGGTTTTAGCTTTACTGACCAAACTAATTGTCTAATTTTGGACTTAAAAAAAGAGTTGCAGAAACAAATAAAAATAATTGTTTAAAAGTGAGTGAAATGTCTTGAAAAGGATGCTTTGTGCTTAAAGAGTTTGGATATCATTAAGTTATAAATGCAGTGAATCTATTTCTGAGTGCTAAAAAACGAACGGAGATAACAGGTTGTTAACTAAATGTAGGGCGATAGCAATAACAGTTTAATAATGCTTAAGTCATCATTAACCTGATGGTAATTGTATATTTGTTTGGTTTATGGTTTCATTCAGATCCTAAAGTCAAACATATCATTTTTGCTCATTAATTTTCGTTAATATAGAGTCTTTATATATTCCGAATTTTAAATAATTCTCTTTCGCTGATCGTATTTGCATGATAAATCATATTTTTCGAGATTATTACAGTACGTTGGCAAAGGAGTGTAGCGTGACAGTGGAGTCAGAAGTGCCAGAAAATAATATTAAACAGTCTCAAGCTACTGATGGGATTAAACCGCAGTTACGCACGGTGGATCTGAATCTTCTGACGGTGTTTGATGCGGTCATGCAGGAACAGAATATCACCCGCGCGGCTCAAGCGTTGGGGATGTCACAACCTGCGGTGAGCAATGCCGTTGCCAGACTTAAGCTCATGTTTAACGACGAATTATTTGTTCGTTACGGGAGGGGGATCCAGCCTACGGCACGCGCATTCCAGCTGTTCGGCTCCATCCGCCAGGCGTTGCAACTGGTCCAAAATGAGCTGCCGGGATCGGGCTTTGAACCTTTAAGCAGCGAGCGCGTATTTCATCTTTGTGTCTGCAGCCCATTAGATAATTATTTAACGTCAATTATCTATAATAAAGTTGAAGAGATCGCACCAAATATCCATCTTGTTTTTAAATCATCTCTGAATCAAAACACGGAACATCAGTTACGCTATCAGGAGATCGAATTCGTTCTGGGATATGAAGAGTTCCGTCGTCCGGAATTTTCCTGCGTGCCGCTGTTTAAAGATGAAATGGTTCTGGTCGCCAGTAAAAAACACCCGCGCCTGAATTCCCCGCTGCGAGAAAACGATGTTTATAACGAGCAGCACGCCGTTGTTGCGCTCGACAGATATGCATCCTTTAGCCTGCCGTGGTATGACACTGCGGATAAACAGGCGAGCGTGGCTTATCAGGGCATGGCCATGGTCAGCGTATTAAACGTGGTTTCCCAGACACAGCTGGTGGCAATTGCGCCGCGCTGGCTGGCAGAAGAGTTTTCTGACCCTTTAAATCTGCAAATTTTGCCTCTGCCGCTCAAGCTAAATAGCCGTACCTGTTATCTTTCCTGGCATGAAGCCGCGGGCCGGGATAAAGGACATCAGTGGATGGAAGAGTTGCTGGTTGGCATCTGCCGCCGGTAAACGCATCAGGATAAATCGCATCGGTTTATGTGGTTTATCCTGAGTTTTTTTAGATAATTGCTATTTTGTTCTGTGAGGCTTTTTTTCGTGCTGCTCTCCGGCGCGCAAAAATAGATGATTTCCTGCATTGTCGCGGTTTTCAGCGATGATTTATCACCCCATCCTCTATTCTCAGAGGAATTAACCATATCTTCTGATAACAGCTGCTTTTTCTGCTTTACACACCGTTTATCTCACCGGGTTTGCTAATTGCCTGCCTCATAACGAGCGGTTAAGGTAAAGAACACTCTGCAAAATATAAGATTGGTTTATCCCAATCGTAAGACGGTGCGGAAATGAATTCGGCAGTCCGTCTATAACAAAATGCCTGGAGGCAAAGCATGGAGATGTTGTCTGGCGCGGAAATGGTCGTTCGGTCGCTGATCGATCAGGGCGTAAAGCAAGTGTTCGGCTACCCTGGCGGTGCGGTCCTCGATATTTATGATGCGCTGCATACGGTTGGGGGCATTGACCATGTTCTGGTACGTCACGAGCAGGCGGCGGTACACATGGCTGACGGCCTGGCACGTGCGACGGGTGAAGTGGGCGTGGTATTAGTCACGTCCGGCCCCGGTGCGACAAACGCCATTACCGGCATTGCGACGGCCTATATGGACTCCATTCCGCTGGTGATCCTCTCCGGGCAGGTGGCAACCTCACTGATTGGCTACGATGCGTTTCAGGAGTGCGACATGGTCGGGATTTCGCGTCCCGTTGTGAAGCACAGCTTCCTGGTCAAGCAAACAGAAGACATTCCCGGCATACTGAAAAAAGCCTTCTGGCTGGCGGCGAGCGGACGCCCGGGACCGGTGGTGGTCGATCTACCTAAAGATATTCTCAACCCGGCAAACAAGCTGCCTTATGTCTGGCCGGAATCGGTAAGCATGCGCTCTTATAACCCCACAACGCAGGGGCATAAAGGTCAGATCAAGCGAGCGTTGCAAACGCTTCTGGCGGCCAAAAAACCGGTGGTCTATGTCGGTGGCGGGGCGATCAACTCTGCCTGTGAAGCCCAGCTTCGTGAACTGATTGAAAAGCTTAACCTTCCCGTTGCGTCGTCGCTGATGGGGCTGGGGGCGTTCCCTGCCACACATCGTCAGGCGCTGGGGATGCTGGGTATGCACGGCACCTATGAAGCCAACATGACAATGCATCATTCCGATGTGATCTTTGCCGTCGGCGTGCGCTTTGACGATCGCACCACCAACAACCTGGCGAAGTATTGTCCGAACGCCACCGTGCTGCACATTGATATCGATCCAACGTCAATTTCAAAAACGGTGTCGGCTGATGTGCCGATCGTCGGCGATGCCCGTCAGGTTCTGGAGCAAATGCTGGATCTGCTGACCCAGGAGAGTGCAACCCAGCCGCTGGATGAGATCCGCGACTGGTGGCAGCAGATTGAACAGTGGCGCGCGCGTCAGTGCCTGAAATATGACACGCAAAGTGAAAACATTAAGCCGCAGGCGGTCATTGAAGCGGTGTGGCGTCTGACGAAAGGTGAGGCGTACGTGACCTCAGACGTGGGACAGCATCAGATGTTTGCCGCGCTGTATTACCCGTTTGATAAACCGCGACACTGGATCAACTCCGGTGGTTTAGGAACGATGGGCTTTGGTCTGCCTGCCGCGCTGGGCGTGAAGCTGGCGCTGCCGAATGAAACCGTCGTCTGCGTGACGGGGGACGGCAGTATTCAGATGAATATTCAGGAGCTTTCTACCGCGCTGCAATATGAACTGCCGGTACTGGTGCTGAACCTGAATAACGGGTATCTCGGTATGGTCAAGCAGTGGCAGGATATGATCTACTCTGGCCGCCACTCCCAGTCCTACATGAAATCGCTGCCAGATTTTGTTCGTCTTGCTGAAGCTTATGGCCACGTAGGCATGCGGGTGACCGATCCGGCCGAGCTGGAAACGAAGCTCGCACAGGCGCTTGAGCACGTTAAAAACAACCGCCTCGTCTTTATGGATGTGATTGTTGATGGAACCGAGCACGTTTATCCGATGCATATTCGTGGTGGTGGTATGGATGAAATGTGGTTAAGCAAAACGGAGAGAACCTGATATGCGCCGGATATTATCTGTTTTACTGGAAAACGAGTCTGGCGCACTGTCGCGCGTCATTGGCCTTTTTGCGCAGCGCGGCTATAACATTGAAAGCCTGACCGTTGCCCCGACGGAAGACCCGACGCTGTCGCGCATGACGATCCAAACCGTCGGCGATGCCAAAGTACTTGAGCAAATTGAAAAACAGCTGCATAAGCTGGTCGATGTACTGCGTGTGAGCGAGCTGGGGCAGGGGGCCTACGTTGAACGTGAGGTCATGCTGGTGAAAATCCAGGCCAGTGGCTACGGGCGTGATGAAGTCAAACGCAATGCGGATATTTTCCGCGGACAGATTATCGACGTCACGCCTTCTCTTTATACGGTTCAGCTGGTCGGGACAAGCGACAAGCTGGATGCTTTCCTGGCGTCCGTGCGGGACGTCGCAAAAATTGTCGAGGTCGCGAGATCGGGTGTTGTGGGTCTGTCACGCGGCGAGAAAATCATGCGTTAGTTGTCAAAAAGGTTCGCCTCTTTCTGCCCGGTCACCAAAGCCGGGCTTTTTTTTGCGTAATCAGCCGACAACGCAGATAAAAGCGGTTGCCGCGAAGGCTTTTCTGCGTTTAGATGTTAAAAGATTTAACCATAACCTTGACAGGGCCATGGACTCTTTTCTTTTTTTAAGGGGCAATTGTGAAACTGGATGAAATCGCCCGGCTAGCCGGCGTGTCACGAACAACGGCCAGCTATGTGATTAACGGTAAAGCAAAGCAGTACCGTGTCAGCGACAAGACCGTTGAAAAAGTTATGGCGGTGGTTCGTGAGCATAACTACCATCCGAATGCTGTCGCAGCCGGTCTGCGTGCCGGGCGTACCCGCTCTATTGGTCTGGTGATCCCTGACCTGGAAAACACCAGCTATACCCGTATCGCCAACTATCTTGAACGTCAGGCGCGCCAGCGCGGCTATCAACTGCTGATTGCCTGCTCGGAAGACCAGCCCGACAACGAGATGCGCTGCATTGAGCATCTGCTCCAGCGCCAGGTGGATGCCATCATCGTGTCGACCTCCTTGCCGCCAGAGCATCCGTTCTACCAGCGCTGGGCGAACGACCCGTTCCCAATCGTTGCGCTGGATCGCGCGCTCGATCGCGAGCATTTCACCAGCGTCGTGGGTGCGGATCAGGATGATGCAGAAATGCTGGCCGCAGAGCTGAGAACATTCCCCGCTGAGACAGTGCTGTATCTTGGCGCGTTGCCCGAGCTTTCCGTGAGCTTCCTGCGCGAGCAGGGATTCAGAACCGCCTGGAAAGACGATCCGCGCGAGGTTCACTACCTCTATGCCAATAGCTACGAGCGTGAAGCCGCGGCACAGCTTTTCGAAAAATGGCTGGAAACGCACCCGATGCCTCAGGCGCTGTTCACCACCTCGTTTGCGCTGTTGCAGGGTGTCATGGATGTAACATTACGGCGTGAAGGTAAACTGCCCTCCGATCTGGCGATTGCCACGTTCGGGGATAACGAGCTGCTCGACTTCCTCCAGTGCCCGGTGCTAGCGGTAGCACAGCGTCACCGCGATGTGGCTGAACGCGTGCTGGAGATTGTGCTGGCAAGCCTGGATGAGCCGCGCAAACCGAAGCCGGGCCTCACGCGGATCAAACGTAATCTCTACCATCGCGGAATTTTAAGCCGCCAAAAATGAAATGACTGGGGCGGCGAAATCTGCCCCATTTTGTTGCGATAATTCGTGCGCATAATTCCCGGAGAGAAATTAGGATAATTCTTGAGAGATCCTAATCGCCTATTTTCTTAATTCATTCTGGCTTTTAAATTGGCCCTTTAAAGAACGTCCGGGCGATTTTAAACAGCTATCTTTGTATTAATTTGTTACAAACCCTCTTCGGCCGATGAATATTCAGACGTTTTTTCTCCTCCTTTGCCAGCTTCCGTGGCAACCGCCGCGCTTACCGGGTGCCCGAGTGAATCTGGCGCTGTTATCCCCTGAGAATCTGTCATAAAATGCTGCCCGCGTCGCAAACTGACACTTTATATTTATCTGCGATGATATTGAGTGAGCTTTAACGCTAGTGTGCATATTCGGTTTTTTTCTTACAAATATTCATAACGTTAATTTTGCCTCGCCAGTTGTGCAGTTATTAACCAGGACTGTTTATCTCTGTAAATAGAGGGCTTTCGAGTCCTTATAGGGAGAGTCCTGGCTTGACAAGCTTTTCCCTCGCTCCGTAAACTCCTTTAGGTGGGAATTTGTGGGTTAAAGTGGTGAGGAGGGGTGAGACTGGCATGTTCCGTGGAGCTACGTTAGTCAATCTCGACAGCAAAGGGCGTTTATCGGTACCAACCCGATACCGCGACCAGCTGATTGAGAACGCTGCGGGTCAAATGGTTTGCACCATTGACATTAACTCCCCCTGCCTGCTGCTTTACCCCTTGCCTGAATGGGAAATTATTGAGCAAAAGCTGTCGCGACTGTCGAGCATGAACCCGCAGGAACGCCGCGTGCAGCGGCTGTTATTGGGACATGCCAGTGAATGTCAGATGGATAACGCAGGGCGATTACTGATTGCGCCTGTGTTGCGGCAACATGCCGGTCTGACCAAAGAAGTGATGCTGGTCGGGCAGTTCAACAAGTTTGAACTGTGGGATGAAACGACCTGGTATCAACAGGTCAAGGAAGATATCGACGCTGAGCAGTCTGATTCCGCGACATTATCGGAACGGCTGCAGGACTTGTCTCTATAAATATGATGGAAAATTATAAACATAAAACGGTGTTACTGGACGAGGCCGTTAACGGTCTGAATATTCGTCCGGATGGCATCTACATTGATGGCACGTTTGGTCGCGGTGGTCACTCGCGTTTGATTCTCTCCCAGCTTGGAGAGGAAGGACGTCTGCTGGCAATCGATCGCGATCCGCAGGCAATTGCCGTTGCACAGACCATCAATGATCCACGCTTTTCCATCGTGCATGGACCTTTTTCTGCGCTCGCGGAATATGTAGCTGAGCGCGGCCTGACGGGCAAGATCGACGGGATTCTTCTCGATCTTGGCGTCTCTTCACCCCAACTTGATGATGCTGAACGTGGTTTCTCCTTTATGCGTGATGGTCCGCTGGACATGCGTATGGACCCGACGCGCGGTCAGTCTGCCGCTGAGTGGTTACAGACCGCTGACGAAGCCGATATTGCATGGGTCATCAAAACGTTCGGCGAAGAGCGCTTTGGCAAACGTATTGCGCGCGCCATCGTTGAGCGCAATCGCATTGAGCCAATGACCCGCACCAAAGAGTTGGCTGAGGTGATCGCGGCGGCGACACCGGTGAAGGATAAGCACAAACATCCCGCGACCCGTACCTTCCAGGCGGTTCGCATTTGGGTAAACAGTGAACTGGAGGAAATAGAGCTGGCGCTAAAAAGCTCGCTCGACGTGCTGGCCCCGGGTGGGCGGTTATCCATCATCAGCTTCCATTCGCTGGAAGACCGTATTGTGAAACGCTTTATGCGTGAACAAAGCCGCGGTCCACAGGTGCCAGCGGGGCTGCCGATGACGGAAGAACAACTCAGGAAGCTGGGTGGCCGTCAGTTGCGAGCATTAGGCAAGTTGATGCCGGGCGAAGAAGAAGTGGCAGAGAATCCACGCGCCCGTAGTTCAGTGCTGCGTGTTGCAGAGAGGACGAACGCATGATCGGCAGAGTGACAGAGACCCTAAGCAAAGTTAAGGATTCGTTAGGAAGCAACGAGCGCCATGCTTTGCCTGGCGTGATCGGCGACGATCTTTTGCGGTTTGGGAAACTGCCACTCTGTCTGTTCATTTGCATCATTGTCACGGCAGTTACGGTGGTGACCACCGCCCACCATACACGTTTATTGACTGCGCAACGCGAGCAGATGGTTCTGGAACGCGATGCGCTGGATATTGAATGGCGAAATCTGATCCTTGAAGAAAACGCGCTCGGCGATCACAGCCGGGTTGAACGGATCGCAACGGAAAAGCTGCAGCTGCAGCATGTTGATCCTTCGCAGGAAAATATCGTAGTACAAAAATAAGGGAAAACGCGACGCATGAAAGCAGCGGCAAAAACGCTAAAACCAAAACGTCAGGAAGAACAGGCCAACTTTATCAGTTGGCGTTTTGCGTTGCTTTGCGGCTGCATCTTACTCGCTCTGGGTTTTCTGCTGGGACGCGTGGCCTGGCTGCAAATCGTCGCCCCTGACATGCTGGTGCGCCAGGGCGACATGCGCTCCCTGCGCGTCCAGGAAGTGTCGACATCCCGCGGGATGATCACCGACCGTTCGGGTCGTCCGCTGGCCGTGAGCGTGCCGGTGAAGGCGATCTGGGCCGATCCGAAAGAGCTGCACGACGCAGGCGGCATCACGCTTGATAACCGCTGGAAGGCGCTTGCGGACGCGCTGAAGATGCCGCTGGACCAGTTAGCTTCACGCGTGAATACGAACCCGAGAGGGCGTTTTATCTATCTGGCGCGTCAGGTGAACCCTGACATGGCGGACTACATCAGAAAATTGAAGCTGCCGGGGATCCATCTGCGTGAAGAATCCCGTCGTTACTATCCTTCCGGCGAAGTGACCGCTCACCTCATTGGCTTTACTAACGTTGATAGCCAGGGGATTGAAGGCGTTGAAAAAAGCTTTGATAAATGGCTCACCGGCCAGCCGGGCGAACGCATTGTGCGTAAAGACCGCTATGGTCGCGTGATCGAGGATATTTCCTCAACGGACAGCCAGGCCGCACACAACCTTGCACTGAGTATCGATGAGCGGTTACAGGCGCTGGTTTACCGCGAGCTGAACAATGCCGTGGCCTTCAACAAAGCGGAATCGGGCAGTGCCGTGTTAGTCGACGTCAACACGGGTGAAGTGTTGGCGATGGCCAATAGCCCTTCCTACAACCCTAACAATCTCACCGGTACGCAGAAGGATGTTATGCGTAACCGTACCATCACCGACGTGTTCGAACCGGGTTCGACCGTTAAGCCGATGGTGGTCATGACTGCACTTCAGCGCGGTATCGTCAATGAAAACACGGTACTGAATACCATTCCATACCGAATTAACGGCCACGAAATTAAAGACGTGGCGCGCTACAGCGAATTGACCCTGACCGGGGTGTTACAGAAGTCGAGTAACGTCGGTGTTTCAAAGCTGGCGTTAGCGATGCCGTCCTCAGCGTTAGTAGAGACTTACTCACGTTTTGGGCTTGGAAAGGCGACCAATTTGGGGTTGGTCGGAGAACGCAGTGGCTTATATCCTCAAAAACAACGGTGGTCTGACATAGAGAGGGCCACCTTCTCTTTCGGCTACGGGCTAATGGTGACACCGTTACAGTTAGCGCGAGTCTACGCAACGATCGGCAGCTATGGCGTATATCGTCCGCTGTCGATTACCAAAGTTGATCCACCGGTTCCCGGCGAGCGTATCTTCCCGGAATCAACCGTTCGTACTGTTGTTCATATGATGGAAAGCGTAGCGCTGCCAGGCGGTGGCGGCGTGAAGGCGGCAATCAAAGGTTATCGCATCGCCATCAAGACCGGTACGGCGAAAAAAGTAGGGCCGGACGGCCGCTATATCAACAAATACATTGCCTATACCGCAGGCGTTGCGCCTGCAAGCAATCCGCGTTTTGCGCTGGTGGTCGTGATAAACGATCCACAGGCGGGTAAATACTACGGCGGCGCCGTCTCCGCGCCTGTGTTCGGGGCTATCATGGGCGGCGTGCTACGCACCATGAACATTGAACCGGATGCGCTGGCGACGGGCGAAAAAAGTGAATTTGTAATTAATCAAGGCGAGGGTACAGGTGGCAGATCGTAATTTGCGCGACCTTCTCGCTCCGTGGGTGCCAAATGCACCGGAGCGAGCACTGCGAGAGATGGTACTGGACAGCCGCGTGGCTGCTTCTGGCGATCTTTTTGTGGCGGTGGTCGGTCATCAGGCGGACGGGCGTCGTTATATCCCGCAGGCGATTGCGCAAGGTGTGGCTGCCATTATTGCTGAGGCGAAAGATGAGGCA
Source organism: Enterobacter sp. AG326 (assembly GCF_004362415.1). Taxonomy (NCBI): domain Bacteria; kingdom Pseudomonadati; phylum Pseudomonadota; class Gammaproteobacteria; order Enterobacterales; family Enterobacteriaceae; genus Enterobacter; species Enterobacter sp. AG326. Next base: position 121,844 of record NZ_SNXG01000004.1, on the reverse strand, counting down.
ACCGACGGTGAGATCCGTGAAATGCACGGTGTGCCGGTTATCTGTCTCAGCCAGTTGAACGAGCGTCTTTCCGCGCTGGCGGGACGTTTTTATCACGAACCTTCCGACCAGCTGCGTCTGGTTGGCGTGACGGGTACCAACGGTAAAACCACTACCACGCAGCTGATGGCGCAGTGGGCCCAGCTGCTGGGTGAAACCGGTGCGGTGATGGGTACCGTGGGTAACGGCCTGCTGGGCAAAGTGAGCCCGACGGAAAACACTACCGGCTCGGCGGTAGACGTACAGCATGTGCTTGCCGGTCTGGCAGGGCAGGGGGCAACCTTTGCTGCGATGGAAGTCTCTTCGCACGGTCTGGTTCAGCACCGTGTCGCGGCGCTGAAATTTGCTGCTTCCGTGTTTACCAACCTGAGCCGCGATCATCTTGATTATCATGGTGATATGGAGCATTACGAAGCCGCGAAATGGCTGCTGTTCTCTACTCACCATTACGGACAAGCCATCATCAACGCCGACGACGAAGTGGGCCGCCGCTGGCTGGCGAAGCTGCCGGATGCGGTTGCGGTGTCGATGGAAGACCATATCAATCCGAACTGCCACGGCCGCTGGCTGAAGGCGGTTGAGGTGAATTATCACGACAGCGGGGCGACAATCCGCTTTGCCTCTTCCTGGGGTGAAGGTGAAGGTGAAATTGAAAGCCGCCTGATGGGCGCGTTTAACGTCAGCAACCTGCTGCTGGCCCTGGCAACGCTGCTGGCGCTGGGTTATCCGATGGCTGAACTGCTGAAAACCTCAGCGCGTCTGCAGCCTGTTTGCGGACGTATGGAAGTGTTCAGCGCGCCGGGCAAGCCGACCGTTGTGGTTGATTATGCCCACACGCCGGATGCGCTGGAAAAAGCGCTGGAAGCGGCGCGCCTGCACTGCACAGGGAAGCTCTGGTGTGTGTTTGGCTGCGGCGGCGATCGCGATAAAGGCAAACGCCCGCTGATGGGGGCTATTGCCGAGCAGTTCGCAGATATTCCAGTTGTGACCGATGACAACCCGCGTACCGAAGAGCCGCGCGCCATCATCAATGACATTCTGGCGGGCATGCTGGACGCGGGCCGCGCTCGCGTGGTGGAAGGCCGTGCGGAAGCCGTGACCAACACCATCATGCAGGCGCGGGAGAATGATGTTGTCCTGCTGGCGGGTAAAGGCCATGAAGATTATCAGATCGTTGGCAATCGCCGTCTGGACTACTCGGACCGCGTAACGGCAGCACGCCTGCTGGGAGTCGTGGCATGATTAGCATCATGTTAAGCCAGGCCGCTGCTATTCTGCAGGGCGACCTGCACGGGCAAGACCTGACCATTGATGCCGTAACGACGGACACCCGCAAAATCACCGCAGGCTGTCTGTTTGTGGCGCTGAAAGGCGAGCGTTTTGACGCGCATGATTTCGCAGAACAGGCCAAAGAGAACGGTGCCGGTGCGCTGCTCGTCAGTCGCAGGCTCGATATCAATCTGCCACAAATTGTGGTGAAAGATACGCGTCTCGCGTTCGGTGAGCTGGCCGCCTGGGTTCGTCAGCAGGTCCCTACTCGCGTTGTCGCCTTGACCGGATCATCAGGCAAGACGTCGGTGAAAGAGATGACGGCGGCGATCCTCAGCCAGTGCGGGAATACGCTTTATACCGCGGGCAACCTCAATAATGACATCGGCGTGCCGATGACATTACTCCGCCTGACCAAAGAACATGAATTTGCGGTGATCGAGTTAGGGGCAAACCACCAGGGCGAAATCGCCTGGACCGTGAGCCTGACTCGCCCGGAAGCCGCGCTGGTGAATAACCTCGCGGCGGCGCATCTGGAAGGTTTTGGTTCGCTGGAAGGCGTGGCGAAAGCCAAAGGTGAGATTTACACCGGCCTGCCGGATGACGGCATCGCCATTCTGAATGCCGATAACAACGACTGGCTGAACTGGCAAAGCATCATCGGTTCGCGTAAAACCTGGCGCTTCTCGCCGAATGCGGCCAACAGTGATTTTACCGCGACCAATATCCACGTGACGTCGCACGGTACGGAGTTCACCCTCACCACCCCAACGGGTGGCGTTGATGTGCTGCTGCCGCTGCCGGGTCGTCATAACATCGCCAATGCGCTTGCGGCGGCGGCGCTGTCGACGGCGGTGGGCGCGTCGCATGAAGCGATTAAAACCGGGCTGGCGAACCTGAAAGCCGTGCCGGGACGTCTTTTCCCGATTCAGCTTTCGGAAAACAAGCTGCTGCTGGATGATTCCTACAACGCGAACGTTGGCTCAATGACGGCGGCGGTGCAGGTTTTATCTGAAATGCCGGGCTACCGCATCATGGTGGTTGGCGATATGGCTGAGCTGGGCGACGAAAGCGAAGCCTGCCATACGCAGGTCGGTGAAGCGGCGAAAGCGGCGGGGCTGGACTGCGTGCTGAGCGCAGGAAAACTGAGCCAGGCGATTAGCCATGCCAGCGGCGTAGGCGAGCATTTTGCTGATAAAACCGCGTTGATAGCGCGCCTTAAGGCGTTGATTACAGAAAAACAAATTGTGACTGTGTTAGTGAAAGGTTCACGTAGTGCCGCCATGGAAGAGGTTGTGCACGCATTACAGGAGAACGGGACATGTTAGTTTGGCTGGCCGAACATTTGGTCAAATATTATTCAGGCTTTAACGTCTTTTCGTATCTGACGTTTCGCGCCATCGTCAGCCTGCTGACTGCGCTGTTCATCTCGTTGTGGATGGGCCCGCGCATGATTGCCCGTCTGCAAAAACTCTCTTTCGGCCAGGTTGTGCGTAACGACGGTCCGGAATCGCACTTCAGCAAGCGCGGCACGCCGACGATGGGCGGGATCATGATCCTGACCGCCATCGTCGTTTCCGTGCTGCTCTGGGCGTATCCCTCCAACCCGTACGTCTGGTGCGTTCTGACGGTACTGGTGGGTTACGGGATCATCGGTTTTGTTGATGATTACCGCAAAGTCGTCCGCAAAGATACTAAGGGCCTGATCGCGCGCTGGAAATATTTCTGGATGTCGGTGATCGCGCTGGGCGTGGCCTTCGCGCTGTATCTGGCCGGGAAAGACACGCCAGCCACCGAGCTGGTCGTGCCGTTCTTTAAGGACGTGATGCCGCAGCTGGGGCTGTTCTACATCCTGCTGGCCTACTTTGTGATTGTCGGTACCGGTAACGCCGTTAACCTGACCGACGGTCTGGATGGTCTGGCAATTATGCCAACCGTCTTTGTGGCTGCCGGTTTTGCGCTGGTGGCGTGGGCGACCGGTAACATGAACTTTGCAAATTACCTGCACATCCCTTATCTGCGCCACGCGGGTGAGTTGGTGATCGTCTGTACGGCGATTGTCGGCGCGGGGCTGGGCTTCCTGTGGTTCAATACCTATCCGGCGCAGGTCTTTATGGGTGACGTCGGTTCTCTGGCTTTAGGCGGTGCGCTCGGCATTATCGCCGTACTGCTGCGCCAGGAGTTCCTGCTGGTGATCATGGGCGGCGTGTTTGTGGTTGAAACCCTGTCGGTGATTTTGCAGGTCGGTTCCTTCAAGCTGCGCGGTCAGCGCATCTTCCGTATGGCGCCGATTCACCACCACTATGAACTGAAAGGCTGGCCGGAGCCGCGCGTGATTGTGCGCTTCTGGATTATTTCGCTGATGCTGGTGCTGATTGGCCTGGCAACGCTGAAGGTACGTTAATCATGGCAGATTACCAGGGCAAAAAAGTCGTTATCATCGGGTTGGGCCTCACGGGGCTCTCCTGCGTGGACTTTTTCCTCGCACGCGGCGTGACGCCACGCGTGATGGATACGCGTGTCTCTCCGCCGGGTCTGGACAAACTGCCGGAACAGGTTGAACGCCACCTTGGTGGTCTGAATGATGACTGGCTGCTGGCAGCCGATCTGATTGTCGCCAGCCCGGGTATGGCGCTGGCGCATCCTTCGCTGAGCGCTGCCGCGGATGCGGGCGTTGAGATTGTCGGCGATATCGAGCTGTTCTGCCGCGAAGCCCAGGCGCCCGTTATCGCCATTACCGGTTCTAACGGTAAAAGCACCGTCACCACCCTGGTGGGTGAAATGGCGAAAGCGGCGGGAATGAACGTCGGCGTTGGCGGTAACATTGGTTTACCTGCTCTGATGCTGCTGGACAAAGGCTGCGAGCTGTATGTTCTTGAGCTTTCCAGCTTCCAGCTGGAAACCACCTCCAGCCTGCACGCTGCGGCTGCGACGATCCTCAACGTGACTGAAGATCATATGGACAGGTATCCATTTGGTCTGCAGCAGTACCGTGCCGCCAAGCTCCGCGTTTATGAAAATGCCAAAGTCTGCGTTGTAAACGCCGATGACGCGCTGACCATGCCCGTACGCGGTGCAGACGATCGCTGTATTAGCTTCGGTATCACGATGGGGGATTACCACCTGAACCGTCAGCTGGGCGAAACCTGGCTGCGCGTGAAAGGTGAGAAAGTGCTCAACGTGAAAGAGATGAAGCTCTCAGGTCAGCACAACTATACCAATGCCCTGGCGGCGCTGGCGCTGGCGGATGCAGTAGGGCTGCCGCGCTCCTCCAGCCTGAAAGCGTTAACCACGTTTTCTGGTCTGGCGCACCGTTTCCAGCTGGCGCTGGAGCACAACGGCGTGCGCTGGATCAACGACTCCAAAGCTACCAACGTGGGCAGCACCGAGGCCGCGCTCAACGGTCTGCACGTTGACGGCACCCTGCATTTGCTGCTGGGCGGCGACGGTAAATCAGCTGATTTCTCCTCCCTGAAGCCGTATCTCGCCGGAGATAACATCCGCCTGTACTGCTTCGGCCGTGACGGCAGCGAGCTGGCTGAACTGCGCCCTGAGGTTGCCGAGCAAACCGAAACCATGGAACAGGCTATGCGGCTGATTGCTCCTCGCGTGAAGCCAGGCGATATGGTGCTGCTCTCTCCGGCCTGTGCCAGCCTCGATCAATTCAAGAATTTCGAACAGCGTGGTGATGTCTTTACCCGCCTGGCGAAGGAGTTAGGCTAATGCGTTTATCTCTCCCTCGCCTGAAAATGCCGCGCCTGCCAGGATTTGGGATCCTGGCATGGGTGTTTGCGGCGCTCAAAGGCTGGGTGATGGGCTCTCGTCAAAAAGATAACGACAGCCTGGTCATGTACGATCGCACGCTGTTCTGGCTCACGATGGGGCTGGCGGCGGTCGGCTTCATTATGGTGACGTCAGCCTCAATGCCCGTCGGGCAGCGTCTGGCGAACGATCCTTTCCTGTTTGCCAAGCGTGATGGTCTTTACATCATCCTGGCGTTCTGCCTGGCGCTGGTGACCTTGCGGTTGCCGATGGAGTTCTGGCAGCGGCACAGTACGGCGATGCTGATCGCCTCGATTATTATGCTGCTGATCGTACTGGTGGTGGGGAGCTCTGTTAACGGGGCATCGCGCTGGATCGCCTTTGGCCCTCTGCGCATTCAGCCTGCGGAATTTACCAAGCTCTCCCTGTTCTGCTACCTGGCTAACTACCTGGTGCGTAAGGTTGATGAAGTGCGTAACAACCTGCGCGGCTTCTTAAAACCGATGGGCGTGATTCTGGTGCTGGCGGTATTACTGCTGGCGCAGCCTGACCTCGGTACCGTTGTCGTGCTGTTCGTTACCACTCTGGCGATGCTGTTCCTGGCGGGCGCGAAGCTGTGGCAGTTCATCGCTATCATCGGGATGGGTATTTCGGCGGTTGTACTGCTGATCCTCGCCGAGCCTTACCGTATTCGCCGTGTGACCTCATTCTGGAACCCTTGGGAAGATCCGTTCGGCAGCGGTTATCAGCTGACGCAGTCGCTGATGGCCTTTGGTCGCGGTGAAGTCTGGGGGCAGGGGCTGGGTAACTCGGTACAGAAACTGGAATATTTACCGGAAGCGCACACTGACTTCATCTTCTCCATTATTGCGGAAGAACTGGGTTATATCGGTGTGGTATTAGCGCTATTAATGGTATTCTTCGTCGCTTTCCGCGCCATGTCCATCGGCCGGAAAGCGCTGGAGATCGATCACCGCTTCTCAGGATTCTTAGCCTGCTCAATTGGTATCTGGTTTAGCTTCCAGGCATTGGTTAACGTCGGGGCCGCAGCGGGTATGCTGCCGACCAAAGGTCTGACGTTGCCGTTGATCAGTTATGGTGGTTCCAGTCTGTTGATTATGTCGACGGCCATCATGTTTTTGTTGCGCATAGATTATGAAACGCGTCTGGAAAAAGCCCAGGCGTTTACACGAGGTTCACGATGAATCAACCGAAGCGGTTAATGGTGATGGCAGGCGGTACCGGTGGACACGTGTTCCCGGGACTGGCGGTTGCGCACCATTTAATGGATCAGGGCTGGCAGGTACGCTGGCTGGGAACCGCAGACCGCATGGAGGCCGAACTGGTGCCGAAGCACGGTATCGAGATCGACTTTATTCGTATTTCCGGCCTTCGGGGCAAGGGCCTTAAGGCAATGCTGCTGGCACCGGTGCGTATTTTTAACGCCTGGCGTCAGGCGCGCACCATCATGAAGCGCTTTAAGCCCGATGTGGTGCTGGGCATGGGCGGCTATGTCTCGGGTCCTGGCGGGCTGGCGGCGTGGTCGTTAGGCATTCCCGTTGTGCTGCATGAACAGAACGGTATTGCCGGACTGACCAACAAGTGGCTGGCGAAAATCGCTACCAAAGTTATGCAGGCGTTTCCCGGCGCGTTCCCGAAAGCGGACGTGGTGGGTAACCCGGTGCGTGTGGACGTGCTGGCGCTGCCGCTGCCGGATGCTCGCCTGACGGGCCGTGAAGGGCCGGTTCGAGTACTGGTTGTCGGCGGCTCTCAGGGCGCGCGTGTCCTAAACCAGACGATGCCGCAGGTTGCCGCAAAGCTGGGTGATACCGTGACGATCTGGCACCAGAGCGGAAAAGGCGCTCAGCATACCGTTGAGCAAGCTTACGCCGAGGCGGGGCAGCCGCAGCATAAAGTTACAGAGTTTATCGACGACATGGCGGCAGCGTATGCCTGGGCCGATGTCGTTGTTTGTCGTTCAGGCGCGCTGACGGTGAGCGAGATTGCCGCCGCGGGTCTGCCGGCCCTGTTTGTGCCGTTCCAGCACAAAGACAGACAGCAGTACTGGAATGCGCTGCCGCTTGAGAAAGCCGGAGCCGCGAAGATATTTGAACAGCCACAATTTACCGCCGACGCGGTCGCCACCACCCTGGCGGGCTGGAACAGAGACGCACTGCTGGAGATGGCGCAACGCGCGCGCGCGGCCGCTATCCCTGATGCGACGGAACGGGTGGCAAAAGAAGTGAGCCTGGCAGCCCAGGCTTAACCCTCGCAGCGCGTGTTGCGCTGCACGAATTTTAAGTAGTCGATGGCGTTTAGAGAATGAATACACAACAACTGGCAAAACTGCGTTCAATCGTGCCCGAGATGCGTCGCGTCCGGCACATTCACTTTGTTGGCATCGGTGGTGCTGGCATGGGCGGTATTGCCGAAGTGTTAGCTAACGAAGGCTATCAGATCAGCGGGTCTGACCTGGCGCCAAACCCTGTAACGCAGCAGCTGGCGTCGCTTGGGGCGACTATCTATTTCAACCATCGCCCGGAAAACGTGCGCGATGCGAGCGTGGTGGTGGTCTCGAGCGCTATCTCCTCTGACAACCCGGAAATCGTTGCCGCGCATGAAGCGCGCATTCCGGTGATCCGCCGTGCAGAAATGCTGGCGGAACTGATGCGTTTCCGTCACGGCATCGCCATTGCCGGGACCCACGGTAAAACCACGACCACGGCGATGGTCTCCAGTATTTATGCGGAAGCGGGTCTCGACCCGACGTTCGTCAACGGCGGTCTGGTCAAAGCAGCGGGCGTACATGCGCGTCTGGGCCACAGTCGTTATCTGATTGCCGAAGCGGATGAGAGCGACGCGTCGTTCCTGCACCTGCAGCCGATGGTGGCGATTGTCACTAACATCGAAGCTGACCATATGGATACCTACCAGGGCGACTTCGAGAACTTAAAGCAGACCTTCATCAACTTCCTGCACAACCTGCCGTTCTATGGACGCGCGGTGATGTGCGTAGACGATCCGGTGATCCGCGAGCTGCTGCCGCGCGTGGGTCGTCAAATCACCACTTACGGCTTCAGCGAAGACGCTGACGTCCGCGTGGAAGAGTACAAACAGATTGGTGCGCAGGGGCATTTCACCCTGGCGCGTCAGGACAAAGAGCTGCTGCACGTCACGCTGAATGCGCCAGGTCGCCATAACGCCCTCAATGCCGCAGCGGCAGTGGCCGTCGCGACGGAAGAAGGCATTGATGATGATGCGATTCTGCGCGCGCTGGAAAGCTTCCAGGGCACCGGTCGTCGCTTCGACTTCCTCGGTGAATTCCCGCTGGACGCCGTGAACGGTAAAGCCGGCTCAGCGATGCTGGTGGACGACTACGGCCACCATCCGACCGAAGTGGACGCCACCATTAAAGCCGCGCGTGCAGGCTGGCCTGACAAAAATCTGGTGATGATCTTCCAGCCGCACCGCTTCACGCGTACGCGCGATCTGTACGACGATTTCGCCAGCGTCCTGTCACAGGTAGACACCCTGTTAATGCTGGACGTGTACGCCGCAGGCGAGACGCCGATTCCGGGTGCTGACAGCCGTTCCCTGTGTCGTACCATCCGTGGACGCGGTAAAGTTGACCCTATTCTGGTTTCTGACCCTGCACAGGTGGCAGAAATTCTGGCACCGGTCCTGACAGGTAATGATTTGATTCTGATTCAGGGCGCGGGAAATATCGGCAAAATCGCCCGTACCTTAGCTGAAATCAAACTGAAGCCGCAAACCCAGGAGGATGAGCATCATGGCTGATAAGATTGCTGTCCTGTCTGGCGGCACCTCCGCCGAGCGCGAGGTTTCCCTGAATTCCGGCGCGGCCGTGCTGGCGGGCCTGCGCGAAGGTGGCGTCAATGCGCACCTGGTTGACCCAAAAGAGGTCGACGTGACGCAATTAAAAGCCATGGGCTTCGATAAAGTCTTTATCGCATTGCATGGTCGCGGCGGTGAAGACGGCACCCTGCAGGGGCTTCTGGATTTGATCGGCATGCCGTACACCGGCAGCGGCGTGATGGCCTCCGCTATCTCTATGGATAAACTGCGCAGCAAGCTTCTGTGGCAGGGCGCGGGGTTGCCCGTTGCGCCATGGGTAGCACTGACGCGTCGCGAATTTGAATTGGGCCTGCCGGATAGCGTTAATACACGCATTGCTGAACTGGGCTTACCGGTTATTGTAAAGCCCAGCCGGGAAGGTTCCAGCGTGGGAATGTCCAAAGTCGACAAAGCTGAAGATCTTTCGTCCGCTTTAGCACTGGCATTTCAACATGATGAAGAAGTTCTGATTGAAAAATGGCTCAGCGGGCCGGAATTTACCGTCGCGATGCTTGGCGAAGAAATTTTACCGTCAATCCGTATCCAACCGGCCGGAACCTTCTATGATTATGAGGCGAAGTATCTCTCTGATGAGACGCAATATTTCTGCCCTTGTGGTCTTGAAGCTGAGCGTGAAGCAGATTTACAGTCCCTGGTGCTTAAAGCCTGGCATGTTCTCGGTTGTCAGGGCTGGGGACGCATCGACGTGATGCAGGACAGTGACGGACAGTTTTATCTGCTGGAAGCGAATACCTCTCCGGGAATGACCAGCCACAGCCTTGTGCCGATGGCCGCGCGTCAGGCGGGGATGAGTTTCTCGCAGTTAGTCGTACGCATTCTGGACCAGGCGGGCTGATATGTCTCAGGCTGCATTGAACACGCGCAACCGCGATGACGAGGACGAATACGCCTCTTCACGCCGCAGTAATGGAACGCGTCTTGCAGGCATCATTTTCCTGCTGGGGGTGCTGTGCACCGTGTTTATCAGCGGCTGGATGGTCCTGGGCTGGATGGAAGATGCGCAGAGGTTGCCGCTTTCTAAGCTGGTGGTCACCGGTGAGCGTCACTACACGCGTAACGACGATATTCGCCAGTCAATACTGGCGCTGGGCCCGCCTGGAACCTTTATGACGCAGGACGTCAATATTATCCAGAGCCAGATAGAACGTCTGCCATGGATAAAACAGGCGAGCGTAAGAAAGCAATGGCCTGATGAATTGAAGATTCATCTGGTTGAATATGTGCCCATTGCGCGTTGGAATGATCAGCACATGGTTGACGCAGACGGAAATTCCTTCAGCGTCCCGGCCGATCGTGTCAACAAGCAAAATTTACCGATGTTGTATGGCCCGGAAGGTAGCGAAAACGAAGTATTACAGGGTTTTCGTGAAATGGGTCAGGTGCTGGCGAAGGACAGGTTTACGTTAAAAGATGCAGCCATGACGGCGCGCCGTTCCTGGCAGCTGACGTTAACGAACGGCATTAAGCTCAACCTGGGACGCGGCGACACAATGAAGCGTCTGGCGCGTTTTGTCGAACTTTACCCGGTTTTACAGCAGCAGGCACAGACTGACGGCAAACGGATAAGCTACGTTGATTTGCGCTATGACTCAGGCGCAGCAGTCGGTTGGGTACCGGCTCCGGTCGAGGAACCTAATCAGCAACAGAATCAGGCACAGGTACAGGCAGAACAACAATGATCAAGGCGACGGACAGAAAACTGGTAGTTGGACTGGAGATTGGCACCGCGAAGGTTGCCGCTTTAGTAGGGGAAGTTCTGCCCGACGGTATGGTCAATATCATTGGCGTAGGCAGTTGCCCGTCCCGTGGTATGGATAAAGGTGGGGTAAACGATCTTGAATCGGTGGTCAAATGCGTTCAACGCGCCATCGATCAGGCTGAATTGATGGCAGATTGCCAGATTTCTTCTGTCTATCTGGCCCTTTCTGGTAAGCACATTAGCTGCCAGAACGAAATTGGTATGGTGCCGATTTCCGAAGAAGAAGTGACGCAGGAAGACGTTGAAAACGTCGTGCACACGGCGAAATCCGTGCGTGTCCGCGATGAGCATCGCGTGCTGCATGTCATTCCGCAGGAATATGCGATTGACTATCAGGAAGGGATCAAGAACCCGGTCGGTCTTTCTGGCGTGCGTATGCAGGCAAAAGTGCACCTGATCACATGTCACAACGATATGGCGAAGAACATTGTAAAAGCCGTTGAACGTTGTGGCCTGAAAGTTGACCAACTTATTTTCGCCGGTCTGGCGGCAAGTTATTCCGTACTGACCGAAGATGAACGTGAACTGGGTGTCTGTGTGGTCGATATTGGTGGTGGTACAATGGACATCGCCGTGTATACCGGCGGTGCGTTGCGCCACACGAAAGTGATCCCTTATGCCGGGAACGTTGTGACCAGCGATATTGCTTACGCTTTTGGTACGCCGCCGAGCGATGCAGAAGCGATTAAAGTGCGACACGGCTGTGCGCTGGGATCTATCGTTGGCAAAGATGAGAGCGTTGAAGTGCCGAGCGTCGGTGGTCGTCCACCGCGTAGCCTGCAGCGCCAGACGTTGGCAGAGGTCATTGAGCCGCGCTATACCGAGCTGCTCAACCTGGTCAACGAAGAGATTTTACAGCTACAGGAACAGCTTCGTCAGCAGGGCGTTAAACATCATCTTGCGGCGGGGATTGTATTAACCGGCGGTGCAGCGCAAATTGAAGGTCTTGCGGCCTGTGCTCAGCGCGTATTCCATACGCAGGTGCGTATTGGTGCGCCGCTGAATATCACCGGTTTAACGGATTATGCTCAGGAGCCGTATTATTCAACGGCTGTGGGCCTGCTCCACTACGGGAAGGAATCTCATCTCAGTGGTGAAGCAGAAGTGGAAAAACGCGTCTCAGTGGGGTCGTGGGTCAAACGACTGAACAACTGGTTGCGAAAAGAGTTTTAATTTTTTTAAGAGACCGGAGAGAATTAGCGGTCTCGGGCGACAGGCACAACGGAGAGAGAAATTATGTTTGAACCTATGGAACTGACCAACGACGCGGTGATTAAAGTCATCGGCGTCGGTGGCGGCGGCGGTAACGCCGTAGAGCATATGGTGCGTGAACGCATTGAAGGTGTTGAATTCTTCGCAGTTAACACCGATGCGCAGGCACTGCGTAAGACGGCTGTAGGCCAGACTATCCAGATCGGCGGTGGTATCACCAAAGGGCTGGGAGCAGGGGCTAACCCGGAAGTCGGTCGCAATGCGGCTGAAGAAGATCGTGAAGCGCTGCGCGCTGCACTGGAAGGTGCGGACATGGTCTTCATCGCAGCAGGCATGGGTGGCGGTACCGGTACCGGCGCAGCACCTGTTGTGGCTGAAGTGGCAAAAGATTTAGGTATCCTGACCGTTGCTGTCGTGACCAAGCCTTTCAACTTTGAAGGCAAGAAGCGTATGGCCTTCGCGGAGCAGGGTATCACCGAGCTGTCCAAACATGTGGACTCGCTGATCACCATCCCGAACGACAAGCTATTGAAAGTTCTGGGGCGCGGTATCTCCCTGCTGGACGCATTCGGTGCAGCAAACGACGTGCTGAAAGGCGCGGTTCAGGGTATCGCTGAACTGATTACCCGTCCTGGCCTAATGAACGTTGACTTTGCAGACGTTCGCACCGTGATGTCCGAAATGGGCTACGCGATGATGGGCTCTGGCGTTGCCAGCGGTGAAGACCGTGCAGAAGAAGCGGCTGAAATGGCTATCTCTTCTCCACTGCTGGAAGATATCGATCTGTCTGGCGCGCGCGGCGTGCTGGTCAACATTACCGCTGGCTTTGACCTGCGTCTGGATGAGTTCGAAACCGTGGGTAACACTATCCGTGCGTTCGCCTCTGACAACGCTACCGTGGTAATCGGTACTTCCCTTGACCCTGAAATGAACGACGAGCTGCGTGTGACGGTAGTTGCGACCGGTATCGGTATGGACAAGCGTCCTGAGATCACCCTGGTGACCAACAAGCAGACTCAGCAACCGGTAATGGATCGTTACCAGCAGCACGGTATGTCTCCTCTGACTCAGGAGCAGAAACCGGCCGCGAAAGTGGTGAACGACCCAACGCCGCAAACGGCGAAAGAGCCAGATTATCTGGATATCCCGGCGTTCCTGCGTAAGCAAGCTGACTAAGAATTGGCTGGAATTAGGGGATTTGCGCTCTTTGTGCTAAACTGGCCCACCGTTAGTGATATACACTCTCGGTTGGATAGTTAATTTGGCGAGATTATACGATGATCAAACAAAGGACACTTAAACGTATCGTTCAGGCGACTGGTGTCGGTTTACATACCGGCAAGAAAGTCACGCTGACGTTACGCCCTGCGCCGGCCAATACCGGGGTCATCTATCGTCGCACCGACTTGAATCCACCGGTAGATTTTCCGGCCGATGCCAAATCTGTGCGTGATACTATGCTCTGTACTTGTCTGGTGAACGAGCATGACGTGCGGATTTCTACCGTAGAGCACCTGAACGCCGCCCTGGCGGGTCTGGGTATCGACAACATTATTGTTGAAGTCGATGCGCCAGAAATCCCGATTATGGATGGCAGTGCTGCACCGTTCGTCTATCTGTTGCTGGATGCCGGCATCGAAGAACTGAACTGCGCGAAGAAATTTGTACGCATCAAAGAGACCGTACGCGTCGAAGATGGCGACAAGTGGGCTGAATTCAAACCGTACAATGGTTTCTCGTTGGACTTTACCATCGACTTTAACCATCCGGCGATTGATTCCAGCACCCAACGCTATGCGATGAACTTCTCTGCTGATGCGTTTATGCGCCAGATCAGCCGAGCCCGTACATTTGGCTTCATGCGTGATATCGAATATCTGCAGTCCCGTGGCCTGTGCCTGGGCGGCAGCTTCGATTGTGCCATCGTTGTTGACGATTATCGCGTACTGAACGAAGACGGCTTGCGTTTCGAAGATGAATTCGTTCGTCACAAAATGCTGGATGCTATCGGCGACCTGTTCATGTGTGGTCACAACATCATTGGTGCATTTACCGCGTTCAAATCCGGTCATGCGCTGAACAACAAACTGTTGCAGGCCGTCCTGGCAAAACAGGAAGCCTGGGAATATGTGACCTTCGAAGACGAAGCTGAACTGCCGCTGGCTTTCAAAGCTCCAAGCATGGTTCTGGCGTAACGGTTCATCCCGTTTCGTAAAAAACTCGACTGGTTAACCTGGTACTCTCTCCGACCAGGAAGACCAGTCGTTTTTATTTTTACCCCTCTTCGTTTGCCCCAGCATTATCTCTCGTCTGTCTTACGCAGAAAATGTGTGCGTTAGCTGCATTCTTGACCGTTTTTACCCGCGGCGGCACCTCATTCCTGCTGATGTATATTGGCTTTAGTGGTACTATCTGGGCGCTAAAAAGAATAACTGAACTCAGCCTCTGCAAGGCTGGCTTATTGGGTGGAGCAGGTGAGCGGAATACTGACGCGCTGGCGACAATTTGGCAGACGTTACTTCTGGCCGCATCTCTTATTAGGGATGGTCGCGGCGAGTTTCGGCTTGCCTGCGCTCAGCAACAGTGCCGAAGCGGCGACGCCCGCAAAAACCTCCACCACCAAACACGATCTCAACACGCGGGTTAACTTCACTAACCTTGCGTGGCTTGAAGCCAGTCGCCGCCCAAACTTCTCCGTCGATTACTGGCACCAGCACGCTATCCGCACGGTTATCCGCCATCTGTCCTTTGCGATGGCACCGCAGGCCATGCCTGTTGCGGAAGAGGCGCTGCCGGTGCAGGCTCAGCATCTTGCCCTGCTGGACACGCTCAACGCGCTGCTTACGCAGGACAGCCAGCCGCCGGTCATGGTTCGCCAGACGATACAGCGTGCGTTGGTTTCACCAGCTTCATTCTCTGTTTCAACCTGGATTAGCCAAGCCCACGGCATTCGCGCCGGGCCGCAACGCCTCAGCTAAATTAACTTTTTCAATACCTTAATTTATCTGCCCACACTGGGGCGTTTGAGAATTTATTATGCTAATCAAATTGTTAACTAAAGTTTTTGGTAGTCGTAACGATCGTACCCTGCGCCGTATGCGTAAAGCTGTTGCCGTCATCAACGGTATGGAACCGGCGATGGAGAAGCTCTCTGATGACGAGCTGAAAGCGAAAACGGCGGAATTCCGCGCGCGTCTGGAAAAAGGCGAAACCTTAGAAAGCCTGATCCCGGAAGCGTTTGCTGTCGTGCGTGAAGCAAGTAAGCGCGTATTCGGCATGCGTCACTTCGACGTTCAGCTGCTGGGTGGTATGGTGCTTAACGAGCGCTGCATCGCGGAAATGCGTACCGGTGAAGGTAAAACCCTGACCGCAACTCTGCCGGCTTACCTGAACGCGCTGACCGGTAAAGGCGTTCACGTCGTTACCGTCAACGACTATCTGGCGCAGCGTGACGCCGAAAACAACCGCCCACTGTTCGAATTCCTCGGTATGACCGTCGGTATCAACATGTCCGGCCTGCCTGCGCCAGCCAAGCGCGAAGCGTATAACGCGGACATCACCTACGGCACCAACAACGAATACGGCTTCGACTACCTGCGTGACAACATGGCGTTCAGCCCGGAAGAGCGCGTACAGCGTAAGCTGCACTATGCGCTGGTGGATGAGGTTGACTCCATCCTGATTGATGAAGCGCGTACTCCGCTGATCATCTCCGGCCCGGCTGAAGACAGCTCCGAGATGTACCGTAAAGTCGACAAAATCATTCCACACCTGCTGCGTCAGGAGAAAGAGGACTCGGATACCTTCCAGGGTGAAGGCCACTTCTCCGTAGATGAAAAAGCGCGCCAGGTGAACCTGACCGAACGTGGTCTGGTGAAAATTGAAGAACTGCTTGTGGCTGAAGGCATCATGGAAGAAGGCGAGTCTCTGTACTCCCCGACCAACATCATGCTGATGCACCACGTGACCGCTGCACTGCGCGCCCACGCGCTGTTCACCCGCGACGTCGATTACATCGTTAAAGACGGCGAAGTGATCATCGTCGATGAACACACCGGCCGTACCATGCAGGGACGTCGCTGGTCTGACGGTCTGCACCAGGCTGTGGAAGCCAAAGAAGGTGTGGATATTCAGAATGAAAACCAGACGCTGGCATCTATCACCTTCCAGAACTACTTCCGTCTGTATGAGAAGCTGGCGGGGATGACCGGTACTGCTGATACCGAAGCGTTTGAATTCAGCTCCATCTACAAGCTGGATACCGTGGTTGTTCCAACCAACCGTCCAATGATCCGTAAGGATATGCCGGACCTGGTGTACATGACCGAAGCGGAAAAAATTCAGGCGATCATCGAAGATATTCGCGACCGTACTGCGAATGGTCAGCCGGTTCTGGTGGGGACCATCTCCATCGAGAAATCCGAAGTGGTTTCTCACGAGCTGACTAAAGCGGGTATCAAACACAACGTTCTGAACGCCAAATTCCACGCAAAAGAAGCGGACATTGTTGCGCAGGCGGGTTATCCCGCTGCCGTGACCATCGCCACCAACATGGCGGGTCGTGGTACCGATATTATGCTGGGCGGTAGCTGGCAGGCTGAAGTGGCGGAGCTGGAAAACCCAACGCCAGAACAGATTGCGCAGATCAAAGCCGACTGGCAGGTTCGTCATGACGCCGTTCTGGCTTCCGGCGGTCTGCACATCATCGGTACTGAGCGTCATGAATCCCGTCGTATCGATAACCAGCTCCGTGGCCGTGCGGGTCGTCAGGGTGATGCCGGTTCATCCCGCTTCTACCTGTCTATGGAAGATGCGCTGATGCGTATTTTCGCCTCCGACCGCGTGTCCGGCATGATGCGTAAGCTGGGGATGAAACCAGGCGAAGCCATTGAGCACCCGTGGGTGACTAAAGCGATCGCTAACGCACAGCGTAAAGTGGAAAGCCGCAACTTTGATATTCGTAAGCAGCTGCTGGAATATGATGATGTGGCTAACGATCAGCGTCGTGCGATCTACACCCAGCGTAACGAACTGCTGGACGTGTCCGACGTGAGCGAAACCATCAACAGCATTCGTGAAGATGTGTTTAAAGCCACCATCGACGCGCATATTCCACCGCAGTCTCTGGAAGAAATGTGGGATATCGAAGGCCTGCAGGAACGTCTGAAAAATGACTTTGACCTCGATCTGCCAATCAAAGAGTGGCTGGATAAAGAGCCTGAGCTGCACGAAGAGACCCTGCGTGAACGTATCTTTGAAACCGCGCTGGACGTTTACAAGCGTAAGGAAGAAGTCGTAGGCGAAGAGATGATGCGTCACTTCGAAAAAGGCGTGATGCTGCAGACGCTGGACTCCCTGTGGAAAGAGCACCTGGCGGCGATGGACTACCTGCGTCAGGGTATCCACCTGCGTGGCTATGCGCAGAAAGATCCGAAGCAGGAATACAAGCGTGAATCCTTCTCCATGTTTGCCTCTATGCTGGAGTCACTGAAGTACGAAGTGATCAGCACCCTGAGCAAGGTTCAGGTGCGTATGCCGGAAGAAGTGGAAGCGATGGAGCAGCAGCGTCGTGAAGAAGCCGAGCGTCTGGCACAAATGCAGCAGCTGAGTCATCAGACCGACGACAGCGAAGCCGCAGCGGCGATCGCCGCGCAGACCGGCGATCGTAAAGTGGGTCGTAACGATCCGTGCCCGTGTGGTTCCGGTAAAAAGTACAAGGCGTGCCACGGCCGTCTGAGCTGAGTTCATAAAAAAACAAAAAGGCGCAGATTTCTGCGCCTTTTTTATGGAAGTGACAATATGAAAATACTGCAAATTGCCGTCGGGATTATTCGCAACCCGCAAAACCAAATCTTTATCACCCAGCGCGCCGCCGACGCCCATATGGCGAACAAGTGGGAGTTTCCGGGCGGTAAAATCGAGTCAGGTGAAACGCCGGAAGAGGCGCTGGTTCGGGAGCTTCAGGAAGAGGTGGGGATCACCCCGCTTGGCGCAACGCTGTTTGATAAGCTTGAGTACCAGTTTCCGGACAGGCACATCACGCTGTGGTTCTGGCTGGTGGAAAACTGGGAGGGTGAACCCTGGGGAAAAGAGGGACAGCCGGGTAGCTGGGTGGAGCTTAAGGCAAGTGATGCCGAAAAATTCCCGCCGGCTAATGAACCCGTGATCCTGCGGTTAGTCGCACAACCGTAGGCCTGCTGAGCGAAGCGCCAGCAGGCTTTACAGATTACTGCTGGGTTTCACTCCAGTCATCGCTGTCCGAGAGATCGCCTTCGCTTGGAATGCGTTTCTCTTCCGCCGCCCATTCGCCCAGGTCAATAAGCTGACAGCGCTTGCAGCAGAATGGGCGGAACGGACTCACTTCGCCCCAGACAACGGTTTTGCCACAGGTTGGGCAGCTTACGGTGGTGACATCAGACATCGGCACTCCTTAACAACAGGCCAGTTCAAAATCGAGACGTTCCGGCACGGTGCCATTTTCACTGTCCAGCGGCATAAAGCGAATCGCAAAGCGGCTCTTATGCCCGGAAATCTGTGGGTAAAGCTGTTCGCCAAGCGACAGGTTGAGACGCAGAAGATCGGCATCATCACCGTTATCCTGGAAGAAACCATTCAGGCTGGTTTGCTTGCGGAACGGCGCAGAATTACGGATCAGATCGAGGATCAGCGACAGCGTCTGGTGCATTGGCTCCAGGCTTGCCAGCCAGCTGTTCACCTGTGCGTCACGCTGCGCCTGTGGCATATGTAGCCACATATGCAGCGTCGGCAGGTCGAAGCTGCAGCAGCCGCCAGGAATGCTCAGACGCTGGCGCACCAGGCCAATCAGGCGGTCTTCACGCAAAAACTGCCCGACGCGCGGCGCGGCCATCAGGACGGTGCTACTGCTTTTCAACTGCTGGCGGAGCGCGTCGATACGGCTCTGGTCTACGCCGGGGACCTCTGTCCATGCCTGCAATTTACGCTGCTGGCGCTCCAGCTCTTTGAGTAATTCTGTGCGGACATCGCCGCGTTCAATTACATCCAGCAGATCGCCCACGTTGCGGAAGAAGTGCAGCGCCGTGGCATGATCGTTAACAGGCAGATGTTGTGAAAGTTGTTGAATAAGAAATTCGATGCGCAGCCAGGTGCGCATTTTTTCGTTGAGCGGATGCTCAAAAAGGATGTGTGTCGACATTATGGTTTTTCCTGTGCAACGGCCTGCGCGGCGAACGTCAGATACTGCGCGTGCAGACGGGCAACATCCGATGCAATGGCATCTGGTGCGCCGTTATTATCAATAACATCATCCGCCACGGCAAGGCGCTGAGCGCGCGTAGCCTGAGCGGCAAGAATTTGTTCAGCATGCTCCCGCGAGACGCGATCGCGCGCCATGGTTCTCTGGATTTGCGTTTCGGGTGCGACATCAATCACCAGCACACGATCGGCTTTCTTCTGCAGCTGATTTTCAACCAGTAGCGGAACCACCCACAGGACATAGGGCGAGCGGGCTGCGGCTATCTGACGTTGAGTTTCCTGGTGGATGATGGGGTGGAGCAGGGCATTAAGCCAGGCTTTTTCCGCAGAATCAGAAAAAATGCATTCGCGAAGCTGACGGCGATTCAGTGTGCCATCGGCATTGATGACTGCCTGACCAAAATGTTCTGCGATGACCTTTAGCGCGGGTGTATTGGGCTCTACCACCTGGCGGGCAATGATATCGGCATCAATAATCGTGATACCCAAACGAGAGAACGCGTCCGCAACGGTACTTTTGCCACTACCGATGCCGCCGGTTAATGCGACGATATACCCCATTAATTCAAATCCTGGGAATTATTCATTATTAAAATCAGTTGATTAAAACTCTTAGGTGCGCCAGCAACTGTTTAGCCCCGTTTACCGGCTTTTTACCAGGTAAATTTATAGGATTGTAGCGTAAAAAAAGAGAATTTCGCAGTCTTGCGGAGCAGGTATTAGTGCGTATGATAACGTCACTGGAGTTGTGCTTTTAACATATTTGCCTCTAACCCCAGGAATCCGCACATGCGTATCGAAGAAGATCTGAAGTTAGGTTTCAAAGACGTTCTTATCCGCCCTAAACGCTCTACACTGAAAAGTCGCTCAGACGTTGAACTCGAACGTCAATTCACCTTTAAGCATTCCGGTCAGACCTGGTCTGGCGTGCCGATCATCGCTGCCAACATGGATACTGTGGGAACCTTTGAGATGGCAACCGCTCTGGCACAGTTCGACATTCTTACCGCCGTGCACAAGCATTACAGCCCTGAAGAGTGGAATGCGTTTGTTGCGTCCGCGTCTGCTGACGTGGTGAAGCATGTGATGGTCTCCACCGGTACCTCCGATGCGGATTTCGAGAAGACCAAGCAGATCCTGAATGCTAACCCGGCGCTCAACTTCGTCTGTATTGACGTGGCGAACGGTTACTCCGAGCACTTTGTGCAGTTTGTCAGCAAGGCGCGCGAGGCCTGGCCGACGAAAACCATCATCGCGGGCAACGTGGTGACCGGTGAAATGTGTGAAGAGCTGATCCTTTCCGGCGCAGATATCGTGAAAGTGGGTATTGGCCCTGGCTCCGTGTGCACGACACGCGTCAAAACCGGCGTCGGTTATCCGCAGCTTTCCGCAGTCATTGAATGTGCCGATGCGGCGCACGGTCTGGGCGGCCAGATCATCAGCGATGGCGGCTGTACCATGCCGGGCGACGTTGCGAAAGCCTTCGGCGGCGGCGCGGACTTCGTGATGCTCGGCGGTATGCTGGCTGGCCACGAAGAGAGCGGTGGTACCGTTGTTGAAGAGAATGGCGAGAAATTTATGCTGTTCTACGGCATGAGCTCTGAATCCGCGATGACCCGTCACGTCGGTGGCGTGGCAAAATACCGTGCGGCAGAAGGCAAAACCGTGAAGCTGCCTCTGCGCGGCCCGGTTGAATACACCGCGCGCGATATCCTCGGCGGCCTGCGCTCGGCCTGCACCTACGTTGGGGCATCCCGCCTGAAAGAACTGACTAAACGTACGACGTTTATTCGCGTTCAGGAACAGGAAAACCGCGTATTCAATAGCCTGTAATGGCTTCGGCTGGCGCATGCCCGTGCGCCAGCACTGTTCAACTACCCCGCGCTCATCGCATCCCCCAGATGGAAAATCGGCAGGTACATTGCCACCACTAGCGTGCCGATGATGACCCCTGTCACAATCAGAAGCACTGGCTCGAGAAGTGCCGCCAGATTATCTGCCCGTTGAAAGGTCTGTTCCGTGTGATGTCGGGCGAGGTTTGCCAGCATGATGTCCAGCGCACCTGACATTTCACCGGTTCGTAAAAGCTGAATACACAGCGGGGTAAAGATGGCCGCTTTCTGAAAGGATGACCAGACGGGGAGACCTTTTTCAATGTCCTCCCGAACGCAGCGGAGTATCCCCTGCCAGTAACAACTTTCAACGGTCTCCTCTGCGCTCCCCAGGCCCTGTAAAAAGGGGATACCGGCCTGCTGCGTGAGTGACAGTACGGTAAAGATGTGTCCCAGTTTTTGTCCTTTTGCCAGCGCGCCCATCACGGGCATGTGCATCAGCATGCGCTGCCAGCGAGGGTTCTGCCGCAGAGCCCAGGCGGTGGCAAAGGGCGCTAATAACGCGGCGAACAATGCGAGGGCATATGACCGCATAAATGCGGCCATCCCCATGACCATTTGTGTCAGCATCGGGAGCGGCGTGTTAAATGTTTTGTAGATCGCGGCAAACTCGGGCAAGACCAGAATGACCATCGCCAGCACCACGAGTACGGCCAGCGTCAGGACGATCGCCGGGTAGCGCAGGGCCTTTTTCACCTTCTCTCTGAGCTGCTGCTGCGCTTTTTGCTGCTGCGCGAGCTGGCGGCAGCACTCCTCCAGCTTTCCTGTGAGCTCACCGGTTTTCACCATCGAGATATGCAGTGGGCTAAACACCGCTGGCCACTTTTTTAGCGAATCAGAAAAGGGGGAACCCTCACTGAGCTCATCGGCAATGCTTTGCAGCAGCGCCTGCCATGGTTTTAACGGATGTTGCTCTGCCAGCATCTGCAGGCTGTGGGACAACGTCAGCCCCGCCTGCAGAAGCGTTGCGAGCTGGCGAAACATCTCGCAGCAGTGATGCGGCCGCCAGCGGTGTCGCTGAGCGCATCGGGTCAGCGCCAGAGGATGGAGATCGCTACGCATCAGCCTGGTGAAGGCGGCAGTGCGGTCTGTGGCCCAGAGCGTTCCGCTTCGGAGTTCTCCTTCTTTGGTGAGCGCTCGCCAGCGCCAGAGCTGATTAGCAGCCATCCGGCATTCCCAGCACGCGCACCAGCTCTTCGATCGTGGTCAGCCCTTGCTCGACGGCCATACAGCCGTGCTCAAAAAGAGAAATCATTCCCGCCTGCCGGGCGCTCGCCTCTATCACTTCGATTCCCGCCCCGCTGGCAATGGCCTGACGCAGGTCATTGTCGATCGCGAGTACTTCAAAAATGGCCACGCGGCCATAAAAACCATGATAACAGCGATCGCAGCCGGTGGGCTGCCAGCGAGGAAGTGGTCTGGACCATACGGCGCGCGGAAATTCAGCATGCTCGCTTGCTTCCCGGCGACAGTGCGGACACAAACGCCGGACCAGTCTCTGGGCAATCACCATCGACAGCGCGGAAGATATCATCCAGCGCGCGACGCCCATCTGCTCGAGGCGAATCAGGGTTTCCGTCGTCGAGTTGGTGTGCAGCGTTGACAGCACCAGATGACCGGTCTGAGCGGCATTAATGGCAATTTCTGCCGTTTCGCCGTCACGGATTTCGCCGACCATAATGATGTCTGGATCCTGACGCAGCAGCGCCCTCAGCACGCTCTGGAATGTTAAACCCGCCCGGGGATTAATCTGCGTCTGGTTTAATCCCGCAAGGGGGATCTCAATGGGATCCTCTACGCTACAGATGTTGACGTCGGGGGTGTTACGCGCCTGCAGCGCGCTATACAGCGTCACGGTTTTGCCGCTGCCGGTAGGGCCGGTGACCAGAATTAGCCCCTGCGGCTGGTGGAGGACCTCAGTAAAACAGGCCAGCTGTTCAGCACTCATGCCAAGCGCGCTTGGCTCAAGGGCCTGCTGAACCTGATGCAGGAGACGCAGCACAATTTTCTCACCACCGCTGCAGGGAAGCGTTGCGATCCGAAACGAGACCGGCGCGTTTGCCAGCTCAATCGTAAACTGACCGTCCTGAGGTAAACGACGTTCTGCAATATCCAGATTACCCAGCACCTTTAAACGAGCGCTGAACAGGCTGGCCAGCGAGGCGGAAAGCGGAGGCTGGGGGCAAAGAACCCCGTCGATGCGCAAACGGATCTGGCATGCGTGCTCCATCGGTTCGATATGAATGTCGGAGGCGCGCTGGCTGATTGCCTGCTGCAGCGTGTAATTGAGGATATCCACCGTCGAGTGTGTTTGCGAAACGACGGGCAGATGCGATTGTGACGTTAGCTGCCGGTGTTTTTCAATGCGCTCAGCGCTCCAGCACTCAATATCAATCCGTTTCTGGGTCGCGAAGCGCAGCGCCTCCATGAGTTCAGCCGCGGGGCTGCCCGCGACGGCGATGCTGACCATGTCACTGTCGCTGGTGAGCAGCAGAGCGTGATGGCGCTGACAAAGCGCCACGAGTTGATCGGTATTCATTATCCGCTCCTCAGTTATTGTCGAAGCGGAAAACGTCTTCGCAGGCCTGTTTCAGGGCGCTGTCCGCGCTGATATTGCAGTCACGCGTCCAGCCCGTCATACCGTTGCCGTCGCTCCACCGTGGCGTCATGGTTACCGTCAGCCCGTTAAGACTCTCCTGTCCTGTTAAGGTCACGGTCCCTTTTGCCACGTTCATTCCCGAAACGTAGCGCGTCGTGGTGGGGGAAGAAATACCGTTACTGCCGGCGTCGCAGCTCTCCACGCCACCGTGATCCAGTGCGCAAAGCTCAATGGCCGTACGGTAGGGAACAAAGGTTTGCAGCATATCGGTCAGCGCCGCCTTGCGCAGGTAGTTCTGATAGGCGGGAACGCCGATGGCGCTCAGAATCGCAATGATGCCAATGACCACCATCAGCTCAATGAGTGTGAATCCTTGTTGTCTGTTCATATCTGCTCCTTATGCAAAGTGGCGCTACTTTGTCAGCGGGAAAGAGCAGAAACGAGAGGCAAAAAAGGGAACGGGAAGGAGGCTTCCGAGAATTTTTTCAGTGTTGCAGGGCAGAACAGCGGATCTGCGAGCGGGGCTGAAATTCCCCTCTCCGGGTGGAGAGGGGTGAATGCGTTACTTGAAGCGCATTGAGAGGTCGAGGGCGCGAACGTGTTTGGTCAGCGCGCCGACGGAGATGTAATCCACGCCGGTTTCGGCGAATTCACGGATCGTTTCGAAAGTGACGTTCCCGGACACTTCAAGCTGGGCCCGGCCGTTAGTCAGTTTTACCGCCTCGCGCATCTGCTCTGTTTCGAAGTTATCGAGCATGATGATATCGGCCCCGGCCTTAATCGCCTGCTCCAGCTCTTCCAGGCTTTCGACTTCTACCTCGACAGGTACATCCGGGTGCAGCCAGAAGGCTTTCTCCACCGCCTGACGCACGGAGCCGGAGGCAATAATGTGGTTCTCTTTAATCAGGAAGGCGTCGGATAAGCCCAGGCGATGGTTTGCGCCGCCGCCGCAGAGCACCGCATACTTCAGCGCGGTGCGCAGGCCTGGCAGCGTTTTGCGGGTATCCAGCAGCTGGGTGCGGGTACCGGCCAGCAGGTCAACGTAGCGACGCACTTCACTGGCCACGCCAGAGAGCGTTTGTACAAAATTGAGCGCGGTACGTTCGCCGGTCAGCAAGACGCGGGAAGGACCGTCCAGTTCGAACAGCGGCTGGTTTGCCGTAATTGCATCGCCGTCTTCAACGTGCCAGATAATCTGCACATCATCACCCGCCAGCTGGGTAAAGACCTCTTCAACCCAACGCTTGCCGCAAAAAACGCCCTCTTCACGGGTGATAATGACCGCGTGGGAGCGCGTCTCTTTTGGCAACAATTGTGCGGTAATATCCTTATCAGCGTTAACGTCACCGCCCAGATCTTCTTTCAAAGCATGGGAGACGCTTGCCGGAATATCCATATTAATACGTTCCAGAAGCGCTTCACGTCGGTGGTCGGGGTTGTAGCGGCGAGGCGGCATGATAAAACTCCAAATTGGTAACGAATCATAATATTGAAACATGCTACTCTGAACCGAGTCATTGCACCATACAGAAGGAGTTCCAGCATGTTGTTAGAAAACGGATGGCTGGTGGATGCGCGGCGTGTGCCCTCGCCGCACCACGATTGCCGCCCGGAGGATGAAAAGCCCACACTGCTGGTGGTTCATAATATTAGTCTCCCGCCGGGTGAATTTGGCGGCCCGTGGATCGATGCGTTATTCACGGGAACGATTGATCCCGATGCTCATCCCTTCTTTGCTGAAATTGCACATCTGCGCGTATCGGCTCACTGCCTGATTCGTCGCGATGGTGAAGTGGTTCAGTATGTTCCCTTTGATAAGCGCGCCTGGCATGCCGGGGTGTCGATGTATCACGGGCGCGAACGGTGCAACGATTTTTCTATCGGGATTGAACTGGAAGGCACGGATACCACGCCCTACACCGATTCACAGTATCAACAGCTAGCGGCAGTGACCCGCACGCTTATCGGCCTCTACCCGGCTATCGCCGACAATATCACGGGACACAGTGATATTGCCCCGGAGAGAAAAACCGATCCCGGCCCGGCCTTTGACTGGCCCCGATTTCGCGCCATGCTCACCGCGTCGTCAGAATAAGGAGATACCATGACGTTGTTTACCATGCTGCTGGTTATCATCGCTGAACGCCTGTTCAAGCTCGGCGAGCACTGGCATCTGGATCACCGGCTGGAGGTGTTGTTCCGCCGTATCAAACATTTTTCCATGCTGCGCACGCTGCTGATGATGGCAGGGGTGATGGTCATTACGTTCCTGCTCCTGCGCTCGCTGTACGGACTCTTTTTCAACGTGCCGCTGCTGGTGGTGTGGATCCTGCTTGGGGTGCTGTGCATTGGTGCGGGCAAGGTGCGTTTACATTATCACGCATACCTGAAAGCCGCCTCCCGTGACGATGCCCATGCGCGCGGTGCCATGGCGAGCGAACTAACCATGATCCACGGCGTGCCGCCGGACTGCGACGAGCGCGAATTCCTGCGCGAGCTGCAAAACGCGCTGCTGTGGATTAACTTCCGTTACTATCTTGCGCCGCTGTTCTGGTTTGTAGTGGGTGGCCCGCTGGGGCCGGTGCTGCTGATGGGATATGCGTTCCTGCGCGCCTGGCAGACCTGGCTTGCCCGTTATCTGACGCCGCATGAACGCCTGCAGTCCGGTATTGACGCCATCCTGCACGTGCTCGACTGGCTCCCGGTGCGTCTGGTGGGCGTGGTCTATGCGTTGATTGGTCACGGTGAAAAAGCGCTGCCCGCCTGGTTCGCTTCTCTTGCCGATCGCCATACGTCGCAGTATCAGGTGCTAACGCGTCTGGCGCAGTTCTCGCTGGCGCGTGAGCCGCATACCGACAAGATTGAAACGCCGAAGGCCGCTGTCTCCATGGCGAAGAAAACGTCGTTTGTGGTGGTGGTGATCGTGGCGCTGCTGACGATTTACGGCACGCTGGTGTAGGCCAGCGCGCCGCAAAGGCTAAAACGTATCCGCGGGCGGGATGCCGAAATCAGGCATCCCGTTTTCATTCCAGCGGACGCGCTTCAGGCGTGTATGGCGGTTCGGATCGTACAGCGGGTCGCCCTCAATTTCGGTGTAATTGCGCGCGTGATACACCAGCACATCTTCCCCTTCCTGCGTTTGCGTAAAGCTGTTGTGTCCCGGGCCGAACTGGCGATTTTCGTAGCTGGTAACGAACACCGGACGCGGGGATTTGTGCCAGTTTGCCGGGTTTTGCGGATCGGCATTCAGGTCTATCCACAGTAGACCCATGCAGTAATTCTCGTCGGTAGCGCTGGCGGAATAGCTGATAAACAGCTTATCGCCATGAACCAGCACCGCCGGGCCTTCGTTGACCCAAAACCCGCGACGCTCCCAGTCATACTCCGGCTTGCTGAGCATCACCGGCTCGCCTTTCAGCGTCCACGGGTTCTCCATTTCACAGAGATAAAGATTGGAGTTGCCGTTGATGTCCGGCGCTTTTTGCGCCCACAGATACCAGCGTTTCCCCTGATGAACAAAGGTGGTAGCGTCCAGAGCGAAGGTATCGAAAGGCGTTTTGATTTGCCCTTTCTCAACCCACGTGCCGGTGAGCGGATCGCTGTCGGCACATTCAATGGCAAACATACGGTGCTGGAACATACCGAGCGCGTCGAGCGCCTGGGTGTGCGTCGCAGCAAAATAGATGTACCACTTCCCGTCAATGTGATGCAGTTCCGGCGCCCAGATCAGCTGGCTCATCGGACCGGTGTCGGGTTTGCGCCAGACCACCACTTCTTCGGCATTACGTAAGCCTTCCAGCGAGTCCGCGCGGCGGATCGCCAGCCTGTCGTACTGCGGCACGGAGGCGATGAAATAGTACCGCCCCTCATGGCGTAAAATGTACGGGTCGGCACGTTGTTCGATAAACGGGTTTGGCCAGGTTTGCATTCTGCTTTCCTTATTTAGTCTCAGCGGCTTTGAGTTCCTGATAATCATTCAGCTCGCGGTAGTTGCTGCGGCGTTTTTCCAGATCGAGCTGGATCTGCTTCATGGTTTCGCGGTCCACTTTCAGCAGGCGCACCACGCCAGCGGTAATTAAGTATCCAACGCCGGGAATGACGGTAAAGAGCAGCACGATCCCATTAATGGCGTCCGAGCTTTGCGCTTTTGCGCCCGCGTCATAGCCGTACCAGGAGAGCAGGAAGCCGACCATCGCCCCGGCAATCGCCAGCCCCAGCTTCAGGAAGAAGATGTTGCCGGAGAAGCTGATCCCGGTGATGCGCTTACCGGTCTTCCACTCGCCGTAGTCGTCCACGTCGGCCATCAGCGACCAGTGCAGCGGAGACGGGATCTGGTGCAGGATGTTCAGCAGGAAGTAGAGCACCACGATGGTGACGGTGGCTTTCGGGTCGAAGAAATAAAAGGCGGTTGAGAAAATCGCCAGAACGATATTGGTCCAGAAGAAGACCTTGAGCTTACACCAGCGGTCTGTCAGCACTTTTGCCAGCACGCTGCCGAGCATCATGCCGACCACGCCCAGGCTGATAAACAGCGTGGCGAAGTGGGTGCTCTGGCCCATCACCCAGGTGACGTAATACATGGTGGCCGCCATGCGGATAAAGCCCGGGCAGACGTTGCACAGGGTCAGGAGCAGAATGCGTACCCACTGGTCGTTCTTCCACACGTCTTTCAGATCGTTTTTCAGTTCGTCGTTGGTCTGTACCGCCGGACGCACGCGCTCGCGCACGGTGGCGAAGCAGAACAGGAACATGCAGGTTCCAATCAGCGCCAGCACGGTCATCGCCATCTGATAGCCTTTGGCCTTGTTATCCCCGCCAAACCAGTCGGCCATCGGCAGCAGCGTTAATGAGAGCAACAGCGTGGCGATGCCGACCAGCACGAAGCGATACGACTGGCAGGCCACGCGCTCTTTTGGATCGTTGGTGATCACCCCGCCCAGCGAGCAGTAGGGAATGTTGATGGCCGTATAGGTTAAAGAGAGCAGGAAATAGGTGACAAACGCATAGATAACTTTGCTGTTATAGCTCCACTCCGGCGTGGTGAACATCAGAATGCTGAACAGCGCGTAGGGGAAGGCGATCCACAGCAGCCATGGACGAAACCGGCCATATTTACTGCGGGTACGGTCGGCAATCGCGCCCATGATCGGGTCCGTTACGGCGTCAATTACGCGGACGGAAAGCAGCAGCACGCCGACCAGCGCAGGGGCGAGGCCAAAAATATCCGTATAAAAATAGTTAACAAACAGCATGATGGCGCCGAAGATGATGTTGCATCCCGCGTCGCCCATCCCATAGCCGATCTTTTCTTTTACTGACAGTGTGTTGTTATCCATCGACAGCTCTCCGGTTTACGGTATGGAGAGAATTATTTGCTGGCAAAGGAATATATGCGTTGCAGTATCAGGGCGGTGATATGGATAAATGCGCTGTGGGCGTGAAAGTGTGAGGGAGGTAACAACGCGCGGCACCCGCAAAAGCAGGCGCCGCGGAGAGAGGCTTAGTGTGCTTTCATAGCATTACGGCTTTTCTGGCTGAACAGATAGCCTACGCCAAGGATCGCAATCCAGACCGGGATCAGGTAGACGGAAATCGCCATACCCGGGGTGATCAGCATGATCACCAGCACGGCCGCCATGAACACCAGGCACACCCAGTTGCCCAGCGGATAGAGCAGGGCAGGGAAGCGGGTGGTGACGCCCTGCTGCTGTTTTGCGCGGCGGAACTTCATGTGCGCCAGGCTGATCATCGCCCAGTTGATGACCAGGGCAGAGACCACCAGCGCCATCAGCAGGCCAAACGCCGATTCCGGTGCCATATAGTTAATGAGCACGCACAGCGCGGTCACAACCGCCGAAACCAGAATGGTGTTTACCGGCACGCCGCGCTTATCAACGTTGAGCAGCGCTTTTGGCGCGTTGCCCTGCTGGGCCAGGCCGAACAGCATGCGGCTGTTGCAGTATACGCAGCTGTTGTAAACGGAGAGCGCTGCGGTCAGAACAACCACGTTGAGGGCGTTTGCGACAAAGGTGTCGCCCAGCTCGTGGAAGATCAGCACAAACGGGCTGGTGTCAGCGGTCACGCGCGTCCACGGCAGCAGGGAGAGCAGCACGGCCAGCGAGCCCACATAGAAGATCAGGATGCGGTAGATAACCTGGTTAGTGGCTTTTGGAATGCTCTGCTCCGGGTTGTCGGCTTCCGCGGCGGTGATGCCCACCAGCTCCAGGCCGCCGAAGGAGAACATGATGATGGCCATCATCATCACCAGGCCGGTCATGCCGTGAGGCAGGAATCCGCCCTGTTCCCAGAGGTTGCGCACGGTTGCCTGCGGGCCGCCGTTGCCGCTGAACAGCAGCCAGCCGCCGAAGATGATCATCGCCACTACGGCAATCACCTTAATAATGGCAAACCAGAACTCCATTTCACCGAACACTTTTACGTTGGTCAGGTTAATGGCGTTAATAATGACGAAGAAAGCCGCTGCGGAGGCCCAGGTTGGGATCTCGGGGTACCAGAACTGAATGTATTTCCCGACGGCGGTAAGCTCAGCCATGGCAACCAGAACGTACAGCACCCAGTAGTTCCAGCCCGATGCAAAACCGGCAAAGCTGCCCCAGTATTTATAGGCAAAGTGGCTGAAGGAGCCTGCGACCGGCTCTTCAACGACCATTTCACCCAGCTGGCGCATAATCAGAAAGGCAATAAAACCGGCTATCGCGTAACCCAAAATAATGCCGGGACCGGCTGACTGGATAACGGACGCGCTGCCCAGAAACAGGCCGGTACCAATCGCACCGCCCAGTGCGATGAGCTGTATATGGCGGTTTTTAAGCCCGCGCTTTAGCTGATCGCCGTGCTGTTGAGCTTCCATTTGAAACCTCGTGTGTGGTTGTTATGTTCACGCTGTGCGTGTGTAATTATGAAAATCCATATCTGTATTTATTTCTTTACGGTTAACGAGACCGAAAAAAGCGGAGATGACTTCCGTAAGCGCAAGAATAGTGGTAAGTGCCTGCGAATGCACCTGCTTTATGAAGGGGTGATGACGACTTGAATAAAAAGAAAGCATTTGTAAATCGGCCCGCTTATTCGTACTAACCCAACCTATAGAATAGAAATGCGCCATAAGTGGGCGAATTTTCATTATTTGCCTTGTTGAATCGCTTCAGATTGCAAAAACCCTCGTTTCATTATGGTTAAAACTCCCTCTTAAGGAGTAATCAACTCATTTGTGCAAAGTTACATTTCTGAAACGTTATTTCTGTAAGGTTGTTAAAATGTGCAGGGTTTACTGATTTCAATCAAAACCAATATGGACAGAAGGTGAATACTTTGTTACTTTAGCGATACGAAATAGAAATTGGTAAGACCAATTGACTCCGGGCAAAAAGGCGTAAGACAGGGAATATGGCCTACAGCAAAATTCGCCAACCAAAACTATCTGATGTGATTGAGCAGCAGCTGGAGTTTTTAATCCTCGAAGGGACTCTGCGCCCGGGTGAGAAACTTCCGCCAGAACGCGAGCTGGCAAAACAGTTCGACGTTTCACGTCCCTCTCTGCGTGAGGCGATTCAACGTCTCGAAGCAAAGGGCTTGCTGCTTCGTCGCCAGGGCGGCGGAACCTTTGTGCAAAACAGCCTGTGGCAGAGCTTCAGCGATCCGCTGGTAGAACTTCTCTCTGACCACCCAGAATCCCAGTTTGACCTGCTTGAGACCCGTCACGCGCTTGAAGGTATTGCGGCCTATTACGCCGCCCTTCGCAGCACTGATGAAGATCGCGTGCGTATCCGCGAACTGCATCAGGCCATTGAACGGGCACAGCAGTCCGGCGACTTAGACGCCGAGTCCAGCGCCGTCGTCCAGTATCAAATTGCCGTCACCGAAGCGGCCCACAACGTGGTGCTCCTCCATCTGCTACGCTGCATGGAGCCCATGCTGGCCCAGAACGTTCGTCAGAATTTTGAATTGTTGTATGCCCGTCGGGACATGCTCCCACTGGTAAGCAACCATCGCACCCGAGTATTCGAGGCGATAATGGCCGGGGAACCGGAGCAGGCGCGCGAAGCGTCGCACCGCCATCTGGCTTTCATTGAGGAAATCTTGCTGGACCGCAGCCGTGAACAATCGCGTCGCGAACGTTCATTACGCCGCATACAGCAACGAAAGGATTAAGCGCCAGGTACTTTTAGAGCGCGGCAACTAAACGCAGAACCTGTCTTATTGTGTTCTTGCCCAAGAGCACAATGGGACAGGTTCCAGACAAATCAACGTATTAGATAGATAAGGAATACCCCCATGTCAGAACGTCTCCAAAATGACGTGGATCCGATCGAAACTCGCGACTGGCTACAGGCGATCGAATCGGTCATCCGTGAAGAAGGTGTTGAGCGCGCTCAGTATCTGATTGATCAGCTGCTTTCTGAAGCCCGCAAAGGCGGTGTGAAGGTTGCTTCAGGTGCAGGGGCTAGCAACTACGTAAACACGATTGCCGTCGAAGACGAACCGGAATACCCGGGCAATCTGGATCTGGAACGTCGTATCCGTTCTGCAATCCGCTGGAACGCCATCATGACCGTTCTGCGCGCATCCAAGAAAGACCTGGAACTGGGTGGCCACATGGCGTCCTTCCAGTCTTCTGCGACCGTTTACGAAGTGTGCTTCAACCACTTCTTCCGTGCAGCGAACGAGAAAGACGGCGGCGATCTGGTGTACTTCCAGGGCCACATCTCTCCGGGCATCTATGCACGTGCATTCCTGGAAGGTCGTCTGACTGAAGAGCAGATGAACAACTTCCGTCAGGAAGTACACGGTAAAGGTCTGTCTTCTTACCCGCACCCTAAACTGATGCCTGAATTCTGGCAGTTCCCGACCGTATCTATGGGTCTGGGCCCAATCGGTGCGATCTATCAGGCTAAATTCCTGAAATACCTGGAACACCGTGGTCTGAAAGACACTTCTGAGCAGACCGTTTACGCCTTCCTGGGCGACGGCGAAATGGATGAGCCAGAATCCAAAGGTGCGATCACCATCGCAACCCGTGAGAAGCTGGACAACCTGTGCTTCATCATCAACTGTAACCTGCAGCGTCTGGATGGTCCGGTAACCGGTAACGGCAAGATCATCAACGAACTGGAAGGCATCTTCGCAGGTGCTGGCTGGAACGTGATCAAAGTCATGTGGGGCGGTCGTTGGGATGAGCTGCTGCGTAAAGACACCAGCGGTAAACTGATCCAGCTGATGAACGAAACCGTTGACGGTGACTACCAGACCTTCAAATCCAAAGACGGTGCCTACGTTCGTGAGCACTTCTTCGGCAAATATCCTGAAACCGCAGCACTCGTTGCTGACTGGACTGATGAGCAGATCTGGGCTCTGAACCGCGGTGGTCACGATCCGAAGAAAGTCTACGCTGCACTGAAAAAAGCGCGTGAAACTAAAGGTAAAGCGACTGTAATCCTGGCCCATACCATCAAAGGTTACGGCATGGGTGATACCGCAGAAGGTAAAAACATCGCTCACCAGGTTAAGAAAATGAACATGGACGGCGTGCGTTATATCCGCGACCGTTTCAACGTTCCAGTGACCGATGAGCAGGTAGAAAACCTGTCTTACATCACCTTCCCGGAAGGTTCTGAAGAGCACAAGTACCTGCACGAACGTCGTCAGGCGCTGAAAGGCTACCTGCCAGCTCGTCAGCCAAACTTCACCGAGAAGCTGGAACTGCCAGCGCTGGAAGACTTCTCTCAGCTGCTGGAAGAGCAGAACAAAGAAATCTCCACCACCATCGCTTTCGTTCGTGCTCTGAACGTGATGCTGAAGAACAAGTCGATCAAAGATCGTCTGGTTCCAATCATCGCCGACGAAGCGCGTACTTTCGGTATGGAAGGTCTGTTCCGTCAGATCGGTATCTACAGCCCGAACGGCCAGCAGTACACCCCGCAGGACCGTGAGCAGGTTGCATACTACAAAGAAGACGAGAAAGGTCAGATCCTGCAGGAAGGTATCAACGAGCTGGGCGCAGGCGCATCCTGGCTGGCTGCTGCGACCTCTTACAGCACCAACAACCTGCCGATGATCCCGTTCTACATCTACTACTCCATGTTCGGGTTCCAGCGTATCGGTGACCTGTGCTGGCAGGCAGGCGACCAGCAGGCTCGCGGCTTCCTGGTAGGCGGTACCTCCGGTCGTACGACTCTGAACGGTGAAGGTCTGCAGCACGAAGATGGCCACAGCCACATTCAGTCTCTGACTATCCCTAACTGTATCTCTTACGACCCGTCTTACGCGTACGAAGTGGCAGTCATCATGCATGACGGTCTGCAGCGCATGTACGGTGAAGCGCAAGAGAACATTTACTACTACATCACTACCCTGAACGAAAACTACCACATGCCGGCAATGCCAGCAGGTGCCGAGGAAGGTATCCGTAAAGGTATCTATAAACTCGAAACCATCGAAGGTAGCAAAGGTAAAGTTCAGCTGCTGGGCTCCGGCTCTATCCTGCGTCACGTACGTGAAGCAGCGCAGATCCTGGCGAAAGACTACGGCGTGGGTTCCGACGTGTACTCTGTGACCTCCTTCACTGAACTGGCGCGTGATGGCCAGGATTGTGAGCGCTGGAACATGCTGCACCCACTGGAAACTCCACGCGTTCCGTACATCGCTCAGGTGATGAACGACGCGCCAGCGGTGGCGTCTACTGACTATATGAAACTGTTCGCTGAGCAGGTTCGTACTTACGTTCCAGCTGATGATTATCGCGTTCTGGGTACTGACGGCTTCGGTCGTTCTGACAGCCGCGAAAACCTGCGTCACCACTTCGAAGTTGATGCTTCTTACGTGGTTGTAGCAGCACTGGGCGAACTGGCTAAACGTGGCGAAATCGATAAGAAAGTGGTTGCGGATGCAATCACCAAATTCAACATCGATGCAGAAAAAGTTAACCCGCGTCTGGCGTAAGAGGTAAAAGAATAATGGCTATCGAAATCAATGTACCGGACATCGGGGCTGATGAAGTTGAAATCACCGAGATCCTGGTCAAAGTAGGCGACAAAGTTGAAGCTGAACAGTCGCTGATCACCGTAGAAGGCGACAAAGCCTCTATGGAAGTCCCGTCTCCTCAGGCTGGCATCGTTAAAGAGATCAAAGTCTCTGTTGGCGATAAAACCGAGACTGGCAAACTGATCATGATTTTCGATTCCGCCGACGGTGCAGCAGCTGCTGCACCTGCGCAGGAAGAGAAGAAAGCCGCTCCGGCCGCCGCTGCTCCAGCAGCTGCCGCGAGCGCGAAAGAAGTGAACGTGCCTGACATCGGCGGTGACGAAGTTGAAGTCACTGAAATCCTGGTGAAAGTGGGCGACACCGTTGCGGCCGAGCAGTCACTGATCACCGTAGAAGGCGACAAAGCCTCTATGGAAGTGCCAGCTCCGTTCGCGGGTACCGTTAAAGAGATCAAGATCAACACCGGCGACAAAGTGTCTACCGGCTCGCTTATCATGATCTTCGAAGTGGCGGGTGCTGCACCTGCTGCCGCGCCTGCGCAGGCCGCTGCTCCGGCTCCGGCTGCTGCACCAGCAGCTGCTGGCGGCGCGAAAGACGTTAACGTACCGGACATCGGCGGTGACGAAGTTGAAGTGACCGAAGTGATGGTGAAAGTGGGCGACAAAGTTGCCGCTGAACAGTCACTGATCACCGTTGAAGGCGACAAAGCTTCTATGGAAGTGCCGGCGCCGTTCGCGGGTACCGTTAAAGAGATCAAGATCAGCACCGGCGACAAAGTGTCTACCGGCTCTCTGATCATGGTCTTCGAAGTGGAAGGCGCTGCGCCTGCCGCAGCTCCGGCTGCCGCGGCTGCTCCAGCACCGGCTGCTGCACCGGCTCAGGCTGCTAAACCAGCCGCTGCCCCTGCTGCTAAAGCAGAAAAATCTGAGTTCGCTGAAAACGACGCTTACGTCCACGCGACCCCGCTGATTCGTCGCCTGGCGCGCGAGTTCGGTGTGAACCTGGCGAAAGTGAAAGGAACCGGCCGTAAGGGTCGTATCCTGCGCGAAGACGTTCAGACCTACGTGAAAGACGCGGTGAAACGCGCCGAAGCTGCACCTGCTGCAGCCGCTGGCGGCGGTATCCCGGGCATGCTGCCATGGCCGAAAGTGGACTTCAGCAAGTTCGGCGAAATCGAAGAAGTGGAGCTGGGCCGCATCCAGAAAATCTCTGGTGCTAACCTGAGCCGTAACTGGGTGATGATCCCGCACGTTACGCACTTCGACAAAACCGATATCACCGATCTGGAAGCGTTCCGTAAACAGCAGAACGCTGAAGCTGAGAAGCGCAAACTGGACGTGAAATTCACCCCAGTAGTCTTCATCATGAAAGCCGTTGCCGCTGCCCTTGAGCAGATGCCACGCTTCAACAGCTCCCTGTCCGAAGACGGCCAGAAGCTGACGCTGAAGAAATACATCAACATCGGTGTTGCGGTTGATACGCCAAATGGTCTGGTTGTTCCGGTCTTCAAAGACGTGAACAAGAAGAGCATCACTGAGCTGTCCCGTGAACTGACTGTGATCTCCAAGAAAGCGCGTGATGGTAAGCTGACTGCCGGCGAAATGCAGGGCGGCTGCTTCACTATCTCCAGCATCGGCGGCCTGGGTACCACCCACTTCGCACCGATTGTTAACGCGCCGGAAGTGGCTATCCTCGGTGTGTCCAAGTCCGCGATGGAGCCGGTGTGGAATGGCAAAGAGTTCGTGCCGCGTCTGATGATGCCAATCTCTCTGTCCTTCGACCACCGCGTGATCGACGGTGCTGATGGTGCGCGCTTCATCACCATCATCAACAACATGCTGAGCGACATTCGCCGCCTGGTGATGTAATCGAAAAGCCGGCCAGTCGGCCGGCTTTTTTCTGATAATCTCATGGTGTTTGTGAGGTTATTGGCGAAAGCGACAATTCGTGAGCCGTTTGTTGTTTCAAAATTGTTAACAATTTTGTAAACTGCGGGCGGATAGAACGACCCGGTGGACGACGGGTATAAATTAAGAGGTCATGATGAGCACAGAAATCAAAACTCAGGTCGTAGTACTTGGGGCAGGCCCGGCAGGTTACTCCGCAGCATTCCGTGCAGCGGATTTAGGTCTGGAAACCGTCATCGTAGAACGTTACAGCACCCTCGGCGGTGTTTGTCTGAACGTCGGCTGTATCCCTTCTAAAGCGCTGCTGCACGTAGCGAAAGTTATCGAAGAAGCCAAAGCGCTGGCTGAACACGGTATCGTCTTCGGCGAGCCGAAAACCGATATCGACAAAATTCGTACCTGGAAAGAGAAAGTTATCACTCAGCTGACCGGCGGTCTGGCGGGTATGGCCAAAGGCCGTAAAGTGAAAGTGGTAAACGGTCTGGGTAAATTCACCGGTGCGAACACCCTGGAAGTGGAAGGCGAAAACGGCAAAACCGTGATCAACTTCGACAACGCGATCATCGCGGCAGGCTCTCGCCCAATCGAACTGCCATTCATTCC
Source organism: Enterobacter sp. AG326 (assembly GCF_004362415.1). Taxonomy (NCBI): domain Bacteria; kingdom Pseudomonadati; phylum Pseudomonadota; class Gammaproteobacteria; order Enterobacterales; family Enterobacteriaceae; genus Enterobacter; species Enterobacter sp. AG326. The sequence continues at coordinate 84,692 of NZ_SNXG01000004.1, read as the reverse complement.
GCATGAAGATCCACGCGTGTGGGATTCCACCGATGCGCTGGAGCTGAAAACCGTTCCTAAGCGTCTGCTGGTCATGGGCGGCGGTATCATCGGTCTGGAAATGGGTACCGTGTACCATGCGCTGGGTTCAGAGATCGACGTGGTTGAAATGTTCGACCAGGTTATCCCGGCTGCCGACAAAGACATCGTTAAAGTCTTCACCAAACGCATCAGCAAGAAATTCAACCTGATGCTGGAAACCAAAGTGACTGCCGTTGAAGCGAAAGAAGACGGTATTTACGTTTCCATGGAAGGCAAAAAAGCCCCATCCGAACCACAGCGTTACGACGCCGTGCTGGTGGCTATCGGCCGTGTGCCGAACGGTAAAAACCTCGACGCGGGCAAAGCTGGCGTGGAAGTGGACGACCGTGGCTTTATCCGCGTTGACAAGCAGCTGCGCACTAACGTGCCGCACATCTTTGCTATCGGCGATATCGTCGGTCAGCCAATGCTGGCGCACAAAGGTGTTCACGAAGGTCACGTTGCCGCTGAAGTTATCGCCGGCATGAAGCACTACTTCGATCCGAAAGTTATTCCATCTATCGCATACACCGAGCCAGAAGTTGCATGGGTGGGTCTGACTGAGAAAGAAGCGAAAGAGAAAGGCATCAGCTACGAAACCGCCACCTTCCCGTGGGCTGCTTCTGGCCGTGCTATCGCTTCCGACTGCGCTGACGGTATGACCAAACTGATCTTCGACAAAGAGACTCACCGCGTCATCGGTGGTGCGATTGTCGGTACCAACGGCGGCGAGCTGCTGGGTGAAATCGGTCTGGCTATCGAAATGGGCTGTGACGCTGAAGACATCGCGCTGACCATCCACGCTCACCCGACTCTGCACGAGTCCGTGGGCCTGGCGGCAGAAGTGTTTGAAGGCAGCATCACCGACCTGCCAAACGCGAAAGCGAAGAAGAAATAAATTTCTTCAGATGAAAAAAAGCGGCCAATGGCCGCTTTTTTTATGCGCTGCGTTTAGGGCGACACCGGCTGCCAGGTTTTATCAGGGCTATAGGCGGCTAGCGCCCGGGCTTTCTGCTCTGAATCGCTGCCGAGATCGGACTGGTACACCTTGTCGTCCTGGTTTATCACAAAGCTCATGACGCCCGTTTGACCGTAGCTGGCCGGCCAGGCAACCATCGCGAAACCGTCATTATCCGGCAGGATGCGGAAGCGATAGCCGTGATAGCCGGTACCAGGCTCTTTCGGGCTAAATGCCGGGCCGAGCGGGCTGGGCGCTTCGCCGGGCGAGGCTGGCCAGTACAAACCGTCTTTTTTGCCTTTCGAGCTGACAATCTTCTGCGCGTATTTCTGGTTCATCGCAAAATAGCTTTGCTGCGCATCAACATAGGCATGCAAGGCTTCAATGGCGGCGAGCTCGTTACGCCCGATTTCACGGGTCAGGATCTCTTCAGCCCCTTCTTTGATGTCGAACTGCCAGCCTGCAGAGGTTTTGATCACCGGGATGGGAAGCTGCCAGCCGCTGTCTCCGACAACCAGATGCGCCGTATCCCCTTCAACAACCGTGGTATGACGGACGTTCCAGTCGCGCAGGAAGCGATCGACAGCATCCGGATCAACGCCCTCAGGGGGCAGAAAATCGCGCCAGTTGTCACCAAGCAGGTTGGTCATCGCGCTCTCATTTTGCTCACTGATGGCTTTGGTCAGCGCATCGGTTGCCCGATCGGGCGTGCTAAAAGACTGCTGCGCCATCACCGAGGCCGAAAGCATGAATAACACCATTCCGCTGAGTAGTTTACGTTTCATGTCGGTTCCCTTAGCGATGTCGAATTTCACGGCGTTCAGCACGTCCACCAGACGCCTGACGCGGCTGCTGCTGGCGCGCCGCGAGCTGTCTGCTTTGCGCACCGTGCTGCTGCTGCGCCTGCCAGTTCGCGGAGCGGCTGTCGTTACCGCTCAGCGCATTGGCCCGGGGCTGGCTGCTTCGCTGCTGCAGAGAGCGTTGCTGCGCGGGCTGTGAAACCCGCTTCTCTTGTCTCTGCGCGGTGGTCTGGCGGTTTTATCGCTGCTGCGTGGTGCTCCGCTTCGCCGTCTGCGGTTTAGTGTCGTAGCCACGGTAGTTATTGCGCTGCGAAATCTGCTTCAGCTGTTCGCCTGAGGCCTGACGCTGCACGTCTTTCGTTCCGGTGCGCGCCGTTTGGGGGAAGGTTTTACCCGTGGACTTCTCCATCTGGCTCAGCGCGGCCTGACGCTGGCTATCGCGGTTAACCGGTTTTTGCTGCGCTGAGCTGAGCCCTGTTGCCGCGTTGGTGGCGTGGAAGCGAGTGTTGAGCTGGTTAGTCGGGTAGGGCACGCCTTCCCGATAGGCCGGGTTGTGCTGCCAGGTGCGGTTGGCATCCGTCAGGCGCTGTCCGCTGATTTTATTGAAGTTCTCAACGTTGATATTGATATTGTTATCACCGTTGCGGTTATAGCCGCCGTGATTATCCCAGTCGCCATGGTGATGATCCCAGTCATCGTCATCATCCCAGTCGATGCTGCTGAAGATGGCATAGGTTGTGGCGACGCCCAGGCTGAAGCCTAAACCGTTTACGAAGCTGTTGCCAAACTGCTCCCCGGGTGTAGGCGGGAGATAGGTGGGCGGATAGGCGGCGTTTGGCCAGGTCCCGTAAACCGTATTGGGGTTATAGGTGGGGACGTAAACAACCTGCGGATCGGCAGATTCAATTTTGATTACCGTTGGGGCGGGCGCGGACGTCGTGGTTGTCGTTGCCTCAGCGGTGCTGGTTTTCGCTGGCGCCGGTTTTGTCACGGTGGTGACCGTCTGCTGGGGCGTGGATTGTAAAGCGCCGGTCTTCTGCGCCAGCGCGCGCAGGCGCTGAACGGAATCCATCACGTCCTTCGGCTGCGCGAGAAACGCATCACCCAGATTTTGCACCCACGGCGGGTTTTCGCCCATCAGGGACATAAGCTGAGGAAACGCGACCAGCGATTTTACGCTGGGATCCCAGGGCTGGCTGGCAACGGCCTGAATCGCGGCGTCCCCATCCATTTTAGGGTTGTCTTTGGACCACTGCGCCGCCTGGATCACGTTGGCCGGATAGGTCGATGCCATTAAAATTTGCGACAGCAGGGCATCCGGGTAGAGCGCGATGGGAGCAACCCATTGATCGATTTGCGCGGCAGTGTAGGCTGGCGCGACAACAGGGGCGGGCTGGGCTGCGGCAGGCGCTGCCGGTGCAGCCGGTTGTTGTGCGACGGGGGCCGGCGCTGCGGGCTCCGTGGCGCGGCCTTTGACAAACATGACGCCCGAGGCGGCAAACAGCCCGGCACTGCACAAAAGGACGAGCAGATGTGGCTTAAAGGGCAACTTCATAAAATGACTCCAACGAGACAAGCGCTGTGCCGTGAGGCGTTACGGTTGGCGTGAGTATTATTCACCCGTCTTTTACTGTTTTGACTTTTATTGGGAAGCGTCCGGGGCGTCCGGATAAAGAGTGTGAGTATTTATTACACAATTATATCTGATGAAGAAAAAACTGAAGCGTCACGGTGCAGAAGATATCGCAAAATGATCCCCTAAATCCCCGCTACACCATGCTTAACGATTCAGCAAATTTTTTAATGTTGCTTTTTTGTAAACGGATTAACACTGTGCAGAAATCCTGCTATGCTGCCCGACGCGGTATCGGGCATTTACCCTACAAACTGCTGTCTCACAGGAGCGTGAAGAGAACGCCCGCCGCATATGACAATGAGAGCGAGGAGAACCGTCGTGCTAGAAGAATACCGTAAGCACGTAGCAGAACGTGCCGCCGAGGGAATTGTACCCAAACCTTTAGATGCAACCCAAATGGCCGCGCTCGTCGAGCTGCTGAAGAACCCGCCTAAGGGCGAAGAAGAATTCCTGTTAGATCTGCTGATCAACCGCGTACCGCCTGGCGTAGATGAAGCTGCCTACGTAAAAGCCGGATTCCTTGCTGCTATCGCCAAAGGCGAAGCCACCTCCCCACTGGTTACTCCTGAAAAAGCCATTGAACTGCTCGGCACCATGCAGGGTGGTTACAACATTCATCCGCTGATTGAGGCGCTGGATAACGACAAACTGGCACCGATTGCCGCTAAAGCGCTCTCTTCCACGCTGCTGATGTTCGATAACTTCTACGATGTGGAAGAAAAAGCCAAAGCAGGCAACGTCTATGCGAAGCAGGTGATGCAGTCCTGGGCTGATGCCGAATGGTTCCTGAATCGTCCTGCTCTGGCTGAAAAAATCACCGTTACCGTCTTTAAAGTGACCGGTGAAACCAACACCGATGACCTCTCACCGGCGCCGGACGCGTGGTCTCGCCCGGATATCCCTCTGCACGCTCTGGCGATGCTGAAAAACGCCCGTGAAGGTATTGAGCCGGATCAGCCGGGCAGCGTCGGCCCAATCAAACAGATCGAAGCTCTGCAGAAAAAAGGGTTCCCGCTGGCCTACGTGGGTGACGTTGTGGGTACCGGTTCTTCCCGTAAGTCCGCAACCAACTCCGTGCTGTGGTTCATGGGCGACGACATTCCGCACGTGCCAAACAAGCGCGGCGGCGGCCTGTGCCTCGGCGGAAAAATTGCGCCAATCTTCTTCAACACCATGGAAGATGCGGGCGCACTGCCGATCGAAGTGGATGTGTCAAACCTGAACATGGGCGACGTGATTGACGTTTACCCGTATAAAGGCGAAGTGCGTAACCACGAAACCAACGAGCTGCTGGCAAGCTTCGAGCTGAAAACCGACGTGTTGATCGACGAAGTGCGCGCCGGTGGCCGTATCCCGCTGATCATCGGCCGTGGCCTGACCACCAAAGCGCGCGAAGCGCTCGGTCTGCCGCACTCAGACGTGTTCCGTCAGGCGAAAGACGTGGCGGAAAGCGACCGCGGCTACTCGCTGGCGCAGAAAATGGTTGGTCGCGCGTGCGGCGTAGCCGGTATTCGTCCAGGCGCGTACTGCGAGCCGAAGATGACCTCCGTGGGCTCTCAGGACACCACTGGCCCAATGACCCGTGACGAACTGAAAGACCTGGCGTGCCTGGGCTTCTCTTCTGACCTGGTGATGCAGTCCTTCTGCCACACGGCGGCCTATCCGAAGCCGGTTGACGTGACCACGCACCATACGCTGCCAGACTTCATCATGAACCGCGGCGGCGTTTCCCTGCGTCCGGGTGACGGCGTCATCCACTCCTGGCTGAACCGCATGCTGCTGCCGGATACCGTGGGTACCGGCGGTGACTCCCATACCCGTTTCCCAATCGGTATCTCTTTCCCGGCGGGCTCCGGTCTGGTGGCGTTTGCTGCTGCGACCGGCGTGATGCCGCTGGATATGCCGGAATCGGTGCTGGTGCGCTTCAAAGGTAAAATGCAGCCGGGTATCACCCTGCGCGACCTGGTTCACGCGATCCCGCTGTATGCAATTAAACAGGGCCTGCTGACCGTTGAGAAGAAAGGGAAGAAAAACATCTTCTCTGGCCGCATTCTGGAAATTGAAGGTCTGCCGGACCTGAAAGTTGAGCAGGCGTTCGAGCTGACCGATGCCTCCGCCGAGCGTTCTGCGGCGGGCTGTACCATCAAGCTGAACAAAGAGCCGATTATTGAGTATCTGACCTCCAACATCGTGCTGCTGAAGTGGATGATTGCAGAAGGCTACGGCGACCGTCGTACGCTGGAGCGTCGTATCCAGGGCATGGAAAAATGGCTGGCCGATCCGCAGCTGCTGGAAGCCGATGCTGACGCAGAGTACGCGGCGGTGATCGACATCGATCTGGCGGATATCAAAGAGCCAATCCTGTGTGCACCGAACGATCCTGACGACGCGCGTCCGCTGTCTGAAGTTCAGGGCGAGAAGATCGATGAAGTGTTCATCGGATCCTGTATGACCAACATCGGCCACTTCCGTGCTGCCGGTAAACTGCTGGATACCCACAAAGGCCAGCTGCCAACCCGTCTGTGGGTGGCACCGCCAACCCGTATGGACGCGGCTCAGCTGACCGAAGAGGGCTACTACAGCGTGTTTGGTAAGAGCGGTGCGCGTATCGAAATCCCTGGCTGTTCCCTGTGTATGGGCAACCAGGCGCGCGTAGCCGACGGTGCGACGGTGGTTTCCACCTCTACCCGTAACTTCCCGAACCGTTTAGGTACCGGTGCGAACGTCTTCCTGGCCTCTGCGGAGCTGGCGGCGGTTGCGGCGCTGATTGGCAAACTGCCAACGCCGGAAGAGTACCAGACCTTTGTGGCTCAGGTGGATAAGACAGCGGTGGATACCTATCGCTATCTGAACTTCGACCAGCTTTCTCAGTACACCGAGAAGGCCGACGGGGTTATCTTCCAGACGGCAGTATAAACAGCAAAACCGTCTCATAGAGACGGTTTTTAGTGTTTGCACCCTCTCCCGTGGGAGAGGGACGGGGTGAGGGCATCAGGCCGCAGGGTCTTGCTCTCACCTTTTTATTTTCATTCCTCCCACCTCTCCCGCTTTTTTTCTTCCTCGCTGCTGCGATAATTACCTTAATGGCTTTGCAGAGGAAAACACTATGGATTACGAATTTCTGCGCGACATCACCGGAGTGGTGAAAGTGCGTATGTCGATGGGCCACGAAGCCGTTGGACACTGGTTTAACGAAGAGGTGAAAGAAAATCTCGCACTTCTTGATGAGGTTGAACAGGCGGCAAATACGGTGAAAGGCAGTGAACGATCCTGGCAGCGCGCCGGGCATGAATATACGCTGTGGATGGATGGTGAAGAGGTCATGGTGCGTGCCAACCAGCTCGAGTTTTCAGGTGACGAGATGGAAGAGGGTATGAGCTACTACGACGAAGAAAGTCTGTCGATGTGCGGCGTAGAGGATTTCCTTCAGGTGGTAAATGCTTACCGCGACTTCATGAAACAGAAATAACAGACCGGAGCATCCCTGCTCCGGTTTACTTTTACACGGTCGGAATATTGCGGCCGTAGTAGATCTCGCGCATCTCTTTCCAGAGCAGGTCAGTAATTGCCTTACGCTCTTCTTCGCTCAAATCTTCCGGCTTCGTGTGGAACATATAGTGCTTAAGGTCGAATTCCTTCAGTAACATCTTGGTATGGAAGATGTTTTCCTGGTACACGTTCACGTCCATCATGTCGTACAGCGATTTCATGTCGTCGGACATAAAGTTCTGGATGGAGTTGATCTCGTGGTCGATGAAATGCTTCATACCGTTGATATCACGGGTAAAACCACGCACGCGATAATCAATGGTGACGATGTCCGATTCCAGCTGGTGGATTAAATAGTTCAGCGCGTTCAGCGGGGAAATCACGCCGCAGGTCGACACTTCAATATCGGCGCGGAACGTACACAGCCCGCCTTCCGGGTGACTCTCCGGGTAGGTATGTACGCAGATATGGCTTTTATCCAGGTGGGCCACGACCACTTCCGGCAGCGGGCCCGGATGTTCAGTTTTGTCGATAAGCTTCGGGTCGACCGGCTCTTCGCTGACCAGAATGGTCACGCTGGCGCCCTGAGGTTCATAATCCTGTCGGGCGATGTTCAGGATGTTTGCGCCAATAATGGAACAGGTTTCTGACAGGATCTCGGTCAGACGGTTGGCGTTGTAGAGTTCGTCGATATAGGCGATGTAACCATCGCGTTCTTCCGCTGTTTTGGCATAGCAGATATCGTAAATACAAAAACTCAGGCTTTTCGTCAGGTTGTTAAAGCCATGCAGTTTAAGCTTTTTCAATTAGCTCACCCCCTTAGTGGATAATGCATCTTGCAGGTACTGCGGCAGCGCAAACGCTGCGGTATGAATAGCCGGATTGTAGTATCGGCACTGAAGACCGGCCTGATGAAAACGGGCCTGAATAATTTCGGTGGAGAGATGGCGTAATACGTCGTTATCCGTCGCCCAGGCAAAGGTCATGATCCCGCCGTAGTACGTCGGAATGGCCGCCTGATAGAAGCTGACGTCATCGAAATAGGTGCTGAGCTTACGATGGCTGTCGAGCGCTTCATCCTGCTGCAGGAAGCAGACGCCATTTTGTGCGACGAAGATCCCGCCCGGGTTCAGGCAGCGCTTGCAGCCTTCGTAGAAGGAGGAGGTAAACAGCGACGCGCCGGGGCCGATAGGGTCGGTGCAGTCGGAGATAATAACGTCAAAGGTCTGCGAGGTCTGGTTAACAAAGTTAACGCCGTCGTCAATCACCAGGCTAAAGCGGGGATCGTCATAGCTGCCGGCATTGTGGTTGGGCAGGTACTGGCGGCAGAAAGAGACGACGCCCGCGTCGATTTCCACCATGGTGATGGTTTCAATGGAACGATGGCGGGAAACTTCACGCAGCATTGCGCCGTCGCCACCGCCGATAATCAGGACATGCTTCGCGTGTCCGTGCGCCAGCAGCGGAACGTGGGTCATCATTTCGTGATAGATAAACTCGTCGCGCTCGGTCGTTTGCACGACGCCGTCCAGCGCCATCACGCGGCCAAAGGCGGCGTTTTCGAAGATGATGAGATCCTGGTGATCGGTTTTCTCATGATAGAGCACGTTATCAACGGCAAAGTACTGACCAAACTGGTCATGCAGTGTTTCATGCCACAACGTGTGGTCGGCCATAGCGAACTCCTCCTGTGTAAACATCCATTACGCTCACAAAAAATGAGCGAAACATGATAGCTAACTATAACCGTGGTTGCACGGCTATAGGTTCAACAGGGGGCGTCGGGAAGGTTATTTGACGTAGGCGAGCAGGCTGAGTGAGTCGCGAGCCAGCGCTTTACATTTTTTGGCAGTGGGAATACCAATACCGCTCAAGTCACGGTAGCTGTCTTCGCCGAGCGCCTTCATGTCGAAGCTGTCGTAGTTGCTGAGATCCCACTGGTTTTGCTGGGCAAAAAAGACCAGCGCGCGGCGAATCTGCCCGTTGGGTAAATTCTGGTAGCCACAATCATTCTTCAGGAATACAAAAACCGCCGTTAAATCGGCCATATCTTCCGCTTCATTTTCACTTAGCGCATAGCTGTTCGCACACATTGCCATCAGGCTTCCGAACAAAATTGTCCTGAAAAACGTCTTCATTGCTTCTACCACTTCTTCACGGAAAATTAACGTTAGCATACTTGATGCCGGTGCGACGATCTTTATTATTGCCGCTTTACTTGACCTTCCGGTAAGGGGAGGGTTTATGCTCAAAAGATCGCCTGCTGGAAATAAGGAAATGAACATGCAACGTCGTGATTTTTTAAAATATTCCGCTGTGCTGGGGGCTGCCAGCGCATTACCTCTCTGGAGCCGCGCGGCTTTTGCGGCCGACAGGCCTGCCTTACCTATCCCTGATTTAGTGACCGCAGATGCGCGAAGCCGTATCCAGCTTGTGGTGCAATCGGGCAAAACGACCTTTGGTGCAAATACCGCCACAACCTGGGGCTATAACGGAAATCTCCTTGGCCCGGCGCTCCAGCTGCGCAAAGGCAAAACCGTTACCGTCGATATCCATAACACACTGTCGGAAGAGACGACGCTGCACTGGCACGGGCTGGAAGTGCCGGGCGAGGTGGACGGCGGGCCGCAGGGCATCATCAAAGCGGGCGGCACGCGCAGCGTCACCTTTACGCCCGATCAGCGCGCGGCGACCTGCTGGTTCCACCCGCATCAGCATGGCAAAACGGGCCGTCAGGTGGCGATGGGGCTGGCGGGGCTGGTGCTAATTGAAGACGACGAAAGCCGCCTGCTGCGCCTGCCGAAACAGTGGGGCATCGACGATGTACCGGTGATTGTGCAGGACAAGAAATTCAACGCTGACGGGCAAATTGACTACCAGCTGGACGTGATGAGCGCGGCGGTAGGCTGGTTTGGCGACACGCTGCTGACCAACGGCGCTATTTATCCTCAGCACGCCGCGCCGAAAGGCTGGCTGCGCCTGCGCCTGCTCAACGGCTGTAACGCACGTTCGCTGAATTTTGCCGCCAGCGATAAACGCCCGCTGTATGTGGTAGCCAGCGACGGCGGCCTGCTGCCGGAGCCGGTGAAGGTGAGCGAGCTGCCGATGCTCATGGGCGAACGCTTTGAGGTGCTGGTGGATATCAGCGACGGCAAGCCGTTTGACCTCGTGACTCTGCCGGTGAGCCAGATGGGGATGGCGGTCGCACCGTTTGATAAGCCGCATCCGGTGCTGCGTATTCAGCCGCTGCTGGTGGCCGCATCCGGCACGCTGCCTGATACGTTAACCACTTTGCCAGCTCTCCCGTCGCTGGAGGGGCTTACGCAGCGCAAGCTGCAGCTCTCCATGAACCCGATGCTTGATATGATGGGCATGCAGGCGCTGATGGCGAAATATGGCGATAAGGCGATGGCGGGGATGCAGCACGGCCAGATGATGGGACACATGAATATGGACCACGGCAAAATGGGCGGCATGGGGAACATGAATCACGGCGATCACGGCTTTGATTTCCACAACGCCAACATGATCAACGGCAAAGCGTTCGACATGAATACGCCGATGTTTGCTGCGACAAAAGGGCAGTTTGAGCGCTGGGTGATTTCGGGCGAAGGGGACATGATGCTGCATCCGTTCCATATCCACGGCACACAGTTCCGCATTCTCACAGAGAACGGTAAAGCGCCTGATGCGCATCGCGCGGGCTGGAAAGATACGGTGAGAGTGGAGGGCGGCGTCAGCGAGGTGCTGGTGAAGTTTGACCACGAGGCGCCGAAGGAGTTTGCCTATATGGCGCACTGCCACCTGCTGGAGCATGAGGATACGGGGATGATGCTCGGGTTCACTGTTTAAAACAGTGCGGCCTGATGCCCTCACCCTGGCCCTCTCCCACGGGGAGAGGGAACAAACACAAAAACGGCAACCGAAGTTGCCGTTTTGCATCTTTCCGTAGGCCGGGTAAGGCGTAGCCGCCACCCGGCTCTTTTAGTTACTTAGCATCGTCAGGCAACGCATACGCGACGATGTAGTCGCCCATCTTCGTGCCAAACGAACCGTGACCGCCCGCAGAGATGACAACGTACTGCTTGCCATTCACTTCATAGGTCATCGGCGTGGCCTGTCCACCAGCCGGCAGACGGCCCTGCCACAGTTTTTCACCGTTGGTCATGTTGTACGCGCGCAGGTAGTTATCTGCGGTTGCCGCGATGAACAGCACGTTACCGGCGGTGGATATTGGGCCACCCAGCATCGGCATACCCATATTGAACGGCACTGGAACCGGCATTGGGAACGGCATGCTGTCCTGTGGCGTACCAATACGTTTTTTCCACACGATCTGGTTGGTTTTCAGATCCAGACCGGAGATATAACCCCAGGCAGGCTGTTTACACGGCAGACCAAACGGCGACAGGAACGGGTTCAGCGTCACGCCAAACGGTACGCCGTACTGCGGCTGAATGCCGGCTTCGGTACCGCTGCCTTTCGCGTCTTTCGGCTGCTCCATTGGGTTACCCGGACCGCGTGGGATCAGACGGGAAACGAACGGCAGCGCCATCGGGTTGGCAATCGCCACCTGACGGTTAGGGTCGACGGAGATCCCGCCCCACTCGAACATTCCCAGGTTACCCGGGAAGACCAGCGTGCCCTGCTCAGACGGCGGCGTGAAGATGCCCTCATAGCGCAGCTGGTGGAACATCACGCGGCACACCAGCTGGTCAAACATGGTGGCGCCCCACATGTCTGCACCGCTGAGGTCTTTCTTCGGACGGAAGCTCAGGTCAGAGAACGGCTGGGTTTTGCTGACGTAATCGCCTTTCGCCGCGCCCTGCGGAACCGGTTTTTCCGGTGCAGGCACAACCAGCTTACCGTTGCTGCGATCCAGGACGAAGATGTTGCCCGTCTTGGCCGGAGCGTAAATCACCGGAACGGTTTTGCCATCAACGGTAATGTCCGCCAGCGTCGGCTGGGACGGCATATCCATATCCCACAGATCGTGGTGAACGGTCTGATAGCTCCACGCCAGCTTGCCGGTGGTCGCGTTCAGCGCCACGATAGCGCTTGCATAACGCTCCTGCTCCGGCGTGCGGTTACCGCCCCAGATATCTGGCGTGGTCACACCCATTGGCAGGTAGACCAGGTCCAGCTTCGCGTCATACGCCGCTGGTGCCCAGGAGTTTGGCGAGTTAAAAGTAAAGGTGTGCTCGTCCGACGGGATCGCGTTTGGATCTTTCGCGCCCGGGTCGAAGGCCCACAGCAGTTTACCGGTGTTCACGTCGAAACCACGGATAACGCCGGAGGTTTCACGCGTGGAGAAGTTATCTGTTACCGAACCGGCAATCACGATAGTTTTATCGGTGATGATTGGCGGCGAGGTTGGCTCATACAGACCCGGCGTGGTGTCCGGCATGTTGGTCTGCAGGTTCAGGATACCTTTGTTGGCAAAGGTTTCGCACAGCTTGCCCGTTTCGGCGTTGATGGCGAACAGACGGCCATCGTTCACCGGCAGCATAATGCGGCGAGGACAGTCAGCAATGACCTCCGGGCTGGCATTATCGGCACGCGCTTCGTGGTAAGAGACGCCGCGACAGGTGACGTGCTGGAAGGACGGGTTGGAGTTCAGCTGCGGATCGAAGTGCCATTTCTCTTTACCGGTGGCCGCGTCGAGCGCGAACAGACGCTGGTGCGCCGTACACAGATAAAGCATGTTGCCGACTTTAATCGGCGTCACTTCGTTGGTCAGCTCGCCCGGATCGTTCGGCATCTTCACATCGCCGGTACGGAATACCCAGGCTTCTTTCAGGTTCTTCACGTTGTCCGCGTTGATCTGCTTCAGCGGAGAGTAGCGTTGACCTTCCTGGTTACGACCATACGCAGGCCAGTCGCCGTCCGCCACCTGAGAGATAGCCGCAGCAGGCGTGGATTCCGCGTTCAGCGTACCGTTGATCTCCTGTGGGTCGTTAAAACCTGCCCATGTCAGGATGCCGCCGGTAATCAGCAGGGCAACAACCAGGCCCGCCACCGCACCGCTAGAAGGCACAATCAGGCGACGCCACACGAACGGCAGGATCAGCCAGATGCCAAAGAATACCAGGATGTCGCTGCGCGGCGTCAGTGCCCAGAAGTCAAACCCGACTTCCCAGACGCCCCAGATCATGGTGGCAAGAAGGAGGGCGGCATACAGCCACAGTGCAGATTGTTTTCTACGCAACAGCAGGACGGTTACGGCAACCATAACCAGACCCGCTATCGGGTAGTACCAGGAGCCGCCTAAAGCGACCAGCCAGACGCCACCGATTAACAGATACAGCGCGCAGAAGGCTGCGAATGCGGCTGTTAATGTCACCAGTAGACGCGGCTGTTTAGAGTTTGTTTCAGCCATAGAAAGTGTACTCGTCAGTTTTTGTTAATAATTTGCTAGCAACTAATTATAGGTATTAACAAGTGTGATCGGAATCACAATATTTGCTTTTTATAACTCATGCGCCAGGGTTATCCATTTGCTGATATAATGGCGGGCTTGCGTATCAGTGCTGGATATTAACCCATCCGTATTGAGAGATTTTCATTAAAATCATTTGGTTAGTAATATGAAACATACTGTTGAAGTGATGATCCCGGAAGCCGAGATCAAAGCGCGTATCGCCGAACTGGGTCGTCAAATCACCGAACATTACAAGGACAGCGGCAGCGAAATGGTGCTGGTCGGTCTGTTGCGCGGCTCTTTCATGTTCATGGCAGACCTGTGCCGTGAAGTGCATGTGCCCCATGAGGTCGATTTTATGACCGCCTCCAGCTACGGCAGCGGCATGTCCACTACCCGTGATGTGAAAATCCTGAAAGATCTGGATGAAGATATTCGTGGCAAAGATGTGTTGATCGTTGAGGACATCATCGACTCCGGCAACACGCTGTCAAAAGTGCGCGAGATCCTGAGCCTGCGTGAACCAAAATCTCTGGCGATTTGTACGCTGCTGGATAAACCTGACCGTCGTGAAGTGCAGGTGCCGGTAGAGTTCGTGGGCTTCTCGATTCCGGACGAATTCGTCGTCGGTTACGGCATTGACTACGCGCAGCGTTATCGTCATCTGCCGTATGTTGGGAAAGTGGTATTGCTGGACGAGTAATGGCGGGCTGATGCCCTCGCCCCGGCCCTCTCCCACAGGGAGAGGGAGAACATCCCCGGCTTTATTTATGGTTCACATGCTTAAGCTGAAGGTTGGCAATCCCCGAACGGTAGCGCTGCTCCAGCGTTTCGCGGTTGGTGGCGGTCACTTCCAGATTGCGCAGCAGGCCATCGTGAATACCGTACGCCCAGCCGTGGATAGAAACCTTCTGCCCGCGTTTCCACGCTGATTGCATGATCGTTGAGTGGCCCAGGTTATACACCTGCTCCATCACGTTGAGTTCGCAAAGGGTATCCATGCGACGCTCCTGCGGCATTTCGCCCAGCAGTGAGCTATGTTTGAACCAGATATCGCGGATGTGCAGTAGCCAGTTATCAATGAGCCCCAGCTCCGTGTTTTCAACCGCCGCCTGCACGCCGCCGCAGCCATAATGGCCGCAAATGATGATGTGCTCGACTTGCAGAACGTCCACGGCATACTGAACAACAGAAAGACAGTTGAGATCGGTGTGAATCACGAGATTGGCGACATTGCGGTGAACAAACAGTTCGCCGGGTTCAAGGCCGGTCAGGCGCTCCGCCGGTACGCGGCTGTCGGAACATCCAATCCAGAGAAAGCGTGGGTTCTGCGCCTGCGCGAGTTTTCCAAAAAATCCGGGGTCTTCCTCCACCAGCATTTTTGACCATAGTGCATTGTTGCTGATGAGTGTATCTATGTTGTTCATGGAGGTTAGCGACCTGTAACCGAGTTATTGCGTTGCGCTACTATAGGGTAACCCGACTTTTAATGAAACCACACAACGTGTGTAAGAACTGAAGGTAAGTTAATTTCATGGCAATTGCACTGGAGCTTGAGCAGCTTAAAAAAACCTATCCGGGTGGCGTTCAGGCGCTACGCGGAATAGATCTTAAAGTAGAGGCCGGTGATTTTTACGCGCTTCTGGGGCCGAACGGGGCGGGGAAATCGACCACCATTGGGATTATCAGCTCGCTGGTCAATAAAACGTCCGGCCGGGTGAGCGTCTTTGGGTACGACCTGCAAAAAGATGTGGTGAACGCCAAACGCCAGCTAGGGCTGGTACCGCAGGAGTTCAACTTCAACCCGTTCGAGACGGTGCAGCAGATCGTGGTTAACCAGGCGGGCTATTACGGCGTTGAGCGTAAAGAGGCCCTGGAGCGTAGCGAAAAATACCTTAAGCAGCTCGATCTGTGGGAAAAGCGTAACGAACGCGCGCGCATGTTGTCCGGCGGGATGAAGCGCCGCCTGATGATCGCCCGTGCGCTGATGCACGAGCCAAAGCTGCTGATCCTCGATGAGCCGACTGCGGGTGTCGATATCGAACTTCGTCGTTCCATGTGGGGCTTCCTGAAAGATCTCAACGACAAAGGTACCACCATTATTCTGACCACCCACTACCTGGAAGAGGCTGAAATGCTGTGCCGCAACATCGGCATCATTCAGCACGGCGAGCTGGTGGAAAACACCTCGATGAAGAATCTGCTCTCCAAGCTGAAATCCGAAACCTTCATTCTCGATCTGGCGGCGAAAAGCGCGCTGCCAAAACTTGAAGGTTACAACTATCGTCTGGTGGATACCTCGACGCTGGAAGTGGAAGTGCTGCGCGAGCAGGGGATTAACAGCGTGTTCTCGCAGCTGAGCGCGCAGGGGATTCAGGTCTTAAGTATGCGTAACAAAGCGAACCGACTGGAAGAGCTGTTTGTCTCTCTGGTACATGACAAACAAGGAGACAAGGCATGACGCATCTTTACTGGGTCGCGCTGAAAAGTATCTGGGCGAAAGAGATTAACCGCTTTATGCGTATCTGGGTTCAAACCCTGGTGCCGCCGGTTATCACGATGACGCTCTATTTCATTATCTTCGGTAACCTGATTGGTTCCCGAATTGGTGAGATGCACGGCTTTACCTATATGCAGTTTATCGTGCCGGGCCTGATCATGATGGCGGTGATCACTAATGCCTACGCCAACGTAGCGTCGTCATTCTTCAGCGCCAAGTTCCAGCGCAATATTGAAGAGCTGCTGGTCGCGCCGGTGCCGACGCACGTCATTATCGCGGGCTATGTCGGCGGCGGCGTGGCCCGCGGGCTGTGCGTGGGGATCCTGGTCACGGCGATTTCGCTGTTCTTTGTGCCGTTCCAGGTCCACTCGTGGCTGTTTGTCGCGCTGACGCTGCTCCTGACGGCGATCCTCTTCTCGCTGGCCGGTCTGCTGAACGCCGTGTTCGCCAAAACGTTTGACGACATCAGCCTGATCCCGACCTTCGTGCTGACGCCGCTGACCTATCTCGGCGGGGTGTTCTACTCCCTGACGCTGCTGCCACCGTTCTGGCAGGCGCTGTCGCACCTGAACCCGATTGTCTACATGATCAGCGGGTTCCGCTTTGGCTTCCTCGGCATCAGCGATGTGCCGCTGTTTACCACGGTGGCTGTGCTGGTGGTGTTTATCATCGCCTTCTACCTGCTGTGCTGGTCGCTGATCCAGCGCGGACGCGGGCTGCGCAGCTAATCTTTTGCCCGGCGACGTTCTGTTTGCCGGGCACTTTCTTTGACAGTTATCACCGTAAGCTAACCTTCACTCCGCTAAACTACTTGCCTGCTAAGGAGGGAGTTATGCTGGGATGGGTTATCACCTGCCACGATGAACAGGCGCAGGAAATGCTGGATAAGCTTGAAGCCAGATTTGGCCCGCTGGTGCAGTGCCGGGCGGTAAACTACTGGCGCGGGTTGAGCACCAACATGCTGAGCCGCATGATGTGCGATGCCCTGCATGAAACCGACACCGGCGATGGCGTGATTTTTCTTACCGATAAATCGGGCGCGGCGCCTTACCGCGCAGCCGCGTTGCTGAGCCATAAGCACGCGTGCTGTGAAGTGATCTCGGGTATTAACCTCTCCCTGCTGGCCTTAATGTATCCGCAGCGTGGATCCTTAAGCAGCGCTGAGTTTCGCCAGGCCATCGTGGCGCAGGGCGTTCCGGGCGTCAGCAGCTTGTGGCATCAGCAGCAAAAAAATCCTCCTTTCGTCCTGCTCCACGATTTGTATAAGAATTAAACGTTGGTATTGATGTCTCATTTGTTACAATAGCGGCAGTTTTCCGCACCGATTAAGACACCATGCTACCGCGCATTCTTTTCTTGCTATTGATGCTCATTTCCGGCGTCAGCTCAGCCAGTTTACTCAGTCAGCAAACGCTGCCTGCCCAGTACATGCAAACCACCGAAGACGCGGCGATCTGGGCGCAGGTGGGGAACAGCGTGATCAACGTCGGTAACGTGCGCGCCGGGCAGATCCTGGCCGTTGTGCCCGCGGCGGCGGACTACTACGAATTTCGCTTCGGTTTTGGCACGGGGTTTATCGACAAGGGGCACCTGGAGCCGGTTCAGGGGAAACAGCGCGTCGAGGACAGCCTCGGGGATCTCAATAAGCCCCTGAGCAATCAGAACCTCATTACCTGGAAAGACACGCCGGTGTATAACGCGCCGTCGAGCGGCAGCGCGCCTTTCGGCACGTTAAGCGCCAATCTGCGCTATCCGATACTGAATAAACTGAAAGACCGTCTGAATCAGACCTGGTTCCAGATCCGCATCGGCAATCGTCTGGCGTGGATCAGCAGCCTGGATGCGCAGGAAGATAATGGACTTCCGATTCTGACCTACCATCATATTCTGCGTGATGAAGAGAACACCCGTTTTCGACATACGTCCACGACCACCAGCGTACGTGCGTTCAACAACCAGATGGCCTGGTTACGCGATCAGGGTTATACCACCCTGACGATGTACCAGCTTGAAGGGTACGTGCGTAACAAAATGAACCTGCCTGCAAAATCGGTGGTGATTACCTTTGACGACGGCCTGAAATCCGTCAGCCGCTATGCCTATCCTGTGCTGAAAGAGTACGGCTTCAAGGCTACCGCGTTTATTATCTCTTCCCGTATAAAAGGCCATCCGCAGAAGTGGGATCCAAAATCGCTGCAGTTTATGAGCGTGCAGGAGATTAAGGGGATCCAGGATGTGTTCGATATTCAGTCTCACACCCATTTCCTGCACCGCGTGGATGGGTATAAACACCCGATTTTACTGAGCCGCAGTTATCACGTAATTTTGTTTGATTTTGAACGCTCGCGTCGCGCGCTGGCGCAGTTTAATCCACGCGTGCTCTATCTTTCCTATCCGTTTGGCGGCTACGACAATAAAGCGATAAAGGCGGCGAATGATGCCGGTTTTCATCTGGCAGTGACGACGGTGAAAGGGAAGGTGAAGCCGGGGGATAATCCGTTCTTACTGAAACGCCTGTACATCTTAAGAACGGATTCGCTGGAGACAATGTCGCGGCTGATCAGCAATCAGCCGCAGGGATAGTGCTTAAGCAACCTGAACCGGAATCGCCTTCGCGGTACGTTTCATGTCGTTGTCGCCTTCAAAGTAGGCAACTTTCGGCTGCCAGCGACGTGCTTCTTCATCAGACATCATCACGAAGCTGGCGATAATCACAATATCGCCCACGTCCGCGCAGTGCGCTGCCGCGCCGTTAACGGAGATGATTTTAGACCCGCGCTCGGCGGCGATGGCGTAGGTTGAGAAACGTTTGCCGTTGTTAACGTTCCAGATATCAATCGCTTCGTTTTCAAGGATGCCCGCAGCATCAAGGAAATCCTGGTCGATGGCGCAGGAGCCTTCATAGTGCAGGTCGGCCTGGGTGACTTTCACACGGTGAAGCTTACCTTGCAGCATTTTGCGAATCATTACGTTTACCTTTCATCTTCCGGGTAGAGAAACCTACGCCAGTTCAACCACTTTGTTGTCGATTAGGCGGGCCTGACCAAGCCATGCCGCCACCAGAATGACCGCACGTTTGCTGGTCTGTGTAAGCTCCAGAAGCGTGTCGGCATCGCGAATTTGAATATCATCAGCGCGGAAGCCTTTATCGTTCAGCGCCTGTTCAGCCAGAGCAATAATCTCTTCGGCCGTTAACTCTTTCGCCAGCAGCTGTTCTGCCATGGTGTTCATGACCTTGCTTAAGCCCGGCGCGATTTTACGCTGGTCGGCGGTCAGGTAGCCATTTCGCGAGCTGAGCGCCAGACCGTCTTTCGCGCGTACAATCGGTACGCCAACAATCTCGATATCGTAGCCCATGTCCGCAACCATCTTGCGGATCAGCGCCAGCTGCTGGAAATCTTTCTCACCGAAGCAGGCAACGTCCGGCTGCACCAGGTTGAACAGCTTGCTGACGATGGTCGATACGCCGCGGAAATGACCCGGGCGGCTTGCGCCTTCCAGCATGGTGGAAATGCCCGGTACGTCAACGTAAGTGGCCTCATCGGTACCCTGAGGATAGACATCCGCCGGTGCCGGAGAGAAGACAATATCCGCATGGCGTTTTTTGAGCTTCTCGCAATCTTCCTGCAGGGTGCGTGGATAGCGTGCCAGATCGTCGGCGCGGTCAAACTGCATTGGGTTAACGAAGATACTGACCACCACGATATCTGCACGGGCTCTTGCTTCGTCAACCAGCTTCATATGGCCGTCATGCAGGTTGCCCATGGTCGGGACCAGTGCGATACGTTTACCTTCCTGACGCGCGCGACGGATATGCTGGCGCAGCAGCGGCAGGGTTTCAATGATTAGCACAACGAGACTCCTTAATGGAAACTGTGTTCTTCACCCGGGTAAACACCGGATTCAACGTCGGCAATATACTGCCTGACCGCAGCGCGCATGTCGCCCGCTTCGGTGAGGAAATTTTTGGCAAACTTCGGAATATGCCCGCCGGTGATGCCAAAGGCGTCGTGCATCACCAGGATCTGACCGTCGGTCACGTTGCCTGCGCCAATACCAATCACCGGAATCGACAGGGCTTCAGTAATACGCTTCGCCAGCTCAACCGGCACGCACTCCAGCACCAGCAGCTGGGCGCCTGCGGCTTCCAGCGCCAGGGCATCATCAAACAGCGTCTGGGCGGCGTCACCGCGGCCCTGCACTTTATATCCACCAAAGATGTTGACGGACTGCGGCGTCAGGCCCAAATGGCCGCACACCGGCACGGCGCGCTCGGTGAGCATCTTCACCGTATCCACCAGCCAGGCGCCGCCTTCAATTTTGACCATGTTAGCGCCAGCACGCATGACCGCTGCCGCGTTTTCGAATGCCTGCTCCGGCGTTGCATAGGCCATAAACGGCAGATCGGAAAGCAGCAGGCAGGCTGGAGCCCCACGGCGCACCGCACGCGTATGGTAAGCGATATCCTCAACCGTGACCGGCAGGGTGGAATCATGTCCTTGTACCGTCATCCCTAACGAATCTCCGACCAGCATGACGTTGATACCCTCTTCGGCAAAGAGTTTGGCGAAGCTGTAGTCATACGCGGTGATGGTGGCGAAGCGTTTTTTTTCCTGTTTGCATTTCTGCAGTAAGGAGATGGTGGTTGGTTTCATACTGTTTCCTGATAGCCCAAAAGCGAATCTTTGCGCATTCTAACAGTAACATTCGGGGGAACAATGATTTTAGGTAGCCTGTTAGCCACAATTATTTTGAGGTTAATCGGCAGGGGAACCGGATCACCAGCGGGCGAGTCTTTCCGCGTTGAGGTTGTCCAGAATGGTCCTGAGTGGGATGCCATCCGGGAAGATGAGATCGGGGGCGACTTCAAACAGCGGCCAGAGCATAAACCCGCGATTTTTCATGTCGTAATGCGGAACGGTGAGACGTTCAGTGCTAATGGTCTCGTGACCAAACAGCATAATGTCGAGGTCCAGCGTGCGCGGTCCCCAGCGTTCTTCTTTGCGTACGCGGCCCTGCTGCAGTTCGATGCGCTGGGTGTTATCCAGCAGCGTTTCGGCATTCAGAGCAGTTTCAAGCACCACGGCGGCGTTCAGATAATCAGGCTGATCCTGCGGACCCAGCGGCGGCGTGCGGTAAAAAGAGGAGACCGCCACGATCTTGCTTTGCGGGATCTCCCCCAGCGCCTGTACGGCAGCGTTCACCTGCTCCAGCGGAGAGGCTAAATTGCTGCCGATGGCGATATACGCGAGGGTCATGCTGTCCCTTCACGACGCGGCGCGCGTTTGCGCGGACGACGATGACGGCGACGCGGTTCCGGCTCTTCATCCAGCCCGGTGAGCATATCTTTTTGCTCCGGCGGTGCGGAAACCTGGAATTCGGCCCACCACTGGGACAGGCGCTGCAGCTCCTGATTGCGTTCAATTTCAGCACGCAGCGACAGCAGATCGAAGGCGGCGCGGAATTTTGGATGCTCCATCAGCTTCCAGGCGCGTTTGCCCTGACGACGGGACATGCGCAGCTGAAGCTGCCAGATATCGCGTACCAGCGTGGTAATACGTTTTGGAATAGCGAGCGTACGGCATCCTTCGTCCAGCACGTCGTTTGCGGCCAGCGCGAAGGCATCATAGTAGGCAAGCCCGCTCTCCTGGGTAATTCGCTGGGCCGTTTCCAGCAGCGGATACCAGAACATCGCCGCAAACAGGAACGCCGGATTGACGCGCATGTCGTTGCGAATACGGGTATCGGTATTTTTCAGCACCTGCGCAATCATCCGCTCCATTGGGCTGTCACCGCTTTCGGTGAAGTAGCGGGTAATGGTCGGGAACAGCGGCTGGAACAGGTTGTATTCGCGCAGCAGATTGTAGGTTTCAAAGCCGTGGCCGGCCTGCAGCAGCTTCAGCGCCTCTTCGAACAGGCGGGCAGGCGGCACGTCGTTAATCAGCGTAGCCAGACGCGGAATCGGCTCTGCCGTTTCCGGGCTGATGCGCATATCCAGCTTGGCGGCGAAACGCACGGCGCGCAGCATACGCACGGGATCTTCACGATAGCGCGTTTCCGGCGTGCCGATCAGACGGATAAGACCTTCTTTCAGGTCCTGCATGCCGCCGACGTAATCGCGCACGGTGAAATCCGCCACGCTGTAGTAAAGGCTGTTGATGGTGAAATCGCGGCGCTGGGCATCTTCTTCGATAGAGCCGAAGATATTATCGCGCAGCAGCATGCCGTTCTGGCCCTGCTGGGACGTCGTGCGATCCGATACGCCCGCTTCGTGATGGCCGCGGAAGGTCGCCACTTCGATAATTTCCGGCCCAAACATGACGTGAGCCAGACGGAAACGGCGGCCAACGAGACGGCAGTTGCGGAATAATTTGCGCACCTGCTCAGGCGTGGCGCTGGTCGTCACGTCGAAATCTTTTGGTTTTTTGCCCAGCAGTAAATCACGTACTCCACCGCCCACGAGATAGGCCTCGTAGCCCGCTTTATTCAGACGATAGAGCACCTTGAGGGCATTTTCACTGATATCTTTGCGGGAAATAGTGTGCTGCTCACGCGGAATAACCGACATGTGTGGCTGTGCAATAGCATCGTTCGCCATGCTCTCTTCGCGGCTTAGCACTTTACGGCAAAAATTAGCGACTCGGGTAAAAATGGTACACCTCGTAGTGTGTTTTGTTATGAAAAAAGCGGCTAATCATAGCTCAGCGCAACGCATTTGAGAATGCTGGATTTTTGGCACTGCCGCGAGCGTCCAGTTGGCAACGGCCATTTTCAGCAGTTCGTCAATTCGCAGATCCTGCCATTCGTTGGTTACATTCTGGTTGAGAAATCGCAGCGCGTCGATCAAAACAGGACGCGGATCGCCGTCTGGCAGGGCCGGGGCGTGGTTCTGCTTTGACAATTTAAAGCCCTGCGCATTGACCGCCAGCGGCAGATGAATGTAGTCCGGTGCCGTCCAGCCAAACTGATGATAGAGCGATATTTGTCGCACGGTCGGTTCGACCAGATCCGCCCCGCGCACAATTTCCGTCACGCCCTGGAAACGATCGTCGACGACCACCGCCAGGTTATAGGCAAACAGGCCGTCACGGCGGTGAATAATAAAATCCTCACGCGCCAGACGTTCATCGGCATGAATCTCACCGGAGAGGAGATCGGTAAAGCGCGTCACCGGGGCACGCTGCTTTATACGTACGGCGGCATTTTCCGGGGGAAGATTAAGCGTGCGGCAGTGGCCGTCATAGACGCCACCTACGCTCTGGATACGCGCGCGGGTGCAGGTGCAGTTATAGGAAAGCCCCCGATCGCGAAGCCAGGCCAGACGTTCCCGATAAGCCTCGTGACGTTTTGACTGCCAGAGCACCTCGTCATCCCAGTGAAGACCGTAATGTTCCAGCTGACGCAGAATCGTCTCTGCAGCACCGGGAACTTCACGTGGTGGGTCAATATCTTCAATGCGGACAAGCCATTTTCCCAGGCGGGCGCGAGCCTGCAGGTAGCTGCCGAGCGCGGCAATTAATGAGCCGAAGTGTAATTCACCGGAAGGAGATGGCGCGAAGCGCCCAATATAGTGTGATTCAGACATATCAACAGTAACAAGGCGGGAGAGACTCCCGCCTTTGGAGTGTGTAAACAGCGCTGGTATTAACCGGCCATCTGTTTTTCGCGGATTTCGGCCAGCGTTTTACAGTCGATGCACAGATCGGCGGTTGGACGCGCTTCCAGGCGACGAATGCCAATTTCAACACCGCAGGATTCGCAGTAGCCAAAATCTTCGTCTTCGACTTTTTTCAGCGTTTTCTCGATCTTTTTGATCAGTTTGCGTTCGCGGTCACGGTTACGCAGTTCGAGGCTGAACTCTTCTTCCTGAGCGGCACGGTCTACCGGATCCGGGAAGTTAGCAGCTTCATCCTGCATATGAGTAACGGTGCGATCGACTTCATCCCTGAGTTGATTACGCCATGCTTCAAGAATACGCTTGAAGTGCGACAGCTGGGCTTCGTTCATATACTCTTCGCCCGGCTTCTCTTGATACGGCTCCACCCCAGCGATGGCGAGAATACTCAGGGACGATGTTTTACGGTTTTGCCCTTCTTGCATGTTGCTTCTCCTTAACACGCACTATCGATCCCCGTGTTGGGGGAAAAATCAGGTCGCTATAAATAGCAGATGCTTTTCCGTATGGCAATTATCTAAACGTAACACTTGACAAGCCTGTGAGGAAAAGCGTATTTGCGCACGCGGCCAGAACACTTATTCGTCAATCGTCTAATCCCTTATAAGACAATGGGAAGAGACGATCTCAGAGTCATATTATCGGCAGAAAGTTCCGCTTTATAAGCGAAAACCTCTACCCCCTGCTTTTGTGCCTCATTCAACAATTGCGCGTATTTAGGATCAATATGGCGGGCAGGGGAGAAACGTTCAATGGCTGAATGCAACACCGCAAACAGCAATACGGCGCGTTTGCCCGCCGCCGCAACACTCATTAGCTCTCGCAGATGCTTCTGGCCACGCAGCGTTACCGCATCCGGGAAGTAGCCATTTTCCTGTTCCGCTAACGTCACTGATTTTACTTCAATATAGCACTCGGGCCTGTCTTCCGCCTGTAACATGAAGTCAATTCTGCTGCCTTCATCGCCATATTTCACTTCACTTTTATGGGTGCCATATCCCACCAGTTCGGGAATGGCGCCAAGGGTCAGCGCTTCCTTAACCAGCTGATTTGCGCGCAGGGTGTTAACGCAAATAAATGCCCCGTTTTGGGTTTCGGTCATTTCCCAGGTATGGGCATATTTGCGTTTACTATTTTCTGATGTGGAATACCAGACTCTGTCACCTGGCGTCGCACACCCCGTCATGGCGCCGGTATTGGGGCAGTGCAGGGTGAGCTGAACCCCTTCGGGGGTAATCACGTCGGCGAGGAAGCGTTTGTAGCGTTGGATAAGCGTGGCGTGCTGCAGGGGAGGACTAAACTTCATCGGAATTCCTTTCGGTGTTGCCCAGCGTCCAGCGCTGTAGCGGCGTATAGCGGGTGCGTCCCTGTGCAAAGACGGATTCGTAGAGCGCGAATGCGTTGACCGGAAAGGCCCAGTGAAAACCCGGCGGCGGGATGGCAACGGCCTGGCCGGCATCGCGCAGCAGCGTGATATGTGGATGAAACGGCTGTGGGCTCTGATAACAGCCGCTGCGCGCCGCCTGCGCGCGCAGCATATTTGCCAGCTGTAACAATCCGCGCGGCGGCTGGCGCGTGCCCAGCCAGACCACGCGCGAACGCAGCCACTGTCCCGCGTCGTCGAGGTGCAGCGTAAATTCCGGCTGGGCAATACGCCCGGCCATTGCGGCTAACGCCCGCTGTTTTTCGGCACTGACGTCGCCCAAAAAGGCCAGCGTCAGGTGCAGGTTGGCCGCCGCGACAGGACGGCCCGCTTCCGGCGGAAAGCAATCGGCGCGCCAGCGAACAATTTGACGCTGTATCGCGGTGGGCAATTCAATGGCAAAAAATAGCCGTTTCGACTCAGACATACGGAGGACTCGGTAATGATATGCGCCGATGCTACAATGTACGCCGATTAATGTTAACCCTCTGGAGCTGTTAGTGTCCTCATTGCCGGTCGCCGTCATTCTTCCTGAGCTTCTCGCTGCCTTACACCATGCCCCGCAGGTTTTGCTAAATGCCCCTACGGGCGCGGGGAAGTCCACCTGGCTGCCGCTGCAGATTCTGAAAGACGGAAACATCAGCGGGAAAATTATCCTGCTGGAGCCGCGCAGGCTGGCCGCGCGCAACGTGGCGCAGCGTCTGGCGGAACTGCTGAATGAAAAACCGGGCGAAACGGTAGGTTACAGGATGCGTGCCGAGACCTGCGTTGGCCCGACTACGCGTCTTGAAGTGGTCACCGAGGGTATTCTCACCCGCATGCTGCAAAACGATCCGGAGCTGAACGGCGTCGGGCTGGTGATCCTCGATGAATTTCACGAGCGCAGCCTGCAGGCGGATCTGGCCCTCGCCCTGTTGCTGGATGTGCAGCAGGGGCTGCGCGACGATCTCCGGCTGCTTATTATGTCGGCTACGCTGGACAACGAGCGGCTACGACAGGCGTTACCCGATGCGCCGGTCATCAGCTCGGAAGGGCGGGCGTTTCCGGTTGAACGCCGCTATCAGCCGCTTCCCTCCCATCAGCGTTTTGACGAGGCCGTCGCCATTGCCACGGCTGAGCTGCTGCGCCAGGAAGCCGGTTCCCTGCTGCTGTTTTTGCCGGGCGTGGGCGAAATCCAGCGCGTGCAGGAGCAGCTTTCTACCCGCGTAGGCGGCGACGTGCTGCTTTGCCCACTCTACGGCGCGTTGTCGCTACAGGAGCAGCGTAAAGCGATTCTTCCGGCACCGGCGGGGCAGCGCAAGGTGGTGCTGGCAACCAACATTGCTGAAACCAGTTTGACCATTGAAGGGATTCGCCTGGTGGTGGATAGCGCGCTGGAGAGGGTGGCAAGCTTTGACCCGCGTACCGGGCTGACTAAACTCCTGACGCAGCGCATCAGCCAGGCGTCGATGGTGCAGCGCGCGGGCCGCGCGGGGCGTCTTGAGCCGGGCATATGCCTGCATTTGACCAGCGCGGAGCAGGCTGAACGCGCTGCACAGCAAAGCACGCCGGAAATTTTACAAAGCGATTTGTCTGGTCTGGTGATGGATCTGCTCCAGTGGGGTTGCCCGAACCCTGAACAGCTCACCTGGCTTAATCCTCCTCCTGTCGTAAACCTCACCGCTGCGCGCACGTTGCTGACGCAGCTTGGCGCGCTGGAAGGCGAGCGTCTGACGGCGCGCGGCCAGAAAATGGCGGCGCTGGGCAACGATCCGCGTCTGGCCGCGATGCTGGTGGCCGCGCAAGGGGATGATGAAATTGCCACGGCGGCAAAACTGGCGGCTATTCTTGAGGAGCCGCCTCGCGGTGGCAGCAGCGATCTGGGTCAGGCGTTTTCGCGCAGCCAGGGGAACTGGCAGCAGCGGGCGCAGCAGTTGTGCAAACGCCTGAATAGCCGGGGAGGTGCGCCTGACAGCGATAAGATTGCCTTCCTGCTGGCCCAGGCCTTCCCGGACAGGATCGCGCGTCGGCGCGGGCTGGACGGTCGCTACCAGCTGGCAAACGGCATGGGGGCGATGCTGGACAGCGATGATGCGCTGACGCGTCACGAATGGCTGATCGCCCCGCTGTTGCTGCAGGGCAGCCATTCTCCGGATGCGCGCATCCTGCAGGCGATTGCCGTAGAGATTGACGCCCTGACGCGTGCCTGTCCGCAGCTGCTTCAGCAATCTGATATCGTGGAATGGGATGACGCCCAGGGCACGCTTAAGGCCTTTCGTCGCAGCCAGGTTGGTAAGTTGACGTTAGGAACGAAGCCGCTGGCGAAGCCGTCGGAAGAAGAGCTTCATCAGGCCATGCTGAACGGCATTCGGGAAAAAGGGCTGAGCGCCCTGAACTGGACGCCGGAAGCGGAGCAGTACCGCATTCGTCTGCACTGCGCCGCGAAGTGGCTACCGGACTATAGTTGGCCCGCGGTGGATGACGAGACGCTGCTCGCTACGCTTGAGCGCTGGCTACTGCCGCAAATGAGCGGCGTACACTCTCTGCGAGCCCTTAAGGCGCTTGATGTTAAGACAGCGTTACAGAATTTACTGGACTGGTCATTACGTCAACGTCTGGATAGTGAACTGCCAGGGCATTACACTGTGCCGACCGGAAGCCGGATTGCCATCCGTTATCATGAGGATAATCCGCCGGCGCTGGCGGTTCGGATGCAGGAGATGTTTGGTGAAGCCACCACGCCGTCCATTGCGGAAGGGCGTGTGCCGTTAGTGCTTGAGCTGCTGTCGCCTGCGCATCGTCCATTACAAATCACCCGAGATCTGGGGGCGTTCTGGGCGGGAAGCTACCGTGAAGTGCAGAAAGAGATGAAGGGGCGATATCCCAAACATGTCTGGCCGGACGATCCGGCGAATACGGCGCCGACACGGCGAACGAAGAAGTATTCGTAAGTTAGGTGAAAGAGGGGAGTGCGGCCTGATGCCCTCACCCCGGCCCTCTCCCACGGGGAGAGGGAGAAAACAAATTTTGAGAGATTTCTTCTTTCACAGGCCTGTGAAAGAAAAGAAAATCTGGCCTTTGCGCCTGAAAGTTGCGGAGAAAAAGCATGGCGGGGAATGACCGCGAGCCAATAGGACGTAAGGGAAAACCAACGCGTCCGGCGAAAGAAAAGGTAAGCCGTCGTCGCCTCAGAGATGAGGACTATGACGATGACTATGAAGACGATTATGAGGATGAAGAACCGATGCCGCGTAATGGAAAAGGCAAAGGGCGTAAGCCTCGGGGCAAACGCGGCTGGTTCTGGCTGCTGCTGAAGCTGTTTATTGTTTTTGTCGTGCTGATGGCGATTTACGGCGTGTATCTGGATCAGAAGATCCGCAGCCGTATCGACGGTAAAGTCTGGCAGCTACCTGCGGCAGTGTATGGCCGTATGGTGAACCTTGAGCCAGATATGTCCATCACCAAGAACGAGATGGTCAAACTGCTGGAAGCCACCCAGTATCGTCAGGTGTCTAAAATGACCCGTCCTGGCGAATTTACCGTGCAGTCCAACAGCATTGAGATGATCCGTCGTCCGTTTGATTTCCCGGACAGCAAAGAGGGGCAGGTGCGCGCGCGTCTGACCTTTGACGGCGATCGTCTGGACACCATCGAGAACATGGATAACAACCGTCAGTTCGGTTTCTTCCGTCTCGATCCGCGTCTGATCACCATGCTTTCGTCGGCAAACGGCGAGCAGCGCCTGTTCGTGGCGCGTAACGGCTTCCCGGATCTGCTGGTCGATACCCTGCTGGCAACCGAAGACCGTCACTTCTACGAGCACGATGGCATCAGCCTCTACTCGATTGGCCGTGCGGTGCTGGCTAACCTGACTGCCGGTCGTACCGTGCAGGGAGCGAGTACCCTGACCCAGCAGCTGGTGAAGAACCTGTTCCTCTCCAGCGAACGCTCTTACTGGCGTAAAGCGAACGAAGCCTACATGGCCGTGCTGATGGATGCGCGCTACAGCAAGGATCGTATCCTTGAGCTGTACATGAACGAGGTGTACCTCGGTCAGAGCGGCGATAACGAAATCCGCGGCTTCCCGCTGGCGAGCCTGTACTACTTTGGCCGTCCGGTAGAAGAGCTGAGCCTGGACCAGCAGGCGCTGCTGGTGGGCATGGTGAAAGGGGCGTCCATTTATAACCCGTGGCGTAACCCGAAACTGGCGCTGGAGCGTCGTAACCTCGTTCTGCGTCTGCTGCAACAGCAGCAGGTGATTGACCAGGAGCTGTACGACATGCTGAGCGCGCGTCCGCTCGGCGTTCAGCCGCGCGGCGGCGTGATTTCGCCTCAGCCTGCGTTTATGCAGCTGGTGCGTCAGGAGCTGCAAAGCAAGCTCGGTGATAAGGTCAAAGATCTCTCCGGCGTGAAGATCTTCACCACCTTTGACTCCGTGGCGCAGGATGCGGCCGAAAAAGCGGCGGTGGAAGGCATTCCGGCGCTGAAGAAACAGCGTAAGCTGAGCGATCTGGAAACCGCGATGGTGGTGGTTGACCGTAACACCGGCGAAGTTCGCGCCATGGTGGGCGGCGCCGAGCCGCAGTTTGCAGGCTACAACCGCGCCATGCAGGCGCGTCGCTCAATCGGCTCTCTGGCAAAACCGGCAACCTACCTCACAGCCCTGAGCCAGCCAAATCAGTATCGCCTGAATACCTGGATTGCGGATGCGCCGATCTCCCTGCGCCAGCCTAACGGCCAGGTCTGGTCACCGCAGAACGATGATAAACAGTTCAGCGGCCAGGTCATGCTGGTGGATGCGTTGACCCGTTCCATGAACGTGCCAACGGTGAACCTGGGCATGTCGCTGGGACTGCCGGCGATTGTCGATACCTGGCAAAAACTGGGCGTGTCGAAAGATCAGCTGCACCCGGTGCCGGCGATGATCCTCGGTGCGCTTAACCTGACGCCGATCGAAGTGGCGCAGGCGTTCCAGACCATTGCCAGCGGGGGCAACCGCGCGCCGCTGTCTGCCCTGCGCTCAGTGATTGCCGAAGATGGTTCCGTGCTGTATCAGAGCTTCCCGCAGGCGGAGCGTGCCGTTCCTGCTCAGGCCGCCTATATGACGCTGTGGACGATGCAGCAGGTCGTGCAGCGCGGCACCGGGCGTCAGCTGGGCGCGAAGTATCCGGGTCTGCATCTTGCGGGTAAAACCGGGACCACCAACAACAACGTCGATACCTGGTTTGCCGGTATTGATGGCCGCGAAGTGGTGATCACCTGGGTAGGCCGCGACAACAACCAGCCGACCAAGCTGTACGGCGCGAGCGGGGCGATGTCGATTTACCAGCGCTATCTGGCGAATCAGTCTCCTGTGCCGCTGAATCTGGTTGCGCCGGAAGATATCGTCGATATGGGCGTGGACAGCTCCGGTAACTTCGTCTGCGGCGGCGGAATGCGTACGCTGCCTGTCTGGACCGCAAACCCGGACTCGCTGTGCCAGCAAAGCCAGCCAGAACAGCCAACGGGTAACCCGTTCGACCAGTCTTCTCAACCACAGCAGCCGCAGCAGCAACAGCCGCAGCAGCAGAATGAGAAGAAAGACAGCGACGGTGTCGCGGGCTGGATTAAAGACATGTTCGGCGGTAACTAACCTTTTAAAGCCCTCTTCCCTGGAAGGGGGCTTTTTTTACCCGTAAACCTCATTTCGTTAACCCTCGCTTTAACTCTGATTAACCCTTCGTTTTCTCTTGATGATTTCTTAAACCCTTAATTCTCATAGGGCCGCTTACAGCTTGCTATGCAACCAGCGTTTCGCATATTATTCTGGCGCTCATAATAATAATTCTCGTTTACGTTATCATTCACTTTCACATCAGAGATTCAACATGGCGCTTTCCAATACTGCTCAGTCAATGAACACGTCGCTGCGTAAGCTCGCGGTCGTCGTCGCCACAGCGGTTGCCGGCATGTCTGCTTATGCTCACGCGGCCGAAGCCCCGAAAAAAGAAGAAACCATTACGGTAACCGCAGCACCTGCGGCACAGGAAAGTGCCTGGGGTCCTGCTGCGACCATCGCCGCACGGCAATCCGCGACCGGGACCAAAACGGATACCCCGATTCAAAAGGTTCCACAGTCTATTTCTGTGGTCACGGCCGAAGAGATGGCGCTGCATCAGCCGCGCTCGGTGAAAGAAGCCCTGAGCTATACGCCGGGCGTTGCGGTAGGCACGCGCGGCGCGTCTAACACCTATGACTATTTGATCATTCGCGGCTTCGCGGCCGATGGCCAGACGCAGAATAACTACCTCGACGGCATGAAAATGCAGGGGAACTTCTATAACGACGCGGTGATTGATCCTTATATGCTGGAGCGCGCCGAAATCATGCGCGGTCCGGTTTCCGTTCTGTACGGCAAAAGCAGCCCGGGCGGTTTGCTGAACATGGTCAGTAAGCGCCCAACAACCGAGCCGCTGAAAGAGATCCAGTTCAAAGTCGGCACGGATAGCCTGTTCCAGACCGGGTTCGACTTTAGCGATGCGATCGACGACGACGGCGTTTACTCTTATCGCTTAACGGGCGTTGCGCGTTCTAATAACGCTCAGCAGGAGCGTGCTGAAGAGCAGCGTTACGCCATTGCGCCATCGTTCTCCTGGCGTCCGGATGATAAAACCACCTTCACGTTCCTCTCCTACTTCCAGAACGAGCCTGAAACGGGCTACTACGGCTGGCTGCCAAAAGAGGGAACGGTTGATCCGCTGCCGAACGGCGATCGTCTGCCGACGAACTTCAACGAAGGCGCGAAGAACAATACCTATTCCCGTAACCAGAAAATGGTGGGATACAGCTTCGACCACGAGTTCAACGATACCTTTACCGTGCGTCAGAACCTGCGCTTTGCCGAGAACAAAACCTCGCAAAACAGCGTATACGGTTATGGCGTTTGTACCGACCCGGCAAACAGCGGCAACAAACAGTGTGCCGCGTTAGCGCCATCGGACAAAGGCCATTATCTGGCGCGTAAATACGTTGTTGATAACGAAAAGCTGCAGAACTTTACCGTTGATACCCAGCTGCAGAGCAAATTCTCAACCGGCGAGGTGGACCACGTTCTGCTGACCGGCGTTGACTTTATGCGCATGCGAAATGACATCAACTCCTGGTTTGGTTACGACGACTCTGTTCCGCTGCTGGATCTCTACAATCCGGTGAACAGCGATTTTGATTTCAGCTCAAAAGATCCCGCGACCTCCGGCCCATATCAGATCCTCAACCGTCAGAAACAGACGGGGCTGTACGTTCAGGATCAGGCGCAGTGGGATAAAGTGCTGGTAACCCTGGGCGGCCGTTATGACTGGGCCGATCAGGAATCCTACAACCGCGTAACGAACACCACCTCCAAACGTGATGATACCCAGTTCACCTGGCGCGGTGGCGTTAACTATCTGTTTGATAACGGCGTAACTCCGTACTTTAGCTACAGCGAATCGTTTGAACCGGCTTCGCAGACCGATGCCCAGGGCAAACTGTTCTCGCCGTCTAAAGGTAAACAGTACGAAGCGGGCGTGAAATACGTGCCTAACGATCGTCCGATCGTCGTCACCGGCGCGTTGTACCAGCTGACCAAAACTAACAACCTGATGGCGGATCCGGCGGGCTCCTTTTTCTCGGTTCAGGGCGGTGAAATCCGCGCGCGTGGCGTAGAGGTGGAAGCGAAAGCGGCCCTGTCTGCGAGCGTTAACCTGGTGGGTTCTTATACCTATACTGATGCGGAATACACCACGGACACCACCTACAAAGGCAACACGCCAGCTCAGGTGCCAAAACACATGGCATCGTTGTGGGGCGATTACACCCTGTTTGACGGTGCGCTGTCTGGCCTGACGCTGGGTACCGGCGTGCGTTACACGGGCTCAAGCTATGGCGATCCGGCGAACTCCTTCAAGGTGGGCAGCTACACCGTTGTCGATGCGCTGGTCAGATACGATCTCGCACGCGTTGGTATGGCGGGCTCAAACGTGGCGCTGCACGTGAACAACCTGTTCGATCGCGAGTACGTTGCCAGCTGCTTCAATACCTACGGCTGCTTCTGGGGTGCTGAACGTCAGGTTGTTGCCACCGCGACCTTCCGCTTCTAATCTCTCTTCGGGCACGGTTCGCCGTGCCCTTTTTATTTAAGTTGGCTGATATGCAGGATATTCAAACGCAACCCGACACCACCTTTACGCTCAACCATCTCTCTTTTCGCGTACCCGGGCGCACGCTGCTGCATCCGCTCTCTCTGACGTTCCCTGCCGGTAAAGTGACGGGCCTGATTGGTCACAACGGCTCCGGTAAATCCACGCTGCTCAAGATGCTGGGGCGCCATCAGCCGCCTTCAGAAGGCGATATTCTGCTGGATGGCCAACCGCTGGAGAGCTGGAGCAGTAAAGCCTTTGCCCGCAAAGTGGCCTATCTGCCGCAGCAGCTGCCGCAGGCGGAAGGGATGACGGTGCGTGAGCTGGTGGCGATTGGGCGTTATCCGTGGCACGGTGCGCTTGGGCGCTTTGGCGTCGCCGACAGAGAGAAGGTGGAAGAGGCGATTGCGCTGGTCGGGCTAAAACCGCTGGCGCACCGTCTGGTGGATAGCCTGTCCGGCGGCGAACGTCAACGCGCGTGGATTGCGATGCTGGTGGCGCAGGACAGCCGCTGTCTGCTGCTGGATGAACCGACCTCTGCGCTGGATATTGCCCATCAGGTCGACGTCCTGGCGCTGGTGCATCGCCTGAGCCAGCAGCGTGGCCTGACGGTCATTGCGGTCCTGCACGATATCAACATGGCCGCGCGCTATTGTGACTACCTCGTCGCGCTGCGCGGGGGCGAGATGATTGCCCAGGGGACACCGGCAGAGCTGATGCGCAGCGAAACGCTGGAACATATTTACGGTATTCCGATGGGTATTCTGCCTCACCCGGCCGGGGCTGCACCGGTGAGCTTCGTCTACTGATGCTGAATAACACACGCATTAGCCGCCGTCGCCTGCTGACGGCGATGGCGCTCTCGCCGCTGCTGTTCAAAATGAATACGGCGCGTGCTGCCGCCGTCGATCCGCACCGTATTGTGGCCCTGGAATGGCTGCCGGTCGAACTGATGATGGCGCTCGGCGTCACGCCCTATGGCGTGGCGGACATTCCTAACTATAACCTCTGGGTGAATGAGCCAAAGCTGCCGGACTCGGTGATCGACGTCGGTCTGCGAACGGAGCCAAACCTTGAGCTGCTCACCCAGATGAAACCCTCGTTCCTGTTCTGGTCCGCGGGC
The DNA here is from genome assembly GCF_004362415.1 of Enterobacter sp. AG326. NCBI lineage: Bacteria > Pseudomonadati > Pseudomonadota > Gammaproteobacteria > Enterobacterales > Enterobacteriaceae > Enterobacter > Enterobacter sp. AG326. The sequence goes on along the minus strand of NZ_SNXG01000004.1, from coordinate 50,472 downwards.
TACGGCCCGTCAGAGGAGACCCTGGCGCGCATTGCGCCGGGACGTGGATTCGCCTTCAGCGACGGTAAAAAACCGCTGGCTGTGGCGAAAAACTCGATTAACGAGATGGCGCATTTCCTCAACCGCGAAGCGGAGGCTAAAAGGCATCTCGACGAATTTGATGCCCTGATAGACTCCCTGAAGCCGCGCTTTGCTCACCGGGGCGATCGTCCACTGCTGATGGTGACGCTGCTGGATGCCCGCCATATGCTGGTCTTCGGTAAAAACTGTCTGTTCCAGGAGGTGCTGGACAGCTTCGGCATTCGCAACGCCTGGGAAGGGGAGATGACCTTCTGGGGCAGTACCACCGTGGGTATCGATCGTCTGGCGGCGTTTCGCGATGTGGACGTGCTGTGTTTCGACCACGGTAACGAACGCGACATGCAAACCCTGATGGCGACCCCGCTCTGGCAGGCGATGCCGTTTGTGCGCGAGAGGCGCTTCCAGCGCGTCCCGGCGGTCTGGTTCTACGGCGCGACGCTGTCGGCCATGCATTTTGCCCGCGTGCTGGATAAAGCCCTGGGAGGTAAAGCATGAGTACGCGTATCGCCCGCTTCCCGGCGCTGCTGCTATCCCTGTTTTTTCTGGTTGCGCTGGTATTAACCGGATTCAACCTCTCCACGGCCTTACCCCGCGCGCAGTGGGGGGCCGCTCTGGCCTCGCCGGATATCGACAATATTCAGCAGATGCTGTTCCACTACAGCCTGCTGCCGCGTCTGGCGATCTCCCTTTTGGTCGGGGCCGGCTTAGGGCTGGTAGGCGTGCTGTTCCAGCAGGTTTTACGTAACCCGCTGGCAGAGCCAACCACGCTCGGCGTCGCGACCGGCGCGCAGCTTGGGATCACTATCACCACGCTGTGGGCGCTGCCGGGAGCGTTAACCTCTCAGTTTGCGGCACTCGCGGGGGCGTGCGTGGTGGGGGCGCTGGTCTTTGGCGTGGCCTGGGGCAAGCGCCTTTCTCCTGTGACGCTTATTCTGGCCGGGCTGGTGGTGAGCCTGTACTGCGGGGCGATTAACCAGCTGCTGGTGCTGTTCCATCACGATCGGCTGCAAAGCATGTTCCTGTGGAGTACCGGCACGCTCACCCAGACCGACTGGAGCGTTGTAGAGCACCTCTGGCCGCAGCTGGCTGGCGGCGTCGTGCTGACGCTGCTGCTCCTGCGCCCCCTGACGCTCATGGGGCTGGATGATGGCGTGGCGCGTAACCTGGGGCTGGCGCTGTCGCTGGCTCGTCTGGCGGCGCTGACGCTGGCGATTGTATTGAGTGCCCTGCTGGTAAACGCGGTCGGCATCATCGGGTTTATCGGCCTGTTTGCGCCGCTGCTGGCGAAAATGCTCGGGGCGCGTCGCCTGCTGGCGCGTCTGATGCTGGCGCCGCTGATTGGGGCGCTGATCCTCTGGCTTTCCGATCAGCTTATTCTCTGGCTGGCGCAGGTCTGGAGGGAAGTCTCCACCGGCTCGGTGACCGCGCTTATCGGGGCGCCGCTGCTGCTGTGGCTGCTCCCGCGCCTGCGCAGCATGAGCGCACCGGCGATGGACGCGGGCGATAAAGTTTACGCTGAACGTCAGTCGGTGCTGTGTTTTAGCCTTGCCGGTCTGGCGGTGCTGATTATCGCTTCGTTTGCGGCGCTCTCATTTGGACGCGATGCCGTGGGCTGGCACTGGGCGACGGGTGATTTACTCAATGAACTGGTGCAGTGGCGCTGGCCGCGTATCTTCGCTGCGCTGATCGCAGGGGTGATGCTGGCGGTGGCGGGGTGCATTATTCAGCGTCTGACCGGCAACCCGATGGCAAGCCCGGAAGTGCTGGGGATCAGCTCTGGCGCCGCCTTTGGCGTGGTGCTGATGCTGTTCTTTGTGCCGGGGAATGCGTTTGGCTGGCTGATGCCTGCCGGCAGTATCGGCGCGGCAGTCACGCTGATGATTATCCTGATTGCCGCCGGTCGCGGCGGATTTTCGCCGCACCGCATGCTGCTGGCCGGGATGGCGCTCAGCACCGCATTTACCATGCTGCTGATGATGCTGCAGGCCAGCGGCGATCCGCGTATGGCGAAGATCCTGACCTGGATTTCCGGCTCGACCTACAACGCCACCGCCAGCCAGGTGGTCTGGTCCGGGATCGTGATGCTCGTGCTGCTGGCGATGGTGCCGCTGTGCCGCCGCTGGATGACCATTCTGCCGCTCGGCGGCGAAACCGCGCGTGCGGTGGGAATGGCGCTGACGCCAGCGCGCGTGGCCCTGCTGCTGCTGGCGGCGTGCCTGACGGCGACGGCAACCCTGACGATTGGACCGCTGAGTTTTGTCGGGCTAATGGCGCCGCACATTGCCAGAATGATGGGGTTCCGCCGGACGATGCCGCATATCGTGATGTCGGCGCTGACGGGCGGGGTGATGCTGGTGTTTGCGGACTGGTGCGGAAGAATGGTGCTGTTCCCGTATCAGATCCCGGCGGGTCTGCTGTCGACCTTTATCGGCGCGCCGTACTTTATTTATCTGTTGAGAAAGCAGAGCCGGTAATAAAAGTAAACGGCAATCTTTAGATTGCCGTTTTAGTGTTTGCTCCCTCTCCTCGTGGGAGAGGGTTGGGGTGAGGGCATCAAGCCGCACATCTTACAGCTTCGCAAACACCTTGCGCGCCGCGTCGATGGTGTTGTTGATATCTTCTTCGCTGTGCGCCACGGACATAAAGCCCGCTTCGAACGCGGACGGCGCGAGGTACACGCCTTCTTCCAGCATCAGGTGGAAGAAGCGCTTGAAGCGTTCAACGTCGCACTTCACCACGTCCTGATAGCAGGTCACGGTTTTCGCATCGGTGAAGAAAATCCCGAACATGCCGCCCACGTGGTTAACCACCAGAGGGATACCGGCCTCTTCTGCCGCTTCCAGCAGGCCGTTTGCCAGCTGCGTGGTACGGTCGGTCAGGGTTTCGTGAATGCCTAGCTGAGCCACTTCGGTCAGGCAGGCAAAGCCCGCCGCCATGGCGATAGGGTTACCGGAGAGCGTGCCCGCCTGGTAAACCGGACCGGTTGGCGCCAGGGCTTCCATCACGTCCTTACGACCACCGAATGCGCCGACCGGCATGCCGCCGCCGATGATTTTGCCGAGGCAGGTCAGGTCCGGCACGACGTCGTAGTAAGACTGGGCACCCGCCAGCGCCACGCGGAAGCCGGTCATGACTTCATCGATGATCAGCAGCGCGCCGAACTCGTCGCACAGGGCGCGCAGGCCCGGCAGGAAGTCAGGCTGCGGTGGGATACAGTTCATGTTGCCGGCAACCGGCTCAACGATGATGCAGGCGATCTCCTGCGGATACTGCTCGAACGCCGCGCGAACGGTAGCAAGATCGTTGTAGGTGCAGGTCAGGGTGTGCTTCGCGAAATCTGCCGGTACGCCCGGGGAGTTCGGCTGGCCGAGCGTCAGCGCGCCGGAACCGGCTTTCACCAGCAGGCAGTCCGCATGACCGTGGTAACAGCCTTCAAACTTGATGATTTTATCGCGACCGGTAAAACCGCGCGCCAGGCGGATGGCGCTCATAGTGGCTTCGGTACCGGAGTTCACCATACGCACCATGTCCATGGTAGGCACCAGTTCAGTCACCAGCTCCGCCATTTTCACTTCCATTTCGGTTGGCGCACCGAAGCTCAGGCCACGCTGGGCGGCTTCAATTACCGCGTTACGAATGGCCGGATGGTTGTGCCCCAGCACCATCGGTCCCCAGGAACCTACATAATCGATATAGGCTTTGCCATCGACATCATACAGATACGCGCCGTCAGCACGTTCGATAAACAGCGGCGTACCGCCCACGCCGGTGAAGGCGCGCACAGGTGAGTTCACGCCACCCGGAATAAGCTCGCGGGCTGCACTGTAGAGGTTTTCAGACTTGCTCATGGCGTCGTTCCTGGTTCGAATAAAATGGTTAAGCCCACTATTCTATGTGATTCGGGGAAGGTTATGAAATTTTTAGCCGGGCAATGCTTTAAGATTTGTTAAGTAATTTTCAGGAGACGGTGGGGCCGTCTCTGGTAAAATCCTCGCGGCTTTTTGTGTGACAAATAAGAACAGGACATGAAATCAGATTCTCCGTCTTTTGAAGAACAACAATTTACGCGCGCCCAGCACCGAATCAGCATTCGGCGCCTGCTCAATCGCGATAAAACGCCGCTGGCGATCCTGCTGGCCGCTGCCGTGGTGGGCACTCTCGCGGGCCTGGTTGGCGTAGCGTTTGAAAAAGCGGTTAATGCCGTACTCAACTGGCGAGTGGGCACCGTGGCCGGTTTCGCCGACAGCGAATGGCTGGTCTGGGTGTGGGCATTCGGGCTGTCCGCGCTGTTTGCCATGGTGGGGTATTTTCTGGTGCGAAAATTCGCGCCGGAGGCCGGTGGGTCGGGCATCCCGGAAATTGAAGGCGCGCTGGAGGAACTGCGTCCGGTGCGCTGGTGGCGGGTGATTCCGGTTAAATTCATCGGCGGCATGGGGACCCTGGGCGCGGGCATGGTGCTTGGCCGGGAAGGGCCCACGGTACAGCTGGGGGGAAACGTCGGTCGCATGGTGGGCGATCTGTTTCGGATGCGAAGCGCCGAAGCGCGCCATACGCTGCTGGCAACCGGCGCGGCGGCGGGGCTTTCCGCCGCGTTTAACGCGCCGCTGGCGGGCATTTTGTTCATTATCGAAGAGATGCGCGCGCAGTTCCGCTACAACCTGATCTCAATTAAAGCGGTATTCACCGGCGTCATTATGTCGAGCATCGTGTTTCGCATCTTTAATGGCGAGGGAGCGGTCATTGAGGTGGGTAAACTCACCAACGCGCCGGTCAACACCCTGTGGCTTTACCTGATCCTCGGCATGATTTTTGGCGTGGTGGGGCCGCTGTTTAACACCTTTATCCTGCGCGCTCAGGATATGTTCCAGCGCATTCACGGCGGGAACACCACGAAATGGGTGCTGATGGGCGGTCTGCTAGGCGGAATGTGTGGCGTACTCGGGTTTATCGAGCCGAATGCCGCAGGCGGCGGGTTCGGGCTGATTCCCATTGCGGCGGCGGGGAATTTCAGCGTGGGTCTGCTGCTCTTTATGTTCATCTCCCGGGTTATCACGACGGTACTGTGCTTCTCTTCCGGCGCGCCCGGGGGGATTTTTGCCCCGATGCTGGCGCTGGGTACGCTGCTCGGGACCGCGTTTGGTATGGCGGCTGAAGTGGGCTTTCCCGCCTATCACCTTGAAGCCGGGACCTTTGCGGTGGCCGGAATGGGGGCGCTGCTGGCCGCGTCCCTGCGTGCGCCCTTGACCGGGATCGTGCTGGTGCTGGAGATGACGGACAATTACCAGCTCATTTTGCCAATGATCATTACCTGTCTCGGCGCGACACTATTAGCCCAGTTCCTGGGTGGAAAACCGCTATACTCCACCATCCTCGCGCGTACCCTGGCGAAACAAGAGGCTGAGCGGGCCGCCACGCAGAATACTTGAATGAATTACCAGGGTATTAGATAATGAGATAAAGAATTGGGTGAATTTTACCCAATAGCAGTATTCATGGGAGCATAAGATGAGTGATGACGTAGTAGCTGTACCGCTCGAATTTACCGAAGCAGCAGCCAACAAAGTGAAAGTCCTGATTGCCGATGAAGACAATCCGGATCTGAAACTGCGTGTCTATATTACCGGTGGCGGCTGCAGCGGCTTCCAGTATGGTTTTACCTTTGACGATCAGGTTAACGATGGCGATATGACTATCGAGAAACAGGGCGTCGCGCTGGTGGTTGACCCGATGAGCCTGCAGTATCTGGTGGGTGGTTCGGTGGATTACACCGAGGGTCTGGAAGGTTCGCGCTTTGTGGTCACTAACCCGAATGCGACAAGCACCTGCGGGTGTGGATCTTCGTTCAGCATCTAAGAGAGTGCGGGCTGATACCTTCACCCCGGCAAAATGCTAAAAACGGTAACCTTGCGGTTACCGTTTTGCTTTTACCTGCCATTATCATCCAGCGCAAACGTCGGCAGCTTCAGGTGCCAGCGTATCGCCGCTAAGCGTATCACCAGCGTCACGACCATCCCCAGCATCGCGGCATTTTCCAGCGGGAGGGCAAAGGTGTAGTACGCGGTCGCGTGAACAATCCCGCCCACAATGCAGGCCGTCGCGTAAATTTCAGTACGCAGGATCATCGGCACTTCGCGCGCCAGAATGTCGCGTATGATCCCGCCGCCCACGCCGGTTAATACGCCCATGCAGATTGCCACCATCGGACCGGTACCCGCATTAAACGCCTTATTAACGCCGATACCGACAAACACGGCCAGACCCACGGCATCCAGTACCGGCAATATCCACTTGGGCAAGCGGCGGGGCTGGCGAACCAGCACAATGGTTAACAGGCAGGTGACCATCGCGACCACCAGATCGGTAGGATCTTTCACCCAAAACACCGGCCCATTCGCCAGCGCCATATCGCGGATAGTCCCGCCGCCGACGGCGGTCACGACGCCAAGCACCAGCACGCCAAACGGATCCATGCGTAGTTTTCCAGCGAGCAGGACGCCGGAGATAGCAAAAACGGCTGTGCCAAGAATATCCAGCCAATAAACGAGCATCGTTAAATCCTCGAAAAGGGTCTTATGTTAGTGACTCTCTGCCAGCGCGGCGCAGAGCTGTTTTGCGGCGAGGATAATACGCGGGCTGGCGCGTTCAAACCAGTCGCTGTTGAGGGGTATTACCGGTATTTTTAGCTGCTTTTGCCAGAATTGCTCAATTTTGGGAATTTCGCTCGCATTTCCGACCACGACGATGGCCTGCGGCTGGCGCGCCAGGACCTGTTCACGGCTGACCTGAGGCCAGGGCACCCGGCTGGCAGCAAAGATATTTTCACCGCCGCAGACTTCCAGCACCTGGTTCTGAATCGACCCTTTTCCGGTGGTAAACAGCGGCTGGCTGCCAAACTGCAGGAAGATGCGCTTTTTAACAGGGGTATCGTATTGGGATTTCAGCGCGGCATAGTCGCTCAGCATCTGTTTCGCCGCAGCCTCGGCTTTTTTGGGCGTAGGGCTATAGGGTGCCAGAGCGCGTAGCGCCTGAGCGACCTGCTCAATGCTGACGGCATCAATCCACATCACCTTTATGCCAAGCGAGGTGAGCTGGTTGACCTGCCGCTCGGCGTTGCCGCCGCGCCAGGCCAGCACGAGATCCGGTTTAAGCGACACGATGCGCTCAAGGTTCATCCCCTGCCAGGTTGCCACTTGTTCAATATCCGCGGCCTGCGGTGGGTAATCCGAATAGCTACTCACGCCAACGGGCGTGATCCCGGCGGCAAATGCCAGTTCCGTATTCGCGGGAGAGAGGGTAATCACGCGCGGTACAGCATAGAGCCACAGCGGAGCGAGAAGAAGCAGGGCGGCCAGCGCCCTGACGGTATGTTTAGCCACGTGCCAGATTCTGCACCAGGCGCTCCACCATCACGGTGGACTGTTTTGCCGCAACGGTCAGGAACTCGTCGAAGCTGATGTGTGACTGCTGGTCTGCCACGTCAGAGATGGCGCGAACCACCACGAAGGGTACGCTGAAGTTATGGCAGACATGAGCGATCGCGGTTGCTTCCATTTCAACGGCAACCGCCTGAGGGAAGTTATGACGGATTTTCGCCAGCCCAACGGAGCCGTTGATGAAGGCATCACCGCTGACAATCAGACCGCGTACCGCGTTGAGGTTGAGTTCTGCGATGCAGGTCTCTGCCGCCGCAATCAGTTTGTCGTCAGCTTTAAAACCAGCAGGGCAGCCCGGGAGCTGGCCGTACTCGTAACCGAACGCGGTGACGTCGGCATCGTGGTAACGCGCTTCGTCGGAGACAACGATATCGCCCACTTTCAGCGTCGGCGCCAGGCCGCCCGCAGAGCCGGTATTCACGATCACGTCCGGCTTGCAGCGCTCAAGCAGCAGGGTTGCACCCAGCGCAGCAGCCACTTTACCGATGCCTGATTTCAGCAGAGCCACGTCAACGCCGTTCAGCTGGCCGGTGTAGATCTCACAACCACCAAGAGAGAGAGTCTGACGGTTCTCAATTTTGTCACGCAGCAGCGTAACTTCTTCTTCCATTGCACCAATAATGCCGATTTTCATAGATTTACTCGCGATGTGCCTTGTTAAGATGCATAGTCTATCATGCGGTTAAGGGGAAACGCATTCTCACGCGGGGGAGCACATGGCACCAATCGATTTTCGCACCAAAATTAACTGGCACCGACGTTTCCGTTCGCCGCAGGGCGACAAGAGCGAACATGAGATCCTGCGTATCTTCGAGAGCGATCGCGGGCGGATCGTTAACTCGCCTGCCATCCGGCGTCTGCAGCAAAAGACCCAGGTGTTCCCGCTGGAGCGTAACGCCGCGGTACGCACGCGCTTAACCCACTCGATGGAAGTGCAGCAGGTCGGGCGCTATATTGCCAAAGAGATTTTGAGCCGTCTCAAAGAGCAGCGTTTACTGGAAGCCTATGGTCTGGATGAGCTGACGGGGCCCTTCGAGAGCATTGTTGAGATGGCCTGCCTGATGCATGACATCGGCAACCCGCCTTTCGGCCACTTTGGTGAGGCGGCTATCAACGACTGGTTTAAGCAGCGGCTTTATCCTAAGGATGCGGTAAGCCAGCCCCTCAGCGATGACCGCTGCATCGTACGCGATTTACGCCTGCGTGAAGGTGAAGAGCGGCTGAACGACCTGCGCCGCAAAGTGCGCCAGGATTTGTGTCACTTCGAGGGCAACGCGCAGGGGATCCGGCTGGTTCATTCCCTGATGCGCATGAACCTCACCTGGGCACAGGTCGGCTGCATTCTGAAATATACCCGCCCAGCGTGGTGGATAGGGGATACGCCCGCGTCCCACAGCTATTTAATGAAAAAACCGGGCTATTACCTTTCCGAAGAGGCCTATATTGAACGGTTACGTAAAGAACTTTCATTGACGCCAAACGGCCGCTTTCCATTGACCTGGATTATGGAAGCCGCCGATGATATTTCCTATTGCGTTGCCGATCTGGAAGATGCCGTCGAGAAAAGAATCTTCAGCGTCGAGGAGCTTTATCAGCATCTTTATGCGGCCTGGGGTACTCATGAAAAAGGCTCGCTGTTTGCGCAGGTGGTCGAAAATGCCTGGGAAAAATCGCGCTCAAATACATTAAGCCGAAGTACGGAAGACCAGTTCTTTATGTATTTGCGGGTCAATACATTAAATAAACTGGTGCCGTATGCGGCGTCGCGCTTTATTGATAATTTGCCGCTCATCTTCAGCGGGGAATTCAACCACGCGCTGCTGGAAGATGACAGCAGTTTCAGTCAACTCCTTGAGCTTTATAAACATGTGGCGATGCGGCACGTATTCAGCCATCCGGATGTCGAGCAGCTAGAGCTGCAGGGCTATCGGGTAATCAGTGGGTTACTGGAAATTTATTCCCCGTTGCTCCGGCTGTCGGTCGACGAGTTCAGCGAACTGGTGGAACACGAGCGCGTGCGCAGAATACCCATCGAATCGCGGCTTTATCAAAAACTCTCTACCCGGCATCGTCTGGCGTATGTCGAAGCGATTGGCAAGCTGGAACGCAACTCCCCCGAATGGCCGGTGATGGAATATTATTATCGCTGCCGTCTTATTCAGGACTATATCAGCGGCATGACGGATTTGTATGCCTGGGATGAATACCGCAAGCTGATGGCGGTGGAATAATTCCGGAGTTTTGTAAAGACGGCCAATAAATTTTTACCTTTTCCATAAACTTATCGCCGGAACTAAGCGGTATAAAACGAATCTGAGTTACACAGCAATTTTGCGTTACCTGTAAATCGAGATTGAGAAACATGAAAAAAACCACATTAGCAATGAGTGCACTGGCTCTGAGTTTAGGTTTAGCGCTGTCTCCTCTGACTGCTACTGCAGCCGAGACCGCGTCGTCGGCAGCAACCGCGCAGCAGATGCCAAGCCTGGCACCGATGCTCGAAAAAGTGATGCCATCGGTGGTGAGTATTAACGTTGAGGGCAGCACGACCGTCAATACGCCGCGTATGCCGCGTAACTTCCAGCAGTTCTTCGGCGACAACTCGCCGTTCTGCCAGGACGGTTCGCCATTCCAGAGTTCACCTTTCTGTCAGGGCGGTGGTGCCGGGGATGACAGCCAGGGCGGCGGCCAGCAGCAGAAATTCATGGCGCTTGGCTCAGGGGTAATTATTGATGCGGCGAAAGGCTATGTCGTCACCAACAACCACGTTGTCGATAACGCTAACAGCATTAAGGTTCAGCTGAGCGATGGCCGCAAGTTCGACGCCAAAGTGGTGGGTAAAGACCCGCGCTCCGATATTGCGCTGATCCAGATCCAGGATCCGAAAAACCTGACGGCGATTAAAATTGCCGACTCTGACGCGCTGCGCGTGGGCGACTATACCGTGGCGATCGGTAACCCGTTCGGTCTGGGTGAAACCGTGACATCCGGTATCGTCTCAGCGCTGGGTCGTAGCGGCCTGAACGCGGAAAACTACGAAAACTTCATCCAGACGGATGCGGCGATCAACCGCGGTAACTCCGGCGGTGCGCTGGTGAACCTGAACGGTGAGCTGATCGGTATCAACACCGCGATCCTGGCACCGGACGGCGGCAACATCGGTATCGGTTTTGCTATCCCGAGTAACATGGTGAAAAACCTGACCTCGCAGATGGTGCAGTATGGCCAGGTGAAACGCGGCGAGCTGGGTATCCTCGGTACGGAGCTGAACTCCGAACTGGCTAAGGCGATGAAAGTTGACGCTCAGCGCGGAGCATTCGTCAGCCAGGTGATGCCGAATTCCTCCGCGGCGAAAGCGGGCATTAAAGCGGGTGATGTGATCACCTCCCTGAACGGTAAGCCGATCAGCAGCTTTGCCGCCCTGCGTGCCGAAGTGGGCTCGATGCCGATTGGCAGTAAAGTGACCCTCGGCCTGCTGCGCGACGGTAAGCCGGTTAACGTGAGCCTGGAGCTGCAGCAGAGCAGCCAGAATCAGGTGGATTCCAGCACCATCTTCAGCGGTATTGAAGGTGCCGAGATGAGCAATAAAGGCGCAGACAAAGGCGTGGTGGTGAACAACGTGAAAGCGAATTCACCGGCAGCCCGTATCGGCCTGAAAAAAGGCGATGTGATCATGGGCGCTAACCAGCAGCCGGTGAAGAACATCGCTGAACTGCGCAAAATTCTCGACAGCAAGCCTTCCGTGCTGGCGCTGAATATCCAGCGTGGTGACACCTCTCTTTATCTGCTGATGCAGTAATCCTCTAAAGCCCCTGTTCGCAGGGGCTTTCTCTTTTCTGTGATTCTTGCCACAACTCCATACTTCCCCCTCTCTCTTTGTGCATTCGCACAATGCAGCCGTCGCTGAACTTCCCTATGCTTGAGCTCTGCTCACAGGAGGGTTACATGGCTGGCTGGCATCTTGATACCAAAATGGCGCAGGATATCGTGGCGCGCACCATGCGCATCATTGATACCAATATCAACGTAATGGATGCCCGCGGGCGCATTATTGGCAGCGGCGATCGCGAGCGTATTGGGGAATTGCACGAAGGTGCACTGCTGGTGCTTTCTCAGGGGCGGGTCGTGGATATCGACGATGCGGTAGCGAAACACCTGCACGGCGTACGCCAGGGCATTAATTTACCGCTGCGCCTTGAAGGCGAAATTGTGGGGGTAATCGGCCTCACCGGCGAGCCCGAGTCACTGCGAAAATACGGTGAGCTGGTCTGTATGACGGCTGAGATGATGCTGGAGCAGTCGCGCCTGATGCACCTGCTTGCCCAGGACAGCCGCCTGCGTGAAGAGCTGGTGATGAACCTTATTCAGGCGGAAGAGCATACGCCTGCGCTCAGCGAATGGGCCCAGCGTCTGGGGATCGATCTTAACCAGCCGCGCGTGGTAGCGGTCATTGAGGTCGATAGCGGACAGCTTGGCGTGGACAGCGCGATGGCCGAACTGCAGCAGCTGCAAAATGCGCTGGCGACGCCGGAGCGCGATAACCTGGTGGCGATCGTTTCTCTGACGGAAATGGTGGTCCTCAAACCGGCGCTCAATGCGTTCGGCCGCTGGGATGCAGACGATCATCGTCGTCGCGTGGAGCAGCTGATCTCCCGGATGGAGGAGAATGGTCAGCTGCGTTTTCGCGTTGCGCTGGGCAACTACTTTACCGGGCCGGGCAGTATCGCCCGCTCCTGGCGTACCGCGCGCACCACCATGATGGTGGGCAAGCAGCGGATGCCGGAGAGCCGCAGCTATTTCTATCAGGATCTGATGCTGCCGGTGCTGCTCGACAGCCTGCGCGGGGGCTGGCAGGCCAATGAGCTGGCGCGGCCATTAGCGCGTCTGAAAGCCATGGACAACAACGGCCTGCTGCGCCGGACGCTGCAGGCGTGGTTCCGGCATAACGTGCAGCCGCTGGCGACCTCGAAGGCGCTGTTTATTCACCGCAATACGCTTGAGTATCGGTTAAACCGGATTTCGGAGCTGACGGGGCTGGATCTGGGAAACTTTGACGACAGGCTGCTGCTGTATGTGGCGCTGCAGCTGGATGAACAGAGATGACTGAGTGCGGTCTGGTGCCCTCACTCCATCCCTCTCCCACGGCAAGAGGGCGCAAACACTAAAAACGGCAATCGAGGATTGCCGTTTTGCTTTTATTTCCGCGTTAATTTCTCAAGATCCGCTTCAATCTCGCTGATCTTATTCGTTACAACGCTTTCAAGGTGACGCAGGTCGTCAAGGATCTTACGCTTAAGATCGACTTCGGTGCGGTCGCGCTGGCAGATCTGATCGAGTTCATCGATCACATAGCGCAGGTTAGGGCTGATTTCCTGTACTTCTTTGTAGCCCTGTCCTACGCCGTCAGCCACAACGGTCTTACGCTGGCGTGGATATTTAAACTTCACGCTTTTGGCGAAAAACTCTCCTTTGTCCTTGTGAAAATAGATTTTCAGAATATCGTTATTGGCTTCCTGACGGAGGCTGTAACGATCAATTTCATCAGGATTGGTAATGCCCAGACTTTTCAGATTATCGTACATAGCGGTACCCTTGATCTCAACATAACCTTTGAATAATTAACGAAAAAATCTATTTTCGCCACCCTCAGATATAAAAAAAGCGGGGTTGCCCCCGCTTTTTGTTATACCCGATTAATCGATGGTGCGCAGCAATTCGTTGATGCCCACTTTACCGCGCGTTTTCGCATCCACTTTCTTCACGATAACCGCACAGTACAGGCTGTATTTGCCATCTTTTGACGGCAGGTTGCCGGAAACCACCACGGAGCCCGCCGGAACGCGACCGTAGTGAACTTCGCCGGTTTCACGGTCGTAAATACGGGTGCTCTGACCGATGTAAACGCCCATGGAGATCACGGAGCCTTCTTCAACGATCACGCCTTCAACCACTTCAGAGCGCGCGCCGATGAAGCAGTTGTCTTCGATGATGGTCGGGTTAGCCTGCAGTGGCTCCAGAACACCACCGATGCCCACGCCGCCGGACAGGTGAACGTTTTTACCGATCTGCGCGCATGAACCAACAGTCGCCCAGGTGTCAACCATGGTGCCTTCGTCAACGTAGGCACCGATGTTCACGTAGGATGGCATCAGCACGGTATTGCGTGCGATGAATGCGCCCTGGCGTACTGCCGCAGGCGGTACCACGCGGAAGCCTTCTTTCTGAAAACGCGCTTCGTCGTAGTCAGCGAATTTCATTGGCACTTTATCGAAGTAGCGGCTTTCTGCTCCGTCGATAACCTGGTTATCGTTGATACGGAAAGAGAGCAGCACGGCTTTCTTCAGCCATTGATGAGTGACCCACTGACCGTCGATTTTTTCTGCCACGCGCAGCGCGCCGGAATCCAGAAGGGAAATCACCTGGTTTACCGCTTCACGGGTCACGGTATCCACATTTGCCGGGGTAATCTCGGCGCGACGCTCAAAAGCGGACTCAATAACGTTCTGTAACTGCTGCATTGTTTACTCTTTCCATTTCACTAAAAAACATATCACCCTTTATCGTTTGGATTGAGGGCTGCTGTCAACCGTTGTTGCACTTCAAGCTGCAGGTCATTATTAAGGGCACGCCGGTCCGCTGTCGCGATTATAAATAAATCTTCTACTCGCTCGCCAATCGTTGTAATTCGGGCCCCATGGAGCGAAATTCCCAGATCGGCAAAAACCTGGCCGACGCGGGCAAGCAGCCCCGGCTGGTCGAGCGCGATCAGCTCCAGGAACGATTTACGGTCGGTGTGGGTCGGCAGGAAATTGACCTCGGTATCGACGGTAAAGTGGCGCAATTTCGCCGGCTGTCGACGCGGCTGCGGGGGCTGCCAGCTGCGCTGGGTAATTGCCTGCTCCAGACCAAAACGTATCCCTTCATGCCTGTCCGACGAGAGCGGGCTGCCGTCCGGCTCAAGTACGATAAAGGTGTCCATCGCCATGCCGTCACGGGTGGTGAAAATCTGCGCGTCGTGAACGCTCAGGTTACGCCTGTCCAGCTCGGCGCAGACCGCAGCAAACAGGTAAGGTCGGTCTGGGCTCCAGATGAAAATCTCCGTCCCGCCGCGGGTGGCCTGCGGGCTCAGGAGGATCATCGGCTGGGACAGATCGTGCTTGAGCAGATGCCGCGCGTGCCACGCAAGCTGGTTTGGGCTATGGCGGACAAAATAGTTGGCGCGGCAGCGGGCCCAAATCTGATGCAGTGCCTCTTCATCAATATTATCCATCCGCAGCAGCGCCAGCGCCTGAAGCTGGTGATGGCGCACGCGCTCGCGCATGTCCGGGGTGTTTTGCATCCCGCGACGCAGCTGTTTTTCGGTGGCGAAGTACAGCTCGCGCAGCAGGCTCTGTTTCCAGCTGTTCCACAGGGTCTCGTTGGTGGCGCAGATATCGGCCACCGTCAGGCAGACCAGATAGCGCAGACGGTTTTCCGTCTGAACCTCTTCCGCGAACTGCTTGATCACTTCCGGATCCTGAATGTCACGACGCTGCGCGGTGACCGACATCAGCAGGTGATGGCGCACCAGCCAGGCCACCAGCTGCGTTTCACGCGAGTTCAGGCCGTGCAGTTCGGCAAATTTCAGCACGTCCTGTGCGCCCAGCACCGAATGGTCACCGCCGCGACCTTTGGCGATATCGTGGAACAGGGCGGCAATCAGGATCAGCTCCGGATGGGTCAGGCGCGGCCACAGCTCTACGCACAGCGGGTGGCGGGAGCGCGTCTCTTCTTTCGCAAAGCTTTCCAGCTTGAGCATCACGCGGATCGTGTGTTCATCCACCGTGTAGGCGTGGAACAGATCGAACTGCATTTGCCCGACAATGTGCGACCACTGCGGCATATAGGCCCACAGCACGCTGTGGCGGTGCATCGGCAGCAGGCCGCGGCTGACTGCGCCCGGGTGGCGGAGCATGCTCAGGAACAGCGAACGCGCTTCCGGGATATAGCACAGCGGCTGCGTCAGATGACGGCGGGCATGGCGCAGATGGCGCAGAGTGGTGGAGTAGATCCCGGTGATGGTGCTGTTGCGCACCATGGTATAGAACATCCGCAGAATCGCTTCCGGCTCGCGGATGAACAGCGTTTCGTCGCGCAGATCGATAAGCGTGCCGCGAAGCTGGAATTCGTCATCAATCGGGCGCGGTTTTTCGTCCGCCGTCAGAGCCAGAATGGCCTCGTCGAACAGCTGCAACAGCATCTGGTTCAGCTCGGTCACCCGGCGGGTGACGCGGAAGAAATCCTTCATCATGTGCTCAACCGGCTCGTTGCCTTCGCCCTGATAATTCAGGCGCTGAGCCACGCTGAGCTGGCGGTCAAACAGCAGGCGGTTATCGTAGCGGGTGACTTCCAGATGCAGGGCAAACCGGATGCGCCACAGCAGGTGCAGGCACTCGTTCAGCTCGTTACGCTCGGCCTCGGTTAAAAAGCCGAAGCCGACCATCTCGTCCATCGAGGTGGCGCCAAAATGGCGGCGGGCGACCCACTGCAGGGTGTGGATGTCGCGCAGGCCGCCGGGGCTGCTTTTAATATCGGGTTCAAGATTATAGCTGGTGCCATGGTAGCGCTGGTGGCGCTGATTTTGCTCCTCGACCTTCGCGGCGAAGAACTTTTCTGACGGCCAGAAGCCGTCGCTGAAGATGTGTTTCTGCAGCTCCAGAAACAGCGCGACGTCGCCAATCAGCAGGCGGGTTTCAATCAGGTTGGTGGCGACGGTCAGGTCCGATAACCCTTCCAGCAGACACTCTTCCAGAGTGCGCACGCTGTGGCCGACTTCCAGCTTTACGTCCCAGAGCAGCGTCAGCAGTTCGCCAATTTTTTGCGCCTGTTCATCCGGCAGCTTTTTGCGACTTAAGATCAGCAGATCGATATCGGAAAGCGGATGCAGCTCACCGCGGCCATAGCCCCCGACGGCAACCAGCGCAACATCACTGATTTGCCCAAACCCGTAATCGATCCACAGGCGCTGCAGCAGCTGGTCGATAAATTCGGTGCGCGCTTCAATGAGCTGCTCGGCCGACACGCCCGCGTCGAACGCGCTGCCCAGCCAGCGATGGAAAACATCCATATGGGCTTTAATATGCGCGCAGGTCAGCTCGTGCGACGGCCAGACTCCCGGGTTATCGGGCTGGTCGGGGAGGGTGGGAAGTGCTGTGTTAGCATACTGTTCGGGTAAAAGATTACTCATCGTGCGCCACCCATAAGAAAAAGCTATAGCCATTAAAAAAGCCGGCATTTGCCGGCTTTTTTATCATTCATCGTGCGTCAGTATCGCCGGGATGGTGTCATCCTTGCGCAACGTCATAATTTCGCAGCCGTTGTCTGTTACCACAATAGTATGCTCGTACTGTGCAGACAAGCTTCTGTCTTTGGTTTTCACCGTCCAGCCGTCTTTCATGGTACGGATGCGGTAATCACCCGCGTTGACCATCGGCTCAATGGTAAAGGTCATGCCTTTTTGCAGCACCACGCCGCCGTCATCGGCATCATAGTGCAGGACCTGCGGTTCTTCATGGAAGACGCGACCAATACCGTGACCGCAGTACTCGCGCACCACGGAGAAACCTTCTGCTTCCACAAACTTCTGGATTGCCGCGCCGATGGTACGCAGGCGAATACCCGGTTTAACCATTTTCAGCGCCAGGTAGAGGCTCTCTTGCGTTACTTTGCACAGACGCTCGCCAAGAATAGTCGGCTTGCCAACGATGAACATTTTTGAGGTGTCACCGTGGTATTCGTCTTTAATAACGGTCACGTCGATGTTGACGATGTCGCCATCTTTCAGCAGTTTTTCGTCATCAGGGATGCCGTGGCAAACCACTTCATTAATAGAGATGCAGACGGATTTCGGGAAACCGTGGTAGCCGAGGCAGGCGGAAACCGCGTGCTGCTCGTTCACGATATAGTCGTTACAGATACGGTCCAGTTCACCGGTGCTGACGCCCGGCTTCACGAACGGCTCGATCATTTCCAGCACTTCCGCGGCCAGACGACCGGCGACGCGCATCTTTTCAATTTCTTCAGGTGTCTTAATAGAGATAGCCATGTAATCTGTCCATCGGTGTCGATTTTTTCGACAATACTAGTCTAAGTGTCGTCAATGGTATCAGTCAGGCACGCTCCGTGCCAAATTGAGAATCATTAACAGCACACTCCGCCAACAACTGTTGGTTTCTGGTCGTGTTTTGTGGTATAAAGCGCGCCGGACTTCCGATCCATCTCAGATACACAGGCTGGACGGAAGCGACAAATCTCACTTTGTGTAACAACACACACGTATCGGCACATATTCCGGGGTGCCCTTCGGGGTCGGTAATATGGGATACGTGGAGGCATAACCCCAACTTTCAATATAGAGGTTTTAAACATGGCAACTGTTTCCATGCGCGACATGCTCAAGGCTGGTGTTCACTTTGGTCACCAGACCCGTTACTGGAACCCGAAAATGAAGCCTTTCATCTTCGGCGCACGTAACAAAGTTCACATCATCAACCTTGAGAAAACTGTACCAATGTTCAACGAAGCCCTGGCTGAGCTGAACAAGATCTCTTCCCGTAAAGGTAAGATTCTGTTCGTTGGTACCAAGCGCGCTGCAAGCGAAGCTGTGAAAGATGCTGCTAACAGCTGCGACCAGTTCTTCGTGAACCATCGCTGGTTGGGCGGCATGCTGACCAACTGGAAAACTGTTCGTCAGTCCATCAAACGCCTGAAAGATCTGGAAACCCAGTCTCAGGACGGTACTTTCGACAAGCTGACTAAGAAAGAAGCGCTGATGCGCACTCGTGAACTGGACAAGCTGGAAAACAGCCTGGGCGGTATCAAAGATATGGGCGGCCTGCCAGACGCGCTGTTCGTAATCGATGCAGACCACGAGCACATCGCAATCAAAGAAGCTAACAACCTGGGTATCCCGGTATTCGCTATCGTTGATACCAACTCCGATCCGGACGGTGTTGACTTCGTTATCCCGGGTAACGACGACGCAATCCGTGCTGTTAGCCTGTACCTGAGCGCTGTAGCTGCTACCGTTCGTGAAGGCCGTTCCCAGGATCTGGCTTCTCAGGCGGAAGAAAGCTTCGTAGAAGCTGAATAATAAGGTTTTACCCCTTATTAGTACCGTGTATGAATAGGGGCCCATTACCGGCCCCTTTTTTCAATTTACACTGTTTGGCCCCCGGCCGGGCAGTTCACATCTCCCGAGGATTTAAGAATGGCTGAAATTACCGCATCCCTGGTAAAAGAGCTGCGCGAGCGTACTGGCGCAGGCATGATGGATTGCAAAAAAGCGCTGACTGAAGCGAACGGCGACATCGAGCTGGCAATCGAAAACATGCGTAAATCCGGTGCGATCAAAGCAGCTAAAAAAGCAGGCAACGTTGCTGCTGACGGCGTGATCATCACTAAGATCGACGGCAACTACGGCATCATTCTGGAAGTTAACTGCCAGACTGACTTCGTTGCTAAAGATGGTGGTTTCCAGGCATTTGCTAACAAAGTTCTGGACGCAGCTGTTGCTGGTAAAATCACTGATGTTGAAGTTCTGAAAGCACAGTTCGAAGAAGAACGTGTTGCGCTGGTTGCTAAAATCGGTGAGAACATCAACATCCGTCGCGTATCTTCTCTGGAAGGCGACGTTCTGGGCTCTTACCAGCACGGTGCACGTATCGGTGTTCTGGTCGCGGCTAAAGGCGCTGACGAAGAGCTGGTTAAACAGCTGGCAATGCACATCGCTGCAAGCAAACCAGAATTCGTTAAGCCAGAAGACGTGTCTGCTGAAGTGGTAGAGAAAGAGTACCAGGTTCAGCTGGACATCGCGATGCAGTCTGGTAAGCCAAAAGAAATCGCAGAGAAAATGGTTGAAGGCCGCATGAAGAAATTCACCGGCGAAGTTTCTCTGACTGGCCAGCCATTCGTAATGGACCCAAGCAAGTCTGTTGCTCAGCTGCTGAAAGAGCACAACGCTGACGTAACTGGCTTCATCCGCTTCGAAGTGGGCGAAGGCATCGAGAAAGTTGAGACTGACTTCGCAGCAGAAGTTGCTGCAATGTCCAAGCAGTCTTAATGATTGAAAAGGAGCCGCCTGAGGGCGGCTTCTTTTTGTCACCCGTCACAGGAAATCAGACAGGCTCCAGTATCGCTGTGCTGATTTGCGGCATATCATGTCGCCAGAATTAACCCCCATCTTAATCGTTGACAGTCTCAGGAAAGAAACATGGCTACCAATGCAAAACCCGTGTACAAACGCATTCTGCTTAAGCTGAGTGGCGAAGCGCTGCAGGGATCGGAAGGCTTCGGTATTGACGCAAGCATCCTTGATCGCATGGCACAGGAAATCAAAGAACTGGTCGAACTGGGTATCCAGGTTGGCGTGGTCATTGGCGGTGGCAACCTTTTCCGTGGTGCTGGTCTGGCGAAAGCGGGGATGAACCGCGTTGTGGGCGACCACATGGGTATGCTGGCAACCGTCATGAATGGCCTGGCAATGCGTGATGCACTGCACCGCGCCTATGTGAATGCCCGCCTGATGTCCGCGATCCCGCTGAATGGCGTTTGCGATAATTACAGCTGGGCAGAGGCCATCAGCCTGCTGCGCAATAACCGCGTGGTGATCCTCTCCGCCGGTACGGGTAACCCGTTCTTTACTACCGATTCCGCTGCCTGCCTGCGCGGTATCGAGATCGAAGCCGATGTGGTACTGAAAGCGACCAAAGTAGACGGCGTGTTTACTGCCGACCCGGCAAAAGATCCTTCTGCCACCATGTACGATCAGCTGAGTTACAGCGAAGTGCTGGATAAAGAGCTGAAAGTGATGGATCTTGCCGCCTTCACGCTGGCTCGCGACCACAAACTGCCGATCCGTGTCTTCAATATGAACAAGCCTGGCGCACTGCGTCGCGTGGTCATGGGCGAAAAAGAAGGCACTTTGATCACGGAATAATTTCCGTTGACGATAAATACAGGTAAGATTCCGCTTTATTTTGTAGTGGTATCTTACCCGGGCGCGCCTTTGGCGTTGTCATGAATTAAACGCGACTATACTTAGCACACCTGTAGCGCTGTGCTGGCGGATAGTCTGCCTGAGACAAGTTTTCAAGGATTCGTAACGTGATTAACGACATCAGAAAAGATGCTGAAGTACGCATGGACAAATGCGTAGAAGCGTTCAAAAACCAAATCAGCAAAATCCGTACTGGCCGTGCTTCCCCGAGCCTGCTGGATGGCATCATCGTAGAATACTACGGTACGCCAACCCCTCTGCGTCAGCTGGCGAGCGTCACGGTAGAAGATACCCGTACGCTGAAAATCAACGTCTTCGACCGCTCTATGAGCCCGGCCGTTGAGAAAGCGATTATGGCGTCTGACCTCGGACTGAACCCTAGCTCTGCGGGCGCTGACATCCGCGTTCCACTGCCTCCGCTGACGGAAGAGCGTCGTAAAGATCTTATCAAAGTGGTTCGTGGCGAAGCTGAGCAGGGTCGTGTATCCGTGCGTAACGTCCGTCGCGACGCGAACGATAAAGTGAAAGCACTGCTGAAAGAAAAAGAGATCAGCGAAGATGACGATCGTCGTTCTCAGGACGATATTCAGAAAATGACCGACGCGGCCATCAAGAAAATTGATGCGGCGCTGGCAGAAAAAGAAGCGGAACTGATGCAGTTCTGATTTCTGTCGTACACTGATAAACGCCGTTCAGAGGGACTTCGGGTCTTGCTGGCGGCGTTTTGCTTTTATCTGGTCTAACTTTTTTCGGGCATCTCATGAAGCATTTAACACTCCTCGGCTCAACCGGCTCTATCGGTTGCAGCACTCTCGACGTCGTTCGCCATAATCCTGAACTTTACACCGTGACAGCGCTGGTGGCCGGTAAGAATGTGCAGCGAATGGTCGAGCAGTGCCTGGAGTTTGCGCCCCGCTATGCGGTGATGGATGACGAAGAGAGTGCGCGTCTGCTGAAAGCACGGCTGCGTGAAAAGGGCAGCCGAACCGAAGTGCTGAGTGGCCAGCAGGCGGCCTGCGAGATGGCGGCGCTGGATGAGGTGGATCAGGTGATGGCGGCCATTGTCGGCGCGGCAGGGCTGCTGCCGACGCTTGCTGCGATTGATGCCGGTAAGGATGTTTTGCTGGCCAATAAAGAGTCGTTGGTCACCTGCGGACGCCTGTTTATGGATGCGGTGAAGCAGCGTGGCGCGCGTCTTTTGCCGGTCGACAGCGAGCACAACGCGATTTTTCAGAGTTTACCGCAACCTTTTCAACAGAACCTGGGGTACGCTGACCTGGAGCAGAATGGCGTGGTGTCTATTCTGCTTACCGGGTCTGGTGGCCCGTTCCGTGAAACGCCACTGTCTGAACTGCGTGCGATGACACCGGATCAGGCGTGCCGTCATCCGAACTGGTCGATGGGGCGTAAAATCTCCGTAGATTCTGCCACCATGATGAACAAAGGTCTGGAATACATTGAAGCACGCTGGCTGTTTAATGCGTCAGCGAAACAGATGGAAGTACTGATTCACCCGCAATCGGTGATTCACTCGATGGTGCGTTATCAGGATGGCAGCGTGCTGGCACAGCTGGGCGAGCCGGATATGCGTACGCCGATTGCCCATTCAATGGCGTGGCCAAATCGAGTGAAATCCGGCGTGAAGCCGCTTGATTTCTGCAAGCTAAGTTCCCTGACGTTCAGTGAACCAGACTACGACCGCTATCCTTGTCTGAAGCTTGCGATGAATGCCTTTGACCAGGGGCAGGCGGCGACGACGGCACTTAATGCAGCCAATGAAATTACCGTTGAGGCATTTCTGAATCAGCAAATTCGTTTTACCGATATCGCGTCGTTAAATTTATCGGTACTGGAGATGATGGATTTGCGCGAACCACAAAGCGTGGAAGAGGTGCTGGCGGTGGATGCAGCTGCGCGTAATATTGCGCGCCAACAGGTGACACGTCTCGCAAGCTGGTGATAAAGCAAGCACTAGTCGTCGTGCTATTTGTTAGCGTTGGGCTTCAGTGATATAGTCTGCGCCACCTGATCGCAGGTATTTGACTTAATGTGGTCAGGTGAGCCGTGGTTTGACACGGCTTTTTTATGTATAGGCTTCAGTATTCCTGAGTACCGTTAAATCCTTTTCAGGGACAAAAAACGCGTTATGTTGTCTGCGAATCAACCAATAAGCGAAAATTTGCCAGCTCATGGCTGCCGTCATGTAGCAATCATTATGGATGGCAATGGCCGCTGGGCGAAAAGACAAGGGAAGATACGAGCCTTTGGGCATAAAGCGGGGGCGAAATCCGTTCGCCGCGCCGTTTCTTTTGCCGCCAACAACGGCATTGATGCGTTAACGCTCTATGCTTTTAGCAGTGAAAACTGGAATCGACCTCTGCAGGAAGTGACTGCGTTGATGGAATTGTTTGTGTGGGCGCTAGACAGCGAAGTAAAAAGCCTGCACCGCCACAACGTCCGCCTGCGTATCATTGGCGATACCAGTCGTTTCAACTCACGTTTGCAGGAACGGATTCGTAAAGCAGAAGCGCTGACGGAAAATAATACCGGTCTTACGCTGAATATTGCGGCGAATTACGGCGGACGCTGGGATATTATCCAGGGCGTTCGGCATCTGGCCGAACAGGTTCAGGAAGGGCTGTTGAGACCCGACCAAATTGATGAAGAGGCGCTGAGCAAGCAAATCTGCATGAATGAACAGGCGCCAGTGGATTTGGTAATTAGGACAGGGGGGGAACATCGCATAAGTAACTTTTTGATATGGCAAATTGCCTATGCCGAACTTTACTTTACGGATGTTCTTTGGCCCGATTTTGATGAACAAGACTTTGAAGGTGCGCTGCATGCCTTTGCCAATCGAGAGCGTCGTTTCGGCGGCACCGAGCCTGGTGGCGACAAAGCCTGATGGGGGTAGCTTTTGCTGAAGTATCGCCTGATTTCCGCTTTTGTATTAATACCCATTGTCATTGCGGCGCTGTTTTTACTGCCCCCGGTGGGATTCGCTATTGTCACGCTGGTGGTGTGCATGCTCGCCGCGTGGGAATGGGGACAGTTTAGCGGCTTTACCTCGCGCACTCAGCGAGTATGGCTTGCGGTACTTTGTGGCTTTATCCTGGCCATAATGCTGTTTACGTTGCCTGAATATCACCATGATATTCATCAGCCCCTGGTTGCCGGTTCCTTGTGGATATCGTTGGCCTGGTGGGTTGCCGCGCTGTTGCTGGTTCTTTTTTATCCGGGTTCAGCGGCATTATGGCGTAATTCAAAAGTGCTGCGACTGATTTTTGGCTTGCTCACAATTATTCCTTTTTTCTGGGGTATGGTTGCGCTGCGAGCCTGGCACTACGACGAAAACCACTACAGCGGTGCGATCTGGCTGCTTTATGTGATGATTCTGGTCTGGGGGGCTGACTCCGGGGCCTATATGTTTGGTAAACTGTTTGGCAAACATAAGCTGGCACCGAAGGTTTCCCCGGGCAAAACCTGGCAAGGATTCATCGGCGGCCTGTTTACGGCAGCGATCATCTCCTGGGGCTACGGCGTCTGGGCAAATCTTGAAGTGGCACCGTCAATACTGCTGGTGTGCTCGATTTTTGCTGCGCTTGCCTCCGTGCTCGGTGATTTAACCGAAAGTATGTTTAAGCGTGAAGCAGGGATTAAGGACAGCGGACACCTGATTCCAGGGCATGGCGGTATACTGGATCGCATTGATAGCCTGACAGCGGCTGTTCCAGTGTTTGCGTGTTTGCTTTTACTGGTATTCGGGACGATTTAACGGAAGGTTTTATGCTGAGCATTCTCTGGAATCTGGCGGCGTTCATTGTTGCACTGGGTGTACTGATTACCGTGCATGAATTTGGCCATTTCTGGGTTGCTCGCCGCTGTGGCGTGCGCGTAGAGCGATTTTCCATCGGCTTTGGGAAATCACTCTGGACGCGCACCGATCGCCACGGTACGGAATTTGTCATCGCCCTTATCCCGCTGGGCGGCTACGTCAAAATGCTCGACGAACGCGTCGAGCCTGTCGCTCCTGAGCTGCGACACAGCGCATTCAACAATAAAACCGTTGGACAACGCGCCGCCATCATTGCTGCCGGACCGGTAGCCAACTTCATCTTTGCGATTTTCGCTTACTGGCTGGTGTTTATCATCGGCGTCCCTGGCGTGCGTCCGGTGGTGGGTGAAATTGCCCCTAACTCCATCGCGGCGAGTGCGCAAATTACATCCGGGATGGAACTTAAAGCGATTGATGGCATCGAAACCCCTGATTGGGATGCCGTGCGACTGCAGCTGGTAGCCAAAATTGGCGATCCGCAGACCACCATCAGCGTATCGCCGTTTGGTTCAGATACGCGTCAGGACAAAGTACTCGATTTACGTCACTGGCGTTTCGAGCCAGACAAAGAAGATCCCGTCGCTGCGCTGGGCATTCGTCCACGCGGTGCGCAGATTGAGCCGGTATTAGCCGAAGTTCAGGCAAATTCGGCGGCGAGCAAAGCGGGTTTGCAAGCGGGCGACAGGATCGTTAAAGTCGATGGTCAACCATTAACAGAGTGGATGACCTTTGTTACTCTGGTGCGCGATAATCCGGGAACGTCTCTCGCGCTGGAAGTTGAAAGGCAAGGCAGTCCGCTTTCGCTGACGCTGATCCCGGATACGAAGTCGGTCGGCAAAAAGGCAGAAGGGTTTGCAGGCGTTGTGCCAAAAGTGATCCCGCTGCCAGATGAGTACAAGACAATACGCCAGTATGGGCCGTTCAGCGCCATCCTTGAAGCCACGGATAAAACATGGCAACTGATGAAGCTGACGGTCAACATGTTGGGGAAATTGATAACCGGTGACGTGAAACTGAACAACCTCAGTGGGCCAATTTCGATTGCTCAGGGGGCTGGGATGTCAGCGGAATTCGGGGTGATTTACTATCTCATGTTCCTCGCGCTCATTAGCGTGAACCTTGGGATAATCAACCTGTTCCCGCTTCCCGTTTTAGACGGGGGTCATCTGCTGTTTTTAGCGATTGAAAAGCTAAAAGGCGGACCGGTATCCGAGCGAGTTCAAGACTTTAGTTATCGCATTGGCTCGATTTTGCTGGTGCTGTTAATGGGGCTTGCACTTTTCAATGATTTCTCTCGGTTGTAAGAGAGTGTTAGGAAGAACGCATAATAACGATGGCGATGAAAAAGTTGCTCATAGCGTCGCTGCTGTTTAGCAGCGCCACCGTATACGGTGCTGACGGGTTCGTAGTGAAAGACATTCATTTCGAAGGCCTCCAGCGTGTCGCCGTTGGTGCGGCCCTCCTCAGTATGCCTGTACGCCCCGGCGATACGGTTAATGATGATGATATCAGTAACACCATCCGTGCTCTGTTTGCCACCGGCAACTTTGAGGACGTCCGCGTCCTGCGCGATGGTGATACGCTGCTGGTACAGGTAAAAGAACGTCCGACGATCGCCAGTATCACTTTCTCCGGTAACAAGTCGGTGAAAGATGACATGCTCAAGCAGAACCTTGAAGCATCCGGTGTTCGTGTAGGTGAATCCCTGGACCGCACAACCCTTTCAGACATTGAAAAAGGTCTGGAAGACTTCTACTACAGCGTCGGTAAATACAGTGCCAGCGTGAAAGCGGTTGTCACTCCGCTGCCGCGCAACCGTGTTGACCTGAAGCTGGTCTTCCAGGAAGGTGTTTCTGCGAAGATCCAGCAGATCAACATTGTCGGCAACCACGCGTTCAGCACCGACGAACTGATCTCCACCTTCCAGCTGCGCGATGAAGTGCCATGGTGGAACGTGGTAGGCGATCGCAAATACCAGAAACAGAAACTGGCGGGCGACCTTGAAACCCTGCGCAGCTACTATCTCGATCGTGGCTATGCACGTTTCAACATCGACTCGACTCAGGTCAGTCTGACTCCGGACAAGAAAGGCATCTACATTACGGTTAACATCACTGAAGGCGAGCAGTACAAGCTTTCTGGTGTTGAAGTGAGTGGTAACCTTGCGGGGCATTCTGCTGAAATCGAATCGCTGACCAAAATTCAGCCGGGCGACCTGTACAGCGGTTCCAAAGTAACCAAAATGGAAGACAGCATTAAGAAGCTGCTCGGCCGCTATGGTTATGCTTATCCGCGCGTACAGACTCAGCCGGAAATCAATGACGCGGATAAAACCGTTAAGCTGCACGTGAATGTTGATGCGGGCAACCGTTTCTACGTGCGTAAGATTCGCTTCGTCGGTAACGACACTTCCAAAGATTCCGTTCTGCGTCGCGAAATGCGTCAGATGGAAGGCGCATGGTTGGGAAGCGACCTTGTTGATCAGGGTAAAGAGCGTCTGAACCGTCTGGGCTATTTTGAAACGGTGGATACCGATACCCAGCGCGTACCGGGCAGCCCGGATCAGGTTGATGTCGTATATAAAGTGAAAGAGCGCAACACCGGTAGCTTCAACTTCGGTGTGGGCTACGGTACTGAAAGTGGCGTCAGCTTCCAGGTCGGCGTGCAGCAGGATAACTGGCTGGGTACGGGTTACTCTGTCGGTATTAACGGCACCAAAAACGATTACCAGACCTACTCTGAGTTCTCTGTGACTAACCCATACTTCACCGTAGACGGTGTGAGCCTGGGCGGTCGTATCTTCTATAACGACTTTAAAGCAGATGACGCGGACCTGTCTTCATACACCAACAAGAGTTACGGTGTAGACGGTACGCTTGGCTTCCCGGTTAACGAATACAACACCCTGCGTGCAGGCTTGGGTTACGTGCATAACGACCTGTCCAACATGCAACCGCAGGTGGCGATGTGGCGTTATCTGGACTCTATCGGCCAGTCAACCAGTAAAAATGGTAATGACAATGGCTTCGCGGCGGATGACTTCACCTTTAACTACGGCTGGACCTATAACCGTCTCGACCGTGGTTACTTCCCAACGGAAGGTTCTCGCGTCAACCTGAACGGTAAAGTTACCGTGCCGGGTTCCGATAACGAGTTCTATAAGGTCACGCTGGATACCGCGTCCTACTTCCCGATCGATGACGATCACAAGTGGGTGGTTCTGGGTCGTACCCGTTGGGGCTATGGTGATGGTCTGGGTGGCAAAGAACTGCCATTCTATGAAAACTTCTATGCGGGTGGCTCCAGCACCGTTCGTGGTTTCCAGTCCAACAACATTGGTCCTAAAGCGGTTTACTACGGCGGAAACGACAAAGATAACTGTAATAAGACTTCCTCGTCCGAAGTCTGTAGCTCCAATGACGCGGTGGGCGGTAACGCCATGGCCGTTGCCAGCCTGGAGTTCATCACACCAACGCCGTTTATCAGTGATAAATACGCGAACTCGGTCCGTACGTCCTTCTTCTGGGATGCCGGTACCGTATGGGATACCAACTGGCAGAATACTGCCCAGATGCGCGCAGAAGGCATTCCTGACTACAGCGATCCGAGCAATATTCGCATGTCTGCCGGTATCGCATTACAATGGATGTCACCGCTGGGGCCGTTGGTCTTCTCCTACGCCCAGCCGTTTAAGAAATATGATGGAGATAAGTCGGAGCAATTCCAGTTTAACATTGGTAAAACCTGGTAATAATCCGCTGCAAAGGAATGCGTTGGCAGTGTAGCGCTGACAACTGGCGATCGGTAACACGGTCGCCTTGCCACGCAAAGAACGGTACCTTCTGGTGCCAATGGGATGGTAAGGAGTTAATTGTGAAAAAGTGGTTATTAGCTGCAGGTCTCGGTTTAGCGATGGCAACTTCTGCTCAGGCAGCAGACAAAATTGCAATCGTCAACATGGGTAATTTGTTCCAGCAGGTTGCACAGAAAACGGGTGTTTCTGCGACTCTGGAAAACGAATTCAAAGGCCGTGCAAGCGAACTGCAGGGTATGGAAAACGATCTTCAGTCCAAAATGCAGCGTCTGCAGCGTGATGGTTCTACCATGAAAGCAAGCGACCGCAGCAAGCTGGAAAAAGACGTAATGGCTCAGCGCCAGGCGTTCTCTCAGAAAGCGCAGGCTTTCGAGCAGGATCGTCAGCGTCGTTCTAACGAAGAACGCGGCAAGCTGGTTACTCGCATTCAGACCGCTGTTAAATCAGTGGCTGCCGATCAGAACATCGATCTGGTTGTTGATGCGAACGCTGTAGCTTTCAACGGCAGCGATGTTAAAGACATCACCGCTGATGTTCTGAAACAGGTTAAATAAGTAATGCCTTCAATTCGACTGGCTGATTTAGCTCAGCAGTTGGATGCAGAATTACACGGTGATGGCGATATCGTCATCACCGCTGTTGCGTCCATGCAATCTGCTAAAGCTGGCACGATTACCTTCATGGTAAGCCCTAAGTACCGTGAGCAACTGGCTCAATGCCAGGCGTCAGCTGTTGTTCTGACGCAGGACGATCTTCCATTTGCCACTGTAAGCGCGCTGGTAGTGAAAAACCCCTACCTGACGTATGCACGCATGGCTCAAATTCTTGATACTACGCCGCAGCCGGCCCAGGACATTGCTGCCAGTGCAGCGATTGACGCGACGGCCAGGCTTGGTAGCAACGTCGCCGTTGGCGCAAATGCGGTTATCGAATCCGGCGTAGTGCTGGGCGATAACGTCGTCATTGGCCCGGGCTGCTTCGTTGGGAAAAATACGAAAATCGGCGCCGGGACCCGTTTATGGGCCAATGTGTCCGTTTATCATGATGTTGAAATTGGCGAAAATTGCCTTGTCCAGTCCAGCACCGTGATTGGTTCTGACGGCTTTGGTTACGCTAACGATCGCGGTAACTGGGTTAAGATCCCGCAGCTTGGTCGCGTTATTATTGGCGATCGCGTAGAGATCGGCGCCTGTACCACCATTGACCGTGGCGCGCTTGACGACACGATCATTGGCAATGGTGTTATCATCGATAACCAGTGCCAGATTGCGCATAATGTTGTGATTGGCGACAATACCGCGGTTGCGGGTGGCGTCATCATGGCAGGCAGCCTGAAAATTGGCCGTTATTGCATGATTGGCGGCGCGAGCGTGATTAATGGCCATATGGAAATATGCGACAAGGTCACTGTGACGGGAATGGGCATGGTAATGCGTCCTATCACTGAACCTGGCGTCTATTCCTCAGGTATTCCGCTACAACCCAACAAGGTATGGCGTAAAACAGCAGCTCTGGTGATGAATATTGATGATATGAGCAAGCGCCTCAAGTCTCTTGAGCGTAAGATCGATCAACAAGATTAAGCGTCATCCGTTGAACGCTATTTTTCCCGGCCTGTCGGCTTTCTAATAAACCGGCAGGCCGTGTTATTATTGTTATCAGTACATTTTGACAGGAAGAGTATTTTGACTACTGACACTCATACTCTGCATATTGAAGAGATTTTAGAACTTCTGCCGCACCGCTACCCGTTTCTGCTGGTAGACCGTGTGCTGGATTTTGAAGAAGGTCGTTTTCTGCGCGCAGTGAAAAATGTTTCCGTGAACGAGCCGTTTTTCCAGGGGCACTTCCCTGGTAAGCCTATCTTCCCGGGTGTGTTGATTCTGGAAGCGATGGCTCAGGCTACCGGTATTCTGGCGTTTAAAAGCGTCGGCAAACTGGAGCCAGGTGAGTTGTATTACTTCGCGGGTATTGATGAAGCGCGCTTTAAGCGCCCTGTCGTGCCTGGTGATCAGATGATCATGGAAGTCACTTTTGAAAAAACGCGTCGTGGCCTGACTCGCTTCAAAGGCGTAGCGCTGGTTGACGGCAAAGTTGTTTGCGAAGCGACCATGATGTGTGCTCGTAGCCGGGAGTCCTGATACGTGATTGATAAATCCGCCTTTATTCATCCTACCGCTATTGTGGAAACCGGTGCCATCATTGGCGCTAACGTCCACGTTGGCCCGTTTTGTATTGTTGGACCCCATGTCGAAATTGGTGAGGGTACAGTACTGAAATCTCACGTTGTGGTGAATGGTCACACGACCATTGGCTGCAATAACGAGATCTATCAGTTCGCCTCCATCGGCGAAGTTAACCAGGATCTGAAATATGCTGGTGAGTCGACCCGTCTGGAAATTGGCGATCGTAACCGTATTCGCGAAAGCGTCACCATTCATCGTGGAACAGTACAGGGTGGTGGGTTGACGAAGGTGGGCAGCGATAACCTGTTTATGGTTAATGCGCATATCGCGCACGACTGTACCGTGGGTGACCGCTGTATTCTTGCCAACAACGCAACGCTGGCAGGACACGTATCGGTTGATGACTTCGCAATTATTGGCGGCATGACCGCAGTCCATCAGTTCTGCATCATTGGTGCGCACGTGATGGTAGGCGGTTGCTCCGGTGTGGCGCAGGACGTTCCCCCGTATGTGATTGCGCAGGGCAACCATGCCACGCCGTTTGGCGTGAACATCGAAGGCCTCAAGCGTCGTGGTTTTAGTCGCGAAGCGATTACTGCCATCCGCAACGCGTACAAACTGCTGTACCGTAGCGGTAAAACGCTGGAAGAGGCGAAGCCGGAAATTGCCGAACTGGCGAATAAGCACCCGGAAGTGAACGCGTTCATGGAATTCTTTGACCGTTCAACAAGGGGGCTGATTCGTTAATGGTCGACAGTCGTCCGCTTACGATAGCCCTGGTCGCCGGAGAAACCTCCGGCGATATTCTTGGTGCCGGTCTCATCCGCGCGCTTAAGGCGCGTGTACCCAATGCTCGCTTTGTCGGCGTTGCTGGCCCGCTGATGCAGGCCGAAGGCTGTGAAGCCTGGTATGAAATGGAAGAGCTCGCCGTGATGGGCATCGTTGAGGTGCTGGGACGGCTACGCCGTTTGCTGCACATCCGTGCCGATCTCACCCGCCGCTTTACCGAACTCAAACCCGATGTGTTTGTCGGTATCGATGCGCCTGATTTCAACATTACCCTCGAAGGGAATCTGAAAAAGCAGGGTATCAAAACGATTCACTACGTCAGTCCGTCCGTCTGGGCGTGGCGACAGAAACGCGTTTTCAAAATCGGACGGTCCACCAACCTGGTGCTGGCTTTCCTGCCTTTCGAAAAAGCGTTTTACGACAGATTTAATGTTCCGTGCCGTTTTATCGGTCATACCATGGCGGATGCGATGCCATTGGAACCGGATAAAAACGCGGCGCGCGACGCGTTGGGCATCCCGCATGATGTGCACTGTCTGGCACTGCTGCCAGGCAGCCGTGGCGCAGAAGTTGAGATGCTGAGCGCCGATTTCCTCAAAACAGCGCAAATTCTTCGCCAGACCTATCCGGATCTTGAAGTGGTTGTTCCGCTGGTAAATGCCAAACGCCGCGAGCAGTTTGAGCGCATCAAAGCGGAAGTCGCCCCGGATCTTCACGTCCGTCTTCTGGACGGGAAAGGGCGGGAAGCGATGTATGCGAGCGATGCCGCGCTGCTGGCCTCCGGTACGGCGGCGCTGGAATGTATGCTGGCGAAATGCCCTATGGTGGTCGGTTATCGCATGAAGCCGTTCACCTTCTGGCTGGCAAAACGTCTGGTGAAAACGGATTATGTCTCCCTGCCAAACCTGCTTGCCGGGCGCGAGCTGGTGAAAGAGCTGCTGCAGGACGAGTGCCAGCCGCAGGCGCTCGCCGATGCGCTACTGCCGCTGCTCGCCAACGGCAAGACCAGCCACCAGATGCACGATACCTTCCGCGAACTGCATCAACTGATCCGCTGTAATGCCGATGAGCAAGCGGCGGATGCGGTGCTGGAGCTAGCAAAATGATGGAATTTGTTTATCCTCACACTCGTCTTGTGGCGGGTGTGGACGAAGTGGGCCGTGGCCCGTTAGTCGGGGCCGTGGTGACCGCCGCGGTGATCCTCGATCCGGCTCGCCCGATTATCGGGCTGAACGACTCTAAAAAATTGTCTGAAAAGCGCCGTCTGGCGCTGTTTAGTGAGATTCAGGAGAAGGCGCTGGCCTGGAGCCTGGGGCGCGCTGAACCGCATGAAATAGACGAGCTGAATATTTTGCATGCCACGATGCTGGCGATGCAGCGTGCGGTAGCAGGCCTGAAAATTTCCCCGGAATATGTCCTGATTGACGGCAACCGCTGTCCGGCATTGCCCATGCCTTCAATGGCGGTCGTCAAAGGCGATAGCCGGGTCGCAGAAATTAGCGCAGCTTCTATTATTGCCAAAGTGACGCGCGACGCCGAAATGGCCGCGCTGGATCTCACTTACCCTCAGTATGGTTTCGCCCAGCATAAGGGGTATCCCACACCTTTCCATCTGGAAAGGCTGGCTGAACATGGCGCAACCGAACACCACCGTCGCAGCTTTGGCCCGGTGAAGCGCGCGCTGGGACGGGTGTCCTGAATCAATACGCAAGCAATTAAGTTACGCGGAATCTGAAGATGGCTGAACCACGTTTCGTACACCTGCGGGTGCATAGCGACTACTCCATGATCGATGGGCTGGCGAAGACCGGGCCACTGGTAAAAAAGGCGGCCTCCCTTGGCATGCCCGCGCTGGCGATCACCGATTTTACCAACCTGTGTGGCCTGGTGAAGTTCTACGGAACGGCGCACGGCGCGGGGATAAAGCCCATCGTCGGGGCGGATTTTCATGTGCAGAGCGATCTCATCGGCGATGAAATGACGCAAATCTCCGTGCTGGCGATGAACAACACGGGCTATCAAAACCTCACTCTGCTTATCTCAAAAGCCTATCAGCGTGGATATGGTGCGCTGGGCCCGTGGATCGACAGGGACTGGCTGGCTGAGCTGAACGAAGGGCTGCTGCTGATCTCTGGCGGCCGTATGGGCGATGTCGGCAAATGCCTGCTGCGCGGCAATAGCGCGCTGGTGGATCAATGCGTCTCGTTCTATGAAGAGTATTTCCCGGATCGTTATTATCTGGAGCTGATCCGCACCGGTCGCCAGGACGAAGAGAGCTATCTTCATGCGGCAGTCGCACTTGCGGAAGAACGCGGGCTGCCGGTCGTCGCGACAAACGATGTGCGGTTCCTCGAGCCGGGGGATTTTGACGCCCACGAAATTCGCGTGGCGATCCATGATGGCTTCACGCTCGACGATCCCAAACGACCGCGTAATTACTCCGCTCAGCAGTACATGCGCAGCGAGGAGGAGATGTGTGAACTCTTCTCCGATATCCCCGAAGCGCTGGAAAACAGCGTGGAGATCGCCAAGCGCTGTAACGTTACCGTTCGCCTCGGCGAATACTTCCTGCCGCAGTTCCCGACGGGTGATATGACCACGGAAGATTTCCTGGTCGTGAAATCAAAAGAAGGTCTGGAAGAGCGTCTGGAATTCCTGTTTCCGGATGAGGCCGTTCGCAAAGAGAAGCGGCCGCCGTACGATGAGCGCCTGGATATTGAACTCCAGGTCATCAACCAGATGGGCTTCCCGGGCTACTTCCTGATCGTAATGGAGTTTATCCAGTGGTCGAAGGATAACGGCGTTCCGGTCGGACCGGGGCGTGGCTCCGGTGCAGGATCGCTTGTGGCCTATGCGCTTAAAATTACCGACCTCGATCCGCTTGAATTCGACCTGCTGTTCGAACGTTTCCTTAACCCGGAACGTGTCTCCATGCCCGACTTTGACGTCGACTTCTGCATGGAGAAACGCGACCAGGTGATCGAGCACGTTGCCGATATGTACGGCCGTGATGCGGTATCGCAGATTATTACGTTCGGTACGATGGCGGCGAAAGCGGTTATCCGCGACGTCGGCCGCGTGCTGGGCCACCCGTACGGGTTTGTCGATCGCATTTCTAAGCTGGTGCCGCCCGATCCGGGCATGACGCTGGCAAAAGCGTTTGAAGCCGAACCTCAGCTGCCGGAAATCTACGAAGCCGACGAAGAAGTTAAAGCGCTGATCGACATGGCGCGCAAGCTGGAAGGCGTCACGCGTAACGCCGGTAAGCATGCGGGGGGCGTGGTTATCGCGCCGACCAAAATTACCGACTTCGCGCCGCTCTACTGTGATGAAGCGGGTGAGCATCCGGTTACTCAGTTTGATAAGAACGACGTGGAATACGCCGGGCTGGTGAAGTTTGACTTCCTCGGCCTGCGTACGCTGACGATCATCGACTGGGCGCTGAAGATGATCAACCCGCGCCGGGAAAAGCAGGGCCTTGAGCCGATAGACATTGCCGCCATCCCGCTGGATGACAAGAAAAGTTTCGACATGCTGCAGCGCTCGGAGACGACAGCCGTCTTCCAGCTTGAATCCCGCGGTATGAAAGACCTGATTAAACGTCTGCAGCCCGACTGCTTCGAAGATATGATCGCACTGGTCGCCCTGTTCCGTCCGGGCCCACTGCAGTCAGGGATGGTAGATAACTTTATCGACCGTAAGCACGGTCGCGAAGAGATTTCTTACCCGGACGTTCAGTGGCAGCATGAAAGCCTGAAGCCGGTACTGGAACCAACCTACGGCATTATCCTGTATCAGGAACAGGTTATGCAGATTGCTCAGGTGCTTTCCGGCTATACGCTCGGCGGCGCGGACATGCTGCGTCGTGCGATGGGTAAGAAAAAGCCGGAAGAGATGGCCAAGCAGCGTTCCATCTTTGAAGACGGGGCGAAGAAAAACGGCGTTGACGGCGAGCTGGCGATGAAAATCTTCGACCTGGTGGAGAAATTCGCCGGGTACGGATTTAACAAATCCCACTCCGCTGCCTATGCTTTGGTGTCGTATCAAACGCTGTGGCTGAAAGCGCACTATCCTGCTGAATTTATGGCGGCGGTAATGACGGCCGATATGGACAACACCGAGAAGGTGGTTGGCCTGGTGGACGAGTGCTGGCGCATGGGGCTTAAGATCCTGCCGCCGGATATTAACTCAGGGCTCTACCACTTCCACGTCAACGACGACGGAGAGATCGTTTACGGGATCGGCGCGATCAAAGGCGTGGGCGAAGGTCCGATCGAGGCGATCATCGAAGCGCGTAACAACGGCGGGTATTTCCGCGAGCTGTTCGATCTTTGCGCCCGTACTGACACCAAAAAACTGAACCGTCGCGTGCTGGAAAAACTGATCATGTCCGGCGCGTTTGACAGGCTGGGGCCGCACCGCGCCGCGCTGATGAACTCGCTGGGCGACGCGCTGAAAGCGGCGGATCAGCATGCAAAAGCGGAAGCCATTGGTCAGGCGGATATGTTCGGGGTGCTGGCGGAAGAGCCAGAGCAGATCGAGCAATCTTATTCCAACTGCCAGCCGTGGCCAGAACAGGTGGTACTGGATGGGGAGCGTGAGACGTTAGGCTTGTACCTGACGGGGCACCCGATCAACCAGTACATCAAAGAAATTGAGCGCTATGTCGGCGGCCACAGGCTTAAAGACATGCATCCGACAGAACGTGGTAAAATCACCACGGCTGCGGGGCTCGTGATTGCCGCAAGGGTTATGGTCACCAAGCGCGGCAATCGTATCGGCATCTGTACGCTGGATGACCGTTCCGGGCGTCTGGAGGTGATGTTGTTCACCGATGCGCTGGATAAATACCAGCAATTGCTGGAAAAAGACCGCATACTTATCGTCAGCGGACAGGTCAGCTTTGATGACTTCAGCGGGGGGCTTAAAATGACCGCCCGCGAAGTGATGGACATTGACGAAGCCCGGGAAAAATATGCTCGCGGGCTTGCTATCTCGCTGACGGACAGGCAAATTGATGACCAGCTTTTAAACCGACTCCGTCAGTCTCTGGAACCCCACCGCTCGGGGACAATTCCAGTACATCTCTACTATCAGAGGGCGGATGCACGCGCGCGGTTGCGCTTTGGTGCAACGTGGCGTGTCTCTCCGAGCGATCGTTTACTGAACGATCTCCGTGGCCTCATTGGTTCGGAGCAGGTGGAACTGGAGTTTGACTAATACAGGAATACTATGAGTCTGAATTTCCTTGATTTCGAACAGCCGATTGCTGAGCTGGAAGCGAAAATCGATTCTCTGACAGCGGTAAGCCGTCAGGATGAAAAACTGGATATTAACATCGACGAAGAAGTGCATCGTCTGCGCGAGAAAAGCGTAGAGCTGACGCGCAAAATCTTTGCCGATCTCGGCGCATGGCAGGTGGCCCAGCTGGCTCGCCATCCACAGCGTCCGTACACCCTGGATTATGTCCGCCTGGCGTTTGACGAATTTGACGAACTGGCAGGCGATCGCGCATACGCTGACGATAAAGCTATCGTTGGCGGTATCGCGCGTCTGGACGGACGCCCGGTGATGATCATTGGTCATCAGAAAGGTCGTGAAACCAAAGAGAAAATCCGTCGTAACTTCGGTATGCCAGCACCAGAAGGCTACCGTAAAGCCCTGCGCCTGATGGAGATGGCTGAGCGTTTCAACATGCCAATCATCACCTTCATCGACACCCCGGGTGCATACCCTGGCGTGGGCGCGGAAGAGCGCGGTCAGTCTGAAGCCATCGCGCGCAACCTGCGCGAGATGTCTCGTCTGAAGGTGCCGGTCATCTGTACCGTTATCGGTGAGGGTGGTTCCGGCGGTGCGCTGGCGATTGGCGTGGGCGATAAAGTGAATATGCTGCAGTACAGCACCTATTCCGTTATCTCTCCGGAAGGCTGCGCATCCATTCTGTGGAAAAGCGCCGACAAAGCGCCGCTGGCTGCAGAAGCCATGGGCATCATTGCGCCACGCCTGAAAGAGCTTAAGCTGATCGACTCTATTATCCCGGAACCGCTGGGTGGTGCGCATCGTAAGCCGGAAGTAATGGCGGCTTCTCTGAAAGCGCAGCTTCTGGCTGACCTGGCAGATCTGGACGTGCTGAGCAAAGAAGATCTGCTCAACCGTCGTTACCAGCGTCTGATGACCTACGGTTACGCGTAAGCTTCACAATTATCTGAAAAGCCGCACAATGTTGCGGCTTTTTTTATACCTGCGGTTTAGCCGGACTATGCTTAGCTAATGTTTTTTAGGGAGGAAGCCCATGAATATCATTGCCATTATGGGGCCGCACGGCGTCTTTTATAAAGATGAGCCAATTAAGGAGCTGGAGCAAGCCCTGCAGTCGCGCGGGTATCAGCTAATCTGGCCGCACAACAGCGCCGACCTGCTGAAGTTCATCGAGCATAACCCGCGTATCTGCGGCGTGATCTTCGACTGGGACGAATACGATCTCGAACTGTGCAGCGATATCAACAAGCTGAACGAATACCTCCCGCTGTACGCGTTTATTAATACTCACTCAACCATGGACGTCAGCGCCAATGATATGCGTATGGCGCTGTGGTTCTTTGAATATTCGCTCGGCGTGGCTGAAGATATTGCGACCCGAATTCAGCAATATACCGGTGAATATCTCGATAACATCACTCCACCGTTTACTCGCGCGCTCTTCACCTACGTGAAGGAGGGCAAATATACCTTCTGTACGCCAGGTCATATGGCGGGAACGGCCTATCAAAAAAGCCCGGTGGGCTGCCTGTTCTATGATTTCTTCGGTGGCAACACCCTGAAAGCGGACGTGTCAATTTCAGTCACCGAATTAGGCTCTCTGCTGGATCACACCGGCCCGCATCTGGAAGCCGAAGAGTATATCGCCCGCACCTTTGGCGCCGAGCAGAGCTATATGGTGACCAACGGCACTTCGACCTCGAACAAAATCGTCGGGATGTACGCTGCGCCTGCTGGCAGCACCTTGCTGATTGACCGTAACTGCCATAAATCGCTGGCACATCTGCTGATGATGAGCGACGTCGTACCGCTCTGGCTGTCGCCCACGCGTAACGCGCTCGGTATTCTTGGGGGTATTCCGCGCCGGGAGTTCACCCATGACGCCATTGAACGTAAGGTTGCGGCAATTCCTGGCGCAAGCTGGCCTGTCCATGCGGTGATCACCAACTCCACCTACGACGGTCTGCTGTACAACACGAACTGGATCAAAAAGACTCTCGACGTGCCGTCGATCCACTTCGATTCCGCATGGGTGCCGTACACTAATTTCCATCCGATTTACGCCGGCAAAAGCGGCATGAGCGGTGAACGCGTGCCGGGTAAAGTGTTCTTCGAAACGCAGTCGACCCATAAAATGCTGGCGGCGTTTTCCCAGGCTTCGCTTATTCACATCAAAGGCGAGTACGACGAAGACACGTTCAACGAAGCCTTTATGATGCATACAACCACCTCACCGAGCTATCCGCTGGTAGCCTCCATAGAAACGGCCGCAGCGATGCTGCGCGGCAATCCGGGCAAACGACTCATCAACCGTTCGGTAGAACGCGCGCTGCATTTCCGCAAAGAGGTGCAGCGGCTGAAAGATGAAGCCGACGGCTGGTTCTTTGATATCTGGCAGCCGGAAGAGATTGATGAAGCAGAATGCTGGCCCGTCTCGCCCGGAGAAGACTGGCATGGCTTCCGGGATGCCGATAGCGACCATATGTTCCTCGACCCGGTAAAAGTGACGATCCTGACGCCGGGCATGGATGAGCAGGGCAAGATGAGCGATGAAGGTATTCCGGCCGCGCTGGTCGCGAAATTCCTTGATGAACGTGGCGTGGTGGTGGAGAAAACCGGTCCCTATAACCTGCTGTTCCTGTTCAGCATCGGGATCGACAAAACCCGCGCGATGGGGCTGTTGCGCGGCCTGATGGAGTTTAAGCGCGCCTACGATCTCAACCTGCGGGTGAAGAATATGCTGCCGGATCTCTACGCGGAAGATCCTGACTTCTATCGAAATATGCGCATTCAGGATCTGGCCCAGGGGATCCACAGGCTGATCCGTCAGCACGATCTGCCGCGTCTGATGCTTCAGGCGTTCGATGTCTTACCGGAGATGAAGTTTACCCCGCACAAGGCATGGCAGCGCCAGGTGAAAGGGGAGGTCGAAACCGTCGAGCTGGAAAACCTGGTCGGGCGCGTATCGGCTAACATGATCCTGCCTTACCCGCCGGGCGTTCCGCTCCTGATGCCGGGAGAGATGATTACCGAAGAGAGTCGGGCCGTGCTCGATTTCCTGCTGATGCTCTGTTCGGTAGGACGCCACTATCCCGGTTTTGAGACGGATATCCACGGCGCGAAGCGCGACGAGAACGGCGTTTACTGGGTGCGAGTCCTAAAATAAGGGGGACCGCTTGCCAGGTGCGGGTTTTCGGTTGTAACGTTCAGGCATCATAAAAAGGAGAAGCTATGCTGGGTTTAAAACAGGTTCATCATATTGCGATCATTGCGACCGACTACGCGAAAAGTAAGGCCTTCTACTGCGACATCTTGGGCTTTACGCTCATGAGCGAGGCCTACCGCGAGGAGCGTGACTCCTGGAAGGGCGACCTGGCGTTAAACGGGCAATATGTGATTGAGCTGTTCTCTTTTCCTTTTCCGCCTGCGCGTCCGTCCCGCCCGGAAGCCTGTGGCCTACGTCATCTTGCCTTTAGCGTCGATGACCTGGATAGCGCCGTCAAACATCTGGAAGCGCACGGAGTGACGTGCGAAGCGATTCGCGTCGATCCCTTCACCGACAAGCGCTTTACCTTTTTCAACGACCCGGACGGCCTGCCGCTGGAGCTTTATCAGCAGTAATGGTTGTCCTGTGTGATAATGCCCGCTCAGTTCGGGCATTTTTTATGTGTAATCTCCTATGACCTTACCCGCTATCGCACAAGCCGTATCACCGTACCGCCAGCTGCTGGTGGGGTTTAGCGGTGGCCTGGATTCCACCGTGTTGCTGCATCGCC
Source organism: Enterobacter sp. AG326 (assembly GCF_004362415.1). Classification (NCBI taxonomy): domain Bacteria; kingdom Pseudomonadati; phylum Pseudomonadota; class Gammaproteobacteria; order Enterobacterales; family Enterobacteriaceae; genus Enterobacter; species Enterobacter sp. AG326. The sequence goes on along the minus strand of NZ_SNXG01000004.1, from coordinate 10,263 downwards.
TTAAGCGCTGGCGCGATCGGGAACCTGACGTCCAGCTTCGGGCGATGCATATTCACCACGGATTAAGTCCTCACGCAGAGGAGTGGGTGGCGCACTGCGAAGCCTTGTGTGCGGCCTGGGCGATTTCGCTCATCGTGAAGCGCGTCACGCTTGCGGAGGAAGGGCTGGGCATCGAGGCGCAGGCGCGTAAAGCCCGCTATGCCGCATTTGCCGGGGCATTACGTCCTGGAGAAGCGCTGGTCACGGCCCAGCATCTGGACGATCAGTGTGAAACCTTTCTGCTGGCGCTTAAGCGGGGTAGCGGGCCGGCGGGGCTTTCTGCCATGCCGGCGCGTTCTGAATTTGCCGGTACTACGCTACTGCGTCCGCTGCTTGGTGAGACGCGTGACTCACTGGAAAACTGGGCGCGAGAACATCAGCTGAACTGGATCGAAGATGAGAGTAACCAGGATGACGGCTATGACCGTAACTTCCTGCGCCTGCGCGTCCTCCCGCTTTTAGGCGAGCGCTGGCCGCATTTCGCCGACGCGACGGCAAGAAGCGCCATGCTGTGCGCCGAACAGGAGTCATTGCTGGATGAGCTGTTGAGCGACGAGCTGGCTGCACTCATTTCTGCCGACGGGGCGTTGGCGATCGCACCGATGAAAGCGATGAGCCCGGTACGTCGCGCCGCGCTGCTACGACGCTGGCTGGCCTTTCATCGCGCCGCGATGCCGTCGCGGACAATGCTGAGTCGTATCTGGGACGAAGTCGCCCTGGCGCGGGATGATGCTTCCCCGTGCGTCCATCTGAACGGTTTTGAGGTGAGACGCTATAAAGGCGAACTCTGGTGGATAAAATCCACGCCCTCGCTGACCGATGTGGTGCTCGACTGGCTTTCTCCTGACGCACCGCTGCCATTGCCCTGTGAGGCAGGACGCGTCTCTCTCCTGCTGTCTGGTCATGTGCGGCTGCCGAAGCCCGGTGAACCGGTTACCGTGCGCTTTAAGGCTGGCGGCATGCTGCATATCGTCGGGCGCAACGGGGGACGGAAGCTGAAGAAAATATGGCAGGAGTGTAACGTGCCGCCGTGGCTGCGCGACACCACGCCGCTACTGTTCTACGGTGAAACGCTTATCGCTGCGGCAGGGGTTTTCATCACGGAAGAGGGGTGGTCAGAAGAGGGTGTCCGTTTTGAGTGGCAAAAAGCGTAACGGGCAGCCTGGCTGCCCGTTAGTGTCATCAGGATTCGCTCACCACGACGGTGCCGATTTGCGGGTGGCTGAAGCTGGCTATTTTGTCCAGACGCAGCTCACGCGTCGCACCGGCGTCTTCCACTATCAGGTATTCCACATTCTTTCGTGAAACCAGATCGCTGGCTTTCGCCTTCAACACTTCGCCATCTTTTAGCTCCAGCGTCAGTAATAAATGATGCTGGCAGGCGAGTTCGAGGTTGTCATAGTCATCACAATTAATGGGTTGATAAGTATCATTCATCGACATAATCGCTCACCAGTAAATTCGCCGCAGCATACGCTGCTTTTTCCCTGACCGACTCTGAAAGGCTCTCATCAGAGGCCACTTCATTAAGCACTTTCAATACACAGCCCAACGCGTCCGGGACATACCCCAGATCTCCGCTGGCGATTTCCGCATACCGTTTGCGAATTAACTCACAATAATTATTCACATCCCCTCCCGCCAGCGCACTGACTTACTGTGAGATATCATTAAGCCTACGAAGATAAACTCGGTTTAGCAAGGTGACTATACCATACTCATTTAAGCAATATCAGAGCCTTGATAGCGGTGTATTTAACACCCTGTAACAGCCTTTTGCCGCGGTTTTCGCTACAATGTGCGCCTGATTCGAATGGAGTTCTCTCATGGCGCTGAAAGCGACAATTTATAAAGCAGTGGTCAATGTGGCCGATCTGGATCGCAACCAGTTCCTCGACGCGTCGCTTACGCTGGCACGCCACCCCTCCGAAACCCAGGAGCGCATGATGCTGCGCCTGCTGGCGTGGATTAAGTATGCCGACGAGCGCCTGCAGTTTTCCCGTGGGTTAAGCGCAGAAGACGAGCCTGAAGCCTGGCTGCGCAACGATCATCTGGGTATCGATTTGTGGATCGAACTCGGCCTGCCGGACGAGCGCAGAATTAAGAAGGCCTGCACCCAGTCCGCTGAAGTGGCCTTATTCGCGTATAATCAGCGCGCTGCGGAGATCTGGTGGCAGCAAAACAAGAGCAAGTGCGGACAGTTTAAAAATCTCGCGGTCTGGTATCTGGATGATGAGCAGCTGGCGCAGTTGAGCGAATTTGCCAGCCGGACCATGGTTTTGCAGGCGACGATTCAGGATGGCGCCATCTGGCTCTCTGATTCTCAGAATAATCTGGAAATTCATTTAACGGCGTGGCAACCCGCGTCATGATCGTCTTGTCCCGAAACGTCAGCATTCCTGACGGCGAGCTGGAGATCACCGCCATCCGTGCGCAGGGGGCAGGCGGGCAGCACGTTAACAAGGCGTCGACGGCTATCCATTTGCGTTTTGACATTCGGGCCTCAAGCCTGCCAGAGTATTATAAAGAAAGCCTGCTTGCCGCCAGTCATCACCTGATCACCAGCGATGGCGTGATTGTGATCAAAGCCCAGGAGTACCGCAGCCAGGAGCTCAACCGGGAAGCGGCGCTAGCCAGGCTGGTGGCGGTCATCAAAGAGTTAACGACAGTACAAAAAAGCCGCCGGGCAACGCGGCCAACCCGCGCATCGAAAGAGCGTCGGTTGTCCTCTAAGGCACAAAAATCCACAGTGAAAGCACTACGCGGTAAAGTTCGTCGCCCGACAGAGTGACGAAAGGGAACACACTTTTCATAAGGAATTCATTGTGAAAAAAGTATTATGGTCAGCGCTGGCAGCGAGTACGCTGTTTGCGCTTTTTGGGTGTAACAACCGCTCCGAAACGCAGGTTTTACAACCCACGCAAACGGAAGAATTAAAACCAATGCAGCAAAGCTGGCGCGGCGTATTGCCTTGCGCGGACTGCGAAGGCATTGAAACGTCTCTGTTCCTGCAAAAAGACGGCACCTGGGTGATGAATCAGCGCTATCAGGGCGCTAAAGAGCCTTCTTCTTTTGCAACTTATGGAACCTGGGCGCGTACGGCGGAGAAGCTGGTCCTGACGGATACCACCGGTGAGAAAACATTTTTCCGCGCCAAAGGTGAGGGAATGGAGATGCTTGACCGCCAAGGCAACCCGATTGAATCCCAGTTCAACTACACGCTTGCGCCGGTAAAAGCGGCTCTGCCTGCCACGCCGATGGCAATGCGGGGAATGTACTTCTATATGGCGGATGCGGCGATCTTTACCGACTGCGCAACCGGCAGGAAGGTCAGCGTGGCAAATAATGCGCAGCTTGAACGTGATTACGCTGTGGCACGCGGCAATGACAGCAAGCCGGTATTGCTTACGGTTGACGGTCACTTTACGCTGGAGCCAAACCCGGATAGCGGGGAGATGGTGAAAACGCTGGTGGCAGATAAAGACGCGAAGTTTGTTGCGGGTAAAGACTGTAACAGTAAATAAGCTGACGCTGTGCCATTAAAAAACCCCGCCTGAGCGGGGTTTTTTGTTTAGCCTTTGATGGCTTTCACCAGGTAATCAAGAATGTCGCCGGTCTTGATCATCTGTTTTTCGCCGCTGCGACGGTATTTGTATTCAATCTCATCGCTGTCGAGGTTACGGTCGCCGATGACGACGGTGTGCGGGATACCGATCAGTTCCATATCGGCGAACATTACGCCTGGACGCTCTTTACGGTCATCCATCAGCACTTCGATACCCTGTGCGCGCAGCTCGGCATACAGCTTCTCGGCCAGCTCCTGCACGCGGTAAGACTTGTGCATGTTCATTGGCAGAATGGCCACCTGGAACGGCGCAATATTGTCCGGCCAGACGATGCCGCGTTCGTCGTAGTTCTGCTCAATTGCCGCAGCTACCACGCGCGTCACCCCAATACCGTAGCAACCCATGGTCAGGATCTGGTTACGGCCATCTTCACCCTGAACAGCGGCGTTCAGCGCGCGAGAGTATTTATCGCCCAGCTGGAAGATGTGACCGACTTCGATGCCGCGCTTAATCATCAGGGTACCCTGACCGTCCGGGCTTGGATCGCCTGCAACCACGTTACGGATGTCAGCCACTTCCGGCGTCGCCACGTCGCGATCCCAGTTGATGCCGAAGTAGTGTTTACCGTCGATGTTCGCACCTGCAGAGAAGTCGCTCATTGCGGCAACCGTGCGGTCAATAACAACCGGCACCGGCAGGTTGACTGGACCCAGCGAACCTGGACCCGCATTCACCACGGCGCGGATTTCCGCTTCCGTTGCGAACGTCAGCGGGCTGGCTACCTGCGGCAGCTTCTCGGCTTTCACTTCGTTCAGCTCGTGATCGCCACGCACCAGCAGGGCAACCAGCGGGTAAGCGCTACCTTCGGTGGATTTCACCAGCAGCGTTTTTACGGTTTTTTCGACAGGCAGATTGAACTGCTCAACCAGCTCGGCAATGGTTTTCGCGTTTGGCGTATCAACCAGCGTCATCTCTTGCGTTGCCGCGCCGCGCGGCTCTTTTGGTGCCAGCGCTTCTGCAAATTCGATATTCGCCGCGTAGTCTGAAGAGTCAGAGAAGATCACATCGTCTTCACCGCTCTGTGCCAGTACCTGGAACTCATGGGATGCGCTACCGCCGATGGAGCCGGTATCAGCCTGCACAGCACGGAAATCCAGACCCATGCGGGAGAAGATTTTGCTGTAAGCCGCGTACATTGCGTCGTAAGTCTCTTGCAGTGATTCCTGAGAGGTATGGAAAGAGTAGGCATCTTTCATCAGGAATTCGCGAGAGCGCATAACGCCGAAACGCGGACGAACTTCGTCACGGAACTTGGTCTGGATCTGGAAGAAGTTCAGCGGCAGCTGTTTGTAAGAGCTCAGCTCATTACGAATCAGGTCGGTAATGACTTCTTCATGCGTTGGGCCGAGAACGAAAGGACGCTCGCCGCGATCGACGAAGCGCAGCAGTTCAGGACCATATTGTTCCCAACGGCCGCTCTCCTGCCACAGGTCAGCGGGCTGAACCACAGGCATGGACACCTCGATAGCACCGGCGTTGTTCATCTCTTCACGCACGATGTTTTCGACTTTTTTCAGGACGCGCACGCCGGTCGGCAGCCAGGTGTATAACCCGGAGGCCAGCTTGCGGATCATCCCGGCGCGCAGCATCAGCTGATGGCTGATCACTTCGGCGTCGGCAGGCGTCTCCTTCAGAGTGGAGAGCAGATATTGGCTAGTACGCATGTTGTTACGGTTCCATTTCGACGATTGGAACAGGCTGAAACACCAGCCTGACACAAAAAAAGTGGTTTAGTTTACCAGTGTGGCAAAGATGCCAAAAGAGAGGAGAACAAAATTACCTGGGTTCAAGGGCAAACACTTCAAAACCTGCCCCGGTGACGCGCCAGCGAACGTTAAAATCCATCAGCCAGACGGCGTACGTTTTTCCTTCTTCCTCTTCTTTACGGTAGGCCGGACGAGGGTCCTGTGCCAGAACTTCAGTGATGAAATCCTGTAAGCGAGGATAGCGTTTCTCCAGCTGACCGAGCTGCGCGGTTATCTCTGGCGTAAAATAAACAGGCATGTCCGCCTGCGGCGCGTCCTGAGCATAGCTTGCACGCGCGTCCGGGAGGGCTTCGGCGAAGGGCAAATAGGGTTTGATGTCGATTACCGGCGTGCCGTCTACCAGGTCCAGGCTACCTAACTCCAGTATCACCCGATCTTTCTGGCAGCGTATGCCTTTCAGTTCAACCAGCGACATGCCAACCGGGTTTGGGCGGAAGGTCGAGCGAGTCGCAAACACGCCCATTCTCGCATTTCCGCCAAGACGAGGAGGACGCACGGTAGGTCGCCAGCCGCCTTCCATCGTCTGGTGAAACACGAACACCACCCATAAATGGCTGAAAGCCTCGAGCCCGCGTACCGCATCGGCCTGATTGTAAGGCGCAATCAGGTGAAGCTCACCGCTTCCGCTGGTCACAAGACCGGGCTGGCGGGGGACGGCGAACTTCTCTTTATAAGGAGAGTGGATAACGCCTATCTGCTCGAACTGAAATGCACTCATTTCGCCGTGATGTTCAGCGCAGAACCGATGCAAACCGCCTGACGATAGCAGCCCGGCGTGCCGCTGGTGACTTCGCAGCTGTGCAGCAGAACCGCGTTGGCTTTCATTTTTGCGGCATTAATCTGCATGCGTTTACGCGCTGTCGGAATATTCGGTGGTGAGTCCTGATTGGTCGCCTGACAGGATTCGCCGCTCACTTCGCCCAGTTCACGGAACGGTTTACCGACGAGTTCGTCTGCTTTCGTGATAATGCGAACCGGTGCAGGGCGAACCACTTTCGGTTTCGCAGGCTCGGTTTTTGGCGGGGTTGCCGTGCTTTGAACAGGTTCAACGGGAGATCTGCTTAGCATAGAACAGCCGCTCAGCATGAGTGCTAAAAGACAGATCGGTAAAGCACGCATAATAGTTCCTCAATGGATAATCAAAACGTCAGATATTGAATCAGTTGACTGCACAAATGACAAGACGGGCATAAGCCCGTCCTGATGATATTACACTGAGGTGAGATTACCAGCCTTTAACAGCGCCGCCGTTAAACACTTTGTTGGCTTCCTGGTAAACTTCATCAGACTGATAAGCCTGAACGAATTTCTTCACGTTTTCCGCGTCCTTGTTGTCTTCGCGAGTCACGATCAGGTTAACGTACGGGGAGTCTTTATCTTCTACGAAGATACCGTCTTTGGCTGGCGTCAGGCCAATCTGGCTGGCGTAAGTGGTGTTGATAACGGCCAGGGCAATCTGCGCATCGTCCAGAGAACGTGGCAGCTGCGGTGCTTCCAGTTCAACAATTTTCAGATTTTTCGGGTTCTCGGTGACATCCAGAACGGTTGGCAGCAGGCCAACACCGTCTTTCAGTTTGATCAGGCCCACTTTCTGCAGCAGCAGCAGGGAACGACCAAGGTTGGTTGGGTCATTAGGCACGGCAACCTGAGAGCCCGGCTGCAGCTCGTCCAGAGATTTAATTTTCTTAGAGTAACCGGCAATTGGATAAACGAAGGTGTTACCGACGCCCACCAGTTTATAGCCGCGATCTTTGATCTGCTGATCCAGGTATGGCTTATGCTGGAAGGCGTTAGCATCGATATCGCCTTTGCTCAGCGCTTCGTTCGGCAGAACGTAATCGTTGAAGGTTACCAGCTCAACGTCCAGGCCATACTTCTCTTTCGCCACTTTCTGAGCAACTTCAGCAACCTGTTGTTCTGCACCCACGATAACGCCCACTTTAATGTGGTTTGGATCTTTTTCGTCCTGACCGCAACCCACCAGTGCCAGAGAGCCGATCAGCGCGCCTACTGCTGCAAAGGTCTTTAATTTAAACGCCATGTTTTATCCTTAACTCGTAGAGTTTGTGTTGTGTGTAACGTTATTTGTGAGTAACGGTCCGGACGATGCGATCGCCAGAGAACTGAATTAAATAAACCAGAACAACCAGCAATACCAGAACGGTATTCATCACGGTAGCGTTATATCCAATATAGCCGTACTGGTAACCAATCTGGCCTAAACCGCCAGCGCCAACTGCACCACCCATTGCGGAATAACCGACCAGCGTGATGAGCGTGATGGTTGCCGCGTTCACCAGGCCCGGCAGTGCTTCCGGGAGCAGAACTTTGCGGACGATCTGCATCGGCGTTGCGCCCATCGCGCGGGAAGCCTCAATCAGACCTGTCGGGATTTCCAGCAGGGCGTTCTCCACCATACGGGCGATAAACGGCGCTGCGCCTACGGTCAGCGGAACGATGGCCGCCTGCAGACCGATAGACGTTCCGACGATCACGCGGGTAAACGGAATCATCCACACCAGCAGAATAATGAAGGGAATAGAACGGAAGATGTTGACCAGCGCAGAGAGCGTACGGTACAGCTTCGCGTTCTCAATGATTTGACCCGGACGCGTCACGTACAGCAATACGCCGACCGGCAGGCCAATCACAAAACCAAAGAAGCCAGAGACAAAGGTCATTGCCAGCGTTTCCCAAACGCCGCGAACCAGCAGCCACATCATCGGCTCAGACATAACCCAGTACCTCTACTTTTACGTGGTGTTCTTGCAGCCAGGCAATCGCGGCCTGGGTTTCTTCTTGTGTGCCGTGCATTTCTGTCAGCATGATGCCGAACTTCACGCCACCGGCGTAATCCATCTGCGCGCTGATGATGTTGTTGTTCACGTTAAAGCGACGCGCGGTTTCGGAAAGCAGGGGAGCGTCAACGGACTGACCGGTGAACTCCATGCGCAGCATCGGGACGCTGTCTGCCGTCGGTTCGGTTTTCAAACGCTCCAGATAATCTTCCGGAATATCCAGATGCAGCGTGGACTGGATGAACTGCTGTGCCAGAGGCGTCTTCGGATGCGAAAACACTTCACTTACCGTGTCCTGCTCGATCAGTTCACCGTTGCTGATGACCGCCACGCAGTCGCAGATGCGTTTCACCACGTCCATCTCATGTGTAATAAGGAGGATCGTCAGGCCCAGGCGACGGTTAATGTCTTTCAGCAATTCCAGAATTGAACGCGTGGTTGCCGGATCCAGTGCGCTGGTGGCTTCATCGCACAGCAGTACCTTAGGGTTGCTTGCCAGCGCGCGGGCAATGGCCACACGCTGCTTTTGCCCACCGGACAGATTGGCCGGGTAGCTATCATGCTTGTCGCCCAGACCCACGAGGTCGAGCAGCTCGGTAACGCGACGCTTCACTTCTTCTTTCGGCGTGTTATCCAGCTCAAGCGGCAGGGCAACGTTGCCGAACACGGTGCGGGAGGCCAGCAGGTTAAAGTGCTGGAAGATCATGCCAATCTGACGACGCGCTTTGGTGAGTTCTTTCTCTGAGAGGGCGGTAAGTTCCTGGCCGCCAACTTCTACGCTGCCCTGGGTTGGGCGCTCAAGCAGGTTAACACAACGAATCAGCGTGCTTTTACCTGCACCCGATGCGCCAATGACGCCATAAATTTGACCAGCAGGAACATGCAGGCTGACGTTGTTCAGCGCCTGAATGGTTCGGTTCCCCTGCTGGAACACTTTGGTGATATTGGAAAGTTTAATCATTAGATTATTTTTATCGTATGTAAGTTAGCCGTGGCATTTTCTTCTGCCAGATACGGGTGATGACCGTAAACAAAACGGATGTTAAGGCATCCAGACGTCTAAATCAATCCAACTCTGTACGATGAGCACTTTATTGCGCTGCGATTCATGAGATACTAGTCGAACATGCCTTTTTCAGGAGCAAACCGGTGGCAAAATCAGTACCCGCAATTTTTCTTGATCGTGACGGCACTATTAATGTGGATCACGGTTATGTCCATGAGATTGATGAGTTCGAGTTTATCGAGGGCGTAATAGATGCCATGCGCCAGCTGAAAGAGATGGGCTATGCGCTGGTGGTGGTGACGAACCAGTCCGGTATTGCACGCGGTAAATTCACCGAAGCGCAGTTCGAAACGCTGACGGAATGGATGGACTGGTCGCTGGCCGACCGAGGCGTGGATCTCGACGGTATCTACTATTGTCCGCACCACCCGCAGGGAACGGTAGAAGCGTATCGCCAGACCTGTGACTGCCGTAAGCCGCATCCGGGGATGTTCATCTCTGCGCAGGAGTTCCTGCACATTGATATGTCTGCTTCTTATATGGTGGGCGATAAACTGGAAGATATGCAGGCAGCCGCCGCAGCGGGTGTAGGGACCAAAATATTAGTTCGCACCGGTAAGCCAGTGACGCCAGAAGCAGAAAATGCAGCGGATTGGGTGATTAATAGTCTGGCCGATCTGCCAAAAGAGATTAAAAAGCACCAAAAATAGCCTTTTTGGTGAAAAGGTGAGCGGTTGAAATAAAAATGCATTTTTCCGCTTGTCATTCCTCGGCGGCCCCCTATAATGCGCCTCCATCGACACGGCGGATGTGAATCACTTCACACAACAAGCGGTTCGGTTGAAGAGAAAAAATCCTGAAATAACGGGTTGACTCTGAAAGAGGAAAGCGTAATATACGCCACCTCGCAACGGTGAGCGAAAGCCGCGTTGCACTGCTCTTTAACAATTTATCAGACAATCTGTGTGGGCACTCAAAGTGACATGGATTCTTAACGTCGCAAGACGAAAAATGAATACCAAGTCTCT
>NZ_SNXG01000003.1:0-613842 GCF_004362415.1 Enterobacter sp. AG326 | reverse complement strand
TTTATGAAATCTAAAATATATTTGAGAGTATCCTTCTGTCCTGTATGAGAAAGATGTATTTTGCACAGCCATTCCAGATAGTTAGCTATGGTTGTTATCCGAAAGTACTTAGTTGGTTTTTTGACATTTGAACTTCTAAAATTATCATTCTCGCCATCTCGAAAATTGAATGAAGTGAATTCGATCAAATCTTCAATTTCATGAGGAGCCAGAAATATCCTTTTCTGAATTCTTTCATCAATATTGATATTTTTTCTCATAAAGAATCGATATAACAATGAAATGCTCCCAGCGATAACCTTCATTGTTGATATAGACTCTGACCGATTCCTGACTTGTGTTGTTATATACAAGTTTGGATAATACAATGGCTCACCAGTATCTTTATTTACAACATGACAATATCTCTCACCATTTTCGAACATAAAAGAATCCACACAAATACTGCACATATTTTCCTCCTAAACTTTACAAAAAGTATAATTCCAATATATTAATAATAAGCATTTCGTAGATTTACAAATTTATTTGGATCGATTAAGATATTTATTTAAATTAAAACAGTGAGATAGACGATTATTCTTGTCAAATTATCATCTGGTAGATCTAGTTAATATTATGTACACCTAATACTTCGAAAACTATCTCACTGCCTTGCTAATAAACGGCAACCAAAATAATGTAAGTTATTCTGTAAAGTTTTAAGATAAATTATGCAGCCAAACTTTACATTTTCATAAAAAGCTCTTAATCCATTAGATATAAAATTATCCGCTTCGCTAGGAGTTTCAATTCATCAGGACATTTAATTAGAGATAACCAGGTCTCGTAAACATATATCTGTTTGCAAGCATTAAGCTCAGAGATCGAGTCTAAAGGTTCTCTCAGATTTCCTACAAGGTACTGACTGAGCCAGTAAATGATTTCTTTATTAAACTCGTTATTAGGTAAGTCATAAATCACTTCTTGGTCAAAGATCTTGTAAAAAAGATCTCCGCATAAATTGCACATATGGTTTTCTTCGCTTACAAATTCTTCGATATTCATAAAATCACTCCTAAGTTCAATTAAGCAACATTATTTCGACTTGTTTCGATAACAGACTGAATCCAGGTATCAATCTCACTTTCAACGAAAGCTACTGCACGACTTCCAATTTTGACAGGAGCAGGAAACTTACCATCGTTGATCAGACGATATATCCAGGCTTTTCCGTAGCCAGTTCGTTCGAGAACTTCTGGTAATCGTATTAGGCGGGTTGCTTGATTTTTCATTTCGTTATCCCTTGTCGTTGCGGTGAAGTCACTATACGAACAGTTGGGAAAAGAAAAGAGCGAAGCTCCTGAAGCGGAAGTTCTTCGTAGCTATGCAGGATGGTTTTCTCGAAGTTGGTGCCGTACAGAAAAGGGGAACTTGAGAGTAGCTGAAATTCCCCCGTTTTATAGCAAGTGTCAAAATGCCCGGTTTAAAGTAAAAATCGCAAAAAAAAGCACCATTCACAATGATGCCTTTAGTTAATTTTAACAATTAAAACAAATAGTTATAAATGTAATTCTAATCAGATAGTTTCATTACATCAGAGACTTTCATTTGCTTCAAATGGCTATTTTTGTTCATGAAGTAATGGAATTGTCGGATAAAGTCAGTTGTGCAGGATTTAAGAGCCAAAGGCCTGTCGGTATCTTTGATTTGGCTAGACTGCCTCATTTCGCTTTCTTCGTCATCGTCTGTATATAGCAGTCTGGATAACCTGTCGTCAGAGACACGGATTTTTTTAACGGCTGCCCACACCAGGATATCCAGCATAGGTATCACACGATAACTGATGAGTTTCTTGATAGTTCCATACCCAAAGCGAACTGATTCTAAAGGATCTGGTTCGATACCTTTGATTTTACGCCACTGCGGTAATGCAGCTTTAAGCGACTCTGCAATCTCTTCGTCTGTGCCACTTGCCAAATCAATCTCGAACATGACTGTTCGTGAAAACTGATCTGGCATAATATCTGAAAGTGATTCTTCCCGAAGATCTCTGTTTATTGAATAATTGTCATCACCATCCCAAACAAAACCTCCGCGTTGCATAGCAATGATGCTCGTTTCAGCAAGGCGATCAAGAGTTGTTAGAAAAAAATGGGGAGGCTGAAAAAGTTTATTGGCAGGAGTCATGTATCCCAGTTGCCCTTCTTCAATTAAAAAAGGATTGCCACTGAAAATTTTTGAGAAGTAACCCATAAGAGTTCTGCTCTCAAACTCTTCCCGATACTCCTTAAAGAACAAGTTACGAGCCCATATCTCATGGTAAAACTGGAGCAATGAGAGGTCTTCAAATTTGCGATATGTATCAATCTTAAACCAACTCTTGATGTCTTTTGTGTGCTCTGGTGACCAGTTGTTCAAAATCCATTCTCCACCTATGCTGGTACTGCCCTACGGATAGAATTCAGTTTCGCTGAAAAACTACCGCATTCACTAATCGGTGAAAAGCAGATCCTGCTTGCGCAGTTCAGCTACTAGCAGGGAGTTGAACTGAAGAATTTGTTTCCTTTTGATACAATTCTCCAATCCGCTAATCGTGATAACCCATACCATTACGATTTATGGTTCCTTTTTAGAACCACACATAAAATTCAAAGTATAAATAACATTAAAAATCAATGGTATGAATGGCTAATTACAGGGACGCCAGCCCACCAAAATTCTCCATCGGCGATCACCAGAGTCGACTGATGAAGTCCTGAAAGCCCGCACGGCGCAAGCCCTGCGGGCTTTTTTGTGCCCCATTCCCACAGTTCCGTCCATCCCTTTGACAAACATCAACCCCCTTCCCGCATCTCCTGTGCAAAATTACCCACACCACCCAGCGCTACGGAATAGCCGCTCAACCCGGAAGGAACCCCACCATGTACAGACCCATAACCGTTATTATCTTCATTCTTCTGACCCTCGCCGCCCTCGCAGAAATAGGCTTTTTATCCTTTGGATAATCCTCAGGCGAAATATCCCTCATCAGGGCACATTGATCTCATTACAGTTTTTTCCTAAAGCCATCCCGTTTCGCCTGTGCCATGCTGAATCACGCTCATAACCGATAACGTTAAATGAGGATATTATGAAAAAAACAATTATCGCATTATCTGCCGTTCTGCTGGCTTCCCCAGTATTTGCTGCGACCACACATGCAACTGACGATACCGTCGCTGCGGCGAACGCAAACGCCAACGAGGCGAAGCAAAAACTGCACGAAGAGCAGAACAAAGGTGAAGAGCTGAAGCTGAAACAGAAGCATGCTGCGGAAGGTAAAAGCGAGAGCCTGGGCAGCAAGGTCAGCGAAGATTCCCAGAAAGCCTGGCATAAAACCAAACAAGGCACCGAGAAAGGGTGGGATGCCACCAAAGAAGGCGCTGAGAAAGGCTGGAACAAAACCAAAGAAGGTGCCAGCGAGCTGGAAAAGAAAGTCACTGAGTAATCCCTTCGAAAGGCCGCACAAGCGGCCTTTTTTATTCCCCCCCGCCCTGCTTCCTGAAGGCTAAACTTGTCTCAGGAGGGCACCGTCATGAGCCACAAAGACACCGCACCAGAAACCCAGGGCGTTACCGTTGAACTACTCTCCATCGTCGATCTGGGCCCGGAGATCGCAGGCATGGACGGGCGTCAGCTTCGCATGCGCAGGGTAACGCTCGCCCCAGGCGCGGTCTTTGGTCCGGTGCACGATCATATCGATCGCCCCGGTACCGTTTTTATCATTGAGGGGACCATCACCGATCATCGTAACGGTATCGCCACCGATTACGGTCCCGGCGTCGGCTGGCCGGAAGACCATAATACGGTCCACTGGCTGGAAAACCGGGGCCCGGTTACCGCCGTCGAAATCTCGGTGGATATCGTTAAAACAGCCTGACGCATAAAAGCCGAATAGATCCCGGGGGTGACGCGTTTACTCCCTGCCCCCCTAAAAGAGATCCTGAGATGCTGCGACGCCTGGTAATAATGCTTGTTTTGGTTTGTCCGTGGGCGATGGCTGCCCCGAAGAGCTACATAATCGACACCGATAACACCGCCATTCGGCTGTCGTGGCATGCCTTCGGCGGTATCCTCTCCTGGGCGACGTTCAGCAGCGTGACGGGCGCCGTGACGCTCAATCCGGAAAACGATGTCGACGACCATATTCACGTCACCATTCCCGTAGCGACTCTCGTAGCCTCAAACAAGCTGCTCACCTGGCAGCTGAAAAGCGACATGTTTTTTGAATCTGAGCGTTATCCGACTATAGAGTTCATCAGCTCTCGCGTGGTCGCTCAGGGCGACGGGCGGTTCAGGGTGTTCGGCACGCTGACCGTACGAAACATTGCGCGCCCGGTGATCCTGGAAGCCATCGTGAAAGACCCGCACGCGCAGGCCCTCACCCTGGATGCCACGACGGCGATCTCGCGCGCGTCCTACGGGATGGATAAGTTTGCGCTGGTCGTGGACGATCGTATTGCCATCGCCATTGCGATTAAGACGAACGACGTGCCGTCATCCTGAGATGAGCCGCTGTAGCTGCTCCGCGTTTCCCCGCAGGTGAGACGGCGGGTTGCGGCCAATCAGGACAAACTGGTAGCCCTCCTCCTGCCACCACGCCAGGTTCATGCCGTGCCGCTGCTCCTGGCGCAGAGAGGCCGTCGTCTTCTCATCTACAGGAGAGATACAGAGCGCCATCGGGCCGTAGTCGGCGTTGATCCAGGCAATCTGCGCGATCGAGGTGGTTTCATAGCGCAGCATTCGCACCATTTTCAGCTCTGCCCCCTGCAGGACGAGCTGCGACATGTGCAGCTTCATGCCGATGTCCTGCGCGGCTCGTTCCAGCCCGCGCTGCAGGACCGGCATTGCGCTGTCCATATCCAGCAGCGTCTCGACGCTGTACAGGGACATATATTGCGCTTCGAGGTCGCGAATATGGGCGTTCTCATCCGCTGGCGCGGAAGCGGGCCGCAGCAGGTAGCCCAGCCCTGAACCGACCATCAAAAAGCTGACCGATGCGGCAATCAGCGCCCGCCTGCTGACGCCAGCCGGCGGGGAGGATTGTGGATCGGGAAGTGCTGCCAGACGCGCCTGCATTGTCTCCAGAGGTGCCTCATCCAGCAGAGAGGCAAACGCCCCGGCGAAATCCTGGCTGCTTTTCATCAGTTCGGCGGTTCGCCCGGAGAGGCGTTCGTCACTTTTCAACTGTTCTTCAAATTGCTGCGCGTCGGCGCGGCACATCTCGCCATCTATCCATGCCACGATAGCGTCGTCGTTATAGGGCGGTGCAAAACGGTATGAGTTCAAGAGCGTTTCTCCTTTACCGGAGGCAGTGCGTCAGCGGACCTGGCAAGCCGAGCCCGCGCCGTCGCCAGCCGGCTCATCACGGTACCGATCGGCACCGCCAGGGTCTCCGCCGCCTCCTGGTAGGTAAAGCCTTCGACATAAACCAAAAATACCGCGTTGCGCTGGGCTTCAGGCAGCGCGTTGACGCGCTGCATCACCTTCATATAATGCAGGCGCGTCTCATCCTGTTGGCGGGTGTCCGGCGCCAGAAGCTCGTCGCTGGCCACAAATCCCTGCCCCTGACGCACGTGTCGGGCCCGAAGCTCAGAGATCCAGATAGAGTGCAGTATCGCGAACAGCCACCTGTCGATGCGCGTGCCCGGCGTATACTGGCTGCTCCGTTCAAGCGCACGCACGCAGGTGGACTGAACCAGCTCTTCGGCGATATCCCTGTTTCGCGACAGCACCAGCCCATAGCGCCAGAGACGCGCCAGGTGTGCGGCTAACTGTTGACGAACCTCACTGGTAGCGATGTGTTTTCCCTCCACGAGAAAATCAGGATTCCGGATGTCCGTTGATGGCGGCCTGCAGGTCACGGTACTCCTCGCAAGACTGGCCACAAATACCGGCAATCACCTTCAGCTGTTCTTTCGCGAGGTCAGGACGTCCTTTTACCATCCACGCTTCACCGAGATATTCCCGGGCTTTGGCATAATCCGGTGCGATAGCCAGCGCGCGCTGGTAATAACCAATCCCTTCGTCCGTGCGGCCAAGCTTGCGCGTGGCGAACCCGCGATAGTTCCACGCTTCAGCCGTATTGCCATTTTTCAGCGAATCAAGCAGGTTGAGCGCCGCCTGGTACTCGCCTTTCTTCGCGAGATGGTACGCATAGTTGGTTTTGTCCTGGTCGCTGAGGGTGCTGCTCTTATCCGGCACGCATTTCTGGGTGGCGCTGTCATACACCTGTCCGGAAGGACAATCGGGCGTTTTGCTCTCGGTACTATTATTGCCCATTGCCAGCGCCAGGGGGGACAGCAGGGAAAAAATCAGCACCGGGATCAAACGAAACGAGGTCGTATTCATATAAAGCTCCAGGGTAAGAAGGGAGTGACGTCAGTAAACGCCCGACTGACGCTTTTTATTCATTCTCCCCGTAATTTTTTTGTTGTCGCAAAATCATGCTGATGTCGTAACCCCAATGGAAATTAATCAGGTTATTTTACCTTTTTCTTAACGCTATTATTTTCGCGTGATAGCAGAATTTTAACCCCGCATAAGAATATATTTTATTGTGCAAGTGACATAATATATCTTATATCAAAAACGTTACCCTAACTTAAATGCATATTAAGCGCGCTTAAACAATACCGTTTTACATTATATTAAAAATGTCTCCTACCAATTATCATACTGCGTAAATCATATTTAGAAGCGACATCGCAAGACAAGAATAAAACCATTAAAAACATATAATTACAATGGTTAAATTATTAACAACCCGTGTGTATTAATGTCCCCTTCATTGTTTTGGCACTTATTTACGAAAGCTTAATTTGCACAACCATCGTTTTCTGTCTATATCATTTTTATATTCTTGAAAATAATTCCTCTATTAATTACAGGGTTTTATAAGACACAAAACACCCATAAAACTGTTCTCTTTATAAGTCATTAGATTCGCTCTGATGTTGCCACTCTGAATTCTGGCGGGCATCGTGCGCGCTAAAAACAACGGTCAGTGCTGCGTGATAACAGCGACTGCGCCGGGGGCGCCCTTTACCTTCTGCAGAGATGGCTCGTCTTGCTCGCCGTTCATGATACATTTGCTGGAGTAATGCCTAAATGAGCCAAATCTCTGTTATATCGAAACTTACTGGCGTGGAAACGACCACGGAAGGCACACAGGTTACGCTGAGCCATTCCTCTATCGTTGAGCTTCATGTCGAGCGAGCGAGCGTCTCCCACTTCGCGCGAAATGGTAACGATCTGCTGGTTACGCTGCACTCCGGCGAGGTGATCACCCTTAAAAACTTCTACGTCACGGACGCGCAGGGCGTGAGCCAGCTGGTACTGCAGGACAGCCAGGGCGCATTATGGTGGATTGAAGATCCGACCGGAGCCGCCACGTACGAATCTATCGCGTCCACGGACGTGCTGCTTGCGGCCTCCGGGAGCGACACCGGGGGGGCCGCCATCTGGCCATGGGCTCTGGGCGGCATTGTCGCAGCAGGCGGCATCGCGGCGGCGGCAAGCACAGGCGGCGGCGGTGGAGATGACGGCAATAATAATAGCCCCAACCCCAACACACCCGTCGATCCTGCCGATCCGGATACAACGCCGCCGAACGCGCCTTCCGGCCTTAAGTTCTTTTCAGACGGTAAAACCGTCACCGGTACCGCCGAACCCGGCAGTACCATCACGCTGAAAGACGCGAACGGAAATGTTATTGGCTCAGGAAAAACGGGCAGCGACGGCAGCTTTACCGTCTCTCTCGGCACACCGTTGACCAACGGCGAGCAGGTGACTGCCACCGCGACGGATAACGCCGGGAATACCAGCCCGGGCACAACGCTCAACGCACCGGACACCACCGCGCCCGATGCGCCAGCAATCACCAGCGTAACGGACGATATTGCTCCGCAGACGGGGGCCGTCAGCAACGGCGGCAGCACCAACGATCAGCGCCCGCAGCTTACCGGTACCGGCGAGGCGGGCTCGACCGTGACGATTTATGACGGCGGAGTCGCTATTGGTACGGCGGTCGTCGCCAGCAACGGCACCTGGACCTTTACCCCGTCGGTTGACCTGAGTGAAAGCACTCATCAGATTACCGTGCGGGCAACCGACGCCGCGGGCAACACCGGGCCTGCCTCACCGGTGTTTACCCTGACGGTGGATCTTACTCCGCCGGACGCGCCGACCGCGATTGTGCTGACCGACGATACGGGCGTTATCAGGGGAACCATCACGTCGGGCGCGCTTACCGATGCTTCACTGCCGATCCTGGCGGGAACCGGCGAGCCCGGCGGAACCATCACCATTTACGATAACGGCGTGGTGGTTGGCACCACAACGGTTCAGCCCAACGGCACCTGGAGCGTCACGCCGAACGGCCCGCTCCCGGACGGGACACACTCCATAACCGTCACTGAAACCGATGCCGCCGGAAACCTGAGTGCGGCCTCAGAGCCTGTCATCTTCACCGTGGACACCACGCCGCCGTCTGCCCCGGGTAATCTCGTGGTGTCGAATGATGGCGGCACCATCAGCGGCATCGCGGAAGCTGGCAGCACGGTGACCATCCGTGAAGGCGATATCACCCTTGGTACGGTGGTTGCCGACAGCCAGGGTAACTTCAGCCTGACGCTGACCCCACCAAAAGTTAACGGCGAAATCCTGACCGCTGACGCTACCGACACGGCCGGCAACACCAGTCCAACCACCTCCGCGGCTTCACCGGATATTACCTCACCGCAGATGCCAATTATCGTATCGGTGATTGATGACGTGCAGGCCACCACCGGCCCCGTGGGCCAGAATGGCCTCACTAACGACACGACGCCGACGCTCACCGGCACAGCCGAACCGGGTTCAACCGTTACTATCCGTCTGGACGGTACTGATATTGGCACAGTGCTAACCGACAGCAACGGTCAGTGGTCTTACACCCCCATCACGCCGCTTGTCGAGGGCACTCACACTTTTACCGCCGTTGCTACCGATACGGCGGGTAACACCAGCCTCCCGTCGGAGGGCTTCACCTTGACCGTCGATATTACTCCGCCACCGGCAGCGACTATCGCTACCGTGACCGATGATGTCGGCGGCGTTCAGGGTCCGCTCAGCAGCGGCGATACCACGGATGACACCAAACCGCTGCTGCAGGGCACCGCCCCAGCTGATGCGGTAATCACCGTCTATGACGGCGCAACCCTGCTCGGCACTGCCACCCTTGACGGCAGCGGCGGCTGGAACTTTACGCCAACGACTCCACTCACCGACGGCCCGCATTCGCTGACGGTTCACGCCACGGATGCCGCAGGCAATACCAGTATCTCCAGCCCGTTCGCACTGGTAGTGGACACCACGCCACCGCTTGCCCCGGGTAATCTCGTGGTGTCGAATGATGGCGGCACCATCAGCGGCATCGCAGAAGCTGGCAGCACGGTGACCATTCGTGAAGGAGACGTCATCCTTGGCACAGCTGTTGCCGACAGTCAGGGTAACTTCAGCCTGACGCTGACCCCACCAAAAGTTAATAGCGAAATCCTGACCGCTGACGCTACCGACACGGCCGGCAACACCAGTCCAACCACCTCCGCGGCGGCACCGGATATTACCCCACCGCAGACGCCAGTTATCGTGTCGGTGATTGATGACGTGCAAGCCACCACCGGTCCCGTGGGCCAGAACGGCCTCACCAACGACCGGGCCCCGACCGTGAACGGAACGGGCGAAGCGGGCTCGACCATCACGATTTATAACGGCAGCGATGTCCTCGGTACGGTGGTTGTATCCTCCTCCGGCCAGTGGAGCTTTACGCCGCCCTCACCGCTGACCGATGGCACGTACGTGCTGACGGCAACGGCGACGGATCCCGCCGGTAACCCGAGCGGGTTATCAGACTCGTGGACAATTAACGTCGACGGGACGGCGCCTGGCGCCCCGGTGATTTCACAGGTTGTAAACGATATCCCAGGGCAGACCGGCACGATCGACCTGAATGGGACCACCAACGACTCCACCCCGACGCTCAGCGGTACCGCCGAAGCAAACGCGACGATCAGCCTGCGCGTGGACGGTGTTGAAATTGGTACAACCCTTGCCAATGGCCTCGGCGTATGGAGCTTTACCCCTTCCTCCCCAATCGGTGAAGGGTCCCATGCCCTGACCGCCGTCGCGACCGATGCGGCAGGCAACCCCAGCGGCGTCTCCAACACCTGGACTCTGACGATTGACAGCGTCGCGCCTGCCGCCCCGGTCATTACCCAGGTGCTGGACGATGTGCCGGAGCGCCTCGGTGCGCTCAATTCTGGCGACAGTACCAACGACACCACGCCAACGCTCAACGGCACCGCTGAGCCGGGCTCAACCGTCACCATTCGCCAGGACGGCGTCGATGTCACAACAATTGTGATCGACAGCAGCGGCACGTGGACCTATACCCCGACCACGCAGCTTGTTAACGGCACCTATACCTTTACCGCCGTCACCACCGATGGCGCGGGTAACACCAGCCAGCCGTCAGGCGGCTTCACCCTGACCGTCGATACCACGCCGCCAGCGGCGGCCACCATCGCCACCGTGACCGATGACGTCGGCGGCGTTCAGGGCACGCTTAACAGCGGCGATACCACGGATGACACCACGCCGCTGCTGCAGGGCACCGCCCCGGCTGATGCGGTAATCACCGTCTATGACGGTGCCACCCTGCTCGGCACCGCCACCCTTGACGGCAGCGGAGGCTGGAGCTTTACGCCAGTTACCCCGCTCACCGACGGCCCGCATTCCCTGACGGTTCACGCCACGGATGCCGCCGGCAATACCACTGTCTCCAGCCCGTTTGTGTTGACGGTAGATACCGTCGCGCCCGCCACGCCGGACATCCCGGCAATAACCGTCAATCCTGACGGAGCAGACACAACGCTGAACCCTGGCGAAACCACCCGCGACACCACGCCGACCCTGAGCGGTACCGGCACGGCGGGCGATACCGTGACGATCTACAACAACGGCGTCAAAATCGGCGACGCCGTCGTGGACAACACCGGCAACTGGTCGTGGACGCCATCAACCCCACTGCCCGGCGGCACCTATGACATCACCCTGACCGTCACCAACGTGGACGGCACGGGCAACGAAAGCGCCCCGTCGCAGCCGGTAACTATCACCATTGATACCGAAGCGCCGGCTACGCCTGCGGCACCGACCGTCACCGACAGCGTTACACAGATCACCGGCCCCGTTCCCGATGGCGGAACCACCAACGATCCGCGCCCGGTCCTGAGCGGCACCGGCACGCCGAACGACGTCATCAACATCACTGACACCGTCAACGGCATATCGACCGTCGTGGGCACCGTCACGGTAGACAGCAGCGGTAACTGGAGCTGGCGCCCTGGCAGCGACATTGCCGAGGGCAGCCACGCCTATACCGCCACCGCCACCGATGAAGCGGGCAACGTCTCTGACCCGTCTCCAGCGATTACGATCATCGTGGATACCCTGGCACCGGATACGCCGGTGATTAGTGCAGTGGGCGGTGAGCCGAACGGTGGCTACATCACGGATACCACACCGACAGTGGGCGGAACCGGCGTCAACGGTGAGACGGTGATCGTCTACAACAACGGCGTCGAAGTGGGCCGTGTCGTGGTGGTTAACGGGGAATGGAACCTGGCGCTTCCAACGCAAACGGACGGTCCGCTGAATATCACCGTTGCGGGTGTGGATGCGGCTGGCAACCTTAGCGCGCCGAGTTCGGTCTTTACGGTCACCCTCGATACCGTTGCGCCAGAGATCCCCGTCATTAGCACTGTAGCTGACAGCGAGCTGTCTAATAACGTGCTCTACACGAAGGACGGCACGCCAACCCTTACCGGGACCGGTGAACCCGGCACCACCGTTATCGTTTCCGTAGACGGCACGCCATCTACAGTGCTGGTGACGGTCCAGCCGGGCGGCACCTGGAGCTGGACTGCCGACACGACGCTGCCGGATGGTCCTCATACGTTCACAGTCTCTTCCAGCGATCCAGCGGGTAACTCCTCCGGTGATTCAGCACCGCTGAGCGTGACGGTGGATACCGCCGCGCCTGCCGACCCGATCAACATGGCCCTGGCTCAGGAAGGAACGCCGCTGACCGGTAACGCCGAGGCAGGAAGTACCATTACCGTGAAAGACAGCGGTGGGACCGTCATTGGTAGCGGCGTTGCCGCCAGCGACGGCAGCTTCTCGATTGCGCTGAGTCCGGCGCAGCTGGATCCGACCACGCTGACCGTGACCGCCACCGATGCCGCAGGAAATGCCAGCCCTGGCGCATCCTTTATCGTTACCGATTCACCGCTCGACCTGCCGCAGGTGCCCGTCATCACGGCGATTGTCGATGACGCGGATCCGGTCACCGGCGATGTGAAAGGCAAAACTACCAACGACACCACGCCAACGCTTACCGGTACGGCCGAAGCGGGCAGCCTGATAACCATCTATCAGGACGGTAGCGCGACGCCATTGACAACGGTGACCGCTGACGGCAGCGGCAACTGGAGCTATACGCCAGCCGCGCTTGGCGAGGGGCTGCACACCTTTGAAGTGACCGCGACCCTCAACGGCCAGACCAGCGGCCGCTCTCCGGCAGCCAGCGTCACCGTCGACCTCACCGCACCGGGCACGCCAGCTATCGGCGCGGTGATTGACGACGTCGGTCCGGGCACCGGCCCGCTGACCAGCGGCCAGATCACCAACGACAACCAGCCGACCCTCACCGGCACCGGCGCGGTGGGCGATACCATCTCCATCTACAACAACGGCGTGCTGCTGGGGACCGCGGAGGTCGGCAATACCGGCACCTGGAGCTATACGACGCCTGCCCTGGCTGAGGGTAATAACGTCCTGACCATCCGCGAGACCGATCCGGCGGGGAACCAGAGCGGTCCTTCGGCGGGCTTCACCGTCGTGGTGGACTCCGTTTCCGCCACGCCGGTTATCACCAACGTCACGGATAACGTCGGTAACGCTGCCACCACGGTGGTCAGCGGCACCGAGACGAACGACGCCACGCCAACCCTTTCGGGGACAGCGGATGCAAACAGCGTGGTGACCATTTTCGACGGCGGCACCCAGATTGCCGTGGTGACGGCTGACGGCACCGGCGCATGGACGTTTACGCCTGATACCGCGCTCGGCGAAGGCTCGCACAGCTTCACCGTCCGGGCGACCGATCCGCAGGGCAACGTCAGCGCAATCTCAGCCCCATGGAGCGTGGTGGTTGACCTGACGGCACCAACGGTTCCGACGCTGGATAATGTAAACGACGACGTCCCTGGCGGCGTCCTGGGCAACCTCACCAGCGGCCAGGTGACCAACGATAGCACCCCAACCATCAGCGGCACCGGGCAGGCGGGCAGCACGATTCACATCATGAACAACGGCACGCAGATTGGTACTGCGGTTGTTGACGGCAGCGGGAACTGGTCCTTTACGCCGACCGCGCCGCTGGGCGACGGCAGCTACTCCCTGCGCGCGTATGCAACGGATGCGGCAGGCAACGCCTCGGCGAACTCGTCGGTCTTTGCCTTTATCGTTGATACCGCAGCGCCAGGCGTACCGCTGGTGACCAGCGTGATTGACGACGTCGGCCCGGTCACCGGGACGCTCACGTCGGGTAACAGCACCAACGACGCGCGTCCAACCTTCAGCGGCACGGGCGACGTCGGTTCTACCGTGCACGTGATCGTTGATGGCAGCGAAATTGGCACTGCGGTAGTCAATGCCCAGGGCAGCTGGACCTTTACCCCGGGTACCGATCTGCCCGACGGGCCGCACGCCATCACCTTCAACGCTACCGACGCGGCGGGCAACGTGGGCACAGCAACGGCACCGTTTAACCTGACGGTGGATACGGGCGTGCCATCGGCGCCGGTCATTTCGACCGCGGGTGACAATGTGGGCAGCATTCAAACCCCGCTCTCTTCCGGGCAGAGCACCGACGACACCACGCCGACGCTGAACGGCACCGCGACCGCAAACGCCACTGTCACCGTGTATGAGAACGGCCAGCCGGTCGGCACCGTTCAGGCGGACGGTACCGGCGCATGGAGCTTTACGCCGTCAACGCCGCTGGCCAGCGGCAGCCATACCTGGACCGCCACGGTCACCGATGCAGCGGGCAACGTCAGCCCGACCTCGCCGGGCTTTACCCTGATTGTTGATACCGCGGCACCGAACGCGCCGGTTATCAGCCAGGCGATAGACGACGTGGGCAGCATCACCGGCCCGCTCACGTCCGGGCAAACAACCGACGATACCGTTCCGCGCCTTGTCGGGACCAGCGAACCGTTTGCCACCGTGAACATCTATGAGGGAGCAACCCTTGTCGGAACAGGCACCGCGGATGGCAACGGAAGCTGGAGTATCTTGCTCAACACCACGCTGACAGCAGGCGCGCACAGCTTCACCGCGCAGGCGACGGATGCGGCAGGCAACACCAGCGTGTCCTCCACCAGCTTCAGCCTCACCGTCGACACCACGCCGCCTGCGCTGCCGGTGCTGACCAGCATTCTGGATGATGTGGGCAATGCGGCAACGCCGGTGGCGAACGGCGGATTCACCAACGACGCGCAGCCAACCCTCAGCGGTACGGCGGAAGCCGGGTCAACGGTGAAAATCTTTGATAACGGCGTACAAATTGGCAGCGTGACGGCGACCGGCGGGGCGTGGAGCTTTACGCCATCCCCGGCGCTGAGCAACGGTCCGCACAATTTAACCTTTACCGCCACCGATGCGGTGGGCAACGCGAGCGCGCCTACCGCCGGGTATGTGATTAACGTCGATACCCTCGCGCCGGGCGCACCGGTCATCAGTTCGGTCATTGATGATGTCGGCAGCGTCACCGGGCCGGTGACCGGTACGAATCCGACCAACGACACGCGCCCAACGCTGAGCGGAACCGCCGAAGCAAATGCCACGGTGCGGATCTACGATGGCATTACGCTGGTGGGCACGGTGACCGCCGACGGCAGCGGAAACTGGACCCTGCCGCAAACCACCACGCTGACGCAAGGAACGCATAACCTCACCGCCACGGCCACCGATGCGGCGGGCAACACCAGCGTGGCGTCAGCCGTGACGACGATTATCGTCGATACAACCGCCCCAACGGCGCCAACCGGAACCTTCAACGCCGACGGTAGCGTCCTGACCGGAACTGCGGAAGCAGGCAGCACCGTCGCGATCCGCCTTGCGGACGGCTCGACGGTGACCGCCATTGCGGGCAGCAACGGCACCTACACCTACACCTTCATTAACAAACAGACCGAAGGCCAGACGCTGCAGATCACCGCCACCGATGCCGCGGGCAACACCTCGCTGCCGGGCTCCGCCCTTGCGCCGGTGGTGCCGCTCTCCGCCAGCAATAACGTCGAAGAGCTGAACCTTAGCACCACTGCAACCGTGACCAACAGCCAGTACAGCGATTACGGCTTCCTGCTGGTCGGCGCCGTCGGCAACGTCCTTACGCTGCTGGGCAATGATACGGCCCAGGTCAACTTCACGGTGGGCAGCGGCGGCAGCGCGGATATCGTGGTGAACGCCAACGCCACGGGAGCGGTGCTCTCTCTGCTCAACACCCTTGAGCTGGTGGTTCAGCATTACGTCAACGGCGCCTGGACCACCGTGGTGGACACCGGCCAACCGCAGTTTGCCGATCTCCTGACCCTCGGCGCAACCGGCGTCTCGCTGAACCTGACCGGGCTGGCCGACGGCAACTATCGCGTGCTCAGCTACAACACCAACCTGCTGGCGACCGGCTCCTACACCAGCCTCGACGTGGCGGTGAAAGAGACCGGTCCGGGTACGGTCACGGGCGAAACCAGCCTCAACGGCAACGTGATCCTCGATACGGACCCGACCGCAGGCAGCGACAACGCGCCGGCCGGAACCACCATCTCCGCAGTCACTAACGGACAGGGCGTCACCACCAGCGTGAACGCCGACGGCACGGTGATCCAGGGGCAGTACGGTACGCTGACTATTAACCGCGACGGCAGCTACACCTACAACCTGACCGACACCAGCGCCGCGGTCATTGGCCGGACGGAGAGCTTCACCTACACCATTACCCATAACGGCGTCAGCGCGTCGGCGCAGCTGGTGCTGTCTCTGGGTGCCGGTACGGTAATCAATGGCATTGTGGCGGTGGACGACACGGCCTCGCTGACCTTTGACACCACCGTGAGCGAGATTAATAACGGCGCCTCGTCTCAGGGTGGCTTTACAGTGGTGGGCATTAATCTCGGCAACACGCTGGGGCTTAACCTGCTGGACGACATGACCAACCCGATTATCTACAACGTGGAGGAAGGCACGACCCGCACCATGACCATCCAGGCCTCCGTGGGCGGCGTGGCGCTGGCGTCGGTATTCGATCTGTACGTCTATAAGTTCAACAACGCCACCCAGACGTTCGAGCAGGTTCGCGTCGAGTCGGGCTGGCTGCGCGCCCCGCTTCTGGGGGGAACGTCATCCCAGCTGACGCTGAATCTGCCTGCCGGGGAGTACCTGTTCTTACTCAATACCGCATCGGGGATCGCCGTCCTGACGGGTTACACGCTGAGCGTTCTGCAGGATCATGTCTACAGCGTGGCGAGCATCAGCGAAACCACCACGGGCGACGTGCTGGCGAATGACCCTGTTCCGGCGGGCACGGTGGTCACCGAAGTGAACGGCGTGGCGGTCAACAGCAGTGGAACAACCGACATTCAGGGGGAATACGGCACGCTGACCATCAATTCGTCCGGTCAGTACACCTACACCCTGAGAAGCGGCGTGGGGGCAGACCATATCAGCACGCCGGACACCTTCGTCTACACCGTTACCGCGCTAGACGGCTCGAAGGATACGGCATCGCTTAACATCACCCCAACCGCGCAGGCGATGAATGCGGTGAACGATGTCAGCGCCACGATGGATCTCACCTCGGTGCACCACACGTCGGTCTACTCGGATACCACCGTGGGCGTCGCCAACTGGACGACGGCGCTGTTTTCGTCAACCCAGGGCTCCGGTAGCGGAACCTTCGTGGTCGACGCGAACACCGCGCTGCACAACGCGTCGCTGCACTTTAACGTGGCCTCTCTGCTGTCGCTGGGCGGACTGACGGTGAACTGGTCCATCAGCGACGGCTCGGGCGTGATCCGCAGCGGCTCCTTCAGCGGCGGCTCGCTGCTGGGCGGCAGTATCGACGTCCCGCTGACCGGGCTGGATCTCAACGCCGGGACCTATACGCTGAACTTTACCGGTAGCGTACCGGGGTTGAGCGTCGGGACCATCACCATCACGCCAAGCGTGAACGGCACCACCTACTCGCTGAGTGATTTCGACGTCACCGGCAGCCACACCGTCAACGGCAATATCTTTGACGGCACCGATTCTGGCGGCGTGCTGGATCAGCTCCACTCGGTGGATACCCGTCTGAGCGTGACCGGTTACAACGGCGTTACCACCACGCTGGATCCGTATACCGGCAGCGCAACGGTGAACATCACCGGCCATTACGGCATCCTGGCGATCGGCGCTGACGGTCATTACACCTATACCCTCAACAGCGGGGTATCGCTCTCATCCATGACGTCGAAGGAGACCTTCAACTACACCCTGACCGATGCCAACGGCAACACGGATACCGCCACGCTGACCATCAATATGGCGCCGCAGTTCATCAGCTCGGAGCATAACGACGCCATCACCGGTACGGCCTACGGCGATACGCTGATTTACCAGGTGCTGAACAGTACGGTGGGGAATGCCACGGCGGGTAACGTCAGCAGCACCGCGGGCGATCACTGGACCGGCTTCTCGCTGGCGCAGGGGGACAAAATCGACATCGGCGATCTGCTGGTGGGCTGGAACGGTAGCGCCTCGACGCTGGGGAATTATCTCCATGTCACTAATAGTAATGGCAATACCGTGATCTCCATCGACCGTGACGGTACAGGGAGCACCTACACTAATACTGCACTCGTTACGCTTGATGGCGTTCAGACCACCTACGACGAGCTTGTTAACCAGCAACACATCATTACCTGATAGCACCTGCAAGAGATGACCCGGGCGCACAGCGCCCGGGCATAAATAATAAAGACATACTCTTTTTAATAGGGACATGACATGGGAATGAAGATGCCTCACTGGTGGCTCTCGTGCTGCCTGATATCTGTGCCCGCTCTCTGCGCAAACCCGGCTGCAATCATCAATACCGGGCAGCTTCGCGAAACGCAGGAACTCCCCTCGCTCAATGGCCGCGTCGCACCTGCGGCCGGCAAAGCCGCACCCGGTTCATTGCAGCTTGGCGATGCCGTTAACCGCGCCGTCACCTGGCACCCGGCCATCAGCGAAGCCGTGGGAAAACTCTATGAACAGAGCGAAGAGGTGGACGTCGCTAAATCAAAATACTATCCGCAGATTAATGCCGGCGTGGACAGCGGTTATTCCCATGACGGCGACCAGAACGGCTTTACGCCGTCGCTGGTGCTCTCTCTCTCACAGATGCTCTACGACTTTGGCAAAGTGGCCAGCCAGGTGCGCGCCGAGAGCGCGGGTGTTGCCCAGCAGCAGGCCAACGTGCTGGTGAGTATCGACACTATTGCTCACGATACCGCCATCGCCATGGTGCAGGTGCAAACCTTGCAGCAGATGGTCGACACCGCTAAAGAACAGCTCGACGCCCTCTCCTCGATTGGCTCTCTGACCCGCCAGCGTAACGACGAAGGGGCCACGTCGCTTTCTGACGTGGTGCAGACCGATGCGCGCATTGAAGGCGCGCGCGCCCAGCTGATGCAGTACCAGGCCAGCCTGGACAGCGCTCGCGCCACGCTGATGAGCTTTCTCGGCTGGAACAGCCTGAACGCAATCAGCAATGATTTCCCGCCGAAGCTGGGCCGGAGCTGCGACATCGCCGAGCCGGACGACCGCCTGGTGCCCGCGGTACTTGCCGCCTGGGCGCAGGCTAACGTCGCCCAGGCGAACCTCGATTACGCCGACGCGCAGATGACGCCCACCGTCTCGCTGGAGCCGGAGGTGCGTCACTACATGAACGATAGCTATGCGGGCAGCGACACGCGAGATCGCACCCAGTATTCCGCCTGGGTGAAAGTGCAGATGCCGCTCTACCAGGGCGGCGGCCTCACCGCCCGGCGTAACGCTGCCGGACACGCGGTGGAGGCGGCGCAGTCCACCATTCAGCGTACGCGCCTTGACGTCCGCCAGAAGCTGATGGAAGCCCGCAGCCAGGTGATGAGCCTGCAAAGCACGCTGCAAATTCAGGGCCGCCAGGAAGCCCTCAGCGCCCGCACCCGCGAACTGTACCAGCAGCAGTATCTCGATCTCGGTTCGCGCCCGCTGCTCGACGTGCTCAATGCCGAGCAGGAGGTCTATCAGGCGCGCTTCACCCAGCAGCAGACCCTCGGTCAGCTGCACCAGCTGCAGCTCAACTGCCTGTATAACACCGGGCAGCTGCGTCATGCGTTCGATCTTGATAACCGCACCATCCAGACCGTGGAGATCCAGCCATGAAGCAGCGTGATATCCCGCAAGGTGAAAACATGACGGATGAGGCGCTGGCGCAGTGGGCGCAGGCCTTTGGTTTTGTCGCCACGCGTTACCGCGTCGCCTGCTCTCCCGGCGCGCTGATCGCAGGCGCACCGTGGCTAAAAGGCAAACCGATGGTGCCCGCCCTCACCCAGCTGGCCCGCGAAGCGGGGCTGTCGTTTCAGCTCCTTACCGACGATCGGCAGGCGATCAACAGCTGGCGTCTGCCGGTGGTGGTGGCGATGAATGACGGCAGGATCGGCGTGATCGAGCATTTCGACGGGGACGATACGCTGGAGGTCAGCTTTTTCGACAATGAGACCTACACCAACCGGCTGTCGATGACGGCGATGCTGCCCGCTATCCGCCACGTTATTGCCCTGCGTCCACTCGCCGCGCTGAAGGACAGCCGCGTGGACGCCTATATCTCAAAGTACCGTCCGGACTGGCTCTACCGGCTGGTGATGCGCGACCTGCGCCCCTACAGCTGGGTCATGCTGGCCGCCCTCTTTATCAACGTGCTGTCGCTCTCCGGGATCGTCTTTTCCATGCAGGTCTATGACCGGGTGATCCCCGCCCAGTCCTATCCGACGCTTTACGTCCTGACCATCGGGGTGCTGATTGCCACCCTGTTTGGCTTTGTGCTGCGCGTGGCGCGCGGGCACATTATGGATCTGCTGGGCAAGCGCTCGGATATGCGCGTTTCGGATCGCGTCTTCGGCCACGCGCTGCGGCTGCGCAACAGCGCGATCCCCCGCTCCACCGGCAGCTTTATCTCTCAGCTGCGCGAGCTGGAGCAGATCCGCGAGATGGTGACCTCGTCCACCATCTCGACGATAGTCGACCTGCCCTTCTTTCTCCTGTTCGTGGTGGTGCTGGCGATCATCGCCCCGCAGCTGGCGTGGATCGCCCCGGTCGCGGCGGTGATCATGGTCCTGCCCGGCCTGCTGCTGCAGAAGAAGCTGGCGGAGCTGGCGAAACAGTCGGCCCATGAATCGACCCTGCGCAACGCAGTGCTGGTGGAGAGCGTTCAGGGGCTGGAGGACATCAAGCTGATGCAGGCGGAAAACCGCTTTTTGCAGCAGTGGAACAGCTATATCCAGATCACCGCGGAATCCGGCCTGCGCACCCGCGAGCTAACGCAGAACCTGATCAGCTGGGGGATGACCATTCAGAGCCTGGTCTACGCCGGGGTGATTGTGGTCGGCGCCCCGATGGTGATCGACGGCACCCTGACCACCGGCTCGGTGGTCGCCGCGTCGATGCTGGCCTCCCGCATGATCGCCCCGATGGCGACGCTGTGCGGCGTGCTGGCGCGCTGGCAGCAGGTCAAAGCGGCAAAAGAGGGGCTGGACAGCATCATGCAGCTTCCCACCGAAAATCAGCGCGAGGAGACGCCGATCCGCCAGGACGTGCTGCGCGGACACTATCTTTTCGAGCAGGCTCAGTTCCGCTATCAGCCGGACGATCCGCGCATGGCGCTGCGCATTAACCGGCTGGAGATCCGGCCGGGAGAAAAAGTGGCGATCCTCGGGCGCAACGGCGCGGGCAAATCGACCCTGCTGCAGGCCATGGCGGGCGGGATGGATCTGGCGGCCGGCGAGCTGCGTCTTGATAACTTCAGCCTGCCGCACCTCGACGTCGCCGACGTCCGGCGCAACGTCGGCTTTATGACCCAGAACGCGCGGCTGTTTTACGGCACCCTGCGCGAAAACATCACCCTCGGCATGCCGCGCGCCACCGACGAAGAGATCTTTGAGGTGCTGGAGATGACCGGCGCGGCAGGCTTCGTGCAGAGGCTGCCCAAGGGGCTGGACTACCCGATCATGGAAAACGGCGTGGGATTATCCGGCGGGCAACGCCAGTCGATTCTGCTGGCGCGAATGCTGCTGCGCGATCCGAATATTGTGCTGATGGATGAACCCACCGCGTCGCTGGACGAGCACACCGAGCGGGAATTCATCCAGCGTCTGGGTGACTGGCTCGGGCATCGCACCCTGATTGTCGCCACGCATCGCGTACCGGTGCTGGAACTGGTGGAGCGCGTCGTGGTGTTGAAAGAGGGGATGCTGGTGATGGACGCGCCAAAGGCCCAGGCGCTGAACAACAGCCGTATGCAGCAGCAGCAGCAACAGCAGCAGGCAGCAACCGGACGGGAGTGGAAAAATGAAAATCAGTCAGCGTGACGTGGCGGCAATGGACGATCTGGATAACGCCCTCGACTCCGAAAGCGGCTACACCGGCGCGCGTCGGATCGTGATCTTTTCGCTGCTGATGTTTGTGGTGCTGGGCGTCTGGGCGTGGTTTGGCGTGCTGGATGAGGTATCAACCGGCTCGGGTAAAGTGATCCCCAGCTCGCGCGAGCAGGTCTTACAGTCTCTCGACGGCGGGATCCTCACCGAGCTGAACGTCCACGAGGGCGATCAGGTGCAGGCCGGACAGGTGCTGGCGCGGCTCGATCCGACGCGCTCCGAATCGAACGTCGGCGAAAGCGCGGCGCGCTACCGGGCTTCACTGGCCTCCAGCGCCCGCCTGTACGCCGAGGTGAACGATCTTCCGCTGAAGTTCCCCCCTTCGCTGGCAAAATGGCCGGATCTGATGGCTGACGAAACGCGGCTCTACAACTCCCGCCGCGCGCAGCTGGAGGATACCCAGCGGGAGCTGCGCGCCGCGTTAGATCTCGCCAATAAGGAGCTGGCCATCACCCAGCGGCTGGTCAAAACCGGCGCTGCCAGCCACGTGGAGGTGCTGCGCCTGCAGCGGCAGAAAAGCGATCTGGAGCTGAAGCTCACCGACGTACGCTCGCAGTATTACGTTCAGGCGCGGGAGGCGTTATCCAAAGCCAACGCGGAGGTGGATATGGTTTCAGCGATCCTCAAAGGCCGCCAGGATTCCGTGACCCGTCTGACGGTAAAATCCCCGGTACGCGGGATCGTGAAAAACATCAAGGTCACCACCATCGGCGGCGTGATCCCGCCCAACGGCGAGCTGATGGAGATTGTGCCGGTGGACGATCACCTGCTGATCGAAACCCGCCTGTCGCCGCGCGATATCGCCTTTATCCACCCGAATCAGGAGGCGCTGGTTAAAATCACCGCCTACGATTACGCCATTTACGGCGGCCTGCACGGGGTCGTCGAAACGATCTCTCCGGACACCATCCAGGACGAGGCCAAGCCGGAAGTGTTCTATTACCGGGTGTTTATCCGCACCAGCCAGGATTACCTGGTGAATAAGGCCGGCAGGCACTTCTCGATTGTGCCGGGGATGATTGCGACGGTGGACATTAAGACCGGCGAGAAAACGGTGCTGGATTATCTGATCAAGC
Source organism: Enterobacter sp. AG326 (assembly GCF_004362415.1). Lineage (NCBI taxonomy): Bacteria > Pseudomonadati > Pseudomonadota > Gammaproteobacteria > Enterobacterales > Enterobacteriaceae > Enterobacter > Enterobacter sp. AG326. Next base: position 590,921 of record NZ_SNXG01000003.1, on the reverse strand, counting down.
CGTTTAACCGGGCGAAAGAGGCGCTGAGAGAGCGGTGATGAAACGCCTTACATCATTTTCTGAAGCCGCCTCGCAGGATTTAACTTCTTCTGGGTAGCCTGCTTTTTATTAGGGTTAATCGGGCGTATGTTCCTTCCACGCCAGCAAAATCTGGCGTCGGGATTGGCATCCCGGTTATGATTGGAGACGGCGTAAGTCCTTGTTACGCCGTGCGTCTGGCTACATTCTAATGGTGGGCTGGACGGGGCGTCGCGAGACGCGCCGGTACACTCCAAGCCGGTAATGCCAACTCCGTTCAGTCCTGCCTCCCGGGAAATTGGCATTTCTCTACTGAACTTGCCGACAACTGCCAACGCTATTGCGAAGCATTGGTGGAAGAGACCGATCCTGCAAGAAAAATAGCGCTCTGCGGTCGTCTTGCATCGACCCTCGCCCTGCTTCGCCCCGATGCTGCTGGAGCCGCTCCCTGAGCATTTACAGGAACGTCTTACCGTCAATGTGTTTCCCGGAACCTGCATTCAACGCTGAATCCGATCAGCTCTGTCGCTATGCGAGGAAATTACGCAACTGTTGATGGGGGGGCGCGCTCGCCCCTGAATCCGCTCGTGTGATGGGAGATTTACTCTTTGAACTGACGGGATATTTTGCTGACCAGCGAAAAACCCCGCGCTGGCTGAGAACCGAGGCTGGCGTCGCGTTGCTGGGTTGACATGGTTTTCTCCCTCTCCCTGTGGGAGAGGGGCGGGGTGAGGGCATCAAACCGCACTCATTTTATATTTATAAACAGGACGTTAATTATGAATAACCAGGGAAAACTACGCATCTCAACCACACCAGGCGAAGTGTTGCTGCACGATTATCTTAAGCCACTCAGTCTAGGCATCTCAGAACTGGCAGAGAGAATAAACACCGATCACACCACTGCCAGCGCGCTGGTAAACAATAAAATCAAACTCACCGTTGATTTGGCCACAAGACTGGCGAGCGCATTCGATACCAGTATTGAATTCTGGCTGAATCTGCAGCAAAACGCAGAAAACCAAGGAGCGAGAATCGAGCACCTCTAACATAATCATCCCCCCAATCTGCTAAAGTAGCCCAAACTCATTTTTCAGGAAGAAATCATGCGCCAACGAACCATTGTCTGCCCCATCATCCAGAACGACGGTGCTTATCTGCTGTGCAAAATGGCCAACGATCGCGGCGTGTTCCCCGGCCAGTGGGCCCTCTCCGGCGGCGGAATGGAGCCGGGCGAAACCATGGAACAGGCGTTGCGCCGTGAGATCCGCGAAGAGCTGGGCGAAGCGCTGGAGATCGCCTCGGTCACGCCATGGGCTTTTCGCGATGACATCAGGGTGAAAACCTACGCCAATGGTACCACTGAGGAAATTTACATGATCTATCTGATCTTCGACTGCATCAGCACCAACCGGGCAGTCACGTTTAATGAAGAGTTTCAGGAGATCGCCTGGGTTAATCCGGAATCGTTAAAAGAGCTTGATCTCAACGAAGCCACGCGTATTACCTTCGCCCAAAAGGGCCTCCTGTAAATTCAGACCGGAACACGGGCGACACACACCCCAACATAGCGCGCAAATTTCCCGAGAAACACACCGGCAAACACGCCGCCGGAGACGATCGCCAGCGCGCTCATGGCGGGCTGCTGCATCGTCTGGGGAGAGACCGCGCTCATCACGCCCAGCACATACTTGACGCCGAACGCCAGCATCATAAACGGCAGCGCGGTGTAGTCTGCCTGACGGTAAAGGCTGCGCGGCGCATCTGCGCGGGTGATAACCGCCTGCTTAATCAGGAAATACCCCAGCGCGGCCCCGGCGAGGATCCCCGCCGTCCACAATGCGACAGTTCCGGGCGTCAGCGTGCGGTAGACAACCAGATCGTAGATATCCCAGATAAGAAATATTGCCGGAATGATGGCAAGCCTCTCCAGCGTAACGGTGGCAGGCCTGCGGGCTTTAATGCCGCGAGAGATAAGGAAGATAAACAGCACCCACACCCAGGCGGGCGTGTGCGTAACGACACCGAACAGAAATTCAAACATGGAGATCTCCATGGACGATCGCGGCCCGTGCCGCCCTGAACGCGTATTGCGCATAACGGCAGGAAAGCCATTATGCGCAGGTCTTTTACAGCGATTTTTTCAGGCGTTGAACCGCTTCCTTCAGCTCTTCATCCGTTGGCGTGACAAACGACATACGCAGCGTTGAATGGTCTGGCTCATTGCAGTAGAAAAATTCGCCCGGCACAAATACTACGCCGTTACTTAACGTTTTTTCCAGCCAGCGGGTGGTATTACTACCATTTTTCATATTCGCCCACAGGAACATGCCGCCCTTCGGCTTGTGGAAAGACATCACATCGCCCAGCTCGGCCTCCAGCTCGGTTGCGAACGTCTGGTATTTCTGGCGATAGGCTTCGCGGATCGTTTTAATCTGATCGGGCAGACGACCGGTTTTCAGGTATTCATACGTCATCAGCTGCGACAGCGTGCTGGTGTGCAGATCGGTGGTTTGCTTAAGGTTTACTACTGCGCGCTTCAGCCATTCCGGCACCAGCACCCAGCCCACGCGGGTTCCTGGAGCAAGAATTTTGGAGAAGGTTGAGGTATACACCACGTTCTCTTCGTTGCCGATATCTTTGGCATGGGCAATTAACGGGCGGAAAACTTCATCGGTATAATTAATTTCGCTGTACGGATCGTCTTCAATAATGACGAAGTCATAGCGCTTCGATAATTCCACCAGCTGTTTGCGACGCGCCTCGGAAAGGGTTACCCCACCAGGGTTACCAAACGTCGGAACAATATAGACCGCTTTGATGGTTTTATTTGCCGCCAGCGCTTCAAGCTCGTCGACCTTCATGCCGTCGCCGTCGGTGCCAACGGATTCAAAATTCGCCTGCGCCAGGCCGAAGACCTGCAGCGCGGCAAGATAGGTTGGACGCTCAACCACAACGGTGTCACCCGGGTTGATTAACGCACGCGCCAGCACGTCGAGGGACTGCTGTGAACCGGAGGTCACGACCACATCATCAGCCTTGCAGCGGATCCCGCGCCCCTCGCAGATGCGTTTAATTTCTTCGCGCAGCCCCGGTACACCTTCGGTCAGACCGTACTGGAACGCCTCACCAAAATGCTGTGATAATACGGCATCAGCGGCAATTTTCAGCCCTTCGTGATCGAACAAGGCCGGATTAGGAATACCCCCACCCAGCGAAATGACGCCGGCCATTTTGCTATGTTTTAATAATTCACGGATGGCAGATGATTGCAGGCCCTGCGCGCTGCTGGCGAGTTTATTCACAGACATTCTTTGCATACCTTCTTTTTTTATAGTGTGCCCAATCTTAGCAGAATATGGGCGATAAATTCCGTTAGCTTAGGGAGAGGTCGTAAATCCTGACGCCACAGCAAATGCACGGGTCTCGGCGCCGGAATATACGCCTCCAGCACCCGCACCAGCCTGCCACTTTCCAGATCTTCCGCCACCAGCACTTCAGGCTGCAGCAGCAGTCCCGCCCCGGCTCTCGCGGCCATCCGCAGCCCGTAGCCGTCGTTGCATCTCAAGACCGCATCCCGCTTCCAGCGCACCTCGCCTTCGACGCCCGGCAGCCGCCACTCGTTGCGTGCGGTCCACACGCTGTGGGATAAGCAGAGATGATCCACCAGATCGGCAGGAGTTTGCGGCGTACCATAGCGCGCAAGATAGTCCGGCGCGGCGCAGATCACCATCCGGTAAGGGCAGAGGTATTTCGCAACCAGATCGTCGTTGTGAATGTCGCCAATACGAATGGCCAGATCGATACCTTCCTCCACCAGATCCACCATCCGGTTGGTGAGATCCAGCTCGATGCGCACTTCCGGGTAGCGTTGTAAAAAAGAGGCTGTAAGCGGCGCGATCGCGCTGCCGCCAAACGAGGTGGGTGCGGTCACGCGCAGGGTGCCGGACGGCGCGGCGCGCAGGCGTTCCACGGCGCTTTCGGCGATCGCGACCTGCTCCAGCACCCGCTTCGCCTCGTCGAAATAGACCCGCCCGGCGTCAGTCAGGCTCTGGCGCCGCGTGTTACGCTCCAGCAGGCGGGTACCTAGCTGCGATTCCAGCAGCGCAACGTATTTCCCTACCATTACTGCCGACATCTCCAGCCGAGCCGCCGCACCGGTAAAACTGCCGCTTTCAACCACGGCAATAAAGGTCTCCATACTGCGAAACTTATCCATATTCCAAACTCCTGGTTAGCAATCTTCTAACTTTAGACCAGTTTATCTGCATTTTTATTTAGTAAAGAATGAAGGCTCACAACATAAGGAGTCGGCTATGAAAATCGTCATTATTGGTGCCAGCGGTACGGTCGGTCGTGCGGTAACGGAAGAGCTGAGTCGTCGTCACGAGGTCATCCGCGTCGGCCGCACGCAGGGCGACGAGCAGGTGGATATCACCTCGCAGGCGAGCGTCCAGGCGCTGTTTGAGAAAATCGGCCCGGTGGATGCGATTGTTTCCGCCAGCGGTGGTCTTTATTTTGGCCCGCTCGCGACCATGAAGGACAGCGACTTCAACCAGGGTCTGCAGGACAAGCTGCTCGGGCAGGTGCGCCTGGCGCTGACCGGCCAGCATTATTTGAACGAGGGCGGCTCTATTACGCTGATAAGCGGCATCGTGGCGCACGAGCCGATTGCGCAGGGGGTGAATGCCACCACGGTAAATGCGGCGCTGGAAGGGTTTGTGCGCGCTGCCGCCTGCGAGCTGCCGCGCGGGATCCGCATCAACCTGATTAGCCCGACGGTACTCACCGAATCCGCCGAAGCGTACGACGGCTTCTTCCCGGGCTTTGAGAGCGTTCCCGCCGCGACCGTGGCGCAGGCCTATCGCCGCAGCGTGGAAGGCGTGCAGAGCGGGCGGGTGTATAGGGTGGGTTACTGAGCCTTACGGGCGGCGATCAGCACCAGCATCGGGCGCTCCGCTTCTTCGGCCAGCGCGGGCCAGGCATCAATCTGCGCCTGCGCTGGCCCCCACTCGTTGACGTCGCTTATCGTTAATCCGGCCCCGATCAGCGCGTTGAGCGTGGTGCCCAGCGTGCGGTGGTATTTCACCACCCCGTCCGCCAGCCAGTTGCTGACGCGCCTGCCCTCGTCCTGATAATGGTTCACGCCCCAGAACCGCTCTCCGCTGTCGTCGGTCAGCCAGCCCTGACGGGTGGCGCAGGTGTATATCGGGTGCTCCATCGAAAAGACCAGGCTGCCGCCGGGCTTGAGCGCGCGCTGAACCCTGGCGAATAGCGTATCCAGTTCCGGCAGGTAGTGCAGCGCCAGGGAGCTGTAGACCAGATCGAGGCTGTTCTCGTTAAGCGTGAGAGATTCCAGATCGCTACGCTGATAGTGAATCTGAGTGTCGTCAGTCAGTTCTGCCGCGCGGGCGAGCATCTTTTCTGAGATATCGACTCCAGTGACGTGAGCCGCGCCCAGCTCGCGCGCGGCGCGGCAGAACCAGCCGTAGCCGCAGCCGAGATCGACAACCGATTTGCCGGTTAAATCCGGCAGCATGGCCTTAAGCGCGGGCCACTCCGGCGCGCCGTCCAGACCCTGCACCGAGCGCGGAAGCTGGGCGTAGCCTTCAAAAAACGCCGGATTGTCGTAGATGTTTTGTGCCATGGCAGATCCCTCTTTAAGAATGTGACTCCCAGTATAAAGCATTGCCTGCGGCCTGATGCCCTCACCCCAACCCTCTCCCACAGGGAGAGGGAGAAATGCACGTCAACCCACCGAGCCCCAGACCAGATTTCCTTTATGGAACGTCGCGGTGCGCGGAGAAATGCGCGCCACGGCCTCGGCGGAGCAGGAGGCATCCACCAGCACAAAGCTGGCGTCGTCCTGCGCTTTTGGCCACACGCGCTCGCCTTTGTCATTCAGCGGCAGCACGTCGCCGGTGGCGATACCGAGCGCGCGGGAGAGCGTCTGCTCGTTCGGGCGGATGTAGAGCTGAGCGTAAAGATTCGCTTTCTCCAGCATGTCCCCCAGACCGTACGGCGACCAGTGGTCGATGACGCTGTCGGTTCCCGTCATCACGAACACGCCCTTCTCGCGCAGCTGCTTCAGCGGCATATGCAGGGTGCCAATCGGCACCGTGGAGGCGATGGTCACCCGCTGCGCCGCCATGCGGGTGGCGATCTCATCCACCTGCGGCTCGTTGAGCGTCGCCAGCGCAAAGGCGTGGCTGATGGTCAGCTTGCCCTTCAGCTCCGGCGTTTTCTCCACGGTTTCGACCATGTAGTTCACCGCCGCCACGCCCGCCGGGCTGGTTTCGTGCAGGTGAATGTCCACCCCTTTATCGTAGTCCAGCGCAATCTGGAACATGGTGTCGAGGGATTTCTCCATCGCGCCGTCGACGTTGGTTGGGTCCAGCCCGCCCACGTAGTGCGCTCCGGCCTGCATCGCCTCGCGCATCAGCTTTTCGGAGTTCGACAGCAGCAGGCCGTGCTGCGGGAAAGCGACGATTTCGCAGTCAAAGCCGGGCTTACGGCGCGATAAAACCGCCTGCAGGTTTTCCAGATTCTTCAGGCCGGAGGTCGGCTCGATATTGCAGTGGCTGCGGGCGATGGTGGAGCCTTTCGACTGGATCAGGTCGATCAGCTTTTCCGCGCGCTCCTGGGTGTAGGGCTGCAGCTCCGGCAGCAGCTTCTGCTCAAGGCGGATCATGTCCTGAATCGTAGTGCCCGCGGGGCGGTTCAGGGAGCGCCACGAACCGCCGTAAAAGGTTTTATCCAGGTGAATGTGCATGTCGCGCATCGCCGGAAGCATCAGCTTGCCGCCTGCGTCATAGTGCGGCAGCGTGGCGTCGGCGTGGCTCTTGTTGTCGCGCAGGGCGACGATCTTCCCGTCCTTGATTTCCAGCGTTTTCAGTTCGGTGCGGGTGCTCGTCGCCACGCCGCCGTCGACGTTGAACCCGGCCTCCAGCAGCACGTTGTCCAGATAGTAATGTTTCGCGGTGATGCTCATCGGTTTGCCCGTCTCGCAGGTTGGCTTCGCGGAGTCAGCAGCATACGCGACGGATCCGGTGGCGCCAAACAGCGCGCAGGCGGTGACCATTTTGCCGCTCTGGCTAATAAATTCGCGGCGGCTTTTGTTTTCACTCATCTTATCTTCCTTCATTAACAATATGGGTGCCGGTTTCCCCGCGCAGCGCCGCGGGCAGGCAGTCCGGCGAGGTGATAATCACGCGCCTGCCGCCGTGGTGTAAAAATTCCAGCGAGGCGACGATTTTGGGCAGCATGCTGCCCGCCGGGAAGTGGCCCTCCTCCCTGTAGCGGGTCATCTGCGCCACGTTTACAGTGTCCAGCGCCTGCTGGTCTGGCTTGCCGAAGTTGATGCACACCTTCTCCACGCCGGTGGTGATCACCAGCACGTCGGCGCCGATCTCGCGCGCCAGCAGCGCGGTGGAGAGATCTTTATCAATCACCGCATCGACGCTCTGGTAGTCGCCCTGCTCGCTGCGAATCACGGGTATTCCGCCGCCGCCCGCGCCGATCACCACAAAGCCTTTTTGCGTCAGGGCCTTGATCGCATCCGCCTCGACAATCCGCAGCGGCTGCGGTGAGGCCACCACGCGACGGTAGCCACGGCCTGAATCCTCGACAAAATGCCAGTCCGGGTGTGCGCGCTGTAGCTCATCGCGCTGCGCCTCGGTGAAGAACGCACCAATAGGTTTGGTAGGGTGAGCAAAGCCCGGATCGTTTTTATCCACCTCCACCTGCGTGACGACCGTGACCGCTTTTTGCTCCCCGCGCGCGGCCAAGCGATTGTTGAGCGCCTGCTGGATCAGGTAGCCAATCCCGCCCTGGGTGTCCGCCACGCAGTTTGCCAGCGGCGTCAGCGGCAGCCCTTCCCGCTCGTGGGCGATTTCGGCGCGGCGAAGATCCAGCCCCACCTGAGGGCCGTTGCCGTGCGTGAGCACGATGTCATAGTCGGAGGCCAGCATTTCCAGCACCGACTCTGCCACCGCTTTCACCGCCTGCGCCTGGTGTTCAATCGACTGGCTGGCGTTGTCTTTGATAATGCTGTTGCCGCCGATGGCGACGACCATAAGCTCTTTCATTTTGTTTCCTTTAGAAGGTGCGTTCTGGTGCCCTCACCCCGGCCCTCTCCCACAGGGAGAGGGGGATTAACAGAGGTATCCAGCACATGCTTCACCACAAACATGCCGCCCATCATCAGATACGCGGTGACGAACATCAGCGAACTGCCTTCGGCAAAGCCCACTACCGGGGCATGGATCACCCCAAACAGCGCCAGCAGCGCCCCGACGGCGGCCGCAACGGCTCCGCGCAGCGGCTTGTTGATGATGGCGAAGATGGCGATACAGCCCCACAGCATGCTGGCGAGCGGCGCGCCGTTGCCGAGATGCACCAGGCCTTCGTAGTAAATTCCTTTGCTGTGCAGCACGTCGGTGCCGATCTTCGCCGCGCTGGTGCCCGCCGCCCCCATCACGCTGTTCATCATCGTCAGCGCCCAGTTGGCGATCCACGGGAACAGGCAGATGAAGATCACCGGCACCTCCACTTTGGGCGTTTCCCTCACCACCTGGTTGGCGGTGACAACGCCGATAAACACCAGAATCGGCACGATGGCGGTCATCGGAATGATGGCGAGCATAAACGCCCCCAGCCCGAACAGCGGCACGATGAACATGGTCACGCCGGAGGCCAGCGTGTAGCCGATGCTCGCACCCATCGCTTTCCAGCCGGGATGGCCGACGTAGACCGTCACCGGGAACGGGTTGCCCATCAGACAACCGAGCATCGACGCCAGACCGTTCGCCAGCATCACCTTACGCGTCGGGTACGCATCCCCCGCCGCGTGGGCGCTTTCGATGTTCTCCAGGTCAAAGATGTAGTTCGCCAGCCCCAGCGGCACGGCAGATGCCAGATAAGGCAGCGCGTGCGGCAGGCCCTGCAGGAAGCCTTCCACGTGCACCTGCGGCGGGTTAAAGCCGAAGGATGACATGGACGCTTTAATCGCTTCCGGGCTTTGCAGACCGGAGATCCACGCCAGTGCGGTACCGGCTATCAGCAGCAGCAGGCCGGTCGGGATACGGGCGAAAATCGGCTTTTTGCCAAACCAGTTGATGAAAATCAGCAGCAGCACGATGAACGACACGGTCGGCGCTTCGAACGCCTGCAGCATCGGGTTCATCGCCAGCAGCAGCAGGCCCAAACCGGAGAGGCACGACAGCAGCACGGTACGCGGGATCATCTTGCGGATGGTTTCCCCTAAAAACGAACCGCCCGCGAGGATCATCGCCTCCACGAAGCACCACACCAGGCCAATCTGGATCGCGAACTCCGCATCGCCCGTTTGCTGATAAACCGGCATCAGCACCAGGAAGGTCACGGTAAAAATTGACGGCGCGCTCGGACCGGACGGCAGCGCGGTGACGTCCGTACGCCCGGTGGCGCGCGCCATCTGCATGCCGAACCAGGCGTAGCAAATACTCGCCACCAGCACCGCCAGCCCGAAGGCCGGCGCGATGCGTCCATAAACAATCTCCTGCGGGATGCCGACGACAAAAATGAGCAGCCCCATCATGGTCAGCAAATTGGTCAGGTTGTTGGTCATCAACCCGAAATACGCCGCCCAGTCACCTCTTTTCCACTCCAGTTTCATGTTTTTCATGGATGCTTGCCTTATAAAAAGTAGCGATCGCGGAAGGTCAACAGCGCCTTTTCAAAACAGCTAAACGGCGGGTGAACGATGCCCGCCCCAATCATGCCGATGCCCGCGTCTTTATGGGCAATGGCGGTGTTAATCACCGGCAGAATGCCGCTGCCCGCGACTTTGGTGATGTCGATGGCGGTCGGAATGCCCATAAACGAGAGCAGCGGAATGGTGACGTTCGGGTTTTCGCCGAGGGTGATTTCGCGCATCTGGCGGGAGAAGTCGATAGCTTCATCCACCGTGCCGCCCACCAGGGCGACAATCGCCGGGGCCGTCGCCATCGCAAAGCCGCCGATGCCGTAGGTTTCGGTGATGGCGCTGTCGCCGATGTCCAGCCCGGAGTCTTCCGGCTTATAGCCCGCGAACATCGGGCCAATCACCTGCTGCGCCGGGCCGGTGAACCACTGCCCCGGCAGACCGGAAACGCGCAGGCCAAACTCGTAGCCGTTGCGCGCCATGGTGGTGACGACGGTGCTGTACTCAATGCCGTGAGCGGCGTCCAGCGCGGCCTTACACATCGCCATCCACGTCGGGCCGGAGAAGTAGTCGCTGCTGGCGACGAACTCGAACACCTCGCGCTGCTGCTCCACCGGATAGCCCGCCTGAATCAGCCCCGGCGTTAGCGCCTGAATAAGCAGCGTGGTGCCCGCGTTGTTGCGGTTGTGGCACTCGTCGCCCATGTGCAGCGCCTGGGCCAGCATCAGCCGCAGATCGATTTCGCCGATAATCTTCATCGCGTCGCGCAGCATTGGGCCGAGCACGTCGCGCATCCAGTTCAGGCGGTCGATGACGCTCTGGTCGTTGGCCCCCATGCGCAGGATCTTCGCCATCTGCTCGCTGAGGTTGGTGAACGCGCGGTTGCCGTAGGTTTTGTTTTCAACGATGTGCATAAACATCGACGCGGAGGTAACGCCCGCCATCGAGCCCACGCAGTCGTGCTCGTGGCACGGCGAGAAGGTAATTTCGCCAGAGGCGGCGAGCCTTGCGGCGTCGTCCAGATCTTTCGCCAGCCCTTCAAACACCAGCGCCCCGGTGACCGCGCCCTTCATCGCCCCGCACATGTTTTCCCAGGCGACAGGCGGACCGGCGTGCAGAATGGTGGTGCGGGTCATGCCCGGCACAACGTTAATGGCCTGGTCATAGCCCACAAGCACCGGATGAGACTGAATAATGCGCTCAAGGGCGATGTGGTTAGCGGCGGCGATTTTCTCCGCCAGCGGTTTTTCCGCCAGCTGGTCGAGCGCCTCAACGACCTGCATATTGCCCTGACCCGGCGGCGTCCAGTCGAGCTGGGTCACGGGAACGTGCTGTTTTTTGAGATCGTCGCTGAACATCGCAATGCCGACGTTAATCACGTTCAGCGGCTGGTTGAATAAGGTCGTCATTATGCTTTCTCCCCTTTGCAGACAAATTCGCGTGCCAGTAATCCGGTGTTGGTACTGCTGCTGGCCCAGATGACGCCTGCGTCGGTCAGCAGCTGGCACTGCTGCGCCAGCGACTGCGGATCCTGGTCGGTGCCGAGCACGTAGCCGAGGATCTCCAGCGGACGGTTATCGGCCTTCGCGATCGCCTGCGCCTCTTTGATGGCGTCGATCATCACGCCGACCGGATCCTCGTGCGCGCCGAAGCCCAGCACGAAGTCCATCACGATGACGCCCACCTCAGGATCGCGCGCTTCCTGCAGCAGGCGGCTGATGCGGTTGGTCGGGTCGATCATCGGGTGCGGCTTGCCGTTGGTGAAATCATCGTCGCCAAAGTCGAGGAAGGTGTGGGCTTTACTGACGCTGATGTCGCTCAGGCGCTTAGCCGGATCCGGCTGGATGTTGCTGTAAACGTCGTCAAATTTCGCAAGCGATGCGAACATCGCCTCGTCGCACAGGGTGCCGCCGCAGAACAGGCCGCGAATGTACTTCTGCTGCGGGGTCAGGCGGGCGCGCACTTCTTCAATCAACGGCCAGTTGAGCGGATGCAGATCGAGGGACTCTTTTTTGATGCCGGTGAGCAGGACCGCCTTCAGGGCCGCCTCTTTGGTGCCGCGCGCAAACTGCAGGCCGTCCTCATCGGCGGGCGGTTCGCTGCGGCCGAGGAAGCAGACGACAACCGGCTTATGGCAGGCTCTGGCACGGGCCAGCACCTTTTCTGCCACGGCGGGTGCCGGCGGCTTGGAGATCAGCGCAATCACCTCTGTGCCCTCGTCGGCTTCGAGCATGTCGATGGCGTCGAGCATCATCAGGCCGCCGATCTTCTCGCTGAGATCCCGCCCGCCGGTGCCAATCAGCTGCGATACGCCGCCGCCGAATTCGTGAATGCGCACGCTCAGCTCCTGGCTGCCGGTACCGGATGCGCCGACGATGCCAATCGGCCCGCGGCGCACCGCGTTAGCAAAGCACAGTCCCGCGCCGTTGATGATGGCGGTGCCGCAGTCCGGCCCCATCATCAGCAGCCCTTTCCGGTGCGCGAGCTGCTTCAGCGCCAGCTCGTCGTCGAGCGATACGTTATCGGAGAAGAGCATCACGTTAAGATCGTTTTCCAGCGCCTGGCGCGCTTCGCGGGCGGCGAAGGTACCGTTGACGGAAATGACCGCGAGGTTGCTGTCCGGGCGATGGGTTTTGGCGCTGGCAATCGTGGCGTAGCGCGCCTCATGGGAGCCTGCGCTCTCTTTACGGGTGAACAGCGCTTCAATAGCCGCCAGCGTTTCATCATTCGCCGCGTCGCCTTTAATAACGATCATCAGGTCGCCGTTTTTAGCTTCCGCTAATTCAGGCGTTAATAGCCCGAGGTTTTTTAATACGCCTTTATTCATCTCCGTCGCCATCGCGACAAACGCCTGGTCGACGCCCGGCAATTTATTGGCTTTGGTGGAAACGGACATTAATGATACGGAGTCAAAATAGGTGTTCTTTTTTATGACGATTTTCGTTGGCATTATTTTCTCCTGAAAGCGGATAAAAGGGGGCCGCCGTCGTGCAAAATGCACGTCGGTAAAAAATACTTTTGAATTAACGGCCAGCCGGAAAAGGCTGGCCGAATACGCTATGCGCCCGCCGCCAGCAGCAGGTCTGCTATTGCATCGAAACCTTTTTCCCGCGCCAGTTCGAGCGGGGTTTTGCCATATTTATCGGTCATGTGCGGGTTCGCACCGTGATCCAGAAGGAGCTTGACGATCTCCTGCTGCTTCGCGCCGCCGTCGTTGAGCACGATCGCTTCCAGCAGCGGCGTCCAGCCGACAAAGTTGGTGTGGTTGACGTTGATATCGGTTTTTTCCAGCAGCTCGCGCACGATCTCCACGTGCCCTTTTTCACTGGCTGGCGTAATGCCCACGCCGCCAAAACGCGTCATGCGCTCGAGATCCGGATTTGCCGGAAGGACAATGCGCAGCAGAGTGATATCGTTGGTCAGGCAGCTAATCAGGAAGGGGTTAAAGCAGGTCTGATCCTGTTTATCAATATCCGCCCCGGCGGCAATTAATAACTCCACGCAGGCATAATGTTTTTTCAGGCTGGCAATAATAACTGCGGTTCTTTTCTGTCGATTGGTGGCGTTAATATCCACGCCTTTTTCCAGGCAGGCTTTTAGCGCATCGCTATTGCCCTCTTCTGCCGCCAGCAGAAATTCAGTAACGAGTTCGTTCGCAGACATATTCAGACTCCCGATGTTTTTATTTCTGTTGACCTGAGAATAGCAACAGCCTGGTCATAAAAGAATCCGCTTAAAAATGATTCATCGACAGTCAATTCATTGTTGAGGTAAATTCAATAAACCAGTCAAAACGTGCGTCTGTGCAACCTTTTTCTTATGTTTTCCCGCTTTTTATCGCTTCTGGCTGCATTATGCTTATGTCTGACGAAGCCTTACTGCATGCGGCTTTCGACAAAGAGCCAGAACTGTGATCGGCTTCAAATGCGTTGTAACAACGCTGTTAAAATATGTTCAAAACTGATGGCTGAAGAGAGTGAGATATGAATTCCATCTTTACCGAGGAAAACCTGCTGGCCTTTACTACCGCCGCTCGCTTCGGCAGCTTCAGCAAAGCCGCCGCCGAGCTGGGCGTGACGACATCTGCCATCAGTTACACCATTAAGCGCATGGAGACCGGGCTGGACGTGGTGCTGTTCGTCCGCAGCACGCGCAGCATCGAGCTGACCGAGTCCGGATTTTACTTTTACCGTAAGGCCACCGACCTGCTGAACGACTTTCACGCCATCAAGCGCGGGATTGATACCATCTCTCAGGGCATTGAGGCGCGGGTGCGCATCTGTATCAACCAGCTTTTGTATACCCCACGCCATACGGCGCGGCTGCTGCAGGTGCTAAAAAAGCAGTTTCCCACCTGTCAGATCACCGTGACCACCGAGGTCTACAACGGCGTCTGGGACTCCATCATCAACAACCAGGCCAACATCGCGATTGGCGCGCCGGACACGCTGCTGGACGGTGGCGGGATTGATTACACCGAGATCGGCGCCATTCGCTGGGTCTTTGCCATCGCACCGGAACACCCGCTGGCGTTCACCCCGGAGCCAATAGCGGAAAGCCAGCTGCGCCTGTATCCCAACATCATGGTGGAAGATACCGCGCACACCATTAACAAAAAAGTCGGCTGGCTGCTGCACGGACAGGAGGCAATTCTGGTGCCGGACTTTAACACCAAATGTCAGTGTCAGATCCTGGGCGAAGGGATTGGCTTTTTGCCGGAATACATGGCCCGCGAGGCGGTCGAAGCGGGGCTGCTGGTCACCCGACGGATTAATAACCCGCGTCAGGATTCGCGCATGCTGCTCGCCACGCAGCATGCCGCAACCGGCCAGGTCACGCGGTGGATCAAGCAGCAGTTTGGTCCAGCGGGGGTACTGACCGATATCTATAGCGATTTACTCTGGCGCGCCTAGCTTTTGCTCTGTACCCAAAACGCGTGAATGAGGCCGGGGAAGTAGCCCAGCAGCGTCAGAAGAATGTTGATAATAAACGCCCAGCCAAACCCTTTACCCAACAGCACGCCCAGCGGCGGTATGAGGATCGTAAAAACAATACGCCAAAATCCCATATAAACACTCCGTTCAATCTAATCCATTGAAAATAATAAAGAGAACGCTGTAAGCATAGCCAGTTTATTCGTCTGTACCAGTTCCGGGCCTCGCGTTTACCCTCTTTTACGCTTTTGACGCTGGTTTAATGCATCGAATTAGTTTAGCATTTACTTAATTAAGCAAATACTAAACTATTATGACAGAACTCGAACAGCTTCAGGCCAGCGCCGGGCAGGCCGCCACACTCTTAAAAGCGATGAGCAACCCGCGTCGGCTGCTGATCCTCTGCACCCTGTGCGGAGCGCCCGGCACCAGCGCGGGGGAGCTTGCGCGAGCCACGGGGCTAAGTCCTTCCGCCACGTCGCAGCATCTGGCGCGCATGCGTGAGGAAGGGCTTATCGACAGCACTCGCGACGCGCAGCGCATTCTCTATTCCATTAAAAACGATGCGGTACATCAGCTTATCAGCACCCTGAAAACCCTTTATTGCCCGTAAGGAGTCGCCATGTCACTTCCTCTTCTTTCACCGCGCCAGGCGAATGCCCGCGTCGCTGAAGGCGCAAAACTGATTGATATTCGTGATGCCGATGAGTACGCCCGCGAGCATATTCCCGCCGCGCGGTCCGTGCCGCTGGATACCTTACCCGGCGCACTTAACGCGCAGGCGGGCGATACGGTGATTTTTCACTGCCAGTCCGGCGCACGGACGTCGGGGAATGCCGACCGCCTTGCTCAGGCCGCCGCGCCCGCAGAGGCATTTGTGGTCGAGGGGGGCATTCAGGGCTGGAAGCAGGCCGGACTCCCGACCATCGAAGACAAATCCCAGCCGCTGCCGCTGATGCGTCAGGTGCAAATTGCCGCCGGGCTGTTGATACTCTGCGGCGTGGTGCTGGGCTATAGCGTCTCCAGCGGCTTTTTCCTGCTCAGCGGTTTTGTCGGAGCCGGGCTGCTGTTCGCCGGTGTGACGGGCTTTTGCGGCATGGCGCGACTGCTCAAGGTGATGCCCTGGAACCGGCGTACCTCATAAGCAGTAATCGTTGAAATACGCTGTACCCGGCGTCATGCGTGGGCTAAGGTGAAGATCGCTAAAACGATGAGGAGGTAATATGTTTTCTGTCGGTGATTATGTGCAACCGCGTAAAGGCGGCCCGAAACTGAAAGTGCTCGAAGTAAACGGTGACAGCATTGTGGCGGTCCAGGCCAGCAATGAGCAAGGCGAGAAATATACGCTGAAAGCCGCCGATGTAGCGCCTTATACCGAAGAAGGCGATTTCGGCGTCTGCTGAACAGCTAGCCGGGCGGCGTATCCGCCCGGCTCATTCGTTAGATCAGAAAATCATCCAGTGATTTACCGTCTGCCAGCGCGCTGGCGATAGGCTTCGGCGTGCGGCCCTGGCCGGTCCACGTTTTCTCTTCGCCATTCTGGTCAATAAAGCGATATTTTGCTTCACGCGGCTTACGCTTTTTCGCTGGCTTACCCGTCTGCGCCAGTTCAGAACCCAGCAGGTCAGTCGGTGAAATACCATCAGCTTTCATCAGCTCCAGCAGGGCATTAATTTTTTCCTGCTGCTCAGCACGCTGCTGCTCTAATTCCGTCAGCTCGCTGCGTTTCTCTTCAGTAACGACCCTGACCTTTTCCAGCATTTCCTCAAGAACGTCCAGGGATAATTCACGCGCCATGGCGCGCAGGGTTCGGATATTATTAAGATTCTGTAACGTCAAAGACATATTATTTGAAAACCTTTTCTTTGGGGGGGTAAATAGATAAATCCCCGACAGAATAATTCATTTGAGTTGAAATATCTACCCAAGGGTCCGTACGGGCATCAGTGTAAATATATTTAGAACTCGCTGTTAATAATAGCGCAAGGCGCTGACAGGAGACCGGTGAATCCAATCACCACATTAATATAAATAGCCAACTTTAATCCAAACCACAGCATACTCCACCGCTATCAGATAGGGATTCCTCCTTCTCGCCACCACAAAAACAACTTATTGATTTTAATGTAAAAAATGTCAAACGAGACAGATTATAACGATCGGAACAAAAAACGAACAACTTTAGAGAATTTTGTGGACAAAAGGCGATTAAATAAAAATTAATCACTAGTTGTTAGTTCAAACGCAGAGATATACGCTATACACGTCAAACAAACCAACCTAAAGCACTAACCGCTGTAGGAAAATCGTTTCTTTTGTGTTCTTCTCAAGGAGTTCAGACATGTTCTCGCCGCAATCTCGCCTGCGCCACGCGGTGGCGGATACTTTCGCGATGGTTGTTTACTGTTCCGTCGTGAACATGCTGATCGAAATATTCCTCTCCGGAATGTCCTTCGAGCAGTCGCTTTCTTCTCGTCTGGTGGCGATCCCGGTCAATATTATTATTGCATGGCCTTACGGTTTATACCGCGATGCCGTAATGCGCTTCGCGCGTCGTATCAGCCCAGCAGGCTGGGTGAAAAACCTGGCGGACGTTCTGGCGTATGTGACGTTCCAGTCGCCGGTTTACGTGGCCATTCTCCTGACAGTCGGTGCAGACTGGCACCAGATCGCTGCGGCGGTCAGTTCGAATATTGTGATTTCGATGTTGATGGGAGCCGTTTACGGCTATTTCCTCGACTACTGCCGCCGCCTGTTCAAGGTCAGCCAGTACAACCAGGCAAAAGCGTGATGTGAAGCGACTGGCGCACGCCAGTCGCGGATTTACTGTACGTCGCCAAACAGTCCCTTCAAAAATCGCTCCAGCGCCATACGCGAACTGAAACCGTGCGGAATACCATAATGCTCATGCCGTTCACCGCCTAAATAGAGCGGAAATTGCTGATAATGATCGCAGGTTTTAATATCCGAGGCAGGCTCAGCAAATGACAGACTTCTGTCTTTCAGCGTCGGGTGAATAATGAGAGCGGTACGTCCCATTCTTGCTTCGCGATTAACATAAACATAATTCTCGCCGCGGCGATATCCATACGCTTTTGACGTCACCTCATCCATGGTGAATCCCTCTTTTTCAAGAACGCGTGCCACCTCGTCAGGTCGTAAATACATATCTTTTCCTCGTTATCTTTTCCTGCCCGGCAACCTTACAGTATTCAGCAATAGCAGGGCTTTCAGAATAGTCCATAAACTGCCGGATAACGCGTGATGCGCTTCAGATATTAAATTTCTGAACTAAACTGAACGGGAACACAAAATTACGGAGGATCGTATGTTTAACAGACCGAACCGAAACGATATTAATGACGACGCTCAGGATATTCGTAATGATGTCAGCCAATTAGCGGACACGCTGGAAGAGGTGCTGAAGTCCTGGGGAAGTGACGCGAAGGACGAAGCGGATGCCGCAAAGCGTAAGGCTCAGTCTCTGCTCCGTGAAACCCGCGCCCGTATGAACGGACGTTCAAGCGCCACGCAGGCTGCCTGCGATATGGCAAGCTGTGCTACGACCTTCGTGCGTGAAAAACCGCTATGTACTCTGGGAACCGTCGCAGCGGTCGGCATCTTCGTCGGTGCCCTGCTCAGCCTGCGTAAATAAGCCCGCGTTCTCAGCCCCGGTAGCCTCAGGCGCCGGGGCTTTTTTATGCCCGTTAGCCTGAAAAACCCGTACAGCCAGCCCTGCCCCGCTGTGCTCATCACAGGGGCGGTATCAATCTAAATTTCCCATATCTTGTATGGTTGAAACTTAAGACAACTACATCTAGTATTCCCTTTAGCAAGATACACACAACCCGACGCGATGATTCGCGCCGCACTCTCATTTTAAATGGAAATACGAATCATGAGCATTATTATTTACACTCGTAACGATTGTGTTCAGTGCCACGCGACCAAACGGGCAATGGAAAGCCGCGGCGTGGCGTTTGAAATGGTGAATGTTGACCAGGTTCCTGAGGCCGCAGATACCCTGCGCAAGCAGGGTTTTCGTCAGCTTCCGGTGGTGGTCGCCGGGGAGACAAGCTGGTCCGGCTTCCGCCCGGACATGATTAACCGCCTGAGCGCTCAGGCCACACGTGCATGAGCGGGCTGGTCTATTTCTCCAGCAGCTCGGAAAACACGCTCCGCTTTATTGAGCGCGTCGGGCTGCCTGCGGTGCGCATTCCGCTGAACGAGCGGGAGCGGATCCGGGTAGAGGAACCGTACATTCTGGTGGTGCCCAGCTATGGCGGAGGCGGCACGGCGGGAGCCGTGCCTCGCCAGGTGATCCGCTTTCTGAACGATCCTCATAACCGCGGGCTGATTCGCGGCGTGATCGCGGCGGGGAATCGCAATTTCGGCGATGCCTTCGGCCGCGCCGGGGATGTCATTTCTCAAAAATGCGGCGTGCCGTATCTCTATCGTTTTGAGCTGATGGGGACACAGCAGGACGTCGAAAACGTGCGTAAAGGAGTGAACGAATTTTGGCAACGACAACCGCAGAACGGGTGATTCAGGCGACGCCGGATTACCACGCATTAAACGCCATGCTTAACCTCTACGATCGGGAGGGGCGAATTCAGTTCGAGAAAGATCGTGAGGCGGTGGACGCCTTTTTTGCCGCCCACGTGCGGCCCAACAGCGTGACGTTTGCAAGCCAGAATGAACGTCTCGACTATCTGGTTAACGAGGGCTACTACGACGCGCGCACGCTCACCCGCTACGATCGCGCCTTTGTGGTGACGCTGTTTGAACGCGCCCACTCCAGCGGCTTTCGCTTCCAGACGTTTCTCGGCGCGTGGAAGTATTACACCAGCTATACCCTCAAGACCTTTGACGGTAAACGCTATTTAGAGAGCTTTGAAGATCGCACCGTGATGGTGGCCCTGACGCTGGCGCAGGGTGATGAAGCGCTGGCGGAGCAGCTCACCGACGAGATCCTCTCCGGTCGCTTCCAGCCCGCCACGCCGACCTTCCTCAACTGCGGCAAAGCCCAGCGCGGCGAGCTGGTTTCCTGCTTCCTGCTGCGTATCGAAGACAATATGGAGTCGATTGGCCGCGCGGTGAACTCGGCGCTGCAGCTTTCCAAACGCGGCGGCGGCGTGGCGTTTCTGCTCTCGAACCTGCGTGAAGCGGGCGCGGCGATCAAGCGCATCGAAAACCAGTCCTCCGGCGTGATCCCGGTGATGAAGATGCTGGAAGATGCCTTCTCCTATGCCAACCAGCTTGGCGCCCGTCAGGGTGCGGGCGCGGTTTACCTGCACGCGCACCACCCGGATATTCTGCGTTTTCTTGATACCAAACGCGAAAACGCCGACGAAAAAATTCGCATCAAAACCCTGTCTCTCGGCGTGGTGATCCCGGACATCACCTTTAAGCTGGCTAAGGATAATGCCGAGATGGCGCTCTTCTCGCCGTACGACATCGAGCGTATTTACGGCAAAGCGTTTGGCGACGTGGCCATCAGCGAACTTTATGACGAACTGGTGGCCGACGATCGCATTCGCAAAAAAACCATCAACGCCCGCGATTTCTTCCAGCGGCTTGCGGAGATCCAGTTTGAGTCCGGCTATCCGTACATCATGTATGAAGATACGGTGAACCGCGCGAACCCGATTGCCGGGCGCATCAACATGAGCAACCTGTGCTCGGAGATTTTGCAGGTCAACAGCGCGTCTACCTACGACGAGAACCTGGACTACGCGGACATCGGCAAGGATATTTCCTGCAACCTCGGGTCGCTGAATATTGCCCACACCATGGATTCCCCCGACTTTGGCCGCACGGTGGAGACCGCCATTCGCGGTCTGACGGCGGTATCGGACATGAGCCACATCCGCAGCGTGCCGTCTATTGAAGCGGGCAACGCCGCGTCGCACGCCATCGGGCTGGGGCAGATGAACCTGCACGGCTATCTGGCGCGCGAAGGCATCGCCTACGGCAGTCCGGAAGGGCTGGATTTCACCAATCTCTATTTCTACACCATTACCTGGCACGCTCTGCACACCTCGATGATGCTGGCGCGCGAGCGTAACCAGCGGTTCGCGGGCTTTGAGCAGTCCCGCTACGCCAGCGGGGAATATTTCAGCCAGTATCTGGAAGGCGACTGGCAGCCGAAAACCGAAAAAGTGCGCGAACTGTTTGCCCTCGCGGGGATTACCCTGCCGACGCGCGAGATGTGGCAGCAGCTGCGTGACGACGTGATCCGCTACGGCATTTATAACCAGAACCTGCAGGCCGTCCCGCCGACCGGATCGATTTCCTACATCAACCACGCCACGTCGAGCATTCACCCGATCGTGTCGAAAATTGAAATCCGCAAGGAAGGCAAAACCGGGCGCGTTTACTACCCTGCCCCGTTTATGACCAATGAGAACCTGGCGCTCTATCAGGATGCGTATGAGATCGGCCCGGAAAAAATCATCGATACCTACGCCGAGGCGACAAAGCATGTGGATCAGGGGCTGTCGCTGACGCTGTTCTTCCCGGACACCGCCACCACGCGGGATATCAACAGAGCGCAGATCTACGCCTGGAAGAAGGGCATCAAAACGCTCTACTACATTCGCCTGCGCCAGCTTGCGCTGGAAGGCACCGAAATCGAAGGCTGCGTGTCCTGCGCGCTGTAAGGAGAAAGGATGAAACTGTCACGCGTGAGTGCCGTTAACTGGAACAAAATCCAGGACGATAAAGACCTGGAGGTGTGGAACCGCCTGACCAGCAACTTCTGGCTGCCGGAAAAGGTTCCGCTCTCCAACGATATTCCGGCCTGGCAAACGCTCGGCCACGCCGAGCAGCAGCTGACGATCCGCGTCTTTACCGGCCTGACGCTGCTGGACACCATTCAAAATACCGTCGGTGCACCCGCTCTGATGAGCGACGCGCTAACGCCGCACGAAGAGGCGGTGATGTCGAACATCAGCTTTATGGAGGCGGTGCATGCCCGCTCCTACAGCTCGATTTTCTCGACCCTGTGCCAGACCAAAGACGTGGACGCGGCCTACGCCTGGAGCGAAGAGAGCGAGTCATTACAGAGAAAGGCGGAGCTGGTTCTGGAATATTACCGCGCCGACGAGCCGCTGAAGAAAAAGATCGCCAGCGTGTTCCTGGAATCTTTCCTCTTCTATTCCGGCTTCTGGCTGCCCATGTACTGGTCGAGCCGGGGCAAGCTCACCAACACCGCCGATTTGATTCGGCTCATCATTCGCGATGAAGCGGTACACGGGTATTACATTGGCTATAAGTATCAGAAAGGGCTGGAGAAAGTCAGCGAGGCGAAGCGCGAGGAGCTTAAAGGCTTTGCGCTCGATTTGCTGATGGATCTGTACGACAACGAGCTGAGCTATACCGAGGAACTCTACGCTGGTACCGGCTGGGAGGACGACGTGAAGGCCTTCCTCTGCTACAACGCCAACAAGGCGCTGATGAACCTGGGTTACGACGCGCTGTTCCCGCCGGAGATGGCGGAGGTGAACCCGGCGATTCTGGCCGCGCTGTCGCCCAATGCCGACGAAAACCACGATTTCTTCTCGGGATCCGGCTCATCGTACGTGATGGGCAAAGCGGTAGAAACCGAGGATGAAGACTGGGATTTTTAATGAACGCTAACGTTCGTTAATTTAATATAAACCCAACAATTCTCTCTCTAATATTTACAAAACAACTACACTGTAATTTCCACGTCATATTCGCCTGAATCATTCCGGTTCAGGCGAAATTTCCCGATGCAGCAGCAAAAAATTGAGAAAAATTCAAACCACCCTCAGCCCTTTATTCATGGGAAATTCAGCCGTTTCGCTTGTGTCAAAATTCTTCCCTCAGCTCGACTCAGGGTTGTCTCAGATTCTCAGTATGTTAGGGTTATGCCCGTTAACAATTTACCATGGTAATCATATCGGCATAAACAAATAACAGGACACTCTCTATTGCATGGCAATTAAATTAGAAGTGAAAAATCTTTATAAAGTATTTGGCGAGCACCCGCAGCGCGCATTCAAATATATTGAGAAAGGCCTTACGAAAGAGCAAATTCTGGAAAAAACCGGGCTATCGCTTGGCGTTAAAGACGCCAGTCTGGCCATTGAAGAAGGCGAGATTTTTGTCATCATGGGATTATCCGGTTCGGGTAAATCCACTATGGTTCGCCTTCTCAATCGCCTGATTGAACCCACCCGCGGGCAGGTGCTGATTGACGGCGTGGACATCGCCAGAATATCAGACGCAGAGCTTCGCGAGGTGCGCAGAAAGAAGATCGCAATGGTGTTCCAGTCATTCGCGCTAATGCCGCACATGACGGTGCTGGATAATACCGCTTTCGGCATGGAATTAGCCGGCACGCCGGCTCAGGAACGTCAGGAAAAAGCCCTTGATGCCCTGCGTCAGGTGGGGCTGGAAAATTATGCGCATGCGTATCCGGATGAACTTTCCGGCGGTATGCGCCAGCGCGTGGGATTAGCCCGTGCATTAGCCATTAATCCAGACATATTATTAATGGATGAAGCCTTCTCCGCCCTCGATCCGTTAATTCGCACCGAGATGCAGGATGAGCTGGTAAAATTACAGGCTAAACATCAGCGAACTATTGTCTTTATTTCCCACGATCTGGATGAAGCCATGCGTATTGGCGACCGTATTGCCATTATGCAAAACGGTGAAGTGGTGCAGGTCGGCACGCCGGATGAAATTCTCAATAATCCGGCCAACGATTATGTCCGCACCTTCTTCCGCGGCGTGGATATTAGCCAGGTCTTTAGCGCCAAAGATATTGCCCGTCGAACGCCAAACGGCATTATCCGTAAAACGCCAGGCTTCGGCCCGCGCTCGGCGCTGAAGCTGCTGCAGGACGAAGACCGTGAATACGGTTATCTGGTTGAACGCGGCAATAAATTTGTTGGCATTGTCTCCATCGACTCCCTGAAAACGGCTCTCACTGAGAACCAGGGTATTGATGCGGCGTTAATTGACGCTCCGCTTGCCGTGGACGCCGAAACGCCGCTCAGCGAGTTGCTCTCTCACGTGGGCCAGGCGCCGTGCGCCGTGCCGGTCGTGGGTGAGGAACAACAGTACGTCGGCATCATCTCAAAACGGATGCTGCTGCAGGCTTTAGATCGCGAGGGGGCAAACAATGACCGATCAATCTAACCCGTGGGGCACCACTGAAGCAGCGGACAGCGCTTCGCAATCCGCCGACGCGTGGGGTTCCACGCCAGCGCCGACCGATGGCGGCGGCGCGGCAGACTGGCTGAACAGCGCACCCGCGCCTGCGCCAGAACACTTCAACATCATGGATCCGTTCCACAAAACGCTGATCCCGCTGGACAGCTGGGTCACGGAAGGGATCGACTGGGTGGTCACGCACTTCCGTCCGGTCTTCCAGGGGATCCGCGTCCCGGTGGATTACATCCTGAACGGCTTCCAGCAGCTGATGCTGGGCATGCCGGCACCGGTGGCGATTATCCTGTTCTCCCTGATCGCCTGGCAGTTCGGTAGCGCGGGGATGGGGATCGCCACGCTGATCTCGCTGATTGCCATTGGCGCAATTGGCGCGTGGTCGCAGGCAATGATCACCCTGGCTCTGGTGCTGACCGCCCTGCTCTTCTGCGTTGTCATCGGCTTGCCGATGGGGATCTGGCTGGCGCGCAGCCCGCGAGCGGCGAAGATTATTCGCCCGCTGCTGGATGCGATGCAGACCACCCCGGCGTTCGTCTATCTGGTGCCTATCGTGATGCTGTTTGGCATCGGCAACGTGCCGGGCGTGGTGGTGACCATTATCTTCGCCCTGCCGCCGATTATTCGTCTGACCATTCTGGGGATTAACCAGGTGCCTGCGGACCTGATCGAAGCGTCACGCTCGTTCGGCGCCAGCCCGCGCCAGATGCTGTTTAAGGTTCAGCTTCCTCTGGCGATGCCGACCATCATGGCGGGCGTTAACCAGACGCTGATGCTGGCCCTGTCGATGGTGGTGATCGCCTCGATGATCGCCGTTGGCGGACTGGGCCAGATGGTGCTGCGCGGCATTGGCCGTCTCGACATGGGGCTGGCCACCGTCGGCGGCGTCGGCATTGTGATCCTCGCCATTATCCTTGACCGCCTGACCCAGGCCGTCGGTCGTGATTCACGCAGTCGCGGCAACCGTCGCTGGTATACCACCGGCCCTGTCGGGTTACTCACCCGCCCTTTCACGAAATCAAAATAAGGAACAACGATGCGACATAACGTACTTTTTGCCACAGCGTTTGCCACCCTTGTCTCCACCAGCGCGTTTGCGGCTGACCTGCCTGGCAAAGGCATTACCGTACAGCCGGTGCAGAGCACCATTTCGGAAGAGAGCTTCCAGACCCAGATCGTCAGCCGCGCGCTGGAGAAGCTGGGCTACACGGTTAACACGCCGAGCGAAGTGGACTACAACGTAGGCTACACGTCGATCGCCTCCGGTGACGCCACCTTTACCGCGGTGAACTGGCAGCCGCTGCACGACGACATGTATGCCGCCGCCGGTGGCGACAAGAAGTTCTATCGCGAAGGCACCTTCGTGACGGGCGCAGCGCAGGGGTATCTGATCGACAAAAAAACCGCCGATAAGTACCACATTACCAACATTGAACAGCTGAAAGATCCGAAGATCGCCAAACTGTTCGACACCAACGGTGACGGCAAGGCCGACATGATGGGCTGCTCGCCGGGCTGGGGCTGTGAAGCGGTGATTAACCACCAGAACAAAGCGTTCGATCTGGCGAAAACGGTCGACGTGAGCCACGGCAACTACTCCGCGATGATGGCCGACACCATTGCCCGCTTCAAAGAGGGTAAACCGGTGATCTACTACACCTGGACGCCGTACTGGGTGAGCGACGTGCTGAAGCCGGGCAAAGACGTGGTGTGGCTGCAGGTTCCGTTCTCCTCCCTGCCGGGCGAGCAGAAGGATATCGACACCAAACTGCCGAACGGCATGAACTACGGCTTCCCGGTGAACACCATGCATATCGTGGCCAACAAAGCCTGGGCGGAGAAAAACCCGGCGGCGGCGAAGCTGTTCTCGGTAATGAAGCTGCCGCTGGCGGACATCAATGCCCAGAACGCGATGATGCATGCGGGCAAATCGTCTGAAGCGGATGTGAAAGGCCACGTCGACGGCTGGATCAAAGCCCACCAGCAGCAGTTTGACGGCTGGGTGAAAGAGGCGCTTGAAGCGCAGAAGTAAAACATTTTCCCTCACCCCGGCCCTCTGTTAGCGTTCCCTCTCCCTGTGGGAGAGGGTTAGGGTGAGGGCACCAGACCGCACCATCCACCTAAACCGCACAATACATCACCCAACAATCCCCAACTTTCACAATCATTAGCTATTATGGTTTCCGGAAAAATAATCACTCAACTAACGATTCCTGAAACTAATGACAAAAACAACTCAAGGGCTTAGCCCCGCACTCATCCTTTTAATGTCCGTGGCAACGGGTCTGGCGGTCGCCAGCAACTATTACGCGCAGCCTCTTCTCGACACCATCGCCCGCGCGTTCAATCTCTCCGCCAGCTCCGCAGGCTTTATCGTTACCGCAGCACAGCTGGGCTATGCCGCCGGGCTGCTGTTTCTGGTGCCGCTCGGCGATATGTTTGAACGCCGAATGCTGATCGTTTCTATGACCCTGCTGGCCGCCGGTGGGATGCTGATCACCGCCAGCAGCCAGTCGCTGACGATGATGATCGTCGGAACCGCGCTTACGGGGCTGTTCTCCGTGGTGGCGCAAATCCTGGTCCCGCTCGCCGCGACCCTCGCCTCTCCGGAAAAACGCGGCAAGGTGGTGGGCACCATCATGAGCGGCCTGCTGCTGGGGATTTTGCTGGCGCGTACCGTTGCAGGGCTGCTGGCAAGCCTCGGCGGCTGGCGCACCGTATACTGGGTGGCGAGCGTGCTGATGGTCATCATGGCGCTGGCGCTGTGGCGCGGGCTGCCAAAGGTGAAGCAGGAAAATCACCTGAACTATCCTCAGCTGCTGGCCTCCGTTTTCAGCCTGTTTACGCAGGACAAGCTTCTGCGCACCCGCGCCCTGCTGGGCTGTTTCACCTTCGCTAACTTCAGCATTCTCTGGACGTCGATGGCGTTTCTGCTGGCCGCGCCGCCGTTCAACTATTCCGAAGGGGTGATTGGCCTGTTCGGCCTGGCCGGTGCCGCAGGCGCACTGGGCGCGCGTCCCGCAGGCGGGCTGGCCGACAAGGGCAAATCCCACCTTACCACCTCCGCAGGGCTGGTTTTACTTCTGCTCTCCTGGGCGGCGATCTGGTACGGACACATCTCGGTGCTGGCGCTGATTGTCGGTATCCTGGTGCTCGATCTCACCGTTCAGGGCGTTCACATCACCAATCAGACCGTCATCTATCGCGTGAAGCCAGAGGCGCGTAACCGCCTGACGGCCGGATACATGACCAGCTACTTCATCGGCGGCGCGGCGGGTTCACTCATTTCAGCGTCGGCGTGGCAGCATGCGGGCTGGTCGGGGGTATGCGCGATCGGGGCCATCGTCGCCACCCTCAACCTGCTAGTATGGTGGCGCGGTTATCACCGTCAGGATGCAATTAACTAACATTTACATTGAGTTGGCCTCTTAGGGTGTTAAGAGGCCCTTCACTCTGTTAATGTAAACGTAATCATTTATCCCAGAAATTTTAATGTGGGTGACATATTTTCAATCGGCATGAATAGTTCAGACCCCCGTCCTCACATCCTCTCTTCAGCGGGTTCACACCCTACGCTTTCTGTGCTCACCGGGTCACGGACTTACCCGGCGCTTTCTGATGGTGACATAAGTTTGGCGGATATAACCGCACAAATAATTCATTTACATTATTTGTCACTATCGTTACTATATCGGCTGTAATTAATGAGGTTATGCCCAAATGGATAGTTCGTTTACGCCCATTGAACAAATGCTTAAATTCCGCGCCAGTCGCCATGAGGACTTCCCGTACCAGGAAATCCTGCTGACTCGCCTGTGCATGCACATGCAGGGTAAGCTACTGGAAAACCGTAATAAAATGCTGAAAGCTCAAGGGATTAACGAGACGTTGTTTATGGCGTTGATTACGCTGGAGTCTCAGGAAAATCACAGCATTCAGCCTTCCGAACTGAGCTGCGCGCTGGGCTCCTCCCGTACCAATGCGACCCGTATTGCCGATGAACTCGAAAAGCGTGGCTGGATTGAGCGCCGTGAAAGCGACAACGATCGCCGCTGCCTGCATCTGCAACTGACCGATAAAGGTCACCAGTTCCTGCGCGAGGTGCTGCCACCTCAGCACAATTGCCTGCACAAACTCTGGTCTGCCCTCAGCACCGCCGAGCGCGACCAGCTTGAGCACATCACTCGCAAGCTGCTCACCCGTCTGGATCAGATGGATGAAGACGGCGCCGTTCTTGAGGCGCTGCGCTAACGCGACGACACGCTCACCATTCCAGATTCATAAGAAAACCGACAGGCCAGCACGTCACACTGCTGGCCTTTCTGACAACAGGTCGGCTCAGCCGATGTGAAAATAAGAAGATCGTGGAGAACTACAATGAGCGCAAATGCGGAGAGCACTACCCCGCAGCAGCCGGGCAACAAGAAAGGCAAACGTAAGAGCGCCCTTCTTCTGTTGACCTTGCTCTTTATCATTATTGCCGTGGCATATGGGATCTATTGGTTTTTAGTACTGCGTCATGCTGAAGAGACTGACGACGCGTACGTGGCAGGGAACCAGGTACAAATTATGGCGCAGGTGTCGGGCAGCGTGACGAAAGTCTGGGCTGACAATACCGACTTTGTGCAAAAAGGCGATGTGTTGGTGACCCTCGATCCAACCGACGCCCAGCAGGCGTTTGAAAAAGCACAGACCGCGCTGGCCTCCAGCGTCCGTCAGACCCGCCAGCTGATGATCAACAGCAAACAGCTGCAGGCCAACATCGACGTGCAGAAAACGGCACTGGCGCAGGCGCAGAGCGACCTGAACCGCCGCGTACCGCTCGGCACGGCTAACCTGATTGGCCGTGAAGAGCTGCAGCACGCGCGCGACGCCGTTGCCAGCGCTCAGGCACAGCTGGATGTGGCCATTCAACAGTACAACGCCAACCAGGCGATGGTGCTGGGCACCAGTCTGGAAAACCAGCCTGCCGTACAGCAGGCGGCGACCGAAGTGCGCAACGCGTGGCTTGCCCTGCAGCGTACCAAAATTGTCAGCCCGATGACCGGCTATGTCTCCCGTCGTTCCGTCCAGCCAGGGGCGCAGATTAGCCCAACCACGCCGCTGATGGCGGTCGTGCCGGCAGACAATCTGTGGGTAGACGCCAACTTTAAAGAGACGCAGCTTGCCCATATGCGTATCGGCCAGACCGCGACGGTTGTCAGCGACATCTACGGCGATGACGTGAAGTACACCGGTAAAGTGGTCGGCCTGGATATGGGGACCGGCAGCGCCTTCTCCCTGCTGCCTGCGCAAAACGCCACCGGTAACTGGATCAAAGTGGTTCAGCGTCTGCCCGTGCGTATTGAGCTGGATGCCAAACAGCTGGCGGATCACCCGCTGCGTATCGGCCTCTCTACGCTGGTGACGGTCGACACCGCCAACCGCGACGGTCAGATCCTGGCAAGCCAGGTTCGCAGCAGCCCGGCTTATGAAAGTAACGCCCGTGAAATTAGCCTCGATCCGGTCAACAAGCTGATCGATGACATCGTGAAGGCAAACGCCGGTTAATCCGAAGGTGAGCGTTATGCAACAGCAAAAGCCGCAAAAACCGCTGGAAGGCGCGCAGCTGGTCATTATGACCATCGCGCTGTCGCTGGCGACATTCATGCAGGTGCTGGACTCCACCATCGCAAACGTGGCGATCCCGACCATCGCCGGTAACCTTGGCTCGTCGCTGAGCCAGGGGACCTGGGTCATTACCTCGTTTGGGGTGGCAAACGCCATCTCCATTCCGATTACCGGCTGGCTGGCAAAGCGCGTCGGTGAAGTGAAGCTTTTCCTCTGGTCGACGGTATTGTTCGTTCTTGCCTCCTGGGCGTGCGGCATGTCCAGCAGCCTGACGATGCTGATCTTCTTCCGCGTCATTCAGGGGATTGTCGCCGGGCCGCTGATTCCGCTGTCGCAGAGCTTACTGCTGAACAACTACCCGCCCGCCAAACGTTCGATTGCGCTGGCGCTGTGGTCAATGACCGTGATTGTCGCGCCGATTTGCGGGCCTATCTTAGGCGGCTATATCAGCGACAACTATCACTGGGGCTGGATCTTCTTCATCAACGTACCGATTGGCGCCATCGTGGTAATGCTGACGCTCCAGTCGCTGCGCGGAAGAGAAACCCGGACGGAACAGCGGCGTATCGACGCCATTGGCCTGGCACTGCTGGTTGTCGGCATCGGTAGCCTGCAGGTCATGCTCGACCAGGGCAAAGAGCTGGACTGGTTCAACTCCCGGGAGATCATCATCCTGACGATTGTCGCGGTGGTGTCGCTGAGCTTCCTGATTGTCTGGGAGCTGACGGACGATAACCCGATAGTCGACCTGTCGCTGTTTAAGTCGCGAAACTTCACCATAGGCTGTCTGTGTATCAGCCTCGCCTACATGCTCTACTTCGGCGCGATTGTACTGCTGCCGCAGCTGCTGCAGGAGGTATACGGCTACACCGCAACCTGGGCAGGTTTAGCCTCGGCGCCAGTTGGGTTGATTCCGGTTCTGCTGTCGCCGATTATTGGCCGCTTCGCCCACAAGCTCGACATGCGCCGGCTGGTGACGTTCAGCTTTATCATGTATGCCGTGTGTTTCTACTGGCGCGCGTATACGTTCGAACCGGGAATGGACTTTGGCGCGTCCGCGTGGCCGCAGTTTATTCAGGGCTTTGCCGTGGCGTGCTTCTTTATGCCACTGACCACCATCACGCTTTCCGGTTTACCGCCTGAGCGCATGGCGGCGGCATCGAGCCTGTCGAACTTTACGCGAACGCTGGCGGGCTCGATTGGTACGTCGATCACCACCACCCTGTGGACGAACCGTGAATCAATGCACCATGCGCAGCTGACCGAAGCGGTGAATCCGTTCAACCCGAACTCCCGGGAGATGTACAACCAGCTTCAGGGAATGGGTATGACGGAACAGCAGGCGTCAGGGTGGATTGCCCAGCAGATCACCAACCAGGGTCTGATTATCTCAGCCAACGAGATTTTCTGGATATCGGCGGGGATCTTTATCGTCCTGCTGGGGCTGGTGTGGTTTGCTAAACCACCGTTTGGCGCCGGTAGCGGCGGCGGCGGTGCGCACTAGTCCTGTGACAGTTGCCCGGTGGCGCTGCGCTTACCGGGCCTACGAACGTAGGCCGGATAAGGCGTAGCCGCCATCCGGCAAAAAACCGCACCGTGTCCAGAACGCGATAGCCATTGTCAGTTTCGATAAAGCAGCGCGCCTGAAATCAATTCACGATAGTGAAAAGACAACAGGAGCGCATCATGCTGAACACACCCGCCGACAAGTACCAACCCTATCCGACCCTTTCCCTGCCCGACCGCCGCTGGCCGGAGCAACGCATCACCCGCGCGCCGCGCTGGCTCTCAACCGACCTGCGCGACGGCAACCAGGCTCTTGCCGAGCCGATGGACAGCACCCGCAAGCTGCAGTTCTGGGATCTGCTGCTGGGCTGCGGATTCAAAGAAATTGAGGTGGCTTTCCCATCCGCCTCGCAGACGGATTTCAACTTTGTTCGCCAGCTGATTGAAGAGAACCGCATCCCGGATGACGTCACGATTCAGGTATTAACCCAGGCGCGGGAAGATCTCATCCATCGTACTTTCGAATCCCTGCGCGGTGCGAAACAGGCCACCGTCCATCTGTATAACGCCACCGCCCCGCTGTTCCGCCGCCTGGTGTTCGGCATGGAGAAAGCGCAAATCGTCGAGCTGGCGACGCGATCCACGCGGCTTATTCGTCAGCTGTGTGAAGAGAACCCGGACACCCGCTGGCAGTATGAGTACTCCCCGGAAACCTTCTGCTTTACCGAACCGGAATTTGCGCTGGAGATTTGTGAAGCCGTGGCGGAGATCTGGCAGCCGTGCGACGAACGGCCGATGGTGATCAACTTACCGGCCACCGTCGAAGTGAGCACGCCGAACGTCTATGCCGACCAGATCGAGTATTTCTGCCGCCACTTCAGCCGCCGCCGGGATGTCTGCATCAGCGTACACCCGCATAACGACCGCGGTACCGGCGTCGCCAGCGCCGAGCTGGCCGTGATGGCGGGCGCAGACCGCGTGGAGGGCTGCCTGTTTGGCAACGGGGAGCGCACGGGAAACGTCTGCCTGGTGACGCTGGCGATGAATCTCTACAGCCAGGGCCTCAGCCCGAATCTGGACTTTAGCGATATGAACCGGGTGGTGGAAGTGGTGGAAGCCTGCAACCAGCTGCCGGTGCATCCGCGCCACCCGTGGGCGGGACGGCTGGCCTATACCGCCTTCTCCGGCTCGCACCAGGACGCGATCAAAAAAGGCTTTGATGCCCGCAGGCCTGGCGAGCGCTGGGAGATGCCGTATCTGCCCGTCGATCCGCAGGATATCGGCTGCACCTACGAAGCGGTGATCCGCGTAAACAGCCAGTCGGGGAAAAGCGGCAGCGCGTGGCTCATCGAACAGAATCATGGTCTGAAATTACCTCGCGCCCTGCAGCAGGATTTCAGCCAGCACGTGCAGCAGGAAACCGATCGCCACGGAAAAGAGATGACGCAGAATGCGCTGTGGCAGCTGTTCCGCACCCGCTACGGGCTGGTAGCCACGCCGCAGTTTGCGCTGCAATCCTACCGCAGCGACAGCCAGCAGGACGGCCAGCTGCGTTTGACGGCAAGCATCGCTACGCAGGGGGGAACGCGTCAGCTGGAAGGTCAGGGTAACGGTCTGCTCTCCGCCGCCGCTCAAGGCTTAAGCCGCTGGGTCAACGCCCCGTTCGTGATTAAGGATTATCACGAGCATACGTTAGGCGAACGCAGCGACAGCCGCTCGGTGGCCTACATCCGCTGCCTGTTCCAGGACGGGAGCAGCCGCTGGGGCGTGGGCATCGACAGCGACGTGGCGCGCGCGTCGCTTCAGGCACTCTTAAACGCCGTCAGTCGTTCTTAAAGTAATCGCTGGGGGAAACGCCCATCACCCGGCGAAACATCGCCGTAAAGGCGCTGTGGCTGCCGTAACCCAGATCCAGCGCCACGCGCAATACCGGCTGGCCCTGCGCCAGCCGCACTAAGGCTTCCAGCAGGCGCGCCCTTCTCAACCACTCGCCGAAGCTTAATCCCGTCTGCTGCTGAAAATGGCGGTTCAGAGTGCGTTCGCTCATGTTCATCATGCTCGCGGCCTGCGCGCTGCTCCAGCTTTCCCCCGCGTTTTGCCGGATTTGCAGACACAGGTGGCGTAACGCCTCAGTTTCTGGCTCCGGCAGGTGAAACGGCAGCACGGGCATGGTGCGGATTTCATCGAGAATGAGCTCATAGACGCGTTCATCCCGGCTGCCGGGCGAGTACGATTCAGGTAAATCAAGAGAGACGAGGATCAGCTCGCGCAGCAGCGGCGCGATCTGCACGATCTGGCAGGTGGCTGGGAGATCGGCCCGCGCCAGCGGATCGATAAACAGCGTTCGCGCCGCCACGTTGCCGGTGATGCGAAGCGAGTGGCGGGTCCCCGCCGGTAGCCAGACGCCGCGACCGGGAGGAACAACCCAACAGCCCGATGCCGTATCGACCCGTACCACGCCGCTCAGGGTGTGCAACAGCTGTGCGCAGTCGTGCTCATGCCACGGCTCGCTGTCGCCATGAACGTAATCATGGGCAAACGGAACGAGGGGACGATGGATAAAGGAGAAGGTTGCGGTTGTGGTCATGGGGTTGAACCACCCTCACCCTACCCTCTCCCTGAGGGAGAGGGAAAAGGTGCACTAGATGTGCAGTTCCTTCAGTTTTTCTTTTGGCAGGGCCAGCTCTTCGTTGCTGTTCACGCGAACATCACGCTCGATGATGTGACGCGCGATTTCCTGCGCTTCTTCCAGAGAGTGCATCTGGTAAGTACCGCACTGGTAAACGTTCAGCTCAGGGATCTGGTTCTGCTCTTTCACCTTCAGCACGTCTTCCATCGCCGCTTTCCACGCATCTGCGACGCGTTTCTCGTCAGGCACACCAATCAGACTCATGTAGAAACCGGTACGGCAGCCCATCGGAGAGATATCGATGATCTCAACGCCGTTGCCGTTCAGATGGTCACGCATGAAACCAGCGAACAGGTGCTCCAGGGTATGAATGCCTTTCTCTGGCATCACTTCTTTATTTGGCACGCAGAAACGCAGATCGAAGACGGTGATCGTGTCGCCGTGCGGGGTGTGCATGGTCTTCGCCACGCGTACTGCAGGTGCTTCCATACGGGTATGGTCGACAGTAAAGCTATCTAATAACGGCATACGTCACCTCCGATAGTGATTTTTTTTAAAATAAACTGAACTCTTCTACAGAATGCACGTCTGAGTATATGAAAGACGCGCATTTGTTATCATCATCCCTGAATTCAGAGATGTATATTTTGGCCACAGCGATGTGGCCTTTTTCTTTTCTGCTTAAGCCTGCTTCGCCAGAAACGCCTCAAACGACTCGGTATCCGCCGCTTCAACCTCTTTCTGACGCACCACGGACGCATCGCGTTCCGCGGCAAAATCCGCTTCGCTCAGCACTTCTAACGGCTCCTGCATCAGCATCTCACGGTACTCCGCTGAGAGTGAACGCCCCGTGCCGCCAATGCCCTGATCGATCATAGAACGCAGAATACGCGCTGAGAACGTCAGTTCCGGATTATCAAAACATTCCACCAGCTGGTCGCAGATCTGTTGATACGCGTCGCCGCCGTCAATGCTGTCCATTGTGCGGGCAACACGCTTCAGATCGCGGAACAGATCTTTGCCGACTTTGGTCAGCGGGAACTGTGCCGTTTCACAGCCGATACCCAGCGTCAGACCCGGTTTACGTCCTTCCAGAATCACGCGATTCCAGTTTGTACGGGTACAGAGCAGTTCGTCTGAACTCATTTCCGGCGCATCCGCCAGCACGCACCAGACCATAAACAGATCCAGGAAGCGAACCTGCTGCTCATCAACGCCAATCGGTGAGAACGGGTTGATATCCAGTGAGCGTACTTCAATGTATTCGATCCCGCCGCGCTGCAGCGCATCCGACGGGGTTTCACCGCTGCGCGTCACGCGTTTAGGACGAATAGGCGCATACAGCTCGTTTTCAATCTGCAGCACATTGCTGTTGATTTGCAGGCGCTTGCCGTCTTTTTCGAGGCCGATTTTCTCGTACTCTTCCGACGGGGTTTTGATCGCCCGCTTCAATCCTGCCACATATTCGTGCAATTCGTTAAACGTAATACCGAGATTGCTTTGCGATTTATTGGTATAACCGAGATCGCTCAGGCGCAGAGAGGTGGCGTACGGGAGATAGTACATTCCGCACTCGGTCTTCTCGAACGGCAGCGTGGTCGGTTTCCCCTGCAGGAACGAAGAACAGATCGCCGGGGAGGCACCAAACAGATACGGGATCACCCAGCCGAAACGGTAATAGTTGCGGATCAGGCGGAAGTAGCCTTCAGAGATCGCGTCTTTATCCGTTTCACCGCATTTCGCCTGCCAGAACGCCATTGGCAGCGAGAAGTTATAATGCACGCCCGAGATCGTCTGCATCAACGCGCCGTAGCGGTTTTTCAGCCCTTCTCGATAGAGCGTTTTCAGCCGACCAATATTTGACGTGCCGTACTGCGCCAGCTCAATCTCCTGGCCCTGCTCGATATAGCACGGCATGCTGAGGGGCCACATACGTTCGTCGCCCATGTTGCGCGCGGTATAGCGATGGATATCGCGCATGATCGTCAGCATATGATCAATATCACCCTCTACTGGCGTAATGAACTCCAGCAGTGCCTCAGCGAAATCGGTTGTGATCCATTTATGTGTCAGCGCCGAGCCTAACGCCTTCGGGTGACCCGTCGTCGCTAAGCTACCGTCCGCGTTAACGCGCAGCGTTTCACGCTCAAGACCACGCTGAATACCCTTCAATGCCTGAGGGTGGTTTTCCAGCCAGGCCAGCGCCTGAGATACGTCCGGGATCAAATTGACCTCCCGCCTGTCAAAGTAATGTTACTCAGCATAATTGTAATGGTTGACGATTGAAGGTCGCGTATTCATTCCACCAATTAGTGCCACCACGTCATACCCTGTAGTGTTGCCCATGCCACGAGAACATAGCGCAACGCCTTGCCAAGGCACAAAAAAAAGAGCACCGGTCCCCAGGAGATGCGCATCCATCCCGCCAGTAGACACAGTAAATCGCCTATTACAGGCATCCAGCTTAATAACAGCGTGGCAGCGCCATAGCGTTTTAGCCAGCCGACTGCCTTTTCCTGCCAGCGCGATTTTTCGCGTAGCGGAAAGAAACGCCCAAGAATAACGTTAGTCAGCCCTCCAAGGCTATTACCCATTGTTGCTATTAATACAAGCAGCCAGGGCTGACTCACGCCGGACAACAGCATCGCCACCAGCACCACTTCCGAATTTCCCGGTAACAGCGTGGCGCTTAAAAAACTGCTGGCGAATAATGAGGCAAGTGACAGCGCGTCACTCACAGTAAGCGCACATCCACCGCATCCATTCCGGCATCACGCGCGGCCTGAATGCCGAAATCGGCGTCTTCAAACACGACACATTTTGCCGCCGGTACGCCCATTAATTCTGCGCAAAGCAGGAAGGTGTCCGGTGCGGGCTTGTGATGTTCAACATGATCGGCGGCAACTACGGCAGAAAAATAGTGGCGCAGGCCAAGATGGTTGAGTAATGCCTCAGCAATCGCACTTTCGCTGCCTGTTCCGACCGACATCGGGCGACGCCCGTGCCACTCTTTTACCACATCAATCAGCGGCAGAGGACGTACGGTATCTAAAAGCATGGCTTTTACCGCATCGGTTTTTTCGCGCGCGAGCAGGTGCGGGTCGAGATCGGCCTCATTCAGTTCAATGACGGCCTGTGCAATACGCCAGGTGGGGGATCCGTTGAGGGCAATCATCGCCTGAAGATCGAAACGCATTCCGTAGCGGCCCAGGACGTCAGTCCAGGCTTGACGATGCGTGGGTTCGGTATCCAGGAGAGTGCCGTCCATATCGAAGATCAAACCGTCATACTGTGCGTACATCGTGCTCTCGCTAAACGATTAACAAAGCATTACTTTATCGTAAATGGTGATTTTTGTCGCTGATTGAGAGTGTGATTGCTGACGGAACGTCGAAGGAATAAACAAAGAAGGAGAAGATGGTGCATCCGGGAGGATTACTCGGCTTACGCCTCGCCCTGCGGGCCGTTGCTAAAGCAACGTTATCCTCCCTGTTGCTTGCGATTAACTCGCAGACCTTAAAACAACAGCATCGCTGTTATCCAGGAGAATATGGTGCATCCGGGAGGATTCGAACCTCCGACCGCTCGGTTCGTAGCCGAGTACTCTATCCAGCTGAGCTACGGATGCATCAGGGAACTACTTTCAGAAATAATAATGGTGCATCCGGGAGGATTCGAACCTCCGACCGCTCGGTTCGTAGCCGAGTACTCTATCCAGCTGAGCTACGGATGCATCAGGGTACTGCTTTCAGAAATAGTAAATGGTGCATCCGGGAGGATTCGAACCTCCGACCGCTCGGTTCGTAGCCGAGTACTCTATCCAGCTGAGCTACGGATGCATCGGGATTTACTACTGTACTGCTCGATATTCATATCACTTCTAAAGCAATATGAAGTAATAGATGGTGCATCCGGGAGGATTCGAACCTCCGACCGCTCGGTTCGTAGCCGAGTACTCTATCCAGCTGAGCTACGGATGCAAAATGGCGGTGAGGCGGGGATTCGAACCCCGGATGCAGCTTTTGACCGCATACTCCCTTAGCAGGGGAGCGCCTTCAGCCTCTCGGCCACCTCACCACACAACGCCTCTTTCGAGTGCTTCGAGTTACTCGTTAAGAGCTTCTCGTCGCTGCGTGGCGCATATATTACTTTCTGGGACTTATAAGTCAAACAATTTTCCAAAAGCTTTTATCGTTTGCACAAATCACACGCAATTCGCATGTAAAAGCCGCAAAGAGGGTGTTTTATAAGCGGATTTTGCAGGCATCTTCACAGAAAACCTCAGCAGAAATGGCGGAGTAAGGGCGAGTTAAGGGGAACGAAGTGGTTAAAAAGAGAGCGTTTGAAATTAAACGGTAACGTTGAGCAGGAAAAATGACAGGAGGGTTGCGTCTCGCCCGACAGCGAGACGCGACAATATCAGTAACTGGACTGCTGGGATTTTTCAGCCTGGATACGCTGGTAGATCTCTTCACGGTGGACAGATACTTCTTTAGGAGCGTTAACACCAATACGTACCTGGTTACCCTTTACCCCTAAAACTGTCACGGTGACCTCATCCCCAATCATGAGGGTCTCACCAACTCGACGAGTCAGAATCAGCATTCTTTGCTCCTTGAAAGATTAAAAGAGTCGGGTCTCTTGTATCCCGGCATTATCCATCATATAACGCCAAAAAGTAAGCGATGACAAACACGTAAAGTGTAAGCAGTCACGGCATCACATTCTGTTAAACGTAAGTTTAGCCGATATACACAAACTCAACCTGACTTTATCGTTATCGATAGCACAGTGAACAAGACGCCATAACGTTACCGCTATGGCGTCTGCTTGTGCTTTGTAGTTATTACAGTTTCGCGCTTACCCAGCTTTCAACGCTGGCCAAAGCTTGCGGAAGTGCCGCCGCATCCGTACCACCGGCTTGCGCCATGTCCGGACGACCGCCACCCTTGCCGCCCACCTGCTGAGCGACCATACCAATCAGTTCCCCTGCTTTTACGCGGTCAGTCACATCCTTAGAGACGCCCGCAATCAGAGAAACCTTACCTTCTGCCACTGTCGCCAGCACGATAACGGTAGAACCAAGCTGGTTCTTGAGATCGTCGACCATAGTACGCAGCATCTTAGGCTCAACGCCCGCCAGATCGCTGACCAGCAGTTTGACGCCCTTAATGTCTACAGCCTTGCTGGAGAGGTTTGCACTCTCCTGCGCCGCAGCCTGCTCTTTCAGCTGCTGCAGCTCTTTTTCCAGCTGACGCGTGCGATCCAGCGCAACGCGCACTTTCTCGCCCAGATTCTGGCTATCGCCTTTCAGCAGCTGCGCGATGTCGTGCAGCTGATCGCTCTGCGCATGCAGGCTGGCAATCGCACCTTCACCGGTCACCGCTTCAATACGACGCACACCTGCCGCCGTTCCTGACTCGGAAACAATGCGGAACAGGCCGATGTCACCGGTGCGCGATGCGTGCGTACCGCCGCACAGCTCGGTAGAGAAGTCGCCCATGCTCAGCACGCGAACGCGGTCGTCATATTTCTCACCAAACAGCGCCATCGCACCTTTTTTCTTCGCGTCCTCGAGCTCCATGATGTGGGTCTCGATTGGCAGGTTACGACGGATCTGCGCGTTCACCAGATCTTCCACCGCGCGGATTTCAGACGGTTTCATCGCTTCAAAATGCGAGAAGTCGAAACGCAGCACTTTGTCGTTAACCAGAGAACCTTTCTGTGCAACGTGGGTACCCAATACGTCGCGCAGGGCAGCGTGCATCAGGTGGGTTGCAGAGTGGTTCAGACGAATGCGCGCGCGGCGAGCTTCATCCACGTTAGCCTGTACGCCCTCGCCCACTTTCAGAGAACCGGAAACCAGTTTGCCCTGGTGACCAATCGCCTGACCGTATTTCTGGGTGTCGCTGACGCTAAAGCTGAAACCGTTGCCTTTCAGTTCGCCCTTATCGCCAACCTGACCGCCGGATTCCGCGTAGAACGGCGTTTTGTCCAGAATGACAACCGCATCCTGACCCGCGCTAATGCTGTCCACGGCTTTACCGTCAACAAACAGGGCGGTCACTTTACCGGTCAGTTCCAGCGCGTCATAGCCTTTGAATTCTGACGCGCTATCAACGCGGATCATCGCGTTGTAGTCTGCACCGAAACCGCTGGATTCACGCGCACGACGACGCTGCTCTTCCATCGCGGCTTCGAAGCCCGCTTCGTCAACTTTGATGTTGCGCTCGCGGCAAACGTCCGCCGTCAGGTCAACCGGGAAGCCGTAGGTGTCGTACAGGCGGAAAGCGGTTTCGCCATCCAGCGTGTCGCCCTTAAGTTTCGCCAGCTCTTCGTCCAGCAGCGCCAGACCGCGCTCCAGCGTACGCGCAAACTGCTCTTCTTCGGTTTTCAGAACCTGCTCTACCTGCGCCTGCTGGCGTTTCAGCTCATCACCGGCAGCACCCATCACGCCAATCAGTGGCCCAACGAGTTTATAGAAGAAGGTGTCCTTCGCGCCCAGCATGTTGCCGTGACGGATGGCACGACGAATGATACGACGCAGCACGTAGCCACGGTTTTCATTCGACGGGATAACGCCGTCGGCAATCAGGAACGCACAGGAACGAATGTGGTCCGCGATAACGCGCAGCGATTTGTTGTTCAGGTCGGTCGCGCCGGTAACGTTCGCAACGGCTTTGATCAGGGTGCTGAACAGATCAATTTCGTAGTTGGAGTTAACGTGCTGCAGAACCGCGGCAATACGCTCCAGGCCCATACCAGTATCAACGGAAGGCTTCGGCAGCGGCTCCATCGTACCGTCAGCCTGACGGTTGAACTGCATGAAGACAATGTTCCAGATCTCAATGTAGCGATCGCCGTCTTCTTCCGGGCTGCCTGGAGGGCCGCCCCAGATGTGGTCGCCGTGATCGTAGAAGATCTCGGTGCACGGGCCGCAAGGACCGGTATCACCCATCTGCCAGAAGTTGTCAGACGCGTATGGCGCGCCTTTGTTATCACCGATGCGAATAATACGCTCGCGCGGGATCCCGACTTCTTTTTCCCAGATTTCGTAGGCTTCGTCATCGGTTTCATAGACGGTAACCCACAGACGCTCTTTCGGCAGGTTGAACCAGTTTTCACCGGTCAGCAGTTCCCACGCATATTGAATGGCATCGTGTTTGAAGTAGTCGCCGAAGCTGAAGTTACCCAGCATTTCGAAGAACGTATGGTGACGCGCGGTGTAACCGACGTTTTCCAGGTCGTTGTGTTTACCGCCCGCACGCACGCAACGCTGTGAGGTTGTGGCGCGGGAATAATTACGCTTGTCGAGACCAAGGAACACATCCTTGAACTGGTTCATCCCGGCGTTGGTAAACAGCAGAGTCGGATCGTTGTTCGGTACCAGGGAGCTGCTGGCAACAACCTGGTGTCCCTTACTATGGAAAAAATCGAGAAACGCCTGACGGATCTCAGCGGTGCTCTTGCTCATAATTATCCTGAAATCAAGCTAACGAAATGTCGTAGCCAGCCTGTATCGGTAAACCGTTGGACAGACCAGCTACTGGAAAAAGTGGGAATAAGATAAGTTTTCTTTAGTGGGAAGTAAAATCCCGCATGCGTTCAATCGGCAAAATTACGCCAGATATCCTGAATATCTTCCATCAGAAAGCCGCGGTAGAGCAAAAAGCGCTGGATTTTGATTTTTTCTGAAAATTCACGCGGCAGCGGTTCGCCGTATTTACGTATCGCCTGTTCTCTGGCCAGCTCGCACCAGTCAATATCGCATTCGCGCATCGCTTTTTCGATGGATTCCCGGGCCACCCCTTTCTGGTTCAGCTCCTGCCGGATGCGTGCGGGCCCATATCCTTTGCGGCCGCGGCTGGCGAGAAAGCGTGAGGCAAAACGCTCGTCATCGAGATAATGATGCTCATAGCACCAGGCAATCACGCGGTCATAATCTTCCGCCGTGGCATCAATCTCTTCCGGCCCGTTTTTACTCATCACCGGAGCCGACAGTTTTCGCCGCAGCTCCTGTTCACTGTGGTCACGAACGGCCAGGATGCGCACCGCGCGGTCCAGTAAGCGTGCATACGCGGGTCGACGTGTTGTCGGTTCACTCATAAAAAAACCTGCTGATTCAGAAATGCAAAAAGGGCCG
This sequence comes from Enterobacter sp. AG326, assembly GCF_004362415.1. Classification (NCBI taxonomy): domain Bacteria; kingdom Pseudomonadati; phylum Pseudomonadota; class Gammaproteobacteria; order Enterobacterales; family Enterobacteriaceae; genus Enterobacter; species Enterobacter sp. AG326. Next base: position 549,198 of record NZ_SNXG01000003.1, on the reverse strand, counting down.
CATCAGCAGCCCTTCATTTTTAAACGAAAGAATTAAAAGTCTTCGTTAGTTTCTTCAGCATCCGCGGCATCCACCACGAAATCAGGTTTGGAGTCCTGGTTGTTCAGCAGAAGCTCACGCACCTTCTTCTCAATCTCTTTCGCTGCAGCCGGGTTCTCTTTCAGCCAGGAGATCGCGTTCGCTTTACCCTGACCAATCTTGTCACCGTTGTAGCTGTACCAGGCGCCCGCTTTTTCAATCAGCTTCTCTTTCACGCCCAGGTCAACCAGCTCGCCGAGGAAGTTGATCCCTTCGCCGTAGAGGATCTGGAATTCAGCCTGTTTGAACGGCGCGGCGATTTTGTTCTTCACAACCTTCACGCGGGTTTCGCTACCGACCACGTTCTCGCCCTCTTTAACCGCGCCGATACGGCGGATATCCAGACGGACAGAAGCGTAGAATTTCAGAGCGTTACCACCGGTAGTGGTTTCCGGGTTACCGAACATCACACCAATTTTCATACGGATCTGGTTGATGAAGATCAGCAGCGTGTTGGACTGCTTCAGGTTACCGGCCAGCTTACGCATCGCCTGGCTCATCATACGTGCCGCGAGGCCCATGTGAGAGTCACCGATTTCACCTTCGATTTCGGCTTTTGGCGTCAGTGCGGCAACGGAGTCGACCACGATAACGTCAACGGCACCAGAACGCGCCAGCGCGTCACAAATTTCCAGCGCCTGCTCACCGGTGTCCGGCTGAGAACACAGCAGGTTGTCGATATCCACGCCCAGCTTGCGAGCATAAACAGGGTCCAGCGCGTGCTCAGCATCGATAAACGCACAGGTTTTACCTTCGCGCTGTGCCGCGGCAATCACCTGCAGCGTCAGGGTAGTTTTACCGGAGGACTCTGGCCCATAGATTTCTACGATACGGCCCATAGGCAGACCGCCAGCGCCCAGCGCGATATCCAGAGAAAGCGAACCGGTGGAGATGGTTTCCACATCCATGGAACGGTCTTCACCCAGGCGCATGATGGAGCCTTTACCGAATTGCTTTTCGATCTGGCCCAGTGCTGCCGCCAACGCTTTCTGTTTGTTTTCGTCGATAGCCATTATTACTCCTGTCATGCCGGGAGAAGCGACTGTGCTTCACCGTGGATTTCTGTTCTGTTGGTGCAATTATACTGTATGGTCATACAGTATCAAGTGTTTTGTAGAAATTGTTGCCAGAGCGTTTTTAACGCATAAACGGTTGCCTGACGACGCACGCTTTCGCGATCGCCGCTGAAGCACTCCCGGCGGGTGATCCCTTCCCCTTTGGAGGTGGCGAACCCAAACCAGACGGTGCCGACAGGCTTCACGTCGCTGCCGCCGTCCGGGCCCGCAATGCCGCTAATGGAAATCGCGTAATCTGCGCGGGCCTCTTTGAGCGCGCCAATAGCCATCTCGATTACCACCGGTTCGCTGACCGCGCCATGCTGTTCAAGCGTGGATTCACGCACGCCAATCATCTGTGCTTTAGCTTCGTTACTGTAGGTCACAAAACCGCGTTCAAACCAGGCGGAACTGCCGGCAATATCGGTAATCGCTTTCGCCACCCAGCCGCCGGTGCAGGATTCCGCAGTGGTGATTGTCGCGCCACGCTGCTTCAACGCAAGGCCAACGATCTCGCTAAGCTGCATCAATTCATGGTCAGTCATTCTCGCTCCTGGCATCAGAAAAACGTGCTGCACAAGATAGCACTTTCTCGTCAGATGTGGGGATGCACTTCAGGTTTTACGAGGGGGCTTCAGAAAAAAGCCGGTACGGACGCACCGGCGGTGGAAAAGTTATTTCATGCTGTCAGCGAGGGTTTGCACATTGTGGCGAAACGCCTTAACGTAGGTGTCTGCCACCCCACCTTTTGCCGACAGCGCTTCGGGGTAAAGCTCACCCCCGGGCTGCGCGCCCGTCGCCGACGCAATCTGTTTCACCAGACGCGGATCGAGCTGATTCTCCATGAACCAGGTTTTCACGCCGTCGGCTTTGATCTGATTGATAATCTCGGCGACCTGCGCCGCGCTGGCTTCGCTCTCAGACGACAGCCCCTGCGGCGCCATAAACGTCACGCCGTAGGCGCGGCTGAAATAGCCGAACGCGTCATGGCTGGTCAGCACTTTACGCTTCGTCGGCGGGATCTGGCTAAAGCGCGTTATGGCCCAGTTATCCAGCTGGCTGAGCTGCGCGATATACGTTTTGCCAGAGGCTTCCAGCGCAGATTTGTCCTCAGGATCGGCTTTCACCAGCCCGTTCAGAATGTTTTGCGCATAGAGCGCCCCGTTCGCCGCGCTGTTCCACGCATGGGGATCGGTCACAGTCTTTCCATCTTCCTCAAGCGTGTGGGTTTTCACTCCTGTTGAGGCGACAACCAGTTGCCCTTTGAACCCGGAAGCTTTCACCAGACGATCAAGCCAGCCCTCCAGCCCCAGGCCGTTCACCACCACCACATCAGCCTTGCTCAGGGCCGCGCTGTCTTTCGGCGACGGTTCGAAGGTATGCGGATCGCCGTCCGGCCCGACCAGCGTCGTCACGTTCACATGGTCGCCGCCTACCTCCTGCGTGATATCCCCCAGTATCGAAAAGCTGGTGACCACATTCAGCGTTTTCGCCATCACGCCGTGCGACATCATCCCCAGCGCGAGCGCCACTACAAATCCTGTACGTTTCATCGTTTCCCCTTGCGTTAAAAAAGCGCGCGCAGGCTGCCAGCGAGCCTGCTTCGCGTGCCCAGTAAAATGGAAATAAAGAACAGCGCGCTGGCGGTGAGCACGATGGATGGCCCGGCCGGTAGGCTCATCGCCCAGGAGAGGCTCAACCCCAGCCATGCGCAGAAGATACCGCTGATACCCGCCATCAGGAGTAAGGCAGGTAACGTGCGCACCCAGCAGCGTGCCGCCACGGCCGGAAGCATCATCAGCCCGACGGCCATCAGCGTGCCGAGCACCTGAAAACCGGCCACCAGGTTAAGCACCAGCAGCGCCAGAAACAGTCCGTGCAGCAGGCCTGGCAGCCAGCGGGCGTTCACCTGCAGCCAGGCGATATCAAACGCTTCGGTGACCAGCCCGCGATAAAACAGCGCCAGCGTGATAAGGGTGAACATACAAACGCCCGTAACAAACAGCGCGGCGTCGTTGTCCACGGCGAGGATGGAGCCAAACAGCAGATGCAGCAGATCGACATTCGACCCGCGCAGCGACACCAGCGTGACCCCCAGCGCCAGCGAGCCAAGATAAAACCCGGCAAAGCTCGCATCTTCTTTCAGCGGCGTGCGTCGGCTGACCAGACCGGCCAGCAGCGCCACGGTAATTCCCGCGATAAAACCGCCAATACTCATCGCCAACAGCGACATACCGCTGAGCAAATACCCCACGGCGACACCCGGCAAAATGGCGTGAGAAAGGGCGTCGCCCATCAGGCTCATCCGACGCAGCTGAAGAAACACGCCGAGCGCGGTGGTGCTAACCGAGAGCGCCAGGCAAACCACCAGCGCGCGACGCATAAAGCCGTACTCAATGAACGGCTGAAAAAAGAGATGCCAGATCATGCCACCCTCACCCGCTCGGTTTTCCACTGGGGAACGTCAGCATCCAGCCGCAGGGTTTGCGGGAAATGGCGCGACACGCGCTCGCTGTCGTGCAGTACCGCGAGCAGCGTTTGCCCCTGCATATACATCTCCAGCATCAAATCCATCAGCACGTTGCAGGTGGCTTCATCGACCCCGGTAAAGGGTTCATCCAGCATCACCAGCGGCGCCTGCTGCACCAGGACGCGGGCAAAGAGCATGCGCTGAAACTGACCGCCGGAGAGTTCATCGATGGTGGATAACACCATGGACTCAAGCCCGACGCGCTCAAGCGCGCCGGCAATGCGCAGCCGCGTTTCGCGACCAAACCCGGAAAAAAGCGAAATGCCCGGCCAGCAGCCCATGCTTACTACGTCCTGTACGGTCAGCGGAAACTGCGCCTCCAGCGCGTGACGCTGTGCCAGCCAGCCGATTACCGGTCGCTTACCCTGCCAGCGGAAGCCGCCGCTGACGGGAGGAATAAACCCCGCCAGCGTTTTTAGCAGCGTGGATTTCCCGCAGCCGTTAGCGCCGATAATGGCGGTCATGCTTCCGCGTTCAATGGTGCCCGAGAGGGGCCGCGTAATCGGCTGGCGTTCATAACCCGCGACCAGTTCATTCATCACGATCATGGCAGTGCCACCGCCCAGCGCACGGCCAGCCCGATAAAGACAACAAGCACCAGCGCCAGCAAAAGCCGAACCAGAGCAGACACAGAAAAAAGGGACGTTGACATGTCGATACCGAATTAAATGTTATAACATAACAATAACTAAAGGCGGTTAAGATGTAAATGGCGGGTTTGAAAAGGGAGTGTGGCGAAATGTTTCTGCAGGAAATAGGTGCGCGCGGGTGCCCTCACCCCAGCCCTCTCCCACGGGGAGAGGGCGAATAAAATGACTTACTGACTAAACGGCGACGCCGCCGGCACGCGCGCCTGAGACACCGCCAGCCCCAGCTGCCACACCGCCATAGCATAGTGGGTGCTGTGGTTATAGCGGGTGATGGCGTAGAAGTTCGGCAAACCGTACCAGTACTGGTAGCCCGTCCCGACATCCAGACGCAGCAGACTCACCTGATCGACATTGCCCAGCGGCTGGGTTGGCGTTAAGCCTGCCGCCGTCAGCTGTGCGACGCTGTATTTGGTTTTGAAGCCGTTTTCCAGACCAAACGCCTCGCCGTTTGCCTGAACGGCAACCTGGCCGCCCGGCACCCAGCCGTGCGCTTTGAAGTAGTTCGCCACGCTGCCGATGGCATCCACCGGATCCCACAGGTTGATATGACCATCCCCGTTAAAGTCGACGGCATATTGCTTATAGGAGGACGGCATAAACTGGCCGTAGCCCATCGCGCCGGCAAACGACCCTTTCAGATCGAGCGGATCGTCCTGCTCGCTGCGCGCCATCAGCAGGAAGGTTTCCAGCTCGGAAGAGAAATACTCCGCGCGGCGCGGGTAGTTAAAGGAGAGCGTAGCCAGCGCATCCAGGATGCGGGTTTTACCCATCACGCGGCCCCAGCGGGTTTCCACGCCGATGATCCCGACGATGATTTCTGGCGGTACGCCGTACACCTGCCACGCGCGGTTGAGCGCATCTTCATACTGATTCCAGAACACCACGCCGTTTTGCACGTTGTCCGGGGTAATAAACTGTTTGCGGTAGCGCAGCCACGCGCCGTTCGGCCCGCTCGGCACCTGGGCCGTCGGCGCCTGCCGGTCCATCAGGCGCAGCACGTAGTCCAGACGCTTGGCCTGAGACAAAATTTCGTGCAGCTGCTGTCTGTCAAAGCCGTGCTTGCTCACCATTTTATCGATGAACTGCTCGGCCGCCGGGTTATTCGCGAAGTCGCCGCCCATCTGCATCATATTGTGCTGCGGCTCCAGCAGGAATCCTCCGGAAGGCGCGCCCGCCGTTTGCTGAACGGCTTCGGTCTTAGGTTTGCTACTACAGGCAGACAGCAGAATAAGCGCAGGCAACAGCGCTGCATAACGACGCTTGAACATGAGACATCCATTTAACGGGTTCGATAAGAACCCAGTATGGTAAAGCATCCGCAACACCTCAAGGAAGCGGTACGCACCTCCCCCACGCAAATCCGCCCTTTTTTCCACCGAAAATCATTCATCCCATCAATAAACTTTCAAAATAATACATTTTTCTTTCATTGTGAGATCTAACTAACACTTTAAAACCTTTCAAAGTGATTATTATTAGCCCAGTCAGACAAAAACAAAAAAGCCCCACAGGAGAGAAGAATGATAGAAACCATCACCCACGGCGCCGAGTGGTTCATCGGGCTGTTTCAGAAGGGCGGAGAAGTGTTCACCGGCATGGTGACCGGGATCCTGCCCCTGCTGATCAGCCTGCTGGTGATCATGAACGCGCTGATTAACTTTATCGGCCAGCAGCGCATTGAACGCTTCGCCCAGCGCTGTGCCGGGAATCCGCTGTCCCGCTATCTGGTACTGCCGTTCATCGGTACCTTCGTGTTCTGCAACCCGATGACCTTAAGCCTCGGTCGCTTCATGCCGGAAAAGTACAAGCCAAGCTACTACGCCGCCGCCTCCTACAGCTGCCATTCCATGAACGGCCTGTTCCCGCACATCAACCCCGGCGAGCTGTTCGTCTATCTCGGGATCGCCAGCGGCCTCACCACCCTTGGCCTGCCGCTCGGCCCGCTGGCGGTGAGCTATCTGCTGGTCGGCCTGGTCACCAACTTCTTCCGCGGCTGGGTGACCGACCTCACCACCGCCATTTTTGAGAAAAAAATGGGCATCCAGCTTGAACAGAAAGTCCATCTTTCAGGAGCCACAGCATGAACCGGATCCGCATTGAGAAAGGCACGGGCGGCTGGGGCGGCCCGCTGGAGTTCGACGCCACCGAAGGCAAAAAGATCGTCTACATCACCGCAGGCACGCGCCCGGCAATCGTAGACAGGCTGCGCGAGCTGACCGGCTGGGAAGCGGTCGACGGCTTCAAGGAAGGCGAGCCGCCGGAAGCGGAAATCGGCGTGGCGGTGATCGACTGCGGCGGCACGCTGCGCTGCGGTATCTATCCGAAGCGCCGCATTCCGACGGTGAATATTCACTCCACCGGAAAATCCGGCCCGCTGGCGCAGTACATTCTTGAGGACATTTACGTCTCAGGCGTGAAGGAGGACAACATCACGCTGGTGAATGGCACTGCCGCGCCGCAAAAAGCGGCCCCGCGCGAGTACGACACCAGCAAGAAAATCACCGAGCAGAGCGACGGCCTGCTGGCGAAAGTCGGGATGGGCATGGGTTCCGCCGTGGCGGTGCTGTTCCAGTCCGGGCGCGACACCATCGACACGGTGCTGAAAACCATCCTGCCGTTTATGGCGTTCGTCTCGGCGCTGATCGGCATCATCATGGCGTCCGGCCTGGGCGACTGGATTGCCCACGGCCTCGCCCCGCTCGCCAGCCATCCGCTCGGGCTGGTGACGCTGGCGCTGATCTGCTCCTTCCCGCTGCTGTCGCCGTTCCTCGGCCCGGGCGCGGTGATTGCCCAGGTCATCGGCGTGCTGATTGGCGTGCAGATTGGTCTGGGGAACATCCCTCCGCACCTCGCCCTGCCCGCCCTGTTTGCCATTAACGCCCAGGCGGCGTGCGACTTCATCCCCGTTGGGCTGTCGCTGGCGGAAGCGCGCCAGGACACCGTGCGCGTGGGCGTGCCGTCCGTGCTGGTCAGCCGCTTCCTGACGGGCGCGCCGACGGTGCTGATTGCCTGGTTTGTCTCCGGCTTTATTTATCAATAAGAGGTTCCTGCGATGACCGTCATTTACCAGACCACCATTACCCGCATCGGCCAGAGCGCGGCCGACGCGCTGAGCGACCAGATGCTGATTACCTTCCGCGAAGGCGCCCCGGCGGATATCGAAGAGTTTTGTTTTATCCACTGCCACGGCGAGCTGAAGGGCGAGCTGAAGGCAGGAAGCCAGCTGGAGCTGGGCGAGGCGCGCTATGCCGTCACCGCCGTGGGCGACGTGGCCGAGCAAAATCTGCGCGAGCTGGGGCACATCACCCTGCGTTTCGACGGCCAGCCGCAGGCCGAATATCCCGGCACGGTTCACGTAACGGGCCCGGTTCCACAGGCTGTCACCCCAGGCTGCACGTTAAAATTTGTTGCGTAATTAAGGAGAAACACATGAGTCAGGTTGCCGTTGTCATTGGTGGAGGACAAACCTTAGGCGAGTTCCTCTGCCGTGGGCTTGCCGCAGAGGGTTACCGCGTGGCGGTAGTGGACATTCAGAGTGAAAAAGCCGCCCGCGTGGCGGATACCATTAACACCGAGTTTGGTGAAGGGATGGCGTACGGGTTTGGTGCCGACGCCACCAGCGAGCAGAGCGTAATGGCGCTGGCCCGCGGCGTGGACGAGATTTTTGGGCGTACCGACCTGCTGGTCTACAGCGCGGGGATTGCGAAAGCGGCCTTTATCAGCGATTTCGAGCTGGGGGATTTTGACCGTTCGCTGCAGGTGAACCTGGTGGGCTATTTCCTCTGCGCCCGCGAGTTTTCCCGTCTGATGATCCGCGACGGCGTTCAGGGGCGCATCATTCAGATCAACTCCAAATCAGGGAAAGTGGGCAGCAAGCATAACTCCGGCTACAGCGCGGCGAAGTTTGGCGGCGTGGGGCTAACGCAGTCTCTGGCGCTGGATCTGGCCGAGTACGGCATTACCGTGCATTCGCTGATGCTGGGCAACCTGCTGAAATCACCGATGTTCCAGTCCCTGCTGCCGCAGTACGCCACCAAGCTCGGCATCAAGGCCGAGGAAGTGGAGCAGTACTACATCGATAAAGTGCCGCTGAAGCGCGGGTGCGATTATCAGGACGTGCTGAACATGCTGCTGTTTTACGCCAGCCCGAAAGCCTCGTACTGCACCGGGCAGTCGATTAACGTGACCGGCGGGCAGGTGATGTTCTGATCGAGCGGCCTGATGCCCTCACCCCAGCCCTCTCCCACCGGGAGAGGGAACAAAACAAGGAGCCGATATGGTCACCGCACTCATCACCGTCGCCGCCCTCGCCTGGATTTGCCAGATGGCGTTTGGCGGCTGGCAGATCCACCAGTTTAACCGGGCGTTTGATGCCCTGTGCCAGAAAGGCCGCGTGGGCGTCGGGCGGTCCGGCGGCCGATTTAAGCCGCGCGTAGTGGTGGCGATTGCGCTGGATGAAAACAACCGCGTCTGCGATTCGCTCGTCATGCGCGGTATAACCGTCTTCGCCCGCCCGGCGAAAATCCAGGCAATCGACGGCATTTCGCTGCAGGAATTACGGCCTGATGTGATCTTTCCCCATGATCCACTCTGTCAGAATGCACTATCATTAGCGCTTAATCTGAAACATGGATAATTTCGTTGTGAAAGCTATAGACTTGCGAAATTATCATTTCGCAACCTAAGGAACGAAGCGCCTATGAAACCTCGTCAGCGGCAGGCGGCCATTCTCGAGCATCTGCAAAAACAGGGAAAATGCTCGGTAGAGGATCTGGCCCACTACTTTGACACCACCGGCACGACAATACGCAAGGACCTGGTATTGCTTGAAAACTCTGGCGCCGTCATTCGAACCTACGGCGGCGTGGTGCTCAATAAGGACGAAGCCGACCCGCCTATCGATCACAAAACGCTGATCAATACCCACCAGAAAGCGCTGATTGCCGAAGCCGCCGTCAAATTTATCCACGATGGCGATTCCATCATTCTGGATGCAGGCAGCACCGTCCTGCAGATGATCCCGCTGCTCAGCCGCTTTAACAACATCACGGTGATGACCAACAGCCTGCACATCGTCAACGCCCTGTCGGAGTTCGACAGCGAGCAGACCATCCTGATGCCCGGCGGCACCTTCCGCAAAAAATCGGCGTCGTTTCACGGCCAGCTGGCGGAGAATGCCTTCGAATACTTCAGCTTTGATAAACTGTTTATGGGCACCGACGGCATCGACCTGAACGCGGGCGTTACGACCTTCAACGAGGTATTCAGCGTCAGTAAAGCGATGTGCAACGCCGCGCGGGAAGTGATTTTGATGGCAGACTCGTCGAAGTTTGGCCGCAAAAGCCCCAACATTGTCTGTAGCCTTGAAAGCGTTGATAAGCTGATTACCGACGCGGGTATCGACCCGGCGTTCAGGAAAGCGCTGGAAGAGAAAGGAATCGACGTGATCGTAACCGGAGAAAGAGATGAGTGATTTTCTGTTAGAAACGGGCCGCCAGACGCTGATGCTGGAACTGCAGGAAGCCAGCCGCCTGCCGGAACGTCTGGGCGAGGATTTTGTCCGCGCCGCCAACACCATTATCCACTGCGAAGGCAAAGTGATCGTGGCGGGCATCGGTAAATCCGGCCATATCGGCAAAAAGATTGCCGCGACGCTCGCCAGCACCGGCACCCCGGCGTTCTTCGTGCATCCGGCAGAGGCGCTGCACGGCGATCTGGGGATGATTGAAAGCCGCGACGTGATGCTGTTTATCTCCTACTCCGGTTCGGCCAAAGAGCTGGACCTGATTATTCCGCGCCTGCAGGAAAAATCGGTCGCCCTGCTGGCGATGACCGGGAAATCCCGCTCGCCGCTGGCGCTGGCCGCCAAAGCGACGCTGGATATTTCCGTTGAGCGCGAAGCCTGTCCGATGCACCTCGCCCCAACCTCCAGCACCGTTAACACCCTGATGATGGGCGACGCGCTGGCAATGGCGGTGATGCAGGCGCGCGGCTTTAACGAAGAAGATTTCGCCCGTTCGCATCCTGCGGGCGCGCTCGGCGCACGCCTGCTCAACAAGGTTCACCACCTGATGCGCACCAACGATGCCATTCCGCAGGTCAAACTCGATACCAGCGTCATGGACGCGATGCTGGAACTCAGCCGCACCGGTCTGGGGCTGGTTGCGGTATGCGATGACAACGGGAGCGTCAAGGGCGTGTTCACCGACGGCGACCTGCGCCGCTGGCTGGTGGGCGGCGGCAGGCTGGAAACCAACGTGTCGGACGCCATGACCAAAGGCGGGCTGACGCTCAACGCCGAGAGCCGCGCCATTGAGGCCAAAGAGGTACTGATGAAGCGCAAAATCACCGCCGCGCCGGTGGTGGATGATGCCGGCAGGCTGTGCGGCGCCATCAACCTGCAGGATTTCTATCAGGCCGGGATTATCTAACCCTTCAGTCCCAGACGCTTCGCCAGCCTGTGCAGGTTGGCGACGTCCATCTCCAGCGCCCGCGCGCACGCCGCCCAGCTGCGGTTATTCTGCTCCAGCGCGCGGGTAATCATCTGACGCTGAAACGCCTCCGTGGCTTCGCGCAGATTTTCATTCGTTATCTCGGGTACTACCTGGGCGATTGCCGGTGCGGTTTCATCCTGCAGCGCAAAATGCCGCGCGTGGATCACCACCTCGTCACCCGAACGCGTCGCCCGCGCCAGCACTACCGCGCGGTGGATCGCGTGCTCCAGCTCGCGCACGTTGCCCGGCCAGCCGTAGCTCAGCAGATGCGACCTCGCACCCGGGCTCAGCACCACGCGGGAAAGCCCCATCCTGAGGCGGCACTGCTCGCAGAAAAAGCCCGCCAGCAGCACCACGTCATCCCCGCGCTCGCGCAGCGGCGGCACGGTAAGCGGGAACACGCTCAGGCGATGAAACAGGTCGGCGCGAAACTGCCCTGCCAGCACCGCTTCACGCAGGTCGCGGTTAGTGGCCGCCAGCACGCGAACGTCCACTCTGTGACTGCGGTCATCCCCCACGCGCTGGATGTCGCCGTACTGCAGCACGCGCAGCAGCTTGGCCTGCAGCGACAGGGAGAGCTCGCCGATTTCATCCAGAAACAGCGTGCCGTTATCGGCCATTTCGAACTTACCGCTGCGGTTGCTGATGGCCCCGGTAAACGCCCCTTTAACGTGACCAAACAGCTCGCTTTCCGCCACGCTTTCCGGCAGCGCGGCGCAGTTGAGATACACCAGCGGGTTCACCGCGCGCGGCGACGCTTCGTGAATGGACTTCGCGACCAGCTCCTTACCGGTGCCGGTTTCCCCGAAGATCAGCACGTTTAAATCTGAGGCGGCGACAATCTCAATCTCTTTTTTGAGCTGCGCCATGCCCGGAGAAAGGCCGATCATCTCCGTGTGCGTCACCTGCTCAAACGCCGCCGGGCTGCCGGGAAGAATGTTCTGGCTCTCCAGCTGTTCAATCAGCAGGGCATTGTTTAGCGCCCCGGCGGCCAGGGCGGCAATCAGGCGCAGCTCTTCGTCGCTAAAGGTGTCGAACTGGTCCGGCGACAGGCCGTCGAGGGTCAGTGCGCCAATCAGGTTTTGTCCGGCAAACAGCGGCAGGCCGATACAGGCGTGCACCTTCAGGCTCTCCTGTCCGGGAATCAACCCGTCGTACGGGTCGGGCAAGTCGCTGTCCGCCGGGAAGCGCACCACGTCACCCGCGCGGGCGATGGTTTCCAGACGCGGATGGCCCTCAAGGGTAAAACGCCGTCCGAGCACGTCCTTCGCCAGCCCGTCGATAGCCAGCGGAATAAACTGCCGCCCCTCGTAGCGCAGCAGCGCGGACGCATCGCACTCAAGCACGTGGCGCAGCGTGGAGATCAGCCGCTGAAAGCGGTCCTGATGGCCGATACCGGTCTGCAGCTCAATGGCGATCTTCGCCAGCACGTCTACGGAAAAGCTCATAGTGACCTCGCTGTCATTTTGACAATGCATATTGTCATATTGACACTAATTTTGATAGTCATAATGACTACTCATTACGGATCATAAAAATATTAATTAAGTAAAATCAATAAATTAAAAACTGGCACGCAACTTGATATAGGCAAACCATCTTATTTGAAAATGCTGTATTACGTAGAGGTTGCTATGTCTATTCTGGTTAAAAATAACATTCATTGGGTGGGTCAACGTGACTGGGAAGTGCGCGATTTCCACGGGACGGAATACAAAACGCTGCGCGGCAGCAGCTACAACAGCTATCTCATCCGCGAAGGAAAAAACGTGCTGATCGATACCGTCGATCACAAGTTCAGCCGCGAGTTTGTGCAGAACCTGCGCAGTGAAATCGACCTGGACGCCATCGACTACATCGTCATCAACCACGCGGAAGAAGATCACGCCGGTGCGCTGACCGAGCTGATGTCTTACATTCCGAACACGCCTATCTACTGCACCACCAACGCCATCGACTCGATCAACGGCCATCACCACCATCCGGAGTGGAACTTCCACACCGTGAAAACCGGCGACGCGCTGGATATCGGCAACGGCAAGCAGCTGATCTTCGTGGAAACGCCGATGCTCCACTGGCCGGACAGCATGATGACCTACATGACCGGCGACGCGGTGCTGTTCAGCAACGACGCCTTCGGCCAGCACTACTGCGACGAGCGCCTGTTCAACGACGAAGTGGACCAGACCGAACTCTTCGAGCAGTGTCAGCGCTACTACGCCAACATCCTGACCCCGTTCAGCCGTCTGGTGACGCCAAAAATCACCGAGATCCTCGGCTTTAACCTGCCGGTGGACATGATTGCCACCTCCCACGGCGTAGTGTGGCGTGAGAACCCAACCCAGATTGTGGAGCTGTACCTGAAGTGGGCGGCGGACTATCAGGAAGACCGCATTACTATTTTCTACGACACCATGTCCAATAATACCCGCATGATGGCGGACGCCATTGCCCAGGGCATCAACGAAGTGGACCCCAACGTGGCGGTGAAAATCTTCAACGTGGCGCGCAGCGATAAGAATGAGGTTTTGACCAACGTGTTCCGCTCTAAGGGCGTGCTGGTGGGCACCTCCACCATGAACAACGTGATGATGCCGAAAATTGCCGGTCTGGTAGAAGAGATGACCGGCCTGCGTTTTCGCAACAAGCGCGCCAGCGCCTTTGGCTCCCACGGCTGGAGCGGCGGCGCGGTAGACCGTCTGTCTACTCGCCTGCAGGATGCCGGTTTTGAGATGTCCCTCAGCCTGAAAGCGAAATGGCGGCCGGATATCGACGCGCTCGAAATCTGCCGCCAGCACGGCCGCGACATTGCACGTCAGTGGGCGCTCGCTCCGCTGCCGGAAGCGGCAGCCAAACCCACCGAACAGCAGGAAGCCTGCGCCTGTGCCGCCGCGGCAGGCGCCGATCTCGGCCCGCGCATGCAGTGCAGCGTCTGCCAGTGGATTTACGATCCTGAACTGGGCGAACCGCTACAGGATGTTGCCCCGGGCACGCCGTGGCGCGACGTGCCGGACAACTTCCTCTGCCCGGAATGTTCCCTCGGTAAAGACGTTTTTGACGAACTGGGTACGGAGGCAAAATGAACAATGGTATCGTCATCATCGGCTCGGGCTTTGCCGCCCGCCAGCTGGTGAAAAACATCCGCAAGCAGGATGCCAGCGTGCCGCTGACGGTGATTGCCGCCGACAGCATGGACGAGTACAACAAGCCCGATCTAAGCCACGTCATTAGCCAGAATCAGCGCGCCGAAGACCTCACCCGCCAAACGGCGGGGGAGTTCGCGGAACAGTTTAACCTGCGTCTGTTCCCGTACACCTGGGTCACCGACATCGACGCTGCCGCCCACGTGGTGAAAGCAAAAGAGAAAACCTGGCAGTACGACAGACTGGTGCTGGCCACGGGTGCCTCTGCGTTTGTGCCGCCGGTTGAAGGCCGCGAGCTGACGATCACCCTCAACAGCCAGCAGGAGTATCAGGCCAGCGAAACGGCGCTTCGCGACGCACAGCGCGTGATGATTGTCGGCGGCGGGCTGATAGGCACCGAGCTGGCGATGGATTTCTGCCGGGCGGGTAAATCCGTGACTCTGGTCGACCACGCGGCAAGTATTCTGTCGTCGCTGATGCCAGCAGAAGTAAGCAGTCGCTTACAGCATCGCCTGACCGACATGGGGGTGCATCTGCTGTTGAAATCGCAGCTGCAAAGCCTGAGCAAAACCGAAGGCGGCATTCGTGCCACGCTCGACCGCAGCCGCTGCGTTGAGGTAGATGTGGTAATCGCGGCAACGGGCCTGCGCCCGGAAACCGCGCTGGCGCATCGCGCAGGCGCCGAAATACAGCGTGGCGTGAAGGTAAATAGCTACCTGCAAACCACGCAGCCCGATATTTACGCGTTAGGTGACTGCGCTGAAATTAACGGTCAGGTACTGCCATTTTTACAGCCAATTCAATTAAGCGCGATGTATCTGGCGAAAAACCTGCTCGGCGGCAGCGCGCCGCTGAAATTACCCGCCATGCTGATTAAAGTCAAAACGCCGGAATTACCGCTGCATCTTGCTGGTGAAACGCAGCGTCAGGAGCTGAACTGGCAAATTACCCTCGAACCGCAGGGAATGGTCGCGCGCGGCGCGGATAACGAGGGTCAGATTCGCGCTTTTGTGGTTAGTGAAGACCGGATGAAGGAGGCTTTCGCTCTGCTGAAACTGTTACCTGCTTAACACTCGCGTTGCCGGGCCGCGCTTCGTTTACCCGGCCAACAACGAGTCTACGCTGACTTAACCTTTGAATTTTATTATTCACCGCCCCGATATTCAGGGGCTTTTTCTTACGCATTCTATTCATCAAATAAATGCAAAGCAGATATATCATCGCCATCAATCCCTTATTTATTATTTTCGTAAATACTTTAATATGAAACAGCTTAAAAACATCATCCTGTTTTATTATTTGCAGCCGAATCAGTCTGAAAAAACATCATCAGCAGGAGGCAAATCATGGCGAATTTTTATAAATAACTCAATTATCTTTATCGTTATTTCACACAAGAGAAGAATGCGGAATATATTTATTCCGCAAAAGTCCTACATTTTCAGCAACTTTTTTATCGGTATGCCGCTATGCGCCAGCCATTGAGGAAGACGCGGAGGTTGCGCCGTGCAGTAGCCGGTTCAGGAACGTACCACCAGCGCGTCGTAGCCGCGCCAGCGGTAGTTGACCATGGAGATCAGCCAGCAGGCGACAAACAGCCCGACCACCACAAACCCGGCGTTGCCCAGGTTGTCGTTGACCGCGCCAATCAGATCCCACACGCCGCCGCTGAGGGCAAATTTGTCCATCAGCAGACCCAGCGCTTCCAGCCCGCCGATAAACAGCGCCACCACCACGGAGGTGCCGGTGATGGTCATGTTGTAGTAGAGCTTGCGCTGCGGCTTGTTGAACGCCCAGCCGTAGGCACCAACCATCAACAGGTTATCGAGGGTATCCACCAGCGCCATACCGCTGGCGAAGAGCGCCGGGAAGACCATGATTGACCACACCGACATCCCGCTTGACGCGCTGGCGGCAGAGATCCCCAGCACGCCAATCTCGGTGGCCGTGTCAAAGCCGAGGCCAAACAGGAAACCGACCAGGTACATCTGCCAGCTTTTATTCACCAGGCGGAAGGTTTTGCCAAACAGCCAGTTCATGACGCCGCTTTGGGCAGGGAGCGTGATGTCGCCCTGCACGGGCCTGCCCTGTTTCAGCGCCTGAAAACTGCGCCAGACGCCGCGCAGGATCACCATGTTCACCAGCGCCATCGCCAGCAGGAAGGTGGCGGAAACCGCGGTGCCGATCAGGCTGCCGGTTTCGTGGAACCATTCCATGTTTTTCT
The DNA here is from genome assembly GCF_004362415.1 of Enterobacter sp. AG326. NCBI lineage: Bacteria > Pseudomonadati > Pseudomonadota > Gammaproteobacteria > Enterobacterales > Enterobacteriaceae > Enterobacter > Enterobacter sp. AG326. Next base: position 533,024 of record NZ_SNXG01000003.1, on the reverse strand, counting down.
GAAACGCCGTCGCGGTCGCGGCGATAGCAATGGAGGCCAGCACCACGATGGTGGAGTGCCCCAGCGAGAACCACGCCCCCACGCCGGACGGACGTTTGCCCTGCTGCATCATCTTACGCGTCACGGTATCAATGGCCGCAATGTGGTCAGCGTCCACCGCGTGACGCAGCCCGTAGCACCACGCCAGCAGGCTGGCGGCCATCAGCGCCGTGCTGCCGCTAAAGGCGTGCCATGCCCATCCCCAGGCCAGCAGGTTTGCCATTACCAGAGCCAGCAGCAGAAGCGCGGCGCGAGGTTCATTGCGTAAGAGTCGTAACATTTTAAGTCCTTTGTGAACATGACCGGGCGGCGGCGATCGCCGCCTGCCCGAAGGAGATCGCTCCGTCACCTGCGGGCAGGCGCGAAGGAAAAAGAAGCGTAAAGTCAGAAAGATAATGACGCAGGCGCGCGCGCAGCAGACGGTTGTGCAGCACGCCGCCGCTGAGACAGATTGTCGACAGCGACAGGCGTCGGGCATGGAGCGCGGCGAGTTCCGCCAGCCCTTTTGCCAGCGCGTCGTGAAACGCCCACGCGCGCTCGCAGGGATCCGCCTGCCAGGCCAGCCACTGCTGCCAGAAAAGCGCGAGGTTATCGACAGACAACGTCACCGGATGGTCGACGCCCGCGCACTGCGAGGCCAGCGCTTCCAGCCGGCAGGCCGCTTCACCTTCCCAGGATTGGGTTTCAATACCCAGCGCGCAGGCGACCGCATCAAACAGGCGACCACAGGACGAGGCCTGCGGCGCGTTGATGCCGCGCCGGATCGCCGTTGCCAGCAGCGGCCAGTTTTGACGCTGAACCGCGCGCGTTTCCGGGTACTGCTGCCAGTCAGGGACAAACGCCAGGCAGTGGGCGAGCAGGTTGCGCCACGGCTGCCGCGCCGCCAGATCGCCCCCCGGCAGCGCAACGGCAGGCAGCCCGCCCAGACGCTCGCACGCGAGATAGCTCACCCGCAGGCACTCCCCGCCCCACAGCGCGCCGTTCTCGCCCATGCCGATCCCGTCCAGCGTCAGGGCGATAACGTCGCCGCCCTCACGCGGCCAGCCGTTCTCCGCCAGGCACGCCGCCGCGTGGGCGTGATGATGGAGCACGGTTTCGACCGGCAGCCCCTGCGCCTGCGCCCATTGTTGTGTGCGATAGCCCGGATGGGCATCGCACACCACGCGCTCAGGCTGGAAGGCGTAGATGTCCTGCATCGTCGAGAGCGCGCCGCGCCACTGTGCTTCGACGCCCTCGTTACCGAGATCGTCAAAATGCTGGCTCAGCACCGCCTGGCTGCCACGCACCAGGCAGAAGGTGTTTTTCATCTCCGCGCCGGTGCATAGCATGGCGGGGATATTCTCAAAACCCGCAGGCAACGCGACGGCATCCGGCACAAAACCGCGCGCGCGGCGAAGCATCGCGCCGTCCCGATCCATCACTGAATCATCCATTCGTTGCAGGATATCGCGGTTGTGCAGCAGGAAGCCGTCCGCGATGTCGCCGAGTTCATCCAGCGCCTGCTGGTTGGTCATGGCAGGCGGTCTGCCGCTGAGGTTGCCGGAAGTCATCACCAGCGGGCGCTGGCAGTCCATCATCAGCAGGTGTTGCAGCGGGTTAGCGGGAAGCATAATGCCAATACAATCGAGCCCCGGAGCAATCCCTTCGGGAAACCCGGGAAGCGAGGCTTTTGGGGTCAGCACAATCGGCGCTGCGGAGGAGCGTAACAGCGTCTGGATCGCCTCCGGCACGCCGTCCGCATTTGGGATCATCACCGCCAGCGGCTTCGCGGGACGCTGCTTGCGGGCCCGAAGCGTCGCGACCGCCTGCGGATTACGCGCGTCGCAGACGAGATGAAAACCGCCCAGCCCTTTGACCGCGACTATGCCGCCGCTTTTCAGCATCGCCACCGCCGCGCTCAGCGCACCCTCACGGGCAGCGGTGTTGTCGCCCGCGCGCCATTCCAGCGCTGGCCCGCAGTCCGGGCAGGCTACGGGCTGGGCGTGAAAGCGGCGGTCAGCAGGGTTACGGTACTCCGCTTCGCACGGCACGCAGAGGGGAAATGCGGCCATTGACGTGGCCGGACGGTCATAGGGCATCGCGCGGATAATGGTAAACCGCGGCCCGCAGTGCGTGCAGTTGATGAACGGATAGCGATAGCGGCGCTCGCCGGGGTCGCGCATTTCAGCCAGGCACGCCGGACAGGTCGCGGCATCGGGGACAATCTGCGTGTCCATCGTCCCGCCCGCGCTGTGGCGGATTGTAAAGTCCTCCGGCACCTGCGCCCACGTAAACGGCTGCGTTTCAACGTGGTCAATGCGTGCCAGCGGTGGGCAGTCCTGATGCAGCCTCGCGGTAAAGGCCCCCCCATTACCCGCGAGGCGCACCAGCACGCCCTCTCCATCATTGCAGACGTCACCGGTCAACTGAAGCGCCTGCGCCAGCTGCCAGACGAAGGGGCGAAACCCCACGCCCTGCACCTTACCGCGCACGCGCAGCTGGATACCGTTACTGCTCATGGCGGATCAGAACAGCAGCGATGACGACGTGTCGAATGCCGCGCGACGGCGCTTTTCGGCACTCATCTGCTCAAGCTTGTCGCGATCCACGCAGACCAGCGCGTGCGTCGGGCAGGCTTCCATGCAGGCCGGACCCGCGTCGCGGTGATAGCAAAGATCGCATTTGTTGGCTTCTGCTTTCTCCGCACGTACGCTCAGCCCCATGCCGCTGTTGCGTACTACCGGACGAACAACCACCTCCATCGCGCCGTACGGGCAGGCGACCACGCAGGTTTTGCAGCCAATGCAGCGCTCCTGCATTACGTGCACAAAGCCTTTCTCACGTTTAATCGCCCCGTTCGGGCAGACGTTCGCGCACGGTGCGTCTTCGCACTGGCGACAGATGGCGGCGGTAGAAATATTCACGCCTTTGATGACGTGGATACGCGGCAAAAAGGTGTCAGGGGTGAGCGAGGCGCAGTCCTGCTCCGCCTGATGGGAAACCACGCACGCCACTTCACAGGTACGGCAACCAATACACTTACTGGCATCGGCCATAATAAAACGGTTCATCTGCTTCTCCAGCATTACAGTTATGCGCGGAGATATTCATAAACCGTGCCAATAATTAACTTATTGATTTTATATGAATTTAAAAATTACGGCGGCGCTGTCATCGTCACTTATGACGATGACAGCTGTCGACATCAGCGGTGCGGGCCGTCAATAACGGAGTCGCGCAGGATAAGTTCGCCGGAGAAGGTTAGCTGATACTTAAACTCACCCCCGTCGAGCATGAAGATCAGGCGGCTGATGGTCTCTTTAATCATCTCCGTCACCGGAATACGCACGCTGGAAAGCGACGGCACGATGTAGGGCGCGATGGCCACGTCGTCAAAACCGATCACCGACACCGCGTCCGGCGCGGCCACGCCGCTGTCGTGCAGCTGCTTCATGGCGCCGATTGCCATATCGTCATTACTCGCCACCAGCGCCGTAAAGCGTTCGCCGCGTGCAAGCAGTTCGGAAACCGCCGCCGCGCCGCTGGCGGGGTTCCACTTCCCCTGCGCAATAAGGCCCTCGCGCAGCGGAATACCGTGCTGCGCCAGCGCGTCCTTGTAGCCGGAGAGACGCTCAACCCCGGTGGGAGAATCCAGCGAGCCGGTGATAAACGCGATCTCCCGGTGCCCTTTCGCAATCAGCTGCGACACCGCCTCCTGGCTGGAGGCTTTATGATCTGACCACACGCAGTGGCTGCTGTTTTTCCGCAGGCGGCGGTTGAGCACCATTATGGGCTGCTCGCACTTTTCAACGATCTCGTCCATCTCTTCCACGCTCAGGAAACGCGGATAGATGATCACCGCGTCGCAGCGCATATCGAGCAGGTACTGGATCGCCTCGCGCTCTTCATCCGCGCTGTGCTTGCCGTCCGCGAGGATCAGCTGCCGCCCCTTTTCTTCCGTCATGCGCGCGGCGTGAAACAGCAGTGCGCTAAAGTAGACGCCGTGATAGAGGGTGTTAGTCACCACCAGTCCCAGCGTCTGGGTACGTTTGGTTGCCAGGTTTCGCGCCAGCAAATTCGGGCGATAGCCGCTCTCTTCAATGGCCTGAAACACCCGGTCTTTGGTCTCCTGGCTGACGTAGCCATTTCCCGACAGCACCCGGGACACCGTGGCTTTCGAAACGCCTGCCCGCTTCGCCACTTCAAGCATCGTGGTCATATTATTATTCCGTCTGAATCTGATGGAGCGCAGTGTACTGCACTGCAAAAAAATTGTCGCAGCGGTGAAATCACGCTTTCGATACTCCATTGCGATCTGCATCACGAAACGAAAAAATGGTTAAAAAGCGATCTTGTTTCATTCACAGAAACTCATGATGATTATGTGGAACCGGTTTCCTACATGTCTCACAACAATAACAGGATCACATCCGATGGCCAAAAATTACGCTGCGCTGGCGAACGACGTTATCAGCGCGCTGGGCGGCAAAGAGAACATCGTCGCCGTCACCCACTGCATGACGCGTCTGCGTTTCGTACTGAAAGACGAAAGCCTGACCGACGCAGCGCGCCTGAAAAGCATCAGCGGCGTCCTCGGCATAGTGCGCAACGACAACCAGTGCCAGGTCATTATTGGCAATACGGTTTCACAGGCGTACCGCGAAGTGGTGAGCCTGCTGCCCACGGACCTGCAGCCCGCAGTACCGGAAGGTCCGCAGAAGATGACCTTACGCCGAATTGGCGCCGGGATCCTCGACGCGCTGATCGGCACAATGTCCCCGCTGATCCCGGCGATCATCGGTGGCTCGATGGTCAAGCTGCTGGCGATGATCCTCGAGATGACCGGCGTACTGCCAAAAGGCGCGCCGACGCTCACCATCTTGACCGTCATCGGCGACGGCGCGTTCTTCTTCCTGCCGCTGATGGTGGCGGCCTCGGCGGCGGTGAAATTCAAAACCAACATGTCGCTGGCCATCGCCATCGCGGGCGTGCTGGTGCACCCGAGCTTTATCGAGCTGATGGCGAAAGCCGCGCAGGGAGAGCACGTTGAGTTCGCCTTTATTCCGGTGACGGCGGTGAAATACACCTACACGGTGATCCCGGCGCTGGTGATGACCTGGTGCCTGTCATACATCGAACGCTGGGTGGATCGCATTACCCCGGCGGTGACGAAAAACTTCCTCAAGCCGATGCTGATCGTGCTGATTGCCGCCCCGCTCGCCATCGTGCTGATTGGCCCGCTGGGGATCTGGATCGGTAGCGCCATCTCCGCGCTGGTCTACACCATTCACGGCTACCTTGGCTGGCTCTCCGTCGCCATCATGGGCGCGCTCTGGCCGCTGCTGGTGATGACCGGGATGCATCGCGTGTTTACGCCGACCATCATTCAGACCATTGCCGAAACGGGCAAAGAAGGGATGGTGATGCCGTCGGAAATCGGTGCCAACCTGTCGCTCGGCGGCTCGTCGCTGGCGGTGGCGTGGAAAACCAAAAACCCGGAGCTGCGCCAGACGGCGCTGGCGGCGGCAGCCTCCGCCATTATGGCGGGGATCTCTGAACCGGCCCTGTACGGCGTGGCGGTGCGTCTGAAACGTCCGCTGATTGCGAGCCTGATCAGCGGCTTTATCTGCGGGGCGGTCGCCGGCATGGCCGGTCTTGCCAGCCATTCGATGGCGGCACCGGGGCTGTTCACCAGCGTGCAGTTCTTCGACCCGGCCAACCCGATGACCATCGTCTGGGTGTTCGGCGTGATGGGGCTGGCAGTGGTGCTGTCGTTTGTTCTGACCCTGCTTTTAGGGTTTGAGGATATCCCGGTCGAAGACGAGGCTGAAAAAGCACGCACCCTGCAGACCGCACCGGTACAGAACAACGCAGCAAAAGCATAAATTGAAAGCGAGGTAAGAATGTCTGTTTTTCCACAAGAATTTTTATGGGGCGGCGCGCTTGCCGCCAACCAGAGTGAAGGTGCTTACCGTGAAGGTGGCAAAGGACTGACGACTGTCGATATGATCCCCCACGGGGCGAATCGCCTGGCGGTGAAGATCGGTAAGGAAAAGCGTTTTTCGCTGCGTGACGACGAGTTCTACCCGAGCCACGAAGCGATTGATTTTTACCATCGCTATAAAGAAGACATCGCCCTGATGGCGGAGATGGGCTTTACGGTGTTCCGCACCTCCATTGCCTGGAGCCGCCTCTACCCGAACGGCGACGAGCCGCTGCCGAACAAAGAGGGTATTGCCTTCTACCGCGCGGTATTCGAAGAGTGCAAAAAGTACAACATTGAGCCGCTGGTCACCCTGTGCCACTTCGACGTGCCGATGCACCTGGTCACGGAGTATGGCTCGTGGCGCAACCGTAAGATGGTCGATTTCTTTGCCCGCTACGCCCGCACCTGCTTTGAAGAATTTTACGGGCTGGTGAAATACTGGCTGACCTTCAACGAAATCAACATCATGCTGCACAGCCCGTTCTCCGGCGCGGGGCTGGTGTTTGAAGAAGGTGAAAACGAAGACCAGGTGAAATACCAGGCCGCGCACCACGAACTGGTGGCAAGCGCGCTGGCGACCAAAATCGCCCACGAGGTGAACCCGGAAAACCAGGTGGGCTGCATGCTGGCGGGCGGCAATTTCTACCCCTACTCCTGCAAGCCGGAAGACGTGTGGATGGCGCTGGAGAAAGACCGCGAGAACCTGTTCTTTATCGACGTGCAGGCGCGCGGCCGCTATCCGGCCTACTCCGCCCGCGTGTTCCGCGAGAAAGGCGTGGTGATTGTGAAAGATCCCGGCGACGACGAACTGCTGAAAAACACCGTCGACTTTGTTTCGTTCAGCTATTACGCCTCGCGCTGCGCGTCGGCGGACATGAACGCGGGCAACACCAGCGCGGCGAACATCGTGAAGTCCCTGCGTAATCCGCATATTCAGGTGAGCGAATGGGGCTGGGGCATCGACCCGCTCGGCCTGCGCATCACCATGAACATGATGTACGACCGCTACCAGAAGCCGCTGTTCCTGGTGGAAAACGGCCTCGGGGCGAAGGACGTCATTGATGAAAACGGCGAGATCAACGACGACTACCGCATCAGCTACCTGCGCGAGCACATCCGCGCGATGGGCGACGCGATTGAGGACGGCGTGCCGCTGATGGGCTACACCACCTGGGGCTGTATCGACCTGGTGGCCGCCTCAACCGGCGAGATGAGCAAGCGCTACGGGTTTGTGTACGTTGACCGCGACGACGCAGGAAACGGCACGCTGGACCGCAAGCGCAAGAAATCGTTCTGGTGGTATAAGAAGGTGATCGCGAGTAACGGGGCGGATCTGGAGTAGCCTGCTGCCCTCACCCCGGCCCTCTCCCACAGGGAGAGGGAGAGGGGTTTGGTAGGCCCGGTAAGCTTAGCGCCACCGGGCACTGCTCAGAGCTGAGAAAAACCACCATCCCCAACCCACTCCGCAAGCCGTGAATAGACTACTTCCACCGCCTCTTTCACCGGCGGCGTCATCGGGTAATAGAACCCGACAATGTCCGGCTGGATCCCCAAAAACAGCACCTCGCCCACGTCGTCTTTAATCTGATCGACCAGGTAGTTCAGCGGCATATTGTGGGTGGTCATCATAAACATCTCGGCGATGTCGTCCGGGTCAATCAGTCGGATCTCACCGGGGTTGAGCCCCATATCGGTGGCATCGACGATTAACAGCCTGTCCGGGCGCAGCTCGCGTATGGCGACCACGTCGTTTTCCGGCGCGCTGCCGCCGTCAATCACCACCCAATTGCCCTGCGGATTCGCGGCGCACATATCCGCCAGCAGCGGGCCCGCGCCGTCGTCGCCCATCATGCTGTTGCCGACACACAGTAAAACGTCAGTCACGTAATCTCCTCACCATCAGGTAGATGGCGCTCTCCTGATGAATATCGTGCAGCATGCCGAGCAGCGTTTTGCTCCACGCCTGCTGCTCGGGGGTTTGCCTGCCGAGCACCGCGTCAAAGGCGTTAGCGAGCATCGCAATGTGGTTGGCGTCGATGACGATCTCGCCGTACTTCGGCACGCCCTCCATCTTGCGCCGCGCCGTACTGCCCTCCTCCAGCGTGGCGATCCACGCCAGGTACTCGGGCCACGGGCAGCTCAGCGCCGTCTCCAGGCAGTCAATCACCCCGAGGTGATGCCCAATCGCCAGGCTGTAATAGACCACCTGCTGCGCCGCATCCGGCGTGGCATCGTTCTCATCAATAAACTTACGGCTCAGCTGGCTGAACACCACCGTTTCACTCATCGGATACGCGCCTCATCCACGATACTGTTCAGGTTCGCCACGATCTCATTGAGACGCGGATCGTTTTCCGCCTCCAGCCAGCGCGCCACCTGATGGTCGCCCTGGCTCAGCAGGCGCAGATAATCATCGGCAATCTGACGCCCGTAGCGATAGCCCGCCAGCCTGCGCGCCGTGCGGTCGATCTTCACCCGCAGCGGCTGCACCATGTCCGGGTGAAGAATGGCCGCAGGCCGGTTGTCCAGCTCGCCCGGCTCGCGGGCGTGGATTTTCTGCTCCAGCAGGCCAAGCGCCATCGCGAAGCCGTACAGCGTCGCAGCGGGCGTTGGCGGGCAGCCCGGAATGTAGACGTCCACCGGCACGATTTTGTCGGTACCGCCCCAGACGCAGTAAAGGTCGTGGAAGATGCCGCCGCTGTTGCCGCAGGCGCCGTACGAGATACAGATTTTCGGGTCCGGCGCGGACTGCCAGGCGCGCAGCGCGGGCGAGCGCATAGCGCGGGTGACGGCTCCGGTAAACAGCAGAATGTCCGCATGACGCGGGGACGGCACCACTTTGATGCCGAAGCGCTCGGCGTCAAACAGCGGCGACAGGGTGGCGAAGATCTCAATCTCGCAGCCGTTGCAGCCGCCGCAGTCCACGCGGTAGACGTAGGCCGAGCGTTTGATTTTTTTCAGCAGCGACGCCTTCATGCTGGCGATGGACTCCTCCACCGTCATCGGCACCGGAATGCCGTTAGCGTCGCGCGGGCCGAGTAAATTTTCCATCAGCTGGCCTCTCTCATATGGCGGGTGATATCAATGCGGTCGGACGGCAGCAGGCACTTCTGACGCTTGCACTCCGGGCAGGTTTCAAAGCTTTCGCGGTGATGCTCCGCGCGGGCGTCGCCGTTGTGCTGCAGCAGCGCGATGCCGTAGTCGATCTCTTTCTGCACGGCGAACGGGCGCCTGCAGACGCGGCAGTTGCAGAGGTCAAAGCGCGACTGCTGCAGAAAATCCTCTTTCTTCCACACCGCCAGCTCGTACTCCTGCGACAGGCGAATGGCGACCGTCGGGCAGACCTCCTCGCAGCGGCCGCAGAAGATGCAGCGCCCGAGGTTAAACTGCCATGCCAGCTCGCCGGTTTTGAGATCCGTTTCCACCGTTAAGGCGTTCGACGGGCAGGCGTTGACGCAGGCCGCGCAGCCGATGCACTGCTGCGGGTTGTGCTCCGGCTTGCCGCGAAAGTTTTTATCCACCGGCATCGGCTCCAGCGGATAGCTGCTGGTCTGCGTGCCGGTTTTGATCGCTTTTTTGATAAAGGTAAACATGGCGAGTCCTTATTTCAGCGGCGAGTTTTTACGCTCGATGCTGTAGCGCTCAAGCTCTTTGTACGGCACCACCTGGCTTTTCTTCTTGCGCACGTCGACCACGGTCATGCGGTCGGTGCAGGAGTAGCACGGGTCGAGGCTGCCGATGATCAGCGGCGCATCGGAAACCGTGTTGCCGCGCAGCATATAACGCAGGGTTGGCCAGTTGGCGTAGGTGGCCGCACGGCAGCGCCAGCGGTAGAGCTTCTGGTTGTCGCCGGTCATGCTCCAGTGGATGTCGTCCCCGCGCGGCGCTTCGGCAAAGCCGAGGGCAAAGCGGTTCGGAATGTAGGTGAAGCCTTCCACCATCAGCGGGCCGCCCGGCAGGTTATCGAGGCCGTAGTCGATCATGTTCAGGGCGGTGAACACCTCGTTGATGCGCACCTTGAGGCGCGAGATGACGTCGCAGCCCTGCTCGCTGTGCACGGTCATCGGCAGCAGGCCGTAGCCGACGAACGGGTGATCGGCGCGCGTGTCGCGGGCGTGGCCGCTGGCGCGCACCATCGGGCCGACGTTGCTGAAGTCGCGGGCGATCTCCGGGTCAAGGCGGCCGATGCCGACGGTGCGCTGCTCGATGTTTGGCGTGCTGAGCAGCATGTCCACCAGCTCCTGCACGTCGCGGCGCATCTGCTGCGCCAGCTGGCGGGTCTGGATCATGTCGTCCTTCAGCAGGTCGCGGCGGATCCCGCCGATCAGGTTCAGGCCGTAGGTTTTACGCGCCCCGGTGAGGATCTCCGCCATCTTCATTGACGCCTCGCGCACGCGGAAGAACTGCATAAACCCGGAGTCAAAGCCGACGAAGTGGCAGGCCAGGCCGAGGTTCAGCAGGTGCGAGTGCAGGCGCTCCACCTCCAGCAGAATGGCGCGGATCATCTGCGCGCGCTCCGGCACCACGATCCCCATGCCGTTCTCCACCGAGGTGGTGTAGGCGGTGCTGTGGGCGAAGCCGCAGATGCCGCACACGCGGTCAGAGAGGAACGTCACCTCGTTGTAGCCCATGCGGGTTTCCGCCAGCTTTTCCATGCCGCGGTGGACGTAGAACAGGCGGTAGTCGGCGTCGATGATGTTCTCGCCGTCGACGAACAGGCGGAAGTGGCCCGGTTCGTCAGAGGTGACGTGCAGCGGGCCGATCGGCACCACGTTGTTCTTTTTGCTGCCCAGCTCGTTGATGAATTCGTATGTTTCGCTGTCGGTGGTCGGCGCCGGGCGCTGGCGGTAGTCCATGCTGTCCTTGCGCAGCGGATAGAGTTCGTCCGGCCAGTCGTCCGGCAGCACCAGGCGGCGCTCGTCCGGCAGGCCGACCGGCACCAGGCCGTACATGTCGCGCACTTCGCGCTCGCCCCAGACCGCGGCAGGCACGCGCGGCGTGACGGACGGGTATTCCGGCTTATTCGGGTCGACTTCGACGCGCACGGTGAGCCAGCACTTTTCGCCCTGCTCCATCGACATTACGTAGTACACCGCATAGTTGCCGCACAGCTGGCGCTCGTCGTTGCCGAACAGCACCGACAGCCAGCCGCCCTGCTGGTAATAGAGAAACTCCACCACTTCCGGCAGATAGTTCACCTTAATGGTGACGGTTATCTGGTCTTTGGTTTGCCAGGACTCTTCCAGCACCACGCCGGGGAAAGCCTGATGCAACGCGGCGAGATACTGCTGACCTTTCTTTTCTTCAGACATAAATACTCTCTTTAATCACGCCACCAGCAAGGAGACGAACGCTAAAAATGCAAAACCAAAACCGGCCCAGGTGATGCGCGACGTTTCCACAAAACGCAGGCGCGCCATGCTGTTTTCAAACAGGGCAATCACCAGCACGCCGACCAGCAGCTTGAGGGCGGCAACAACAACCGCCAGCACCAGACCGCCCGCGGAGAAGTGCGTCATCTGCCCCCACGGGAAGAAGACGCCGACAAACATCTGCAGCACCACCAGCTGTTTGAGGCTGATGCCCCACTTCAGGACCGCGAAGCCGTAGCCGCTGTATTCGGTAAGCGGCCCTTCCTGCAGCTCCTGCTCGGCTTCCGCCAGATCGAACGGCAGTTTGCCCATCTCAATAAACGTGGCGAACGCGCAGGCGCAGAGCGCCAGCACCAGCGGGATCGAGCGGGCCACCGGCCAGTGGTAAACGGTGTGGGTGATAAAGCTGATGTGGGTGGAGCCCGCCACCTGCGCGGCGACCCACAGCCCCAGCAGCAGGATCGGCTCGACCAGCACGCCGAGCATCGCCTCGCGGCTGGCGCCGATGCCGGTAAACGGGCTCCCGGTGTCCAGGCCCGCAATCGCAAAGAAAAAGCGGGCGATGGCAAAGAGGTAAATCAGCGTGATCAGATCGCCAAGCACGGGCAGCGGCGACGCCATCGTCACCACCGGCAGCGCGGTGGCGATGGTCAGCATGACGCCCACCATCACAAACGGCGTCAGGCGGAATACCCAGCCTGCGGCATCCGGCGCGACGCTCTGACGGGAGAGCAGTTTAAAGAGATCGCGGTACTCCTGGAGCACACCGGGCCCGCGACGGTTATGCATTCGAGCGCGCGCCACGCGCGTAATGCCCGACAGCAGCGGCGCAGCGGCGAACAGCACCAGCGCCTGGAGAATTGCCAGTAACAGACTCATGTCAGGCTCCTCGTGAAATCACAATGACCACCAGCACCGCCAGCTCGATGACTGCCAGACGGCGGAACAGCGCGGGCGCGGCGGCACTCTGCCAGCCGGGTACCCAGCCCACCGGGTTCAGCCAGTGGCGCAGCTTCAGCACGGCGGCGAAGTTCTCCTTCACCGGCATGGCGAAACCGTGGGCGGTGATGACCATCGACTGTTCGTGTTCGTAGCCGCAGGCCCACGCCGCACCGCGCGAGCGGGAGGCGAGCCGGTCGCGTTTGAAGAACAGCATCAGGACGAGCGGCAGCAGCGGTGCGCCAATCAGCAACAGCGCGATCATGGGCTGAGAGACGGTAGTATTCGCCACGGTCAGCGGCAGCGGAATGGCGTTGCCCAGCAGCGGCAGCAGCCACGGCGCGGCGACGCCGCCCGCGATGCAGCACAGCGCCAGCGCGACCACGCTCACGCCCATCAACAACGGTGCGCAGCAGGCGTTTTCCGCTTCGCGGGTGCGCGGCGCGCCGAGGAAGGTCACGCCGTAGACTTTCGCCATGCACATCACCGCCAGCGCCCCGGTAATCGCCAGCCCGACCGCCAGCAGCGGGCCGAGCAGGCGTGCGATAAATTCGTCGCTCTGACCTAGCGCGAAGAAGGACTGGTAGATCACCCACTCCCCGGCAAAGCCGTTCAGCGGCGGCAGCGCGGCCATTGCCATTAGCCCGACCAGCATGGCGAGTGAAATGACGGGCATCTTTTTGCCAATCCCGCCCAGCTTTTCGATATCCCGATGACCGGTGCGGAACCAGACGCTGCCCGCGCCGAGGAACAGGGTGCTTTTAAACAGGCTGTGGTTGACGAGGTGATACAGACCGCCGATAAAACCGGCGGCAATCAGCGCCGGATGATTGAGCGCCAGCCCGGTCACGCCCGCGCCAATGCCGAGCAGGATGATGCCGATGTTTTCCAGCGTGTGGTACGCCAGCAGGCGCTGGATGTTGTGCTCCATCAGCGCGTACAGGCCGCCGACGAACGCGGTGATCATGCCCGCAATCAGCAGCACGACGCCCCACCACAGCGGCGGCTGTCCGCCGGTCAGCGTAATCGCCAGAATCCCGAACAGCCCCACTTTCATCACCACCACAGAAAACAGCGCGGCGGCGGGCGCGGAGGCATTCGCATGCGCCTGCGGCACCCAGCCGTGCAGCGGGATGATGCCGGCGAGCAGGCCAAAGCCGATCGCGCCCAGCAGCCAGACGTCGTTCCCCAGCGGATGGCCGTTGAGCGCAGCGAAGTCCAGCGTGCCAAAGCGTTGCCACACCAGCCAGCAGGCCAGCGCCAGCAGCAGCGTTCCGAGGCGTCCCAGCGCAAACCACAGCTTGCCGGAGGCGCTGCAGCCCGTCAGGAAGACGCCGCACAGCGCCATGATTTCCGCCATCACCACCAGCGCGCCGAGGTTGCTGGCGATAACGGTGCAGACCGCCGTCGCCATCAGCAGGTTAACCAGCAGGCCGTTGGCTTTAGCGTGCGGATGGCGGTGCCAGTCGATATTGAACAGGCTGATAAACAGCCCGCACAGGCCAAACGTCACCAGCCAGATGGCGTTCAGCGGCGTGATCTCAACCGTGTGGCGAATCAGCGGCATCACGGTCTCAGCGGACTGGCCACCGAGCAGGACAACGCCGCCTGCTGCCAGCGTCATCAGGCTAGCGACCGCCCCGCAGAGCCCGGCGATCGCGCCGCTCAGGGTTTTATGGAATGAGAAGATCAGCGCCAGAACAGCGGCGCCAGCAAAACAGGCTACCGCACTGGTAATCATCATCGCCGCGTTCATTTCGCCCCCTCGTTAAGCGCCTGTAGCAGAGAAAGGTCGCCAAAATCACTGTTGATGGTCAGCTCGCGTTTACGCTTGCTGGTACGGGCAATGTCGCGAATGTTAACCAGAATCAACGCCTTAGTCGGGCAGGTGCGCACGCAGGCCGGGCCCTGTTCATCGAAGCTGCACAGGTCGCATTTCACCGCAACGGCACGGATGCCGGGCACCCAGTCCAGCAGCGTGCTTACGCGTGCCGGAGCCGGTGGCGCAGGCGGGGCTTTTGGCGAGTTGGCGTTCGCCGGAATGTGCAGCGGACGGCTGCCGGAAAATTCAATCGCGCCGAACGGGCAGGCAATGCCGCACAGCTTGCAGCTTACGCACAGGCTTTCGTTCAGCTGAACAGCGCCATCAATTCGGGTGATGGCATTCACAGGGCAGACGCCCGCGCAGGGGGCGTCTTCACAATGATGGCAGAGCTGCGGGGCAGACTCTTTTTCATTACGCATGACGTGCAGGCGCGGCATGGACTGCAGCCCATGCAGGCGATGCGTTTCCGAACACGCCGCCTCACAGGTTCGACAGCCAATACAGACCGTCGAGTCAGCAATTACAAAACGGTTCACCGGGTTATCCTCTGGTGATAGTCATTTTTGACGAAAAACTGTCTTGTCGACACTTCTCGACACGCAGGAGTCAGGCCACGTTTGCTGAGGCATTTCCGTCCATCAGCTGCTTCAGGTTGACCGGGAGATCGTGTTCAACGGCGGCGTACAGGCCGTTATAGACCGGCGCGATTTTTTCCAGATAGTGCTCCAGCACCTGCTGGCGATCGCGGTTGCTGACGTGCCCGTCCACCATGCCATCGGCCATCAGCTGCGCCTTCGCAATACACTGTTTTTCGCCGTCTTTTGTCTCGAGGTGGTACTCAATGGTGTGGCTGTTGAAGTTGTCCGCCAGGGTAACGTTGATGATGAAATGGCCGAACAGGACGAAGCGCATGTCGCCCTGCGCCGCGCAGCTCATCGCGTGATGAAGACGCGCTTTCGAGAGGGTTATGCCCTGAACCAGAGAGTTGCAGTAGAGGTGCCACTGGTCCTGCAGCTGCTGATGACGCTGCGCGATGTAATCCGCTTTTTCGCTGATTTCCCAAATAGTCATAGAAGGTATCCGTTTAGTGGAGATAGCGGCTGTTAAGCAGATTCCATGCCAGTTTTTATCTTCATGATTTTAAATGGGTTTAATTGCAAAACCGCTGTCATCGCCGCGGTGTCGACGTGTCATTTCGACAGCGTTGACATCGTCACGCCTTAACAAAAATCAAGCTGGCACCGTTATTGCATTCAATGGCGCAATTCATTGAGGAGGCGTCATGCACGAAATCACCCTCTGCCAGCGGGCCCTGGAGCTTATCGAACAGCAGGCAGTGCAAAACCACGCGAAGCGCGTCACCGGCGTCTGGCTCAAGGTCGGGGCATTTTCCTGCGTCGAGACCAGCGCCCTGAATTTCTGCTTTGAGCTGGTGTGTCGCGGCACGCTGGCGGAAGGCTGCGAACTCCATCTTGAAGAGCAGCAGGCGGAGTGCTGGTGCGAGCAGTGCCAGCAGTACGTCACCCTGCTGTCATCAAAGGTTCAGAGCTGTCCGCAGTGCCAGAGCACCGGTCTTCGCATCGTGGCGGACGACGGCATGCAGATCCAACGCCTCGAAATCGAGAAGGAGTAAAGTATGTGTAGCACCTGCGGTTGCGCCGAAGGCAACCTGTATATAGAAGGGGATGAACACCGTCCCCATTCCGCGTTTCGCTCCGCGCCCTTTTCGCCTGCCCCACGCCCTTCTGCGGCACTGACCGGTATCACCTTCGCTCCGCAGCGCTCCGCTGCGGGCGATCTGCACTACGGCCACGGCGAAGCGGGTACCCACGCGCCGGGCATCAGCCAGCGCCAGATGCTGGAGGTGGAAATCAACGTGCTGGACAAGAATAACCAGATCGCCGCCCGCAACCGCGCGCGCTTTGCCGCCCGCAAACAGCTGGTGCTGAACCTGGTCTCCAGCCCCGGCTCCGGCAAAACCACGCTGTTAACGGAAACGCTCAAACGCCTGAACGGGCGCGTCTCCTGCGCGGTGATCGAGGGCGACCAGCAAACCGTTAACGACGCGGCGCGCATTCGCGAAACCGGCACGCCGGCAATTCAGGTCAATACCGGCAAAGGCTGCCACCTGGATGCGCAGATGATTGCCGATGCGGCCCCGCGCCTGCCGCTGGTGGATAACGGCATTCTGTTTATTGAAAACGTCGGCAATCTGGTCTGCCCGGCGAGCTTCGATCTTGGCGAACGACACAAGGTGGCGGTGCTTTCGGTGACCGAAGGCGAAGACAAGCCGCTGAAGTACCCGCATATGTTTGCCGCCGCCTCCCTCATGCTGCTGAACAAAGTCGACCTGCTGCCGTACCTGAACTTCGACGTGGATAAGTGCCTGGCGTATGCTCGTGAAGTGAATCCGGAGATTGAAATCCTGCTGGTCTCCGCCACGCGCGGCGACGGCATGGACGCCTGGCTGAACTGGCTGGAGAGTGAACGATGTGCATAGGCGTACCGGGACAAATCCATTCCATTGACGGGAACCAGGCCAAAGTGGAGGTCTGCGGCATCCTGCGCGACGTGGACCTGACGCTGGTGGGCAGCAGTGATGAAACGGGCGCATCGCGTCTCGGGCAGTGGGTGCTGGTCCACGTGGGGTTTGCCATGAGCGTGATTAACGAAGCGGAAGCCCGCGACACGCTGGACGCTCTGCAAAACATGTTCGACGTGGAGCCTGACGTGGGCGCGCTGCTGTACGGCGAGGAGCGTTAGCCATGCGTTACGTTGATGAATACCGCGCCCCCGAGCAGGTGCTGCAGCTTATCGGGCACCTGAAAACGCGCGCGTCGCTGCTGGACTACACGAAAGAGAGACCGCTGCGGATCATGGAGGTGTGCGGCGGACACACGCACGCCATCTTCAAATTTGGCCTCGACCAGCTGCTGCCTGAGAACATCGAGTTTATCCACGGCCCCGGCTGCCCGGTGTGCGTGCTGCCGATGGGGCGCATCGACAGCTGCATTGAAATTGCCAGCCAGCCCGACGTCATTTTCTGCACCTTTGGCGACGCGATGCGCGTGCCCGGGAAAAACGGCTCGCTGCTGCAGGCAAAAGCGCGCGGAGCCGACATCCGGATCGTCTATTCGCCGATGGATGCCCTGACGCTGGCAGAGAATAACCCCACGCGCAAGGTGGTGTTTTTTGGCCTGGGATTTGAAACCACCATGCCCGCTACCGCCATCACGCTGCAGCAGGCGAAAGCGCGCGGCGTCGAGAATTTTTTCTTCTTCTGCCAGCACATTACGCTCATTCCCACGCTGCGCAGCCTGCTGGAAGAGCCGGAAAACGGGATAGACGCCTTTCTGGCACCGGGGCATGTCAGCATGGTGATTGGCACAGACGCCTACGGTTTTATCGCTGAACAGTACAATCGTCCGTTAGTGGTCGCTGGTTTCGAACCACTTGATCTACTGCAAGGTGTGATCATGCTGGTTGAGCAGAAAATAGAGGCCCTGAGTGCAGTGGAAAACCAGTACCGCCGCGTGGTGCCGGATGCGGGAAATGAACGGGCGCAGCAGGCGATAGCCGACGTGTTCAGCGTTGAGGGCGACAGCGAGTGGCGTGGTCTGGGGCTGATTGCCGAATCCGGCGTGCACCTGACGTCAGCCTATTGCGCGTTCGACGCCGAAGCGCATTTCCGCCCGCAGCCGCAGCAGGTTTGCGACGATCCCCGGGCCCGCTGCGGCGACGTGCTCACCGGTAAATGCAAACCGCATCAATGCCCGTTATTTGGCAATACCTGTAACCCGCAAACGGCGTTTGGCGCGCTGATGGTCTCCTCCGAAGGGGCGTGTGCCGCGTGGTATCAGTATCGCAACCAGGAGAGTGAAGCATGAATACGGTTGAAATGGCGCACGGCAGCGGCGGGCAGGCGATGCAGCAGCTGATTAACCGGCTGTTTATGGCGACTTTTAACAACCCCTGGCTCGCCGAACAGGAAGACCAGGCGCGGATTGACCTCGCCACCCTCACCGCCCAGGGCGACAGGCTGGCCTTCTCCACCGACAGCTACGTGATTGACCCGCTGTTCTTCCCCGGCGGCGATATCGGCAAGCTCGCCGTCTGCGGCACGGCCAACGACGTGGCGGTCAGCGGCGCTATTCCGCGCTACCTCTCCTGCGGGTTTATCCTCGAAGAGGGATTACCGATGGAGACGCTCACGACAGTGGTCAACAGCATGGCGCAGACCGCGCGCGAGGCGGGGATAGCAATCGTCACCGGCGATACCAAAGTGGTGCAGCGCGGCGCGGCCGACAAGCTGTTTATCAACACCGCCGGCATAGGGGCGATCCCCGCCGACATTCACTGGGGCGCGCAGCGGCTTAGCGTGGGCGACGTGTTGATCGTGACCGGAACGCTGGGCTGCCACGGGGCGACCATCCTTAACCTGCGCGAAGGTCTGGGGCTGGACGGGGAACTGCGCAGCGACTGCGCGGTGCTCACCCCGCTTATCCAGACGCTGCTCGGTGTTCCCGGCGTGAAAGCCCTGCGGGACGCCACGCGAGGCGGCGTGAACGCAGTGGTCCACGAATTTGCGGCAAGCTGCGGGTACGGAATTGAACTCACCGAGCGCAGCCTGCCCGTTAAGCCTGCCGTTCGCGGGCTTTGCGAGCTGCTGGGCCTTGACCCGCTCAACTTCGCCAACGAAGGCAAACTGGTGATTGGCGTTGAACGCGCGGCGGCGGAAGCCGTTCTTGAACAGCTGCGGGCTCATCCGTCAGGAAAAGAGGCGGCGATGATTGGTGAAGTGGTTGAGCGCAAAGGGGTGCGCCTGGCCGGGCTGTATGGCGTGAAGCGGACGCTGGATCTGCCGCACGCGGAGCCCTTACCCCGAATTTGCTAGAACCGCGCCATAAGCGGTCAGCACTGAATGTCTCTTTTTTGCCAGTTTCTATTGGAAAGCAATATGCCGTATACACCGATGAGCGATCTTGGACAGCAGGGCCTGTTTGACATCACGCGCACACTTTTACAGCAGCCCGACCTCGGCGCGCTGAGCGATGCCCTGACGCGGCTGGTCAGGCAATCGGCGCTGGCGGACAGCGCCGCGATTGTGCTCTGGCATAGCGGAACGCAGCGCGCGAGCTACTACTCGACGCGTGATAATGGCAAAACGTTTGAATACGAAGACGAAACGTATCTGGCGCATGGCCCGGTGCGCCGCATACTCTCCCGGCCTGAAGTGCTGCACTGCAACTTTGCGGAGTTCCGTCAGGCGTGGCCGAAGCTGGCGGAGAGCGACCTCTATCAGCCTTTCGGGCATTACTGCATGCTGCCGCTGGCGGCTGAGGGCCAGATTTTTGGCGGCTGCGAGTTTATCCGCACGACCGACCAGCCCTGGAGCGAGGCGGAATACGAGCGCCTGCATACCTTTACCCAGATTGTGGCCGTCGTCGCGGAGCAGATCCAAAGCCGCGTCACCAATAACGTCGATTACGACCTGCTGAGCCGCGAGCGCGACAACTTCCGCATTCTGGTCGCCATCACCAACGCCGTGCTCTCCCGCCTGGACATGGACGAGCTGGTCAGCGAAGTCTCGAAAGAGATCCACCACTATTTCAAAATCGACGCCATCAGCATTGCGCTCCGCGGGCATCGCAAGGGCAAGCTGAACATCTACTCCACGCACTATCTCGATGAAGCCAACCCGGCGCACGAGCAGAGCGAGGTAGACGAAGCGGGCACCCTTTCTGAGCGGGTTTTCAAAAGCAAAGAGATCCTCCTGCTCAACCTGAACGAGCAGGACCCGGTCGCGCCGTACGAGCGGATGCTGTTTAACACCTGGGGCAATAAAATTCAGACCCTGTGCCTGCTGCCGCTGATGTCCGGCAACACCATGCTGGGCGTGCTGAAGCTGGCGCAGTGCGAGGAAGGCGTGTTTACCACCGCCAACCTGAAGCTGCTGCGCCAGATTGCCGAGCGTATTTCCATCGCGCTCGATAACGCCCTCGCCTATCAGGAAATTCATCGTCTGAAAGAGCGGCTGGTGGATGAGAACCTGGCCCTGACCGAACAGCTCAACAACGTGGACAGCGAGTTTGGTGAAATCATCGGGCGCAGCGACGCTATGTACAGCGTGCTTAAGCAGGTTGAGATGGTGGCGCAAAGCGACAGCACGGTGCTGATTCTGGGCGAAACCGGCACGGGCAAAGAGCTGATTGCCCGCGCCATCCACAACCTGAGCAACCGCAACAGCCGACGGATGGTGAAGATGAACTGCGCCGCGATGCCTGCGGGACTGCTGGAAAGCGATCTGTTCGGCCACGAGCGCGGTGCATTCACCGGGGCCAGCAGCCAGCGGCTGGGCCGTTTTGAGCTGGCGGACAAAAGCTCGCTGTTCCTCGACGAAGTGGGCGATATGCCGCTGGAGCTACAGCCGAAACTGCTGCGCGTCCTGCAGGAGCAGGAGTTTGAGCGCCTTGGCAGCAACAAGCTTATCCAGACCGACGTGCGGCTGATTGCGGCCACCAACCGTGACCTGAAAAAAATGGTCGCCGACCGCGAGTTTCGCAGCGACCTTTACTATCGCCTGAACGTCTTCCCGATCTTCCTGCCGCCGCTGCGCGAACGCCCGGAGGATATCCCCCTGCTGGTCAAAGCCTTTACCGCGAAGATCGCGCGCCGGATGGGGCGAAACATCGACAGTATTCCTGCCGAGACGTTGCGCACCCTTTCATCGATGGAATGGCCCGGCAACGTGCGCGAGCTGGAAAACGTCATCGAACGCGCGGTGCTGCTGACGCGCGGTAACGTGCTGCAACTCTCCCTGCCTGAGGTTACGCTTCCTGACGTAACCGCGCCCGCCGCCGAGACAGCGAAAGAGGGAGAAGATGAATATCAGCTCATTATGCGCGTGCTGAAAGAGACCAACGGCGTGGTCGCCGGGCCAAAAGGTGCCGCCCAGCGCCTGGGGTTAAAACGCACGACCCTGCTGTCGCGCATTAAGCGTCTCGGGATTGATAAAGAGAGCCTCATTTAAGGCCCTATTCCGGCGGTGTTTTCTGACACCGCCTTTTGTTCCCCTGCGTAATTGTCCCTCATTGACACAAAATCGTTTCCTCTGTATAAAATTCCGCCTTAATAATGAGTTTCATTTGCATCAATAATAATTTTAATGAAGGGTAGCGTTTCATGAAAAAGGTCATCTGCGCGCTAGGCCTGGCGATTGCGTCGGTCGGTTCTGCTCTGGCAACCACCTATCCCCTGACGATTGAAAACTGTGGCTACAAAGAGACGTTCACCAAAGCACCGGAACGCGTCGTGGCCCTGGGCCAGAACACCGTCGAAATTTTGCTCCTGCTGGGCCTGGAAGATAAGGTGAAGGCCAGCGCCTTCTGGCCGACCAAAGTGCTGCCGCAGCTGGCGGAACAGAACGCAAAAATCAAAACCCTGACGGTCGAAATCCCGACCCTTGAATCCGTTCTTGCGCAAAATCCTGACTTTGTCCCCGCGCAGTCCCCGCTGCTGCTGGGGCCGGAAAGTAAGGTCGCAAAACGTGACGATTTGAAGACCCTGGGCGTGAACAGCTACGTGTCCCCGGGCATGTGCGCGACCAAAAAAGCCACCGGCGATATGTACGGCAGCCGCCAGAAGCTGTGGGATATGACGTATCTCTATAAAGAGATTGAGGATTTCGCCAAAATCTTTAACGTTGAAGACCGCGGTCAGGCCGTTATTGCCGATTTCAAAAAACGCGAGGCCGACCTGCGTAAGGAATTCGGCAAGAGTAAAAAAGACCTTTCGTTTGTCTTCTGGTTCTCCAGTTCATCCCCTTCTGCGGACGCCTACGTCGGCGGTAAAAATAGCCCCTCCGGGTTTATCGCCAGCCTGATGGGCGGTCATAACGCCATTACGTCCGAGACCGAATGGCCAACCGTGGGTTGGGAAAGCATTATTGCCGCCAATCCGGATGTCATTGTGGTGTCCAGCCTGGACCGCAACCGCTGGGCGCTGGATAACGCGGAAGAAAAAATCAAATTCCTGAAAAGCGATCCCGCAGTCAGCCAGCTGGACGCGGTGAAGAAAGGCCATATCGTGGTGATGGACGGCCAGGCCATGAACCCGACGATTCGCACGATTTACGGAGCTGAGCAGGTTGGCGAACAGCTCAGAAAGCTGGGGCTGAACTGATGACAACCGCCGTTCTTCAGGTCCGGCAGAGCCTGGTTCAGACGACCTCGGGTTTGCTCGCTCTGGTCCTGTTATTTCTGACGATCGCGCTGAGCGTCAGCGTCGGCGAGCTGTCCATTCCCCTGGATAACGTGTTTTACGCCATCAGCAATAAAATGGGGCTCACCGAGGTTCCGCTCACCCGCATCTATGAGAGCGTGATCTGGGACTTTCGCCTGAGCCGCGCGCTGGTGGCGGCCTGCTGCGGCGCGGGGCTGGCCATCTGCGGTGCCGTATTGCAGAGCCTGCTGAAGAACGCGCTGGCGGAACCTTACGTGCTCGGCGTGTCGGCGGGTGCGTCAACCGGTGCGGTGTCGGTCGTCGTATTAGGAATTGGTACCGGCGCGGTGTCGCTCTCTGCGGGCGCGTTTGCCGGGGCGTTTGCCGCCTTTGCGTTTGTCGCGTTTCTGACGAACGGCGCGCGCGGGGGGAATGAACGTACCATTCTGGCAGGGGTCGCCGCCTCTCAGCTGTTCAACGCCATTACTGCCTACACCATCAGCACCTCCGCCAGCGCCCAGCAGGCGCGCGACGTGATGTTCTGGCTGCTGGGCAGCTTCAGCGGCGTTCGCTGGCCGGAATTCCAGCTGGCGCTGGTGGTCGTGCTGGCGGGCCTTGCCGTCTGTCTTTACTATTCCCGGGCGCTGGATGCCTTCACGTTCGGTGATGATGCCGCCGCCTCTTTAGGCATTGCCGTCCCGTGGGTTCGCCTGACGCTCTTTACCACTACCGCGCTGATTACCGCGACGATTGTCAGCATGGCGGGCTCAATCGGCTTTGTCGGGCTGGTGGTGCCGCACGTGATGCGTTTCCTGTTCGGGCCGCTGCACCGCACGCTGCTGATTGCCAGCGCGCTGGCAGGGGCGATCCTGATGGTGCTGGCAGACATTGCCTCGCGCATGCTGATTGCGCCGCAAAGCCTGCCCGTCGGCGTAGTCACCGCGCTGGTTGGCGTCCCCTTCTTTGCAGTAATTATCTACCGTTCAAGGAATAAGTGATGAGTATCTGCGCTGAAAATATTACCTGGAAGGTAGGCAAAAAAGTCATCGTTAATGACGTCTCGCTGAAGGTTTCCCGGGGGGAAACGGTAGGACTGCTTGGCCCTAACGGCTGCGGTAAATCGTCTCTTTTACGGATCCTCGCGGGGCTTCGTCGCCCGGATGCTGGCTGCGTTACCGTGGACGGGCAGGACATCTCTCGCATCGCCAAAAAGCAGCTTGCCCGCCGGGTCGCCTTTGTGGAACAGCACGGGATGACGGACGCCAACATGCGCGTGCGCGACGTGGTGAAACTTGGGCGTATTCCGCACCACTCCGCTTTTTCCAACTGGAGCAACCACGATGACGAAACCGTCACCGCCGCCCTGCAGCGCGTGGATATGCTGGATAAAAGCGACCAGGGCTGGCTGAGCCTCTCCGGCGGCGAGCGCCAGCGCGTACATATTGCCCGCGCGCTGGCTCAGACCCCAACGGAAATCCTGCTGGACGAGCCGACCAACCACCTCGACATTCATCATCAGATGCAGCTGATGCAGTTGATCAGCGAATTACCGGTCACCAGCATTGTCGCTATCCACGATCTCAACCACGCCTCGATGTTCTGCGACTCGCTGATTGTGATGCAGAAAGGGCAAATTGTGGCGACGGGGACACCGCAGGATATCTTATCCGAGTCGTTGCTCTGGGATGTCTTCCGGGTCAAAACCAAAATCGAGACCTCGCCGTTCCATGGCAAAAAACACATCCACTTTATCGTTTAGGGGCGAGTGAACGACGATGCCCCTTCGCCCTGCCGCCACGCTCTGGCCGCCCGTCTTACTGGGTAGCCAGTTTGTTTTCAACATTGGCTTTTACGCCGTCGTTCCCTTCCTGGCGATATTCCTGCGCGACGACATGCTGCTCTCCGGCGGACTTATCGGGCTGATCCTGGGCCTTCGCACCTTCTCCCAGCAGGGAATGTTTATCGTTGGCGGTGCGCTCTCGGACCGGTTTGGCGCGAAAGTGATTATCCTCAGCGGCTGTATTGTTCGTGTTTCAGGCTATCTGCTGCTGGCCTTCGGGGAATCACTGTGGCCGATTATTTTGGGCGCGTGTCTGACGGGCGTTGGCGGCGCATTGTTCTCCCCCTCGATTGAGGCACTGCTGGCAAAAGCAGGCACGCACAGCGAGGCAAAAGGCAAACGAAGCCGGGCTGAGTGGTTTGCGCTCTTTGCCGTCTGCGGAGAACTCGGCGCGGTACTGGGCCCGGTTGCTGGCGCCCTGCTCACCGGCCTTGGCTTTCGTCAGGTGGCGCTGGCGGGGGCAGGCGTATTTGTCATTGCGCTAGTGGTGCTCTACTTTTGCCTGCCCGCTGCTGGCCACCGTTCACAGACGCTGAAAATACAGCCCTGGTGGACAACGTTCCGTCAGCCGCGCTTTGTCGCCTTTATCATTGCCTACAGTTCATGGCTGTTAAGTTATAACCAGCTTTATCTGGCGCTGCCGGTGGAGATCCAGCGTTCTGGCGGTAACGAGAAAGATCTCGGCCCTCTTTTTATGCTGGCCTCCGTTTTGATCATCACCTTACAGCTGCCGCTGGCGCGCTTCGCCCGTAGCGTGGGCGCGGTGAGAATTCTGACGGTGGGATTTTTGCTGCTGTCAGCCGCCTTTGCGAGCGTGGCGACGTTCGCCCCGATGACGCCGCCGGAAGGCTGGCTGCGCTTACTGCCTTCTGTCTGTTTTGTGACGCTGTTGACGCTGGGGCAAATGCTGCTGGTGCCATCTGCTAAAGATCTGATCCCCCTGTTTGCGGATGAATCCACGCTTGGCGCGCACTACGGCGCACTCGCCACCGCCGGAGGCATTGCGGTACTGGCAGGAAACCTGTTGTTTGGCAGCCTGTTGGATCGCGCGCTGGTGCCCTCAACGCAGGCGATGTATCCCTGGCTTCTGCTGGCCCTCTTCCCGCTATGCAGCGCGCTGGCCCTGAAGGTGATTTGCCGTCCGCTGAGACGCTGAACCGATCACTTTTTCGGACGGTATTTCTCCGGCAGTTCCGGTACGGGGCGACGGTCATCCATCAGATGGCGAACGGTCAGAATGGGATGACGCCATAACATACGCGGGCCTGCCCAGCGCATAACCTGCTTCATCTCTTCACGTCTGGCAGGCTGGTAGCAGTGTACTGGGCACTGCTTGCAGGCAGGCTTTTCCTCACCGAAAACGCATTTATCCAGGCGCTTATCGGCATAAGCGTTGAGCGCCTGATAGTGCCCTTCCTCCTGAGATGCCTGCGGACACTGCTTTTCATACAACGCGATCATTTTCGCGATGGTCTCTTTTTCTCGTGAGATGCGTTTACCGGACATAGCGGATTACCGAATAATAAAGTGCATTAATAATACACCTTTCAACGCTGAATTTCAGCGGTTGCATTTCGTTTCCTGAAGCCTGACTCCAGTTTTAGCCCTGCACCGGCCAACAATCACTGGTATTTTATACAGGCATCAGAAATGACCTTTGTCCGTGTTATCTGGAGACCCTATGCAAGAGCTCGCGATCGGCAAACCCTATCGCCATTTAAAAGTGGGATATTTTAGAAAGCGCCATGAAGACCGCAATACCAAGATACCGAAGCGCTACAGCGTGCATGCGGCGCTGAGCTTAAAAGGTGACTGGCTTGAAAAAGCGGGATTTACGACCCATTCTCGAGTCAGGGTGGGCGTCGAGCATGGAAAAATTGTCATCGAATTAATGTCGGAAGATGCCTCGTAAAGCCACGACATTTTTCTGCGCCGGACCTTTTTTTCATGCGACAATAGAAGGAACAAACGGCCATTGAGCCCATCAAAACGGTTTATTTTCAAAGAAATGGACATCATAACTCCATGAGCACAATCGACAATTTCGACGCACATACGCCGATGATGCAGCAGTATCTGAAGCTGAAAGCACAGCATCCGGAAATCCTGCTGTTTTACCGTATGGGCGATTTTTACGAGCTATTTTATGACGATGCTAAGCGTGCATCGCAGCTGCTCGACATCTCGCTGACCAAACGTGGCGCATCGGCAGGCGAACCCATTCCTATGGCAGGTATCCCGCACCACGCGGTAGAAAACTACCTGGCGAAGCTGGTGAATCAGGGCGAGTCCGTTGCAATCTGCGAACAGATCGGCGATCCGGCGACCTCAAAAGGCCCCGTGGAACGCAAAGTCGTGCGCATCGTCACGCCTGGCACCATCAGTGATGAAGCCCTGTTACAGGAGCGCCAGGATAACCTGCTGGCAGCGCTGTGGCAGGACGGTAAAGGGTTTGGCTACGCGACGCTGGATATTAGCTCCGGACGTTTTCGTCTGAGTGAACCGGCTGACCGTGAAACGATGGCTGCCGAACTGCAGCGCACCAACCCGGCAGAATTGCTCTATGCCGAAGATTTCGCCGAAATGGCGCTGATTGAAGGTCGTCGCGGGTTACGCCGTCGTCCGCTGTGGGAATTCGAAATTGATACCGCGCGCCAGCAGCTGAATCTGCAGTTTGGCACCCGCGATCTGATTGGCTTTGGCGTTGAAAATGCCCCGCGCGGGCTGTGTGCGGCCGGTTGTCTCCTGCAGTACGTGAAAGATACCCAGCGCACCGCCCTGCCGCATATCCGCTCTATCACCATGGAGCGCCAGCAGGACAGCATCATCATGGATGCCGCCACGCGCCGTAACCTGGAGATCACGCAGAACCTGGCGGGTGGCGTAGAAAATACGCTCGCGTCGGTCCTCGACAGTACGGTAACGCCAATGGGCAGCCGCATGCTGAAACGCTGGCTGCATATGCCGATCCGCAATACCGAGACGCTGGTTTGCCGTCAGCAGACGATTGCCGCGCTGCAGGAT
Organism: Enterobacter sp. AG326; assembly: GCF_004362415.1. Classification (NCBI taxonomy): domain Bacteria; kingdom Pseudomonadati; phylum Pseudomonadota; class Gammaproteobacteria; order Enterobacterales; family Enterobacteriaceae; genus Enterobacter; species Enterobacter sp. AG326. The sequence goes on along the minus strand of NZ_SNXG01000003.1, from coordinate 505,800 downwards.
CGCTATACCGAGCTGCAGCCGGTTCTGCGCCAGGTGGGCGATCTGGAGCGTATCCTTGCTCGTCTGGCACTGCGAACAGCGCGACCACGCGACCTCGCGCGGATGCGTCATGCATTCCAGCAGCTGCCGGAACTGCGCGCGCAGCTGAGTGACGTTGACAGCGCGCCGGTACAGAAACTCCGCGAAACCATGGGCGAATTTACCGAGCTTCGCGAACTGCTGGAGCGCGCCATTATCGATGCGCCTCCGGTTCTGGTGCGTGATGGCGGCGTGATTGCCCCAGGCTACAACGAAGAGCTGGACGAATGGCGCGCGCTGGCCGACGGTGCGACGGACTACCTCGATAAGCTGGAAATCCGCGAGCGCGAGCGTCTTGGGCTCGACACCCTGAAAGTGGGATATAACGCGGTACACGGTTACTACATTCAGATCAGCCGCGGGCAGAGCCACCTGGCGCCGATTCACTACGTGCGCCGCCAGACGTTGAAAAACGCCGAACGCTACATCATTCCTGAACTGAAAGAGTACGAAGACAAAGTCCTCACCTCGAAAGGAAAGGCGCTGTCCCTGGAAAAACAGCTGTATGACGAGCTGTTTGACATGCTGATGCCGCACCTGGGCGACCTGCAGCAGAGCGCCAGCGCGCTGGCGGAGCTGGACGTGCTGGTCAATCTGGCAGAACGCGCTGAAACGCTGAACTATACCTGCCCGACCTTTACCGATAAGCCTGGCATTCGCATCACTGAAGGCCGTCACCCGGTGGTAGAGCAGGTGCTCAACGAACCGTTCATCGCCAACCCGCTGAGCCTGTCACCGCAGAGAAGAATGTTGATCATTACCGGTCCGAACATGGGCGGTAAGAGTACCTATATGCGTCAGACGGCGCTGATTGCGCTGCTCGCGTATATCGGCAGCTACGTTCCGGCGCAAAACGTGGAGATTGGCCCCATCGACCGCATCTTTACCCGCGTTGGGGCAGCGGACGATCTGGCGAGCGGACGCTCAACCTTCATGGTCGAGATGACCGAAACGGCAAACATTCTGCATAACGCGACGGAGCACAGCCTGGTGCTGATGGACGAAGTCGGACGCGGAACGTCAACCTATGATGGTCTGTCCCTGGCATGGGCCTGTGCGGAAAGCCTTGCGAATAAAATCAAGGCCATGACGCTTTTTGCCACCCATTATTTCGAACTGACGCAGCTGCCGGAGAAAATGGAAGGGGTTGCGAACGTTCATCTGGACGCGCTGGAGCACGGCGATACCATTGCCTTCATGCACACGGTGCAGGATGGCGCGGCGAGCAAGAGCTATGGCCTGGCCGTCGCGGCGCTGGCAGGCGTACCGAAAGAGGTGATCAAGCGCGCGCGTCAGAAACTGCGTGAACTGGAAAGCCTGTCACCGAATGCGGCGGCGACGCAGATTGATGGTACGCAGATGTCGCTGCTGATTCCTGCGGAAGAGACGTCGCCTGCGGTGGAAGCGCTGGAGAACCTCGACCCGGATTCACTGACGCCGCGTCAGGCGCTGGAGTGGATTTATCGGTTGAAGAGTCTGGTTTAGTTTTCTGCGGTCTTTTGCCCGGTGGCGCTGCGCTTACCGGGCCTACCGCGTTTGTAGGCCGGGTAAGGCGAAGCCGCCACCCGGCAAAACAAAGCGCACAATTTTATCGCCCGGTAAGCGTAGCGCCATCGGGCTTTTTTTATAGCAGCGGCGGGATCGTCGGCACCTGCGGTGCCTCATCAATATCCTTCTGCGTCATACGGAACGCTTCCGGATAGTGCTCGCGGCTGGTGCGGCGCAGCGGTTCGGTATCGCGCCAGGTATACAAACAATGCTGGCACTGATAAACGGTCCAGACCCCTTTTACCGGCGACGTCGCCATCACTTCAATATGCTCATCGGCACAACGTGGACAAATCATCTTTTCCTCCTTATTGACGTGCTGCCAGCATCGCGGTCAGTTTTTCAGCCCAGGCTTTGGTTTCAGGCAGATCCTGTACCGGCTGGCTGAAGTGGCCCCGGGTGTCCGGCGCGACAGGCGTGGTGGCATCGATAATCAGCTTGTCGGTAATGCCTGCCGGGCTGGAACCGGGATCGAGTTCAAGGACCGACATGTTCGGCAGCTGCACCAGATCCCCTGCCGGGTTCACTTTTGACGATAGCGCCCACATTACCTGCGGGAGGTTGAACGGATCGACATCCTCATCCACCATGATTACCATCTTCACGTAGCCCAGACCGTGCGGCGTGGTCATGGCGCGTAAACCGACCGCGCGGGCAAAACCGCCGTAGCGTTTTTTGGTGGAGATAATCGCCAGCAGACCGTGGGTGTACATCGCATTCACCGCCTGCACTTCCGGAAACTCCGCTTTAAGCTGCTGGTAGAGCGGCACGCAGGTAGCCGGTCCCATCAGATAGTCAATCTCGGTCCACGGCATGCCGAGGTAGAGCGACTCAAAAATCGGTTTGGTGCGGTAAGAAACTTTGTCGATACGGACAACCGTCATGTTACGGCCACCGGAATAGTGTCCGGTAAACTCGCCAAACGGCCCCTCGATTTCCCGCTTGCGGCCTTCAATCACCCCTTCCAGAATCACTTCAGAACCCCACGGCACATCGAAGCCGGTCAGCGGCGCGGTGGCAATCGGGTACGGGCTTTCACGCAGCGCGCCGGCCATTTCATACTCGGACTGATCGTATTTCAGCGGCGTGGCGCCCATCAGGGTGATGATCGGGTCGTTGCCCAGCGTAATCGCAATCGGCAGGTCTTCACCACGCTCTTCCGCTTTGTGCAGATGCAGGGCGATATCGTGCATCGGAACCGGCTGGAGGCCGAGCTTGCGCTTGCCCTTCACTTCCATACGGTAGATCCCGACGTTCTGCTTGCCGAAGTTGTCCGGGTCGAGCGGATCGCGCGAGACAACGCACGCTTTATCGAGATAAAAACCGCCGTCACCGTCGTTCAGGCGAAACAGCGGCAGGATATCGAACAGGTTAATGTCCTCCCCGTCGACCGTATTCTGCGCCCAGGCCGGGTTGGCGCGGCGCTCCGGTGTGACGGGGAATTTATCCCAGCGGCGGATAAACTCGTCGATCTGTTTTTTTACCGGAGTGTTTGCAGGCAGCCCCATCGAAATGGCGTGGTTCTGCCAGGAGCCGATGGTGTTCATCACCACGCGGGCATCGGTAAAGCCACGAATGTTGTCGAACCACAGCGCGGGCGCGCCGTCGCCAATGCGGCCGGTCGCGTTGGCTGCCGCCGCCAGATCGGGCTCGGCGTTTAACTCTTCCTCAATTTTCAGCAGTTGCCCTTGCTCATCGAGCGCCTGCAGGAAGCTTCTCAAATCATCAAATGCCATCTTTATTCTCCTGTGAAAAATGTTTCGCCTCCCGCAGCCCGTTCCAGCGGCGCGCCTTTTTATGCTCCAGACCGAACTGGTCGAGCACGCGGGTCACGATGTGCTGAGTAATGTCATCGGCGGTTTGCGGGTGGTTGTAATAGGCAGGCATGGGCGGCACCATCGCCACGCCCATGCGGGAAAGGGCAAGCATGTTCTCAAGATGAATGGTGCTGAGCGGCGTTTCACGGGGCACCAGCACCAGCTTGCGCCCCTCTTTCAGCACCACGTCCGCCGCACGTCCCACCAGCCCTTCGGCGTAGCCCGCGCGGATACCCGCCAGCGTTTTCATGCTGCAGGGAATGATGATCATGCCGTCGGTGCGAAACGAGCCGGAGGAGATAGTGGCGGCCTGGTCAGCCGGACTGTGGACAACGTCAGCCAGCGCAGCAACGTCCTGCGCGGTGTAGGGCGTTTCAAGCTCAATGGTGGTTTTTGCCCACTTCGACATGACCAGATGCGTCTCCACCTCCGGCATTTCCCGCAGCGCCTGCAGCAGCGCCACGCCCAGCGGCGCGCCCGTTGCCCCCGTCATTCCTACTATCAATCTCATTCATCACCTCAATTATTTGTTCGTACACGAACATTGTAAATAAACTACTCCAGGATCATTTTCCTGACAAGATCGTTCGCATACGATCACACGAATGGCTAAAAGATGCCGCGTTAAAATTGAGAGCAATAGCGGCTATCATAGGGGGAGATTTTTTCCGTCGGAGTGTTCATGGAACTAAGACAAGAGGCGTTCCACCTGTTACGTCAGCTTTTTCAACAGCATACCGCGCAGTGGCAACATGCCTTACCGGAACTGACCAAGCCACAGTATGCGGTGATGCGCTCTATTGCCGAGCATCCGGGTATTGAACAGGTGGCGTTGACCGAAGTGGCGGTCAGTACGAAAGCGACCCTGGCGGAGATGCTCAGCCGCATGGAGGCGCGCGGGCTGGTCAAACGCGAGCACGATCCGGCCGATAAGCGCCGCCGGTTTGTCTTCCTGACGCCAGAAGGTGAAGCCCTGCTTGCTGGCTGTAAACCGGTTGGCAACGAGGTGGATGAGGCATTTTTAGGACGTCTTAACAAGGCCGAGCGCGAGCAGTTCTCTGCGCTCATCAAAAAGATGATGCACGATTAATTCACGCTGGTGCGCATAAAATCGATAAAGGTTCGCACCTTCGCTGACACATGCCGGGCATCGGGATAAACCGCATAGATGCCCTGCTGCGCAAAGGTATATTCCGGTAAAACCGGGACCAGTTTTCCCGCATCAAGCGCATCGCGCGCCAGCCATTCCGGCAGTAACGCCACGCCTCCGCCTGCGATCGCAAAAGCCATAAGGGCCTGAGCGCTGTCGGCAAACAGGCGCGGCGCTTTTTTTATCTCCAGCGTTTCAGGCGTGCCGCTGGCATCCTTCACCTGCCAGCGCAGCGGCGAGGCCAGGCGCTCGTGAATAATCCAGTCGGCGTGGGCCAGCTGCGCAAGCGTTTCGATCGGATGGTTAACCAACCACCCGGGCGTCGCGACGGGGATAATGGAGAAGTGCGAAATCAGCGCGGCGTGGTTGCGCGAATCGGCAAGCGTTCCCAGCCGGATGGCCACGTCAAAGCGCTCCGAGATAAGGTCGGCGTGCAGGGACGACGAAACGTGCCGCACGCGAAGATCCGGGTGCTGCTGGCTAAACCTGGCCAGCAGCGGCACCACCACCTGTGAGCCATACTCGGGCGTAGTCGTGATCCGCAGTTCGCCAGTAAGCCCCGCATGATTCGCGCGGACATCATCCTGCAGCCGTTCCGCATCCTTCAGAAGCGCCACGCTGCGCTGATGAAATAGCGCGCCCGCCTCGGTTAACGTCAGACGGCGGGTGGAGCGCAGCAGCAGCGTAACGCCCAGCTCATCCTCTAGCTGACGAATATTGAAGCTGACCACGGCTTTTGTCAGCCCCATCGCCTCGGCTGCGGCAGTGAAACTGCCGGTGTCGGCCACCGCGACAAACATCTGCGCCCGCTGCAGGTTAATCATCATCACGCCCTATACTGTCAAAATATTTTTGACAGTATATCGCGCTTTGTCAGGTTTATCCGTGCTTCCGGGGTCGATACGATACGCCACCTCACCGGAGGATCCACCATGACGTATCGCAGCAAAGTCGCCGCTGTTTATCTGCTGGGCTTTTTTCTTGATTTGATCAATATGTTCATTGCCAGCGTCGCGTTCCCGGCAATGGCTCACGCCTTTAACACCACGCCTTCAGCCCTTGCCTGGGTCAGTAACGGGTACATTGCCGGCCTGACGCTGGTGATCCCGTTCAGCAGCGTGCTCGCACGCCGCATCGGGCCAAAGCGCGTCATCCTGCTCTCGCTTTTTCTGTTCAGCGCAGCCTCCGCAGCGGCGGGCCTGTCTGCAACGCTTGAAAGTCTGATCGCCTGGCGAGTACTCCAGGGCGTGGGAGGAGGCTTACTGATCCCCGTCGGACAGGCGCTGACCTGGCAACAGTTTAAGCCTCACGAGCGTGCCCGACTCTCCTCGGCGGTGATGCTGGTCGCGCTGCTTGCCCCGGCCTGCTCCCCTGCTATCGGAGGCCTGCTGGTGCAGACGCTAAGCTGGCGATGGATATTTTTCGCCACGCTACCGGTCGCTGTCGTGACCTTTATTTTGGCCTGCCTGTGGCTTAAACACGAGATGCCCGCGATGAAAGCGGCCAGACTGCTAAACCTGTCGTTGCTCGCGGACCCGCTTTTGCGTTTTTCCATGCTTGTCTATATCTGCGTACCCGGCATGTTTATTGGAGTGAACGTCACGGGCATGTTTTATCTTCAGCACGTGGCGAACATGAGCCCAGCCGCAACGGGGATGCTCATGCTGCCGTGGTCCATGGCATCGTTTATCGCCATCACGGCAACGGGACGCTATTTTAACCGTATCGGCCCCCGACCGCTGATCGTCATCGGCTGCCTGCTGCAGGCGACGGGTATTCTGCTTTTGATTAACGTCAGTTCGGCTACGCTGCTGCCTGCCGTTGCGTTTACCTTAATGGGCGCGGGGGGAAGCCTGTGCAGCAGTACGGCTCAGAGCAGCGCTTTTCTGACGACGCGCCGGGAAGAGATGCCGGATGCCAGCGCGCTGTGGAATCTTAATCGTCAGCTGAGCTTTTTTGCCGGTGCCCTGCTGCTGGCGCAGGCGCTGAACCTGGCGCAGGCCTGGCTGACACCGCTGGTCGCATGGCACGGGATGTTTATTTTTGCCGCAGGCATGACCCTGCTGCCTGTACCGTACGTTTTTCGTCTTAACAATACGCAGGTGCTCACCCAGCTGCGACAGGAGAATTCATGACGCCTTTCGAACACGACATTATCGACCTCCACATTGCGCTTGAAGACTGGTTAGGCAAAGGTGAAGGTGATTCCGACGCTCTGCTCGCCCGCTTCAGCCCAGATTTTCTGATGATCCCACCGGGAGGCGTTCAGATCGACTATATCGGTCTTGCCAGTTTTCTGGAAAACCAGCGCGGAAGCCGTTCAGGACTGAAGATCGTCATTGACGAATTATCCACGATCCAGCGCTGGGATCGTGGCGCGGTTCTCCACTACCGGGAGACGCAAACCCGGCCGGACCTGCCCGTCAACGTACGCTGGTCAACCGCGGTGCTCAGTCACGAGGGCGACAAAATAACGTGGCGTCTGCTGCACGAAACGGCGGCACAGTCGTAATACAAAAGAAAAAGGCCCGTCTCACGACGGGCCTTTTTTGACGAAAGGTTGCTTATTCGCGGAACAGCGCTTCGATGTTCAGACCTTGCCCCTGCAGGATTTCACGCAGGCGGCGCAGACCTTCAACCTGAATCTGACGAACACGTTCGCGAGTCAGGCCAATTTCACGGCCAACGTCTTCCAGTGTCGCAGCTTCATACCCCAGTAAACCGAAACGACGTGCCAGCACTTCACGCTGTTTGGCGTTCAGCTCGAACAGCCATTTGACGATGCTCTGTTTCATGTCATCGTCCTGCGTGGTGTCTTCCGGGCCGTTGTCTTTTTCATCGGCCAGAATGTCCAGCAGCGCTTTTTCGGAGTCGCCACCCAGCGGGGTGTCAACAGAGGTAATGCGCTCGTTGAGACGCAGCATACGGCTAACGTCATCAACCGGTTTATCGAGTTGCTCGGCAATCTCTTCTGCGCTTGGCTCGTGGTCCAGTTTATGGGACAACTCGCGCGCGGTGCGCAGATAAACGTTCAACTCTTTGACGATGTGAATCGGCAGGCGGATCGTACGGGTCTGGTTCATAATAGCCCGTTCGATGGTCTGACGAATCCACCAGGTCGCGTAGGTTGAGAAACGGAACCCGCGTTCCGGGTCAAACTTCTCAACTGCGCGGATGAGACCTAAGTTGCCCTCTTCAATCAGATCCAGCAGAGCCAGACCACGATTGCCGTAACGGCGGGCAATTTTCACGACCAGTCGCAGGTTACTTTCAATCATGCGACGACGCGAGGCCACATCACCACGCAAAGCACGACGTGCGAAATAGACTTCTTCTTCGGCCGTTAGCAGTGGGGAGTAACCAATCTCCCCAAGGTAAAGCTGAGTCGCGTCCAGTACACGCTGTGTGGCGCCCTGCGATAACAGCTCTTCTTCAGCCAAATCGTTATCACTGGGTTCCTCTTCTACTAAGGCTTTTTCGTCAAAAGCCTCTACTCCGTTCTCATCAAATTCCGCGTCTTCATTTAAATCATGAACTTTCAGCGTATTCTGACTCATAAGGTGGCTCCTACCCGTGATCCCTGAACGAGACACCCTGGCTGGCATGCCCCGTCAAATTATCGCTGCGGCAAATACTGCAGCGGGTTTACGGATTTCCCCTTGTAACGAATTTCAAAATGCAAGCGTGTAGAACTGGTTCCGGTGCTACCCATGGTAGCGATTTTTTGCCCCGCCTTAACTTCTTGTTGTTCCCGGACCAGCATTGTGTCGTTATGGGCGTAGGCACTCAGGTAATCATCGTTATGTTTGATGATAATAAGATTACCGTAACCGCGCAGAGCGTTACCGGCATACACAACGCGCCCGTCTGCGGTCGCGATGATAGCCTGTCCTTTACTCCCTGCGATATCGATCCCTTTATTTCCCCCCTCGGAGGAAGAGAAGTTCTCGATAACCTTGCCGTCAGTTGGCCAGCGCCATGCAGAGATTGGCGAACTGGAGGTCATACTGCTGGCAGTCGGTTCAGTAGAGCTAACCACAGGTGCCGTTACCGGTGCTGTGACAACAGTCGCAGTCCCTTTATTATTCGGCAACATTTTGTTAGCAGTCTGATCACCTGAATCCTCAGAATACGTAATTACAGGTTGTGAAGCAACCACCGTGGTGGATTTTTGTGCAGGCTTAACGCTGTTATTTTGAGCCGTCACATCGGCCGCTGAAACGGTGTTGCCAGGCGTAAGCGGCGTGCCCGTCGCGTTGCCCACCTGGAGCGTTTGCCCGACTTCCAGACCGTATGGGGCCTGGACGTTATTGCGCTGCGCGAGGTCACGGAAATCGTTCCCGGTGATCCACGCAATGTAGAACAGCGTATCGCCGCGTTTCACGGTATAGGTGCTGCCACCGGTATAGCTGCCTTTCGGAATGTTCCCATACTGACGGTTATAGACTATGCGGCCATTTTGGGTCTGAACAGGCTGTTCCACTGGCTGAATCTGTGTCGGCTGCGTCATTGGACGCTGAACCGGCTGGATTGGCGGATTTTGTTGCGCCGTAGAGGTGCCCATTTTAGGCGGAGGTGTGATCAACATTCCGCTGGACGTGTTACCCGAGCCGCTGTTTCCGCCGACAGAACTGACGGGTGCAGGCGCGTTGTTAGAACTTGTACAGCCTGCCAGCCAGAGCGAAACCAGTGATAATGCCGCAACACGGCTGATGGTGAATTTAGGGCTTCCCGCGCTCATTTATCCCCCAGGAATGTGTTAACTACCAGTGACTTAAAATTTACCGTGATGGCACGAATCTTTCGCGCCACACCATACGCTGAATTTGCCTTAATAACCCTGGATAATTCCGAGTCTCAGGCCAACTCCCCCTTTACCAGAGGCACAAAGCGCACGGCTTCCACGGTGTCGATAATAAACTCGCCGCCGCGTCGACGAACGCGCTTCAAAAGCTGCTGCTCGTCCCCGACGGGCAGAACAAGAATGCCCCCCTCATCCAGCTGCGACAACAGGGCCGCAGGAATTTCAGGCGGGGCCGCCGTCACGATGATCGCGTCAAACGGCGCGCGCGCCTTCCAACCCTGCCATCCATCACCGTGTCGTGTCGAAACATTATGTAAATCAAGTTGTTTCAGGCGACGACGCGCCTGCCACTGTAAACCTTTAATCCGCTCAACGGAGCATACATGATGAACCAGATGCGCCAGGATCGCGGTTTGATACCCCGACCCGGTGCCAATCTCCAGCACGCGGGAGTCGGGCGTCAGCTCCAGCAGCTCCGTCATGCGCGCCACCATGTAAGGCTGCGAAATCGTCTGACCCTGCCCGATGGGCAGCGCCACGTTTTCCCACGCTTTGTGTTCAAACGCCTCGTCTACAAATTTCTCACGCGGAACCTGAGCAAGCGCTTCAAGCACGTGCTCGTCGCGGATCCCCTGCGCGCGGAGTTGTTCCAGAAGAGTTTGTACACGTTTGTTTACCATTGCGCGTTCACTCCTGCGCGATCCAGCCAGCCCGACACCACATCATGCGCGCTATACGCGGTTAAATCTACGTGCAGCGGGGTAACCGAAACATAGCCTTCATCTACGGCGGCAAAGTCGGTATCCGGACCCGCATCGCACTTATCGCCGGGAGGGCCAATCCAGTAAAGCGTGTTGCCGCGAGGATCCTGCTGCGGGATCACCTGATCGGCAGGATGTCGGCTTCCGCAACGGGTGACGCGAATGCCTTTAATTTCGTCGAGGGGAAGATCCGGCACGTTGATGTTGAGGATGCGTCCGGTACGCAACGGCTCGCGGCCGAGCGCCCGCAGGATCGAACAGGTCACCGCGGCGGCGGTGTCGTAGTGCGTGTGGCCGTTTAACGAGACCGCCAGCGCCGGGAACCCCAGATGGCGCCCTTCCATTGCGGCCGCCACGGTGCCAGAGTAAATCACGTCATCGCCAAGGTTAGGACCGGCGTTAATGCCGGAAACAACAATATCCGGACGCGGCCGCATCAGCGCGTTCACGCCCAGAAAAACGCAGTCGGTTGGCGTCCCCATCTGCACGGCAATATCGCCATTTTCAAAGGTAAAGGTGCGAAGCGACGACTCCAGCGTCAGAGAGTTAGACGCTCCACTGCGGTTACGATCGGGCGCCACGACCTGCACGTCCGCAAATTCGCGGAGGTGTTTCGCCAGGGTCTGAATGCCTGGCGCGTGGATTCCGTCATCGTTACTCAGCAATATTCGCATAATCACCCGAGGTGTTGATAAGTTCCCTGACAACACTGGTGGCAAAGCTACCTGCCGGTAGCCAGAAGCGTAACTCGACGGTTACGTCATCCCACCAGTTCCAGCTTAACTGCTGCGGATAGAGCAGCATCGCGCGGCGTGCCGCTTCGACTTTTTCCCGCACCAGCAATGATTGCAATTCTGGCGCATCCGCTACGGCTGACTGCTCGGCGGCCAGCGCGTCGCCCTGTGTTCCCCAGTCGCCCGTACCGGGCAGCGCGGCGGTAATCATCAGCGCTTTTGCGTCCACGCGCGACTGCACATCGGCCATTTCTTCGGCCGTTGCCACAAACCAGCTTCCGCGTCCCGCTAATTGTAGCGCATCGCCAACAACAACTTGATTCGCGTCCGGTTTTTTCAGCCTTTCGCTCACAATCTGATTAAACAACGCGCTGCGGGCCGCCGACAACCAAAAACTGCGTTTATTCCTGTCACGCACCGGTGCATCGCTTTGTGCCCAGCGCAGCGCACCCTGCAGGTTGCTGCCGCCAATGCCAAAGCGCTGCGCGCCAAAGTAGTTCGGTACGCCCAGCTCTTGAATCGCGCTCAGACGCTTCTCAACGTCATCGCGATCGGTCACTTCACGCAGCACCAGCGTAAAGTCGTTCCCCTTCAGTGCCCCCAGACGCAGCTTGCGCTTGTGGCGGGCGAACTCCAGTACCTTACAGCCTTCAAGCTCAAATTTGCTTAAATCAGGCATCGTATTGCCGGGAACGCGCGCGCAGAGCCACTGTTCAGTGACGGCGTGTTTATCTTTCTGCCCGGCAAAGCTCACTTCGCGGGCATGAATTTTGAGGAATTTTGCCAGCGCATCGGCCACAAAGCGGGTATTGCAGCCATTTTTCAGAATACGCACCAGGATATGTTCGCCTTCGCCATCCGGCTCAAAGCCCAGATCCTCCACCACGAGGAAATCTTCCGCGCTGGCTTTCAGCACCCCGTTCCCCTGCGGTTTACCGTGCAGGTATGTCAGGTTGTCGAAGTCCGTCATTTGCTCGCCTTCAGCAGCAGCGCTACGGCTTCACAGGCAATCCCTTCGCCACGCCCGGTAAAGCCCAGCTTCTCGGTCGTCGTCGCTTTGACGTTCACGTCGTCCATATGGCAGCCCAGATCTTCTGCAATAAACACGCGCATCTGCGGAATGTGCGGCAGCATTTTCGGGGCCTGGGCAATAATCGTCACGTCGACGTTGCCGAGGGTGTAGCCTTTCGACTGAATGCGGCGCCACGCTTCGCGCAGCAGCTCGCGGCTGTCCGCCCCTTTAAATGCCGGGTCGGTGTCCGGGAACAGCTTGCCGATATCCCCCAGCGCGGCAGCGCCCAACAGCGCGTCGGTCAGCGCATGCAGTGCCACGTCGCCATCAGAATGCGCCAGCAGTCCTTTTTCATAAGGAATGCGCACGCCGCCAATGATAATTGGGCCTTCTCCGCCAAAGGCGTGTACATCAAAACCGTGTCCAATTCGCATTATGCCTTCTCCTGATGGGTCGAACGGGTAAGATAAAATTCCGCAAGCTGTAAATCTTCCGGACGCGTCACTTTGATATTATCAGCACGTCCTTCAACAAGCTCAGGGTGGAAACCGCAATATTCCAGCGCAGAGGCTTCGTCCGTGATGGTCGCACCTTCTTTAAGCGCACGCGTTAAGCAGTCGTGGAGTAATTCGCGGGGGAAAAATTGTGGCGTCAGCGCGTGCCATAAATCGACGCGATCGACGGTGTGGGCGATAGCCTGTTTGCCCGGCTCGGCGCGCTTCATGGTGTCGCGCACCGGCGCGGCCAGAATCCCGCCAACCTTGCTTGTTTCGCTCAGGGCCAGCAGGCGCGCAAGGTCGTCCTGATGCAGACACGGACGCGCCGCGTCATGCACCAGCACCCACGGCGCGTTTCCGGCGGCCTGAATGCCCGCCAGCACGGAATCGGCGCGCTCGGCGCCACCGTCAACGACGGTAATCTGTGGATGATTTGCCAGCGGCAGCTGCGCGAAGCGCGCATCGCCAGGGCTGATAGCGATAATCACACGCTTCACCCGCGGGTGCGCCAGCAGCGCCGCCACGGCGTGCTCGAGGATCGTTTTATCGCCAATAGAGAGGTACTGCTTGGGACATTCTGTATGCATGCGCCGGCCAAAACCTGCGGCCGGCACCACGGCGCATACGTCCGAAAAAGTTACTGCCATGTCGTAATCCTGGGCCTGATTATCGATTGTTTTGTGCTGAGCCCTGATTGCGTTTAGACGCATCCGGAACCAGACGATAAAAGGTTTCGCCCGGCTTAGTCATACTGAGTTCATTGCGTGCGCGTTCCTCAATCGCCTCTTGCCCGCCATTGAGGTCATCAATTTCAGCAAAGAGTTGATCGTTTCGCGCCTTAAGTTTGGCGTTTGTTGCCTGCTGAGCCGCGACGTCATCGCTCACCCGGCTATAGTCGTGCAGTCCGTTCTTACCGAACCACAGCGAATATTGCAGCCAGATTAGCAAAGCCAGCAACAGCAGCGTTAGTTTACCCATCCTGCCCCCTGAAAAACGGCATCATCATCCCAAGACTTCCCCAGAGCACTACGCCGGGGTAACAGAGATGCCGCAACATCGCGGGCAAATGTACCACATTTTTTCCGCAGAATCGTCCTGCACAATATCGTTACACAGTTGGTTACGGTTTGAATTATGGCTGAAGTTAGCCCATGAGCCACAAAAATAACAGACCAAACATCAGAACCACCGTCACAATCGTGACCACGGTGCTGTAGAGGAGCTTACCGTTGAGCAGAGAGTGCAGCGCAATGCCGACAACAACCGCCACGGGCATCAACGCCAGAAAGAAAGGCCAGGTGTAGAGAAAGAAGAACAGCGTGTTGCCGCCGTAGATGAGAAACGGGATGCCAAGCGCCAGCAGCCATGAGACGAAGCCAATGATGGCCCCAGGAAATGACCAGGTCGTTTCGTCGTCGGTCGCTAGCGGCTCCGACCCGGTGGTGGTGATGTAATGTTCACTGTTGCGCATAGCTAATCCTGTGACCGTGACTCATCGTTCGGGAAGACAGCTCCCGAACGATACCGCCTCAGGATCTGATAATATCGTCCCGTCTGAGCAGGTCTAATAATTGGCTTACTAAATTTGTTACCAATTGTTGACCTTCCAGGTGAATTTCAGGCGATTCAGGCGCTTCGTATACCGCGTCAATTCCGGTGAAGTTGCGCAGTTCTCCGGCACGCGCTTTCTTGTACAGCCCTTTCGGGTCGCGCGCTTCGCAAATCTCCAGCGGCGTATCGACAAACACCTCGATAAAGCGATCCTGGCCCACGCGTTCGCGCACCATCTGGCGCTCGGCGCGGTGCGGAGAAATAAACGCCGTCAGCACCACCAGCCCGGCGTCAGCCATCAGGCTGGCGACTTCGCCCACCCGGCGGATGTTTTCTTTGCGATCATCGTCGCTAAACCCTAAATCGCTGCACAGGCCGTGACGCACGTTGTCGCCATCCAGCAGGTACGTACTTACGCCCTGCTGATGCAACGCCTCTTCCAGCGCGCCCGCCACCGTTGATTTACCCGAGCCGGACAGCCCGGTAAACCACAGCACAACCCCACGGTGACCGTGGAGCTGTTCGCGCTGGGCGACGGTCACCGGATGAGGATGCCAGACGACGTTCTCATCATGGGCGGCCATTACTTGCCTCCCAGCAGATCGCGTGCGCCCCAGTGCGGGAAGTGTTTACGCACCAGCGCGTTCAGTTCCAGCTCGAAGGCGCTGAATTCAGACGTCGCGGCAGCCTGTTTAATCGGTTCGCGAACCATACCGGCCCCGACGGTAACGTTGGTCAGCCTGTCGATAAAGATAAGACCTCCCGTGACCGGGTTCTGCTGATACGGATCCAGCACCAGCGGTTCGTCGAAGGTCAGATCGACCAGACCAATGCCGTTCAGCGGCAGCTCGGTGACGTCACGCTGGGTGAGGTTGTTGATATCCACCTGGAACTGAATACCGTCCACGCGGGCGCGGGTTTTCTTGCCGGCAATTTTGATGTCATAGCTCTGGCCAGCGGTCAGCGGCTGTTCGGCCATCCAGACCACGTCCACGGAAGCCCCCTGCACTGCCGCCAGCGTTTCCTGCGCGTCGACCAGCAGGTCGCCGCGGCTGATATCAATTTCGTCTTTCAGCACCAGCGTTACGGCTTCACCGGCGCCCGCTTCCTGCAGGTCACCGTCGAAGGTGACGATGCGGGCGATGGTCGATTCCACGCCGGATGGCAGCACCTTGACGCGCTGACCTACCTTCACGGAACCTGACGCGAGGGTGCCTGAGAAGCCGCGGAAATCGAGGTTTGGACGGTTCACGTACTGCACCGGGAAGCGCATCGGCTGGGTATCGACCACGCGCTGAATTTCAACGGTTTCCAGCACCTCCAGAAGAGTCGGACCGCTGTACCACGGCATGTTCGCGCTCTGGGAGGCGACGTTATCCCCTTCCAGCGCCGAGAGCGGTACAAAGCGAATATCCAGGTTGCCCGGCAGCTGTTCGGCAAAGGTCAGGTAGCTCTGGCGGATCTCCTCGAACTTCTCTTCGCTGAAGTTCACCAGATCCATCTTGTTGACCGCCACCACCAGGTGTTTGATCCCCAGCAGCGTCGAGATAAAGCTGTGACGACGGGTCTGATCCAGCACGCCCTTTCGCGCGTCCATCAGCAGGATCGCCAGGTCGCAGGTGGACGCGCCGGTCGCCATGTTACGGGTGTACTGCTCGTGCCCCGGGGTGTCGGCGATAATAAATTTGCGCTTCTCGGTAGAGAAGTAGCGGTAGGCCACGTCGATGGTAATGCCCTGCTCGCGCTCCGCCTGCAGGCCGTCCACCAGCAGGGCCAGGTCGAGTTTTTCACCCTGGGTGCCGTGACGTTTACTGTCGTTATGCAGGGAAGAGAGCTGATCTTCATAAATCTGGCGCGTATCGTGCAGCAGGCGGCCAATCAGGGTACTTTTCCCGTCATCCACGCTGCCGCAGGTCAGAAAACGCAGCAGGCTTTTGTGTTGTTGCGCGTGCAGATACGCTTCCACGCCGCCTTCGTTGGCAATTTGTTGAGCAATAGTGGTGTTCATGGCGGCTCCTTAGAAATAACCCTGACGTTTCTTCAGCTCCATGGAGCCTGCCTGGTCGCGGTCAATCACGCGCCCCTGTCGCTCGCTGGTGGTGGACACCAGCATCTCTTCGATGATCTCCGGCAGCGTCTGCGCGCTGGATTCCACCGCGCCGGTCAGCGGCCAGCAGCCGAGGGTACGGAAGCGCACCATCTGTTGTTTGATCACTTCGCCCGGCTGCAGGTCGATGCGATCGTCGTCGATCATCATCAGCATGCCGTCGCGCTCCAGCACCGGGCGCTCGGCGGCCAGATACAGCGGAACGATTTCGATGTTTTCCAGATAGATGTACTGCCAGATGTCCAGCTCGGTCCAGTTGGAGAGCGGGAAGACGCGAATGCTTTCGCCTTTGTTGATCTGGCCGTTGTAGTTGTGCCACAGCTCAGGGCGCTGGTTTTTTGGGTCCCAGCGGTGGAAGCGGTCGCGGAAGGAGTAGATACGCTCTTTGGCGCGGGATTTCTCCTCGTCACGGCGCGCGCCGCCGAAGGCCGCGTCAAAACCGTATTTGTTCAGCGCCTGCTTCAGCCCTTCGGTTTTCATAATATCGGTGTGCTTGGCGCTGCCGTGCACGAACGGGTTGATGCCCATCGCCACCCCTTCCGGGTTTTTATGCACCAGCAGCTCGCAGCCGTAGGCCTTCGCGGTACGGTCGCGGAACTCGTACATTTCGCGGAATTTCCAGCCGGTATCCACGTGCAGCAGCGGGAACGGCAGCGTGCCCGGATAAAACGCTTTACGCGCCAGATGCAGCATGACGCTGGAATCTTTACCGATGGAGTACATCATCACCGGGTTAGAAAACTCGGCGGCCACTTCGCGGATGATATGGATACTCTCCGCTTCGAGCTGCCGCAGGTGTGTAAGACGTTTTTGGTCCATAACCGTTCCTTAAGCCAAATTTACGACAGAAGAACCAAAGCCTTCTGTATCGGTTGTGTGTTGGAACCAGGCGAGCGTGCTGTGCAGCTGCACCACTTCACCCACCACGATCAGGGCGGGCATCGGGGCGTCTTTCGCCAGGGTTGCAAGATGTTCCAGCGTGCCCGTCGCAACGTGCTGATCGACGCGCGTGCCGCGAGAAATGACGGCAACGGGCGTCGTCGCCTCGCGACCGTGCTGAATAAGCTGTTCGCTGATATCCGCCGCCTTCATCGTGCCCATGTAGATCGCCAGCGTCTGGCGGCTCTGGGCGAGATGCGACCAGTCGAACGGCGTGCTGTCGGCCTTGTAGTGGCCAGTCACAAAGGTCACGCTCTGGGCGTAATCGCGGTGGGTGAGCGGGATACCGGCGTAGGCCGTTACCGCAGAGGCCGCCGTAATGCCGGGCACCACCTGGAACGGTACGCCCGCTTCCGCTGCCGCCTGCAGCTCTTCGCCGCCGCGGCCGAAGATAAACGGATCGCCCCCTTTCAGGCGCACCACGGTTTTACCCGCTTTGGCGGCGTCAACGAGCATCTGGTTGGTGTCGTGCTGTGGCACCGAGTGCTCGCCAGCCCGTTTGCCGACGCAGATTTGCTCCGCGTCGCGACGGATCAGCTCGCGCACGCCGTCGGTGACCAGATGGTCGTAGAACACCACGTCAGCGTCCTGCAGTACCTGCAGGCCGCGAAGCGTCAGAAGCCCGGCATCGCCCGGCCCTGCCCCCACCAGAATGATCTCCCCGCCCGTGCTGCCGGGGTTATCCAGTTCGTCCTCGAGGATTTTCTGCGCCGCCGTCTCATTGCCGGCATGCATCAGGCTGGCAAAGCGGCCGCGAAACACGCGTTCCCAGAAGCGACGGCGTTCCGTCACGCTGGTCAGGCGCGTTTTCAGGTGGTTGCGCCAGAAGCTGGCTTTTTCCGCCATGCGCCCGAGGCTGGTCGGCAGCAGCGCTTCGATTTTTTCACGCAGCACGCGCGCCAGCACCGGTGCGGTACCGCCGGAGGAGATCGCCACCAGCAGCGGCGAACGGTCAACGATCGACGGGAAGATAAACGAGCATAGCGGCTGGTCGTCCACCACGTTCACCAGGCGGTAACGGGCCTGAGCTGCGTCGGAAATTCGCCGGTTCAGGTCGCGATCTTCGGTCGCAGCAATTACCAGCACGACGCTGTCGATTTGGGATTCGTCAAAATCCGCTTCTGCCACTACCCGCACCTGCGCCCCTGCGCGCTGCAAAAACGCGATTTTGCGATCGGCAATTTCACCCGTGCCAACAACCAGCACCGGCTTCTCTTTTATCGCAGCAAATAAGGGCAGATAGTCCACAAGCAACAACTCACTAACAACGAGGAATAAAGGGACTATAGGGGGCGGCTTAGACCGAATGAAATTACGAATTGGAATGAGTAGTTACTCAATGGAATAACGCCGTGAAAAAGCTAATACCAAAAAGTGCTTAACACGCGAAATATCGGGCATTTAAGAGCAATTCAAATTGTGTATGGGCGATCACAGTTTCATACTAGGCGGGTTAATATTTTGCTCTGTTTTTAAGGACTCACTATGTTTTCCGCAACGCGCCACCGTATTGCTGCCCTGGCGCTCGGCGTTTGCTTTATTCTTCCTGCCCAGGCAAAAAACCAACCTTATGGTGAAATCGCCACTATGCAGGCGCGGCATATTGCCACCGTCTTCCCTGGCCGCATGACCGGCTCGCCTGCGGAGATGCTCTCCGCGGACTATCTTCGCCAGCAGTTTGCCGGGATGGGCTACCAGAGCGACATCCGGTCGTTTCACAGCCGCTACGTTTATACCTCCAGAAATAAAACGAAAAACTGGCATAACGTGACCGGCAGTACGGTTATCGCGGCGCATGAAGGTAGCGCGGCTGAACAAATCATTATTATGGCGCACCTCGATACCTACGCCCCGATGAGCGATGCCGATACGGATAACAACCTCGGCGGGCTGACGCTGCAGGGCATGGACGACAACGCGGCAGGCCTGGGCGTGATGCTCGAACTGGCCGAGCGGATGAAAGATATACCAACCCAGTATGGCATTCGTTTCGTGGCCACCAGCGGTGAAGAAGAGGGCAAACTCGGGGCTGAGAATCTCCTTAAACGCATGAGCGCTGAGGAGAAGAAAAATACGCTGCTGGTGATCAACCTCGATAACCTGATCGTCGGCGATAAGCTTTATTTCAACAGCGGGCAGAGTACGCCGGGTACCGTGCGGAAACTGACGCGCGACCGGGCGCTGGCGATTGCCCGCAGCCATGGCGTTTATGCCACCAGCAACCCCGGCGGTAACCCGGATTATCCGCGAGGAACGGGCTGCTGCAACGATGGGGAAGTGTTCGATAAGGCGGGCATTCCGGTGCTGTACGTGGAAGCAACAAACTGGGCACTGGGCAAAAAAGATGGCTATCAGCAGCGGGCTAAATCGAAAGCCTTCCCGGACGGGACAAGCTGGCACAACGTGATGCTGGATAATCAGCAGCACATTGACAGCGCGCTGCCGCAGCGGATTGAGCACCGCAGTCGTGATGTGGTGAAGGTGATGCTGCCGCTGGTGAAGGAGCTGGCGAAAGCGGGGAAAGCCTGAGGTTTTTAAGCATAGCGCGGCCTGATACCCTCACCCCAACCCTCTCCCACCGGGAGAGGGAGGATAAAGGATCACCCTTCGTGTAGCCCGCACTCGCGCTTCAGCCCAAAGAATCGCGTCTCTTCTTCCGCCATTCCCGGTTCCCATTTGCGCGTGGTGTGGGTGTCGCCCACCGACAGATAGCCCTGGTCCCACAGCGGATGGTACTTCAGCCCGTGCTTTTGCAGGTACTGATACACCGTCCGGTTATCCCAGTCGATAATCGGCAGCACTTTAAACACCCCGCGCTGGACCGCCAGCACCGGCAAGGTTGCACGGCTGCCGGACTGTTCGCGGCGTAGCCCCGCAAACCACGTCTGCGCATTGAGCTCTTTCAGCGCCCGGTTCATCGGCTCAACTTTGTTGATCTCATTGTATTTCTCAATGCCCTCAACGCCCTGCTCCCACAGCTTACCGTAGCGCGCCTCCTGCCAGGCCGCGCTTTCCGTCGCGCGGTACACTTTGAGGTTCAGCTTGAGCTTGTCCGTCAGCTCGTCAATAAACTGGTAGGTTTCCGGGAACAGGTAGCCGGTATCGGTGAGGATCACCGGAATGTCCGGACGGATCTGATTCACCAGATGCAGGCTGACCGCCGCCTGAATACCAAAGCTCGACGACAGCACATAGTCTCCCGGCAGGTTTTCCAGCGCCCACGCCACGCGCCCTTCGGCGTCCAGCTTTTCAAGGTGGGCATTGGTTTCTGCCAGCGCCAGAATGCGTTCGACTTTTGGCAGGTCATTAAGGGCGTTTAGATCGAGTACGGACATAGTTACCTCTCGTGGTTACTCCCAGAAATCCCTTGCGGGATCGAGCACCGGGCGAATGATGCCCGCACGCACCGTAAAGTCGCCGAAGCCTTCACCCGCTTCGCGCTCTTTCGCCCAGCGCCCGACAAGCTCGTCGATGGAATCAAGAATTTCCGGTTCCGTAATATTTTCACGGTACATACGCGGAATGCGCGTCCCCATACGGTTACCGCCAAGGTGCACGTTGTAACGACCCGGCGCTTTACCTACCAGACCCAGCTCGGCCAGCATCGCGCGACCGCAGCCGTTCGGGCAGCCGGTAACGCGCATAACAATATGCTCGTCCGGAATACCGTGTTTTTCCAGAATCGCCTCCACTTTGTCAGTGAATGACGGCAGGAAACGTTCCGCTTCGGCCATCGCCAGCGGGCAGGTCGGGAACGACACGCAGGCCATCGAGTTTTCACGCTGCGGTTTGACCGCATCCATCAACCCGTGATCGCGCGCCAGCTTCTCGATCTTCGCCTTCTGGCTCTCCGGCACGCCGGCAATAATGAGATTCTGGTTAGCGGTAATGCGGAACTCGCCTTTATGGATCTTAGCAATTTCCAGCAGACCGGTTTTCAGCGGACGGCCAGGATAATCCAGAATACGGCCGTTTTCGATAAACAGCGTCAGGTGCCATTTATTATCGATACCTTTCACCCAGCCGATGCGATCGCCGCGACCGGTGAATTCGTAAGGGCGGATCGGCTCAAATTTGATGCCTGCGCGACGCTCCACTTCCTCTTTGAACGTCTCAACGCCCACGCGCTCCAGGGTGTATTTGGTTTTCGCGTTTTTACGGTCAGTGCGGTTGCCCCAGTCGCGCTGGGTGGTCACTACCGCTTCCGCCACGGCCAGCGTGTGCTCCAGCGGCAGGAAGCCGAACTCGCTCGCGGTGCGGGCGTAGGTTTTCTTGTTACCGTGCTCAATGGACAGGCCGCCGCCCACCAGCAGGTTAAAGCCAATCAGCTTGCCGTTTTCGGCAATCGCCACGAAGTTCATGTCGTTGGCGTGCAGGTCGATATCGTTCTGCGGCGGGATCACGACAGTAGTTTTAAACTTGCGCGGCAGATAGGTCTGGCCAAGGATCGGTTCCTCGTCCGTGGTCGCGACTTTTTCCTGATCGAGCCAAATCTCCGCATAGGCACGGGTGCGCGGCAGCAGGTGCTCAGAGATCTTCTTCGCCCACTCGTACGCTTCGGCGTGCAGCTCGGACTCATACGGGTTCGAGGTGCAAAGCACGTTACGGTTCATGTCGTTGGCGGTCGCCAGCGCGTCCAGCCCGACCGAGTGCAGCATCTGATGCACCGGCTTCACGTTCTTCTTCAGAATGCCGTGGAACTGGAAGGTCTGACGGTTGGTCAGGCGGATGCTGCCGTAAATCGTGTTTTCACCCGCGAACTTGTCGATCGCCTGCCACTGTTTGGTGGTGATCACCCCGCCCGGCAGACGGCAGCGCAGCAGCATCGCGTGACGCGGCTCCAGCTTCTGTTCGGCACGCTCGGCGCGGATGTCGCGATCGTCCTGCTGGTACATACCGTGGAAGCGGATCAGCAGGAAGTTGTCGCCTTTGAAGCCGCCGGTGAGACCGTCATTCAGATCTTCAGCAATGGTGCCGCGCAGATAGTTGCTTTCCAGCTTCATGCGCTCGGCGTCTGTCAGTTTACCTTCGACCACCAGTGGCCCTGGATGTTTTTCGCTCATTAGTAGACATCTCGCTGATAACGGCGCTCAACGCGCAGCTCACTTAAAAATTCATCCGCCGTTTCGGCATCCATACCGCCGAATTCGGCAATCACTTCCAGCAGTGCCTGCTCAACGTCTTTCGCCATGCGATTGGCGTCGCCGCAGACATAAATGTGGGCACCGTCATTGATCCAGCGCCACAGCTCTGCGCCCTGTTCGCGCAGTTTGTCTTGTACGTATACTTTTTCTTTCTGGTCGCGGGACCAGGCCAGATCGATGCGGGTCAGTACGCCTTCTTTAACATAGCGCTGCCATTCAACCTGGTAGAGGAAATCTTCAGTAAAGTGCGGGTTGCCGAAGAAGAGCCAGTTTTTACCCGGCGCTTCATCTGCCGCGCGCTGCTGCATAAAGGCGCGGAACGGCGCAATGCCGGTGCCTGGGCCAATCATGATGACCGGCGTTTCCGGGTTCGCAGGCAGGCGGAAGTTGTCGTTGTGCTCGATAAAGACGCGCACTTCGCCCTCTTCTTCCACGCGATCTGCCAGGAAGCTTGATGCCCCACCCGCACGGGCGCGGCCTTCAATGTCGTAGCGCACCACGCCGACGGTAACATGCACTTCACTCTCCACTTCGGCCTGCGAAGAGGCGATGGAGTACAGGCGCGGGGTCAGCGGACGCAGCAGGCCGATCAGCGCATCGGCATCCAGCTGAGCCGGAGAGAAACGCACCATATCGACAATTGGCGTCGTCGCGGCGTAATGCTGCAGCTTCGCTTTGTCGCCCACCAGCGGCAGCAGGGATTCGCTGCGCGTTAAGGTGGCATAATTTTCGACGATATTAGGGGTATTCACCGTCAGTTCGAAATGCCACTGCAGCGCCTCTGAAAGCGGCTGGGTTTTGCCGTCAACGGTGACGGGCTCGTCACCCTTCAGCCACAGCAGCTCAACCAGCTCTTTCACCAGCGCCGGATCGTTCTGATACCAGATACCCAGCGCATCGCCCGGCTGATAGCGCAGGCCAGAGTCGCCGAGATCGATTTCGATATGGCGCACGTCTTTTTCCGAATCGCGGCCGGTAATTTTCTGGTTCACCGACAGGCTCGCCGTCAGCGGCGCCTCTTTAGTGTACGGGCTGGTGTGAATGTCGTTGACGGCACCCGTCGCGGTGAAGGCGGCCTGCGCCGACGTCTCTTTCGGCACGCGCGCTTTCAACACCTCAACGATGCGGGCACGCCATTCGGCGGCGGCGGTCTGGTATTCGACATCCGCGTCAACGCGGTCCAGCAGGCGCTCCGCGCCCAGCTCCGCCAGCTTGCTGTCGAAGTCTTTACCGGACTGGCAGAAGAATTCATACGAGGTATCGCCAAGGCCAAATACGGCAAACGCCGTGCCATCCAGCTTCGGCGCTTTTTTCGAGAACAGGAACTTATGCAGGGCCACCGCTTCTTCAGCAGGTTCACCTTCACCCTGCGTAGAGGCGACCACCACCAGCAGTTTTTCTGACGCGATTTGCTTAAATTTATAATCGCCGGCGTTGACCAGGTTCACGTTCAGTTTGGCGGCCAGCAGGTCGTCACGCAGCGCTTCGGCCACGCGGCGCGCATTGCCCGTCTGCGAGGCGGAAATCAGGGTAATGGCCGGAATTTCAACGGCCGTTGCCGGTACACCCGCCACAGCGCCAGGCTGCTGATTGAGCATTCCCCAGAAATAACCGGAGACCCAGGCAAGCTGAGTGGGAGAAAAATCAGAGGTGGCAGCCTGAAGGCGCGCCAGTTGCTCCGGAT
Source organism: Enterobacter sp. AG326 (assembly GCF_004362415.1). Lineage (NCBI taxonomy): Bacteria > Pseudomonadati > Pseudomonadota > Gammaproteobacteria > Enterobacterales > Enterobacteriaceae > Enterobacter > Enterobacter sp. AG326. The sequence continues at coordinate 481,974 of NZ_SNXG01000003.1, read as the reverse complement.
TAAGGGGAAGCAAATTTGAAGGTGGGGCCTGTGTTGTCATGCGTCGTTATGTTCCAGTAGCCAAGCGGACTTTAAGCGAATAAATCCAAACTGAAGATAAGGTTAACGGCGAGGATAATAACAATTAAAGAAGGGATGGAAATAATAAATAACCAAATGGACTAACCTGTTTTAGTTGTCATACTTAACGATAAAACCGATTAATTAACTCTCTGAAAATTATCGATAAAAACAATAAAAAACGCCTGTTAACGAGACGCCTGGCTTCAGAGCCGTTTTAGTTAATGCTAAAAATTGTGCTTTCCGGTACTATGCGGCGGTTTTTTCCGCATTACTGAGAGCGATCATGTCCACCACACTGTTTAAAGATTTCACCTTCGAAGCCGCCCACCACCTTCCGCATGTCCCAGAAGGGCATAAATGCGGCCGTCTGCACGGGCATTCGTTCATGGTGCGTCTTGAGATCACCGGTGAAGTTGATCCGCATACCGGTTGGATCATGGATTTTGCCGAGCTGAAGGCGGCGTTTAAGCCGACCTACGATCGTCTGGATCATTACTATCTGAATGATATCCCGGGCCTTGAGAACCCGACCAGCGAAGTGCTGGCAAAATGGATTTGGGATCAGATTAAGCCGCTGGTGCCGCTGCTGAGCGCGGTGATGATCAAAGAGACCTGTACCGCTGGCTGTATCTATCGCGGGGAGTGATGCTTGCCGGGTGGCGCTGACGCTTACCCGGCCTACAAGAGCCTCGAACCGTAGGCCCGGTAAGCGCTAGCGCCACCGGGCTTTTTTATGCAATATTCAGGTACTTATGCGTCTGCATCGACAGGCGCCAGTTGCGCGCAATACAGGTTTCAATGCACAGGCGCGTCGCGTCGTCTTTCTGGCTGATCGGCTGTAGCGCAATGACGCGCTGCTTTTCATCCGTCAGCGTGGCCAGCAGTTCATCCAGCGCTTCGATATCACGCACGCGCCCTACCGGGTGCTTAATCTCATCCGCGCGTTCCAGCGCCTGAGACAGCACGTCATACCCGCCGCGCATATTCACTTTTGGCGATACCGTCACCCAGGTCGTGTGTGAACAGCGAACTTCATGGGTGCCGCTGGTTTCAATCTGGCAGCTGTAGCCGTTCTTTTCGAGCAGCTCGGTCAGCGGCGTCAGATCGTGGATGCAGGGTTCACCGCCGGTGATCACCACGTGGCGCGCCGTCCAGCCCTGACGACCAATAATGGCCAGCAGATCTTCTGAACTGCCCGCGCCCCACTTATCGCTCTCTTTGGTTTTCGCCAGTATGCTAAACAGCGACACTTCCCGATCTGCGAGCTTATCCCACGTATGTTTGGTATCACACCAGGCACAGCCAACCGGGCATCCCTGTAAACGAATGAAAATAGCGGGAACGCCGGTAAAGTAACCCTCGCCTTGCAGGGTCTGGAACATCTCGTTAATCGGGTACTGCATAGTCATCTCAGTAAAGGGGATAAACGATAAGTATCGCAGATCCCCGCCGGATGGTCATGCTCCATCGGTGCTTTGCGCGCCAATCGCCGCCATAAAACGCTCGGTAATTTGCTGTGGACGGGTGATCGCGCCGCCGACGACCACCGTATGCGCGCCCAGCGCCAGGCATCTGGCCGCGCGTTCCGGCGTATCCACGTTGCCTTCGGCAACCACGGGAACCGTCACGGCGGCCAGCACGGCCTTCAGGAACGCGCAGTCATTTTCCGGAAGCGAATGGCCCGCCGTTTCCGCCGTATAGCCGTAAAGCGTGGTGCCGACGCAGTTAAAGCCAAGCGCCTGCGCCGTCACGGCTTCGCCCACGGTGGAAATATCCGCCATCAGCAGTACCGAGGGGTAGCGCGAGCGGATGCGCGCGACCAGCGTTTCCAGGGATTCTCCACCGGGACGCTCGCGCGCCGTCGCATCAAGCGCAATGATTTCCGGAGAGGCGGCCATGAGCTCATCCACCTCTTTCATCGTGGCGGTGATAAACACCTCGCTTTCCGGGTAATCCCGTTTGATGATGCCGATAACAGGCAAAGAGACCTGCTGCTTAATGGCCTCGATATCCACCACGCTGTTGGCACGAATGGCAGCGGCTCCGCCCTGCGCCGCCGCCAGCGCCATCCGCGACATAATAAACGGGCTGTGCAGCGGTTCATTCTCCAGCGCCTGACAGGAGACGACCAGCTTTCCCTTCAGGTTATCCAGTACAGTTTTCATTACGATAAGATCTCTTCCACTTCGTTTTTGATAATCGTGACGTGCGGGCCATAAATGACCTGAACACCGTTACCGCGCACGATAACGCCGCGCGCGCCGGTGGCTTTCAGCGCCGCATCATTCACTTTGCTGCCGTCCTTCACCGTGACGCGAAGCCGCGTGGCGCAGCAGTCCACCTCTTCCAGATTCTCTTTTCCGCCTAATCCCGCGATCACTGCAACGGCGCGCTCGCTCTGCGAGAAGGTCACTTCACTGGCCATCGCCTCCTTTTCCCGACCCGGCGTGGCAAAATCGAAACGGTTAATCAGATAGCGGAAGGTGAAGTAGTAAAGGAAGAACCACGGCACGCCCACCAGCGGAACGAACATCCAGTTGGTTTTGGCCTCCCCCTGCAAAATGCCGAACAGCACGAAGTCGATAAAACCGCCGGAGAAGGTTTGCCCGATGGTGATATGCAGCATGTGCGCGAGCATGAACGCCAGCCCGTCAAACAGCGCATGAATGACGTAAAGCACCGGCGCAATAAACAGGAAGGAGAACTCGATAGGCTCGGTAATCCCGGTCAGGAACGAGGTTAACGCCGCAGAGAGCAGCAGCCCGGCAACGCGCTTTTTGTTCTCCGGTTTTGCCGTGTGGTACATCGCCAGACACGCGCCGAGCAGGCCAAACATCATCGTAATAAAGCGCCCGGACATGAAGCGCGACGTGCCCTCATAGAAATGCTGCGTGTTCGGGTCGGCCAGCTGGGCGAAGAAGATCCGCTGTGTGCCCTCGACGAGGTGACCGTTAACAATCTCACTGCCGCCGAGCGCGGTAGTCCAGAACGGCAGATAGAAGATGTGGTGCAAACCAAACGGGCCCAGCATGCGTAAAATGAAGCCGTACAGCAGGGTGCCCAGATAGCCGGTGGCATCCACCAGTCCGCCAAGACCAAAAATCAGTTTCTGGAAATGCGGCCAGATCACGGTCATGAGCGCGCCGACAAGTATCGCCGCCAGCGAGCTGATTATGGGAACAAAGCGCGAGCCGCCAAAGAACCCGAGGAACTGCGGAAGCGCAATTTTATTAAACCGATGATGGAGCGTGCAGGTCACCAGACCAATCACCACGCCGCCAAACACGCCGGTTTCCAGCGTCTGGATCCCCAGCGTTATGCCCTGCCCCACAGCGCCCGGGTTCTCGTGCGCCAGTTTGCCGGTGAGGATCAGCAGCGCGTTGATGGTGGCATTCATTACCAGAAACGCGAGCAGCGCCGCCAGCCCAGCCGTGCCCTTATCGCTTTTTGCCAACCCGACGGCAACCCCAACCGCAAACAGCACCGAGAGGTTTGCAAACACGATTGAACCGGCGCTGCTCATGATGGTGAAAATGGCCTGAAGCCAGCCCACGTCTAAAAACGGATAAGCCGCCAGCGTATTGGGATTCGATAACGCGCCGCCTATCCCCAGCAGCAGACCCGCCGCGGGCAGCACGGCGATGGGCAACATAAAGGATTTACCAAAGCGCTGCGCTTTTTCAAACCATCCCCCCGAAGAAGCGCCACTGAACATTTGCATCATTTTTTTCATCTCCCCATTAAGCGATGAAAATTTTTACCATACAAATTACATGCAGTGAAAATTATCATCAAAAACCAGGAAGCCGATCATACTTTTTTAAAATGACTGGCATCTTTCCCCTCCTTTCCGCCACACTAGTCGCAGCGAAACACATTAAGGACGTGGCATGTCGGACCATGAAAATCTGCTGCTGAAGCTCCGCCAGGAGGCTTCCGGGTACAGCCCAACGCAACAAAAACTCGGCGAGTTTGTCCTCAGCGATCCTGGCCGGGTGCTCTACCTGACGATCACTGAACTGGCGCGCGAGAGCCACACCAGCGAGGCAAGCGTCACGCGCCTTTGCCGGACGCTGGGCTGCAAGGGCTATAACGAATTTAAAATGGCGCTTGCGCTGGATATTCAGCAGGGCCAGCCCGCGCGTCAGGCGGGGGATGAGATTGATAACGTCGTGGATGAGTCGGTTCAGGCTTTGCAGGATACCGCCAGACTCCTCGACCGCACGCTGCTTGAAAAAGCGGCGCTGGCGCTGCATCAGGCGCAATCCGTGCAGATTTATGGCGTTGCGGCCAGCGCGATCCTCGGGGAGTATCTGCATTACAAGCTGCTGCGGCTGGGCAAACCCGCACAGCTGTTTAGCGATATGCACCGCGCGGCCATGAATGCGACAACGCTTTCGAAAGATACGCTGGTCGTGGCCATCTCCAGCTCGGGTTCAACGCGGGATTTACTCCACGTGGTGAAGCTTGCCCGCAAGCGCGGCGTTAAGGTTCTTGCGCTCAGCAATACGCCCCGCAGCCCGCTGGCCTCTCTAAGCGACATGCAGCTGGTTGCCGCCAAACCAGAAGGCCCTCTAAGTGCAGGCGCGCTCAATGCTAAGGTTGGAGTCATGCTGCTGGTCGAGCTGTTGACCACGTCCATGATTGCGCTGGATGGTCATTACGGCGACGTTAGTCAACAAACCGCCAGCGCCACGCTTCCCCTTTTGCTCTGAAAATAATTCGCAGGCTAAATAAATCGGCCTGCGACTTATGTTGTCTGATTTGAGTTAAGTGGTATTTAAAACATTTATTCGATAAATGTTTGGTGTAACAAATTATTATATTTATTACATTTTGAATTACGTTTACCATTCGGTTCTGACTCCATAAAAATGTTTAAATTCAACAAGTTAAAATTTAAATTTTAATAGAGTGAATTTTTACCCTTGCGATAATGTCCAATATCTCCACCGGATTTCCTTTCCTTAAAATAAGCTTAAGACGCCATTGATTTCGGCGTTTTATTATTTAAATGCCGTTTACTTTTGCACGCCTACAATCCGCCTCATCAATCATAATGAGACGGTATTAATGAAGATGTTATTGATTACAGGCGTGACCGGATTTCTGGGCGGTGCAGTTCTTGAAAAAATCCTGACCAGCGATCAACCCGCAAAACTCCTTTTGCTTGCGCGCGCCAGCGATCCGCAGAGCGGGCTGGAACGCGTGCTGGAGAACATGCGCAAGTTCAACGTTCCCGAGGACAAACTGGCCTCCCTGAAGGTGGATAATATCCTGATTGGCGACCTTAGCCAGCCTGAAGCCTTTCTCAACGATCCTCGTCTGGATCGGGTCACGCACGTGGTTAACTGTGCGGCCGTCGCCTCATTTGGTAATAACCCGCTGATCTGGAAGGTCAACGTTGAAGGTACGCTCGCGCTGGCGCGCCGTATGGAGCAGGTCGCAGGACTGCAGCGTTTCCTCCACGTCGGCACAGCAATGTCATGCACGCCGGAGCAGGATTCACTGGTCGCCGAAAGCGCTGAATTCAGAGAGAATGCAGAACACCTGGTGGAATACACGTTTTCGAAGTCAACCATCGAACAGCTGATGCGCCAGGAGTGTCCGAACCTGCCGCTGCTCATCGCCCGTCCGTCCATCGTCGTCGGCCATACCCGTCACGGCTGCACGCCGTCGAGCAGCATTTTCTGGGTCTTTAGCATGGGCCTGATGCTGCAGAAGTTTATGTGCTCAATGGAAGACAGGATCGACGTTGTTCCGGTGGATTATTGCGCCGACGCGATGTTAATGCTGCTCAACAGCAATGCTCGTCCGGGAGAAGTGGTACATATTTCTGCGGGAGAAGAGAACAGCGTTCGCTTTGCGGATATCGATCAGGCAATGGCGCAGGCGCTGGAGAAAGCCCCCGTCGGGGATAAATATGCGCAGGTCAGCTACGAAACGCTGGTCAGAATGCGCCGCGAGCTGAAACATATTTTTGGCCCGTGCAACGAACGTCTGATGCTGAAAGCCATGCGTTTATACGGTGCGTTTGCCACGCTTAACGTGCGCTTCAGCAACGATAAGCTGCTGAGCATGGGGATGCCGAAGCCACCCCGGTTTACGGATTACATCGCCCGCTGCGTGCAAACCACACAGGGGCTGACCATTCCGGAGCAAATGGCGGTCGATTTTAAATAGCCAAAAAAAATGCCAGTCATTCGACTGGCATTTTCATTTTAAGGCTTAAGCAATTATGCCTGGCCTTTGATCTCTTTCAGACCGTTGTATGGTGCTTTTTCGCCCAGCGCTTCTTCGATACGAATCAGCTGGTTGTATTTAGCAACACGGTCAGAACGGCTCATAGAACCGGTTTTGATCTGGCCTGCAGCGGTACCCACAGCCAGGTCGGCAATGGTAGCGTCTTCAGTTTCGCCAGAACGGTGAGAGATAACAGCGGTGTAGCCAGCGTCTTTCGCCATTTTGATCGCAGCCAGAGTTTCGGTCAGAGAACCGATCTGGTTGAATTTGATCAGGATGGAGTTAACGATGCCTTTCTCGATGCCTTCTTTCAGGATCTTGGTGTTGGTTACGAACAGGTCGTCACCAACCAGCTGGATTTTGTCGCCCAGTACTTTAGTCTGGTATGCGAAGCCAGCCCAGTCAGACTCGTCCAGACCGTCTTCGATAGACACGATTGGGTACTGTTTGGTCAGGTCTTCCAGGAAGTGAGTGAACTCTTCGGAGGTGAACGCTTTGTTGCCTTCGCCAGCCAGAACGTATTTACCGTCTTTGTAGAATTCAGATGCTGCACAGTCCATCGCCAGGGTGATGTCTTTGCCCAGCTCGTAGCCAGCAGCTTTTACTGCTTCTGCGATAACAGCCAGTGCTTCTGCGTTAGAACCCAGGTTTGGCGCATAGCCACCTTCGTCACCCACAGCAGTGTTCATACCTTTAGCTTTCAGAACTTTAGCCAGGTTGTGGAACACTTCAGAACCCATACGTACCGCTTCTTTCAGGGATTTCGCGCCAACTGGCTGAATCATGAATTCCTGAATATCAACGTTGTTGTCTGCGTGCTCACCACCGTTGATGATGTTCATCATTGGTACAGGCATGGAGTATTTGCCTGGGGTGCCGTTCAGTTCAGCGATGTGCTCGAACAGTGGCATACCTTTCGCAGCAGCAGCCGCTTTGGCGTTCGCCAGGGAAACTGCCAGGATTGCGTTCGCACCGAAGTTAGATTTGTTTTCAGTACCGTCCAGATCGATCATGATCTTGTCGATGCCAGCCTGGTCTTTGGCGTCTTTGCCAAGGATTGCCTGAGCAATAGGACCGTTTACAGCGCCAACCGCTTTCAGTACGCCTTTGCCCAGGAAGCGGGATTTGTCGCCATCGCGCAGTTCCAGCGCTTCGCGAGAACCAGTAGAAGCGCCTGATGGAGCAGCAGCCATACCAACGAAACCACCTTCCAGGTGAACTTCGGCTTCAACGGTCGGGTTACCACGGGAGTCGATGATTTCACGACCGATGACTTTAACGATTTTGGACATTAGATTTTCCTCAGTACAAGTTAAACTAAAACTCCAGACAAACAACGCGTACCAAAGGTACGCGTTGCCGTTCTAACTTTTTTTACTTCGCCTGACGCTTCTGGTAGTCGCTGGCGGCCTTCACGAAGCCTGCAAACAGCGGATGCCCGTCACGTGGCGTTGAAGTAAATTCCGGGTGGAACTGGCAGGCGACAAACCACGGATGGTTTGGCACTTCAATGATCTCGACTAACTGATCATCCCCGGAGCGGCCCGCAACACGCAGGCCCGCGGCTTCAATAGGTTTCAACAACATGTTGTTGACTTCATAGCGGTGACGATGGCGCTCGGTGATGACCGGCTCGCCATACAGCTTGCGAACCACGCTATCGTCAGACAGCTGGCAGGCCTGTGCGCCAAGACGCATGGTGCCACCCAGATCGCTCTTCTCGGTACGGACTTCGACGTTACCTTCTTCGTCACGCCATTCAGTGATAAGCGCCACAACAGGGTACTTACAGTCTGGCACAAATTCCGTAGAGTTCGCGTTTTCCATTCCCGCTACGTTGCGCGCAAATTCGATCAGCGCAACCTGCATACCCAGACAGATGCCGAGGTATGGAATATTGTTTTCACGCGCATAGCGCGCGGTGGCGATCTTGCCTTCAACACCACGGTAGCCGAAGCCGCCAGGGATGAGGATAGCATCCAGATCTTTCAGGATTTCAACGCCACGCGTTTCAACATCCTGCGAATCAATCAGCTTGATGTTCACGGAAACACGGTTCTTCAGACCACCGTGTTTCAGTGCTTCGATCACTGACTTATAGGCATCCGGCAGTTCAATGTACTTGCCGACCATACCGATAGTCACTTCGCCTGCCGGGTTGGCTTCTTCATAAATAACCTGTTCCCATTCAGACAGGTTAGCTTCCGGACAGTTCAAGCTGAATCGTTTACAAATATAATCGTCCAGGCCCTGAGATTTCAACAGGCCCGGGATTTTATAAATGGAATCGACATCTTTCATTGAAATAACGGCTTTTTCAGGCACGTTACAGAACAATGCAATTTTCGCACGTTCGTTCGCCGGAACCGCGCGATCGGAGCGGCAAACCAGGATATCTGGCTGAATACCAATGGAGAGCAGTTCTTTCACAGAGTGCTGAGTCGGCTTGGTTTTCACTTCACCAGCGGCGGCCATGTACGGCACCAGGGTCAGGTGCATGAATAGCGCGTGCTCACGGCCAATATCTACCGCCAGCTGACGAATCGCTTCCAGGAATGGCAGGGATTCGATATCACCCACGGTACCGCCGATTTCAACCAGCACCACGTCGTGGCCTTCGCCACCCGCAACAATGCGTTCTTTGATTGCGTTAGTGATGTGCGGGATAACCTGAACGGTTGCACCCAGGTAGTCACCACGGCGCTCTTTACGCAGAACGTCGGAGTAGATGCGGCCAGTCGTGAAGTTGTTACGACGGGTCATTTTGGTGCGGATGAAACGCTCGTAGTGGCCAAGATCCAGATCGGTTTCAGCGCCGTCTTCAGTAACGAACACTTCCCCGTGTTGGATTGGGCTCATGGTGCCCGGATCGACGTTGATGTACGGATCCAGTTTCATCATGGTCACATTGAGGCCACGGGCTTCAAGAATGGCTGCGAGGGAGGCTGCGGCAATGCCTTTACCCAGAGAGGATACGACCCCGCCGGTCACAAAAATATAGTTCGTTGTCATGCTGAACCTGAGAAGTTAGGGTGAAACGATGGAATAACCAGGACGGGAAAGTAGTATACCCGAACACGGCGAGCGCCACAAACTTTCATTCTCCGTCTCCATTCCAGGCCATGACAAACATAAGGAGTGAGAAAATAGCCCCTTTTGGGTAAATGTTTTTGACGCAAATCAAGCGCTTGTCATTTAAAAAATCACACAAATTGCGCTTGATCGCAAAATCTCGTTAGAGATCAGATTCCTGGCGCTTTACTTCCTGCCAGACTTCTTCCATTGCCTCGAGGTCAATTCCGCTCATTTCCAGGCCTCGCGAGGCGACAATCCGCTCAACTTCGCGAAAGCGTCGTTCGAATTTTAGGTTGGCTTTTTGCAGGGCGGTTTCCGCTTTTACACCCAGATGGCGAGAAAGGTTGACGGTCGCGAAAAGCAGGTCGCCCATCTCTTCCTCAAGCTTTGCTTCATCCACTACCGCCTGCTGCGCTTCGTGCATGACTTCGTCAATCTCTTCGTGCACTTTATCCAGCACCGGGCCGAGGGAGGTCCAGTCAAAACCGACGGCGGAACAGCGTTTCTGGATTTTATGCGCGCGCATCAGCGCGGGCAGGCTCAGCGGAATATCATCCAGCGCCGAGTGCTGGGATTTTTCCGCTCGCTCGGCGCTTTTGATCTGCTCCCAGCGGGCCAACACCTCCGCGCTGTTCCCTGCGGTGGCATCGCCAAAGATATGGGGATGACGGCGCTCAAGCTTGTCGCTGATGGCAGCGCAGATATCGTCAAAGTTAAAGCGCCCTTCTTCCTGCGCCATTTGCGCATAGAACACCACCTGGAACAGCAGATCGCCCAGCTCGCCGCGCAGGTCGTCAAAATCTTCGCGGGAAATGGCGTCCAGCACCTCGTAGGTCTCTTCGAGGGTATACGGGGCGATGGTGGCGAAAGTCTGCTCTTTGTCCCACGGGCAGCCGTTTTCCGGGTCGCGCAGGCGTTTCATGATGCCGAGCAGGCGGTCGATTTGAGTCATAGTATTTTCCATTAAAAAAACAAGCCGGGTGGCGGCAAAGCCTTACCCGGCCTTCAGAAGAGTGTGTTTAGCCGCCGTGCAGACGACGCGCGTCAATCACATCCGGCACCTGGTTCAGTTTGCCGAGCACGCGGCCCAGCACCTGCAGGTTGTAGATTTCGATAGTCATATCGATGGTGGCAAGCTGCTCGCGGGTATCGCTGCGGCTGGCGACGCCCAGCACGTTGACCTTCTCGTTGGCGAGAATGGTCGTGATGTCGCGCAGCAGGCCGCTGCGGTCGTTGGCAGTGACGCGCACCACCAGCGAGTAGCCGGCGGAATAGCTCTCACCCCAGACCGCTTCTACGATACGCTCCGGCGCATGCGACTGCAGCTCGGCAAGCTGGTCGCAGTCGGAACGGTGAATGGAAATCCCGCGCCCCTGGGTGATAAAGCCGACGATATCGTCGCCCGGAATAGGCTGGCAGCAGCGGGCAATATGGTGCATCAGATTGCCCACGCCCTCGACCACCACGCGGCCGTTGTCTTTGCTGCGCTGCTGCGGCGCGTAGGTTTTCTGCTGCAGCTGCTTCAGCGCCGCCGCGTCCTGCTCTGCGGCGCTTGGCTTATTGAACTGCGCCTGCAGGAAGTTCACCATCTGATTCAGACGGATATCGCCGCCGCCAATGGCCGCTAGCAGCTCGTCAAGCTCGTTGAAGTTGTAGCGCGGCAGCAGGAATTTCTCCGCCTCTTTCAGGCTTATCCCGATATGCTCCAGCTCGTCGTCGAGGATCTGGCGACCGGCAAGGATGTTCTTGTCACGATCCTGTTTACGGAACCAGGCGTGAATTTTCGAGCGCCCGCGGCTGGTGGTGACGTAGCCCAGGTTCGGGTTAAGCCAGTCACGGCTCGGGTTGGGCTGCTTCTGGGTAATGATTTCAATCTGGTCACCCATCTGCAGTTGATAGGTGAACGGTACGATTCGTCCACCGATTTTCGCCCCAATGCAGCGGTGCCCCACATCGCTGTGGATGTGGTAGGCAAAATCGAGCGGCGTAGAGCCCGCCGGCAGGTCGACAACGTCTCCTTTTGGGGTAAAGACGTAGACGCGATCGTCAAAGACCTGGCTGCGCACTTCGTCGAGCATCTCGCCGGAGTCGGCCATCTCTTCCTGCCACGCAATTAGCTTGCGCAGCCAGGCAATGCGGTCTTCGTGGCCAGAACGCGCTCCGCCGGACGTGCCTTCTTTGTATTTCCAGTGCGCGGCAACGCCCAGCTCGGCGTCTTCGTGCATCTGTTTGGTGCGGATCTGAATCTCGACCGTTTTGCCGCCTGGGCCAAGCACAACGGTATGGATAGACTGATAGCCGTTCGGTTTGGGGTTGGCGACATAGTCATCGAACTCATCGGGAAGATGACGGAAGTGAGTGTGTACTATCCCCAGCGCGGCGTAGCAGTCCTGCAGACGCTCCGCCACGATACGCACGGCGCGCACGTCAAACAGCTCGTCAAAGGCGAGGTGTTTCTTCTGCATTTTGCGCCAGATGCTGTAGATATGCTTGGGCCGACCGTAGACTTCGGCGCGCACGTTCTCTTCTTTCATCGCCTGGCGCAGGCCGCCGACAAATTCCTCGATATAGTGCTCGCGGTCGATACGGCGCTCGTGCAGGAGTTTGGCAATACGTTTATATTCCGCCGGGTGCAGATAGCGGAAGCAGTAATCTTCCAGCTCCCATTTCAGCTGACCAATCCCTAAGCGGTTCGCCAGCGGCGCATAGATGTTTGTACACTCTTTGGCGGCCAGCACGCGCTCGTCTTCCGGCGCATCCTTCACCTCACGCAGGTGGGCAATCCGCTCGGCAAGCTTGATGACCACGCAGCGGAAGTCATCCACCATGGCCAGCAGCATCCGGCGAACGTTGTCGACCTGTTCTGAGGAGACGGAATCGGTGTGCGCGGCTTTGAGCTGACGGATGGCCGCCATATCCCGCACGCCGTGGATCAGCTCGACGACGGATTTCCCGACGCTGTCGCGAAGCACGTCTTCGCTGACTACGTCCGCATCCGCGAGGGGGAAGAGAAGCGCGGCCTGCAGGGTTTCAATATCCATGTTCAGCATGGATAAGATTTCCACCATCTCCACGCCGCGCCATAGGAGAAGATCGGCATCCGGATGCCCCTGCGTGGTGCGCAGACAATAGGCCCAGGTTTCGGTTAAGCGTTCACACGACTGCTGGCTGGAAATTCCCAGACTTGCGATCCATTTTTGTGGGTCAAATTCCCCAGCTTTATTAAGATGTGCACTTCTTACCGCAACCATTGTCCTCTCCTTTAGGGACCTGGGCCTGTCGAAGTCGACAAGCCAAACAAATTAGATGTGCTCGAACAACACCATCGATTCCAGATGTCCAGTGTGCGGGAACATGTCCAGCATTGCCAGACGCTGAATCTGGTAACCCGCGCTGATTAATGCCTCGCTGTCCCGGGCAAGCGTTGCCGGGTTACAGGAAACATAGACCACACGCTTCGGCGCGAGTTTAATAATATGTGCCATCACACCCGGGGCACCGGCACGCGCCGGGTCGAGCAAAATTTTATCAAAGCCCTGCTTTGCCCACGGCTGTTGGGTGACATCTTCCTCAAGATTTTGATGAAAGAATGTCACATTTTGCAAGCCGTTCTGCTGCGCGTTCTCCTGCCCTTTAGCTACCAGCGCCTCAACGCCTTCCACGCCGACGACGCTGGCCGCTTCTCGCGCCAGCGGCAGCGTGAAGTTGCCCATTCCGCAGAACAGATCGAGCACCCGATCGCTTTTCTGAACATCCAGCCACGTCAGCGCTTTCTCAACCATCAGTTGGTTAACGCCATCATTCACCTGAATGAAATCCCGCGGGCTGAACGTTAAGCGTAGCCCGTTTGACGCATACCAGGGCGCCTCACCGGTAACCTGCTCAAGTATCTCGCTTTGTGGTGCAAGGAAAAGCGCCAGGTCGTGGGAATGCGAAAAGCGTTCCAGTTTTTCGCGATCTTTTTTCGACAGCGGCGCGGTATGGCGCAGCACCATCAGCGGTCCATTGTTGGCCATGACCAGTTCGACATGCCCGAGGTGGCGAACGCCGTCCAGCCCGGAAAGACAGGTGCGCACTTCCGGAAGCAATGCCTCAAGATGGGGCACCAAAATGGGGCACTGCTGCACATCGACAATGTCACTGGAGCCGGCCTTGCGAAACCCCATCTCCAGCCGCGCCGTTTTTGGCTGATAGCTGAGGCTCAGGCGCGCGCGTCGACGATAGCCCCAGGGCACATCGGAAAGAATTTCGTTAACGTCATGTTTAAGCTGACGCGCCAGCGCGCGGCTTTTGCTTTTTTGCTGTAATTCTGTGCTCGCATGCTGTTGCTGGCAGCCCCCGCAAACGCCAAAATGTGGGCAGCGGGGCTTCACGCGCTCCGGGCTATCGTTGAGGCGACGCTTAACCTGTCCGCGCGCGAACTGGCGTTTATCTTCCGTCAGCGTAATTTCTGCTCGTTCTGTTGGCAGTAAACCTGTTATAAACAGAGCCTTACCATTGTGACGTGCCACTCCCTGACCAAACGGATCGAGGTCCGTGGCTTCAACAGTAATGATTTGACGCGTCGTCACGCGTCGCTTTGCAGAGTAGAATTGCGCCATCGCCGAGATTTTTCTCACATAAACATAATTATCTTAATTGTCCCATAACGGAACGCCATGACCAACTACAGCCTGCGCGCGCGCATGATGATTTTGATCCTCGCCCCCACCGTTCTCATCGGTTTGCTGCTGAGTATCTTCTTTGTGGTGCACCGCTATAACGATTTGCAGCGGCAGCTGGAGGATGCAGGCGCCAGCATTATCGAACCGCTTGCCGTTTCCAGCGAGTACGGCATGAACCTGCAAAACCGCGAATCCATTGGTCAGTTAATCAGCGTGCTCCACCGCCGTCACTCGGACATCGTACGCGCCATTTCCGTTTACGACGAACATAACCGCCTGTTTGTCACCTCGAATTTTCATCTCGATCCGGCGGCCCTGAAGATCCCGGACGGTACGCCATTCCCGCGCCACCTCACCGTACTGCGGCGCGGCGATATCATGATCCTGCGCACGCCGATCGTATCGGAAAGCTATTCCCCCGATGAGTCTGCGCAATCAGACGCCAAATCCAGCAACAATATGCTGGGATACGTGGCGCTGGAGCTGGATCTCAAGTCGGTCCGGCTACAGCAGTACAAAGAAATTTTCATCTCTGGCGTGATGATGCTGTTCTGCATTGGCATTGCGCTGATCTTCGGCTGGCGCCTGATGCGCGACGTGACGGGTCCCATCCGCAACATGGTTAATACGGTTGACCGCATCCGCCGGGGACAGCTCGACAGCCGGGTGGAAGGGTTTATGCTGGGCGAGCTGGACATGCTGAAGAACGGCATCAACTCGATGGCCATGTCGCTGGCGGCGTATCACGAAGAGATGCAGCACAACGTTGACCAGGCCACGTCCGACCTGCGCGAAACGCTGGAGCAGATGGAGATCCAGAACGTTGAGCTGGATCTGGCGAAAAAGCGCGCCCAGGAAGCGGCACGTATCAAGTCGGAATTCCTTGCCAATATGTCGCACGAGCTGCGTACGCCGCTCAATGGCGTGATCGGCTTTACCCGCCTGACGCTGAAAAGCGAGCTCAATCCGACTCAGCGCGATCACCTGCACACCATTGAACGCTCGGCCAACAACCTGCTGGCGATCATCAACGACGTGCTCGATTTCTCCAAGCTGGAAGCGGGCAAGCTGATCCTGGAGAGTATTCCGTTCCCGCTGCGCAGTACGCTCGATGAGGTGGTGACGCTGCTCGCGCACTCGTCGCACGACAAAGGCCTTGAGCTGACGCTTAATATTAAAAACGACGTGCCGGATAACGTCATTGGCGATCCGCTGCGCCTGCAGCAGGTCATTACCAACCTTGTCGGGAATGCGATTAAATTCACCGAAAGCGGTAACATCGACATTCTGGTAGAAAAACGCTCCATCAGCAGCAATAAGGTGCAGATTGAAGTCCAGATCCGCGATACCGGCATCGGTATTCCTGAGCGGGATCAGTCGCGTCTGTTCCAGGCGTTCCGCCAGGCGGACGCCAGTATCTCCCGCCGTCATGGCGGTACCGGCCTGGGGCTGGTAATCACGCAGCGCCTGGTGAACGAGATGGGCGGCGATATCTCTTTCCACAGCCAGCCGAATCGCGGTTCAACCTTCTGGTTCCACATTAATCTGGACCTCAACCCGAACGTGCTAACCGATGGCCCGGTGACGGACTGCCTGAAAGGCAAGCGTCTGGCCTACGTCGAACCTAACGCGGCGGCAGCGCAATGCGCGCTCGATATTTTAAGCACCACGCCGCTGGAGGTGGTCTACAGCCCAACCTTCTCGGCCCTTTCCGTTGAGCACTACGACATTCTGCTGATGGGGATCCCGGTCACCTTCACCGGCGAACTGACCATGCAGCAGGAGCGGCTGGCGAAAGCCGCGTCAATGACCGACTATCTGCTGCTGGCGCTACCCTGCCACGCCCAGATTAATGCAGAGGAGTTGAAAAACGACGGAGCCGCCGCGTGTCTGCTGAAGCCGCTCACCTCTACCCGCCTCCTGCCCGCGCTTACGGAGTATTGTCGTCTTAGCCAGCATGCTCTCCCGCTGATTGACGACGAGCAAAAATTGCCGATGAGCGTGATGGCGGTGGATGATAATCCGGCCAACCTGAAGCTGATTGGCGCGTTGCTTGAAGACCAGGTTCAGCACGTTGAGCTCTGCACCAGCGGCGCGCAGGCGGTTGAACAGGCGAAGCAGATGCAGTTTGATTTAATACTGATGGATATTCAGATGCCGGGCATGGATGGCATTCGGGCCTGCGAGCTGATCCACCAGCTGCCGCATCAGCAGCAAACGCCGGTCATTGCGGTCACCGCGCACGCGATGGCCGGTCAGAAAGAGAAGCTGCTGAGCGCCGGAATGAATGATTATCTGGCGAAGCCCATCGATGAAGAGAAACTTCACAACCTGTTGTTACGCTATAAGCCGGGTCATATTGGCGGGACGTACACGGTTTCCAGCGAGCCGGTTGAAATCAGCGTTAACCAGAACGCCACCTTTGACTGGCAGCTTGCGCTGCGCCAGGCGGCAGGTAAACCCGACCTGGCCCGCGAAATGCTGCAAATGCTGGTCGCGTTTCTGCCGGAAATTCGTAATAAGGTGGAAGAGCAGCTGGTGGGTGAAGACCCGGAAGATCTGCTGGAAGCAATCCACAAGCTGCACGGCAGCTGCGGGTACAGCGGCGTGCCGCGGCTGAAAAACCTCTGCCAGCTGCTGGAGCAGCAGCTGCGTGCCGGCACGCCGGAATCGGAGCTTGAACCGGAGTTCCTGGAGCTGCTGGATGAAATGGATAACGTAACGCGGGAAGCGACGAAGTTGCTGGGGAGCTGAGGTAAAAGCCCGGTGGCGCTACGCTTACCGGGCCTACAATTGCGGGTGCGGCCTGATGCCCTCACCCCGTCCCTCTCCCACAGGGAGAGGGAGAACTACATTCCCTGCCCCACTTTCAGCACCGCCGCGATATTCCTTGCGGCCATCCTGACGTTCTCGCTGGCATTTTCCAGCGCATCCTCCAGCGAGCAGATGGTGTAGATCACGCTAAACACCGCATCAATGCCGTGATCGTGTACCACGCCAACGTCCGCCGTCAGGCTGCCTGCAATGCCGATGACGGGTTTGTTAAAGCGTTTCGCCACTTTCGCCACGCCCACCGGGACTTTGCCGTGGATCGTCTGGCTGTCGATGCGGCCTTCTCCCGTGATCACCAGATCCGCATCGGCCACCTGGTCGGCCAGGTGTAGCGCATCGGTCACGATCTCAATGCCCTGGCGCAGCTCCGCGCCGCAAAAGGCGTACAGCGCGGCCCCCATGCCCCCCGCCGCGCCGCCGCCAGCAAGGTTTAGCACGTCGATATCCAGATCCCGGGCAATGACTCTCGCATACTGCGCCAGCGCGTTGTCCAGGGTGACGATCATCTCGGGTGTGGCCCCCTTTTGCGGGCCAAATACGGCTGACGCGCCATCCTTACCGGTGAGCGGATTCGTCACATCACAGGCGACCTCTATCCGGCACTCCGCCAGACGTCTGTCCAGCCCGCTCAGGTCGATACGCGCGAGTTTTCCCAGTTCGCCCCCGCCCTGTCCAAGAGGCTGTTCGCTGGCGTCCAGCAGCTTTGCCCCCAACGCCTGCACCATCCCTGCTCCGCCGTCATTGGTAGCGCTGCCGCCGATGCCGATGATGATATGCTTAACGCCCGCATCCAGCGCGTGACGAATAAGTTCGCCCGTGCCCCAGGAGGTGGTTTTCAGGGGATTACGCTGCGAAGGGACGACCAGCTCCAGGCCGCTTGCCGCCGCCATTTCAATAAAGGCACTCTGCTCGTCACCGGATAAGCCATAGAACCCTTCCACGCGCTCACCCAGCGGGCCGGTCACCGGAACATGCACAATGCGTCCCTGCGTTGCCGCGATCATCGCCTCAACCGTCCCTTCGCCACCGTCCGCGACCGGCAGTTTGACGTAAACCGCCTCGGGGAAGATCTCGCGAAAACCACGTTCTATCGCTGTCGCAACCTCAAGCGCACTCAAACTTTCCTTATACGAGTCCGGTGCGATAACAATTTTCATAAGCCATCCTTACGCATAGTCGTTACGTTAAGCATACACCACGTAAAAGACCGCTCGTGGGAGCGGTCCCAATGCGTTTATCGTACCATGCACGGGCGTTTATTGTCGAATGTCCAGTCGGGGATCAGATACTGCATCGCCATCGCATCGTCGCGCGCGCCCAGACCGTGTTTCTGATACAGCTCATGAGCCTTCATGACCTGGTCCATATCCAGCTCAACCCCCAGCCCCGGCGTGGAAGGCACCTGCACCATGCCACCTTTGATCTCAAACGGCCGCTTAGTCAGACGCTGGTTGCCTTCCTGCCAGATCCAGTGCGTGTCGATAGCGGTAATCGTGCCCGGCGCGGCGGCGGCAACGTGCGTGAACATCGCCAGCGACACGTCGAAGTGGTTATTAGAGTGCGAGCCCCAGGTCAGGCCAAACTCGTGGCACATTTGCGCCACGCGCACCGACCCCTGCATCGTCCAGAAGTGCGGGTCAGCCAGCGGAATATCGACGGACTGCAATGACAGGGTGTGTCCCATCTGACGCCAGTCGGTGGCAATCATATTGGTAGCGGTCGGCAGCCCCGTGGCGCGACGGAATTCCGCCATGACTTCACGGCCCGAGAAGCCTTGCTCAGCCCCACACGGATCTTCCGCATATGCCAGCACGCCCTTCAGCTGCTTACCAATTTTGATCGCTTCATCAAGCGACCACGCGCCGTTCGGATCCAGCGTCACGCGCGCCTGCGGGAAACATTTTGCCAGCGCGGTGACGGCTTCCGCCTCTTCCTCACCGGCCAGCACGCCGCCCTTCAGTTTGAAATCATTAAAGCCATATTTTTCGTACGCGGCTTCCGCCAGGCGCACCACCGCATCCGGGGTCATCGCCTCGTCGTGGCGGAGTCGATACCAGTCGCATTGTTCATCCGCCTGGCTCTGATAAGGCAATGGCGTCAGCCTGCGGTCGCCGACAAAGAACAGATAGCCCAGCATTTCCACTTCGCTGCGCTGCTGCCCCTCGCCCAACAGCGACGCAACGTTAACGCCCAGATGCTGACCCAGCAGGTCCAGCATCGCGGATTCAATCCCGGTAACCACGTGAATGGTGGTGCGCAGATCGAAGGTCTGCAGGCCACGCCCTCCGGCATCGCGATCGGCAAAGGTGTTGCGCACGGTGTTGAGGACATTTTTATACTCACCCAGCGTTTTTCCCACCACCAGCGGAATGGCATCTTCCAGCGTCCGGCGGATCTTCTCCCCGCCCGGAATTTCGCCCACGCCCGTATGGCCGGAATTGTCTTTGATAATGACAATATTGCGGGTGAAGAATGGCGCATGCGCGCCGCTCAGGTTCATCAGCATGCTGTCATGGCCCGCAACCGGAATGATTTGCATGGAAGTGACGACAGGGGTCGTAAAAGTACTCATCGTGTAATCCTTTTATCAGTGACGTCCAAAAACAGGGCGCTTACGGTCAAATGTCCAGCCGGGGATCAGGTATTGCATCGGGCCCGCGTCGTTACGCGAGCCGCCCGGTAGCTTTTTATACGCCTCATGGGCTTTATGGATCTGATCCCAGTCAATCTCCACGCCCAGCCCCGGCGCATCCGGTACGGCAATCTTGCCATTGATGATTTCCAGCGGATTTTTCGTCAGGCGGGCTTCCCCTTCCTGCCAAATCCAGTGGGTGTCGATGGCGGTCGGGTTACCCGGCGCCGCCGCGCCAACGTGGGTAAACATCGCCAGCGAAATATCAAAGTGGTTGTTCGAGTGACAGCCCCAGGTCAGCCCCCAGTCATCGCACAGCTGCGCCACGCGAACCGCGCCTGAAAGCGTCCAGAAGTGAGGGTCCGCCAGCGGAATGTCGACGGCGTTCAGCATCACTGCAT
This sequence comes from Enterobacter sp. AG326, assembly GCF_004362415.1. NCBI lineage: Bacteria > Pseudomonadati > Pseudomonadota > Gammaproteobacteria > Enterobacterales > Enterobacteriaceae > Enterobacter > Enterobacter sp. AG326. The sequence continues at coordinate 462,064 of NZ_SNXG01000003.1, read as the reverse complement.
GACCCATTTCACGCCAGTTGGTGGCGATCATATTGGTCGCGACCGGCAGCCCGGTGGCGCGACGAAACTCGGCCATGACTTCACGGCCCGAGAAGCCCTGCTCCGCGCCACAGGGGTCTTCCGCATAGGTCAGGACATCCCCCAGCCCTTTGCACAGGCTAATCGCTTCGTCCAGCAGCCATGCGCCGTTGGGATCGACGGTGATCCGTGCATCTGCAAAGCGTTTTTTCAGCGCCCGGGCCGTTTCAATCTCCTGCTCGCCGGGCAGCACGCCGCCCTTCAGCTTGAAATCCTTAAAGCCGTAGCGATCCTGCGCGGCTTCCGCCAGCCGCACCACCGCGTCGCTGGAGAGCGCTTCCTGGTGGCGCAGGCGATACCAGTCGTGATCGCCCGTGGATCGGGCCAGATACGGGAGATCGGTCTTATTGCGATCGCCAACGTAGAACAGATAGCCCAGCACCGTTACCGCATCGCGCTGTTTGCCGGGCCCCAGCAGCTCGCAAACCGGAACATTGAGCGCCTTACCCAGCAAGTCGAGCAGGGCGGCCTCCAGCGCGGCGACCGCGTTGACGCGCAGTTCGAACGTCCAGGCACCTTTACCGAACGTATCAAAGTCTGCCGACTGATTGCCCTTATGCACCCGCTGAACCACCTTGTTCAGACGGGCGACCTCCTGGCCCACAACCTGCGGAATGGCATCAACCAGCGTCTGGTAAATCACCTCTCCGCCCGGGGCCTCGCCCACGCCGGTATTCCCTGCGCTGTCTTTCAGCACAACGATATTACGGGTAAACCAGGCGTTATGCGCACCGCCAATATTGAGCAGCATGCTGTCCTGTCCGGCCACCGGGATGACCTTCATCTCCGTAACGATTGGGCTCGATTGCGTTGTCATCATCCACGCTCCGCTACAGGTTTAAGTTCGACGCGTTTGATATCCCCTACCAGCACCAGGTAACTCAGCACCGCTACCAGCGCATGCACACCCACGTAGATTAGCGCACCGTTGAAAGAGCCGGTGGTGCCGACGATGTAGCCGATAGCGATAGGCGTAACAATCCCGGAGATGTTGCCGAACATGTTGAACAGGCCGCCGCTCAGGCCGCTGATCTCCTTCGGCGCCGTATCCGCCATCACCGCCCAGCCCAGCGCGCCAATGCCTTTGCCGAAGAAGGCCATCGCCATAAAGCCGATAATCATCCATTCGGCGTTGACGTAGTTACAGAACACCATGGTCATGGAGAGCAGCATGCCGAGCACAATCGGGGTTTTACGCGCGATGTTCAGCGAGCCGGTGCGGCGCATCAGCCAGTCGGAAATCACTCCGCCGAGCACGCCGCCGACGAAGCCGCAGATTGCCGGAACCGACGCGACAAATCCCGCTTTCAGAATCGACATGCCGCGTGCCTGCACCAGGTATACCGGGAACCAGGTGATGAAGAAGTAGGTTAAGGCGTTAATACAGTACTGGCCCAGATAGATACCGATCATCATGCGCGAGCCGACGAGCTGCTTGATCTGCGCCCTTTTCTGGCTGAACGGGACTTTTGCTTTTGCGGATTTCTGATCCATGTTGATCAGCGCGCCGCCTTCCGCGATGTACTCCAGCTCTTTTTTATTCACGCCTGGATGCTGGTTGGGTTCGTGGATCACTTTCAGCCAGACGAAGCTGATGACGATCCCAAGCCCGCCCATGAAGAAGAAGACGTGCGACCAGCCCACCTCATGCGTCAGCCAGCCCATGATTGGCGCGAAGATCACCGTCGCGAAGTACTGTGCGGAGTTGAAAATCGCCACCGCCGTTCCCCTCTCCTGCGCCGGGAACCAGGCAGCGACAATGCGGCTGTTCCCCGGGAAGGAAGGTGCTTCCGCTAAGCCTACCAGGAAGCGCAGCGTGAAGAGCGCCACGATAATGCCGAAGCCGCTGAAGATATCGACGAAACCCTGCAACAGGGTAAACATCGACCAGATAAAGATGGACCAGAAATAGACGCGTTTAGATCCAAAACGGTCCAGCAGCCAGCCGCCAGGAATTTGCCCGATGACGTAGGCCCATGAGAATGCGGAGAAAACGTAACCCATGCCCACCGGATCAAGGCCGATATCTTTTGCCATTTCCGAACCGGCAATCGACAGCGTGGCGCGGTCACCATAGTTAAAGGATGTGACGATAAACAGCATCACCACTATCCAGTAGCGGGCGTTGGTGCGCTTTTCAGCGCTGCTCGCTGCGTGGCTTAATGTACTCATTGTTGCACTCCTGAAACATAGCTTTCGCCTGGTTCATTCTGTACAGCACCGGTAGGGTAATCAGAATGAGACTTGTGTTTTGTCGTTTTGGTACGGCCTGAAGCCGTTTTATAGTGACCGGGAAAGTATATGAAGGAGTGACACGTTCTCTCACCGTGCAGAAACACAGTATTGAAGGGTGTATGAGAGGTTGTTTATGGCATAAGCCCAAGGGAGTGGAAGGTGGTTCACGGAATTGAGGATTTGCTGCGGCTTCGTTGCCGGGTGGCGGTTAAGCCTTACCCGGCCTGGATAACTATTTAAGGAGAGTTGCCCAGTGCTCGACCCATGGGTTTGATTCGCTTTCTGGCTCCGGATGCTCTCCAGCATCAATCAGCAGCATCTCGCCGACGCGCTGGGCGCTCTGTTCCTGCAGGAGCGCATCGAACTGCTTGCCGCCGCCGCAGAAGTTGGCGTAAGAACTGTCGCCCAGAGCAATGATGCCGTAGTGCACGTCCGGCTGATAGCCAAGCTGGTCTTTAATGCCCTGGAAAAGCGGCACAATGCTGTCCGGCAGATCGCCCTGCCCGGTGGTGGAGGTCACCACCAGAATGTATTTATCTTTATACTTTTCCCAGTCTGCCAGCTCCGGATCTTCATAGACCGTGGCTTTATGGCCCTGGCTGGCGAGTATTGCCTCAGCCTCTTCCGCTACCAGCAGCGAGTTGCCGTACATTGTGCCGACAAAAATGCCTACTTCAGCCATGATATTTTCCCATAATGAATGCGTTTATCGTTCATCCTGAACGTTGCCCGATACAAACTCAACCCTTTCATTTTCGGGGAGTTGTCCCAGCCAGCCAAACTGTGACAGCGCCTGCATCCAGACGTCGTCCAGCCCCGCACGAATAGTCAGCGGTTCGCCGGTAAACGGGTGCGTCAGGCTCAGCTCGCTGGCGTGCAGCATCAGACGATGGCAGCCAAAGTGTTCGGCCGCACTGCGGTTCTGGCGCAAATCACCGTGTTTGCTGTCGCCAATAATCGGGTGGCGCAGGTGCGCAAGATGGCGTCGCAGCTGGTGCTTACGCCCGGTTTTAGGCAGAAGCTCAACCAGGCTGTAGCGTGTGGTCGGAAATTTGCTGGTTGCAACCGGCATTTCGGTCGTCGCCATGCCGCGATAATCCGTTACTGCGGGCTGCGGACCTTTGTCATCGCGGGCAAATTTATCGGCGATTTTGTCCAGCTCCTCTACCAGCGGATAGTCCAGCGTGGCGGCTTCCGTCAGCCAGCCGCGCACGATCGCGTGGTAGCGCTTTTGCATCTGATGCTGTTCAAACTGCTGTGACAGCAGGCGTCCCGCCTCGCTGGAAAGCCCCATCAGCAGCACGCCGGAGGTCGGCCTGTCGAGACGATGGGCGGTAAAAACATGCTGGCCAATCTGGTCGCGAACGGTCTGCATCACCACCACTTTCTCATCGCGATCGAGCCAGCTGCGGTGTACCAGCCAGCCTGACGGTTTATTCACCGCCACCAGCCACTCGTCCTGATAGAGGATCTCAAGCGTCATGCATCTTCACCGGCAAACAGGGCATCCAGTTTTTCCAGTTCGACCAGCATCACGTCGCGCGCAGGGTGCGTCGCCTCGAGCGCCATTTCATAGTAGGGAGAGACAGCAAACGCCTGCGGAAGCGGGTGACCGCCCTCAAGCAGGGCGTGCATGCGGGGAATTAACACCCACTGCAGCCACTCAAACGGGGCCAGCGTATCCAGGCAGAAGGGCTGGGTGCTCGCGAACGCTTCTGGCTGCGGCGCGGTCTCCTGCCACAGCTGATGTTGGCGCAAAAGGGCTTCGATGGCGTGCAACTGAGCACGAACGCTATCGTGTTGCGTCATAGTAACCTCAACTGAAAAAGTGAACGGCGCGCAGCATAGCATTGCGGAAGGCAGAAATAAAAAAAGGGAGCACTGTAAAAACAGTGCTCCCGGTTCGTTTCGCAGCATTCCAGCTACAATTCGTGCTCCCTGCTCATCCGTGACAACTTTTCCTGAAGCCCGAAGGCCTGGTCATCCGTAAGCCAATGCATCCTGCACACATCTTCCTGACGTGTTTGTTTCATCCCGAAACGTCCTGGCCTTCCTGACCCACCGACCATCCTGACCGGCTCTCGTTCTCCTTCCTGGAGGTGTCCCTTACGCATCCTGCGTTATCCACTTCGCTTCATCATGAAGCCTTCCTGCAGCGCCATCCTGACGAGTCCTGTGTGAGAAACGCCGTCATCCTGATGTTCGTTTCTCGTGTCGGCGTCCTGTCGACGGAGATAGAATCCGCTATTCCGCTTCGTCTTACAACCCACCCTTTCTGGGTTGTAAGCCGTAATAAATCCCTAAAAACAATACGATGAACAGGTAATTCATTGAAAAACAGAGTGATATTAATCTGAATTAAATGAGGTAATACTGAATCTTCAGCGATCTCTCACAAACGTTGTAAGAGATCTCTCACACGCGCTATAGCATCATGGATTACAGAAGTGGCTCAAGTCGGGTAAGGAAATCCGCAAGAGAGGGGGCGAGAGTCTCGCGATTGCGGGTGCCGATAGTCTCTTTAACCACTTCACCTGACAGGTTACAGACGGAGATAACGTCCAGTTCACTATCCAGCGTGGCAATAAAGAGCGTCGGAGAAAGTTTAAGGCGTTTTTGCGTGACCAGATGACCAATCAGGTTTTCCTGAACACGCTGCAGATCGTCTTCGCTCCAGGTCTGCAACAGCGTCAGCGTAACATTAGCAAAGCGCGCGGGCATATCCCCTGCGAACTGCGTGGTATAAAACGCATGAACCGCTGGTTGTACCACAATGTCCATTGCCCGTTCAACCGCATTTACATTTTGCTCGCCGTCGAAAGGTTTTGGCTGCCAGATAACGTAATCGTCGACTGAAGAGATAATGCACGGCGAAGGTACACCATACAAATCAGCACTTTGCGGCCAAGTCTGGTCCTTTTCATGCCATGCGTCGCAATAGCGGGCCGTGAAGGTAGTGAGGGCATTTGCAGTTTCGATGTCCACCGATTTCTCTCTTCTTGTCAGACAGGATAAACTCAGGCCATAAGTGTACCTGTAAAGTGGCTATGAAACATGTCTTACGAAAATCATCAGGCGTTAACCGGCTTAACGCTGGGTAAATCGACCGATTACCGCGATACCTACGATGCAAGCCTGCTTCAGGGCGTGCCGCGCAGCCTGAACCGCGATCCTCTGGGCCTGCATGCAGACGCATTGCCGTTTGTCGGCGGTGACATCTGGACGCTGTACGAACTCTCCTGGCTTAACGCGCGCGGTCTGCCGCAGGTGGCGGTGGGCCACGTTGAGCTGGATTACGCCAGCGTTAATCTCGTCGAGTCCAAAAGCTTTAAGCTCTATCTCAACAGTTTTAACCAGACAAAATTCAACAGCTGGGACGACGTTCAGCACACCCTGGAACGTGATTTAAGCGCCTGCGCGCAGGGAAAGGTGAGCGTTTCACTGTATCGCCTGCACGAGCTGGAAGGGCAGCCAGTCGCCCACTTCAACGGGACCTGCATCGACGATCAGGATATCGAGGTGGAGAATTATGAATTCAGCGCCGATTACCTCGAAAACGCCGCGAGCGGAAAAGTGGTCGAAGAGACGCTGGTCAGCCACCTGCTGAAATCCAACTGCCTGATCACCCACCAGCCGGACTGGGGCTCGGTGCAGATCCAGTACCGCGGCCCGAAAATCGACCGGGAAAAATTGCTGCGCTACCTGGTGTCGTTCCGCCATCACAACGAATTCCACGAGCAGTGCGTGGAGCGTATTTTTAGCGATATTCAGCGTTTCTGCCAGCCAGAAAAACTGAGCGTTTACGCGCGCTACACCCGCCGTGGCGGTCTGGACATTAACCCGTGGCGCACCAACACCGATTTTGTGCCGGCAACGGGACGGCTGGTGCGTCAATAATATAAATATTTTCACAATATGCGCGGTATCTTCCGCGCTTTAGGTTGTGAAACGTCACGCGCCAGGGCTATTGTAATCAACAGGGAAAGACGATAATCGTCCCGTAAGGAGCTCACTTGATTACACATATTAGCCCGCTTGGCTCAATGGATATGTTGTCGCAGCTGGAAGTGGACATGCTTAAGCGCACGGCCAGCAGCGATCTTTATCAACTGTTTCGTAACTGTTCACTTGCCGTACTGAACTCCGGAAGCCTGACAGATAACAGTAAAGAACTACTGTCCCGCTTTGAAAGCTTTGATATCAACGTGCTGCGTCGCGAGCGTGGCGTGAAGCTTGAAGTCATCAACCCGCCGGAAGAGGCCTTTGTCGACGGGCGCATCATTCGTTCACTTCAGGCTAACCTGTTTGCCGTGCTGCGTGACATCCTGTTTGTTAACGGGCAGATCCACAACGCAGGCCGTTTCCAGCATCTCGACCTGGAAAGCTCAGTCCATATCACCAACCTGGTGTTCTCCATTTTGCGTAACGCCCGTGCCCTGCACGTTGGCGAAGCGCCGAACATGGTCGTCTGCTGGGGCGGCCACTCCATTAACGAAACCGAATACCTTTATGCCCGTCGGGTAGGAACGCAGCTCGGCCTGCGCGAGCTGAACATCTGTACCGGCTGCGGTCCGGGTGCGATGGAAGCACCAATGAAAGGTGCCGCAGTGGGACACGCGCAGCAGCGTTATAAAGAGGGGCGGTTTATCGGCATGACCGAGCCGTCAATCATAGCCGCTGAGCCGCCTAACCCGCTGGTTAACGAGCTGATTATCATGCCGGATATCGAGAAACGTCTTGAAGCGTTTGTCCGTATCGCCCACGGCATTATCATCTTCCCGGGCGGCGTGGGGACAGCGGAAGAGCTGCTCTATCTGCTGGGTATTCTGATGAACCCGGCCAACAAAGATCAGGTTCTGCCGCTGATCCTGACCGGGCCAAAAGAGAGCGCCGACTACTTCCGCGTGCTGGACGAGTTTATCGTGCACACGCTGGGTGAAGCCGCGCGTCGTCACTATCGCATCATCATTGACGATGCCGCGGAAGTGGCGCGCCAGATGAAAAAAGCGATGCCGTTGGTAAAAGAAAACCGTCGCGATACCGGCGATGCGTACAGCTTTAACTGGTCAATCCGCATCGCGCCGGACCTGCAGATCCCGTTCGAGCCAACGCATGAAAATATGGCGAACCTGAAACTCTACCCGGACCAGCCGGTGGAAGTCCTGGCGGCCGATCTGCGTCGTGCCTTCTCCGGGATTGTGGCGGGCAACGTCAAAGAGATGGGCATCCGCGCCATTGAACAGTACGGTCCGTACAAGATCCACGGCGACCCGGAGATGATGCGCCGCATGGACGACATGCTGCAGGGCTTTGTCGCTCAGCACCGCATGAAGCTGCCAGGATCCGCCTATATTCCTTGCTACGAAATCTGCACCTAACGCTCAGCAGCATCTGATCAAAGCCGGGTCGCCCTGTTGCGCGTCCCGGCTTTTTTATTACCGAGGTAATTCATACGCATCACTTATGTCTTTTACAAACTATGCGCAAACGCAAACGATTACCTTGTTTTTCCAACCGTAAATTATCAGCCTTAATCCAAATTACCTGCCAGAAAATACTAAAAACCCATTTCTTTACAGCTAAAGACACCTATATCACGGGTCAGTCTTTCAGCTCACATGTCGTTGGTGGTAGCCTTCGCGCCCGTAAATTCTCTTTGATGTTTTTTTAACAGATAAATGGTCTAAATATGCCCACATCATAAGTGGATTATTGCATTTGGGATCAGGATCACTGATAGATTCATAACTAGAATGTATCTTTCCGCCCGCCAATAGTTACGGGCGAAAATTATTAAAAAACCGTCACTGAACGAATTTCATATTACCGTCAGGCACTTTTTCATCGGATTTGACTAAAAAACCTGACAATTCGCTTCCTCCAGGAGATACAGATGGAAACCACTCAAACCAGCACCGTTGCTTCGATTGAATCCCGAAGTGGTTGGCGCAAAACGGATACCATGTGGATGCTTGGCCTTTACGGCACAGCAATCGGCGCTGGTGTACTGTTCCTTCCTATCAACGCAGGCGTCGGCGGTCTGATCCCGCTGATCATTATGGCTATCATTGCTTTCCCGATGACCTTCTTCGCACACCGCGGTCTGACCCGCTTCGTGCTGTCCGGTAAAAACCCGGGCGAAGACATCACTGAAGTTGTTGAAGAGCATTTCGGCGTTGGCGCAGGTAAACTGATTACCCTGCTCTACTTCTTCGCGATTTACCCTATTCTGCTGGTCTACAGCGTGGCAATCACCAACACCGTTGAAAGCTTCATGATGCACCAGCTGCACATGACGCCGCCTCCGCGTGCGATTCTGTCTCTGATCCTGATCGTGGGCATGATGACTATCGTTCGCTTCGGTGAGCAGATGATTGTGAAAGCAATGAGCGTACTGGTCTTCCCGTTCGTGATTGCTCTGATGGTGCTGGCTTGCTACCTGATCCCACAGTGGAACGGTGCAGCGCTGGAAACCCTGTCCCTGAGCAGCGCATCGGCAACCGGTAACGGCCTGCTGATGACCCTCTGGCTGGCGATTCCGGTAATGGTGTTCTCTTTCAACCACTCCCCAATCATCTCCTCTTTCGCCGTTGCGAAACGTGAAGAGTACGGTAATGGCGCAGAGAAGAAGTGCTCCAGTATCCTGGCGCGCGCTCACATCATGATGGTACTGACCGTGATGTTCTTCGTCTTCAGCTGCGTACTGAGCCTCTCCCCGGTGGATCTGGCGGCAGCGAAAGAGCAGAACATCTCTATTCTGTCTTACCTGGCGAACCACTTTAACGCACCGGTCATTGCGTGGATGGCACCAATCATCGCGATTATCGCCATCACCAAATCCTTCCTGGGCCACTACCTCGGCGCGCGTGAAGGCTTCAACGGTATGGTGATTAAATCTCTGCGCGGTAAAGGCAAGAGCATTGAAATCAACAAGCTGAACAAAATCACTGCGCTGTTCATGCTGCTCACCACCTGGGCGGTAGCAACGCTGAACCCAAGCATCCTGGGCATGATTGAAACCCTGGGCGGCCCGGTCATCGCGATGATTCTGTTCCTGATGCCGATGTACGCGATTCAGAAAGTCCCTGCTATGCGCAAGTACAGCGGTCATGTGAGCAACGTGTTTGTAGTTATCATGGGTCTTATCGCAATCTCTGCGATCTTCTACTCCCTGTACACCATGTTCTGATTATCACCCGCGCCGTCTTCGGACGGCGCACTCCTCCCTCTCTGACTGAAAGCAATGGACGCATCATGATTAGCGTATTCGATATCTTCAAAATCGGTATTGGTCCTTCCAGCTCTCACACCGTCGGACCAATGAAAGCCGGTAAGCAGTTCACGGATGACTTGATTGCACGCGGTATCTTGCATGACATTACCCGCGTGGTTGTCGATGTATACGGCTCGCTTTCCCTGACCGGGAAAGGCCACCATACCGATATCGCCATTATCATGGGCCTGGCGGGAAACCTGCCGGATACCGTTGATATTGATGCGATCCCTGGCTTCATCCAGGATGTGAACACCCACGGTCGCCTGCTGCTGGCGAACGGTGAGCATGAGGTTGAATTCCCGGTTGACCACTGCATGAATTTCCATGCGGACAACCTGTCGCTGCACGAAAACGGCATGCGCATTACCGCGCTGGCCGGCGACAAAGCGGTATACAGCCAGACGTATTACTCTATCGGCGGCGGTTTTATCGTCGACGAAAACCACTTTGGTCAAACCAATACCTCTTCTGTCGAAGTGCCGTATCCGTACAAAACGGCGGCGGATCTTCAGCGTCACTGTCAGGAGACGGGCCTTTCCCTCTCCGGCCTGATGATGAAAAACGAGCTGGCACTTCACAGTAAAGAAGAGCTCGAACAGCACTTCACTAACGTCTGGGAAGTGATGCGCGGCGGTATTGAGCGCGGGATCACCACCGAAGGCGTTCTGCCGGGCAAGCTTCGCGTGCCGCGTCGCGCTGCTGCGCTGCGCCGTATGCTGGTGAGCACCGACAAAACGACGACGGACCCGATGGCCGTTGTAGACTGGATCAACATGTTCGCCCTGGCGGTAAACGAAGAGAACGCCGCAGGGGGCCGAGTGGTCACCGCGCCGACTAACGGCGCCTGCGGTATCGTTCCGGCGGTGCTGGCGTACTACGACAAGTTTATCCGTGAAGTGAACGCGAACTCGCTGGCGCGCTACCTGCTGGTCGCCAGTGCGATTGGTTCGCTGTATAAGATGAACGCGTCTATCTCCGGTGCGGAAGTGGGCTGTCAGGGTGAAGTCGGCGTGGCGTGCTCCATGGCGGCGGCGGGTCTGGCCGAACTGCTGGGTGCAAGCCCGACACAGGTGTGCATTGCTGCGGAAATCGGCATGGAGCATAACCTGGGACTGACCTGTGACCCGGTTGCCGGACAGGTACAGGTACCGTGCATCGAACGTAACGCGATTGCCTCCGTGAAGGCGGTGAACGCGGCACGTATGGCGCTGCGCCGTACCAGCGAACCGCGCGTCTGTCTCGATAAGGTTATCGAAACCATGTACGAAACCGGTAAAGATATGAACGCCAAATACCGCGAAACCTCTCGCGGCGGCCTGGCGATGAAGATCGTAACCTGCGATTAAGCCCCTCAGGAAGCCTCGTTTTGCGAGGCTTCTTCCTGTTTTCCCCACCATTCATAGTTTCACGCTGCTGACAGTGTTACCCTTCACGCATGAGATAGAAGGGAGATTATCTGTGGCCGTTCATTTACTTATCGTCGATGCTCTTAACCTGATTCGCCGTATCCATGCGGTACAGGGGACGCCTTGTAAAGACACCTGCCTGCACGCGCTGGAACAGCTTATCCGCCACAGTGAGCCCACCCATGCGGTCGCGGTATTTGATGACGAAGCCCGCAACACGGGCTGGCGACACCAGCGACTGCCCGACTACAAAGCCGGACGCGCCCCAATGCCGGACGATCTTCACGCCGAGTTGCCCATGCTGCGCGCTGCATTTGAACAGCGGGGCGTTCCCTGCTGGGGCGCACAGGGAAACGAAGCCGACGATCTCGCGGCCACCCTGGCCGTAAAGGTGGCAAGTGCCGGACATCAGGCCACTATCGTTTCAACTGACAAAGGCTACTGCCAGCTGCTCTCTCCGACTATTCGCATTCGTGACTATTTTCAAAAACGCTGGCTGGACGCGCCGTTTATTGCCAGCGAGTTCGGCGTCTCGCCCGAGCAACTGCCGGATTACTGGGGGCTGGCAGGCATCAGCAGTTCTAAAGTTCCGGGTGTCGCCGGTATTGGGCCGAAGAGCGCCGCGCAGCTGCTGACCGATTTTCAAAGTCTGGAAGGGATTTACGCCCGTCTGGATGAGGTACCGGAAAAGTGGCGCAAGAAGCTGGAGGCGCATAAAGAGATGGCGTTTATCTGCCGGGAAATCGCAACGCTACAGACGGATTTACAGCTGGACGGGAATTTACAGCAGTTGCGGTTAGAACGTTAATATCCCCTCACCCTAACCCTCTCCCCATGGGGGAGAGGGAACTGCCCGGTACGGTCTTTTCCCCCCTCGCCCCTTTGGGGAGAGGGCCGGGGTGAGGGGCAATCAGCGCACTATCGCTCGTCGCGACGTCCACCGACCGCAGCCCACCAGCGACGAATATGCACCGTCACCTCTTCACGGTCGTGATACAGCTGACGTGCCTGGATCTCTACGTTAATACCGTTTTCGTCCATTTGTTCCTGAATGTACGCCAGGTTCTGCGATACTTCCTCATAGCGCTTTTTCATCGGCAGCTTGAGGTTGAAAATGGTCTCACGACACCAGCCGTTGACCAGCCAGGAAGCCATCAGCGCGGCGACTTTTGCCGGCTTCTCAACCATATCGCACACCATCCACGAGATGTTGTTACGGTTCGGGCGATAGCGGAAACCGTCCTCACGCAGCCAGGTGACCTGTCCGGTGTCCATCAGGCTTTGCGCCATTGGGCCGTTATCAACGGACGATACCCACATATTGCGTTTCACCAGCTGATAGGTCCAGCCGCCCGGACACGCGCCAAGGTCGACGGCGTACATGCCGTTTGCCAGACGCTCATCCCACTCATCTGCCGGGATAAAGACGTGGAACGCCTCTTCCAGCTTGAGCGTGGAACGGCTTGGCGCATCGGACGGGAAGCGCAAACGCGGAATACCCATAAAGAAGGGAGAGTTGTTGGTGGTGTACGAATAGCCTGTATAGCAGCAGCCCGGTGCGATAAAGAAGATATGCACCACCGGACGCTTCGGCGTTTCGTAGTTCGTCAGCACGCCCGCATCACGCAGCGCCGCACGCAGCGGCACGGTGAACTTACGGCAGAACTTCATCAGCTCTTTACTTTCGTTGGTATCCGCCACTTCAACGCGCAGATCGCCGCCCTTCTCCACCACGCCCTGCAGCATGCCAACAATAGGCGTGATGCGGTCTTCCGGCGGAAGATCCTTCAGCAGCTCACCCGCGACAAACATCTGGCGAGCGAAGATCAGCGAGCTGAACGGCAGCTCGCGCGCCAGCTTGTCTGCGTCTTCAGGCTGATAGCACTCGAATACCACATAGCCCGCGTTTTCTTTTACGCGGGCAAAGCCGAAGACTTCGCGCTTCGCCGCTTTATCGGTAATTTCCGCGGCGCACTCTTTCTCAAACCCCGGGCGACAATATAAAACAACCTTATTCATGAACAACGCCCTTGCGTTTCAGACGGATAGCTCCGATAAACATTAATACCCAACCCGCCAGGAAGCTGAAGCCGCCGACAGGTGTAACAAACGCCCACAGGCGCAGATGTGAGAGCGCAAGGCAGTACAGGCTACCGCTGAACAACACGGTACCCAGCGCCATAAACACGCTGCTCCAGTAAAACCAGATACTGATACGACGCTGCATCGCCACCGCCAGCCCAAAAATCGCCAGCGTGTGGAATGCCTGATATTCAAGGCCGGTCTGGATCCAGCCCATCTCTACTGCGCCCAAAGACTTGCTTAATACATGTGCGCCAAAGGCGCCCAGTGCAACAAAAATAAAGCCACTCACCGCGGCAAAAATCAGCATGAATCGGCTGGTCATGTTTAAGTCCTGAATTGATGCGTGCCCGGCACACAAACGTTATTGCTCATACCTGAAGCGGAATTTTTCTTGCTCGGTTGCCGCTTTCGCCAGTATCCACTGCCGGAAGGCGGCTATTTTACCCAGTTCTGCCTGACTGTCATGACAAACCAGATAAAACGCATTCTTGCTGACCAGTACATCATTAAAAGGGCAAACCAGGCGGCCTGCCTCAATTTCGGACTGCGCCATGACATTGTTCGCCAACGCCACGCCCTGCCCGTGAATGGCAGCCTGTAACACCATCGCACTGTGGCTAAAAATGGGTCCCTGCTGCACGTTAATATGTGTAAGACCTAATTGACGGGTATAAGTTTGCCAGTCGCGGCGAGAGGCATCATGCAAAAGCGTATGCTGAGCCAGGTCAGCGGGTGACTTCAGCGCCTTCTCACCTGTTAACAGCAGAGGAGAACAGACCGGCAGGAGATATTCTGCGTATAATTTTTCAACGCGCAAGCCCGGCCAGTTACCGCGACCATAAAAAATGGCAACATCCACGTCATCGGCCAGCTTGTCCTCCTGACGATCTACCGCCTGGATTCGAACGTCGATCCCCGGATAAGCTGAGTTAAAGCTTGAGAGTCTCGGCACCAGCCAATGAATGGCAAAACTGGGCAATAAACTGACGGTCAGAGCACCTTTTGCACTGCGAGCCTGCAGCTTACGCGTGGCTTCCGTAAGCTGGGAAAAAATCTCTTTAATATCCTGAAAATAGCTCTGCCCCTCTTCGGTCAACAGCAACGAACGGTTGCGTCGACGAAACAGCTTAAGGCCCAGAAAATCCTCCAGAGACTTGATTTGGTGACTTACTGCGGCCTGTGTCACAAAAAGCTCATCTGCTGCGCGGGTAAAGCTCAGGTGACGTGCTGCTGCATCAAAAACACGTAATGCATTAAGGGGTGGCAATCGCTTTGACATGGTTATCTGGCTTAGATGTTAACGGATTTTAACAAACAGGAAACAACGTTTAACCTATTAGTTTTTTTTATCTGAGCCATTATAATTTGTCCGTTGAGGAACTACCAGCAAATACCTATAGTGGCGGCACTTCCTGAGCCGGAACGAAGAGCTTTTTTCGGAATGCGTGTTCTGAAGGGCTTTTGGCTTACGGTTGTGATGTTGTGTTGTTGTGTTTGCAATTGGTCTGCGATTCAGACCACGGTAGCAACGCTACCAATTTTTCACTTCCTGTACATTTACCCTGTCTGTCCATAGTGATTAATGTAGCACCGCCAATTTGCGGTGCTTTTTTTTCGCCTGCGATCTGTTAATGCTCGATCTCTTTCATCTCTTTAACGTCCGTGCGGTTGATCTGCTGCTTGTTCCCGTTAGCATCTTTGTACGAAATCATCCCGGTATCATTATCGGTAGTCGGTTTCCCTTCCGAAACGATAGAACGACCATCGTTGGTGTGCATCACGTAGTTATTACCAGAACAGGCGCTCAGGGCAAAAGTAAACGCACAGGCAGAAATGATTGCAGCTGTCTTATTCATGATTATTCTCCTTTAGCAATTAATGCTATTCAAACCTCGATTTATAACAGGCTAAAACATCCGCCTAACACTATTTAGCATAACCTGCTTTTTTGAGGTCGTAAGGATAAGCAGACAATTCTGATAGATATCAACCTCCTTGCCCTGCCGCTGAAATTGCGCGACGATCGCTATATTGAAATGAGGAATCCCATGAACGCTTTCAGTCCTGCGCAGTTCCGCGCACAGTTTCCGGCCCTGGCCGATGCCGGTATTTACCTGGATAGCGCCGCCACCGCCCTTAAGCCACAGGCGGTGATTGAGGCCACGCAGCAGTTCTACAGCCTGAGCGCCGGGAACGTGCATCGCAGCCAGTTTGCCGAAGCGCAGCGATTAACCGCGCGCTACGAAGCCGCACGCGATCAGGTCGCGCGTCTGATCAATGCCGAAAGCGGGAAAAACATCGTCTGGACGCGCGGCACGACCGAGGCCATCAATATGGTGGCCCAGTGCTACGCGCGCCCGCTGCTTCAGCCGGGCGATGAGATCGTCGTCAGCGAGGCGGAACATCACGCCAACCTGGTGCCATGGCTGATGGCGGCCGAGCAAACGGGTGCACGCGTGGTGAAGCTTCCACTGGGTGCAGACCTTCTTCCCGACGTAGCCCGTCTCCACGAACTGATTACCCCCCGCAGCCGCATTCTGGCGCTCGGACAGATGTCGAACGTCACGGGAGGTTGCCCGGACCTGGCTCAGGCTATTCGCATTGCCCATGCCAGCGGGATGGTGGTGATGGTCGACGGCGCTCAGGGCGTGGTGCACTTCCCCGCTGATGTGCAGGCGCTTGATATCGACTTCTATGCCTTCTCAGGACATAAGCTCTACGGGCCAACCGGTATAGGGGCGCTGTACGGCAAGCCAGAACTGCTGGCAAAAATGACGCCGTGGCTGGGTGGCGGCAAAATGATCGCCGAAGTGTCGTTCGATGGCTTCAAAACTCAGGATGTTCCCTATCGCCTGGAGGCCGGTACGCCGAACGTGGCGGGAGTGATTGGCTTAAGCGCGGCGCTAGAGTGGCTGGCTGAAACCGACATTGTTCAGGCTGAAAGCTGGAGCCGGGGGCTGGCGACGCTGGCAGAGGAAGAGCTCAAAAAGCGCCCGGGCTTCCGCTCGTTCCGCGTTCAGGACTCAAGCCTGCTCGCCTTTGATTTTGCGGGCGTTCACCATAGCGACATGGTGACGCTGCTCGCCGGGTACGGCATTGCCCTGCGTGCCGGACAGCACTGCGCCCAGCCGCTGCTGGCGGCGCTCGGCGTTAACGGTACGCTGCGCGCCTCGTTTGCGCCGTACAATACCCAAAGCGATGTCGACGCGCTGGTTGCCGCCGTTGACCGAGCCCTTGAAATACTGGTGGATTAATGACTAGCGCTGCTTTAGCCGGACATCCGTTTGGCACGGTCATAACAGAAGAGACCTTAAAACAGACCTTCGCCCCGCTCCAGCAGTGGGAAGATAAATATCGACAGCTGATCCTGCTGGGTAAACAGCTCCCTGCCCTTTCAGACGATCTCAAAGCGCAGGCGAAAGAAATAGCTGGCTGTGAAAACCGCGTCTGGCTGGGCGTGAGCGTCTCCGGCGAGAAGCTGCACTTCTTCGGCGACAGCGAAGGCCGCATCGTCCGGGGCCTGCTGGCCGTATTGTTGACCGCTGTGGAAGGGAAAAGCGCGGCGGAATTGCTGGCACATTCGCCGCTGGCGTTATTTGATGAGCTGGGGCTGCGCGCGCAGCTCAGCGCTTCGCGCGGTCAGGGGTTGATCGCGCTCAGCGAC
Organism: Enterobacter sp. AG326; assembly: GCF_004362415.1. Lineage (NCBI taxonomy): Bacteria > Pseudomonadati > Pseudomonadota > Gammaproteobacteria > Enterobacterales > Enterobacteriaceae > Enterobacter > Enterobacter sp. AG326. The sequence continues at coordinate 445,320 of NZ_SNXG01000003.1, read as the reverse complement.
GCGGTACTGGATGCCGCACGTCAGGCTCAGGCCTGACGTTCCGCCTTCGCCATCATTTTCTTGAGGGCGTGAGACACCGCCACAAAGCCGAAGGAGGCGGTCACCATGGTGGCCGCACCAAAACCTGAGGCGCAATCCATTCTCTTTGGCCCTTCCGCCGTACTCTTCATTGCGCAGACTGAACCATCCGCCTGCGGGTAGACCAGCGCTTCGGTCGAGAACACGCAGTCGACGCCCAGCTTGCCTTTGCTGTTCTTCACCACGTTAAAGTCGCTCTTCAGGCGTTCACGCAGCTTGGCAGCCAGCGGATCCTGGATCGTTTTCGCCAGATCGGCCACCTGGATCTGCGTCGGATCGATTTGCCCGCCCGCACCGCCCGTCGTGACCAGCGGCACCTTGTAGCGACGGCAGTATGCGATCAACGCCGCTTTTGGCCGCACGCTGTCGATGGCGTCAATCACATAGCTGTAGCCTTTGCTCATGTACTCCGCGACGTTATCTGCCGTCACAAAGTCGTCGATCACCGTCACGCGGCATTCCGGGTTGATGAGACGAATACGCTCCGCCATCACCTCGGATTTTGCCAGGCCGACGCTATCGCGCAGGGCGTGGATTTGACGGTTAGTGTTGGTGACGCAAACGTCATCCATGTCAATCAGGGTAATTGCGCCAATACCGGTTCTCGCCAGCGCTTCTGCCGCCCACGACCCCACACCACCAATACCCACGACGCAGACGTGCGCATCCGCAAACAGCTGCAGGGCTTTTTCACCATATAAACGTGCCGTTCCGCCAAAACGCTGGCGCCAGGCGTCGCTGATTACCACAGACATAAAACCTCAGATGTAAAAAGGGTGAGGTTTTCCTCACCCTGAACAGTAATCCGTATTGTGCTCAGAATACCACAATCAGCCGCTGAATACGTTTCCAGCACCCGGCGCCGCCTTCAGTACCCACACGCGTCCGTAGTGGTTATACCAGCCCGCGCGATGGCCTGCGTCAGGGCCAATACCCTGATAGATGTCGAAGTGCTGGCCTTTAATTGCCCCGCCGACGTCCAGCGCCACCATCAGACGCAGCTCATACTGACCGTTGAACTTGCCGTTATTGTCCAGCAGAGGGACCTCAGCAAGCAGCGTGGTGCCTGCAGGAATAATCGAACGATCCGATGCTACCGACGCGCGGCCAATCAGCGGAACCGCGCTGGCCCCTTTCACCGGCGCGAAGTTTTGCGGTTTGAAGAAGACGAACGACGGGTTCTGCTCCAGCAGCTCGCGCACCTCGGCTTCGCTGTGTTTCTCGCCCCACTCGCGGATCGCCTGCATCGACATATCTTCTTTCTTCACTTCGCCGCGGTCGATCAGCACCTTGCCGATACTGCGATAGGCGTGGCCGTTTTTACCGGAATAGCTGAAGAAGTTAAGCGGCGACCCGTCGCCAAAATCAATGTAGCCGCTGCCCTGAACGTCCATGATGAAGTTATCCATCAGGGAATTGCTGTAGGCCAGAACGTAGTTTTCGCTCAGCGCACCGGCGTAGATCTCAGCGCGAGACGGCAGACGACCGCGTTTTGGCGGCATACGGTAGATAGGATACTGGAACTCGCCCTGACGGGAGTGTCGTGCCTGGATAACCGGGGTGTAGTAGCCGGTAAACTGGACGTTGCCGTAATTATCGGCCCCTTCCATTTGCCAGGCGTCGATACCAAACTGGCGCATGTTGCGCGTATCGCCGCCTGCTTTCAGCCAATCCTGGACCGCGTTATACACGCTACTCTGGGTGCCATACAGACGCGGCGACGCGTTGCGGATCTGGTAGACCTGCTCGGAGAAATCACCGGCATTAATCGGTGCGCCGACGGCATCAGGCTGATTAACTAAAGAGAAAGGCTGGGATAACTTCCCGTCTTTATACTGTTGACCGCGATCGGTCGGTTTGGAAGAACAGGCCGCAAGAATCGCTACCATTGCGCCCGCCATCAGATACTTCGCCCAACGTCCTTTCATTATATCTCGTCTTTAAGTTGCCCATTTCCGCGTGATGAAGATAACAAACCGCCAGGGCTAATGAAATGCGATCGCATGCCCTTTGGCAAATTTTGCGCAAAAAATAGTCCAAACAGAGCCATGTCGTTCAATTTGCATACAAAATCATGATTTATGTGAAAAAGGGGTTGCATCACAAACCTATCCGAGTATAGTGCGCATCCACGGACGCGGGGTGGAGCAGCCTGGTAGCTCGTCGGGCTCATAACCCGAAGGTCGTCGGTTCAAATCCGGCCCCCGCAACCAATTAAAATTTGATGAAGTATCTTCTACGACTGTAGAAAGACGGACGCGGGGTGGAGCAGCCTGGTAGCTCGTCGGGCTCATAACCCGAAGGTCGTCGGTTCAAATCCGGCCCCCGCAACCAATCAAATTTGAAGAAGTAAGTTTCTACACGAGTAGAAAGACGGACGCGGGGTGGAGCAGCCTGGTAGCTCGTCGGGCTCATAACCCGAAGGTCGTCGGTTCAAATCCGGCCCCCGCAACCAATACTTCTGAAAACAATAAACACCCTCAAGGGTGTTTTTTTGTATCTGTCGTTTGTGAATTTGCCGGGCATTTACCCGGCTGAAAGATTTACCCGCGCCGCGCCAGCGTCGCCCCGTCAGAGAAATACGCCCGTATCCCCGCCAGAATCGACTCCGCCACTTCCTGCTGGAATTTTGCCGTCTTGAGCTTGCGCTCCTCTTCGACGTTACTGATAAACGCGGTTTCGACCAGAATCGACGGGATATCCGGTGCCTTGAGTACCGCAAACCCGGCCTGTTCAACGCTGTTTTTATGCAGCTTATTGATATTGGCCAGCTTGCCCAGCACCGCTTTACCAAACTTCAGGCTGTCGTTAATGGTCAGCGACTGCACCATATCGAACATAGTGTGGTCGACGTAGCGGTCGCCGCTTTTGCTCACGCCACCAATCAGGTCAGAGGCGTTCTGGCTGTCTGCCAGGAATCTTGCTGCGGTACTGGTCGCGCCTTTAGTTGAGAGCGCGAATACCGACGAGCCGCTTGGCTGGCGGCTGGTGAAGGCATCCGCATGGATCGATACGAACAAATCGGCGCGCTGCTTCTGCGCTTTAGCCACCCGGACCTTCAGCGGAATAAAGATATCTTCATTGCGCGTCATATAGGCGCGCATATTGCCTTCTTTATCAATCAACGCCTTCAGACGACGGGCAATTTGCAGCACCACGTCTTTTTCACGCGTGCGGTATTTCCCCACCGCACCGGAGTCTTCGCCGCCGTGTCCTGGATCGAGCATGATCACAATCGGACGATCGCGCCCTGCTTTTCCGGGCTGCGGACCGCTTTGCGCAGGCGGCACCTGACGCTGCAAGTCGCCCTTATTGTAGTCCTCCAGCAGAGCGAGAAGCGGATCCTGGATATCCGTTGCGTTGGACGGGTAGAGATCCATCACCAGACGCTCTTTAAACGTCGCGACGGGCGCCAGGGCGAACAGCTGCGGCTTAACGTTCTGTTTAAGCTCAAACACCATGCGCACGGTTTGTGGATCAAACTGCCCGACGCGCGCCGATTTAATAAACGGATCGTCGCCGCGGATCTGCGCCGCCATCCCTTTCAGCACGGAGTTGAGGTTAACGCCTTCGAGATCCACCACCACGCGTTCCGGGTTGCTGAGGGCAAATTGCTTATATTTCAGCACGCGATTGGATTCGACCGTCACGCGCGTATAGGTCGACGACGGCCAGACGCGCACCGCCACCACCTGACTGGTGGCGGCAAGACCGACCTGACTGACGCTAAGCAACCACATTGCCCCGGCCCCTTTTAACAAACGGCGGCGGCTTATTGCTGAATTGGATCCCGACATGCTTCTCCCGAGCAAGAACACTGACTGATATACAAAATGTCCAAATTGACCGAAAACTTTAACGAATGACGCATAAACTGTCATCTATAAAAGGGTAAACAATCATACGCTAACGCACGGATTACTTACCAATTTCTGTGGGTCGCGGAAAATTTGCACTTGCACACGCGGCCACAATCGAATAAAAATACAGAAATTACGAATAAACATTCATTAAGGGTTGTGCCATGGTGAAGGAACGTAGAACCGAACTGGTCCAGGGATTCCGCCATTCTGTTCCCTATATCAACGCCCATCGGGGAAAAACGTTTGTCATCATGCTTGGTGGCGAAGCCATTGAGCATGAAAATTTTTCCAGCATCGTCAATGACATTGGCCTGCTGCACAGCCTCGGGATCCGCCTGGTGGTGGTGTATGGCGCGCGTCCGCAGATCGACGCCAACCTGGCCGCTCACCACCACGAGCCGATTTACCACAAACACACCCGCGTCACCGATGCCAAAACCCTGGAGCTGGTGAAACAGGCGGCGGGTCTGCTGCAGCTGGATATTACCGCGCGTCTCTCCATGAGCCTGAACAACACGCCGCTGCAGGGGGCGCATATCAACGTCGTGAGCGGCAACTTTATCATTGCCCAGCCGCTCGGCGTGGACGATGGCGTGGATTACTGCCACAGCGGCCGCATTCGTCGTATTGATGAAGAAGCTATTCATCGCCAGCTGGACAGCGGAGCCATCGTGCTGATGGGCCCGGTCGCCGTTTCCGTGACCGGCGAAAGCTTTAACCTGACGTCCGAAGAGATCGCCACGCAGCTGGCGATCAAGCTGAAGGCGGAAAAAATGATTGGGTTCTGCTCCTCACAGGGCGTCGTGGACGCTGAAGGAACAATCGTACCGGAACTCTTCCCGAATGAAGCCCAGGCCCGCGTGGAAGCGCTGGAAGCCGAAGGCGATTACCACTCCGGCACCGTCCGCTTCCTGCGTGGCGCCGTGAAGGCCTGCCGCAGCGGCGTGCGCCGCAGCCACCTGATCAGCTATCAGGAAGACGGGGCCCTGCTCCAGGAGCTGTTCTCCCGCGACGGTATTGGTACACAGATTGTGATGGAGAGTGCGGAGCAGATCCGCCGCGCCACCATCAATGACATCGGCGGCATTCTGGAGCTGATCCGCCCGCTGGAACAGCAGGGTATTCTGGTGCGCCGCTCACGCGAACAGCTGGAGATGGAGATCGACAAATTCACCATTATTCAGCGCGATAACCTGACCATTGCCTGCGCCGCGCTCTATCCGTTCCCGGAAGAGAAGATCGGTGAAATGGCCTGCGTGGCGGTGCATCCTGATTACCGTAGCTCTTCACGCGGCGAAATGCTGCTTGAACGCGTGGCGGCACAGGCGCGCCAGATGGGACTGAGCAAGCTGTTCGTCCTGACGACGCGCAGCATTCACTGGTTCCAGGAGCGCGGATTCACGCCGGTGGATATCGATTCTCTGCCCGAAACGAAGAAAGAGATGTACAACTATCAGCGCCGTTCAAAAGTGCTGATGGCTGACCTGGGATGATACGACGCCCTCACCGTCCGGCGAGGGCTTTCATTCAGAGGGACTCAAATATCGCGCCCAGCCCGCTTCGGCGTTCCGTTCGGGTGGCGATCGCCTGCACCAGCACCCGTTCATCGGCATAAAGAGACAGGCGCTGACGCGCGCGCGTAATGGCGGTATAGATCAGCTCGCGGGTAATTACGGGTGAAAGCTGCGTGGGCAGGATCAGCGCCGCATGGTTAAACTCGGAGCCCTGGGATTTATGCACCGTCATCGCCCAGGCGGTTTCATGCTCGGGTAAACGGCTGGGCTGGAAGGACTTCACGCTCCCGTCCGGCATCTGGAACCAGACGCGCAGGCCCTGACCGCAGTCGAGCGCAATCCCGATATCCCCATTAAACAATCCCAGCGTGCTGTCGTTACGGGAGATCATCACCGGTCGCCCTTCATACCAGCGCGAGTGCGGGGTACGGTTAATTTTGCGTTTTTGCGCCAGCAGCTGTTCCAGCCTGTCGTTCAGACCCCGGACGCCAAAGGGGCCTTCCCTCAGCGCACAGAGCAACTGATACTCGCCAAACGCGGCAATGACCTGCTCCGGCGTACTTTGCTGTTGTACGCCCGTCAGAAAGTGCTGGTACCCCTGCAGGGCGTCGTCCAGCATTGCCTGATACTCTTCCCCACTTTGCAGCGATTTTTTCTCAATATCCGTAAAGGTACCGTCAAATACCGCAGTGGTTGTGCGCCGGTCGCCCCGGTTCACTGCCGCCGCAAGCTGGCCGATGCCGGAGTCGCTGCCGAAACGGTAGCTTTTTTGCAGCAGACACAGGCTGTCGCGCAGCGCCCCTGCAAGCGAATGGTTTTCAGAGGTGAGCGAACATCCGGTGAGACGGGCTAACTCCTGAGCGCGTTCCGCGGTATATCCCAGGCTGGCATAGGTGCAGATATCCCCCAGCACGGCCCCCGCCTCCACGGAGGCAAGCTGGTCGCGATCGCCGAGGAAAATAACGCGCGCGTGCGGCGGTAGCGCATCGATCAAACGCGACATCATCGTCAGGTCAATCATCGACGCCTCATCCACCACCAGCACATCCAGATGCAGGGGATTACCGGCATGGTAGCGCAAACGCTGGCTGCCCGGCTGTGCGCCTAGCAAACGGTGCAGCGTGCTGGCTTCATTGGGGAAAAGCGCAAGCTGATCCCCGGTTAGCGGCAGTTTTTGCAGCGCGCCGCCTAACGATTCAGTCAGACGTGCCGCCGCTTTACCGGTGGGGGCCGCCAGGCGAATACGGCACTTTTGCTCACTCGATAGCTGAATCAGCGCGGCAAGCAGTTTTGCCACAGTGGTCGTTTTCCCGGTGCCCGGGCCGCCAGAAATCACCGAGATCCGACGCGTTAAGGCCACGGCTGCCGCCACTTTCTGCCAGTCTGTCGCGTCGTCAGAGGTAAACAGCGTATCCAGCGTTTGCCGGAGCTGCGCTTCATCGCAGGGAAGCGGGGCGTTGGTCTCGCTGAAGAAGCGCGCTACCGTCAGTTCGTTACGCCACAGCCGGTTAAGATATAAACGCTCGCCGACAAGGATCATTGGCGTCCCGGTATCGGCTCCGCTCACGGCAGGCGAGCCGAGTAATATCTCCTGCCAGTCCACTGCATCCCCCAGCAGCGCGAAACACGCCTGTAAAGCCGGAGGCATTTTCTCATCCACCGCCAGACGCGACAGCGGCAGACATACGTGCCCTTCCCCCGCGTCTTTGCTCAGAATGGCGGCGGCAAGCATGACGGCAGGCTCCTCGCCAGCCACCATCATGGCGAACTGCACATCCAGGTGGCGCAGTAATCGTTGTTCAACCGCGTCCAGCAGTAGCGCCTGCATCGTCATGCCACCTCCTCCGTGCTTGCAGCAAACAGGTTATCCATTTTTTCAATCAGTTCCGCTGCCGGACGCGTGTTAAAGACGCCGGAACGCGGGTCGTTAGCATCCACTCCGCGCAGGAAAAGGTAAATGACGCCGCCAAAATCCGTTTCGTAGCGGTAATCTGCCATGCGATGGCGCAGGTAACGGTGCAGCGCAAGGGTGTAAAGCTGGTACTGCAGATCGTAGCGATGCATTTGCATTGCCGAGGCCATCGCGTCCTGGGTGTAGGCCTCGCTGCTTTCACCCAGCCAGTTCGATTTGTAGTCCAGCAGGTAGTAGCGCCCTTCGTGGCGGAAAACCAGGTCGATAAAGCCTTTGAGCATCCCCTGCACCTGGCGGAAGTTCAGCGGCGGGCACCCGGCGGATAGCGGATCGTACTCGCGGATCAGCGCATCAAGCGCCTCGGCCCTGAGCGGGCTGGCGATGGGAAGATAAAACTCCATCTCCACCTGCTTATCTTTGGCAGTCAACTGGTTCAGCGAGATCCCCTGTGTCGTGAGCGGCGCGTGCAGTACAGCGCGGATCCAGTCGGTGAGAACCGGCTGCCACTGTGCGTCGTAGCCGCCGCTCTGTAACATCTTCAGCACCCACTCTTCGGATACCGGCTGGGTAAAATCCAGCTCTTCAAACAGGCTGTGCAAAAACGTGCCCGGCGAGGCGCCGCGCGGAAACTGGTGCGGCGTGAGCACCGGCTCAGCGGGTACGCTACCGGCTCCTGCGGCATCCACGTCCAGTTTTGGCATCAGATCTTGCGCAATACTCTGCCCGTGCTGCTGTAAACCGGAGTAGCTGGTGACGCGCCAGTCGTCGGCAATGGTACGTACTACCTGGCGGGCATGGAGCGCTGACTCACGTAGCTCCGGCATCTGCCAGCGGCTGTTGTCGGGCTGCGACGGAATATGCAGGGCAACATGCTCTGTGCAAAGTGATTCGATGCACTGGCGCAGGCCTGCCGCGTCTTTGGGTTCACCGTGCTGAATAAGCCGCCCCAGCGCGCTCAGATGAAAATCGCTCTCCCCGGTCTTTTCGCCACGGCGACGGAACAGAGGCGCAACGCCCAGGCTGCAGTGCCAGACCGAACGGGTCAGCGCCACGTAAAGCAGGCGCAGGTCTTCCGCCAGACGCTCGGCTTCGGCCAGCTCAACGCTGGACTCCGCGTTGCTGAGATCGAGCACCGCCTCAAAAGACTCGCGATCGTGGTAAAAGGCCTGATCCTGCACGCGATAATTGGCGATAAACGGCAGCCAGACCAGTGGATATTCCAGGCCTTTCGACTTGTGAATGGTGACGATCTGCACCAGATGTTTATCACTCTCAAGGCGCATCTGCTGGCTGGACGAATTGCTGTTCGGATCGGCAATCTGCTGCGCCAGCCAGCGTACCAGAGCGTGTTCGCTCTCCAGCTGCGTACCGGCTTCCTGCAGCAGTTCGCTGATATGTAAAATATCGGTCAAACGGCGCTCGCCGCCTGCTGTCGCCAGCATATTCTCCGCAATGTGGCGCTGCGCCATGAGCTCGCGCACCATCGCCATCACGCCACGCTTCTGCCATTTTTCGCGGTAGCGAACAAACTCTTCTACCACGGCATCCCACGCGGCTTCGTCATTGTTGAGCGCATCAATATCCCGCGCGTTCAGCCCGAGCATCGCGCTCGCTAATGCGCTACGCAGCGTGCTTTCCCGCTCCGGAGCCAGCACGGCCTGCAGCAGCCATAGCATCTCCTGCGCTTCCAGCGTTTCAAAGACGCTGTCTCGGTTTGAGAGATAGACGGAGGGGATATTCAGTAACGTCAGGGCATCGCGGATGAGCGCGGCTTCCTGACGGCTGCGAACCAGCACCGTGATATCGGATGCCTTTACCGGCGCAGGTTTATCCCCCTTCCACAGCAGCGCTTTACCGTGCGCGCCCGCACTGAGCCAGTCGCGGATTTGCGCGGCACAGTGCTGGGCCATCGCATTTTGATAGTCGGCAACGCCATAGCCTTCCCCATCCAGCAGCCAGAAGTTCATGGCAGGCTGCGTCTCGCCGTTGAACTCGAAGCGCAACGAGGCATTTTTCTCGGCAAATTTTACCGGCTGAAACGGGATCTCCCGGAACATAAACGCCGTATCCATGCGGCTGAAGAGCGCGTTGACGCTTTCCACCATGCCGGGAGAGGAGCGCCAGTTGGTGTCGAGCGTATAGTGCGCGTCAACCTCGCTGCGGGCTTTCATGTAGGTGAAAATATCCGCACCGCGGAAGGCATAAATGGCCTGTTTCGGATCGCCGATTAACAACAGCGCGGTACCGGGCTGCTGGCGCCAGATACGACGGAAAATGCGGTATTGTTGAGGGTCGGTATCCTGAAATTCGTCAATCATCGCCACCGGAAAGCGGGTGCGAATCGCGGCGGCAAGCGCTTCGCCATTTTCACTGCACAGCGCCGCATCGAGTCGGCTCAGCATATCGTCAAACCCCAGTTCACCCCGGCGGCGTTTCTCACGCGCGACGGCGTCGCGAATTTCCGTCATGGCGCGGGTAATCATCAGATCGTTGAGCGTTAAAGGCTCAGCCAGCAGGGTTTCAATCGCCACAAACAGAGGATGCTCAGGCACAATGCCGTCGGCTTTGGTCCGCTCAACCAGGAAACGCCGGGAGAATTTCTCCAGCGCGTCCGGGAGCTGGTAGCCTCGCGTCTCTTCCTGCGCCCAGGCGCTGATCTTGTCGATCCATTTCCCCTGATTGCCACGGTTAAACTTGCGTCGGTCAATCCCGGAATTTTCGATGATTGCGTCAATCTCGCCAACGGACTCAATCCATTTTTGCTTGATGTCGGCAATTCTCGCGATGATTTTTTCATGCCGTGAGGCCAGGGTTTCATCCGCTGGCGGCGGGGATTTTATGACCGGCGCTTCACCCTGCAGATAACGATCGATAGCGCGCAGCAGCGCCTCCGGACCCTTCCACAGGGCATGTACCGCTTCGGCGATATCGCGCTGTAACGGGTAGCAGTGGCGACGCCAGAAATCCGCGCAGGCCTGATAGCGAAGCACGGATTCATCTTCAATGAGCTGCTGTTCAAACAGCATTCCGGATTCAAATGCATTCAGGCTCAGCATACGCTGGCAAAAACCGTGAATGGTGAAGACGGACGCTTCATCCATCTGCCGTTCAGCGAGGAGCAGCCACTGGGCTGCCTGTTGCTTATCGGCAATCTCTTCCAGAAGGCTCGCGTAGAGAGGGTTATCCGTGCTCTGACGCAGACAGGCGATGCGCAGCTCGTGGATATTGCTGCGAATACGGCCCCGCAGCTCAGCGGTGGCAGCCTCGGTGAAGGTAACCACCAGCAGCTCTTCCACGCTCAAAGGGCGTGGAAAAGCTGCGTTGCCGCCAAGCCCCAGCAGCAGACGCAGATAGAGGGCGGCAATGGTGAAGGTTTTTCCCGTTCCCGCTGAGGCTTCAATCAATCGTTCACCCTGCAGAGGTAAACGTAAGGGATCAAGGGACTCAGCGGTATCGGTCATTCTTTCTTACTCCAGGGCATAGATTGCTGCAGCGCGCTGACGCTCTTCCAGACTTTCCAGCCTTTCGGGTTCACGTACTCCGTTTTCCCGTTCTGGCTACCGGAAACCTGAGACAGGATGGTGATTCCCTGCGGCTTAATGACCGCCTGATGGAAGAAGTCGGCAACCTTCTGCGGCGTCAGCTGTTTTATCTCGGCCACTACTTTATCACGCGAATCAAATTTCAGATTACCGCGATCGAAATCTTTGCTCAGCTGCGAGGCTTCTTCACCCAGCGTCTGCGGCGGCTGCATCACCTGTGCGATGACGGCCTGCTGGATCTGAGCAAACTCTTCCGGCTTCATGGCGCGGAGTTTTGCTTCCACCTGCGGGAAGAAGGCCTGGTAACGCTTCCAGAGATACGCCGGCTGTTTATCGCTGCTTTGCAGCAGGAAACCCAGCCCCCACTGTCGACCTACGTTCATGGAGAAGGCAAACACCGCGTAGCCAAGCTGCTCCTCTGTGCGTAACTGGTTATAGAACCACGGCTGAATAATTTGCCCCAGCACGGCACTCTGCGCTGAGCTGGCGAATTCATCATAGCCCGTTGGCACAAATACCGCGGCCAGCGCGGAATCCGTGCTGTTACCCGACTTTTCAAAAATCACATTCTGTTTTTTCTCAACCAGCACGTCCTGGTTGCGGCACCACTCGTCGCCTTTCGAACCGAGCTGAGTGCGCACATTCTCCGCAAGGGTTTTGGCCTGATCCTCACTCATGTTGCCGACGATCAGGAACTCCGGACGCGTGTTGGTTTTCAGCGCGTCACGGTAAGCCAGCACGTCTTTTAAGGTGATCGAAGGCAACAGCGCGCGGCGGTCCTCTCGCTGGAAATAAGGAACTTGTGACAGCATTTGCGCCGGCATAAGCGCCAGATCGTAAGCTTTGCCCTTCTCCGCAGAATCCATCATCTGCGCATACCATGATTTGGCCTGCTCAAGCTGCTCTTCCGTCGGCGTGTAGCTGAAATACCCTTCCAGCAGCGCCTGGAACAGCTGAGGCAAACGCTGGGTATAGCCGTTTGCATTGAGCATCAAACCGTTGTTGGCGTTGGTGGAGAAGCTGATCCCGCCCACGGCCGCCTGGTTGCTGAGCTGATCGAGCGCAATCCCGGCGAGATAGTCATTGAGCGCGAACATCACCTGATTTTTAGCGCTGTTCATCGCTTTCGGGTTACGCAGCACCACGCTGACATCGGCCTTTGGCTCGCTTGCGAAGTAGCGGCTGGGGGTGTACACCACACGCAGGGTAGGCTCATCAACGATCAGCGCCGGGTGCGGGTAATCTTTAGTCGTTTTGATCAGCGAGAAGTCATCCGGAATATAGGGGTTCAGCTCCGGCAGCTTCAACGCAATCTCCCCGGCCTTCTTCTGCCAGTCGGCGAAGGTCTGCGCGCTGATTTTGTCCACCTGATAAGGAGCATCGACAAAATACGCCGTCTTGTTATGCGGTTCGTTCGGGCTGATGTACCAGATGCGGGCATTCTCCGGAGTCATCATCGCCAGTCGGGCTTTTACCGCATCGGCATCATAGCGGTCGGCAATATTGACCGCATCGAGGGTGTGTTCCACCGGCACGCGGATCATGGTATCCGCCAGCCACTCAACGTAATCCATATCGCGGGTAATGGACGGGTAACGGAAATCGAGATCCAGCACGTGGGCGAGCTCATCAAAGTAGCGCTTATCGACGCCTTTCTCACGCAGTAAAGAGAGGTAGCTGAAGATCGCCGCCACCACTTCGTCACGGTTTGCCAGGCCCTTGTCGGTCAAGGTGGCGGAGATCGCCAGCACGCCGCTATTGCCGTTCACAACCGGATCGGAATCGGCGCGAATACCCTCCACCAGCCCCTGTTTTTGCAGCCAGTCAGAAAGCGTGCCCGGGCTACGGTTACCTATCAGGTAGGTCACCAGCTCATCGGTTTTACTGCGAAACTGTGCGGTGTTGTTATCGATGCGGAATTCCACGCGCAGCACTTTGCGCGGCAGCGCCGGCACGTAGTGGATCACAATGCCCTTTTGCGCGTCCGTGACCACCGGTACATCTATCTGCGGCAGGTCGATATTTTTATTCGGCACCCGGCCAAACGTTTTAGCCGCCATGCCTGCCAGTTCTGGCAACGGTTTATTGCTGTAGATGACCGCTTTCATCAGGTTGGCAGAGTAGTATTTATCGCGAAACGCGTGCAGGGCATCAAGCACCGGGCTGTTCGGTTTGTCGCTTAACGTCTCCAGGTTACCGCCGGAGAAACGCGACCCCGGGTGCGCAGGGTTGATGGTTTCAGCGCTGACCTGGGCCATGCGCATACCGTCTCGCGTGCGGGCAAGGGTCAACTCAGCATTGACGGCATTACGTTCACGGTCGGCATATTTTTTATCCAGCAGGGGGGCGGCGATGGAATCAGCAAGGCGATCGACCGCGCCTTCCAGCGCATCATTTTCGACTTCGAGATAAAAGGCCGTGCGGTACGGTGCCGTACTGGCATTGTGGCTGCCGCCATGCATTTTCAAAAATTCGGACAGGCTATCTGGCTGCGGGTATTTTTTTGACCCCATCAGCGTCATATGTTCCAGATAGTGTGCAAGTCCAGGATGCGCGTCAGGATCTTCCAGCGATCCAACCGGCACCACTAATGCCGAGAGGGACTTCACCGCCTGCGGATCAGAAACCAGCAGCACAGTCATGCCGTTATCAAGACGAATAGCCTGATATTGACGGGTATCTTTTTCGCTTTTACGAATAGTTTCCTGAACGGGTTGCCAACCGGAGTCTGCCTGAGTGACAGGTACCCAGAGGGCGAAAAACAAAACAAACGCTTTAAACAAGGTGCTACCTCTTTATCACGGCTACATCATTAATACATTGCGTGCTGGACACGCCAACATCTCTTTATTGGGTACATCAGTCCGTGATAAGAAGTGCATCATAAATGAACACCCCATACTGCGCAATTTTTATACAGCACTCAGGACTGATTAAATTTAAACAACGGCAGCAGGTAGCGCTGCGCCTCTTCCGTGATGGCCTCAAAGTACTCTGGCTCAAGCGTTCGCCATAAACGCTGATACCAGACATCTTCACCTTCGCCCCGCACCATCATGTTACCTTCGTAGGCCTGCATAAATTTACTGCGCGCTTTCTGCAGTGACGCCTCATCCGTTAACATCGCATCATTCTGTGCGTCATAACAGGCTTTTATCCAGGCCCCGCCACTTTCCGGCAGTAGCAGGAGCGGTTTGTTCATTCCCTGACGGTAGCCCTCAATGTACAAAGACAGATACCGTAACGCCTGCTCAGACTCCATCGGCGGGAAGCGCCATTCGCCCTCTTTGCGCACGAAAATCCGACTTTCACCTTTATGACCATCCGCACTGTAGACAAGATGTTCCAGCCAGAGTTGCAAACCCTGTGAAACGCTAAGCATAGAGGGTCGCCAGCGCAGCAGCCCGTCCGGCTGAACCTGGGTTAACCAGCCCGTGAGCTGTACACCATTGCAGTTGAGATCGATTTCAATGCTTTTTCCTGGCTGTCGGCACTCTCTTACGCGCTCTGCCAGGGCGGTCATCTCCTGACACTGCGCCTCCCACACAATTTCTCCGAACGCCCCATAGGGCAGCTGTCCTGCAGCACGGTAGCGGCGGTAAAGTTTGTCCGCATCTTCCTCTTCAACCAGCGCATTCAACAGCTGCAGGTTTAACTGGTAGCGCTCCAGCCCTTCCAGCGTAAAGGGCTCTGCATCAGGAATTTCACTCTCTTCAGAACGGAAATTGACCTGCAATCGCTGCTGGAAGAAGGCGCGCACCGGATGCGCCCAAAACCGTTGAAGCTGTTCGAAGGTAAGGGTATCGACAGGGCGCGGGTCAAGCTCCTGTATGAAGTCGGTATGCGCACTCCCCTCCTTTTTCGCTGCCGGTAACCACTCCTGCGCATAGCTCTGGCGCTCGCTGGCCGTGTAGTTCACCGGGTCAAACGGCATGCGGCTGTGGAAACAGGTGATATGAGCTTTCACCCTCTGCTCGCTTTCATCGCAGTTGCGCTCTTCATCCCCCGGCAGATAGTGGCTCTGGCCGATATAGTCCACCAGCTCCTGCACCAGAACGGAGGGAAAACGCTCGCTGTTGTCCTGAATGGAACGGCCGATATAGCTGATATAGAGCTTACTCTGGGCGGAAATGAGCGCCTCAAGGAAGAGGTAGCGGTCATCATCGCGGCGGCTCCGGTCACCCCGTTTTGGATCTGCGCTCATCAAATCGAACCCCAGCGGCGCCAGCGCTCGCGGATAAACGCCGTCGTTCATGCCAAGCAGACAAACCACTTTAAACGGGATAGAACGCATTGGCATCAGGGTGCAGATATTGATGGGGCCAGCCAGGAAACGCTGGCTGATTCGCTCCTGATCGAGCCGCTGCGTCAGCTCATCCCTCAACAGCGACAGCGGGATGGCATCCTTATAGGGGGAGTTCACGCCTTCATCGATGATCGCCTGCCACTGCGTTTCAATCAGTGCCATTGCCGCTTCGGTGTCACTGTCTGGCAGGAAGAAATCATTAAGCAATGCCCTGCAAACCGGGAGCCACGCTTCAAGCGGACGCGGCTGCATCAGCTCGTGTCGCCAGCGGTTAAGCTGCATCAGGAGTGACGCTAAATGCCCCACCAGTTCAGCTATTAACCCGCTGGACTCATCGTAAGGCAGCACCTCATTCCACTCGCCCTGGCTGCTCTCCATGGCGTAGCCCAGCAGCATACGCGTCAGGCCAAAACGCCACGTATGCTGCCCGGTAGGAGGAAGTTCGAACTCCTGAACGTTATCGTCATCGATCCCCCACCGAACGCCAGATTCGTTCACCCACTGACGAAGGTAGCGCAGCCCCTCTTCAGTGATGCTGAAGCGTGCAGCCAGCACGGGAACATCCAGTAACGCCAGGACATCTTCGGAGATAAAGCGGCTGTCCGGCAGTGAAAGCAGAGTGATAAAGGCCTGCAGTGCCGGATGCGACTGGCGGGCACGACGGTCAGAGATAGCGTAAGGCAGATATCGCTCGCCCGTCGCACTACCAAAGACAGCCTGAATGAAGGGACTGTAGCTGTCGATATCCGCCACCATCACCACAATATCGCGTGGCGTCAGTTCGGGATCGTCCTGCAGCATCGCCAGCAGCTGGTCGTGAAGCACTTCGACCTCACGCTGAGGGCTATGGCAAACATGGATCGTGACGCTGCGATCGTCAGCATCCAGCTTGCGCTTGCTGTCGCTGCGTTCGAATTCGTTCGCCGTCACGCCCATCACGGCACGGTTTTCCAGATCGAGGATATCCAGCTGAATATGATGCAGCAGGCTATCCGGGGTAATGTCGACAAAGGCATCCACGTCGCCTTCGCCTGAAGAAGTGATGTCTGAAAGCATGTGAATGTAGTCACGCCCCAGCTTCCCCCAAGAGGCAAGCAGTGGATTGGGCAGGTTCTGGATACCGTCTTCATCAAAAAGCTGCCCGGCAGTCGAGCCGTCTTTAAACAGCGGGACGGAACGTTCTTCAAAAAGGCGCTTTCGTTGGCGAGTTACCAGCCGCGCAAGCCAACGTTCGTCGAGGATATCCCCCCAATACTGTCGGCAAGGGTTGGTGAACAAAATATGGATATCAATATGTTTACCCAGCGCGTTCAACGCCTTCAGATAAACAGGCGGTAATGCGGATATCCCGCAGATAAAAACGCGTGACGGCAGTCGGGCCGGGCGCTCCGGAGCATTCTCGAGTATGGAGATAAACCGATCGTACAGGTTGGCACGGTGCCACTTAGGCTGCCCAAGTTTCTCCGTATGCTCTACCAGTGCTTTCCACAGCGGTGCCTGCCATATTTGCGCCTCCGGTAGCCCTTCAACCAGCTCGCCTGCTTCCCAACGAATTAACCAGTCAGAACGGTAAACAAGGTATTGGTCGTAGAGATCGGCGGTGCGCGACGCCAGCTGGAACAGCTTGCGCTTATCGGTATCGTCATTGAGGTAGTGGCGCAGCATGGCGAATTCATCGTGCTGCAGCATTTCCGGCAGCAGCGCCATCAGCTTCCAGCTCATGCCTTGTTTGTTGAAGGCGCTCTGCTCCGGGATGTCCGGCAACACGCGCACAAACATCTCCCAGATAAAGCTCGCGGGGAGCGGGAAATCAATATTTGCGGCTATGCCAAATTTACGGGAAAGCGACATTTGCAGCCACTGTGCCATACCGGTGCTCTGCACCAGCACCATTTCAGGCTCAAAAGGATCGTCAAGCCGCTCGCGCTCAACGATAAATTCCATCAGCGCTTCCAGCACATCCAGACGATTTGAGTGGTAGACCCTTAACATAGACGCTCCCGACTACTGGCTAACCGGGCAATGCAGGCGCGTTATCTCACCGCGCCGCCCCAGAGGAGAAATAAGTGTGACCGTGATGCTGACACATCCTGCGTGCGTTGTCTGCCCCCGACTGGCCTGCCAGCCTGCCGGGAGAACATTTGTTGAGAGCTGAGACTGATTCCAGACATGGTGCCAGAGCTGGCGATACTGATTAAATAGGGTAAACCGCGCCGCCAGAGCCCGGTGATAACCCGACAGAGCCGTCACGACGATAACCAGCAGCATCATCGCCAGCAGTACCTCAACCATGCTAAACCCTTTTTCTCTGTTCACGGCAGCTGGCATAACGCGCTCTCCTTAAGGGGACAAAAATCACTCCAGCCGTGAGGCGAAAAGCGAACTTTCCCGTCGACAATTTCTCCTGCGCGCCAGAGCAGCAGGCCGCTGTCTCCGGCAATCAGCAGCACACGCGCCCCACTCAGCTGGCGCAAACACACTCGCCACGCCGGTGTCTTTTTGCACTGAACCTGTGTCTCTGACGACCAGCTCTGAACTCGTCCCCACTCAAGCGCGGACTGCACCGTCGCCTGCTGCTGAAGCGAACGGCTCTCACCGCCGACGAGCGCGCTAAAGGTTGTGAGCTGCTGATTGAGACCCGTGAGGATCAGGGTACCGAGCACCAGTAAAAGCAGAACCAACGCCAGCGAAGACATTCCGCGTTGACAATTCACAGGTTGTACCCCGTGACCGTATACAACGCCTGCCAGGGTTCCCCCTGCTCGCCTTTATTAATCGCCGCCAGTTCGATATTCACCTCTGGCGCAAAACCGGCATGCTCCACTTTTCTCACCACAAAATGCGCGATCGTAAGCATGTCCGGGTCCGTGAGCTTTTCCCATCCTTTTCCTTCACATGAGGTCGCTCCACGCTGGGTTTCAAGCGCACCAGACTCCAGTCGAAAACCGGTGCTGTCATTTTCTGATGCGCTGTTATCCCAGCTGCCGTTACTGTTGGCATCCCACCGCACAATGACGCAACTTCCTTGCCTGGCTGTCATCAGCGCCTGTCCCTGACAGTTTCCCGCGCAGTACCCCGCACGCTGAAGCTGTTTGCCCATGGCAAACAGGTGGTGCCAGACCTCTTCCTCCAGTTGTCTCTGGCCAGATTGCACTAAGACCGCCCGCTGCAAGCCGGGTAAAAAACGCGATGCGCTTATCAGCAAAAGGCTGCTAATCACTGTTGCAAGCAGAACTTCAGTCAGTGAGAAACCCCGCTGCTTCATCGACATGAACCTCCCGCAGAGACCTTACACATCCTGATTCGTCCTCCATTTGAGACAATAATCAACCATTCTCCTGCGCGGCTTTGAACGCGTATTCGCCCTGCCCATGCCGTATCCTTTAATCCATAGAACGCGAGCGACGGTGTTACCTCGCCGATCGCGACCTCAGGCCAGAGTGGTATCAGCACAAAGGGACTGCCCTTCTCACAGCCTTGCGCGGCAGAGCTCACCAGACAATCCATGCCTCCCACCCGCAGACGGGTAATTTGATGGTCGCGGTTGTAGCGGTTGGCATGATTGCGCAGAAACAGCAGGTAATCTCGCACCTGACTGGCGGTTTGCCACAGCCGCTGCTGCCGCTGCCAGCTGTCCCAGCCGTACAGCCCTGAGGCGCTGAGGATAACGACAAGCGAAATCGCGACCAGCGTTTCGATAAGCGTAAAACCGTTCTCTTTTTTCATACCGGGAGTGTGGCGAAGCACCGTGAACATGACGAGCGACGGTTCTTCGTTTTACGAGGCGTTATCCGGAGAATTGAGAGTGTTGCAGCGCGTTGCACGCTTTCTGGATAGCGCTTCGGGAAATGGGATAAAGGCGAAAAAAAACCGGCGCTAAATAGCACCGGTTGTGTCACGCTTTATCGCATCAGATAGCGACAGGCGCTTTGATGCCCGGATGCGGGTCATAGCCCTCAATCTCGAAATCATCAAAGCGGTAATCGAAGATTGATGCCGGTTTGCGCTTGATAATCAGCTTCGGCAGTGCACGCGGTTCGCGAGTCAGCTGGAGATGCGTCTGTTCCATATGGTTGATGTAAAGATGGGTATCCCCACCGGTCCAGACAAAATCACCCACTTCCAGGTCGCACTGCTGCGCCATCATGTGGACCAACAGCGCATAGCTGGCAATGTTAAACGGCAGGCCGAGGAACACGTCACAGGAGCGCTGGTAGAGCTGACAGGAAAGCTTTCCATCCGCCACATAGAACTGGAAGAACGCATGGCACGGTGCCAGCGCCATTTTATCCAGCTCGCCGACGTTCCAGGCGGAAACGATGATTCGGCGCGAGTCCGGATCGTTTTTCAGCTGGTTCATCACGGTGGTGATCTGGTCAATATGGCGACCATCAGGCGTTGGCCAGGCGCGCCACTGCTTGCCGTAAACCGGGCCCAGGTTGCCATTTTCATCTGCCCATTCGTCCCAGATTGAGACGTTATTTTCGTGCAGATACGCAACGTTGGTATCGCCTTGCAGGAACCAGAGCAGTTCATGAATGATCGAGCGCAGGTGGCAGCGCTTTGTCGTCACCAGTGGGAAGCCTTCTTGCAGATTGAAGCGCATCTGGTGGCCAAAAATGGAGAGCGTACCGGTGCCGGTGCGGTCGTTTTTCGGCGTGCCCTCGTCGAGCACTTTTTTCATCAATTCAAGATACTGTTTCATGGTTCCTCAGGAAATTTGTTGCTGTGGACGACGACGATACGCCCAAATCATCATAATGGCACCCGCGACAATCATCGGAATGGAGAGGATCTGCCCCATGCTGATGTACTGTACCCATTCGCCGGTAAACTGTGCGTCAGGCTGACGGAAGAACTCGACGATAATACGGAATGCGCCGTAGCCAATCAGGAACAGGCCGGAGACAGCGCCCATCGGACGCGGTTTGCGGATAAACAGGTTGAGGATGATAAACAGCACCACGCCTTCCAGCGCCAGCTCGTACAGCTGAGACATATGGCGCGGCAGAACGCCGTAGGTATCGAAAATGGACTGCCACTCCGGGTGTGATGGCAGCAGCGCGATATCTTCTGCGCGGGAGCCCGGGAAGAGCATCGTGTACGGCACGCTCGGGTCGACGCGGCCCCACAGCTCGCCGTTGATAAAGTTACCCAGACGGCCAGCGCCGAGACCAAACGGGATCAGCGGTGCGATAAAATCTGAAACCTGGAAGAAGTTGCGTTTGGTGCGTTTGGCAAAAATCACCATCACCAGGATCACCCCAATCAGGCCGCCGTGGAAGGACATGCCGCCGTCCCACACGCGGAACAGATAGAGAGGGTCATTCAGGAATACCGGGAAGTTATAGAACAGCACGTACCCAATACGGCCACCGAGGAACACGCCGAGGAAGCCCGCATAGAGCAGGTTTTCAACTTCGTTTTTCGTCCAGCCGCTGCCCGGACGACTGGCGCGACGGCCAGCGAGCCACATGGCAAAAATGAAGCCCACCAGGTACATCAGACCGTACCAGTGAAGCGAAACAGGTCCTACTGAGAAAATGACCGGATCAAATTCCGGAAAATGCAGATAACCACTGTTCATCTGTCACCACAAGATGTTGTTATTCCGCTGAAAGTGGACAGCGGTAGAAATGCGATTCTGCCGTAAGCAGAGGCTCCAAAGTTGCGAATCATAGCACAAGGCGGGCGCGGAGGATGCGCCAGAGATGTAAAAGATGTGTATAGGGTTTTATGCGCGCTGGAGCCCTCTCCCAAAGGGAGAGGCAGAAAGAAGATTAGCGGCCGCCGCGGATCAGGCCGCCCATACCGCGCCGTTCCATAAACGCCGCGACCTGATGACGAACCTCAGCGGCCAGCTGCGCGTCAAGGCTGCGTTCAGCCAGCTCGCGGGCATCATTGATGTCGATATGTCGCAGCAGGTACTTCACGCGAGCAACAGCGCGACCGTTCATCGACAGATGGCGGTATCCCAGACCAATCAGGATCGCAACGCACATTGAATCCCCGGCCATTTCACCGCACAGGCGTAAATCAATGCCGTACTGTTCCGCTTCACGGGCAATCATCGCTAACGCGCGAATGATCGCCGGATGCAGGCTGTCGTAGATACTGGCGACACGCGTATTGTTACGGTCGACGGCCAGAATATATTGCGTCAGGTCGTTTGTGCCGACAGAGATAAAATCAACACGGTTTGCCAGCTGCGGCAGCATAAAGACCATAGACGGCACTTCAAGCATCACCCCGATCCGCGGTTTCGGGATCGCATAGCCGATCATCTCTTCCACTTCACGGCCTGCACGTTCGATCAGTCGCCGGGACTCGTCGATCTCATCGATGCTGGTGACCATCGGGAGTAAGATGCTGAGATTGCCCGTCGCCGCGTTGGCGCGCAGCATTGCACGAACCTGGATCAGGAAGATCTCCGGCTGATCGAGCGTAATGCGGATCCCACGCCAGCCCAGGCACGGGTTTTCTTCGCTGATCGGCATATAGGGCAGCTGTTTATCCGCGCCGACATCGAGGGTTCTCAGGGTGACAGGTTTGTCGTTAAACATCTGCAGCATCCCCTGATACTGCGCCACCTGCTCCTCTTCGGAGGGGAAACCGCTCTGCAGCATGAACGGGATTTCAGTACGGTACAGGCCAATACCGTCGATGCGGCTGCCAAGCTTTTCTTCATGCTCAGGGCTTAAACCGGCGTTGAGCATGACTTTGATCCGCTCTCCGCTCTTAAGCTGTGCGGGCAGGTTAACGTCATCCTCCGCCAGCTTGCTTAATTCATTCTCTTCGCTGATAAGGCGCTGGTATTCCTGGAGCAGAACCGGCTCAGGATCGACCAACAGCTCACCGCGATAGCCGTCAACCACCAGCGTACGGCGGTGCAGTACCGACGGCTGGATATCCGCTCCCATAACGGTTGGGATACCCAGCGCGCGCACCATAATGGCGGCATGCGAGTTGGCGGCGCCATCGCGCACCACCACACCGGCCAGCCTGTCCTGAGGCAGTTCAGCCAGCGTCGTTGCCGAGAGCTCATCGGCGACCAGAACAAACCGTTTTGGCCAGGCATTCGGCCCCTGAATGGTGTCATCGAGATGGAACAGCAGACGCTGTCCCAGGGCGCGGAGATCGCCAGCCCGCTCCTTCAGGTAACCGTCAGTCAATGCCGCAAATTGGTCGGCAAATTTTTCGATGACCTTCTTAACCGCCCACTCTGCGACCGAGCCTTTATCCACCTCCGCAAACAGCTCACGACGCAGACGCGCGTCGGAGAGCAGGTGCGAATAGAGGTCGAAGATGGCCGCTGTCTCTTTCTGTGCGCCTGCGGCAAAGCGCTTGCTGTAACGCCGAAATTCATTCGCCGCCTCTTCCAGCGCGGCGGTAAGACGCTCGCGCTCAAGCGCTTCATCAAGCGTTGAGGCTTCGTAAACCTGCTCCATCAGCGGCAGCGTGGCGTCCATCCAGCCTTCCGCAATCGCTACGCCTGGCGATGCCGGAAGGGCACGAATGCGCGTATGGCGATATTGACCAAAGAGCGCGGCAAGCTGGGACTGGGAGAGGATCGCCGCCATCTGCGTGGCCAGCGTGACGAGGAAAGACTCTTCGCTTTCATCGTACTGACGTAGCTCGCGCTGCTGGACAACCAGCACGCCGAGCAGCTGGCGACGCTGGATAATCGGCACGCCAAGGAAAGCGCGGAAGCGCTCTTCTTTTACGGAAGGGATGTATTTAAAGCTAGGGTGTTTTTGCGCATCAGCAAGGTTGATGGGTTCAGCCAGCCGCCCAACCAGACCCACGATACCTTCATCAAATGCGAGCGTGACGGTGCGTCCACGTGGTTTTTTTAAACCACGGGTCGCCATCAGGTAATAGCAGCGCCGATCGTGGTCGGCCAGATACACCGAACAGACCTCGGTCTCCATCGCAAGACAGATGTCAGTGACCAGAATATTCAGCGCCTCGTTCAGACGCGGAGCACTGGCCACCTTCTCGACTATTTCTCGCAAGCGGGTGAGCATGATTTGCGTAGCTTAACCTCTTTTACGTCGCCAGGCAGGTGCGCTCTGCGGCTTAGGCGGGATCTCCTGAAGCTGCATTACCACACTTGCAAACTCTTTCATCACCCTACGGTAAACATCGCGTTTAAATGACACGACCTGACGAACAGGATACCAATAGCTCACCCAGCGCCAGCCATCGAACTCCGGCGTACTGCTGGTTTGCATATTGATGTCTGAATCGTTGCCCACCAACTGCAACAGAAACCACTTCTGTTTCTGGCCGATACAAACCGGCTTTGTGTCCCAACGCACCAAACGTTTCGGTAACTTGTAACGCAACCAGTTGCGGGTCGAAGCCAGGATGCGAACATCTTTTCGGCTTAAACCGACCTCTTCAAAAAGCTCCCGGTACATCGCTTGTTCTGGGGACTCTCCCGGATTGATCCCGCCTTGCGGGAACTGCCAGGAGTGCTGACCATATCGCCGGGCCCACATTACCTGGCCCTGACGATTACAAATTACTATTCCTACGTTCGGGCGGTAGCCATCGTCATCAATCACCGGACTACCCCAAACTAAACCTTATATATGAATGATTGTTTCACACTACAGGGAGGCGGTAAACCACTCTCTTACAGGGCTGCAACCTAATAACATTTGAATAACTCACAAATAAGTGCTGAGTTATAAACAGATGAGAGGCGGCGAAGGGAATTTTATTCACCTTTTCTGTGGATATAGTTGTGAAGAAGTGTCTGATTACCGATGAACAACCTCAAACCCTGCCTTACCAACGCTTTCGCGCCATTTAAATAATCCAATATTTTTCATAAAGTTAAATGTATTTTTATGCACAAAAAACAGAATAGCGTGACGATCATCACATCAGGGATCGTCGTGCTGATGAAAGATCGAACAGCGTCGGTTTTATCCACAGATTGTGCCAATAAGTTAGTCACAATTTGTTTGAAAATTCGATTTTCATCGCACGTCAAGGCTGTAAATTGAAACAGTAGTCAGGGTTATGCCCAGTTATCCCATTTTTCTGTGGATAACATGGTGTAAGATCCTGTTCATTGTCAGTGACCAGATTTGAACAACCGGTTTTCTGAGTCTGGTGAAACGATTTCAAACCAATAAAAAAACCTATAAATCATAGACATGGAATATTGGTACAGAAATAGTTAAACTCTATCCACAGGGGACAATTTCTTCGTTTATTTTTTAATCAAAAGGTTACCTTCATGCATCCGCTTACACCCTTGCTCTCACCGCCGTCCAGCGAGGGCCAGTTGCTACAGCAGGCACAGCGTCTGGCAGGCTTTTCGCTTGGCGAGCTGGCGGCAATGGCAGGGCTTCAGATCCCGAAGGATCTGAAACGGGATAAAGGCTGGATCGGCATGCTGCTTGAGCTGTGGCTGGGTGCCAGCGCAGGGAGCAAACCCGAGCAGGATTTTGCAGCGCTTGGCGTGGAGTTAAAAACCATCCCCATAGACAGCCAGGGTAAGCCCCTTGAGACCACCTTCGTCTGCGTTGCGCCATTAACCGGCAACACCGGCGTGACGTGGGAAACCAGCCACGTTCGCCACAAGCTGAAGCGCGTGTTGTGGGTACCGGTTGAAGGTGAGCGTCAGATCCCCCTGGCTGAGCGTCGCGTTGGCGCGCCGCTGCTCTGGAGCCCGAACGACGATGAGGAGCAACAGCTGCGTCTGGACTGGGAGGAACTGATGGACATGATTGTGCTTGGGCAGGTAGAGCGCATCACCGCCCGACACGGGGAAGTATTACAGCTGCGCCCGAAAGCGGCCAACAGCAAAGCGCTTACCGAGGCAATCGGCGCGAAGGGTGAGCCGATACTGACGTTGCCGCGCGGTTTTTATCTCAAAAAGAATTTCACCGGCGCGCTCCTTGCCCGTCATTTCCTGCTAAAAACATAGTTTTTTACTTTTTTTGCGAGCTCCCAAACATAATCGACTGCTTTTTAAGATTTTACCGCTTCCTCCTGTTGCAATATCGGGTTAAAACTAAACTATGATTTGATACGCGCCAGATGAGGACGATAACGATGAAAAAATGGGCAGTGTTAGTTTCAGCAGTCGGTTTAGCGTTTGCCGTATCGGGCTGTAGCAGCGATTACGTTATGGCGACAAAAGACGGTCGAATGATCCTGACCGACGGCAAACCCGAAGTCGACGATGATACCGGTCTGGTCAGCTACCGCGACCAGGAAGGCAATAAAATGCAGATCAATCGCGACGAAGTATCGCAAATTATCGAGCGATAAACAGAGAGAGGTCAGTCGCTTGCTGGCCTTTTTGATTTTTTTCTTCCCCTTTTGCTTCCCCTCTGCCATGTTTATATTCCTTTGTCGGGCACGCCCTGACGCGGTCTATAAGTCTACTGAGGAAGCCGGCTATGCATTATCACCGTATCCCCCACAGCGCTCTTGAAATAAGCCAACTGGGGTTGGGCACGATGACATTTGGTGAACAAAACAGCGAAGCCGATGCCCATGCACAACTCGATTACGCCGTCAGCCAGGGGATTAACCTGATTGATGTCGCGGAGATGTACCCTGTTCCTCCACGTCCGGAAACGCAGGGACTTACCGAAACCTACGTCGGTAACTGGCTGGCAAAACATGGCAACCGTGAAAAGCTGGTGATTGCCTCAAAAGTCAGTGGTCCCGCGCGCAACAACGATACCGGGATCCGCCCGAATCAGATCCTCGATCGTAAGAATATCCGCGCCGCACTGGACGCCAGCCTGAAGCGCCTGCAAACCGACTACCTCGACCTGTATCAGGTGCACTGGCCGCAGCGCCCAACCAACTGCTTTGGTAAGCTCGGCTACAGCTGGAATGAGAGTGCCCCCGCCGTAACGCTGCTGGAAACGCTGGAAGCGCTGACCGAGTGCCAGCGCGCGGGAAAAATCCGCTACATTGGCGTCTCTAACGAAACGGCCTTTGGCGTAATGCGCTATCTGCACCTGGCTGATAAACACGATCTGCCGCGTATCGTCACCATCCAGAACCCGTACAGCCTGCTTAACCGTAGCTATGAGGTTGGTCTGGCCGAAGTGACGCAATATGAAGAAGTGGAACTGCTCGCCTATTCCTGTCTTGGCTTTGGCACGCTGACGGGGAAATACCTGAACGGCGCGAAACCGGCCGGGGCGCGAAATACCCTCTTTAGCCGCTTTACCCGCTACAGCGGCGAGCAGACGCAGAAAGCCGTTGCCGCCTATGTGGATATCGCAAAGCGTCACGGTCTGGACCCTGCCCAGATGGCGCTGGCCTTCGTGCGTCGTCAGCCGTTTGTTGCCAGCACCCTGCTGGGCGCGACCACGATGGAACAGTTGAAAACCAATATTGAGAGTTTCCATCTGAACCTGAGTGAAGAGGTGTTAGCGGAGATTGAAGCGGTGCATCAGGTTTATACGTATCCTGCGCCGTAATAAAAGCAAAACGGCAACGCACGTTGCCGTTTTTAGGGTTTGCTCCCTCTCCCTGTGGGAGAGGGCCGGGGTGAGGGCATCAGGCCGCACTTATCAGCGCCGACGCTGCCAGACCCACAATCCCGCAATCGCCAGCGCAAACAGCCCGCCAAACCCGACGCCAATCCCCACCACCGGCACACCCACTTTTACCGCCAGCGAGTAGAGCCCCAGCATTAACAGCATTGCCAGGTTTTCACCCAGGTTTTGTACCGCGATGGCGTTCCCCGCCCCGACGGTCTGCTTGCCACGCTCCTGCAGCAACGCGTTCAGCGGTACCACGAAGAAACCGCCCAGAATACCAATCAGAATGAGGAGGACATACGCAGGCAATAATGCATGTTGCAGCGAGAAAATCAGCACCACGACGCCAATCAGGATCCCTGCGGGCATGCAGCGTGCTACCGTCTCGAGCGTCACCAGCTTCGCCGCCGCGCCTGCTCCCACCACAATGCCGATGGCCACCATCGCATTCAGATAGGTCGGCGTCGCGTTGTCGGTAATCCCCAGCGCCACCGGCACCCACAGCACCAGCAGGAAGCGCAGCGTGACGCCCGCGCCCCAGAACATACTGGTTCCCATCAGGGAGAAACGCGTTTCTCCGTTACGCCACAGCACGCGACAGGCGGTAAAGAAACTGCCGGTCATCGGTTTAAAGCGCCAGGATTGCCCCGGGCGAGCCACAGATAGCTTAGGAATAAACAGGTTCGCCACAACTGCCCCGCCATACACCACCGCGCAGATGCCCAGTGCAGCCAGGACATGCCAGTCGGCCAGGACGCCGCCCGCGACGGATCCGAGCAGGATTGCGGCGATGGTTGACGACTCCATCAGGCCGTTGGCTTTCACCAGCTTATCGCCCGTGGTCAGCTCCCCGAGAATGCCATACTTCGCCGGGGAGTAGGCGGCGGCGCCAATGCCCACCAGCGTGTAGCCAATAAACGGGTTGAAGCCAAAGCAAATGCTGGCGGCACCCAGCAGCTTGAGGCCGTTGGCAAACATCATCACCCGGCCTTTTGGGAAACTGTCTGCCACCTGCCCGACGAACGGAGCAAAGATAATGTAAGCGCCCACAAACACCATCTGTAGGATCGGCTGGCTCCAGTCGGGGTAAAACTCGGCCTTCAGCAGCGCCAGCGTGGCAAACAGCAGCGCGTTATCACCAAACGCAGAGAGAAACTGCGCGGCGATAACGGCCATCATGCCTTTCGATCTGAGCGATGTGTTAGTGTGTACTGACTCACGCATTTTGCTGTTCCGCCTCTTCAACCATGCCTTTGAGGGTCACGAAATCGGGTTTCCCGCTACCCAGCACCGGGAGCTGCTTCAGGAGGCGAATATCGCGCGGCACCGCCAGTTCAGGGATACCGTGTTCACGCGCATAGCTCAGTAACCTGTCGCGTTTAAGCTCAGCGTCGGTCGTAAACAGCACCAGCGCCTCGCCTTTGCTGGCATCACTCTTCACTACCGTCGCATGCATCTTATCCGCGGACACGGCCGTCGCCAGCTGCTCAACCATTTCCAGAGAGACCATTTCACCGGCGATTTTGGCGAAGCGCTTCGCGCGTCCCTGAATCTGTACAAAGCCTTGTTCATCAAAACGGACAATATCACCGGTGTCGTACCAGCCGGTTTCAATCTCGCCGTTGACTTTTTCAGCCGTCGGCACCTCCAGCACGCCTGGGTTTTCTACGCGCAGATAACCGTTCATCACGTTTGGCCCTTTCAGCTGCAGACGGCCACCGTCCTCAATGCCCGGCACGGCCAGCAGACGCGCATCCATCCCCGGCAGAATTCGGCCCACCGTACCCGGTTTTGCCGCCATCGGTACGTTAATCGAGACCACGGGAGCACACTCGGTAACGCCATAGCCTTCGAGAATGCGCAGGCCAAACTTGTCCTGCCAGATCTGACGCGTGCTCTCCTGCAGTTTTTCCGCACCGGCCACCACATACCGCACGCGATAGAAATCGTAGGGATTAGCAAAACGCGCGTAGTTGCCGAGGAACGTTGAGGTGCCGAAAAGCACAGTACAGTTACGGTCATACACCAGCTCCGGCACAATGCGGTAATGCAGCGGGCTTGGATAGAGGAATACTTCTGCGCCGGTCAGCAGCGGCGTAAACAGCCCCACCGTCAGGCCAAAGGAGTGGAACAGCGGCAGCGCCGACATAAAACGGTCATCCGCGGTAAAGTCGGCAATGCTTTTGATCTGCTCAACGTTCGCCAGAATGCTCTTGTGGCTGTGGACGACGCCTTTCGGGTTGCCCTCCGATCCCGACGTGAAGAGGATAATCGCGTCATCTTCCGGCTGCTGTTTGACCTGCGCCAGACGCGGCATCAGCAGGTGAGCAAAAATCCACAGCTTGTCGCCGGTGGTTACGTCCGCTTTCAGATCCTCCAGGAAGACCCAGCGCACCTGAGTGAGCTGCTCGGGAAGATGCCAGAGCTTGCCTTTGTCCAGGAACTGACGAGAGGTAAAGACGGTATTAATCTGGGCCGCGGTGATGGCGCTGGTCAGCCCTTTCACGCCCGCCGTGTAGTTCATCATTGCCGGGATGCGCCCCCGGGAAACCGCACCAAAAATCACCGCCGCGCTGATGCCCGCGTTAGGCAGCATCAGGCCAATTTTTTCGCCCTTTTTGCTGTACTTCTCAAGAATGCGGCCCACAAACAGGGTCTTAGTCAGCAGCTTGCGATAGGTATCCGGGGTAAAGTTGATGTCTTCGATGCAGTTTTTCTTCGCACCATAGCGGTGCTGCGCGGAAAGCAGGGATTCGTACAGCGTTTCGCGCGGGCGCACGGCCATGCGCGCTTCCATCATAATCTGATGCAGCATTTCCCCGGCGATTTTACGGCGATCGCGGGCACGCGGCGCGTCCGGCATTGGTAACGACGTGGGCGGCAGAATATGCAGCGTGATTTTTGGGAACAGACGCTGCTTCACCAGCCCTTTCAGGCGACTGAAATGCGTTAGCTCGGCACCTTCAATGCGCAGCGGCACCACGGTCGCTTTTGATTTCGCTGCAACAAACCCCGCGCCGTCGTAGATTTTCATCAGCGAACCGGTCACTGAAATACGCCCTTCCGGGAAAATAACCACCGGACGCCCCTGCTCAACCAGACGTACCAGATGCTTAATCATCATCGGCTTTGTCGGGTCAAGCGGTACAAAATCAATTAGCGGCGTGAGCCAGCGCATGTACCACTGCTGGCTGATAGAGGTATAGACCGCAAACACCGGGCGCACGGGTAAAAATAGCGCCAGCAGAATGCCGTCTATAAAGGAAACATGATTTGGCGTGATGAGAACGCGTTCGCCGCGAAGCGCCTGGGCATCGCCAGTGACGCGGATGCGAAAAAGAATACGGAACAGTGTACGGAAGAACCCAAATAGCATCTCAACTCCCTTTGCCAGCCAGTGTGGAGGGTTGATAGTAAATGGTGGCAGATTACACGAGAAGTGATACGGGAGCGACAGCAAAAGTGGAGGCGAAAAAAAACCTGCGCATCCGCGCAGGTTGGTGCAAGAGATGAGTACGAAACCGTACTAAGAATTCTCACCAATCAATACCTCTGGGATCTTGATTGTGGTCGTTCGACCTGCGCTTCGCCAGCAGGAAAACGCAAGGGAATGAGCCGAAGTGCAACCAGGTGTGAATATTTTCTATTGCTGTTACAGGTTGAACTTTCAGGCAAAAAAAAACCTGCGTAAAAACGCAGGCTGGTGTAAGCGTGTTAATCAACCGGAGTTGACTCCACCTATCAATACCTCTGGGATTTCGACTGTATCAACCTCTCTAATATCCTTGCCATCGGACAATCGCAACAGCCTGACGCAAAGTGTAACCAAAGGTTCAGATTGACATTCTTCAGACATGACTGCGCGTGTAACGATTACACTACCAGTGTTGTCCTGCGTCACGTTTGTGGAGAGCGGAAATCCGCTCCCCTTGAATGCGCGGCGCTTTTCCGCAACACTATTTGGTGTGTAAACGCTTACCCCCAATAAGAAGGTAATGAATGGCGACAATAAAGGATGTGGCTCGTCTGGCAGGTGTGTCGGTGGCAACCGTCTCTCGAGTGATTAACGACTCCCCAAAAGCCAGTGACGCATCGCGCCAGGCGGTACAAACCGCCATGGAATCCCTGAATTATCATCCCAATGCCAATGCCCGCGCGCTCGCCCAGCAGTCCACCGAAACCATTGGGCTGGTGGTGGGTGATGTTTCTGACCCCTTTTTCGGCGCCATGGTGAAAGCGGTTGAACAGGTCTCTTATCAGACGGGCAATTTTTTGCTGATCGGCAATGGCTATCATAATGAGCAAAAAGAACGCCAGGCCATCGAGCAGCTGATCCGCCACCGCTGCGCCGCGCTGGTGGTTCACGCCAAAATGATCCCGGATGCCGAGTTGATTCACCTGATGAAGCAGATGCCCGGAATGGTGATCATCAACCGCATTATTCCCGGGTTTGAAAAACGCTGTGTGGCCCTCGATGACCGCTACGGCGCCTGGCTTGCGACCCGTCATCTGATTCAACAGGGCCATACCCGGATTGGCTATCTCTGTTCCAATCATCCGATTTCTGATGCGGAAGACCGCCTGCAGGGCTACTACGATGCCCTGCGCGAAAATGGCCTGCCGTGTAATGATCGTCTGGTGGCCTACGGTGAACCGGATGAGAGCGGCGGTGAACAGGCCATGACCGAGCTGCTCGGTCGCGGCCGGAATTTCACGGCGGTTGCCAGCTATAACGACTCGATGGCCGCAGGGGCAATGGGGGTGCTGAATGACAACGGGATTGAGGTACCGGCAGAAATTTCGCTGATTGGCTTCGATGACGTGCTGGTCTCTCGCTACGTGCGCCCGCGTCTGACCACCGTGCGCTACCCGATTATCACCATGGCAACGCAGGCCGCCGAGCTCGCGCTAGCTCTGGCTGAACAGCGCCAGCCGCCGGATATTACGCATCTGTTTAGCCCGACGCTGGTTCGCCGTCACTCCGTTGCATCACCTGCGGAAGCGCAGAGCGAATAACGGTAGAGGTGGACCAGGGTGTTGGGGTATTCCAGCCCATCACCGATATACTGCCAGCCGTAACGTTCGTAGAAGTCGCGGCAGGCAGACCAGAGGTGCAATTCTTCATATCCCGCCTGTGCGGCCCAGGTAATAACGTGCTGCTGTAGCTTTCCTGCCAGCCCCTTGCCACGCGCCGCGTCGTCAACGTAGAGCGCCGCCAGCCACGGAAAGAGATCCTGACGGGTGATCAAATCGCAGCGCCAGAGCCCTACCGTACCAACAAGCTGCTCGTCTTCAACGGCGATAAAGGTCAGCGGTAATGCTCCCGGCGTCTGGCTGTGCTCAATAATGCTGTGGAAAAATTCCCGAGAAAGCCCTTCGCCAAAGGCCTGCCAGAGCCAGTCGGTCACCTGCTCCGCATACTTCGGTGCCTGGTAAAGCGGGAGGATGGCTATCTTTTTCACGTTTCACCTGCGTTTTCTCATGTATTTGCTGGCCTGTCGCCCCAGCTCGGTTCGGCGATTATTTTACCAGAGTCAGACTATTTAGTTTTACTTCAGGCATGCATGACGAATCGTGACCAAAAAGCGTGATCGTGGCAGAAGTTTTGCGCTTCCCGCATCGCCTATACGCCGTGAGGTCTGTGTTAAACTGCAAACCATTACGTGGAAGCAGGAATGTAGAATGGCAACAATGCTGGATGTCTCACTGCGTGCGGGCGTGTCGAAGGCTACCGTCTCGCGCGTGCTGAACGGCACGGGTCAGGTTAAAGAGAGTACGCGTCAGCAGGTCTTTGCTGCGATGGAAGAGCTGGGATATCGCCCGAACTTTCTCGCGCGTTCGCTGGCTAACCAGACCAGCAACAGCATTGGCCTGGTCGTCTCGACCTTCGACGGCTTTTACTTTGGTCGTCTTCTCCAGCAGGCGTCGCGGCAGACGGAAACTCACGGAAAACAGCTGATCGTCACCGACGGTCACGACGCGCCGGAACAGGAAGAACAGGCGGTGCAGATGCTGGCCGATCGCCAGTGCGATGCCATCGTGCTTTACACGCGCTACATGAGCGAAAAAGCGATCGTCAAACTGATGAACACCGTGAAAACGCCGCTGGTGGTCATTAACCGTGAAGTGAGCCAGGTGCCGGATCGCTGCGTGTTTTTCGAACAGCAGGATGCCGCGTTTAAGGCCGTGGATTACCTGATCGCCCAGGGCCATCGTGAGATCGCCTGTATCACCGTTCCGATCCACACCCCCACGGGTAAAGCGCGGCTGATGGGCTACCGTAAGGCGCTGGAAAAGCACGGCATTCGTCTGGACGAGCGTCGGATAAAGTACGGCGATGCAGGAATGACGCGGGGATACGAGCTGTGCAAGGAGTTGATTGCCGACGGTGTGCCCTTTAGCGCCCTGTTTGCCTGTAACGACGATATGGCCCTGGGGGCGTCCAAAGCGTTACACCAGGCGGGGCTTAAAATTCCGCAGGATATTTCACTGTTCGGCTTTGACGATGCCCCAAGCGCGAAATGGCTGGAGCCTGCGCTCTCATCGGTTTATCTGCCCATCGACAATATGATTGTCACGGCCATCGATCAGGCGATCCGGCTGGCAAAAAACCAGCCGGTCGATGCCATCCCGCCGTTTACCGGCACGCTGGTGTTACGCGATTCGGTTACAACGGGGCCGTACTTTCATCAGATGAGTTCTAAAGCCAGCAGTTCCTGAATGGTCTGACGACGACGGATCAGCCGTGCCTTGCCGTTATCAAACAGCACTTCCGGCAGCAGCGGGCGGCTGTTGTAGTTAGATGACATCGACGCCCCGTAGGCACCGGTATCATGCAGCACAAGATAATCACCCGGTTTGACCTCTGGCAGCGCGCGGGTCTCCACTTTGCCGCCTTCCTGCTGGGTAAACACGTCACCCGATTCGCACAGCGGTCCCGCAACGACCGTCTCAACCCGCGGCGCCTGCGTTAAATCGCGGCCGTCGGCAGCCAGGGCGGTAATGTGGTGATAGCTGCCGTACATGGACGGACGCATCAGGTCGTTAAAACCTGCGTCAATCAATACGAAGTGGCGAGACCCCATCTCTTTGACGCTGCGCACCTGCGAAACCAGCACGCCGGCTTCCGCCACCAGGAAACGACCCGGCTCAATTTCCAGCTTCACCGCGTGACCCAGATGCGCGGCGATTTGGTCACGCGCGGCGCTCCACAGACCGTAATAGTGATCGGTATCGATCGCCTCTTCGCCTTCGCGATAGGGAATGGAGAGACCGCCACCGGCAGAGATCGCCTCCAGATCCTGACCGAAATCGATAACCTGGCGCACCATCGCGCCGCACACCTGCTCCAGGTGGCCGTAATCGACGCCAGAGCCAATGTGCATATGAATACCCACCAGCTTCAGGCCGTAGCGCTGTAATACCTCCAGCGCGGCAGGCATATCGGCATACCAGATCCCGTGCTTGCTGTTTTCGCCGCCGGTATTGGTTTTTTGACTATGCCCATGACCAAAGCCCGGATTCACGCGCAGCCAGACGCGATGGCCGGGAGAAACCTGACCCAGCTGCTCCAGCATATCTACAGAACCGGCATTCACCGGGATCTGCAGTTCGTGGACGCGCGCAAGCGTCGCATCGTCGATCACGTCTGCGGTAAAGACGATCGCGTCGCCGTCGGCTTTCGGATCGAATCCGGCCACCAGCGCGCGCTCGATTTCGCCAAGCGAGACGGAGTCCACCTTCACGCCCTGCTCACGCATCAGGCGCAGAATATGAATATTGGAGCACGCCTTCTGGGCAAAGCGCACCACGTCAAACTGATGCAGGGCGGCGATCTTCTCGCGAACGATCTGCGCGTCGTAGACCCACACCGGGCAGCCAAACTCGGCGGGCAGGCGCAGCAGGTTGTCGGCGTTCAAATCGGTATCAGTCTGGTTCAGCGGGCGTGGCATGGTCTTCTCCGGGTAAATGCGTTTTGAAGATTACGCCACAGCGCGAAGAGAATAAAAAATATCGTTTTATCGCGAGTCTATGCAAAAATGATATGGACAGTAATCTGCTTTCAGGTGCCCTATGCCCGCCGTCAATTTACGCCACATCGAGATTTTTCACGCCGTGATGACCACCGGCAACCTCACCGAAGCCGCACAGATGCTGCATACCTCGCAGCCGACGGTGAGCCGCGAGCTGGCCCGCTTCGAGAAAGTGCTGGGGCTGAAGCTGTTCGAACGCACCCGGGGCAGGCTTCACCCTACTGTGCAGGGGTTACGCCTGTTCGAGGAAGTTCAGCGCTCCTGGTACGGACTGGACAGAATAGTGAGTGCTGCGGAAAGCCTGCGCGAGTTTCGCCAGGGGGAGCTGTCGATCGTCTGCCTGCCCGTCTTTTCGCAATCGTTTTTGCCGATGCTGCTGCAGCCCTTTCTGGCCCGATACCCGGAGGTCAGCCTCACCATCGTGCCTCAGGAATCCCCCCTGCTTGAAGAGTGGCTTTCGGCTCAGCGCCATGATTTAGGCCTGACCGAAACCCTCTCCACGCCAGCGGGAACGGCGCGCACGGAGTTGATCTCGTTAGATGAAGTGTGCGTTCTGCCCGCAGGGCATCGGCTTGCCGGTAAGGCGGTGCTCACACCGGAGGATTTCCACGGGGAAAACTACATTAGCCTGTCGCAGACCGACAGCTACAGACAGCTGCTGGATACGCTATTTGCCGAGCATCAGGTCAAACGGCGAATGGTAGTGGAAACGCACAGCGCGGCTTCGATTTGCGCGATGGTACGTGCAGGCGTCGGCGTCGCGGTGGTGAATCCGCTCACGGCGCTGGACTATGCCGGAAGCGGGATCGTCATCCGCCGCTTTAGCGTCTCCGTCCCATTCACCGTGAGCCTGATCCGCCCGCTGCACCGTCCGGCTTCCGCGCTGGTGGACGCTTTCACCGAACACTTAAAGGAGCACGCGCGTCAGGTGGCGCTTCGCTTACCTGACCTGCAAAACCCGTTATGACAGCATAAACGCCACGGCATCCTCGGCATGGATGGCGGTGGTATCGAATACCGGGACGGGGCTTCGCTCGGCTGGCACCAGCAGGCCGATCTCGGTGCAGCCGAAGATCACCCCTTCAGCCCCCTGCTGCGCGAGTTTATCGATGACGCTGACGTAATACGCGCGGGAAGATTCGGTGAAAGTACCGAGGCAGAGCTCGTCAAAGATAATCTGATTGATGCGCGCCCGATCTGCTTCATCAGGGATCAGGCTTTCCATCCCAAATTCACTGTGCAAACGTCCACGATAAAAATCCTGTTCCATGGTGTAGCGTGTACCCAAAAGCGCTACGCGGCGCATTCCGGATGCCGCAACCGCACGCCCGGTTGCGTCCGCGATATGCAGAAACGGCAGCGCGCAGCGGTCCTCAATATGCGACGCCACTTTGTGCATGGTATTGGTACAAAGCACGATTCCCTCGGCGCCGGCGCGCTCCAGCCCCAGCGCCGCCTGGGCCAGGATCTCCCCGGCTTTATCCCACTCACCGCTCGACTGGCAGGCTTCGATTTCATGGAAATCAACGCTGTGCAACAGCAGGCTGGCGGAGTGCAGACCGCCCAGACGCTGTTTTACCCCTTCATTAATCAGGCGGTAATAAGGGATTGTCGATTCCCAGCTCATTCCACCTAACAGGCCGATCGTTTTCATCATCCCTCCTTATCTGTGTTTCTTTTTTAACACAACCGATGCACATAAAAAAAGGCGCTGTATTCAGCGCCTTTTTAAACTGCAGAGCTTATTCCGCTACCGGCTCCGGCGGTGAAGTACGGGCGAGCATCGCCTCGCGCAGTAAAACGCTACCGCAGGCAAACAGGCCCCCCAGGAGCGCCGCCAGAACGACAATCAGAGCCTTGCCCGGGCCATCCTTTTTCACCGGCATGGAGGGAGAAAGCTGGTACCTGAATGGCTCAAGTTTAACATCGGCAAAGGAGAGCTTTTTCAGCTGTGCGAGGTAGTATTCCCGGTTCTGGAACTCTGCATTCAGCTCGGTCACGTCCTTCAGATTTTTTTCGATCTGCAGCTTTTGCGCGATACCGTCAGCGCCGAGCGCAACGGAGTAATCCGGGTCATCTTTTACGGCCTGCCCGTTGCTGTAAACCGGTTTCTTAATGCCTGCGGCATTTGCCACTTCCAGCGAATAATTCAGTCGCTGCAGGTTGGTATTGTGAATATTAGTCAGACGGACACGATCCAGTTCCAGCTGCTGCTCAACAACGTTCTTTTTCAGGGCGATCTGGTTGCGGATATTCTGCACCGTCTCTTTTTCAACAATAGCCGCGATATAGTCGATGTATCCATTCAGGACGGCTTGCGCATCGTCAGCTGTCGGCGCAGTGAAGCTCAATGTCCAGGAGACAAAAGGCGCTTTATCCGCGTCTTTTCCCTGAGCGTCATTCACCGCTTTCATTCTGTCTGAAATGTTAACTATCGCCCGATGCAGCTCAAGCGGATCCACCTCGGCATCTTTAAGTTGTGACATCACGTAAGGAGAGGATTTCAGGTACTCTTCGAGCAATGACTGCGACTGAAACTTTTTAATAAACATGTCAAAGACTTCCGGACGGGAAATTTTCGCGTCCACGTCAAGTACCTGCAACGCTACCATCATCTGGCGCAGCGGGTTCCACTGCGACGATTCTGCCTGAGTAATCACTGCTTTACTGGTCCACTTCTGCGGCAGTAAAAATGAAATGGCCAGCCCCGCCAGTGCAAAAGCAAGGGTAATGGTGACAATGCGTTTTTTGGCCGCCAAAAGGACCGCTAATAAACCGAAAAGATCAATTTCTTTAGCGTGTATTGCCGGGGAGGTATAACGGGGAAAATCAAGATCGGTGCTTTTTTTGATATCCATCTCAGACATAGACATTCTTCTTTTTAGGATGCGTTTCATGTTGCGCAAATAACAGCGGTGTTCCGATGATACATTATCCTAAGAATTATCCTAAGTTCAAATCCCTCTATTCATCCTACCCTGCCAGAGTTGGTAGTGAATTTCATTACGTTATTATTGTAATTACTAACCATTTTACCAACTCTGACTTGTATTGAACGCTTAAACAGGCATTACGATCGCACGCCGATATTCCGCAGTTTTTCTCCAGCCATCAGCTTGCGCTCGATATGTTCCAGCGTCACGCCTTTGGTTTCCGGGATCAGCCAGAACGTGACGCCAATAAACGCTACGTTCAGCACCGTATAGAGCCAGAACGTTCCCGCTGCGCCAATCGCGTCCAGCAGCGTCAGGAACGTCGCACCGATGATCATGTTCGACACCCAGTTGGTGGTCGTGGAACAGGTGATGCCAAAGTCACGGCATTTCAGCGGCTGAATTTCGGAGCACAGGATCCACACCACGGGCGCGGCGCTCATCGCGTAACCTGCGATACACATCATGGTCATACCGACAGAAAGCCAGGAAAGCCCGCTTGAGGCCGTGCCGTTATCAAACTGCATCAGGCAGTAGCCGAGGATCAGCGTGCCGATCGCCATTACGCTAAAACCGATTTTCAGCGCCGGTTTACGCCCGGCTTTGTCCACGGTGAATACCGCAATAAAGGTGGCGAACATGAAGGTCAGCCCGACCACCAGGGTTGCGATCATCTGCTGTTCCGTAGTGGTGAATCCGGCCATTTTGAAAATGCGCGGCGCGTAGTACATGATGATATTCATGCCGGTGAACTGCTGCATCGCCTGCAGCAACATGCCGAGGAAGACGGCGCGGCGCACGTTGCGGTTGATCTTAAACAGCGCCCAGCCGCCCTGCTTTAACTTCAGGCTTTCGCGGATTTCGTTCAGCTCTTCGCGCGCTTTTTCCGAGGTATCGCGCAGCATGCGCAGGACCTCTTCCGCCTCCACGTGACGCCCTTTTTGCGCCAGCCAGCGCGGACTGTTTGGCAGGAAAATCACCAGGACGATCAGCACCAGCGCCGGTAAGGCCAGCACGCCCAGCATCGCGCGCCAGTTGCCGCTGTAGCTGAAGTAGGTGTCGGACAGGAACGCCAGCACAATACCCAGCGTGACCATCAGCTGATACATGCTGATCATCTTGCCGCGCACGTTTTCGCTCGCCATTTCGGAGAGATAAAGCGGCGCGGTGTAGGACGCAATCCCCACCGCCACGCCCAGCAGCACGCGGGAGAGCAGGAGGATTTCAACGTTAGCGGCAAACGCCGAGCCAATGGAGCCGGCAACGAACAGAATTGCCCCGACCATCAGGCTATATTTGCGCCCCAGACGGAACGACAGCCAGCCGTTGAACAGCGCGCCAATGGCCGCGCCGAGCATCATGCTGCTCACCACCCACTCCTGCAGACGGTTGCTGAGGGTAAAGTGATCGGTAATAAACGGCAGCGCGCCGGCAATGACGCCGATATCCAGTCCAAACAACAGGCCCGCCACGGCGGCGGCAATGGAGACAAACTGGTTCATGCGGCGAGTATCGCGCAGCGCAGCGGGCATTAGGGTAGAGTCATTTATAGATGTCATATTTTTCCTGCCTCAACAGCAAAATTCGTTAACTGAAATTACGAGAAAGCGAGGAAAAGTGTCAGGCAGGAAATCGCGAAGTTATGGATTATTCCGCTACGGCATACGGTTATGTGATGGACATTACAATTTCAACTCGTGGCGAATAATCACGTATTTTTACTAATCAGTTAATATTTAAGCAATAAAAGTGTGATTGCCGTCATTTGTGATTTTTTAGTATGGATTTTTCATCTTTAGCGATATGGACTAAGCCAATTATTGCGCAAAAAAAACCTCCGCCCACGGGCAGAGGTTCTTAATACGGGTGGAATTAACGCGCCAGCCAGCCGCCGTCTACAGCCACGGTGTAGCCGTTGATGTAATCCGATGCGGAGGAGGCCAGAAAGACAACCGGCCCCATCAGATCGCCCGGCAGACCCCAGCGTCCCGCAGGGATACGTTCCAGGATCGCCGCGCTGCGCTCTTCGTCTGCGCGCAGCTGCTGCGTGTTGTTCGTCGCCATATAGCCCGGCGCAATCGCATTCACGTTGATATTATGTTTCGCCCATTCGTTTGCCAGCAGGCGGGTCACGCCCATTACGGCGCTTTTGGACGCGGTGTAAGACGGCACGCGGATACCGCCCTGGAACGAGAGCATAGAGGCAATATTGATGATCTTGCCGCCTTTCCCCTGCGCAATAAAATGCTTCGCCGCCGCCTGGGACATGAAAAATACGCTCTTAATGTTCAAATCCATCACGTCGTCCCAGTCGCGCTCGCTGAAGCTGATAGCGTCTTCGCGGCGGATCAGCCCGGCGTTGTTCACCAGAATGTCGATATGACCGAATTCAGCCACCGCGCGGTCCAGCAGTTCAGGAATGGCATCGATTTTA
The DNA here is from genome assembly GCF_004362415.1 of Enterobacter sp. AG326. NCBI lineage: Bacteria > Pseudomonadati > Pseudomonadota > Gammaproteobacteria > Enterobacterales > Enterobacteriaceae > Enterobacter > Enterobacter sp. AG326. The sequence goes on along the minus strand of NZ_SNXG01000003.1, from coordinate 405,177 downwards.
CGCAGGTCAGCGGTCAGGCTCAGGAAACGGCGACCCAGGGCCGTCACGCGTTCGATGGTTTCAGTCGGTTCAACGATATTAATTCCGACGATATCGCAGCCCGCTTCCGCCAGGCCTAACGCCATCCCCTGACCCAGCCCGGTGTCGCACCCGGAAACCACAGCCACTTTCCCCTGCAGAGAGAATGCATCCAGAATCATGTTTATTCCTTACTCTTTCAGAGCCTGTCACTCACAGGCAGGTTTATGCTTCACCGTCCGCGACTAGCGCAGATCGCTGACAGCAACGTGGTCCATATCATCAAAGACCTGGTTTTCACCCACCATTCCCCAGATAAAGGTGTAGGCTTTCGTCCCTACGCCGGAGTGAATGGACCAGCTCGGTGAAATCACCGCCTGCTCGTTGTGCATCACGATATGGCGCGTTTCCTGCGGTTGCCCCATCATGTGGAACACGCAGGCGTCCTCATCCATATTGAAGTAGAAGTAGACTTCCATGCGGCGCTCGTGGGTATGGCACGGCATGGTGTTCCACAGGTTGCCTGGCGCGAGCTCGGTCAATCCCATACTGAGCTGGCAGGTCTCCAGCACGTCCGGCACGAAGTATTTATTGATAGTGCGGCGGTTGCTGGTGAGGCTGTCGCCCAGCGTCACGGGTGCGACGTCTGCCGGGGTCACTTTTTTGGTTGGGTAGGTGGAGTGAGCCGGCGCGCAGTTGTAGTAAAACTTCGCAGACCTGCTGCCGTCGATGCTGGCAAAGACCACGTCTTTCACCCCTTTACCCACGTACAGCGCCTCGCGGTGGCCAATCTCATAGCACTGTCCGTCTACGGTGATGGTGCCCGGCCCGCCGATGTTAATCACCCCCAGCTCGCGACGCTCGAGGAAGTAGCTCACGCCCAGCTGTTTACCGACCTCACCGCCCACGGAGACGCTTTTCGTGACGGGCTTAATCCCGCCCACAATAATGCGGTCGATATGGCTGTAAACCATGGTGTACCTGTCGGCCTCGAATACCTGCTCGACTAAAAATGCATTGCGCAGCCCCTGAGTATCCAGCGTTTTGGCGTGCGCACTGTGGATGCTTTCTCTGACGTCCACGGTAACCTCCAGATGTGGTCATGCCCGAAGGCGGAAATAAACGAAACAGCGTTCCGTTTTTCATAATGAGCACATACTATCGGCATAAAGTGGGCTTTTCAATTATATTTAAAACAACGTTTCATTTTTATTTTTGTTTATAGCGGAAATGATGTTCGGATCACAATTCAACCGCCGGGAGAAAAAGGACGCGAAAAAAACCTCCCGGAGGAGGTCATTTTGTTTGAGAAGAGGTTAGCGTTCGATGGCCAGCGCCACCCCTTGCCCGCCGCCTATACAAAGTGTGGCAATCCCTTTGCGGGCATTGCGCTTTTTCATTTCGTGGACCAGCGAAACCAGGATGCGGCAGCCGGACGCACCGATAGGATGCCCCAGCGCGATCGCGCCGCCGTTAACGTTGACCCGCAGGGGATCCCACTCCAGCATTTTTCCGACGGAGATCGCCTGCGCGGCATAGGCTTCGTTCACTTCGATCAGATCCACATCCGAAAGCTGCCACCCTGCGCGTTCCAGACAGCGGCGGGTCGCGTAGACCGGTGCGATCCCCATTAAGGCTGGATCAACCCCCACGCTGGCGAATGCCTTAATGCGGGCCAGCACGGGGAGATCGAGCTCAAGGGCTTTGCTTTCGCTCATCATCATGACGGCGGCAGCGCCGTCGTTAATGGAAGAGGCATTTCCCGCCGTTACCGAGCCCTGCATTTCAAACGCAGGATTCAGCCTCGCCAGGCCTTCAGCGCTGGCGTCGGTGCGCGGCTGTTCATCGGTATCCACGAGGATACGCTCGCCGCTCTGACGCTGCGTGCTGACCGGGACAATCTCGTCGCGAAAACGACCGGAATCAATCGCAGCACGCGCTTTTTGCTGCGAGCTTAGCGCGTAGGCATCCTGCACCTCACGGCTGATGCCGTACTCGCGCGCCAGGTTTTCCGCCGTCACGCCCATATGATAGTCATTGAACGCATCCCACAGCCCGTCATGCACCAGGCTGTCGAGCAGCTGGCTGTTGCCCAGCTGTGCGCCGGTTCGGCTGTCGGTCAACACGTGCGGCGCGCGGCTCATATTCTCCTGCCCGCCCGCGATGATCACGTCCGCTTCACCACACTGAATGGCTTGCGTCGCGAGATGCAGCGCTTTTAATCCTGAACCACAGACGTCGTTGATGGTGATGGCGGAAACGGTATTGGGCAGCCCGCCCTTCAGCGCCGCCTGACGCGCAGGGTTTTGCCCGGCACCGGCCGTGAGGACCTGTCCAAGGATCACTTCATCAACTTCATGTGCTGCGATCCCGCTGCGTTCCACCAGCGCTTTTACCACCACGCTGCCCAGGTCAACCGCCGAGTGACGCGCGAGCGCTCCCTGAAAACAGCCGATAGCTGTACGCAACGCACCCACTATTACGACATCTTTCATCACGACCTCTGTGTTAAATGACATGACGATAGTAGAGGATTGTTACTGGCAATTATCTTAATTGTTTAAAAATAGTGAGTTTAATCACAAGGATCAGCGCGCATCCTGCAGATACTGCCGCAGCCAGCTTCCGGCAACGCCGGGAGGGGATCGTTTATTCCACAGCAGATCGATGCCGATCGCCCGCGGCCAGCCGGGAACACTGAGCTGTACCAGGGATTTCGCGGCGGCAAATTCATCCACCAGCGCACACGGCAGCACGCACCAGCCAAATCCCTGTACCGCCATACTCAAGAGTAACAGGTAATTCGGGGCTGACCAGACGGGCCCGCGCGCGATCTCAGCCTCGCGCTCAAGATAGGTGCTGAGCCGCAGCTCCCGCCAGCCGTGCAGCTCGTCATGCTGAACGTCATGTTGTCCGGCCAGCGGATGCGCGATCGCGACGTAGATCGCCATGCGGGTCTGCATCGGCAGGCGTATAGCGCCAATATCCGTAGGGTAACTGTCGCGCGCTTCCGTCAGGCCAACCTGCGCGCGCTCCTTTTGCAGCAGATCGATCACGTCCTCTTCCTCGCCAATCAGACATTCGAATTCCGTATGGGGAAAACGCGCGTCAAACTGTTTCATCATCTCTTCCAGCACGTCCGGGTTGAGGGTATCGGAAAGGACAAACGTCAGACGCGCCTCCGTTTGCGCCGTTAGCGACACCGCCAGCTCGTCCAGCCGCGTGCTGGCGGCCAGGATTGCCTGCACGTAGCCCAGCACCTGTTCTCCCTGGACCGTTAACACCGGCTGACGCGCCGAGCGGTCAAACAGCTCGAAGCCCAGATCGGCCTCAAGATTGGCAATGGACGTGCTGATCGTCGACTGGCTTTTACGCAGCCGGCGTGCGGCAGCAGAAAACGAGCCCGCCGCAACGGTCTCGACAAACGCCTTAAGGGCTTCGGGTGAATAGCGCATGACCTATCTACTTTAGCGATGGATACTATCTTTAATATATCAGCTTTAGCGATGAAAATAGGCTGCATCAACGCCCATACCGGCGAATTAATGAGGTCTATGACTATGCAACATCAGGATGCACTCCAACGTAAACTGCCGGAGCGGATCTTTCATGCTGTCTGTTTTGAAGGGATTGCGACGGCGATCCTCGCCCCTACGGCAGCGTGGCTCATGCAGCGTTCCGTGGTGGAGATGGGTGGGTTGACCATTATTCTGGCCACCACCGCCATGCTGTGGAACATTATTTATAACTTCGGCTTCGACCGTTTCTGGCCGGTTCAGCGCGTCAAACGTACGGCAAAAGTGCGCGCGCTGCATGCGCTGGGGTTCGAATGCGGGTTTATCGTGATTGGCGTGTCGATTGTCGCCGCGGTGCTGGGCATCACCCTGCTTCAGGCATTCACGCTGGAAATAGGTTTCTTCCTGTTCTTCCTGCCGTACACCATGTTCTATAACTGGGCATACGATTGCCTGCGCGAGAAATTTCTTAAGCGTCGCCAGCAACGGCGCGCCCTGGCAGGCTAAACCGCCCCTGGCCGGACGCCCGTTCCGGCCAAACTCCGTCGAAGCAACTGCGCTCTTCAGGCATAACTATGGTAAATTGCACGCCATTCCGATGGTTTGATAGTTGATACGTTGCTCTAATGTCGAAAATTTGGTCAAAAGATGAGACTCTCTGGAGTTTCGCTCTCTATGGCACGGCCGTGGGCGCAGGAACGCTGTTCTTGCCCATTCAGCTGGGCTCCGCAGGCGCTATCGTCCTGTTTATTACCGCCCTCGTGGCCTATCCCTTAACCTACTGGCCGCACAGAGCGCTGGCGCAATTTATCCTGTCGTCAAAAACAAAAGGCAATGAAGGGATCACCGGCGCCGTCTCGCACTACTACGGCAGGAAGATTGGCAATCTGATCACCACGCTCTATTTCATCGCCTTCTTTGTGGTGGTGCAGATTTATGCGGTGGCCATCACCAACTCGCTCACGGAGCAGCTGGCGAAACACCTGACGGTGGATACCGCCGTTCGCGTGCTGGTCAGCCTGGGGGTGGTGCTGGTTCTGAATCTGATCTTCCTGATGGGACGCCATATCACGATAAAAGTGATGGGCTTCCTGGTGTTTCCGCTGATTGCCTATTTTCTGTTTGTCTCGCTCTATCTGACCGGAAGCTGGCAACCCTCGCTGCTGACCAGCCAGATGGCTGTCGATCGCCATACCCTGCATCAGGTGTGGATTTCGATTCCGGTGATGGTATTTGCTTTCAGCCATACCCCGATTATCTCAACGTTTGCCGTTGATCGCCGCGAGAAGTTTGCCGACGGCGCTATGGATAAATGCAAGAAAATCATGAAGGTGGCGTACCTGATCATCTGCTTGAGCGTGCTGTTCTTTGTCTTCAGCTGCCTGCTCTCAATTCCGCCGTCGTACATTGTTGCCGCCAAAGAGCAAGGGGTAACGATCCTGTCCGCGTTGTCGATGATGCCTTCTTCTCCGGCGTGGCTGGGCATTTCCGGGATTATCGTGGCGATTATTGCGATGTCGAAATCGTTCCTCGGCACCTATTTTGGGGTGATTGAAGGGGCGACGGAGATCGTGAAGTCGTCGCTCAATCAGGTGGGCGTGAAAAAGAGCCGCGCCTTTAACCGCGCGATTTCCATTATGGGGGTGTCGTTAATCACCTTTGCCGTCTGCTGCATTAACCCGAACGCCATTTCGATGATTTACGCCATCAGCGGCCCGCTTATCGCCATGATCCTGTTCATCATGCCGACGCTGTCGACGTATCTGATCCCCTCACTAAAACAGTACCGCTCCATTGGCAACCTGCTGACGCTGATCGTCGGCGTGCTGTGCGTGTCGGTGATGTTTGTCGGCTAAACGCCCTGCATGCCCGGCGTTCTGCCGGGCATGCCTCTCAGTCTCGCCCAGCTGATTCCAGCGGAAAAGGCCTGTCCTGCACCACCGTTTTCATGACAAGCGTAGATCGAAGGTGCTGCACGCCGGGCATGGCGGAGAGCTTCTCGTCGTAGAGTTTCTGGAAAGCGGACAGGTCGCGGGTCACGACGTGCATCAGATAATCGGGATCGCCAAACAGGCGCTGTGCCAGCACGATCTGCGGAATGTCCTCCACCGCCGCTTCAAACGCGCTAACCGCCTTGCGGTCACCCTCCTTCAGCGTCGCAAACACTATCGCCAGGAAGTTGAACCCCATTTTGGCGGGGTCGAGGCTGGCACGGTATCCCGTTATCGCCCCGCTTTGCTCCAGCGCCCGCACGCGACGATGGCACGGCGAGAGGCTCAGATTCACTCTTTCCGCCAGCTCGGTCAGGGATAAGCGGCCATCAGACTGTAGCTCAGCAAGAATTTTTCGATCGATGCTATCCATGTGGAAGATTTTCTCAATTTCACGGTGTTATGAGCATAACATTGAAAGCCTATTTCGCAGGGTTAGCGATATTCTTTTTCTCAACCTTTGACGCACTGCGGGAGTCTTCAGAACGATGGAAATGAGTATTGTGGCTGGCTTTTGGGTGGTTTCTTTTCTGCTTATCATGACGCCGGGCGCCGACTGGGCCTACGCCATTAGCGCCGGTATTAACGGGCGACGCGTGGTGCCGGCAGTGATGGGGTTAATGTCCGGGCATCTGTTAGCCACGCTGATTGTGGTGGCTGGCGTGGGCGTAGTGATTGCTCAACATCCGATGGCGTTAACCGGGCTGACCGTCGCGGGAGCCGCGTATCTCTTGTGGCTTGGCATCGGACTGTTGCGTCACCCTGCCGCACCGGAAAAGGCCACCCACCATGCGGGAAACTGGAGGCAGTGGGCGGTGAAAGGGCTCTGCATTAGCGGCCTTAACCCGAAAGTTTTTTTACTTTTCCTGGCGCTACTTCCGCAGTTCACCGACCCGACCGGAAGCTGGTCGATAGCGGTGCAAATGTCCGCGCTTGGCGTGATGCACCTTATCACCTGTACGCTGGTCTATCTGCTGGTGGGGTATGGTTCGAAAGCGGTACTGGCGACCCGGCCACAGGCGGCGCGTCTGATAAGCATGGCATCGGGAGGGATAATGGTGCTGATCGCGTTGATATTGCTATTTGAGCAGGCGAGATGAAAAAACACCGGCCATCGCCGGTGTTATTTACGCCCGAATATCGTCATATTCCCGCGTTTTATCAAACTCATGTTTCGCGAACGGGCACAGCGGGATAATTTTACGGTTCTCACCGCGCATCTTCTCCACCACTTTCGCCACCAGCTGTTTACCGACGCCCTGCCCTTTCAGGCTCTCATCCACGTCGGTGTGCTCGATAATGCTCAGGTGCTCGCCGGTCGGTACGAAGACAATCTCCGCGACCTGATTGCCGTTCGCATCATTCACGTAAAACTTGTTATGGCCTTCCAGAATATCCATGGTTCCTCGCTTATTTTTGGCGATACTTCAGCGCACCGCTCGGGCAGGTATCAATCACGCGTACAACCGTTTCAACGTCCACTTCATCGGGAATGATCCACGGCTTACGTTTCAGATTAAACAGCTTTGCGCTCCCACGCACGCAGTTACCCGAGTGTTTGCAGATCCCGGTATTGAAGTAAACGTCAATTTTCTCGCCGGTATAGGCCCGGTAACCCGCATCCAGTAGTTCTTTATCCATGACATTGCCTCTGTAATTATTATCGTGCTGAATGAAGCATAGCCTTACGGGATCCTGATGGCTATAACGCCGAAAACGAAAAGCCAGGTCACAACTCTTTTCTCGCCAGATTGCGTCCGCTATTGGCACATGTCAGGCTCGGCAAATGTCACTTTTGCATAACTTCCGCAGGTTGAATGAAACGCAGACTCTCTTTTCAGGTAAAGCTGTTTTTAGCGCTGGTGTGCTTCTCCTGCCTGCTATTAGTTCTGCTGGGAACAATCCTGTTTCATTTTATTGACCGACAGCTCCATCACGATCTCGGCCAGCGCGCCCGGGTTCAGGCCAGCCAGATCGCGCTGATGCCGGGTCTGGCGGCAATGGTTGCGGCCAGAGATATCCCCGGCATCGCCCGTTTAATTCAGCCGCTGCGCGCCGAAAGCGATGCCAGCTACATTGTGATTGGCGATACCGAGGAACAGCACCTTTATCATTCGGAATCCCCGGAGCGTATTAATTTACCGATGATCGGCGGGGATAATGCGGAGGTGTTAAAGGGTAAAACCATTATTTCCGTGCGTCAGGGCGGGATTGGCGTGTCGCTACGCAGCAAAGCCCCCATCTTCAACGCGCAGCATCAGGTGATTGGCATTGTCTCGGTCGGCTATCTGACCTCGTATATTGCCAATATTAACGCCCGCATTCTCTGGCAGTCCGGGCTGTACGGCGCTGCGCTTCTGCTGCTGCTGTTTATTTTCTCCTGGCTGTTTACCCGCAACCTCAAAAAACAGATGTTCCGACTGGAGCCAAAAGATATCGCTCAGCTGGTTTTACAGCAGCGCGCGCTATTGGAAGCCATGTACGAAGGGGTATTTGCCGTCAACGGTGAGAAGCAGCTGATTTTAATTAACCGCGCGGCACGAGAAATGCTGGATATTCGACAAAGTGAGAAAGAACTCATCGGTAAACCGCTGGAAGACATTCTGCAGACGGCACCGGGCTTTTTATCCCAGCGCTACGCCTCGGTGAGCAGCGGGAGCCACGACCAGATTGCGGTGCTGAATCAGCGGGAGGTGATCGTCAACCGCGTAGCGATTGAGGTCGAACCGGGCGTTGAAAGCGGCTGGGTGTACAGCTTTCGTGACAAAAATGACATCAACACGCTCAGCAGCCAGCTTAGTCAGATCAAACGCTATGCGGATAACCTGCGCATTATGCGCCACGAACAGCTGAACTGGACCGCCACGCTGGTCGGGTTACTGCAGATGAAACACTATGACGAGGCGATCCGTTACATTCAGGTGCAGTCAGAAGGCGCGCAGCGCGTGCTGGACTTTGTCTCTGCCCATTTTGTCTCCCCGGCGCTGTGCGGGCTGCTGCTCGGAAAATACGTCAGCGCGCGCGAAAAAGGCATCGAGCTGCTGTTTGATCCCGCCTGCCAGCTCACCCGCATGCCTGCCGCGCTGAGTGAAACGGAGCTGATGTCCATTATTGGTAACCTGCTGGACAACGCCGTGGAGGCGACCCTCAACGCCCCGGTTCACGCGCCGGTAGAACTCTACATTTCTGACCGTAACCAGGAGCTGCTGATCGAGGTGGCCGACCGGGGCTGCGGGGTGGACGATGCGTTGAAGCCGCACATTTTCCGCCAGGGGTTCAGCAGCAAGCCGGACAGCGAAAACGACATTGTGGGTACCGAGCACGGTATTGGCCTGTTTCTGGTGGCAGGATATATCGACAAGGCCGGCGGCAGTATTGAGATTGCCGACAACACGCCGCAGGGTACGATTTTTTCTGTGTTTATTCCTATTCTACTCCCCGATCAACAGGGCTAAAGCATGAGCACCACCCGACCACTTGACGTTGTGATAGTTGAAGATGAGCCGCACCTGGCGGAGCTGCATCGCGAATATATTGAGCAGAATTTCCATTTGCGCGTGGTGGGCATCGCCGCGTCGATTGAGCAGGCATGCAGCCTGATTCGTCAGCATCAGCCGCGGCTTATCCTGCTGGACAACTATCTCCCGGACGGTAAAGGCGTTGAGCTCATCGATAATCCGCTGCTGAAAAGCTATGAGTGCTCGGTGATTTTCATCACCGCCGCCAGCGATATGCAGACCTGCAGCCACGCCATGCGCAGCGGCGCGTTTGACTACCTGATTAAGCCCGTCTTTTTCCAGCGCCTGCACGCCTCGCTGGAGCGGTTTATGCGTTTCATCCACACCGTGCAGCAGGTGAAGGTGGTCGACCAGCATGCGCTGGATCGCCTGTTTAACCTGCCCGCCGCGGAAGCCTCCATTACGCCGTCGACGAAGGGCATTGAACCCCAAACGCTGGAACGGATTAAACGCCTGTTCGCCGAGCATCCCGACGATGCGATGTCGGTTGAAGAGGTGGTGGAAAACGTGGGGATCAGCAAAACCACGGGGCGTCGCTACCTTGAATACTGCGTGGAGAGCGGGTTAATCAGCGTCGAAATGCTGTATGGCAATATTGGTCATCCGCGAAGGTTATACCGCAAAGCGCCCGATAAACCGTAATCCAGAACCGTTCACAGGCTAACGTTCGCGGATTTTATGGTGTTAATTGCTGAAACGACGGCGACAATCACACTTCGGAATCATTGCCCGCTACACCCTCTTGTGGGTGTAGCCCGATACGCTATGTTGACAATTAGTTCCTCAAATGTAACTAAAAGGTTAACTATAATGTCGAACACGTTCCGAATTTCTCTGCTTACCGCTACTGTACTGTTCTCTGCTTCTGCACTGTCTGCCCTGCCGCAGGGGTATCCTGCTGAGTATCAAAAAGTTGTTGATGCCGCAACGAAAGAGGGCAAGGTTGTCATTTACTCCACCACCGACATCAAGGCCGCCGGGCCGCTGATCCAGGGCTTCGAAAAAACCTACCCGGGCATTAAAGTCGAATACAACGACATGAACAGCACCGAGCTGTACAACCGCTTCATCAGCGAGCAGGCCTCCGGTGGCGTGAGCGGCGACGTGGTCTGGAGCTCCTCTATGGACACCGGGCTGAAGCTCGCCACCGACTACGCCATGGAGTATAAATCGCCGGAGCAAAGCCAGCTGCCGAAATGGGCGGTCTGGAAAGATAAGGCTTACGGCACCACCTATGAGCCGGTGGTCTTTATCTACAACAAGCGCCTGATCCCGGCCGGCGACGTGCCGGATTCTCACGCCGCGCTGGCGAAGCTGATTGCCAGCCAGACGGACAAATTCAAGGGCAAAGTCACCACCTACGACATCGAAAAATCGGGTCTGGGCTTTATGCTCTCGGTTCAGGATCACAACGCCGATCCTAATTACTTTAAGACCCTGGCCGACGTCGCCAAAGGTGGCTTATCGGTGCAGTCGTCTACCGGCACCATGATGGAGCGCGTCTCCTCCGGTGAAAACCTGATCGGCTTCAACATCCTCGGTTCCTACGCGGAAGCGCGTGCGAAGAACGATCCGTCGCTCGGCATTTCCTATCCAAAAGATTACACCCTGGTGCTGTCGCGCGTGTCGTTCATCAGCCAGCAATCGCAAAACAGCAACGCCGCGAAGCTGTGGCTGGACTATGTGCTGTCTGAACAAGGGCAAAACATTCTGGCCAATCAGGCGGATATTCCCTCCATTCGTAACGATATCGAAGGGAAAAACGATATCGACGGCCTGACCAAGATCCTCGGCAACGCGCTGAAGCCAATTCCGGTTGATGAAACGCTGCTGGAATACCTGCAGCCGAAAAAACGCCTGGAGTACATCAAAGAGTGGCGTACCGCCGCCGGTAAATAAGCGTCTGAGCGCGGCGCAGGACGCCGCGCTCCCTTATCGACTGAGTTCGTTTTTCTGGGCTGCAACACCAGGGATACCCCATGAATACATTACGCAGAAAGTGGCAAAGCCTGCCGCGAGGCATCGTCGTGCTGATAACCGCCCTGGTTATCTACACCCCGCTGTCGTTTATCGTGATACAGAGCTTCCTGTCCGCGCCGTTCTTTTCGCCGTCAAAAGAGTGGAGCTTTGAATCATTTGAATTTATTTTCACCGACCCTGATTTTTATAAGGCCCTGAAAAGCGGCTTTATTCTTGCTTTCGGGCTGGTCTTTATCTCCATTCCGCTGGGCGGCGTGCTGGCGTTTCTGATGGTGCGTACCGACCTGCCCGGCCGCCGGTTGATTGAGCCACTGATCCTGGTCCCGATTTTCGTTTCGCCGATGGTGCTGGGCTTCGGCTACGTGGTGGCCGCCGGTCCGGTGGGCTTTCTCTCCCAGTGGGCTCAGGCGCTGATTGGCTTTGTGCCGTGGAATATCTACGACATGTCGAGCATTGTGGTCATTGCCGGCCTGACGCACGTCCCGCACGCCTATCTGTATATCTCGTCTGCGCTGCGCAGCGTGGGCTCCGATGTGGAAGAAGCCGCGCGCACCGCGGGCGCGTCGCCCTGGCAGGTCATGACCTCCGTCAGCCTGCCGATGGTGCGCCCGTCCATTCTGTACGCCACCGTGCTGCTGTTCTTCCTCGGGCTGGAAGTTTTCGGCCTGATGCTGGTACTCGGCGACCCGGAAGGCAACATGGTGCTGGCGACCTATCTCTATAAGCTGACGAACAAGATGGGCACCCCATCCTATAACCTGATGGCGGCAGTTGCCGTGGTGCTTATCTGCATCACCATCCCGCTGGTGATGCTCCAGCGTCGCCTGATGCGCACCGCCAACCGCTTCGTCACCATGAAGGGCAAGGCCTCGCAGGCCCGCGCGCTGCCGCTGGGTAAATGGCGCTGGGTGGCTGGCGGAGTGATTGCCTTTTGGCTCACCGTCACCATCGGCGTTCCGCTGCTCGGCGTGGTATTGCGCGCGTTTATCTCCAACTGGGGCGTGGGCGTTTCGCTGTGGGACGAGCTTTCACTGAACACCTTCCGCACCATCTGGGCGCAGCCCAACCTGCTGCGCGCCATCGTCAACTCCATGGCGATTGGCGTGATTGGCGGCGCTCTTGCCGTGGTGTGCTACCTGTTTGTCGGCATTGCCATGCACCGCAAGCCGGATAACACCACGCGTTTCCTGGACTACAGCGTGCTGGTGCCGCGCGCCGTGCCTGGCCTGCTGGCGGGTCTGGCGTTCCTGTGGGTATTCCTGTTCCTGCCGATGTGGCTGGATAACTCCCTGAAATCCGGCTGGCTTTCCGGGTTCGCCTGGACCGACTGGATGCGCGAAAACGTCATCGTCTGGCTGCGTTCGCTGCGCAGCACCATTTTCAGCGTCTGGCTGGCCTATACCGTGGTGTGGATGGCTTACGGGCTAAGGCTTATCTCTTCCACGCTGCTGCAGGTGGGGCCGGAGCTTGAAGAAGCGGCGCGCAGCACCGGGGCGACGCGCGGGCAGATCACCCGCCACGTCACTATTCCGCTCTCCCGCTACGGTCTTATCGGTTCGTGGCTGCTGATGTTCCTGATCTTTGAGCGCGAATATTCAACGGGTGTGTACCTGCTTTCACCCGGCACGGAGACCATCGGCTCGATGCTGGTTTCCCTCTGGGCCGCGGGTGCCATCGATATCGTGGCGGCGCTCTCTTTCATTAACATCCTGCTGGTCGTGGTAGGTCTGGGCATTGCCCTTCGTTTCGGAGTGAAAATACATGATTGAATTAGCGGTTGACGATCTGCACTTAACCTACGGCGACAATCCTGTTTTAAAAGGTGTCTCCATGAACCTGAAGCGCGGCGAAGTGGTCTCCCTGTTAGGCCCCTCCGGCAGCGGCAAAACCACCCTGCTGCGCGCCGTTGCGGGTCTGGAAAAACCGACGCAGGGGTCCATTGTCATTGGCAATAATAAAGTTTACGACGGCACGCCGCGCAGCGAGGTCCCGGCGGAAGAGCGTAACCTGGGGCTGGTATTCCAGTCCTATGCCCTGTGGCCGCACAAGACCGTGTTTGAGAACGTGGCCTATCCGCTCAAGCTGCGTAAAGTCCCGGCCAAAGAGATCCAGCAGCGCGTGCAGGACGTGCTGGACCAGCTGGGTCTGGGCCATCTTGGCAAACGTCACCCGCACCAGCTCTCCGGTGGACAGCAGCAGCGCGTGGCGATTGGTCGTGCACTGGTGTACAACCCGCCGGTGATTTTGCTGGACGAACCGCTCTCTAACCTCGACGCCAAGCTGCGCGAAGAGGCCCGCGTGTTCCTGCGCGAGCTGATTATCAAGCTCGGGCTATCGGCGCTGATGGTGACGCACGACCAGAACGAAGCGATGTCGATTTCCGACCGCATCCTGCTGCTTAACAACGGCAAAATTGAGCAACAGGGCACGCCGCAGGAGATGTACGGCTCGCCGAAAACGCTGTTTACCGCCGAGTTTATGGGCAGCAACAACCGTCTGCACGGCAAGGTCACCGAAGTGCGCGACGGCAAAGCGCGCATAGAGGGGAAAGGCTGGGTGCTGTGGGGTCAGGCCGGTGAAGGGGTGCAGAGCGGTGAAGAAGCGACGGCGGTGATCCGCGTCGAGCGCGTGGCGGTGGTTGAGGGACCAGGGGAAAATCAGCTTGAGCTGCCGCTGCTCACCAGCATGTATCTCGGCGACCGCTGGGAGTACCTGTTCCGCACGGTGGGGGATGATTTTGTAATTCGCGCGTATGGGCATGAGGTTCGGGATCCGCAGCACTGCAATCTTTCACTGCCTGAGAAGCATGTTTGGGTTTTCCAGAAAGGGTGAAGGTGAGTGTGAGAGGAAAGGCTGCAGGATGCGGCCTTCTTTGCTGGCGCATAATTAGTGCACGCAATCTATTTTATTATAAGTATAGCGGTTAAGGAGTTGGCATCATAACTCTACTTAGGGGTTGACTCTGTAAGTAATCAGTTGCCGTTTCGCGCAGAGATTGCTCTATGGTTTATATGTCATTGAGTGGCATATACTACTGTTTAAGTGTTGGCATTACTTACCTATTGAGATAGCCTTTTACAGGCTTTATAATTACATGATATACTCTAGATTATTAATCTTAAGGTTCGAAAGATGAACTTGCTCTTCAAGACTAAGCCTCTCATTTCAATTAATCATACCAGAAAAATAAAATCCTCATTAATGGATTTTACATTTATCATTCTTTTTTTTATAATAGCTTCCGTAGGGATTAAAAATCCAGCACCATTACCAAACCATTCATATTTAATAATACACTATTTATGGCTTGCAAGCCCTTTACCTTTATCCTATATTTCACTTCGGTTAATAAAAACACCATCATTAATTTCAGCCTATACAGTCTTAATAGCGTTTAAATTATTAGAATATATAAGCGACATGAAATTATCACTCACAGGTGAGGTGTTATCCTGGAATGATTTATTTTCCCGTTCTAATATATCTATTGCAAATCACTATCTTACACTGTGGCCAGCATTTTGTCTTTTCCTTGCAATATCATTTTGTGGGATTTTATTTTTTATCAGCAGAGCATTTTACACAACAAAGAAAAATAAAGCATTACTTGCCATTAGCTTTATAATGATATTACCTTTCTCATTTTATACTCATTTCAGTTCTCTTTTTGGAGAGGACAGTCTTCTCTCCCGTAAAATGATATTATTAGCTAAAGAAATGAACGTAATTTATAAGTCATGGAATTGGCCTGAAAACCTCCAGGACAATGGAATGGCAATGCATATTGTAATGACAAGCTCACGAAAATCTGCACCTTTGGCTAACAAAAATAATAAAGAGATGTACGATCTTGAAAAACGAACGGGGAGTACGGAATTACCGAAACATAAAACCATCATTTATGTACTATGTGAGTCATGCTGGTATGACAATGCAAATTTCAAAGAACTTATCACCCCAATATTAAATGAAGGCTTTGTTACTTTTCGAGCGACGTCTCCAGTTTATGGCGGAGGTACTGCAAATGTTGAATTTGAAATGCTAACAGGACTACCAAGTAATTCAAGGGTCTTATCGGGTATAATTTATCAAGAATATTCCTCACAATTCAAATCGCATTCTGACACCATTGCAAGCGCTTTAAAAGCAAAAGGTTTTATTACTTATGCAGCACATAATTATTTAAAAGAATTTTGGCATAGAGATATTGTTTATCAAAAGTTTGGTTTTGAAAAATTTGATGGGCTTTATGAAATGTCTAATATAAGCCTACCTGATCAAATTGTCGCGACCAAAAAAAAATGGCAATGGCAACCAGATGATTACCTTCTTTATAAGTCAGCAATCGATCAGTTAAAAAAAACCGACAAAAAAGATATTTTCATGAATTTAATAACTATGTCTACACATGGCCCATATCCTCATGAGAATGACTCGGGAGAGTATGTTTATACATACGAATTAAAACAAGCAATTGATCGCTTCGTTGATTTCTACAAAGAAGTACGAGAGATAGATCCTGATGCTGTTGTTGTGATTTATGGCGATCACAAACCAGCCTTAAATAAATTCTTTATGAATAAGAGTGTTCTCTCAACGAATCTTTTCAGCAAAACAGGCGATCACGACAACGACTTTGTATTTAAATGGGATATAAACCCGACCGATTACGGAGATGTCCCTGTATTTGTAGCTGCAGGCAATAATGCTAATTTAAAACAACTAGTTCAGGAAGCGAATAATCAACCTTACTTTTGCGTATCATCTCTTATAGATAAATATTTAATTAACTCAGCACTACCTAGCTTTAGGTATAATATTAAAAATGAATGCTCTAACACAAATAATTCATATGAAAAAAAAATCAATACTATGCCATCGTGGGTATACTCGTTGGCATTATTTGAAGGTAATGAATTATGACATGTGAAATTAAAATATAAAAACCATCTATTTAAAAAAGGAATTATCAGAATGTCGTAACTGATAATTCCTAAAGACTAAAATATGACAGACAGCAAATTGCAAGATTCGTCTGGCTCTGTGCACCAGAGTTTAGAGGATTGAGAAGTGACGCGGATACTTTCTAATGCTTCTGGTGGAATGGATTCCAGATTGCATTGACTGCTAATGGTTATCGATGGAATACTGCATGACCAAATCACCGCAGTCATGAACAAAAAACAAGCAGCAACACCACGGACTGAGGAAAACAAGACAAAAGTGCATCTCCCTGATGACTGAACCTAAGACAGTAATAGTTGACACTGTTGCGCTGAAAAATAGGCGATAGCAGGGCCAGTAGTTTCATGCTATTGGCTGAATCAGTTGTCTGTATTGCCATAAGAGGGATACAGCAAGTAACTCCGTAAAGAGCTTTACCTCATTATTATTTTTAATTCAGTAAGTTAGAATATTTTAAGATGTGTTCTGGAGCGGGCGAAGGGAATCGAACCCTCGTATAGAGCTTGGGAAGCTCTCGTTCTACCATTGAACTACGCCCGCTTTGAGGTGCGTAAGGCATTATAGACCTTACACACCTTCATACAAGCCTCTTCACAACTAACCGGCGATAAAATAATCACTTAGCACTTCGGTTTGCTGCCGGGCGCAGGCAGATAACGCTGCGGGTCGATGGCCGTCGCCTTATAGCGAATCTGGAAATGCAGCTTCACCGCGTCCGTGCCGGTGCTGCCCATGGTGGCAATCTTCTGCCCGGCTTTGACGTTCTGCCCGTTGTTGACCAGCATCGTGTCGTTATGCGCATAGGCCGTGATGTAGTCTTCGCCATGCTTAATCATGATCAGGTTACCGTAGCCGCGCAGCTGGTTACCCACGTAAACCACCTTACCTGCCCCGGAGGCATAAACCGGCGTACCGCGCGCAGCCGCGATATCAATACCCTTGTTGCCACCTTCAGAAAGTGAGTAAGGGGCGACCACTTTACCGCTAGCAGGCCAAATCCAGCAGCGCTGTCCAACCGGCGGCCATGACGATTGCGGTACCTGATAGGACGGCGTCACTTTGGCAGTTTTGCCCTTCGAAGAGGATTTTTTGCCCGAGGACGATCCGCCGCTAACCTTCAGCTGCTGCCCCACCTCGATGGTGTAGGGCGGAGAAAGGTTATTCAGCCGCGCCAGATCCTTCACGCTGGTTCCCGTTGCGCGCGAAATCCGGTACAGCGTATCCCCGCGCTTAACGGTATAGACCGAACCGGAATAGCTGCCCATATCCGAAGATTTGCTCCCTGAACAGCCCGCCAGTAATAGCGTCAGCGTCAGGCAAAAAATGGCGGTGATGGGGTTTCTCGTCAGGCTTCCTGCAAACAAAACAGATCCTCGGTCAGCGTGAATGGCGCACTATGATAACAGCCAAAACGAATATGGGTCATGCCCTTTTCCGCTCTACGCGCCAAACCGTTCGTATAAGAATGCAGTATAATGATCCGGCTGATGGTGCTGAACCACTCGGCATTTTGGCACTGGAGCATAAATGAGTATTCAAGAACACGTTATTTTGGTAAACGACCAGGGAATGGTGATTGGCACTCAGGAAAAATATGCCGCGCACACCTTACATACCCCGCTGCATCTGGCTTTCTCCTCCTGGCTTTTTAACGCAAACGGCGAATGTCTGATCACCCGGCGCGCCTTAACCAAAAAAGCCTGGCCCGGCGTCTGGACCAACTCCGTCTGCGGCCACCCGCAGTCCGGCGAAGAGACGATACAGGCGATAATCCGCCGCTGCCGCTTTGAAGTAGGCGCTGAGCTGTCCGATATCACCGCCGTCGCCCCTGAATTTCGCTATCGGGAAACCGACCCGTCCGGGATCGTGGAAAACGAAATTTGCCCGGTATTCGCTGCCCGCATCACCAATGATGTGACGATAAACGAAGATGAAGTGATGGACTATCAGTGGGTTGAGCTGGACGCGTTATTCCGCGCGCTGGACGCGACGCCCTGGGCCTTTAGCCCGTGGATGGTCATGGAAGCGACGATCGCCCGCGAAAAACTCAAAGCCTTCGCGGCGCAATAAAAAAGCCCCTTTCGGGGCTTTTTTTACATCTTAACGCCTTATTTCACCGGGCGCATCGCCGGGAACAGGATCACGTCGCGGATGGTGTGGCTGTTGGTGAACAGCATGACCATACGGTCGATACCAATCCCCAGGCCCGCCGTTGGCGGCAGACCGTGCTCCAGCGCGGTCACGTAGTCCTCGTCGAAGAACATCGCTTCGTCGTCGCCTGCCGCTTTCGCGTCAACCTGATCCTGGAAGCGCTGAGCCTGGTCTTCCGCATCGTTCAGCTCGCTAAAGCCGTTGCCGATTTCACGGCCGCCGATGAAGAATTCGAAGCGATCGGTGATTTCCGGGTTCTCGTCATTACGACGCGCCAGCGGAGAGACTTCAGCCGGGTATTCGGTGATGAAGGTCGGTTGAATCAGGTGCGCTTCGGCCACTTCTTCGAAGATCTCGGTCACGATACGGCCCAGACCCCAGCTCTTCTCAACCTTGATACCGATGCTTTCGGCGATCGCTTTCGCAGAATCGAAGTTATCCAGATCCGCCATGTTGGTTTCAGGACGGTATTTCTTGATCGCTTCGCGCATGGTCAGTTTTTCGAACGGCTTGCCGAAGTCGAAGACTTCTTCACCATAAGGAACCTGCGTGGTGCCCAGAATGTCCTGCGCCAGGGTGCGGAACAGGGATTCGGTCAGCTCGATCAGATCTTTGTAATCCGCGTACGCCATATAGAGTTCCATCATGGTGAACTCTGGGTTATGACGAACGGAGATACCTTCGTTACGGAAGTTACGGTTGATTTCGAACACACGGTCGAAGCCGCCGACCACGAGACGCTTCAGGTACAGTTCCGGCGCGATACGCAGGTACATGTCCAGGTCCAGGGCGTTGTGATGGGTGATGAACGGACGCGCAGACGCGCCGCCAGGGATCACCTGCATCATTGGGGTTTCCACTTCCATAAAGTCGCGGTTGACCATGAACTGGCGGATACCGGCCATGATCTGGGAGCGAATTTTGAAGGTCTTACGGGAGTCATCGTTAGAGATGAGATCCAGGTAGCGCTGACGATAGCGCGCTTCCTGATCCTGCAGGCCGTGGAACTTGTCCGGCAGCGGGCGCAGGGCTTTGGTCAGCAGACGCAGCTCGGTGCAGTGGATAGACAGTTCACCGGTTTTGGTTTTGAACAGTTTACCTTTCGCGCCCAGGATATCGCCCAGGTCCCACTTCTTGAACTGCTCGTTGTAGATGCCTTCCGGCAGGTCGTCACGGGAAACGTACAGCTGAATACGACCACCTACGTCCTGCAAGGTCACGAAGGAGGCTTTACCCATGATACGACGGGTCATCATGCGGCCAGCAACGGCCACTTCAACGTTCAGCGCTTCCAGCTCTTCGTTCTCTTTAGCGTCGAAGTCAGCGTGCAGTTGGTCTGAGGTATGGTCACGACGAAAATCGTTCGGGAACGGCACGCCCTGCTCGCGCAGCGCTGCCAGCTTCTCGCGGCGGGTTTTCAGTTCGTTGTTAAGATCGACTACCGCGTCAGCGCCCTGTGCTTGTTGTTCAGACATGTTGGTTCCTCATAACCCTGCTTTCAAACTTGCTTCGATAAATTGGTCCAGGCTGCCGTCCAGCACCGCCTGCGTGTTGCGGGTTTCAACCCCGGTACGCAGGTCTTTGATGCGGGAGTC
The DNA here is from genome assembly GCF_004362415.1 of Enterobacter sp. AG326. NCBI lineage: Bacteria > Pseudomonadati > Pseudomonadota > Gammaproteobacteria > Enterobacterales > Enterobacteriaceae > Enterobacter > Enterobacter sp. AG326. The sequence continues at coordinate 385,444 of NZ_SNXG01000003.1, read as the reverse complement.
ATCAAGGACGTAAGAACGGATCTGGCTGCCCCAACCGATGTCGGACTTGTTGTCTTCCATCGCCTGTTTCTCAGCATTTTTCTTCTGCATCTCCAGCTCATAAAGCTTCGCTTTCATCTGCTTCATGGCCTGGTCTTTGTTCTTATGCTGGGAACGGTCGTTCTGGCACTGTGTTACAAGCCCGGTTGGAATGTGGGTAATACGCACCGCCGATTCCGTACGGTTAACGTGCTGACCACCCGCGCCGGATGCGCGATAAACGTCGATACGCAGGTCCGCCGGGTTAATTTCGATATCAATATCTTCATCAACTTCCGGATAAACAAACGCGGAGCTGAAGGAGGTATGACGACGGCCACCGGAGTCGAACGGGCTCTTACGCACCAGGCGGTGAACGCCGGTTTCGGTACGCAGCCAGCCGTAGGCGTAATCGCCAATGATCTTGATGGTGACGGATTTCAGACCCGCAACTTCACCTTCAGACTCTTCGATAATTTCGGTTTTGAAGCCGCGCGCTTCTGCCCAACGCAGGTACATACGCGTCAGCATACTGGCCCAGTCCTGCGCTTCGGTGCCGCCAGAACCAGCCTGAATATCGAGATAGCAGTCAGCGCTGTCGTATTCGCCGGAGAACATACGGCGGAATTCCAGCTGCGCCAGCTTCTCTTCCAGCACGTCGAGTTCTGCTACGGCTTCGTTAAAGGTTTCTTCGTCGTCGGCTTCGACGGCCAGCTCCAGCAAACCGGAAACATCTTCCAGCCCCTGGGCCATTTGATCCAGCGTATCTACGATAGCTTCGAGAGAGGAACGCTCTTTACCCAGAGCCTGTGCGCGTTCAGGTTCGTTCCAGACGTCCGGCTGTTCCAGCTCGGCGTTTACTTCTTCAAGACGCTCTTTCTTGGCATCGTAGTCAAAGATACCCCCTAAGAACGTCAGAGCGCTCCGTGAGGTCCTGAATACGGTTTTTTACCGGATTAATTTCAAACATGGTCTGTTTTCTTTTATGGACTTGTCAAAATGCGGTGATAAGAGCGGGATTGTACCGAATCCACGCCCTTTTTTATAGAGATTACTGCCGCTAAATTGGCCAGATATTGTCGATGATGATCTGAAGGGTGCGGTTACCGCGAAACTCGTTGATGTCCAGTTTGTACGCCAGCTCAACCTCGCGCACGCCGTTGTCCGGCCATACCGCCGTGTCAACGTTGAAGGCGATGCCGTCCAGAAGCGGTCCACCGCCCACGGGCTCGACCATCACTTTCAGATGACGTTCGCCGACGATACGCTGCTGCAGCAGGCGGAAACGCCCGTCGAACAGCGGTTCCGGGAACATCTGCCCCCACGGACCGGCATCGCGCAGCATTTGCGCCACGTCCATCGTCATCTCAAGCGGTGAAAGCTCGCCATCGGATACCACTTCCCCCTGCAGCAGGGCCGGGTCGATCCAGTCGGTGACCAGTTCACCAAACAGACGCTGAAACTCGTCGAACTTCGCCTCTTCCAGAGACAGGCCTGCCGCCATCGCATGGCCGCCGAACTTGATCATCAGACCCGGATACAGCGTATCGAGACGCTCCAGCGCATCGCGCATGTGCAGACCCTGAATCGAACGGCCAGAGCCTTTCAGCGTGCCGTCGCCCGCGGGGGCGAACGCGATCACCGGACGGTGGAAACGCTCTTTAATGCGCGACGCCAGAATACCGACCACGCCCTGATGCCACTCGGGATGGTACATCGCCAGGCCGCCCGGCAGCGTATCGCCGCTGCGCTCAAGCTTTTCGCACAGGGTCAGCGCTTCGGCCTGCATCCCCTGCTCAATCTCTTTGCGTGTCTGGTTCAGCGCGTCCAGCTCGTTGGCCAGCACGCGCGCTTCACCGATGTTGTCGCACAGCAGCAGCGCCACGCCGACGGACATATCGTCCAGCCTTCCGGCTGCGTTAAGACGCGGCCCGAGAGCAAAGCCCAGGTCGCTTGCCGCCAGCTTGATCGGATCGCGGTTGGCAATCTCCAGAAGCGCCTTGATCCCCGGACGGCACTTGCCCGCGCGAATGCGGCTTAGGCCCTGCCAGGTCAAAATACGGTTATTAGTATCGAGCGGTACCACGTCCGCGACGGTGCCCAGCGCCACCAGATCGAGATATTCTGCCAGGTTAGGTACGGCAATACCGCGAGAGTCGAACCAGCCCTTATCGCGCAGCAGGGTCCGTAACGCCAGCATCAGATAAAACGCTACGCCCACGCCTGCGAGGGATTTCGATGGGAAACCGCAGTCGCGCAGGTTGGGGTTAATAATCGCTTCCGCATCCGGCAGCGTTTCGCCCGGCAGGTGGTGATCGGTGACCAGCACCGGGATCCCCAAAGCGTGAGCATGATCGACGCCCGCATGGGAAGAGATCCCGTTATCGACGGTCATGATCATCTGTGCACCACGGGCGTGGGCCTGATCGACCACTTCCGGACTGAGACCATAGCCGTCTTCAAAACGGTTCGGCACCAGATACGTGACGTTATCGCAGCCCAGCGCGCGCAGGCTGAGCACGCTCAGCGCGGTGCTGGTTGCGCCGTCGGCGTCGAAATCGCCCACCACCACAATCCGCGTTCCCTCACGAAGCGCGTTGTAGAGCATTTCAGTGGCTTTTTCGATACCGCTCAGCTGTTGCCAGGGCAGCATCCCTTTCACGCTGCGTTCAAGATCCTCAGCGCGACGCACGCCGCGGCTGGCGTAGAGGCGCTTAAGCAACGCCGGGAGATCGTCTGGCAAATCAACCGGTTCAACCGCCTCGCGGCGGCGCAATTTTATCGGGGCTTTCACGCGGATTATTTACCACCAAACTGTTTCTGGTGCGCGTCGAGGAACTCTTTCATCTCTTTCGGTCCCTGATAGCCCGGAACGACATAGCCGTTGCTCAGGACAATCGCTGGCGTACCGCTCACGCCAAACTGCACGCCCAGCGCATAGTGGTTAGCGATATCAATGTCGCAGGAGGCCGGCTTAACGCCTTTGCCATTCATCGCGTCGTCAAACGCTTTGTTGCGGTCTTTCGCACACCAGATAGCCTTCATGTCCTGCTCTGGCTGGCTCTGCACGCCCGCGCGCGGGAAGGCCAGGTAACGCACGGTGATGCCCAGCGCGTTGTAGTCTTTCATCTCTTCATGCAGCTTGTGGCAGTAGCCGCAGGTGATGTCGGTGAAGACGGTAATGACGTGTTTTTCCTGCGCCGCTTTATAGACGATCATCTCTTTTTCGAGCGAGTTCAGGTTTTTCATCAGCAGCTGGTTGGTTACGTTTACCGGCTGCGCGCCGCTCACGTCGTACATTGGCCCCTGAATAATGTGTTTGCCGTCTTCAGTGACGTACAGCACGCCGCTGTTGGTCAGCACCGTTTTCATGCCGGCAACCGGTGCAGGCTGAATATCGCTACCGGTGACGCCAAGCTTAGCCAGCGACTGTTTGATGGCGGCGTCGTCCGCATGGGCGAAACCGGTAAATGAGGCTGCCAGCAGGGTGAACAGCGCGAAAGACTTTTTCATATGTGATCCTGTTACAATTCGTCGGCACTCACGCACGAGGGTGGTGCTGTTGGTGTAGCTGCCGCAGGCGTTCCGTCGCGACATGGGTGTAAATTTGCGTCGTGGAAAGATCGCTGTGCCCCAGCAGCATCTGCACCACGCGTAAATCAGCGCCGTGGTTTAACAGATGCGTCGCGAAGGCGTGACGCAATACGTGCGGCGAAAGCTTTTCACTGTCGATACCCGCCAGTGTGGCGTAATGCTTGATGCGATGCCAGAACGTTTGCCGCGTCATCTGCTGAGCGCGCTGGCTCGGAAACAGGACGTCAATAGACGTACCATTGAGCAGCCACGGACGACCGTGCTCCAGGTACGTTTCCAGCCAGTAAACCGCCTCTTCCCCCAGCGGAACCAGCCTTTCCTTGTTTCCTTTACCAATGACGCGCACCACGCCCTGACGCAGGCTGATGTCGCTCATCGTCAGGCCAACCAGTTCCGAAACGCGCAAGCCGGTAGCATACAATAGCTCAAGCATGGCTTTATCGCGTAACTCCAGCGGCAGGTCAACAGCCGGTGACTGTAATAATCTCTCAACTTGTGCTTCGCTGAGATCTTTCGGCAGCCGCTGCGGGAGCTTAGGGGATGCCAGCAGCGCGCTGGGATCGTCTTCGCGAATCTTCTCACGGTAGAGGTGCTGGAACAGCCGGCGCATGGCGCTAAGCAAACGTGCGGAGCTGGTGGCTTTGTAGCCCCCCGCGATACGTTCCCCCAGCAGCGCCTGCAAGTCGTCACGCTGTGCGCTCGCAAGGGATAACCCCCGGTGCGCAAGCCACTCCACCAGCATGGTGAGATCGCGACGGTAGGCGCTGAGGGTATTCTCGGCCAGATTTTTCTCCAGCCACAGCGCGTCGAGAAACTGTTCGATCAGTGCGAGATCCTTTTCCACATCAGCCCCTTTGATTCTGCAGTCAGGCCATTATGCCTGATTGTGACCGGTTTCTGGTACACTACGCGCATAGTCAAAGCAAGAATTGAGATAGTTACGCGATGAATATTGGTCTGTTCTATGGTTCCAGCACCTGCTACACCGAAATGGCGGCAGAGAAAATTCGCGACATCATTGGCCCGGAACTGGTGACGTTGCATAACCTGAAAGATGATGCGGTCGCGCTGATGGAGCAGTATGACGTGCTGATCCTCGGTATCCCGACATGGGATTTCGGCGAGATACAGGAAGACTGGGAAGCTATCTGGGATCAACTCGATTCAGTCAATCTCGACGGCAAAATCATTGCCATGTACGGCATGGGGGATCAGCTCGGTTACGGGGAATGGTTCCTGGACGCGCTCGGCATGCTGCATGACAAGCTGGCGCCGAAAGGGGTGTCGTTTATCGGCTACTGGCCAACCGAAGGTTACGAGTTCACCAGTAAAAAACCGATTATTGCCGACGGCGAGCTGTTTGTTGGACTCGCGCTGGATGAGACCAATCAGTACGATCTCAGCGATGAGCGCCTGCAAAGCTGGTGCGAGCAGATCCTGGGCGAAATGGCTGAAAAGTTTAGCTAACGCGCGTTACCCCTGCGTCGTCTGTTGCAATAGCATCCGGCGCAGGTCTCGCCACTCGGCAGCATCCATACTGTCTGCCGCCAGCCACAGATGCTGGCAACGCCCGCCGTCCACCTTGCGTAACCGTAACATCATGCCGCAGTTGAGCATCCAGGGCATACCGAGAATATCCCACTCTTTACCCTGCCAGCGCAGGCGGGAATCCATCAGTAATTTAATCTCTCCCTGACGGGCATTAATGCGACGCTGGCTGCGTACGCTGTCAAAAACGACAAACGACAGTAACAGCAGCCACAGAGGCGTATAGCTCAGCGGCCACGGCATCAGTAACACAAAGGCCGCAACCAGGCCGTGGAGCAATAAAGACATCCACTGCGAGCGCCACGAGACGCGAAGATCAGATTGCCACAGGACCACGTTCCCGATTCCGTGTTTGAATTAATTGCACCATCCGTTGCAACTCGGTGTCGGCGGGTTTGCCGTGGTTCATCAGCCAGTTGAACAAATCCGGATCGTCAGACTCAAGCAGGCGAACAAACAGACGCTTATCGTCATCGCTTAAGCTGTCATACTCATATTCGAAGAAAGGCATGATGGAAATATCAAGTTCACGCATGCCGCGACGGCACGCCCAGTGAATACGGGCCTTGTTGTTAATATCCATGTTCAGTTTCCTGCATTACGTTTGGCACAGTCGGTACCCCGTTCAGTGTTCTTTATTTCTCTACGGGGACACCAGCTAGTGTAACGTGTTTTTGACCGTTTCATTACTGGAATATTGCGATCGCCGAGCAGGCTTCCAGAATAATCCCTACAAAGACAGCGGATTACATTATTTTGCGTAGCGCTACGCATAACCGGTTTAGGGCACAAATGGTCTGTTGAAAGCGCTTGCATTGCCTGCAGGCTCTTTTACCATTAGGCATTATCAAAGCGTTAAGCAATTCAGGATATCGTTATGGCATTTACACCATTTTCTCCTCGCCAGCCCGCCGCCTCTGCGCGTCTGCCGCTGACGCTTATTTCTCTTGATGACTGGGCGCTGGCAACGCTCACCGGTGCCGACGCCGAAAAATATTTGCAGGGCCAGGTGACCGCCGACGTCAGCCAGATGACCGAACACCAGCACCTGCTGGCCGCGCATTGCGACCCAAAAGGCAAAATGTGGAGCAACCTGCGCCTCTTCCGCCGTCAGGACGGCTTTGCTTTTATTGAGCGCCGAAGCCTGCAAGAGGCCCAGCTCAAAGAGCTGAAGAAGTACGCGGTCTTCTCCAAAGTCACTATCGCCCCGGACGACGAACATGTCCTGCTGGGTGTGGCCGGTTTCCAGGCCCGTGCGGCGCTGAAAAATCTCTTCAGCGAACTGCCGGATGCAGAAAAGCAGGTGGTCAGCGAAGACGCGACCTCCATCCTGTGGTTTGAACACCCGGCGGAGCGTTTCCTGTTAGTTACGGATATGGCAACGGCCGAACGCGTGACCGAAGCGCTGCGCGGCGAAGCGCAGCTCAACAACAGTCAGCAGTGGCTGGCGCTGAACATCGAAGCGGGTCTGCCGGTGATTGACGCAGCAAACAGCGCGCAGTTTATTCCTCAGGCAACGAACCTGCAGGCGCTGGGGGGTATCAGCTTTAAAAAGGGCTGTTACACCGGCCAGGAGATGGTGGCGCGTGCAAAATTCCGCGGCGCAAACAAACGAGCGCTGTGGACGCTGGCGGGCCATGCCAGCCGTGTACCTGAAGCGGGTGAAGACTTAGAGCTGAAGATGGGTGATAACTGGCGCCGCACCGGCACCGTGTTAGCCGCCGTACAGCTGGATGATGGACGCCTTTTGGTACAGGCCGTCATGAACAACGACATGGAAGCCGACAGCGTGTTCCGCGTGCGTGACGATGCGAACACACTGAGCATCGAGCCGTTGCCATATTCGTTAGAAGAGTAATCGTATCAAGGTGTCCTCCCTCTCCCTGTGGGAGAGGGCCGGGGTGAGGGCAACCGCCCGCACGGTGGAAAAAAACTACACCTGCCCCACGTACAAATAGATCGCCAAAAAGTGGCATACGCTGCCGCCCAGCACAAAGCCGTGCCAGATGGCATGGTTGTACGGGATGCGTTTGCAGACGTAGAAAATTACACCGAGCGAGTACACCACGCCGCCTAAGGCCAGAAGCGTTACGCCTCCTACCGACAGTTTGACCGCCAGTTGATACACCACAATCAGCGACAGCCAGCCCATTGTCAGATAGGTGACCAGTGACAGCACCTTAAACCGGTGCGCGATGGTCAGCTTAAACAGGATCCCCAGCAGTGCCAGGCTCCAGATAACAATCATCAGGCCACGCGACAGCGGTGAGTTAAGCCCCACCAGCAAAAACGGTGTGTAAGTGCCTGCAATCAGAAGATAGATAGCACAGTGGTCAAATTTCTTGAGCCACATCTTGGCGCGCTGATGCGGGATCGCGTGATACAGCGTCGAGGCCAGGAACAGCAGGATCATACTCCCGCCATACAGGCTGTAGCTGGTAATGGCCATCGCGCTGGCATTGGCGTCCACCGCCTGCACCAGCAATAACACTAAACCGACAATCCCAAACACCAGGCCAATGCCGTGGCTGATGCTGTTGGCTACTTCCTCAGCCAGCGAATATCCCTGTGCGATTAATGGTCTACTCACCATACAAAACTCCGGGAAAACAAAAGATGATTATTCATCGCATAACTATGCTAACTGAGAATGATTCCAGTGAACACCTGTTAGCTAAAATAAAGTTAAACATAACGTTTCTAAATTACAATCAGACAGTTACACTTTAATTTCAGCGAACGTGCGTTTCTATTTTAATTATAAACATTTAAAATCAATCACATAAAACTGGTTCTGCCTGGGGTAGATCTCTGCGATCACGCTTTTCAATGCATCCAGGGTCATGTTCTCCTGTTCAGCATGTTTTTGCGTCAATGTGGCGAACGTAACGGTTGACGTTCCCGTTACTTCGATGGTGCAAAAATAACCATCATCCTCATAACGCCCCACCCGCAGGATATCGCCGGTTTTGAAATGGGATTCACTTTTATCCCGGATAGTGATGGTTTTACGCCCGGCCAGAATGTCGTCCTGAAAGCGCTGAAAAAAAGTGATGTCGTTTGGCTGCATGTTATTATTCCCTGAAGAAAAGTCTGATGAGTGAGTGTAGTCATTGTGAGCATGTTCTCCCATTCCGCCATTGCCAGTCTCAATAACCTGGAGATGATGGTCTACAACTATGTCATAAAAAATCGTGACAAAGTGATGTACATGACCATCCGCGAGTTGGCGGATGCGGCAGACGTCTCAACCACCACTATCCTGCGCTTTTGCCGCAAGCTTAACTGCGAAGGATATTCTGAATTTCGAGTGCGCTTTAAGCTTTATCTTGAACAGAACGAGCCCCAGCAGGCGAATTTCGGTGCCAGCGAAATTATCAGCTTTTTTAAAAGCGTAAATAATGAAGAGTTCGACGCGCTATTAGATAATGCGGTAGATATTATTCTATCGTCCGAGCGAATTATATTTGTCGGTGCCGGGACATCGGGTTCGCTGGCAAAATATGGCGCACGTTTCTTTTCTAATATCGGGAAATTCAGTAACCATATTGATGATCCTTATTTCCCGGTCACCAATGATATGGCGAAAAATGCGCTGGCGATTGTGCTTTCCGTCTCGGGCGAGACCGAGGAGATCCTGCGCTTCGCCAGCCAGTTCAGCCTGCATCACTGCAAGGTGCTCTCCATTACCAGCCACGAGCACTCGCGTCTGGCAAAGCTGGCGGACTTTAATCTCTCCTGGCACGTTCCTCAGACGCGTATTGCAGGCGTCTACGACATCACCACGCAAATTCCCGTCATTTATATTCTGGAATCTCTCGGACGTAAACTGGCGAAGAAACTCACAGAATAAAACACCCTGTTTTTTTGATGTAACAAATCACATTTACTGTGAATTGTTATATCGTGACATTCAATTTCGCTTTGCTAGACTCGATGCCAATAAGCCATTTATTGAGAAGAGCAGCGATGAAAAAATTAACCTTACCAAAAGATTTTTTATGGGGCGGCGCGGTTGCCGCTCACCAGGTTGAAGGCGGCTGGAACAAAGGCGGCAAAGGGCCAAGCATTTGTGACGTATTGACCGGCGGCGCGCACGGCGTCCCGCGCGAAATCACGCAGGAAGTAGTACCGGGTAAATACTACCCAAACCACGAGGCCATCGACTTCCACGGCCACTATAAAGAAGACATCAAGCTGTTTGCCGAGATGGGTTTCAAGTGCTTCCGCACCTCTATCGCCTGGACGCGCATCTTCCCGAGAGGTGACGAAACGCAGCCAAACGAGGAGGGTCTGAAGTTTTACGACGACATGTTCGATGAGCTGCTGAAGCACAACATCGAACCGGTGATCACCCTCTCCCACTTCGAAATGCCGCTGCACCTGGTGCAGGAGTACGGTAGCTGGACCAACCGTAAAGTGGTCGATTTCTTCGTGCGCTTCGCGGAAGTGGTTTTTGAGCGCTACAAAAACAAGGTCAAATACTGGATGACCTTCAACGAAATCAATAACCAGCGTAACTGGCGCGCGCCGCTGTTCGGTTACTGCTGCTCGGGCGTAGTCTATACCGAACATGACAATCCGGAAGAGACCATGTACCAGGTCCTGCACCACCAGTTTGTGGCCAGCGCCCTGGCGGTGAAAGCCGCGCGCCGCATCAACCCGGAGATGAAGGTCGGCTGCATGCTGGCGATGGTGGCGCTCTATCCGTTCTCCTGCAAACCGGAAGACGTGATGTTCGCCCAGGAATCCATGCGCGAGCGCTATGTCTTTACCGACGTCCAGCTGCGTGGTTACTACCCGTCCTACGTGCTGAACGAGTGGGAGCGCCGCGGCTTCTCCATCAAAATGGAGGCAGGCGATGAGCAGATCCTGCGTGAAGGTACCTGCGACTACTTAGGTTTCAGCTACTACATGACCAACGCGGTGAAAGCGGAAGGCGGTACCGGCGATGCGATTTCCGGCTTCGAAGGCAGCGTGCCGAACCCGCACGTGAAGGCGTCCGACTGGGGCTGGCAGATTGATCCGGTGGGCCTGCGCTATGCCCTGTGCGAACTGTACGAACGCTATCAAAAACCGCTGTTTATCGTGGAAAACGGGTTTGGCGCCTACGATAAGGTGGAAGAGGACGGCAGCATCAACGACGACTATCGCATCGACTACCTGCGTGCCCACGTGGAAGAGATGATCAAAGCCGTGACGCACGACGGCGTGGATCTGATGGGCTACACGCCGTGGGGCTGCATCGACTGCGTGTCGTTCACCACCGGCCAGTACAGCAAGCGCTACGGCTTTATCTACGTGAACAAGCACGACGACGGCACGGGCGACATGTCGCGTTCCCGCAAGAAGAGCTTTAACTGGTATAAGGAAGTGATTGCCAGCAACGGCGAGAAACTTTAACGCCGGGCGGCGCTACGCTTGCACCGGCCTACGATTGATCCCCTCTCCCTTTGGGAGAGGGTTAGTGTGAGGAGCTTATTTCCCGCCAGCCAACTCAATAAAACTGCCCGTTACGTACGACGCCTTCTCGCTCAGCAGCCAGACAATCGCCTGCGCCACCTCTTCCGGCTGGCCGCCGCGCTGCATCGGCAGCAACGATTTCACGCGATCCACCCTCCCCGGCTCTCCGCCGGACGCATGAATATCGGTATAAATCAGACCCGGACGTACGCAGTTGACGCGAATGCCCTGCGCCGCCACCTCCAGCGATAGCCCGGTGGTCAGCGAATCCACCGCCCCCTTCGACGCGGCATAATCCACATATTCACCCGGCGCGCCCAGGCGCGACGCGGCGGAAGAGACGTTCACTATCGCCCCACCCTTGCCGCCATGCCTGAAGGACATGCGTTTTACCGCTTCCCGGCAGCAGAGAAAGTAGCCCGTGACGTTGGTCGCCAGAACGCGGTTAATGCGCTCAGCGGAGAGGTTCTCGATAGTGGATTGCTCAAACAGAATGCCCGCATTATTGACCAGCGCACGAAGCGGCTCGCCTTCACGATCGAGGCTGTCAAACATCGCCAGCACCTGGGCTTCATCACTGATATCCGCGCGGACGGCAAACGCTTTACCTCCCGCATCCACAATCTGCTTGATGACGTCCGTCGCGGCTTTAATGTTGTGGTGATAGTTCACCGCCACGGTGTAGCCTTCGCGCGCCAGCTGCAGCGCGGTGGCTTTCCCAATGCCCCGGCTGGCGCCGGTGACCAGTGCAATTGCCATTCGCTTCTCCCAATAAAAAAGCCGGGTGGCGGCTTCGCCTTACCCGGCCTTTATGACTACACCAATAATATTACTGGTATTCGCTCATCGGCACGCAGGAGCAGAACAGGTTACGGTCGCCGTACACGTCATCAAGACGCTTCACGGTCGGCCAGTATTTGTTTGCCACGCCTGCCGGGAAGACCGCCAGCTCGCGGGAATAGCCGTGGTTCCACTCTGCCACCATTTCGTGCTGGGTGTGCGGGGCGTTGACCAGCGGATTATCTTCCAGCGTCCACTCGCCGTCCTGCACGCGATCGATCTCCATGCGGATGGCCAGCATCGCGTCGATAAAGCGGTCCAGCTCGGCTTTGCTTTCAGATTCCGTTGGCTCCACCATCAGCGTACCCGCAACCGGGAACGACATGGTTGGCGCGTGGAAGCCGTAGTCGATCAGACGCTTGGCGATATCCAGCTCGCTAATGCCGGTCTGCTCTTTTAGCGGACGAATATCGAGGATGCACTCGTGCGCCACGCGACCATCGCGGCCGGTATAGAGCACCGGGAAGGCAGACTTCAGGCGAGTCGCAATATAGTTGGCATTCAGGATCGCCACCTGGCTCGCCTGCTTCAGCCCTTCCGCGCCCATCATGCGGATGTACATCCAGCTGATTGGCAGGATAGAAGCGCTGCCGAACGGTGCCGCAGAGACCGCGCCCTGACGGGTCAGCATGCCTTCAATCTGCACCACGCTGTGGCCTGGAACAAACGGTGCCAGGTGCGCTTTCACGCCGATAGGCCCCATGCCCGGGCCGCCACCGCCGTGAGGGATGCAGAAGGTTTTGTGCAGGTTTAGGTGCGACACGTCCGCGCCGATAAAGCCCGGAGAGGTAATGCCCACCTGGGCGTTCATGTTCGCGCCGTCGAGGTAAACCTGACCGCCGAACTGGTGCACCACTTCGCACACTTCACGGATAGTCTCTTCGTACACGCCGTGGGTAGACGGGTAGGTCACCATGATGCAGGAGAGCTTGTCGCCCGCCTGCTCGGCTTTCGCACGCAGGTCGGCCAGATCGATGTTGCCGTTTTTATCGCAAGCAACGACCACCACTTCCATACCCGCCATCTGGGCAGAGGCCGGGTTGGTACCGTGGGCAGAGCTTGGGATCAGGCAGATATCGCGGTGACCTTCGTTGCGGCTTTCGTGATAGTGACGGATCGCCAGCAGGCCCGCGTATTCGCCCTGCGCGCCGGAGTTCGGCTGCATGCAGAGCGCGTCATAACCGGTCAATTTCACCAGCCAGTCGGAAAGCTGGTTGATCATCATGTGATAACCTTCCGCCTGCTCTGGCGGGCAGAACGGGTGCAGCTCGGAGAATTCAGGCCAGGTGATCGGGATCATCTCTGCCGCGGCGTTCAGCTTCATGGTGCACGAGCCCAGCGGGATCATCGCCTGGTTCAGCGCCAGATCCTTGCGCTCCAGAGAGTGCATATAGCGCATCATCTCGGTTTCGCTGTGATAGCGATTAAAGACCGGATGCGTCAGGATCGCATCGTTACGCAGCATGCTTTCCTGAATGGAGCGGCTGTCGAGCGCGACCTCTTTGTCGAGCGCGTCAACGTCCAGACCGTGCGCGTCACCCAGCAACACGCTGAACAGGTGCAGGATATCGTCGCGGGTGGTGCTTTCATCCAGCGTAATGCCGACGGCGTTGTGGATGTCGCTGCGCAGGTTGATCTCTGCCGCATTCGCGCGCGCCAGCACGGCCGCTTTGTCCGCCACTTCCACACACAGGGTGTCGAAGTAGTGAGCGTGGCGCAGCTTAAGGCCTTTCTGCTGCAGACCGCAGGCCAGAATATCGGCCAGGCGGTGAATGCGGCTGGCAATACGCTTCAGGCCTGCCGGGCCGTGGAATACGGCGTACAGGCTGGCGATGTTTGCCAGCAGCACCTGAGAGGTACAGATATTGGAGTTCGCTTTCTCGCGGCGGATGTGCTGCTCGCGGGTCTGCATCGCCATGCGCAGCGCGGTGTTACCGGCAGCGTCTTTTGAGACGCCGATAATACGGCCTGGCATAGAGCGTTTGAATTCATCTTTCGCACCGAAGAACGCCGCGTGCGGGCCGCCGTAGCCCATCGGCACGCCGAAGCGTTGCGCAGAACCGAATACGATATCCGCGCCCTGTTTGCCCGGTGCCGTCAGCAGCACCAGCGCCATAAAATCGGCGGCAACGCTGACAACCACTTTGCGGGATTTCAGCTCGGCAATCAGCGTGCCGTAGTCGTGAACTTCACCGGTGGTGCCTACCTGCTGAAGCAGTACGCCGAAGACGTCCTGGTGATCCAACACTTTGTCAGCGTCGTCGACGATCACGTCAAAGCCGAAGGTTTCCGCACGGGTGCGCACCACGTCCAGCGTCTGGGGATGCACGTCCGCCGCCACGAAGAAGCGGTTGGCATTTTTCAGCTTGCTCACGCGTTTGGCCATCGCCATTGCTTCGGCGGCAGCGGTCGCTTCATCCAGCAGCGAGGCGGAAGCGATATCCATACCGGTCAGATCCAGCGTCACCTGCTGGAAGTTCAGCAGCGCTTCCAGACGGCCCTGGGAGACTTCTGGCTGATACGGAGTGTATGCGGTGTACCAGCCCGGGTTTTCCAGCATGTTGCGCAGGATAACCGGCGGCAACTGCACGTTGGTGTAGCCCATGCCAATGTAAGACTTATAGCGCTTGTTCAGGCCTGCGATAGCCTTCAGCTCCGCCAGCGCGGCGAATTCCGTAGTGGCTTCCCCCACCTGAGGCGGCGTGGCAAGCTGGATGTCTTTTGGCACAATCTGGCCGATCAGTGCGTTTAATGAATCCGCGCCAACTGTCTTCAGCATCTCCTGCTGTTGCTGAGCATCCGGCCCAATGTGACGTTCAATGAAGGCGCCACGGTTTTCAAGCTGGCTTAAAGTCTGTGTCATGAGCGATGGTTCCTGAAACGTGCAGTGAATTTAAGTTCCCTCTCCCTCTGGGAGAGGGTTAGGGTGAGGGGAAGACTGGCACCCTCACCCCTGCCCTCTCCCAGAGGGAGAGGGGGATAAACAATTACTCGTCTTCTAACAGTGCTTCGTACGCGGTCGCATCCAGCAGCGCGGCAACCTGAGATTCGTCGCTGGCTTTGATCTTGAAGATCCAGCCGCCTTCATAAGGCTCGCTGTTCACCAGCTCTGGCGAATCGCTCAGCGCGTCGTTGACGGCAACGATTTCGCCGCTCACAGGAGCATAGATGTCAGATGCCGCTTTTACGGACTCCGCCACGGCGCAGTCGTCGCCCGCGCTAACGGTGGTGCCCACGTCAGGCAGGTCAACAAACACCATGTCGCCCAGCAGCTCTTGCGCGTGCTCGGTGATCCCTACGGTGTAAGTGCCGTCCGCCTCTTTGCGCAGCCACTCGTGTTCTTTGCTGTATTTCAGTTCTGCTGGCACATTGCTCATTGAAGTTCTCCTGATAAAAATGATTAGGCGACCGGCTTACCGGCGCGAACAAAAATCGGTTTGGTCACGTTGACCGGCATTTCGCGGTTGCGGATTTGCACCACCGCCGTTTCGCCAATGCCCGCCGGCACGCGTGCCAGTGCAATACTGTAGCCCAGCGTCGGGGAGAAGGTACCGCTGGTGATCACGCCTTCGCGAGGATTGCCGTCAGCATCGGTAAAGCGCACCGGCAGTTCACCGCGCAGCACGCCCTTCTCGGTCATCACAAGCCCCACCAGCTGTTCAGTGCCCTTCTCGCGCTGCATCTCCAGCGCTTCACGGCCAATAAAGTCACGATCGGCCGGTTCCCATGCGATGGTCCAGCCCATGTTGGCGGCCAGCGGAGAGACGCCTTCATCCATCTCCTGACCGTAGAGGTTCATCCCCGCTTCCAGACGCAGCGTATCGCGCGCGCCCAGACCCGCAGGCTTCACGCCCGCTTCCACCAGCGCACGCCAGAAATCAGCGGCCTTCTCGTTCGGCATTGCAATTTCGTAGCCCGCTTCACCGGTGTAACCGGTGGTGGCGATAAACAGATCGCCCGCCTGCACGCCGAAGAACGGCTTCATGCCTTCGGTTGCTTTACGCTGCTCGTCGTTAAACAGAGACGCGGCTTTCGCCTGCGCGTTCGGCCCCTGCACGGCAATCAGCGACAAATCGTCACGGACGGTGATGTCGATGGCATAAGGTTCGGCGTGTTGGGTGATCCAGGAGAGGTCTTTTTCGCGGGTGGCGGAGTTGACAACGAGGCGGAAGAAATCCTCAGTGAAGTAATAGACGATAAGGTCATCAATCACGCCGCCCGAGGCATTCAGCATGCCGGTATAGAGCGCCTTACCCGGCGTCTTCAGTTTGGCGACGTCATTTGCCAGCAGATAACGCAAAAACTCCCGGGTGCGGCTACCGCGCAGATCGACAATCGTCATGTGGGACACGTCGAACATACCGGCATCGGTGCGCACCGCGTGGTGCTCATCAATCTGCGAGCCGTAGTGCAGCGGCATCATCCAGCCGTGGAAGTCCACCATGCGGGCGCCGCATAACACGTGTTGTTCGTACAAAGGAGTCTGTTGAGCCATCTTGTCCTCGTTGAAAAATTCACCGTGAAACCCGGTATCGGCCCCGTTACCTGGCGCCGACGCAAACGTTCTCTTTTACCCGAACTTACCACCGAAACCGGCGGTTAACCATAAGGTAAAACGGGTCATCACATTAGCTTATGACCAAAAAACGCTAAAAAGCCTACAGAGTTATTCACTGGAAAAATGCGATTAACCCCGCACAAAATTAACAATGATCTAACAGGATTTAGCACATGGTGATATTTCGTGCGGAAAAACGGGCCGAATTTCCGTAACATAAAATCTCGTAGATTAGATTTTCTAATGCGAAAAATGACGTGAAATTAGAATATTTCAAACGAGGGAATTTCCCCGGCGCAGAGGCCGGGAAAATAAAGTGTGACGGGGGTCTAAATTAACGTAGCCAGTCCGGCAGGTCGTTAAGACCCATCGCCTGACGGAGGAGTTGAGGTTTAACACCCGGAAGGGTGTCAGCAAGCTTGAGGCCAATGTCGCGCAGCAGTTTTTTCGCCGGATTCGCGCCGGCAAATAGCTCGCGGAAGCCCTGCATGCCCGCCAGCATCATCGCCGCACTGTGCTTGCGGCTGCGCTCGTAGCGACGCAGGTAGAGATGCTGGCCGATATCTTTGCCTTCGCGATGCAGGCGACGCAGCTCCTCAACCAGCTCCGCCGCGTCCATAAAGCCAAGGTTAACGCCCTGCCCGGCCAGCGGATGAATGGTATGCGCCGCATCACCGACCAGCGCCAGACGGTGCGCGGCAAACTGACGCGCGTAGCGGCCGGTTAACGGGAAGACCTGACGCTCGCTTTCAAGCGTACACAGGCCAAGGCGGTTATCAAACGCCATGCACAGCGCCTGGTTAAAGGCGTCCGGCGTCGCCTCCTGCATCAGCTGGGCTTTTTCCGGCACCAGGGACCAGACAATCGAGCACAGGTGCGGATCGCTCAGCGGCAGGAACGCCAGAATGCCGTCGTTGTGGAAAATCTGCCGCGCCACGCCGCCGTGCGGCTCCTCTGTTCGGATCGTTGCCACCATCGCATGATGGCGGTAATCCCAGAAGGTCAGCGGGATATCGGCTTTATTCCGCAGCCAGGAGTTGGCACCGTCAGCACCGACCACCAGACGCGCGGTCAGCATGTCGCCGCTTTGCAGGGTGATAAACGCCTCGTTTTCACCCCATGCCACCTGCTGGATCTGCGCAGGCGCAATCAGGGTCACATCGCTGCACTGCTGCGCTTTCTGCCACAGCGCGTGGTGGATCACCGCGTTTTCGATGATATGACCCAGATGGCTATAGCCCATGCTTTCATCATCAAAAGCAATATGACCAAAGCTGTCTTTATCCCACACCTCCATGCCGTGATAGCAGCTGGCGCGCTGCGCCACAATATCTGCCCAGACGCCAAGGTGCGTCAGCAATTTCTCGCTGGCGGCATTGATCGCCGAGACGCGGAGTTCCGGCGGGGCATCTGGCGCAACGGGCTGAGGCTGCTTTTGCTCCAGCACCGCCACGCGCAGGCCGCTGCCCTGTAAACCACAGGCAAGCGCCAGCCCGACCATACCGCCGCCAACGATGGCAACATCAACATTTTGCACGGTGATAACTCCTTAACGCGCGACCCAACCAAGAGTCCGCTGCGCCAGCACGTCACGTGCCGGAATGAATAATTCCATCGCCATCAGCCCGAGGTTGCGGCCTGCAACCAGCGGCGCCCAGCGATTGGCAAAGAGATGGACTAAGCCGTCGGTAACGCCGATTGTCGCCTCTTTATCGGCCTGACGTCGCTTCTGGTAATGGCTTAGCACCGAATAAGCGCCGCAATCTTTTTGCTCACCCCATGCCAGCGCCAGCGATTCCGCCAGGCTCATGACATCACGCAGCCCAAGGTTAAATCCTTGTCCGGCAATCGGATGTAATGTCTGCGCGGCGTTGCCGACCAGCGCCACGCGGTGAGAAACAGACTGCGATGCGGTGGTTAACGACAGCGGATAGACCGCACGTTTCCCCGCATGGGTAATACGCCCCAGCCGCCAGCCAAAGGCTTTCTGCAGCTCGGTACAAAAACGTTCGTCGGACCAGGCTTTAACCTCTTCAGCCTTATCCTGCGGATGACACCAGACAAGCGAACAGCGCCCGTCCGACATCGGCAGCATCGCCAGCGGGCCATGCTGCGTAAAGCGTTCAAACGCCCTGCCGTGGTGTTCAGCTGCGGTCGCGACATTCGCAATGACCGCAACCTGCCCGTAAGGCTGCTGACGCCACTCGACGCCGCACTGCGTGCCGAGCGATGAGCGCGAGCCGTCCGCGGCGACCAGAAGCTGGCCTTCAAGCACGGTGCCGTTTTCTAGCGTCACGCTGACCGACGCCTCACTGCGGCTCACGCTGGCCACGCGCGCCGGACAATGCAGCGTGACGCCCGGCGCATCCTGTAACAGACGGAACAGACGCAGGCCAACGTCGTGGAGTTCAACAACCTGACCCAGCGCGTCGATACGGTAATCATGGGCATCCAGCGTCACAAAGCCAGCATGGCCGCGATCGCTTACGTGAACGGTTTTAATTGCCGTCGCGCAATCGGCGAT
Source organism: Enterobacter sp. AG326 (assembly GCF_004362415.1). Lineage (NCBI taxonomy): Bacteria > Pseudomonadati > Pseudomonadota > Gammaproteobacteria > Enterobacterales > Enterobacteriaceae > Enterobacter > Enterobacter sp. AG326. The sequence continues at coordinate 366,899 of NZ_SNXG01000003.1, read as the reverse complement.
GGCCTGCCAGATGCCAATGCGGGACAGCTGCTGACAGGTACCCTGCGCCAGGGCAATGGCGCGGGAATCAAAACCGGGATGATTTTTGGCATGCGGCGCGACGGCTTCCACCAGGTGCACCGCAAGCTGCCCCTTCGTCAAATGCGAAATGGCCAGCGCCAGCGTGGCCCCGGTCATGCCGCCGCCAACGATAATCACGCTCATGCGCGTGCCGCTGCCATCAGCGCCTCAATATCATCGGCGTTCTTCACGACGGTTGCGGTCAGGTTTTCATTGCCGTTTTCGGTGATCACGATGTCGTCTTCGATGCGAATGCCGATCCCGCGGTATTGTTCCGGCACGTCAGCATCCGGCGCGATGTACAGACCCGGCTCCACGGTTAATACCATGCCCGGCTCCAGCACGCGCGAACGGTCCGTGCCGTACGCGCCAACGTCATGTACATCCAGCCCCAGCCAGTGGCTCAGGCCGTGCATGAAATACGGTCGATGCGCATTCTCAGCAATCAGGGTGTCGACGTCGCCCTTCAGAATGCCGAGCTTCACCAGACCGGTAATCATGATGCGCACCACTTCACCGGTCACTTCCTGCATGGACGTTCCGGGACGATAAAGCCTGAGCGCCGTCTCAAGCGAGTCGAGAACGATGTCGTAAATCGCGCGCTGTGCCGGTGAGAATTTACCGTTCACCGGGAAAGTACGGGTGATGTCCCCCGCGTAGCCCTGGTATTCGCAACCGGCGTCAATCAGCACCAGATCGCCGTCGCGCAGCGCGCTTTCGTTTTCGGTGTAGTGCAGAATGCAGCCGTTTTCTCCGCCGCCAACAATGGTGTTGTAGGAGGGATAACGCGCGCCGTGGCGGTTAAATTCGTGATGAATTTCGCCTTCCAGCTGGTATTCGAACATCCCGGGACGGCACTTTTCCATGGCGCGGGTGTGCGCCAGGGCGCTGATTTCGCCCGCACGACGCATCAAATTCAGCTCTTCTTCAGACTTGAACAGGCGCATCTCATGCACCACCGGACGCCAGTCCGTCAGCGTGGCGGGCGCGGACAGATTCTGGCGCGAGCCTTTGCGCAGCTTATCCAGCGCGGTGAAAACAATCTCATCGGCGTACGCATATTCGCCCTGCGCGTGATAGAGCACGTCGAGGCCGTTAAGCAGTTGATAGAGCTGCTGGTTGATTTCGCTAAACGCCAGCGCGCGGTCAACGCCCAGCTTTTCCGGTGCGGCCTCCTGGCCTAAGCGGCGGCCAAACCAGATTTCAGCCGTCAGATCGCGCACGCGGTTGAAAATTACGCTGTGATTGTGGGTGTCATTGCTCTTAATCAGCACCAGCACCGCTTCCGGCTCGTTAAAACCGGTGAAGTACCAGAAATCGCTGCTCTGGCGATAGGGATATTCGCTGTCGGCGCTGCGCGTGACTTCGGGCGCAGCAAAAATCAGCGCGGCGCTGCCCGGCTGCATTGTTGCCAGCAGCGTCTGACGGCGGCGCGAATACTCTTGACTCGAGATAACCATGACACCCTCCTGTGCGTTATTTTTCTTAATGTAAGGTTGGCTTGCGGACTTCCGGCGCGGTCGGCTGTGAGCGCGTGAAGTTGTCGTGGCACAGCAGTGCCGCCACGCGCACGTACTCGATAATCTCTTCAAGAGACATTTCCAGCTCTTCCTGGTCTTCGTCTTCATCGTAGCCGAGCTGGGCAATGTTGCGCAGGTCGTCGATCGCTTCACCCGCTTCGCCGGTCACTTTATCCAGTTTAGGCTGCGTCACGCCCAGCCCCAGCAAATAGTGGTTTACCCAGCCGGCCAGCGCATCGGCGCGATCGAACACGCTAACGTCGTCGCCTTCAGGCAGATAAAGCTGAAAAAGGAAGCCATCGTCTTCCAGCGAATCGCTGGTTGCGGCGTGCATTTTACGCAGCGCTTCCGCCAGCTCGTGACCAAACGCCAACCCTTCATTCGTGAGGTCGTGGATCAGCGGCTGCCATGAGCTGTCGCTGTTTCCGCCGCACAGCATGCCACTGATCAGACCGTGCATTTCGGCAGGGGTTAAACCGATTCCCTGCTGGTTCAGTAACTGGTTTAAATCCTTGTAACCAGGCATTTCGTTCTGTATAGACATGAGCATTCGTCATCAAAGGGGGGAAGTTTCATGATATGCTACCACTTTGGACCCTGGTGATACCAGAAAAGGGCTTGTATCTTCACATCAGGGTAGCTATAGTGTCGCCCCTTCGCAGCCCCCGGGGCAGTAAGCGAAGGCAGCGCAGTCAATCAGCAGGAAGGTGGCATGTCTGCACAACCCGTCGATCTCCAGATTTTTGGCCGTTCACTGCGAGTGAATTGTCCGCCTGAACAAAGGGATGCTTTGAATCAGGCAGCGGACGATTTGAATCAGCGGTTGCAAGATCTAAAAGAACGCACTAGAGTCACAAATACTGAGCAGCTGGTTTTCATCGCCGCGTTGAACATCAGCTATGAACTGACTCAGGAAAAAGCGAAGACCCGCGACTACGCGGCAAGCATGGAGCAGCGCATTAAAATGCTCCAGCAGACCATAGAACAGGCATTGCTTGATCAAGGTCGCAATCCCGAAAGACCGGGACCAAAGTTTGAATAACACTTCTCAGTTGACTATGGTAGAGTAACTGTGAAGACAAAATTTCTCTGAGATGTTCGCAAGCGGGCCAGTCCCCTGAGCCGATATTTCATACCACAAGAATGTGGCGCTCCATGGTTGGTGAGCATGCTCGGTCCGTCCGAGAAGCCTTAAAACTATGACGACACATTCACCTTGAACCAAGGGTTCAAGGGTTACAGCCTGCGGCGGCATCTCGGAGATTCCCTCTCTTTTCTTCTACCGACTACCATGACCCAATTCCCTGAAGTTTCTGCTTCACGCCAGGACATCCGTCAGTTAATTCGTCAGCGCCGCCGTGCGTTAACCGCCGATGAGCAAGCGCATTTTGCCCAGCAGGCCGCCGCCCGTATGATGGCGTATCCCCCTGTCGTGATGGCGCACACCGTTGCGCTGTTTCTGTCGTTTGATGGAGAGCTGGATACCCAGCCGCTGATAGCGCAGCTCTGGCGCGCCGGGAAGAAGGTCTATCTGCCGGTGCTGCATCCGTTTAGCGAGGGGAATCTGCTGTTTCTGCACTACCACCCGCACAGCGAGCTGGTGGTTAATCGCCTGAAAATCACCGAGCCGAAACTCGACGTGCGCGACGTGCTGCCGCTGTCACAGCTGGATGTGCTGATTACACCGCTGGTGGCGTTTGATGAACAGGGCCAGCGTTTAGGGATGGGCGGCGGTTTTTATGACCGGACGCTGCAAAACTGGCAGCAGTACGGGTTGCAGCCGGTGGGCTATGCGCATGATTGTCAGGGCGTGGAGGCGTTGCCGGTGGAGAAATGGGATGTGCCGTTGCCGGCGGTGGTGACGCCGTCGAAGTTGTGGGAATGGTGAATTAAACGTGCGGCCTGATGCCCTCACCCCAACCCTCTCCCACAGGGAGAGGGAGACAATATAAAAAAACGGTAACAACAGTTACCGTTTTGCATTTACCTCGCCACTATCAGTACAGCAGACGTGCGCGAATTGTCCCCTGGATCGCCTTCATGCTCTGCAACGCTTTTTCGGCAACATCGTCATCCGCTTCGATATCAATAACCACGTAGCCCATCTGCGAGTTCGTTTGCAGATACTGCGCGGCAATGTTGACGCCCTGCTCGGCAAAGATCTGGTTAATCGCGGTCAGCACGCCTGGACGGTTTTCGTGGATGTGCAGCAGACGACGACCACCGTGCAGCGGCAGAGACACTTCCGGGAAGTTCACGGCAGAAAGCGTAGAGCCGTTGTCGGAGTATTTGCTCAGCTTACCCGCTACTTCCAGACCGATATTCTCCTGCGCTTCCTGGGTAGAGCCGCCGATGTGTGGCGTCAGGATCACGTTGTCGAATTCGCACAGCGGAGAGGTAAACGGATCGCTGTTGGTGGCTGGCTCCGTCGGGAAGACGTCGATGGCCGCGCCCGCCAGATGCTTACGCTTCAGCGCATCCGCCAGTGCCGGGATATCGACAACCGTGCCGCGCGCGGCGTTGATCAGCAGTGAGCCCGGCTTCATCAGCGCCAGCTCTTCCGCGCCCATCATGTTTTTGGTGGAGGCATTTTCCGGCACGTGCAGGCTCACCACGTCGCTCATGTTCAGCAGGTCAGAAAGGTGTTGAACCTGGGTCGCATTGCCCAGCGGCAGCTTGCTTTCGATATCGTAGAAAAACACGTGCATGCCCAGGGATTCCGCCAGAATACCGAGCTGCGTACCGATGTGGCCGTAACCGATAATCCCCAGCTTTTTACCACGCGCTTCATATGAGCCGGACGCCAGCTTGTTCCACACGCCGCGGTGCGCCTTGGCGTTCGCTTCTGGAATGCCGCGCAGCAGCAGCAGCAGTTCGCCGATCACCAGCTCCGCCACGGAACGGGTGTTGGAGAACGGGGCGTTGAAGACGGGAATACCGCGTTTGGCGGCTGCATTCAGGTCAACCTGGTTGGTACCGATGCAGAAGCAGCCGATAGCCACCAGCTTTTCCGCCGCGGCAATAACCTCTTCAGTCAGATGAGTACGGGATCGCAGGCCAATGAAGTGGGCATCACGGATGGACGCTTTCAGCTCTTCGGTATCGAGCGCGCCTTTGTGAAATTCGATGTTGGTGTAACCTGCCGCACGAAGGCTATCGATTGCTTTTTGATGCACGCCCTCGACCAGCAGGAATTTAATCTTGTCTTTCTCCAGTGATACCTTTGCCATTTACCCGACCCTGTTTTTGTCTGAACTGATGTTGTGCTGGATATGAATCCGCTGTAGCCAACATATCAAAAAAAACTATTGCAGCAATATGAACGTTTGCGTCGGCACTCTGAAGAAAAGTCATCCAGGGCAAAATGTCAGAGGAAAATGCTATGGAAATTTACAAACGCGGCAGGATCGGCAAAAGAGGTTGAAAAACGTGACACAAGTCACCGAATTTAGCTTTTCAAAAATTTTTTAGCGGGGGGAGGACTCCCCCCGTCAGATCATTTTACGATGGTTTTCACGCCGTCAGCGGTGCCGATCAGCGCCACATCCGCGCCACGGTTGGCGAATAGCCCTACGGTCACTACGCCTGGGATAGCGTTGATGGCATTTTCCAGCGCAATCGCGTCGAGAATTTCCAGACCGTGAACGTCTAGGATCACGTTACCGTTATCGGTGACTACGCCCTGACGATATTCCGGACGACCGCCCAGCTTCACCAGCTGACGGGCAACCGCGCTACGGGCCATTGGGATCACTTCGACCGGCAGCGGGAAATTACCCAGAATGTCGACCTGCTTGGAGGCGTCCGCGATGCAGATAAACTTGTCCGCAACGGAGGCGATGATCTTCTCGCGCGTCAGCGCCGCGCCGCCGCCTTTGATCATCTGCATGTGCCCGTTGATTTCATCCGCACCATCAACGTAAATCCCCAGACGATCCACTTCGTTGAGATCGAAAACGGTAATGCCGAGGCTTTTCAGCTTTTCCGTGGAAGCATCAGAGCTGGAAACCGCGCCCTCGATTTGCCCCTTCATCGTGCCCAGCGCATCGATAAAGTGTGCCGCGGTTGATCCCGTACCGACACCGACAATGGTACCCGGCTGCACGTACTGGAGAGCGGCCCATCCTACTGCTTTTTTCAGTTCATCCTGCGTCATGATCGTTTTGCCTGTGGTGTGAAAACTCAGGGCGCATTATAGAACACGTCGAATGGAATTCGTCTGCCACGAAGGGAAAATTGTGTCATAGTGCAGAATAAGCAAAATTAAGGAGCCAGCCAGAGCAATGAAACGTCCGGACTACAGAACACTACAGGCACTTGATGCAGTTATTCGTGAACGAGGTTTTGAGCGCGCGGCGCAAAAGCTTTGCATCACCCAGTCCGCCGTATCACAGCGTATCAAACAGCTTGAAAACATGTTCGGCCAGCCGCTGCTGGTGCGCACCGTGCCGCCACGTCCAACCGAGCAGGGGCAAAAGCTCCTCGCCCTGCTGCGCCAGGTTGAACTGCTGGAAGACGAGTGGCTGGGTGACGAACAAACGGGCTCTACGCCGCTGCTGCTCTCTCTGGCGGTCAACGCCGACAGTCTCGCAACCTGGCTGCTGCCGGCCCTTGCGCCGGTATTAGCGGACTCCCCTATCCGCCTGAATTTACAGGTTGAGGATGAAACCCGTACCCAGGAACGCCTGCGTCGCGGTGAAGTGGTTGGGGCGGTCAGTATCCAGCCCCAGGCGCTGCCAAGCTGCCTTGTCGATCAGCTGGGCGCGCTGGACTACCTGTTTGTGGGTTCAAAAGTCTTTGCCGAACGCTACTTCCCGAACGGCGTCACCCGCGCCGCGCTGCTGAAAGCCCCTGCCGTGGCGTTCGACCATCTGGACGATATGCACCAGGCGTTCCTGCAGCAAAACTTCGATCTGCCGCCGGGCAGCGTGCCGTGCCATATCGTTAACTCTTCTGAAGCCTTTGTGCAGCTTGCGCGTCAGGGCACCACCTGCTGCATGATCCCGCATCTGCAGATTGAGAAAGAGTTGAAAAGCGGTGAGCTGATTGACCTGACGCCGGGGCTGTATCAGCGCCGGATGCTCTACTGGCACCGTTTTGCGCCGGAAAGCCGCATGATGCGCAACGTCACCGACGCGCTGCTGGCGTACGGGCACAAGGTATTGAGACAGGATTAATCGATTGAATTCCCTCTCCCTGCGGGAGAGGGTTAGGGTGAGGGCAAATTACTGCGCCTTAGCCGCCTCAGTTTGTTGAGTTTGAGTTGGCTCCAGCTGGAAGACCACATCCACCTGATCGTCGAACTGAATGGTTGGCTGCTCATAGGTTTCCTGAGCGGACACCGGGGCTGCATCAGCCTTCATCATACGTACCATCGGGCTTGGCTGGTAGTTAGAGACGTGGTAACGCACGCTGTAAACCGGGCCGAGCTTGCTCTTAAAGCCAGAAGCCAGCTGTTCCGCCTGGTGAATGGCATCATCAATCGCCGCTTTACGCGCTTCGTCTTTGTATTTTTCCGGTTGCGCAACGCCCAGCGACACGGAACGAATTTCGTTCAGACCCGCCTTCAGCGCGCCATCCAGCAGCGAGTTAAGCTTATCCAGCTGACGCACGGTCACTTCGACGGTACGCACGGCACGGTAGCCTTTCAGGATGCTTTTTCCATTCTGGTAGTCGTAATCAGGTTGAGTACGCAGGTTCGCGGAGTTGATATCCTTTTTACCTACACCGTTCTGCTCGAGGAAAGAGAGGTATTGCGCAACACGATCGTCAGCCTGCTTCTTGGCAGTTGCCGCATCTTTCGCAGCGACATTGACTTCAATTGCCAGCGTTGCAACATCGGGTACCGCGTCCACGCTTGCGGTGCCTGAAGTGACGATGTGCGGGCCATCCGGCAGTTCACTTGCCTGCACCGACACCGCACCAAAACTTACTAATGCCGCCAGGGCCATCACCTTAAACTTCACTGTTATTCCTCCATGTTGCGAAGAGTGCCCATTAACAGGGCGCATGCCAGCAAGCTTAGCGGGTCTTGTTCAGTTGTCCATAAGACAAGGATTAGTTGAACAATTCCTGAACGTGGTGAATCCCCTCTTTTGCCAGCTGAAAGGCAATAAACCACATCACCAGCCCCACCAGCGTATTTATGATGCGCTGGGCTTTGGCCGTACGCAGACGAGGTGCCAGCCATGCAGCCAGAATGGCGAGGCCGAAGAACCAGAGGAAAGAGGCGCTAACCGTGCCAAGCGCAAACCAGCGCTTCGGCTCAACGTCCAGCTGCCCGCCCAGGCTGCCCAGCACCACGAAGGTGTCCAGATAAACATGCGGATTAAGCCAGGTGACCGCCAGCATGGTGACGATAATCTTCCAGCGGCCCTGCTTCATGACTTCCGCGCTCGCCAGTTCGAGGTTGGTGCTCATCGCGGTTTTCAGGGCACCAAAACCGTACCAGAGCAGAAACGCCACGCCGCCCCAGGTGACCAGCGCCAGCAGCCAGGGAGACTGCATCAGCAATGCGCTGCCGCCAAAAATCCCGGCACAGATCAGCAGTAAATCGCTAACCGCGCACAGCAGGGCAATCATCAGATGATACTGGCGGCGGATGCCCTGGTTCATCACGAACGCATTTTGTGGGCCAAGGGGGAGGATCATGGCCGCACCTAAGACAAGCCCTTGAAAGTAATAAGATAACATGACGAAATTCTCACAGTGTTGTTCTGGAAGGAGACTATACTGCGCGAATCACATTAGAGGAAATGGATAATATTAATTGGGGATTAGCAGTGCTTATAAAAATAAAGCCCGGTGTCGCTAGCGCTTACCGGGCCTGTGAGTGAAGTTATTCTGCTTCTTTAACTTTTTTGACGTTTACGTCCATATGCGGGTACGGGAAGCTGATGCCGTTGGCATCGAAGTCGCGCTTAATGCGCTCCAGCACGTCCCAGTATACGTTTTGCAAATCGCTGCTTTTGCTCCAGATACGAACCACGAAGTTAATGGAGGAAGCGCCCAGTTCGTTCAGGCGAACCGTCTGCTCTTTGTCTTTCAGAATGCGATCGTCTGAAGCAATGATGTTGCTAATCAGCGACTTCACCTGATCGATGTCAGAGTCGTACGCCACGCTGATAATCAGTTCGTTACGACGCACCGGTTCACGGGAGAAGTTAATGATGTTGCCCGCGATGATTTTCCCGTTCGGCACAACCACGATGCGGCCATCGACGGTACGCATGGTCGTTGAGAAAATCTGCACCTGCAGCACGGTCCCGGCAATGCCGCCAAGGTCAACGTATTCGCCGGAGCGGAACGGACGGAAGGTGACCAGCAGAACGCCTGCCGCCAGGTTTGACAGCGAGCCCTGCAGCGCCAGACCAATGGCCAGACCGGCGGCACCGAGAACGGCAATGACGGAGGCGGTCTGCACGCCCACACGGCCCAGCGCCGCAATCAGCGTAAAGGCGATAATGCCGTAGCGCACCAGTGCGGAGAGGAAGTCAGCCACCGTGGCGTCAATGTGACGGGCCAGCATTACGCGGTTAACCGCGTTCGATACGATACGCGCCACGATCATCCCGACGATGATGATGGCAAACGCCGCGACGATGTTCACGGCATAGCTCAGCAGCAGCGCCTGGTTGCGCACCAGCCAGTTACCGGCGTTATTGATGCTGTCTACAACATCGAGTTGTTCCATTTATTCTTCCTTTTGTTAAACCAAAACACAAAATCCATCCCCCATGGAGACAGGCAGGTCCGTAAAGGGTAAACAAAAAGCGCAAGTATTGCCAAACAGATCACAAAAACCGGCCTGGCAGGGTATTGAAAAAGCATAAAAAAAGGCCCGCATTTGCGGGCCTTCTGATGCTGTTAGCAGCTCAAATTACAGAACGTCTACCGCGTTCAGCTCTTTGAATGCCTGCTCCAGACGAGTAATCATAGAAGTCTGGGCAGCGCGCAGCCATACGCGTGGATCGTAGTATTTCTTGTTCGGCTGGTCTTCGCCTTTCGGGTTGCCCAGCTGACCCTGCAGGTAAGCTTCGTTGGTTTTGTAGTACTGCAGGATACCGTCCCATGTTGCCCACTGGGTGTCGGTATCGATGTTCATTTTCACTACGCCGTAGCTTACGGAGTCTTTGATTTCCTGAGCAGAAGAACCGGAACCGCCGTGGAAGACGAAGTTCAGGCTGTTGTGCGGCAGGTTGTGTTTCTTAGAAACGTATTCCTGAGAATCACGCAGGATAGTCGGGGTCAGAACCACGTTACCTGGTTTGTAAACGCCGTGTACGTTACCGAAGGACGCTGCAATGGTGAAGCGTGGGCTGATTTTGCTCAGCTCGGTGTAAGCGTAATCAACGTCTTCTGGCTGGGTGTACAGTGCAGAAGCGTCCATGTGGCTATTGTCCACGCCGTCTTCTTCACCACCGGTGCAACCCAGTTCGATTTCCAGGGTCATGCCCATTTTGGCCATGCGCGCCAGGTATTTGGAGCAGATTTCGATGTTTTCGTGCAGTGACTCTTCAGACAGGTCGATCATGTGAGAAGAGAACAGTGGCTTACCGGTAGCCGCGAAGTGTTTTTCACCCGCGTCCAGCAGACCGTCGATCCACGGCAGCAGTTTCTTCGCGCAGTGGTCAGTATGCAGGATAACTGGAACACCGTAGTGTTCAGCCATCTGGTGTACGTGGTGCGCACCAGAGATAGCGCCCAGGATTGCAGCACCCTGAGGAATGTCAGTTTTAACGCCTTTACCTGCGATGAACGCAGCGCCGCCGTTAGAGAACTGAACGATAACTGGCGCTTTAACTTTAGCAGCAGTTTCCAGTACGGCGTTGATGGAGTCGGTACCCACGCAGTTAACTGCTGGCAGAGCGAAGTTGTTTTCTTTAGCTACCTGGAACACTTTCTGTACGTCATCACCAGTGATAACGCCAGGTTTTACGAAATCAAAAATTTTAGACATGTTGCTTAGTCCTGTATCTTCGGCCGTTAGAAAAGGTGCGAGCTCTTAAAAGCGCGCTGAAAATTGGGCAGGTTTCCCTGCCCTTGAATGGCTTACTTCTTAGCGCGCTCTTCGAGCATTGCTACTGCTGGCAGTACTTTGCCTTCCACGAATTCGAGGAATGCGCCGCCACCAGTGGAGATGTAGGAGATCTTGTCAGCGATACCGAACAGGTCGATTGCTGCCAGGGTGTCACCACCGCCTGCGATAGAGAACGCTTCGCTGTCTGCGATAGCGTTAGCAACGATTTCAGTACCTTTGCGGAAGTTCGGGAATTCGAACACGCCAACAGGACCGTTCCACAGGATAGTTTTTGCGTTTTTGAGGATTTCAGCCAGTTTCTGTGCAGAAACGTCGCCCAGGTCCAGAATCTGCTCTTCATCTTTGATGTCGTTAACAGATTTCAGGGTCGCGGTTGCGGTTTCGGAGAACTCGGTCGCAACGCGGACGTCAGTTGGAACCGGGATATCGCAGGTGCTCAGCAGGCGTTTGGCTTCGTCAACCAGGTCTGCTTCGTAAAGGGATTTACCTACGTTGTGGCCCTGAGCGGCAACGAAGGTGTTCGCGATACCACCGCCAACGATCAGCTGGTCAGCGATTTTAGACAGGGAATCCAGAACGGTCAGTTTGGTAGAAACTTTAGAACCACCAACGATAGCCACCATTGGACGAGCAGGTTCTTTCAATGCTTTACCCAGCGCTTCCAGTTCGTCAGCCAGCAGAGGACCGGCACACGCTACGTCTGCGAATTTACCGATACCGTGGGTTGACGCCTGCGCACGGTGAGCCGTACCGAATGCATCCATCACGAATACGTCGCACAGTGCAGCGTATTTTTTGGACAGGGTTTCGTCGTCTTTCTTTTCGCCTTTGTTGAAGCGAACGTTTTCCAGAACAACCAGTTCACCGGCTGCAACTTCAACGCCGTCCAGGTAATCTTTCACCAGGCGAACCGGGTTGGACAGCTTGTCTTTCAGGTAATTAACCACTGGCAGCAGAGAGAACTCTTCGTTGTACTCGCCTTCAGTTGGACGACCCAGGTGGGAGGTGACCATCACTTTCGCGCCCTGCTTCAGAGCCAGTTCGATGGTTGGCAGAGATGCACGGATACGCGCGTCGCTGGTCACTTTGCCATCTTTAACCGGTACGTTCAGATCGGCACGGATGAAAACGCGTTTACCAGCCAGATCCAGATCGGTCATCTTAATTACAGACATGGTGAATCCTCTCGTTGATTCTTAAAGTTTTGCAGACGCACAATGCGTCTTACCTGAAACCTTGAGCGGCCATTGCTAACGTGGTGTCGAGCATTCGGTTAGCAAAGCCCCATTCGTTATCACACCAGACCAGCGTCTTGATAAGGTGTGCGCCACTAACTCTCGTTTGCGTGCCATCGACGATGGCGCTGTGCGGGTCGTGGTTAAAATCTACTGAGACCAACGGTAATTCCGTATAGTCAACTATACCATGAAATGCCCCCTGTGCCGCTTTTTGCAGCAACAGGTTGACTTCACAGGCTTTTACCGGTTTTTTCACCGTCACGCTAAGATCGATTGCGGTGACGTTAATCGTCGGGACACGCACGGCAATCGCTTCAAATCGGTCATTAAACTGCGGAAAAATTCGGGTGATCCCTGCCGCCAGTTTCGTGTCCACCGGAATGATTGACTGGCTCGCCGCGCGAGTGCGTCGTAAATCCGGATGGTAGGCGTCGATAACCTGCTGATCGTGCATGGCGGAGTGAATCGTGGTCACGGTGCCAGATTCAATGCCATACGCATCGTCTAACAGTTTGATGACCGGAATAATGCAGTTGGTGGTACAGGAGGCGTTGGAAACAATGCGGTGTTCGGCCTGAAGCTCATGCTGGTTGACACCAAACACGACGGTCGCGTCGAGGTCGTTACTGCCGGGATGAGAAAACAGGACTTTTTTCGCGCCGGCAGCCAGATGTGCTTCGCCATGTTCGCGGTTGCCGTAGACACCGGTACAGTCAAGCACTACATCCACACCCAGCTCACGCCACGGTAGCCCGGCGATGCTGCTCTCATGCAGTACGCGGATGGCATCGTCGCCGACAAACAGCCGATCTCTTTCCTGGCGAACATCCCAGGCAAAGCGTCCATGGCTGGTGTCATATTTCAACAAATGCGCCATGCCCGTAGCATCCGCCAGTTCATTGATTGCCACCACGGTTATTTCCGCCCGACGTCCTGATTCATATAAAGCACGAACCACATTACGTCCGATGCGACCGAAGCCATTAATCGCTACGCGTACGGTCATAGATCTCCTGCAAAGCAATCCCTGAGTTTGAGGTGGCTGAAAGAGTAATCCAGCTACGCCCGAAGGGGAATCCTTGCTGTCACAAACTGCGATTGATTGGTCAATTGTCGAACATTTAATCGACTGAAACGCTTCAGCAAGAATAAGCGAATCGGGAAATAAAAGGAATGTCTGTCCAGATGAATAAGCGAGCTATATGACTTGCGTCACATTTTAGGTGGAATAATGGCGGCAAGGTAAAAGCAAAACGGTAACCGAGAGGTTACCGTTTTTTAGTGTATGCACCCTCTCCCCGTGGGAGAGGGTTGGGGTGAGGGCATCAGCCCGCACCGTACAAACGATTACAGCAGTTCTTTCGCTTTCGCGACAACGTTCTCAACGGTGAAGCCGAACTCTTCGAACAGTTGTTCTGCAGGAGCCGATTCACCGAAGGTGGTCATACCGACGATAGCGCCGTTCAGGCCCACGTATTTGAACCAGTAGTCAGCGATACCCGCTTCCACTGCCACACGCGCGGAAACCGCTTTAGGCAGAACGGATTCGCGGTAAGCGGCATCCTGCTTGTCGAACGCGTCGGTAGACGGCATGGAGACCACGCGAGCCTTCACGCCTTCGGCAGTCAGTTTTTCCCACGCTGCAACCGCCAGTTCAACTTCAGAACCGGTGGCGATGAAGATCAGCTCTGGCTGGCCCGCGCAATCTTTCAGCACGTAACCACCGCGAGCGATGTTCGCCAGCTGCTCAGGCGTACGCTCCTGCTGTGCCAGGTTCTGACGGGAGAGGATCAGCGCGGTTGGACCGTCCTGACGCTCAACGCCGTATTTCCACGCCACCGCGGATTCCACCTGGTCACATGGACGCCATGTGCTCATGTTCGGGGTCACGCGCAGGGAAGCCACCTGCTCTACCGGCTGGTGAGTTGGACCATCTTCGCCCAGACCGATGGAGTCGTGGGTGTAGACCATCACCTGACGCTGTTTCATCAGCGCGGCCATACGCACGGCGTTACGTGCATATTCGACAAACATCAGGAAGGTAGAGGTGTACGGCAGGAAACCGCCGTGCAGGGAGATACCGTTGGCAATCGCGGTCATACCGAATTCACGTACACCGTAATGGATGTAGTTACCGGCAGTATCTTCGTTGATTGGCTTAGAACCAGACCACAGGGTCAGGTTAGATGGTGCCAGGTCAGCGGAGCCGCCCAGGAATTCTGGAAGCCATGGGCCGAACGCTTCAATCGCATTCTGAGATGCTTTACGGCTCGCGATTTTAGACGGGTTCGCCTGCAGCTTAGCGATGAATTCGTTCGCTTTCGCGTCGAAGTCAGACGGCATTTCACCTTTCATACGACGGGTGAATTCAGCCGCTTCCTGTGGGAACGCTTTCGCATAGGCAGCGAATTTCTCGTTCCAGGCAGATTCTTTCGCCTGGCCTACTTCTTTTGCATCCCACTGAGCGTAGATCTCAGATGGGATTTCGAATGCAGGGTGTTTCCAGCCCAGCGCTTCGCGGGTCAGTGCGATTTCCGCATCACCCAGCGGCGCGCCGTGGGAGTCGTGAGTACCCGCTTTGTTCGGGGAGCCGAAGCCGATGATGGTTTTGCACATCAGCAGGGACGGTTTGTCCGTCACCGCGCGCGCTTCTTCCACGGCACGTTTAATCGAGTCAGCATCGTGACCATCAACGCCACGCACTACGTGCCAGCCGTAGGCTTCGAAACGTGCTGCGGTGTCGTCGGTGAACCAGCCTTCAACGTGACCGTCGATGGAGATACCGTTGTCGTCATAGAACGCAACCAGTTTGCCCAGCTTCAGGGTACCTGCCAGGGAGCACACTTCGTGAGAAATGCCTTCCATCATGCAGCCGTCGCCCATGAACGCGTAGGTGAAGTGGTCTACGATGTCGTGACCAGGACGGTTGAACTGCGCCGCCAGCGTCTTCTCAGCAATCGCCATACCCACAGCGTTAGCAATACCCTGACCCAGCGGGCCGGTGGTGGTTTCTACGCCAGCGGTGTAACCCACTTCCGGGTGACCTGGAGTTTTAGAGTGCAGCTGACGGAAGTTTTTCAGCTCTTCAATTGGCAGATCGTAGCCGGTGAGGTGCAGCAGGCTATAGATCAGCATTGAGCCGTGGCCGTTGGACAGCACGAAGCGGTCGCGGTCAGCCCATGACGGGTTCTGCGGGTTGTGGTTCAGGAAATCACGCCACAGGACTTCGGCGATATCAGCCATACCCATAGGAGCCCCTGGGTGGCCGGATTTGGCTTTCTGTACTGCGTCCATGCTCAGCGCACGAATAGCATTAGCAAGCTCTTTACGTGAGGACATTTTAACTCCAGATCGGACTGTTAAAGGCCATGCCCTTGACGACAGCGCGTTTTGGGCTACGCCGGAAAAAAGTGCCAACAATGTAACCCAAGCCGCAAGTCATGTACATGGAGCATTCTTTTGCTTGTTAAGAAATCTCTGGATCATGCTCGCATGTTGCGCAATCTGCTCGCCCGGCCCTGCAGATATTCCTTATACTTAGCCCGACACCGGCTTCGCTGACGGTGCCCTTTTCGGATTTTATTCAGTTTAACGAGTACGGAAGCAACCTCATGAAAATGCGTGCAATAGTGCTGGCCCTGGGTACAACGCTCCTGCTGAGCGGCTGTCAGAATATGGATTCTAACGGTCTGATGACGTCAGGCGCAGAGGCCTTTCAGGCCTATTCGCTGAGCGATGCGCAGGTGAAAGCGCTGAGCGACCAGGCCTGTAAAGATATGGACGGAAAAGCCACGCTTGCGCCGGCTAACAGTACCTACACGCAGCGTCTGAATAAGATTGCTTCCGCGCTGGGCGACAACATCAACGGCCAGCCGGTGAACTACAAGGTGTACATGGCGAAAGACGTGAACGCCTTCGCGATGGCGAACGGCTGTATCCGCGTCTATAGCGGGCTGATGGACATGATGACCGACAACGAAGTGGAAGCGGTGATCGGCCACGAAATGGGCCACGTTGCCCTGGGACACGTGAAGAAAGGGATGCAGGTTGCGTTAGGCACCAATGCCATCCGCGCAGCGGCGGCCTCAGCGGGCGGTATCGTTGGCAGCCTGTCGCAGTCACAGCTTGGCGACGTGGGAGAAAAACTGGTTAACTCTCAGTTCTCACAGCGTCAGGAGTCCGAGGCGGATGACTACTCCTACGATCTGTTGCGCAAACGCGGCATTAATCCATCAGGTTTAGCCACCAGCTTTGAAAAACTGGCCAAGCTGGAAGCGGGACGCCAAAGCTCCATGTTTGACGATCATCCGGCTTCGGAAGAACGTGCACAGCATATTCGCGACCGTATGGCCGCAGACGGAATTAAATAATTTTAGAAGGAGGCAGTTTTGCCTCCTTTTTATTTCGCATGAATTGTTAACTTAACAGCACGTATCGATAACACCTCTGAAAGCCCTGCCAAATCTGCCCTATCGCATTGAAATGTCTGGTCACATAATTATTGCAAAGGTCACTTTTTCCGGTAATTATCACCCCCGCAGTTATTCAAATTAATATATCCAGACAGAGACGTTCCCTCCGTGAAAAAAGAATTATCATTAATTGCTTTAAGTTTATTTGCCGCATTACCTGCCGCTGCAAGCCAGCAATCCGACAGTCAGGGTTTTATTGACGACAGCCATCTGGATCTGTTTTTACGCAATGCGTATATCAGCCGCGACTACCATCAGGGCCAGCAGGACAAAGCCGAATGGGGTCAGGGGATCATCGCCACGTTCGCATCCGGCTATACCGAAGGGCTGGTGGGCTTTGGTGTGGACGGTATTGCTCAATACGGCGTGCGCCTGGACGGCGGCCGTGGCAAAAGCGGCGCAGGCGGCATCGACTTCTTTAAACAGGAAGATGATGGCCGGGCAAAATCCGATCTGGCAAAATTTGGCGCCACCGCCAAAATGCGTATATCAAACACCGTGCTGAGCTACGGAAATCAGCGTCCAGAGCTGCCTATCATTAATGCCGACAGCTCCCGCCTGCTGTTTGAAAGCTACACCGGCACCATGCTGACCTCGAAAGAGATCGACGGTCTGGAAGTCAACGCTGGTTACTTCACCGACGAGCAGCGTAAAAGCGATGACCGCCACGACAGCGGGCTGAAGAGCCTCTCCTTCGGCGGTGCGAGCTATCAGTTTAACGACCAGTTCAGCGGCGCGCTGTACGCCTCTCATAATGAAGAGGTAATGAACAAGCAGTACCTGGGCATGAACTTCAAACAGCCGTTTAGCACCGGGCAGCAGCTGGTGCTCGACTTCAACGGCTATAACTCCCGTCTGGACCAGAGTTACGCGGACAGCCTCGACACGGGCCGCAGCAACACCATCTGGAGCCTGGCGGCGAGCTACATCTGGGACATTCACACGTTCAAAGTGGCGTACCAGCAGAGCAGCGGCAGCACCGGCTACAACTACGGCGGCTATCGCGACAAGGGCGGCGTGGGTGACGGCGGTAACACCATCTGGCTGGCGAACTCCTACTGGTCTGATTTTAACGGCGAAGATGAACGTTCCTGGCAGGCATCCTACGGTCTGGACTTTGCCGGCCTTGGCTTACCGGGCCTGAGCTGGACCACCGCCTACGTGCGCGGCGATAACATCAAAACCTCTGAAAGCAGCAACGGTAAAGAGCACGAGTGGTTTAACCAGATCCAGTACCAGGTGCAGGATGGTCCGGCGAAGGATCTGAAGCTGAAGCTGCGTTACTCCGTACTGCGCGTCTCCGGCAACGCCAGCGAGTACAACGTAGGCGGGGATGAGATCCGCGCTTACGTGGAATACCCGTTTAACGTGTTCTAAAGGCAATAAAAAACCTCTCAATAGAGAGGTTTTTTTTCACGCAAGGCGAGGCTTATTCGCCTTTTTTGGCTGCCTGAATGTAGAGCATTTCCAGCGCCAGAGTCGCTGCGGCCAGCGCGGTGATCTCGGACTGGTCGTACGCAGGCGCCACTTCCACCACGTCCATCCCGACAATGTTCAGATCCTTCAGGCCGCGTACCAGCTTAATGGCACGATCTGAGGTCAAACCGCCGATGACCGGCGTACCGGTGCCCGGTGCAAATGCCGGATCCAGGCAGTCGATGTCGAAGGTCAGATACACAGGCATATCACCCACGATCTGCTTCACCTGAGCGATGATGTCGTCGACGCCGCGATCGTTAACCTGGCCCGCGTCCAGCACGGTGAAGCCGTTGTCTTTGTCGAACTCGGTGCGGATGCCGATCTGCACGGAGTGGTTCGGGTCGATCAGACCTTCGTTCGGCGCGGTGAAGAACATAGTGCCATGGTCAAACTCGCAGCCGTTCGCGTAGGTGTCGGTATGCGCATCGAAGTGCACCAGCGCCATTTTACCGAAGTGCTTCGCATGAGCGCGCAGCAGCGGCAGGGTCACGAAGTGGTCACCGCCGAAGGAGAGCATGCGCTTACCGGCAGCCAGCAGCTTCTCGGCGTGCGCCTGCAGCTTCTCGCTCATCTCACGCGCGTCGCCGAAGGCGTACACCAGGTCACCGCAGTCCACCACGTTCAGGCGCTCGCGCATGTCGAAGTTCCACGGGAAGCGGTTATGCTCCCAGGCCAGGTTCGTGGAAACCTGACGGATTGCTGCCGGGCCGTGACGACCACCCGCGCGACCGGACGTTGCCATGTCGAACGGCACACCGGTGATCACCCAGTCAGCGTCGCTGTCGTACGGCTGGAAGTTCATCGGAAGGCGTAAAAAACCAAACGCGTTAGATACCAGAGAGTTATCGTACTGATGACCTAAAGTGCTCATGTCCTGACCTCTTTTAAAGTCGATACATTAAAAACAGATGAAAAAAAATCCCCTCCGCGTCGTTAAACCCGACGAGGAAGGGATTGATTCGTAAATCGCTTATTGGGACGAATTATCGCCGGTAATGCATACGGGTTCAAGTGAGTATAGCATTCTGCCGGATGACGGCTTCGCCTTACCTGGCCTACGTTCGTAGGCCAGGTAAGCGCAGCGCCACCGGGCATCAGCGGCTACTCGTCTTCCAGGTACGTGTACCCGTACAGACCCGCTTCAAACTCTTCCAGGAACTGCTGCTGGAGCGCATCGTCCAGCCCGGTGTTTTTCACCTGGTCGCGGAACTGGGTGAGCAGTTTTTTCGGATCCAGCTGAACGTATTCCAGCATGTCCGCCACGGTGTCCCCTTCATCGGACAGCTCGATTTCCACGTTGCCGTCAGGGAACACGAACACGTCCACCGCTTCGGTATCACCGAACAGGTTGTGCATGTTGCCGAGGATCTCCTGATACGCGCCGACCATAAAGAAGCCCAGCATCGGCGGGTTCTCCGGGTCGTATTCCGGCATTGGCATCGTCGTTGCGATACCGTCGCCGTCGACGTAGTGGTCGATGGCACCGTCGGAGTCACAGGTGATGTCCAGCAGCACCGCACGGCGTTCCGGCGCGTGGTTCAGCCCTTCCAGCGGCAGAACCGGGAACAGCTGGTCGATACCCCAGGCATCCGGCATCGACTGGAACAGCGAGAAGTTGACGTAAATCTTATCCGCCATACGCTCCTGCAGCTCGTCGATAATCGGACGGTGCGCGCGGTTGCTCGGGTCGAGCTGTTTCTGCACTTCATGGCACATGTTCAGGTAGAGCTGCTCCGCCCACGCGCGCTCCTGCAGGCTGAAGGTGCCTGAAGAATAACCCACGTGAATGTCATGCAGATCCATCTGGCTGTCGTGCAGCCATTCGCGCAGGGAACGACGCGTGCCCGGCTCGTGCATCTCCTGCCAGGTTTCCCACATGCTTTGCAGGGAACGCGGGGCATCGTCTGCCGGAGGCGTTGCCTCGGAGATTTCGCTACGCTCAACGCCGATGATGTTAGAGACCAGCACCGTATGGTGCGCGGTCACCGCGCGACCGGATTCGGTGATCACCGTCGGGTGCGGCAGGCCGTTCTCTTCACAGGCATCGCCGATCGCCCAGATGATATTGTTCGCGTATTCGTTCAGGCCGTAGTTCACCGAGCAGTCAGACTGCGAGCGGGTCCCTTCGTAGTCCACGCCGAGGCCACCGCCCACGTCGAAGCACTGAATATTCACGCCAAGCTTGTGCAGCTCCACGTAGAACCGCGCGGATTCACGAACGCCGGTGGCGATGTCGCGAATATTCGCCATCTGCGAGCCGAGGTGGAAGTGCAGCAGTTGAATGCTGTCCAGACGACCGCGCTCGCGCAGGATTTCCACCAGCTGCAGCACCTGGTTTGCCGCCAGGCCAAACTTGGATTTTTCACCGCCGGAGGACTGCCATTTACCGGAACCTTGTGACGCCAGACGCGCACGCACGCCAAGGCGCGGCACCACGTTCAGACGCTCGGCCTCTTCCAGCACGATGGCGATTTCGGTCATCTTTTCGATAACCAGATAGACCTTGTGGCCCATCTTCTCGCCAATCAGCGCCAGACGAATGTATTCACGGTCTTTATAGCCGTTACAGACGATCACTGAACGGGTCATGCCCGCATGCGCCAGAACCGCCATCAGCTCCGCTTTGGAACCTGCTTCCAGGCCCAGCGGCTCGCCGGAGTGGATCAGGGATTCAATCACGCGGCGGTGCTGGTTCACCTTGATCGGGTAAACCAGGAAGTAGTCGCCTTTATAGCCGTAGGATTCACGCGCGCGCTTGAACGCGGCGTTAATAGAACGCAGGCGATGTTGCAGGATCTGCGGGAAGCAGAACAGTGCAGGCAAACGCTGGCCCTGAGCCTCACGGGCTTTCACCAGTTTCGCGAGATCCACGCGCGCTTCAGGGACGTCCGGATCCGGGCAGACGCTGATGTGGCCCAGTTCGTTAACGTCGTAGTAGTTATTGCCCCACCAGGCAATATTGTAAGTGCGCAGCATCTTGCTGGCTTCCTCGGAGCTCATCGCAACCTCCTGCATAGAACGTAGTACACCCTGTTCGCCCGCTGACGAAGGCGAAAAAGAAGACATGTCGTCAGACATAGCGAACCTCAACTCTTTGTATTAAGTGTAAAACAGTTGACTACTATCGCAGCGTTATACGGCGATAACAACCCATAAACGGCTCCGTTTCCCAGCAGAGTATGCTGAAAACCAGACCGTGCGACCGGTTTCTTATTCATATCATTGTAAAACACGTATCCGAACTCTGTATGACAAGGTTCGGCGAAACCACGAGAAAACTCTTGTATTAACAAGAGCGCCCTTGTTCAGTTTTCACAAAGCGTGACCGGCCCTGGAATCCTGAGAAGCGCCGAGATGGGTATAACATCGGCAGGTTTGCAGACTAGAAATGCGGGTTGCGGGAATCAAATACGCGCCAGAACGGCTGCGCTGAATGTGCGGAAAACGATGGTTCATTATCTCGTATCACCTCCACGGCCGCCTCTGCTGAAACGGACCACAAGCCAAAGCTAAAAGTTCACTGCTTAACCCGGCTGGAAGTGGCGACACGATGAGTTCATCGAGCGCTTATTTTATATGAGCCGCGCGCCGCGTTTTATACCGAGAACAGGGGTAAAATGCAAAAGATAAATGTGCGTGTTGCCGGGGCCGTCAGGAATTATTGCCAGCAGCAATTTCAACCGAGTGAGAGGTTAGTCAAAAAAAACTGGAAATCGGGCGAAGAAGTGACCTAAAATAGCCATCCAGATGTTAATCCATCTATACTGATTAACACTCATACTGCCAGTGTCAAAAACCTGCAGGCCTTGGTAGAATTATCTCCTTTGGCTATTCCACACAGCAGCTTGAGCTAACCAAATTCCTCTTAGGTGAAATAAAACATGGCAAAACACCTGTTTACGTCCGAGTCCGTATCAGAAGGACATCCTGATAAAATTGCTGACCAAATCTCCGATGCGGTGCTGGATGCGATCCTGGCGCAGGATCCTAAAGCGCGCGTAGCGTGCGAAACCTATGTCAAAACCGGCATGGTTCTGGTTGGCGGTGAGATCACCACCAGCGCATGGGTTGATATCGAAGAGATCACCCGTAACACGGTGCGTGAGATCGGCTATGTGCATTCTGATATGGGCTTTGATGCCAACTCCTGCGCGGTTCTGAGCGCGATTGGCAAACAGTCTCCAGACATCAACCAGGGCGTTGACCGTGCCGATCCGCTGGAACAGGGCGCGGGCGACCAGGGCCTGATGTTCGGCTATGCAACCAACGAAACCGACGTTCTGATGCCAGCACCGGTCACCTACGCACACCGTCTGGTGCAGCGTCAGGCTGAAGTTCGTAAAAATGGCACCCTGCCATGGCTGCGCCCGGATGCGAAAAGCCAGGTCACCTTCCAGTATGACGACGGCAAAATCGTTGGGATTGACGCGGTAGTGCTTTCTACCCAGCATTCCGAAGATATCGATCAGAAATCCCTGCAGGAAGCAGTGATGGAAGAGATCATCAAGCCGGTTCTGCCGACCGAATGGCTGAGCTCTGCGACCAAATTCTTCATCAACCCAACCGGACGCTTCGTTATCGGCGGCCCAATGGGTGACTGCGGTCTGACCGGTCGTAAAATCATCGTTGATACCTACGGCGGCATGGCGCGCCACGGTGGCGGTGCGTTCTCCGGTAAAGATCCGTCTAAAGTTGACCGTTCTGCGGCGTACGCGGCGCGTTATGTGGCGAAAAACATCGTTGCAGCCGGCCTGGCTGACCGCTGTGAGATCCAGGTTTCCTACGCGATCGGCGTGGCTGAGCCAACCTCCATCATGGTTGAAACCTTTGGTACCGAGAAAGTGCCTTCAGAACAGCTGACTCTGCTGGTGCGCGAGTTCTTCGACCTGCGTCCATACGGCCTGATTCAGATGCTGGATCTGCTGCACCCAATCTACAAAGAAACCGCGGCATACGGTCACTTTGGTCGTGAACATTTCCCATGGGAAAAAACCGACAAAGCCGCCCTGCTGCGTGAAGCTGCCGGTCTGAAGTAATCGACTGACATCTGCGTGATAAAAGGCCAGCCTTCGGGCTGGCCTTTTTTTGTTGGTGGCGCCGCAAAGGTGCACATATGGTACCGATTACACCGCACCGGATGCGTCTCGCTTTCAGAATATTCTCTTTGCATGATCGCCTTTCTTCTGCTGTTACATCGCCTTTCAGTTAAGTCTGAAATGTGTTCTTTCGCGATGCATATCACCTCGTTTACCTCTATATTTTCAAAGCTTTAATTATTTTTACGGTTCCGCGTTAGTGTAACCGATTACACCTATGTGATTAATCTCACATATTTTTACGGGTCACTCACCTACCCTTTACATCAATAAAACTGATAACCCAACTGGAGGGCATAATGCCTGACAATAAAAAACAGGGGCGTACGTCCAACAAGGCGATGACATTCTTCGTCTGTTTCCTCGCCGCCCTGGCAGGATTACTTTTTGGCCTGGATATCGGCGTCATTGCCGGTGCATTACCTTTCATCACTGACGAGTTCAAGATCAGCGCTCACACCCAAGAATGGGTGGTCAGCTCCATGATGTTCGGCGCCGCAGTGGGTGCCGTCGGCAGCGGCTGGCTCTCCTTCAAGCTCGGGCGTAAAAAGAGCCTGATGATCGGCGCGATCCTGTTCGTTGCCGGTTCACTCTTCTCTGCCGCTGCGCCTAACGTTGAGGTCCTGCTGGTTTCCCGCGTGCTGCTCGGTCTGGCCGTTGGCGTGGCGTCCTATACCGCCCCGCTTTACCTGTCTGAAATCGCGCCGGAGAAAATCCGCGGCAGTATGATTTCGATGTATCAGCTCATGATCACCATCGGTATTTTGGGCGCGTATCTTTCCGATACCGCGTTTAGCTACAGCGGCGCATGGCGCTGGATGCTCGGCGTGATCATCATTCCGGCCATTCTGCTGCTGATTGGCGTCTTCTTCCTGCCGGACAGCCCGCGCTGGTTTGCCGCGAAACGTCGATTCCACGATGCCGAACGCGTACTGATGCGCCTGCGCGATACCAGCGCAGAGGCCAAAAACGAGCTGGAAGAGATCCGCGAAAGCCTGAAGGTCAAACAGTCCGGCTGGGCGCTGTTTAAAGAGAACAGCAACTTCCGCCGCGCGGTGTTCCTCGGCGTACTGCTTCAGGTGATGCAGCAGTTCACCGGGATGAACGTCATCATGTATTACGCGCCAAAAATCTTTGAGCTGGCGGGCTATACCAACACCACCGAGCAGATGTGGGGGACCGTCATCGTGGGTCTGACCAACGTGCTGGCGACCTTTATCGCCATCGGTCTGGTGGACCGCTGGGGACGTAAGCCAACCCTAACGCTGGGCTTCCTGGTGATGGCGATCGGCATGGGTGTCCTCGGTACCATGATGCATGTGGGCATTCACTCACCAACCGCCCAGTACTTTGCGGTCGGCATGCTGCTGATGTTTATCGTCGGGTTTGCGATGAGCGCCGGCCCGCTGATTTGGGTGCTGTGCTCTGAGATCCAGCCGCTGAAAGGGCGTGATTTTGGTATCACCTGCTCTACCGCAACCAACTGGATTGCCAACATGATCGTCGGCGCAACGTTCCTGACCATGCTCAATACCCTGGGCAACGCGAACACCTTCTGGGTCTACGCCGGTCTGAACATCTTCTTTATTGTGCTGACAATCTGGCTGGTTCCAGAAACCAAACACGTTTCTCTGGAACATATTGAACGTAACCTGATGAAAGGTCGTCCGCTGCGCGAAATCGGCGCCCACGACTGATCCTCATGCGGGAGGCGCCTCTTGCGCCTCCCCGCTTCGCGCTTTATGCTCTGCCCCTATGAAAGCACCCCGTCTCCCCATCGCCCTTCAGCAAGCCGTTATGCGCTGCCTGCGGGAAAAACTCGCCCAGGCGAACCTGAAGCTCGGTCGCAATTACCCTGAACCTAAGATCGTTTATCAGCAGCGCGGCACCGCGGCGGGTACTGCCTGGCTCGAGTCCTATGAGATCCGCCTTAACCCGGTGCTGATGATGGAAAACCAGCAGGCGTTTATCGAGGAAGTGGTACCGCACGAGCTGGCGCATTTGCTGGTGTGGAAACACTTCGGACGCGTCGCGCCCCACGGAAAAGAGTGGAAGTGGATGATGGAAGCGGTGCTCGGCGTTCCGGCACGCCGTACCCATCAGTTCGAGCTGGAATCGGTGCGCCGCAATACCTTCCCCTACCGCTGCCAGTGTCAGCAGCACCAGCTTACCGTCCGCCGCCATAATCGCGTGGTGCGCGGCGAGGCGACCTACCGCTGCGTCAAATGCGGCGAGCCGCTGGTTGCGGAATAATCATCTGAACTTTCAGGAACTTTCCTGATCTGACTGATTGCATACGGGAACAACATTCGTTACGTTGCGGGCTCGTTTTGACACGGAGTTTAAGATGTCCCGTAATTTTTCTCTCGCGGTCGCCTTTCTGACGACGGCGCTCTCAGGCCATGCTCTGGCCGACGGTATCAACAGTTTTTCCCAGGCTAAGGCAGCAGGCGTGAAGGTAAACGCCGATGTGCCTGGCGATTTCTACTGCGGCTGTAAAATTAACTGGCAGGGTAAAAAAGGGATCGTTGACCTTGAGTCCTGCGGCTATAAGGTGCGTAAAAACGAAAACCGCGCCAGCCGTATCGAATGGGAGCATGTCGTTCCGGCCTGGCAGTTTGGCCACCAGCGCCAGTGCTGGCAGGACGGCGGACGTAAAAACTGTTCCAAAGATCCGGTTTACCGCCAGATGGAAAGCGATATGCATAACCTGCAGCCTGCGGTAGGCGAAGTGAACGGCGATCGCGGCAACTTTATGTACAGCCAGTGGAACGGTGGCGAAGGCCAGTACGGCCAGTGCGGTATGAAGGTTGATTTTAAAGAGAAAGTCGCCGAGCCCCCTGCCCGCGCGCGCGGCAGTATCGCCCGTACCTACTTCTATATGCGTGACCGTTATGACCTCAACCTTTCACGCCAGCAGACGCAGCTGTTCAACGCCTGGGACAAGCAGTACCCGGTGACGGAGTGGGAATGCCAGCGCGACGAACGTATCGCCAGAGTCCAGGGGAATCACAACCCTTACGTCCAGCGGGCTTGCCAGGCGCAAAAGAGCTAACCTACACTACGGCCATTCGCTTATATCGCATGACACATGGAATTTCTGACTATGCGCATTCCCCGCATTTACCATCCTGAACTGATTACCGCAGGCCGTGAAATCGCCCTGTCTGATGATGCCGCCAACCACGTTGGCCGCGTGCTGCGCATGGGCGCAGGTCAGGCAATACAGCTGTTCGACGGCTCGAACCAGGTTTTCGACGCGGAAATCACGCGGTCTGATAAAAAAAGCGTACACGTTAACGTCCTGCGTGGCGAAGTGGATGATCGGGAATCACCGCTGCACATCCATCTGGGCCAGGTGATGTCGCGCGGTGAGAAAATGGAGTTCACCATTCAGAAATCCATTGAACTGGGTGTAAGCCTCATTACGCCACTTTTTTCTGAGCGCTGTGGCGTTAAACTGGATGCGGAACGTCTGAACAAAAAGATCCAGCAGTGGCAGAAAATTGCCATTGCGGCTTGCGAACAGAGCGGCCGCAATCGTATTCCGGAGATCCGCCCGGCGATGGATCTGGAGGACTGGTGTGCAGAAGAGGACAGTGGGCTGAAGCTCAATCTTCATCCGCGCGCCAGCGCCAGCATCAATACGCTGCCCCTGCCCGTCGAGCGCGTACGCCTGCTGATTGGCCCCGAAGGCGGCCTGTCGGCGGACGAAATTGCGATGACGGCACGTTACCAGTTTACTGATATTCTGTTGGGACCTCGCGTTCTGCGCACTGAGACAACGGCACTCACGGCCATTACCGCGCTACAGGTACGGTTTGGCGATCTGGGTTGAAGCATTAACGGAGAAGAACATGATCAAGCTCGGCATCGTGATGGACCCCATCGCAAACATTAACATCAAGAAAGATTCCAGCTTCGCCATGCTGCTGGAAGCGCAGCGTCGCGGCTATGAACTCCACTATATGGAGATGAACGATCTTTACCTGATCAACGGTGAAGCGCGCGCGCGCACCCGCATCGTTAACGTCGAGCAGAACTACGACAAATGGTACGAATTCGGCACCGAGCAGGACATTGCCCTGGCCGACCTCAACGTTATCCTGATGCGTAAAGATCCGCCGTTCGACACCGAATACATCTACAGCACCTACATCCTTGAGCGTGCAGAAGAGAAAGGCACGCTGATCGTCAACAAGCCGCAGAGCCTGCGCGACTGCAACGAGAAGCTCTACACCGCCTGGTTCTCTGACCTGACGCCGGAAACCCTGGTGACCCGCAGCAAAGCGCAGCTGAAGGAATTCTGGCAGAAGCACGGCGATATCATCATGAAGCCGCTGGACGGCATGGGCGGCGCGTCGATTTTCCGCGTGAAAGAGAGCGATCCGAACATTGGCGTGATTGCCGAAACGCTGACCGAACTCGGCACGCGTTACTGCATGGCGCAGAACTATATTCCGGCGATCAAAGACGGCGACAAACGCGTTCTGGTGGTGGATGGCGAACCGGTTCCTTACTGCCTGGCACGTATTCCGCAGGGTGGCGAAACCCGAGGTAATCTGGCAGCCGGTGGCCGCGGCGAGCCGCGCCCGCTGACCGAAAGCGATTGGGAAATTGCCCGCCGCGTTGGCCCAACGCTGAAAGCCAAAGGCCTGATCTTCGTTGGCCTGGATATCATCGGCGATCGTCTGACCGAAGTGAACGTCACCAGCCCGACCTGCATTCGTGAAATTGAAGCGGAATTCCCGATTTCGATCACCGGAATGCTGATGGACGCTATCGAAAAACGTTTACAGAAATAACCTAACAATACTATTAGTGACAGCGCCTGTGTTTGTCCCCATACTGGGCGCTGTCGCTTTTTAAACCAGGAAACAGTACCTCTGACAATGAATTTACAGCATCACTTTCTTATTGCCATGCCTGCTCTCCAGGACCCGATTTTTCGCCGTGCCGTGGTTTATATTTGTGAATACAATGAAGACGGCGCGATGGGTATTATCATCAATAAACCACTGGAAAATCTTCAGGTTGAAGGAATTCTGGACAAGCTGAAAATACCGGCTGAAGCGCGACTGCCGGAAATCCGGCTTGATAAACCGGTGATGCTGGGTGGACCTCTTGCAGAAGATCGCGGCTTTATCCTGCATACGCCGCCGGTATTCTCTTCCAGTATTCGAATTTCGGATAACACCGTCATCACGACCTCGCGCGACGTGCTTGAAACGCTGGGCACCGCAGAGCAGCCTTCTGAAGTGCTGGTGGCGCTGGGCTATTCGTCGTGGGAGAAAGGCCAGCTTGAGCAAGAGATCCTCGATAACGCCTGGCTTACGGCGCCTGCGGACATGAATATCCTGTTTAAAACCCCTATCGCCGATCGCTGGCGTGACGCGGCGAAGCTGATTGGCATTGATATCCTGACCATGCCTGGCGTAGCGGGGCACGCCTGATGAGCGGAACGCTTCTGGCCTTCGATTTTGGTACCAAAAGCATTGGCGTCGCCGTGGGTCAGCGCATCACCGGTACCGCGCGTCCGCTCACGGCCCTGAAGGCTAATGACGGCACACCAGACTGGAATCTTATCGAGCGTCTGCTCAAAGAGTGGCAGCCGGATGACGTGATTGTTGGGCTGCCGCTGAACATGGATGGTACAGAACAGCCGCTTACCGCCCGGGCGCGTAAGTTCGCTAATAAAATCCATGGCCGCTTTGGCGTCTCCGTGAAGCTTCACGACGAGCGTCTCAGCACCGTCGAAGCGCGTGCGGGCCTGTTTGAGCACGGCGGCTTCCGTGCGCTCAACAAAGGCAGCGTGGACTCCGCTTCTGCCGTGATTATCCTCGAAAGCTATTTCGACCAGGGCTTTTAACCACAGGGGCCTACAGCCGCCCCTGCGCCCGTCTCTCCGCCAGGCTCTGATCAAAGTTCTGCATTCCTGCCTGCTGACCGGTTTGAATGATCCCGGGCAGTTGCCACGTTTTCCCTTCGCGAATCAAATTCGCCGCCGCCGCAGTGTTCACCAGCAGTTCATACAACGCGACGCGCCCGCCCTGTAGATCGGGAAGCAGCCTCTGCGCCAGCACCGCCCGCAGGCTGCCGGCCAGCTGGTTACGCACCGGATCTTTCTCCTGCGCCGGGAACGTATCGACCAGCCGTTCAATCGCCTGCGATGCCCCGCGCGTATGCAGCGTCGCCAGCACCAGATGTCCGGTTTCCGCCGCCGTCAGCGCCAGGCGGATCGTTTCGCTGTCGCGCAGCTCCCCCAGCAGAATAACGTCCGGATCCTGGCGTAAGGCGCTGCGCAGCGCTTCAGCAAATGACGGGCTGTGCTGGCCTATCTCCCGCTGCTGGATCAGGCAACGTTCGCTCTGGTAGATAAACTCCACCGGATCTTCAAGCGTGAGGATATGGCCGTCAGCATGGTGGTTGAGAAAATCGACCATCGCCGCCAGCGTAGTGGATTTGCCGCTGCCGGTCGCCCCAGTCACCAGAATCAGCCCGGCGTCATTGCACAACAGTTCCGGAATCGCCCGCGGCGCGCCCAGCGAAGGGAGCTGCGGGCAGCTACGCGGCAACAGCCGCAGCGTCACAGAGATACCGCTCATCTGCTTAAAGGCACTGCCGCGCAGACGCTGGCCTCCCGTTACCGTCGCGGCAAAATCCACCTGCCCCTTTGCCCACCATGTTCCCTGCTGCTCATCGTTAAGCCATGCTTTTAATAACGCCCCAACGTCGGGAGGCGGAAAGGGAGCGGGTTCAAGCCGGCCTAATCTGCGCCAGCGCGGCGGCGAATCACTGCACAGGTGTAGATCGGAGACGTTATGCTTTACACTAAGGGCCACAATTTCTTCCACATCCATAGACTACTCCTCGGAAAATGAACGACATTGCGCATAACCTGGCACAGGTCCGGGACAAAATCTCAGCCGCCGCAGCGCGCTGCGGCCGTGCTTCAGAAGAAATTACGCTGCTTGCAGTCAGCAAAACCAAGCCTGCGAGCGCCATCGCAGAAGCTATTGATGCAGGCCAGCGGGCGTTTGGTGAAAACTACGTGCAGGAAGGCGTGGATAAAATTCGCTACTTCCTGGAACAGGGGAAGACGGATCTGCAGTGGCACTTTATTGGCCCGCTGCAGTCGAACAAAAGCCGTCTGGTGGCAGAGCACTTCGACTGGTGCCACACCATCGACCGCCTGCGTATTGCTACCCGCCTGAACGACCAGCGTCCGGCAGAGATGCCCGCGCTTAACGTGCTGATTCAGGTCAACATCAGCGACGAAAACAGCAAGTCCGGCATTGCGCTGAGCGAACTGGATGCGCTCGCCGCAGAGGTGGCTGCCCTTCCGCGCATAACCCTGCGCGGGCTGATGGCAATTCCGGCGCCTGAGTCAAGTTATGAAAGGCAGTTTGCCGTGGCACAGCAAATGGCTGTAGCATTTGAGGCGCTTAAAGCGCGCTATAACACGGTAGACACGCTTTCACTGGGCATGTCGGATGATATGGAAGCCGCCATCGCGGCAGGCAGCACTATGGTGCGCATCGGTACGGCAATTTTCGGTGCGCGCGACTACTCAAAATAATAAGGAAACCTGAGGAACGCCATGAAGACGTTGACTTTCCTGCTCTCAACAGTGCTTGAGCTGTATACGATGGCGCTTTTGCTGCGCGTCTGGATGCAGTGGGCCCGCTGTGATTTTTACAATCCGTTCTCGCAGTTTGTCGTGAAAATCACGCAACCTGTTGTTGGACCGCTGCGCCGCATTATCCCGGCGATGGGTCCCATCGACAGTTCGTCGCTGCTGGTGGCGTTTATTCTGAGCGTTATCAAAGCGATCGTGCTGTTTATGGTCATCACCTTCCAGCCGATTATCTGGATTGCCGCGGTCCTGATTCTGGTCAAAACCGTCGGCCTGCTGATTTTCTGGGTGCTGCTGGTCATGGCCATCATGAGCTGGGTAAGCCAGGGCCGTAGTCCGGTAGAATATGCGCTGATCCAACTGGCCGAGCCGCTGCTGCGCCCGATTCGCAACCTGCTGCCTTCGATGGGCGGTATTGATTTCTCGCCGATGATCCTGGTTCTGCTGCTCTATGTGGTCAACATGGGGATCGCTGAGCTGTTACAGTCCACGGGCAATATGCTGCTGCCGGGGCTGTGGATGGCGCTATGAGTGCCGTAAGCACCTGCGCTGACGGGCTGGTTTTGCGGCTGTATATTCAGCCAAAAGCCAGCCGTGACAGTATTGTTGGGCTGCATGGCGACGAGTTAAAAGTCGCCATCACCGCCCCGCCGGTTGACGGCCAGGCGAACGCGCATCTGACCAAATATCTGGCTAAACAGTTTCGCGTCGCCAAAAGCCAGGTCATCATTGAAAAAGGTGAACTTGGGCGACATAAACAGGTAAAAATCCTTAATCCGCAATCTATCCCGACGGAAGTCGCGGCTCTGAAAGAACAGGACTAAACCATGCAGAAAGTTGTTCTCGCGACCGGCAACGCCGGTAAAGTGCGCGAGCTGGCCTCGCTATTAAATGATTTTGGGCTGGACGTGGTCGCCCAGACCGATCTTGGCGTGGAGTCCGCCGAAGAGACGGGGCTGACGTTTATCGAAAACGCGATCCTGAAAGCGCGTCACGCTGCACAGATTACCGGCCTGCCCGCGATTGCCGACGACTCCGGCCTGGCCGTGGACTTCCTGGGCGGTGCACCGGGGATTTACTCTGCACGCTATTCCGGCGTGGACGCCACCGACCAGCAGAATCTGGAAAAGCTGCTTGTCGCCCTGAAAGACGTCCCGGACGAGCAGCGCACCGCGCAGTTCCACTGCGTGCTGGTCTATATGCGTCACGCGGAAGACCCTACGCCGATCGTCTGTCACGGCAGCTGGCCGGGCGTGATAACCCGTGAAGCAGCTGGCAACGGCGGCTTTGGCTACGACCCGATTTTCTTTGTCCCGACCGAGGGCAAAACCGCTGCGGAACTGACCCGCGAAGAGAAAAGCGCGATATCCCACCGTGGACGCGCGCTGAAACTGTTACTGGAAGCACTGCGTAATGGCTAATTTGCCGCCTCTGAGTCTTTATATTCACATCCCGTGGTGCGTGCAGAAATGCCCATACTGCGATTTCAACTCTCACGCGCTGAAGGGCGAAGTGCCGCACGATGACTACGTTGCGCATCTGCTGGCCGACCTGGACGCCGATGTCGCTTACGCACAGGGACGTGAAGTTAAGACCATTTTCATTGGTGGCGGTACGCCGAGCCTGCTGTCCGGCCCGGCAATGCAGACGCTGCTGGACGGCGTGCGCGCGCGCCTGAACCTGGCGGCGGATGCGGAAATTACGATGGAAGCCAACCCCGGCACCGTTGAGGCCGACCGTTTCGTCGAGTATCAGCGCGCGGGCGTGAACCGCATCTCCATCGGCGTGCAGAGCTTTAGCGAACCGAAGCTAAAACGTCTGGGGCGCATTCACGGCCCGGAAGAGGCGAAGCGCGCGGCAAACCTGGCGACCGGGCTGAGCCTTCGCAGCTTTAACCTGGATTTGATGCACGGCCTGCCGGATCAGTCGCTGGAAGAGGCGCTGGACGACCTGCGCCAGGCGATCGAACTGAACCCGCCGCACCTGTCGTGGTATCAGCTCACCATCGAGCCAAACACGCTGTTCGGTTCCCGCCCGCCGGTGCTGCCGGACGACGACGCGCTGTGGGATATCTTCGAGCAGGGTCACAGGCTTCTAACCGCTGCGGGCTATCAGCAGTATGAAACGTCCGCGTACGCGAAGCCGGGCTATCAGTGCCAGCACAACCTGAACTACTGGCGCTTTGGCGACTACCTGGGAATTGGCTGCGGCGCGCACGGCAAGGTGACCTTCCCGGACGGGCGCATTCTGCGCACCGCCAAAACCCGCCACCCGCGTGGATACATGGAAGGCCGCTACCTGGAGCGTCAGCACGACGTTGAGGCGGCGGATAAGCCGTTTGAGTTCTTTATGAACCGCTTCCGTCTGCTGGAAGCCGCGCCGCGCGCGGAATTTGCGCGTTACACCGGGCTGCCGGAGTCGGTGATTCGTCCACAGATTGACGAGGCGCTGGCGCAGGGGTATCTCACCGAGAGTGAGGAATACTGGCAGATCACCGAGCACGGCAAGCTGTTCTTAAATTCCCTTCTTGAGCTGTTCCTCGCCGAAGAATCCTGAAGGCTGATTCAGGATTTTGCATCCCGTTCTGCCTGCTGATGGAAAGGCTTGCAGAGTGTGGGGATGGAAAAATCAAAACAACTCCGCAAAGAAATGACGCCCGAAGAATTACGCCTCTGGTATTTGCTCAGAGGTCGTCGTTTCTTTGGGTATAAGTTTCGCCGTCAGATACCGATTGGGACCTATATCGTCGATTTTGCCTGCTTTAAGGCGAAACTGATCGTTGAGCTGGATGGGGGACAACATCAGGGTGAAGAGGACTATGATTCACGTCGTACCGCGTTTTTGAATACGAACGGATGGGAAGTCGTAAGGTTCTGGAATAATGAATTCAGGGCTAATGAGGAGGTGGTATTGATGGCTATTCTGCAGCGACTGCAATGCCTGATGCCCTCACCCTAACCCTCTCCCACAGGGAGAGGGAACGATTACACCCTCTCCCATGGGGAGAGGGCCGGGGTGAGGGGCCCAGCGCGCAGAGATCTTACTTAAGCGTCCCCACCAGCGCCTTCCGGCTATCTTCCAGCGACACCACGCGTTTACACACGTCCTTGCCGAACTGCTGGAAATCATCTTCCTGGTTCTTCCACTCGTTCTGAATGGATGTCTGCAAGCCGCCCAGACTGCCCAGCACGCCCTGCAGTGGGTTACCGCCGCCTTTCAGTACGGCTTTCGCCCCCATTTCGTTGATGCTGTCCTGCAGGATGCCGCCCATCGCCTGATTCACCAGCTGCTGCCCGTCAGCGCGGACCTGATCGATCGCCTTGTAGTGGAACGTCAGGCCGTCGGTGCGCGTCTCGATAATGCGGTTCATCTGCTCTTTAAGCTGCTTATCGAGCTTCGTCAGGCGGGTGCGCATGTTGCTGCTCTCACCCACTTCTTTAGTAATGATCTTATCCAGCGCGACGCGGCTTTTCTCAACGCGGGTCAGCGCGCCGTCGTTAATCCACGGCAGTGCGGTACGCAGCTCAGCCTGGTAATCCTTCGCCTGCTCGCGCTGCGCGGCAGTCAGGTTTTGCGGCTTGCCGTTAAACGTCACGTTACCATCCGGCGTAATCACCAGATTGCCGTTCTCGCCTTTGACCTGCACGGTTTGCGGGCTTAACACCACGTCATCACGCGGGGTGACGCTACATTGATAATCCGCATGGGCGGTGAATCCGGTTGCCATCAAAGCAACAGCCAGCAACGTTTTGCGCATCTTAAACACTCCCTCAGACAAAATGGGCCAGCTAATGCTGGCCCCTTACTGCTTTATTAGTCCCACCAAACGTCGAAAAGTTCGCTGACGCGGACATCTTCGAGCTTGTGGTCCTCAAGCCATTTACGTACCAGCGCCTGATGTTCTTCGGTGCATTTACCCACTTCCTGGGTGCAGATCAGACCTTCCCATGCCAGGTAGCCGCTACCGTCGAAGGCCAGCTTGTTTGGCTCAATCACGTCATTGATGAACGCATCCACGTCCCGATCGATCTGTTCTACACTGGTGCCTTCCGGGAAACGCCACGCAACGGAGAAGCCCACTTCCTGGAATTCTTCGATGTGCATCTTTTTACGCAGACGACGGCTACGATTCTTTGCCATTATTTCACCCTCTCGAACATTAAGTCCCATACACCGTGACCAAGACGATGGCCACGCTGTTCAAATTTCGTTACCGGACGCGATTCCGGACGCGGTACATAGTCGTTGCTCTCAGACTGGTTTTTATACCCGTCCAGCGACGACATCACTTCCAGCATATGTTCCGCATACGGTTCCCAGTCGGTCGCCATATGGAAGACACCGCCCAGCTTCAGCTTACTTTTCACCAGCTCGGCAAACGGTGCCTGAACGATACGGCGTTTATTATGACGTGCTTTGTGCCACGGGTCAGGGAAAAAGAGCTGAACCATGGTTAAAGAATTGTCAGGAATCATTTTATGCAGCACTTCCACCGCGTCGTGACACATCACGCGCAGGTTCTCAACGCCCTCTTCATGGGCCGTTGCCAGGCATGCCCCCACGCCCGGAGAGTGAACTTCGATACCGAGGAAGTTCTGCTCCGGTCGCGCTTTCGCCATGGTCACCAGCGAGGTGCCCATACCAAAACCGATTTCCAGCGTGACGGGTGCTTCGCGGCCAAACAGCTCGGTAAAGTCCAGAGGCTGCTCGCTGAACTCAACGCCCATCACCGGCCAGTAGTTGTCCAGCGCATGTTGCTGCCCTTTTGTCAGGCGGCCCTGACGGCGGACAAAGCTGCGAATACGGCGCAGCGGGCGACCGTTTTCATCAAATTCCGGTGAAATGACGTCGTTTTTCATAGAAGAGTTGTCTGCTTGTGAGAATGTTCGGGAAACGGGCATTATCCAAAGTTAAGGCTTCTATGCAAGCATGGGAAAGATCCGGTTTACAGCAGATTGACGCTGTGCTGCAATCTGCGTCCCTGATTATGCGAATCGATGACCATGCAAGCCTCTCAATTTTCAGCCCAGGTGCTGGACTGGTACGACAAATACGGGCGTAAAACCCTGCCCTGGCAAATTGAAAAAACGCCTTACAAAGTATGGCTCTCCGAGGTGATGTTGCAACAAACGCAGGTCGCCACGGTCATTCCTTACTTCGAGCGTTTTATGGCGCGCTTCCCGACGGTGACCGATCTGGCCAACGCCCCGCTGGACGAGGTCCTTCATCTGTGGACCGGTCTTGGCTATTACGCCCGCGCGCGTAACCTTCACAAGGCCGCACAGCAGGTCGCGACGCGCCACAACGGGAAATTCCCGGAAACCTTCGATGAGGTGGCCGATCTTCCCGGCGTAGGACGTTCAACCGCAGGCGCCATTCTCTCCCTGTCTTTAGGCAAGCATTTCCCGATCCTCGACGGCAACGTGAAGCGCGTGCTGGCACGCTGCTACGCCGTCGACGGCTGGCCGGGGAAGAAGGACGTTGAAAAACGTCTTTGGGAAATAAGTGAAGCGGTCACCCCGGCCAACGGCGTCGAGCGTTTCAACCAGGCGATGATGGATCTCGGCGCGATGGTCTGCACGCGCTCAAAACCAAAATGCGAACTCTGCCCGGTGAATAATCTCTGCGTGGCGTATGCCAACCATTCGTGGGCGCAATATCCGGGTAAGAAACCCAAACAGACGCTGCCGGAGCGCACCGGCTATATGCTGCTGATGCAGCACGGCGACGAGGTCTTCCTCGCCCAGCGTCCACCGAGCGGCCTGTGGGGTGGTCTATACTGCTTCCCACAGTTTGAAAATGAAGACTTGCTGCGTGAATGGCTTAAACAGCGCGGAATTGCTGCCGATAACCTGACGCAGCTGACCGCGTTTCGCCATACCTTCAGCCATTTCCACCTGGATATTGTCCCCATGTGGCTTCCCGTGTCGTCATTTGTCTCGTGCATGGATGAAGGCACCGCTCTCTGGTATAACTTAGCGCAACCGCCATCAGTCGGACTGGCGGCTCCCGTGGAGCGCCTGTTACAGCAATTACGTGCCGGTGCAATGGTTTAGCATCGACAAGAAAAAGAGGAATGAGTATGGCCAGAACGATTTTTTGTACTTTCCTGCAGCGTGACGCTGAAGGCCAGGATTTCCAGCTTTATCCGGGCGACCTGGGTAAACGCATCTACAATGAAATCTCCAAAGAAGCCTGGGGACAGTGGCAGAAAAAGCAGACCATGCTGATCAACGAGAAAAAACTCAGCATGATGAACCCGGAGCACCGCAAGCTGCTGGAGCAGGAGATGGTGAACTTCCTGTTCGAAGGTAAAGACGTGCACATCGAAGGCTATACGCCACCGGAAAAATAACAGCGTGCGGGGGAACCCCCGCCGTTAAAGCAAACACAACACGCACTCCCGGAATGATGAAAAAACTTTTAGCGCTAGCCCTTGTTGCGCCGTTGCTTGTCTCGTGTTCGTCAAAAAAAGGCGAAGATTACAACGAAGCCTGGATCAAGGACACCAACGGTTTTGACATTTTGATGGGGCAGTTTGCCCACAACATCGAGAATATATGGGGATTTAACGAAGTTCTTATTGCCGGACCTAAGGACTACGTTAAGTACACCGACGCCTATCAGACCCGAAGCCACATCAACTTTGATGAGGGTACGATCACGGTTGAGACCATCGCAGGAACCGACCCTGCGGCACGACTCCGTCAGGCGATCGTCAAAACCCTGCTGATGGGTGACGACCCGGGATCTATCGATCTCTACTCAGATGCCGACGATATCACGATCTCGAAAGAGCCGTTTCTGTACGGCCAGGTTGTCGATCAGACCGGTCAGCCGATCCGCTGGGAAGGTCGCGCCACGAAATTTGCCGACTACCTGCTGCAGACACGCCTGAAAAGCCGCTCTAACGGCCTGAAGATTATCTACAGCGTCACCATCAACCTCGTCCCGAACCACCTCGACAAGCGTGCGCATAAGTACATTGGGATGGTGCGTCAGGCCTCGCGCAAGTACGGCGTGGATGAGTCGCTGATCCTGGCAATTATGCAGACCGAATCCTCGTTTAACCCGTACGCGGTAAGCCGTTCCGACGCCCTGGGGCTGATGCAGGTTGTCCAGCACAGCGCCGGTAAAGACGTCTTCCGCGCGCAGGGGAAATCCGGCACGCCGAGCCGCAGCTATCTGTTCGATCCGCAGAGCAACATTGATACCGGCACGGCCTATCTGGCGATGCTGAACAATGTGTACCTGGGCGGAATTGATAACCCAACGTCGCGCCGCTATGCGGTGATCACCGCCTATAACGGCGGCGCGGGCAGCGTGCTGCGCGTCTTCTCGAATGACAAGGTGCAGGCCGCGAACATCATCAACAGCATGGCGCCGGGGGATGTCTACTCAACCCTCACCACCCGCCACCCGTCTGCGGAATCCCGTCGCTATCTGTATAAGGTGAATACGGCGCAGAAGAACTACCGTCGTCGCTAGAAAACTACCCCTCACCCTAACCCTCTCCCCAAAAGGGAGAGGGAACTTGAACACCCATACGAAAATGTTATTTGCATCACAATCCAAACTGCAAATTAATGTGGATTGCATTTTTTTGCGGGAGGTAACAAAACATATCGTTGCCAACTGATAGAATTGCATCAAATAACAACCCTGAATGTTCCCAAAACAACATATCTCCCGCTCACTTGTGAGGAAAGTAACATGAACCTTAAGCTGCAGCTTAAAATTTTGTCGTTTCTGCAGTTCTGCCTGTGGGGTAGCTGGCTGACTACACTCGGCTCCTATATGTTTGTGACGCTCAAGTTCGACGGTGCGTCAATCGGTGCCGTATACAGCTCGCTCGGTATTGCAGCTGTCTTCATGCCAACGCTGCTGGGTATCGTGGCGGATAAATGGTTGAGTGCGAAATGGCTGTACATGCTTTGCCATCTGGTGGGCGCGGGGACGCTGTTTATGGCAGCCCAGGTGACCACGCCGGGGGCGATGTTCATGGTGATCCTGCTTAACTCGCTGGCCTATATGCCAACGCTTGGCCTGATCAACACCATCTCCTACTACCGTCTGAAATCCGCGGATTTGGATATCGTGACCGATTTCCCGCCAATCCGTATCTGGGGCACCATCGGCTTTATCATGGCGATGTGGGGCGTGAGCTTCGCTGGCTTCGAACTGAGCCATATGCAGCTCTATATCGGTGCGGCGCTCTCCGTGGTGCTGGCGATCTTCACCCTGACGCTGCCAACCATTCCGGTTTCTAACCAGCAGAAAAACCAGAGCTGGAGCACCATGCTCGGCCTGGACGCGTTCGCGCTGTTTAAAAACAAACGCATGGCGATCTTCTTTATCTTCTCCATGCTGCTGGGCGCAGAGCTGCAGATCACCAACATGTTCGGCAACACCTTCCTGCACAGCTTCGATAACAACCCGCTGTTCTCCGGCAGCTTTATCGTTGAACATGCGTCGGTGATGATGTCCATCTCTCAGATCTCTGAGACGCTGTTCATTCTGACCATCCCGTTCTTCCTGAGCCGCTACGGCATCAAAAACGTCATGCTGATCAGTATCGCTGCGTGGATGCTGCGCTTCGGCCTGTTCGCCTACGGTGACCCGAGCGCGTTCGGCACCGTGCTGCTGGTGCTGTCGATGATCGTTTACGGCTGCGCCTTCGACTTCTTCAACATCTCCGGTTCGGTGTTTGTGGAAAAAGAGGTGAAGCCTGAAATCCGCGCCAGCGCGCAGGGCATGTTCCTGATGATGACCAACGGCTTCGGCTGTATTTTGGGCGGCGTAGTGAGCGGTAAAGTGGTTGAGATGTACACCACCAACGGCATCACTAACTGGCAGCCCGTGTGGCTGATCTTCGCGGCGTACTCGCTGGTGCTGTTCTTCGCGTTTATCGCGCTGTTCAAGTACAAGCACGTGCGCGAGCCGCACGGTGCGCAGCCTATTGCGCATTGATTGTTGTGCCCGGTGGCGCTGCGCTTACCGGGCCTACAAAACCAGACCGTAGGCCGGGTAAGGCGAAGCCGCCACCCGGCTATTTTATTGCAGAGAGCACCCACCCCACCGACAGCAAATCCGCGCTGCCGCCCGGGCTCAGGTTCCGTTCAATCAATGCCTTATCCATCTTAAGCAGCGCCTCGCGATCCCAGCCGTTAGCCAGTAATTCCCGCGCGTAGCCCTGAACGTAGCGCAGCCCTTCAATGCCGCCGCGCGACACAAGATTGCTGTCCTGATTGACCGCCATCAGGCGCAGCAGCAGGCCGTGAAGAGAGTGTCCGTTCCACTGCGCCAGCGCCCTACGCGCCGTCGCAAAGCCGCTTTCCGCCTCTCCGCGCGCGCCGGTTAAGCCGTACTGCTGAAACTGCCGCTCGCCCGCCGTCGCCTGTCCGCTGCGCGCGGCCAGCTCCCGCGATACCAGCCCGCTGCAGATGTTACTCACCTCACAGCAGAGGCTGTCTGCGGAGATATTTTTCACACGCCCGGCGACGAAGCAAAGTAAACCCAGGGCAAAAATCCCGCCCTTGTGGGTGTTCACTCCGTTCGTCGCGGCGTACATCGCCTGCTCGCAGGCCATCCCCATCGGGCGGATAATGCGAAGCTGTGCGTCAGCGGGTTTATCTGCATGCGCGTTACCGAGTTCGGCAAAGCGCGAAAACCACGGGGTAATCGCCGCAATGCTGCGGACGAACAGCGCGTGGTCCATATCGCGATGGGAACCGTTATTGAGCTTGTCCACCAGACCCGGCTTGGGCGTCAGCTCCAGCTCCTGCCACAGCGCCGCCTCGGCAAGCGCGGGCACGTCAGCCGGACGAGATTTAGTCGCGAGCAAACCAGTCATCGATCGTCTTCTCCACGCGGGAAACTACCGCCTCAACAGGATGCTTTCGCGAACGGGAGCAGGCGTGAGCGGGTTCGTCGCAGATCAGGCAGCGTCTGAGATTCGCCCCCAGCGACTGACGCCCGACGTGGCCATGCTGAGGGCAGATCACGTCCAGATCCCACAGCCTGCCGAGCGGGTGCGTCTGCTCCAGATCCGCACAATGCGCTTTGATTTCCGCCGCCGGATGGGCCACGCACCACAGGGCTTCTGGCCCGGTCGGGAGCCACAGCACCTGGCGGTCCAGCACCGGCCAGCGGTTTTCCCACAGCAGCTGGTCGCACATTTGCAGCGCCACGCCCATGGTATTGCGATAGCGCAGGCTGTCTTTGATTTCCCCTGGCGTGACCAGCGTGAGGGAAATCACCGGTTGTTGATAGTGCGCAAGCATGTCAGCCTGGCGCGCTGCGCGGCGCTCTTTCGCCGCCAGCAGTTCATCCAGGCTGACACCCGCCCGTACGAGTGTCGCTAAAGTCACACTTCCTCCTTCACCTGTCGTACGGTGTCGATCACGCTGCCGTCGCGGTAACGGATCACCCCGACGATTTTGTCGGTAAATTCAATCGGTTTCGGTACGCCCGTCAGGGAAATCGCCCGCTCGTAAAGCGCGCTGATATCCACAACTTTGAGCCCGGCTTCCAGCAGGCGCTCGCGGATCTCCGGGCGCGCCGGGTTGACCGCAATGCCGTGGTCGGTGACCAGCACGTCGATGCTTTCGCCCGGCGTGAGGCGCGTGGTGACGCGCTTCACTACCGTTGGAATGCGGCTGCGCAGCAGCGGCGCGACGACGATGGTCAGGTTTGCCGCGGCGGCCACGTCGCAGTGTCCGCCGGACGCCCCGCGCATCACGCCGTCGGAGCCGGTGATCACGTTGACGTTGAAATCAACGTCGATTTCCAGCGCACTGAGGATCACCACGTCGAGCTGGTCGCAGCTTGCCGCCTTGCTGCCGGGGTTGGCGTAGACGTTGGTGGAGATCTCCACGTGGTTCGGGTTGCGCGCCAGCGAGGCCGCCGCCTGGCCGTCGAAGCACTGGGTGTCGAGCAGCTTTTCGATGAGCCCCTTCTCGTGCAGATCCACCAGGCTGCCGGTGATGCCGCCAAGCGCAAAGCGCGCCTTCACGCCGCTGCGCTCCATCTTCTCTTCCATAAAGCGCGTGCAGGCGGTCGCCGCCGCGCCGGAGCCGGTCTGCATCGAGAAGCCAGGTTTGAAGTAGCCGGAGTGTTCAATGACGTCCGCCGCATAGCGGGCGATCATCAGCTCGCGCGGGTTGCTGGTGACGCGCGCCGCGCCAACGCTGATTTTCGCCGGGTCGCCCACGCTTTCAACCTGCACGATGTAGTCCACCTGGTCCTGCACCAGGCTGGCGGGCATATTCGGAAACGGCACCAGTTCCTCGGTCAGCAGCACCACCTTGCGGGCAAAGTGCGCGTCCACCATGGCGTAGCCGAGCGAGCCGCAGCACGATTTACCGTGCGTGCCGTTGGCGTTGCCAAACTCATCGCTGCACGGCACGCCGAGAAACGCCACGTCGATGTTCAGCTCGCCGTCCTGGAGCAGCTTCACGCGCCCGCCGTGGGAGTGGATTTGCACCGGCTCGTCCATCAGCCCGTGGGAGATGGCATCCGCCAGCCTGCCGCGCATGCCCGAGGTGTATATCCGGGTGATGACGCCGCTTTCGATATGCTCGATCAGCGCGTCGTTGCAGGTCATCAGCGAGCTGGAGGCTAGCGTTAAGTTTTTAAAACCCATTCGCGCCAGCAGCGCCACGACGGTGTTGATCACCCGGTCGCCTTCGCGAAACGCGTGGTGGAAGGAGATGGTCATCCCGTCCTGCAGGCCGCTTCGCATCACCGCCTCTTCAACAGAGGCGCAGAGCTTGCGGCTGTGCTTCGCGTCGCTGTCCGCCAGCCACGGCGTGGCGCTGTGGGC
Source organism: Enterobacter sp. AG326 (assembly GCF_004362415.1). Lineage (NCBI taxonomy): Bacteria > Pseudomonadati > Pseudomonadota > Gammaproteobacteria > Enterobacterales > Enterobacteriaceae > Enterobacter > Enterobacter sp. AG326. The sequence goes on along the minus strand of NZ_SNXG01000003.1, from coordinate 324,534 downwards.
GGTATCAAAGGGTTTTAAGTCCCGCAGATGGGGAAAATTCACGTGAAGAAGTTCTGTCTGATTCATTATTTTATCCTTACCGACGCACGCCGGAGGCCGCCGCGCGCTCCAGCACCACCTGCGCGTGGTTAATAATCGGTGCATCCACCATTTTGCCGTTGAGCGACACCACGCCCAGGCCGTTACGCTCGCCCTCTTCTGCCGCCTCAATCACCCTTTTGGCGTGATCCACCTCATCCTGAGTCGGGGCGTAGGCGTTGTGCAGCAGGTCAATCTGGCGCGGGTTAATCAGCGATTTGCCGTTAAAGCCCATCTTGCGGATCAGATCGACCTCGCGCAGGAACCCTGCCTCGTCGTTAACGTCTGACCACACCACGTCGAAGGCGTCGATGCCCGCCGCGCGGGCGGCGTGCAGCACGGCGCAGCGGGCGTAGAACAGCTCGGTGCCGTCGCCGCGCTCGGTCTGCATGTCCATCACGTAGTCAAAGGCGGCCAGCGCAATCCCGATGAGGCGCGGAGAGCTGCGGGCAATCGCCACGGCGTTGATGACGCCAATGGCCGATTCAATCGCCGCCATCACGCGGGTGGAACCGACCTCCCGGCCGCACTCCTGCTCGATGCGCTCAAGGTGGCCTTCCAGCTCGTAGATATCGTCCGGCGTGTCGGTTTTCGGCAGGCGGATCACGTCCACGCCGGCCCGCACGGCGGCTTCCAGATCCAGCAGGCCAAACGGCGTGCTGAGCGGGTTAATGCGCACCACGGTTTCGATATCCTGATACATCGGGTGCTGCAGGGCGTGGAACACCAGCATGCGCGCGGTATCCTTCTCGCGCAGGGCGACGGCGTCCTCAAGATCAAACATGATGGAGTCGGGACGGTAGATAAAGGCGGTTGAGAGCATGGCGGCGTTGGCGCCCGGCAGGAACAGCATGCTGCGGCGGAGTTTGCTCATTTCAGCGCCCCCCAGTTGATGGCCTGTTCATCGGCGGCACGCATCAGCGCGCTTTGCAGGCGGGCGCGAATCACACAGTCCAGCGCCCCTTTGTCTTCAATAATGATTAATCCCTGATGCACGTTCATGGCGCGCAACGTGTCGTTGACCACCTGGCGAATCTGCTCGCCAAACTGCTTAATCACTTCACTGTGGATGACTATCTCCAGCTCGCCGTGAGCGGGAGCGATTTTCACCATCAGGTCGCTGGACTCCTGCGTTCCGGCCAGCGCCTCCCTTACAATTTTCATGATAAATTCCTGGTAGTTAAGCGACTTCCGCACTCGCACGGTAATGCGTTTCGAGATGCGCGAAGGTGGAGTCCGGGACAATCTCCCGGATCCGGGAAAACTGCTGTGTCTTCAGTAAGCGGCGCACTTCGGACGCTGAAATAGCGTTGCCGGTGGCCTTGATGCGCGGCATTTCCACCACCTCGATATGCGAGGCCAGCAGGTCGTGCAGCGTCTGGTTGTACTGGCGGGTGATATCGCAGAACGGCTCCGAGCCGATGAAGCGGTGCGTAATGCCCAGCGCCGGGGCAATAAAGTCCCGGAAGATCAGCACGTCGATCTCGCTCCACGCCTGCTGCACTTTGCCGGTCTCCTTCAGGAAGTAGGCCGGGAAGGTGGCGCGGGAGATGATGTACTGCGAGCCTTCATGCACTACCACGTTCGGCAGATGCGCCACGCCCGCGCGCACCATCTCGAGGCGCGCGCTGAACGGGAAGAACGAGGCGTCTTCACGCACCACGAACAGGTGCAGGGCGTCGCACCGCTGCGCCGCCTGCTCAACCAGATGGCGGTGGCCGAGGGTGAACGGATTGGCGTTCATCACTATCGCGCCAATGTTCTCCCCGCACTTGCGCTTCGCGCGCAGGGAACGGCAGTAGCGTTCGATCCCCTGCGGGGTGTTCTCCATCAGCACCGCGTTGTTCCCGCTCTGGGCAATCGGCCAGAAGCCGCTGCGGGCAAAGCGCTCCCGGTTGCACGGACGGGTGCAGAGGAAGAGATGAAAATGGCCGCACTCCAGCGCCGCATTTTCCACCTCTGCAAGCAGCCGCGCGCTGAGGTTCTCGCCGCGAAGCTGCTCGTTAACCGCCACGCATTTGATGACGTTGGCAGCAAGCCCTGCGCAACCCACCAGCTGCGAGCCGGACCAGGCTTCGACAAACAGCGTGATGTCGTTGTCCAGGCCAAGGCCGCTGTCTGCCAGCAGGTAGCGGATCTGGCTTAAGCGTTCCGGGTGTTTCGCCACGACGGTGTGGCGAAAATCAATGGGTTGCGAGTGCATGCTGCCGCCTTACTTAATGTGCTGCCGCAAGCCCGACGGCTGGCGCTTCCACGATCACGTTGCTCAGATGACCGATATGCTCGATCTCCACCTCAATGCGATCCCCTTCCTTCATAAACAGCGGCGGATTGCGCTTTTTACCCACCCCGCCCGGAGATCCGGTGATGATCACGTCGCCCGGGCTGAGGCGGGTGAAAGTGCTGATGTACTCGATCAGCTCCGCAACCTTGTGGATCATGCTGCTGGTGTTGTCTTCCTGCACCATGCGGCCGTTCAGCCAGGTGCGGATCGCAAGCTGGTGCGGATCCGGGATCTCGTCCGCCGTCGCCATCCACGGCCCAAACGCGCCGGTTTTGCGCCAGTTTTTACCGGCGGTAAACCAGGTGTGCTGCCAGTCGCGGGCGGAGCCATCCATGTAGCAGCTGTAGCCCGCCACGTGGCGCAGGGCGTCGTCGCGGCTGATGTTCTCCCCGCCTTTACCGATGATCACCGCCAGCTCGCCTTCGTAGTCGAATTCGCTAGAATGGCGCGGCTTCAGCACCGGCTCGTTGTGGCCGGTCTGTGAATCGGGGAAGCGGACAAACAGCGTCGGAGCCGGGTTATGCTGGTCAAACTCCTTGCGCTTGTCGGCGTAGTTCATGCCCACGCAGAGGATCTTTTCCGGCTGCACGATCACCGGTAAGAAGGTGATGGCGCTCAGCGGCACGTCCACGGCGTCGTTCAGGTAACGGGTGGCCTGCGCCAGCCCGTTGCCCTGCAGCAGCGCTTTGAGGTCGCTGTAGCGGTCGCCGATACGGCGGCCTAAATCAATCACGCCGTCGGCCTGGACGATGCCGTAGCTGCGTTTTCCCTGGTATAAAAAGCTTGCGAGTTTCATTGTTCTTTCCTGAAAACTTAAACGAGGAAGTTGCCCAGAATCAGCAGTGAGATAGAGACGTTAATCGCCCCGCCGATACGGGTAGCAATCTGGGCGAACGGCATCAGGCTCATGCGGTTGCCTGCGGTCAGGATCGCCACGTCGCCGGTACCGCCCTGGCCGCTCTGACAGCAGGAGACGATGGCGACGTCAATCGGGTGCATACCAATTTTTTTGCCGACGAAGAAGCCGGTCGCCACCAGTGCGGAAACGGTGCTGACAATCACCAGCAGGTTGCTGACGGTGAACGCCGCCACCAGTTCATGCCACGGGGTGATGGCCACGCCGACGGCGAAGAGGATTGGGTAGGTCACGGAGGTCTGGAAGAATTTGTACACCACCTGCGAGCCTTCCAGCAGGCGCGGAGAGGCGCCGTTGCAGAGCTTCACCAGCACCGCCATAAACAGCATGCCGACCGGAGCAGGCAGGCCAATCAGCTTGTGGCCGAGCATGCCCAGCATGTAGAGCAGCACCGCCAGCAGCGCGCCGGAGGCGATAGTGGTGACGTCCGCTTTGCCGGAAAACGCAGGCTGAGAGACGGTAGCATCGGCATTCGCGCGGTTAGGCATCAGCTGGCCTTCGCCGGTCAGGTGCGGATAGCGTTTACCGAGCTGGTTCAGGCAGCCGGAGATGATGATTGCCGTCAGACCGCCGAGCATGACCATCGGCAGCACGCGGCCGAGCGCCACGCCCTGGTCCATGTGCAGAAGGGTGGCATAGCCGATGGAAAGCGGGATTGCCCCTTCCCCGACGCCGCCCGCCATAATCGGCAGAATGATAAAGAAGAAGATCTGGAACGGCTCAAGCCCAAGCGCCATACCAACGCCCATGCCAACAATCATGCCGACGATTTCGCCGCACAGCATCGGGAAGAAGATGCGCAGGAAGCCCTGAATCAGCACCGTGCGGTTCATGCTCATGATGCTGCCGACGATAATGCAGCAGATATAGAGATAGAGAATGTTGGTGGATTTGTAGAACTTGGTGGTGGACTCGACCACCACGTCCGGCAGCAGGCCATAGTAGACCAGCGCGGAAGGGATAAAGGTGGCGCAAATCGCCGCCGCGCCGAGTTTGCCGACAATCGGCAGGCGTTTGCCAAACTCGCCGCAGGCAAAGCCGAAGAAGGCCAGCGTGGCCACCATCACCACGATATCGCTCGGCAGCTTTCCGCCCAGGCAATCAATCGCAATCAGCGCGCCCGCCAGAACGAACAGCGGCAGAGGAATAATCCCAATTTTCCAGGTATCCATAATATGCCACCAGCGCTCTTTGAGCGAAGGTCGCTGAATTTCAATCGGGTCGTGGGTAACAGAGAAAGAATCGTCAGTTGTGCTCATAATAAGCCCCTTGGTTATTTTGTGCGTTCAGCTTAGAGTCACAAAGGCTTACTTTATGTGAGGAATGGCATATTAAAAGCGAAGTTTTAATGGCAGCTATGGTTTTAATGGTTTCTTTTATTTAATGTGATTTATACCTTATTTATTGCCGTGGTTTTTATGGTTTCTTTTCCGAATTGAACAAACAAATAACATTTATTCGCGCAGCCCGAAGCACGTTAGCCTTTAGGATAACTCTTTTACAGCGCCCGCTGTGCAAGGGATCACAAGTTTTCGGCAAAGCGGGCGTCCGCGCGAAAAAAGATGATATATTGGCGATCTTTGCTGCTACCTCGCGTGATAGTTATGAAAGTCTCTTTCCAGATCAAGTTGTTTATTTCGCTGGTTGCCTTTTTCTCAGTACTTTTTGCGCTACTGGGCGGATATTATTATGCCGACGTCGGTAAACAGCTTTATCAGGAAATGAGTACGCGAGCCAAAATACAGGCTGAAGAGATTGCGCTTATTCCGACATTGCGTAATGAAGTTGAACAAAAGAATATCTCCGCCATCCATGATTTTATGCAGAAGATTTCTGCGCACAGCGACGCAAGCTTTATTGTGATTGGTGATAATAAAGGGCAGCATCTTTTTCACTCCGTCTTTGCCGACAGAGTGGGCACTACCCTGGTTGGCGGAGACAATGAAGCCGTATTGCAGGGCAAAAGCACCACCACCATCCGCAAAGGCGGGCTGGGCATTTCGCTGCGCAGTAAAGCCCCCATCTTTAACGCTGCCGGACAGGTGGTCGGCATTGTTTCGGTAGGCTATCTCACCAGCTACCTTGATACCATTACCGTCAGTAAGGTGGTCAATATCCTGATTGCCGCCGTGCTGCTGCTGATCGCTCTCTTTATCTTCTCCTGGTTCTTTACCCGCAGCATCAAGAAGCAGATCTTCTCCCTTGAGCCGCGAGAGATCGGCCTGCTGGTGCGCCAGCAGAAGGCGATGATGGAATCTATTTATGAAGGGGTGATTGCCATTGACGATCGGCGGCGGATTGAAGTCATCAACCAGGCGGCGCGCAAACTGCTGGGTCTGAGCCAGCCGGCCCGCGAGCTGCGCGGACAGCTAATAAGCCAGGTGATCGATCCGGTCCCGTTCTTCGACACGCAGACGATGCTGGCGAAAGATACCCATGACGAGATTTGCCGTTTTAACGATCTCACGGTAATTGCCAGCCGGGTGCACATCATGCTTGAGGGGTCGCTGCAGGGCTGGGTGATCACCTTCCGCGATCGCAACGAGATCGACTCGCTGAGCGCCCAGCTCAGCCAGGTAAAACGCTATGTCGATAACCTGCGCATTATGCGCCATGAGCAGTTAAACAGGATGACGACCCTCTCCGGCCTGCTGCATATGGGCCGCTATGAGGAAGCCATTGGCTACATTCAGGCGCAGTCGGAGCATGCTCAGGAGCTGCTGGACTTTATCTCTTCGCGCTTCTGCTCCCCGACCCTGTGCGGCCTGCTGCTCGGAAAAGCCGCCCGCGCGCGGGAGAAAGGCGTCGAGCTCAGTTTCGACCCGGCCTGTCGGCTGGACAGGCCGTTCCAGCCCCTTGGGGAGCAGGAGCTGATTTCAATTATTGGCAACCTGCTGGATAACGCCATCGAAGCGACGCAGCGATCGCCGCTTCCTCATGCGCCGGTAGAGGTGCTAATAAAACTCAGCGAACAGGAGCTGATTATTGAAGTGGCCGACCAGGGCGTTGGCATTGCACCGGCGATCCGTGACCGGATCTTTGAACGCGGCATCACCACCAAAACGCGCGGCGATCATGGGATTGGCCTGTATCTGATCGAAAGCTATGTCTCACAGGCTGGCGGCGCGATAGAAGTTGCCGATAATACCCCGCGCGGCGCCATTTTCTCCTTGTTTATCCCGGCCACGGGAACCGCCCGGCAACTGGAAGACACCGACTATGCAACATGAACTTATCGACGTACTGATTGTTGAAGACGAGAACGAACTGGCGCAACTGCACGCGGAGCTGATAGGCAAACATCCGCGTCTGAGGCTGGTAGGCATTGCCTCGTCGCTGGCTGCGGCCCAGGCAGAGCTTGAAAGCAAACAGCCGCAGCTGATGCTGCTGGATAACTACCTGCCGGACGGCAAAGGTATCTCGCTTATCAATAACCCCATGCTGGCCCGCGCCAACTGCTCGGTGATTTTTATTACTGCCGCCAGCGATATGGACACCTGCAGCCAGGCGATTCGCAACGGCGCGTTCGACTACATCCTCAAACCCGTCTCCTGGAAGCGGCTCAGCCAGTCGCTGGAGCGGTTCGTGCAGTTTGCAGAACAGCAGCGGGTCTGGAAGATTGTCGACCAGCAGAACGTGGATTCGCTGTATCAGCTCCAGGCGAAAAACTACCGCCTGGACAACGGCAGTAAAGGCATTGAGGAAAATACGCTGGCGCGGGTGCAGACGCTGTTCAACGACAAGGCAACGCACTGCTTTACCGTGGATGAGGTGGTGAGCGAAACGGGGTTAAGCAAAACCACCACCCGGCGCTATCTGGAACACTGCGTAGAGGCGGGTTTTCTGACGGTGGAGATGCTGTACGGCAAGATTGGGCATCCGAGGAGGATGTACAAGCGTAGTGCGGTTTGATGAAACGTTCCCTCTCCCTGTGGGAGAGGGTTAGGGTGAGGGCAACAGCCCGCACTATCTTAATACATACCCATACAGCCGCTTAATCCCGTCGGCATCCTTCTCGCTGTAAACCCCCTGCAGCTCCGGCGAGAAGCCCGGCAGCAGGTTGACGCCCTCCTCCAGCGCCAGGAAGTAACGCTGTACCGCCCCGCCCCAGACCTCACCCGGCACCACGCACAGCACGCCTGGTGGATAGGGCAGCGCCCCTTCGGCAGCAATGCGCCCTGCGGCATCCCGTATGCGAACCAGCTCCACGTCACCGCGAATATAGGCCCGGTTTGCATCCTGCGGGTTCAACACCACCTCAGGCAGGCTCTCCTTGCGGAACATCGCCTTCTGCAGATCCTTCACGTCAAAGCTGACGTAGAGATCGTGCATCTCCTGACACAGCTGGCGGAGGGTGTAATCCCGGTAGCGCACCGGGTATTTCTGGAAGATCGTCGGCAGCACGTCCGCTAGCGGCGTGTCGTCTTCAATATGCTGTTCAAACTGGCCCAGCATCGCCACCAGCTGCGCCAGCTTCTCGCTGCTTTCGGCAGGCGTCAGCAGGAACAGGATCGAGTTGAGGTCGCATTTCTCCGGCACGATGCCGTTTTCGCGCAGGTAGTGCGCCAGAATCGTCGCCGGGATCCCGAAATCCGTGTACTCCCCGGTTTCAGCATCGATACCCGGCGTGGTCAGCAGGAGCTTGCACGGGTCGACAAAGTACTGCTCGCGGGCATAGCCCTCAAACCCGTGCCATTTAGCCCCGGGCTCAAAGCTGAAGAAGCGCAGTTCGCTGGCGATGGCGTGAGTCGGATGATCCTGCCACGGCCGGCCCGCCACCACCGGTGGGATAAACGGTTTGATCATATGGCAATTCGCAATGATTGCCTTGCGCGCCTCAATCCCCAGCTCGACGCACTCCGCCCACAGCCTGCGTCCGCTTTCCCCTTCGTGGATCTTGGCATTCACATCCAGCGCGGCGAACAGCGGATAAAACGGGCTGGTGGAGGCATGCAGCATAAACGCGTTGTTCAGCCGCTTGTGCGGGCAGAAACGCGCCTGACCGCGAATGTGGTTATCCTTTTTATGGATCTGCGACGTTTGCGAGAACCCGGCCTGCTGTTTGTGCACCGACTGGGTCACGAAAATCCCCGGATCGTTCTCGTTCAATTCCAGCAAGAGCGGGGACGTTTCCGCCATCATTGGAATAAACTGCTCGTAGCCCACCCATGCGGAGTCAAAGAGGATGTAGTCGCACAGATGACCGATCTTGTCGATCACCTGGCGGGCGTTGTAGATCGTCCCGTCGTAGGTGCCAAGCTGAATGATCGCCAGGCGGAACGGACGCGCCTCGTCGGCCTTTTCCGGCGCAGTCTCGCGGATCAGCTCCCGCAGATATCCATCGTCAAAGCAGTGGTCGTCAATTCCGCCAATAAAGCCAAACGGGTTACGCGCGGCCTCAAGATAAACCGGCGTGGCGCCCGCCTGGATCAGCGCCCCGTGGTGGTTAGATTTGTGGTTATTGCGGTCGAACAGCACCAGGTCGCCGCGGGTCAGCAGCGCGTTGGTCACCACCTTGTTTGCCGCCGACGTGCCGTTCAGCACGAAGTAGGTTTTATCCGCATTGAACACTTTTGCCGCGAACTTTTGCGCGTGTTTGGCTGACCCTTCGTGGATCAGCAGATCGCCCAGCTTCACGTCGGCGTTGCACATGTCGGCGCGAAACACGTTCTCGCCGAAGAAATCATAGAACTGTCGCCCTGCCGGGTGTTTTTTGAAAAACGCCCCGTGCTGGTGGCCCGGACAGGCGAAAGTGCTGTTGCCCATCTGCACATACTGGCTCAGGGTGTCAAAAAAGGGCGGCAGCAGGTTCTCTTCGTAGCGGCTGGCAGCGCTCTCCAGTTCCAGAAACTCCTGAGCTTTACCCGAGATAACCGCGGTGGCGCCGTCGGGTACGTCCGCTGGCTCCTGCGAGAAAACAAACACCGGTAGCTGAAAGCCCGTGCGTTTCAGCAGTGCAAGAATGCCGCTGCGACTTTCAGCTGTTGTGATGACGACGGCCGCCACATCGGTAAAATCAGTGCTGTCCAGCGTCACCTTTTCGCGGTGCGTAGACACAGTGGAAAGCAGCTCGCGGCTGACGGCAATTTTCATGGTTTTCATAGGCGCAGTTACCCTCACCGGGCGGTGAGACAGGGAGGAGAAAATTCGCGCAATAATGTCACCTTTTATTTTGAGGTGCAAGAAGGAATCAGTATGCACGAAATCAACCAAAGCTAAGGCCCGCGCAGCCCTGGCGTGCCATAATAATGCAATATCAATGATTAAATAACAGGAGTTAACTTTGGTTATCGGGCCATTTATTAACGCAGGCGCCGTATTGCTGGGCGGCGTACTCGGCGCCGTGCTGAGCCAGCGGTTGCCGGAGCGTATTCGCACCTCCATGCCCTCGATATTCGGCCTGGCATCGTTAGGGATCGGTATTCTTTTAGTCATCAAATGCGCCAACCTGCCGGTGATGGTGCTGGCCACCCTGCTCGGCGCGCTGATTGGCGAGTTCTGCTATCTGGAAAAAGGCATTAACAGCGCGGTGAGTAAAGCCAAAAACCTGATTGCCCGACCGGGCGGCAAGGCGAAACACGGTACGCACGAGTCGTTTATTCAGAACTACGTCGCCATCATCATTCTGTTTTGCGCCAGCGGCACCGGAATTTTCGGTTCAATGCAGGAGGGAATGACGGGCGACCCAAGCATTTTGATTGCGAAGGCGTTTCTTGATTTCTTTACGGCCACTATTTTTGCCACCACGCTCGGCATTGCCGTTGCCGCGATTTGCATGCCGATGCTGCTAATTCAGCTGGCACTCGCCACCTGCGCCACGTTGATTCTCCCGCTCACCACGCCGGCGATGATGGCAGACTTTACCGCCGTCGGCGGCCTGCTGCTGCTGGCTACCGGGCTGCGCATCTGTGGGATTAAGATGTTTGCCGTGGTGAACATGCTGCCCGCACTGCTGCTCGCCATGCCGCTCTCCGCGCTCTGGACGCACTTTTTCGCTTAAGGATGCGGCAAAATGGTGAGGGATTGCGCAGTCTGTAACGAAAACAACATTTTTCGTTGACGGCAGGGGGCAGATCGGGTTTAATGCGCCCCGTTGCCCGGATAGCTCAGTCGGTAGAGCAGGGGATTGAAAATCCCCGTGTCCTTGGTTCGATTCCGAGTCCGGGCACCACTATTTAGAAAACCCAGCCTATGGCTGGGTTTTTGCTATATGGCTACGGCCGATTTCTGGGCGCTGATAAGCGTGGTTTTAATGCAGGCACGCTTACGCTAATAGCCCGGTAAGTTAATACAGGCGGTGGCTCTTTTTATCACTTAATTTTGCCGGATAAACTGCTGACCTGATTTGAAAGGTTGTCGTTGCTCCGCTTCATGTCATCAAGGCTTCTTTGCAATCGCTCGATCTTACTCTCCTGCTCAGAATTCTTTCTCTCAAGCTGTAAAACCTTCTGAGTTAGCTCATCGACTTTGCGGTTGTCGGACTTCATCTTACTCAGGCTATTCTGCATCTCCTGTAGATCCGACTCCCTGAAATCAGAAGGCTCGATTTCATCTGCATCAGAAATTACCGGGATATATCCTCTATTACCGCTGCTGGGTTTGATACTAACCTGAACTTTATTTTGCCCCGCAGAGTGCGCGTAACCTATTGAAGAAAAATAAAAAAAAGAAACAACACACAGACCAGACAGATATTTATTCATTTCTAACGTCCTTTTAAATTTTTCAATCACTTCCAGGAGTCTCCTTCTGGTATCACCCGCTCAGGATAAAACACATGGCTTAGCCTCTGGCAGTTCATAAACGGGGTTGAAGAGCAGAAGATACCATTCGTTTTTCATTATAATACGCGTTTCCTCTCCCCCAAAATCCAACCGCCACCCGCTCATTTTCTGCCACCTTACATCCGCCGGTAGATAGCGGTTTGTACTGCCGATCGCGGAATTTTTTTCTGAGCCGAAACTGAAACCAAAACAGCTCCGGTTCAAAATAATGGTCCATCACAAAGTTGCTGTACTCAATTCCGTACCGGATGAAAAGGTCAAGCAGCATGTCCTCAAGATCTTCAGGTATGAGATTGAAATGCTCCTGGAAGGTCCATTCTTTCTTTGCCGGAGATTTACGGTCACTGTAATTCTCAGTGAGGTAATCTAACAATTCTTGCTCATCATGTAGCATCAGAAAAATTTCCAACCAGTCTCTTCAACCATGTCCATTACATCGTCCTTTCTCTCGTTTTGAGCCAGAGTAAATCCATAGGTAAAACAAGGATGTCGTCACCGTCCAGTTTTCTTAAAACTCAGAATACCGCCCGCAAGTCAGTTCTATGCTTTTGGTTTCTCCCCAACCTAGGGATCGTTCCCACCTGCGTCCAGCAGTTTGTTTTTAAAGATAAACAAACACGCCTCGTTGAAGTTCTCCGCCCCCAGGCGTTCCGAGAGCGCCGTTCGTTTGCGATAGAGGCTTTTCACCGACGTATTCAGCTCATCGGCGATGGCTTCCATCGGCATCCCTGCCCGCAGCAACCGCAGCATGATCGCTTCGTGCGTGCTAAGACGTAAATTAAGCAGCCACTTCGTGGTCAGGCGCCGGCCTTTCATATTGAGCACCAGGTTAAATAACGACGCCATATCCGGCGCGGTCAGCGACGTGTTCATAAATAACTTCATACTGAGCAGATTCTCCTCGCGGTGTCGCATATCGAGCATAACGCAGCAGATTGTTTTTTTCGTTCTGGCCGGATGGCGTATCAGGTAATCATATAAACGGAGCGGAGAACGACTATCAATCAATACAGAATATTCATCTGCACCGTTATCAAATATGTTTCTGTCAATCGAGTCGAGCAGGATAATATCCGGGAAAAATATCCGCATCCCTCTGACAAGGTAGCGATCCTGAGTCACTAAAACAATTGAAGTTGCCACTAACCATCCCTTTTAGATTAAAGCAAGCACGATCCCTCGCAAAGAAGGCCGCCTTCGTTTTATAGCGCTGTTATATTAACGATAAATGTATTCTGGCTTTGGACATCCCTCAATACAGACATTGATGAGTAAGACTTCCTGTAGACTATCATTCAATGGCTGCCATTAATTATAAATAAAAAACAATCGCAGAAAAGTCACTTCTCTAAACATTAAGAGTTTTTGTCATGAAACTTCCCAAACATGCACCAGAAAGTACTTTAATTGAGGCAGATAAACCGCATTAAAAATATATACAAAGCTGTCACAATAAAAATAAAATACAGTAATTTCAATAAGTTAAAAATAAACACCTAATTCAATAAAAACGTCACAAAGCGCTCAATCCAGAATTATCTCAAAACGACATACCGGCTTTTCAACATATTTATCCGGCAACATATCAGGTGTACATTAGCTTTCACCCAGTCCACTAAGATAAGGATCCATAATTACCTTTAGGTAAGTACCCCGTAACATCACTGCATTCAGATTTAATGTTCTCATTTATGGCCTTTAACCCTGAGTTTAAAGGCGGCCGTGTTATGCAATGGATTCATGATAAACAAATGGCAAATAGATATGGAAAGTTCACTTCGCTTCAATACGTTATTCTTTTATCGCACCCCAACATTATTGTTTCTGTTATTCCTCTTTCCTGTTCTGGCTCAGGCGACTGAATCCGTTTATGAGCAACAGATTCAACAGGCGCGTAACGGTAATTACACGCCGTTTCTCGATTATCTTCAGCGTTATCAGCAGCAGCATGCCCTGACGCCTGCACAAGTTGCAGACTGGTTACAGGTTGCAGCCTGGGCGGGTCATGATGACGAGGTTATTCAGGTCTGGCAGCGTTACGGCATTTATATGCCGCTGCCCGCCCGCGGCGTTGCTGCCGTCGCGCAGTCCAGGCGAAATCAAAAAGCGTGGCAGCCGGCCCTGGCGCGCTGGAAAGAGGCGCGTAGCCTTGCGCCGGATAACGACGATTATCGTATCGGCTACATCAAAACCCTGGCCGATGCCCGCATGGACACGCTTGCCCTACAGGAAGCCCGACGGCTGGTGGCGGAAAATCCCTCTCAGGCGCATCTTCAGACGCTCTCGTATGTCTGGTTACGCCAGGGAAAAAGCTGGGATCGGCTGCTGGCAGACACCCGCGCGCTAAATGTCGCTCCTGAGAATAAAGCGCTCCTCAACGAGTTGATCGACGCGCTTACGGATAACCGGGTGAATACCCCCGCGCTCCAGCTTTCACAAAGCGTGACGCTGTCTCCCGCGGAGCGTCGTCGTCTTGAGCGTAATGCCGCCGCCGAACGGGTTCGCCTTGCCGATGTGCCCGGCAGAACAGAAAAGGAGCGCCTGCAGCTTGCGCAATCTGCGCTGAATCGTTACGACGCCCTGCTTGCTCGCTGGCAAAACGAGCCGCAGGCGGCGGAAGACGTCGTCCTTGCGCGTATCGACAGGCTTGGCGCGCTTTACGCCCGTGCTGATTACCCACAGGTGATTAGCGAATATCAGGATCTTACGGCAGCCCAGCATCCGGTGCCGGGCTGGGCAATCGGCTGGGTCATCTCCGCGTATCTGCAGGAGCAAAACGCGGCCGCCGCCTACGCGCTTCTGCAACGCTACCCGCAATACGCTTCCGACCCAGAGGACGAGGAGCACGCGCTTTTCTACGCCTGGCTGGATACGGGAGATTATCAATCCGCCCGCCGATATGCTGAGCGCCAGACCCGCAACGTCCCGTGGACCCGCTACGATTTCGGCTCCCCTACCCCTCAGCCGAACGATCGATGGCTTACCGGACAGTCGCTCCGCTTTAACTATTTGCTGGCGACGAATGCCCTGCCGGAAGCCGAAAAGCTGGCGCACCGTCTGGCGACGACGGCGCCGGGCAATCAGGGATTACAGATTGACTACGCCACCCTGCTTCAGGCGCGGGGCCTGCCGCGCGCGGCCGAGCAAAAGCTGAAAAAGGCGGAGGCGCTGGAGCCGTCCAACACAGAGCTAGAGCAACAGCAGGCCTACGTCGCGATGGATCTGCAGGAGTGGCGACAGATGGATTTACTGGCCGACGACGTGCTGGCTCGCGCGCCCAACGATCGCAGCGCCAGGCGTCTCGACAGGCTCAGAACGGTCCACCACATGTCCGAGCTGCGCCTCAACGCAAGCAAGGGCTTGCACTCCGATAGCCCCGTCAGCGGGACGCACGACCTGAGCTGGGACGCCACGCTCTATGGCCCACCCGTAGCGGATAGCTGGCGGCTGTTTGCAGGCACCCGCTACGCGCAGAGTAATTTCGATGAGGGCAAAGGCACCAGCCGTCACCTTTTGGGCGGCGTCGAGTGGCGGCCACGCGACCTCCAGCTCGAAGCCGAGCTTTCCAGCAACCGCTATCACGGTGAAAACAAGCCGGGCGCTCGCCTCGCAACAACGTACTTTGTGACCGACAGCTGGCAGGTCAGCGGCAGCCTGGAACGCCTGTCGCGCAGCACGCCCCTTCGGGCGTTACGCAACGGAATTAGCGCCAATCGGGGTGAAGGCGGGGTGCGCTGGTATCAAAACGAGCGGCGTGAGTACCAGTTCAGCGCCGCCCTCAGCCGCTTCTCCGATCGTAACCGCCGCCAGGAATACACCCTCACGGGCAAGGAGCGTCTCTGGCAGGCCCCCTCCCTGACGCTGGATCTCGAGCCGGGGATCGCCGCCAGCAAAAACAGCCTGCGGGACACGCTCTACTACAACCCGGCGCGGGATCTGTCCGTGACGGCGGCCCTGGCCGTTGACCATGAGATGTACCGCCATTACGACACCCTCTGGAGCCAGCAGTTCGTGGCGGGAGGCGGCAGCTACTGGCAGAAAAATCAGTCCGCAGGCGCCATCGCCCTGCTGGGTTACGGACAGCGCGTTCAGTGGAACAACGTTATTGATACCGGCGTGATGCTGAACTGGGATAAACGCCCTTACGACGGCAAACGCGAGAGCAACCTCTCCGTCACGTTTGACGCGACTTTACGCTTTTAAGGATGAATATGCTGAACACACGTTTTTCCGTGAGCCTGATACTCCTCGGCTGGCTCTGCCTCAGCGCGAGCGTCTGCGCGCAGGCGATCTCGTTCATTGCGCCCAAAGATCGGCCGCAGCTGGAGGCGAGTAAACCCTGGCCGGAGAACCAGTTTCTGGTCCTGGCCTACCACGACGTCGAAGACGATGCCGCCGATCAGCGCTATCTCTCCGTTCGCACCAGCGCGTTAAACGAGCAGATAAGCTGGCTTCTGCACAACGGCTACCACGCCATCAGCGTACAGGACATTCTTGACGCGCATGACGGGAAAAAAACGCTGCCGCCAAAAGCCGTTCTGCTCAGCTTTGACGACGGCTACAGCAGCTTTTACACCCGCGTCTGGCCGCTGCTTCAGGCATGGAACGTTCCTGCGCTGTGGGCGCCGGTGGGCAGTTGGGTGGATACGCCGGCAAATCAAAAAGTTAACTTCGGCGGTCTGATGACGCCCCGGGATCGCTTCGCAACGTGGGACATGGTGCGCGAGCTTAGCCAGTCCCCGCTGATTGAGATCGGATCGCATACCTGGGCCTCGCATTACGGCATTCCGGCCAACCCGCAGGGCAGCCGGGAACCGGCGATCGCTAATCGCTTTTATGACAAAGCGACGGGTAGCTATGAAACCGACCAGCAGTTCAGCCAGCGGATCGGCGATGACGTTCGCAAAGTGACTGAAAAAATCACGCAGGTGACGGGCAAAGCGCCGCGCGCCTGGGTCTGGCCCTACGGCGCCGCCAGCGGTACGTCGCTCGCTATCGCCAGACAGCAGGGTTACCGGCTGGCCTTTACCCTTGAGGACGGGCTGGGGAACGTGCAGGATCTGGGCAACATCCCCCGCCTGCTGATCGCCGGGAATCCCTCGCTCAAGGCGTTTGCCAGCACGGTAAGCCAGGTTCAGGAGCGCGATCCGGTGCGCGTCATGCACGTCGATCTCGACTACGTTTACGATCCCGATCCTGCCCAGCAGACCCAAAACATCAACAGGCTGATCCAGCGGGTCTACGACATGAAGATCAGCCACGTTTTCCTGCAGGCGTTTGCCGACCCACAGGGCGACGGCAGGATCAAGGCGCTCTATTTCCCCAACCGTCGGCTGCCGGTTCGGGCCGATCTCTTTAATTTTGTCGCCTGGCAGCTGCAAACCCGCGCCGGGGTAAAAGTCTTCGCGTGGATGCCGGTGCTCTCGTTCGATCTCGATCCTTCCCTGCCGCGCGTGCAGCGCCGGGATCGTCAAACTGGCCAGCTGCAAGAAGCCACCGAGCCCTATATTCGGCTTTCCCCGTGGGACCCGCAGGTGCGCCAGCAGGTGACGGACATCTATGAAGACCTGGCCCGCTATGCCAGCTTCAACGGGATTTTGTTCCATGACGATGCGGCGCTGACGGACGTGGACGATGCCGGTCAGAACACCACGCGTCAGAAAAGCCAGACGCTTATCGGGTTTACCCACGCCCTGAGCCTGGCGGTGAAGCATATCCGAGGCCCGCAGATAAAAACCGCGCGCAATATGTTCGCCTTACCCATTCTGCAGCCCGAAAGCGAAGCGTGGTTCGCACAGAATCTTGATGATTTTCTGGCGGAGTATGACTGGACGGTGCCGATGGCCATGCCGCTGATGGAGTCCGTTCCGGCAGACGAGAGCGATGCCTGGCTCACGCGTCTGGTTAAAGTGGTCGCCGCGCGCCCCGGCGCGCTTGATAAAACTATTTTCGAGCTGCAGGCCAGGGACTGGGATCGGAAACCGCAGCGCGCCGTGTCCGATAGCCAGCTTGCGCAGTGGATGCGCGTGCTCCAGCTGAACGGCATTAAAAACTACGGTTACTACCCCGACGACTTTCTCAACAATCAACCTGATATCTCACGCATCAGGCCTGAATTTTCTTCGTACTGGTATCCTGACAATGACTGATCGCATTATCGCCTTCTCTATTTTATGTCTGGTATTCGGGTTGCCGTTAGGCGTGGCCGCCCTCTTTACCGGCGAACTGATTCTGGATTTTGTGTTCTTCTGGCCGCTGTTCATGTCGGTGCTTTGGATAACCGGCGGCCTCTATTTCTGGTTTCAGCTTGAACGCCACTGGTCTTGGGATAAAGACACGCCCGCCCCGACGCTCGCCGGTGAGCCGCTCATATCCATTCTTATCCCCTGCTTCAACGAGGGAAGGAATGCCCGGGAGACCATCAGCGCCGCGCTGGATCAGCGGTATGAAAATATAGAAGTTATTGCCATCAACGACGGATCTTCTGACAACACCGCGCAGGTGCTGCAGGAGCTGGCGCAGGAACAGCCGCGCCTGCGGGTGATTAACCTCGCGGAGAACCAGGGGAAAGCGCTGGCGCTCAAAGCCGGAGCCGCGGCGGCGCGGGGCGATCTGCTGGTCTGCATTGACGGCGACGCCCTGCTCGATCGCGATACCGCCGCTTATCTGGTGGCCCCGCTGATTCAGTACCCCCACGTCGGGGCGGTTACCGGCAATCCGCGTATTCGCACGCGCTCCACGCTGATTGGCCGCATTCAGGTGGGTGAGTTCTCTTCCATTATTGGGCTCATCAAGCGGACGCAGCGGATCTATGGCCGGGTCTTTACCGTCTCCGGCGTCATCGCCGCGTTTCGCCGACAGGCGCTGGCGGACGTCGGGTACTGGAGCCCGGACATGATCACCGAAGACATCGACATCAGCTGGAAGCTTCAGCTGCGCCACTGGGATATCTTTTTTGAGCCGCGGGCGCTGTGCTGGATCCTGATGCCAGAGACGCTGAGGGGCCTGTGGAAACAGCGTCTGCGCTGGGCACAGGGGGGCGCGGAAGTGTTTCTGGTCAACCTCCGCAGGATTGTGCGCTGGGAGCATCACCGCATGTGGCCGCTGTTTCTGGAGTACGCGCTGTCAACGCTGTGGGCCTTCGCGTATGCGATGACGGTGCTGCTGTTTCTCCTCAGCCATGTCGCGCCTGTTCCCGCCAGGCTGACCGTGGAGAGCCTTTTTCCACCGGAGTTTACCGGGCTGCTGCTGGGCGTGATGTGCCTGCTGCAGTTCCTGGTCAGCTTGTACATCGAGCGGCGCTATGAACGAAAAGTGGCCAGCTCGCTTTTCTGGGTGATCTGGTTCCCGATGGTGTACTGGATGATTGGCCTGTTCACCACCCTCGTCGCATTTCCAAAAGTCATGCTTAAACGCCAGCGCGCCCGCGCGCGCTGGATCAGTCCGGATCGGGGAAAAGGGAGCATTTAATGAACGAAAATACCTTAATTTTGACCGAGCATCGGCTCTTGCCGCGTCTTTTCGATGCCGCGTTAACGCTGGCGGCGTGGGGAGGATTTCTGTTTTTCCTGTATGCCAGGCTGTGGATGCAGCTAACCGATGAGAGCGACCACCGCTGGAGCGTGATTATCGCGTCCTTTAATACGGTGTTGATCTATTTGCTGTTCGCCGCGCTCAACGGCTGGCTGCTGATTTTGTGGTATCAGTACAACCGCCGCCGCGCCCACGTGAGGCGGCGTCAGCCTGGCTATTTTCACCAGGAGGAGCTGGCCCGCAGCTTTAATGTTTCACCGCAGATCATCTCCGAGATGAGCCAGTACAACCTGCTGACGGTGTACCACGATCAGATTGGCCGCATCATCGATCTGAAGATCAACGAGCAGCAGGAAGAGGAAGAACAGTAACGAAAAGCCCCCGCAGAATACCCTGCGGGGGCTTTTTTATGGCGGGTGTGAACTACTTATCTTTAACCACAATCAGCGGCTCGATATCGCTCTCTTTTTTCACCACCAGCGAGTCATCGCCGCGCAGACAGGTTCCGCCGTAGTTTCCGCCCACGGTGAAGGTGCAGACCTGTATGTACTTGCCGTCGACCTTCGGCAGGCACCACAGCTGCTGGTAGATATTCTTGCGGTCGACAAACTTGCCGCTGGATTTATCCAGCAGTTCGTCCTGGGCGCTGATGAGATCGATATTGCTGCCGCAGCGGCCGGCAATCGGCTTGACGGCATAGCCGGTCTGCTTCAGCAGTTCGTTAACCTCAAAATCGGTGTCGAGCAGGTAGCGGTGGTTCGGGAACAGCTGCCACAGGACCGGAAGAATCGCCTTGTTGCCGGGAATCACGGTCCACAGCGGTTCGAAGACCAGCACCTCCGGGCGCAGCAGGACGTCAATCAGTCGCACCTCGCCCTCGGGATGTCCGGTGCGGATCGGCACGGCGGCGTATTCGGTTTCGCTGACCTCGCGGATCTGCTCTATCGCCGTTTCCCACGCCCATGTTTTCCACACGCAGTTGACGTGGCGACCTTCGTCGTCAATCAGCTGTCCGGCGGCATCCCAGCTGAGCGCCTCCAGCCCGTGCAGGATTTTGGTCTCGAACCCGGCCTGCATCAGCGAACGCTGAATAAAGAGCGCGTGATAGTCCTCTTCGACATCGTTGTCCTGCATGATGTGCACAAACGGCCGCGCGTGGCTGTGCTTCCAGGCGCCGGTCAGCTCTTCCAGCAGCCCTTCCGCCGGGTTATGCCCGTTGCCGCGATAGCCGTTTTTCACCCACTCTTCGAGAATCAGCCCGCCCTCGGTATGGCAGGACGCGGAGTCGGCGTTGTACTCGTAGACCTTAATGCCGCGCTCATCCATGCAGAAATCCATACGACCGGTGATCATATGGTGGCGACGCCACTGCCAGGAGAGGCGCAGGCGCGGCCAGAGGATTTTCGGGATGTCGAAAAGCGCCAGCAGGCTGTCGTCTTTCAGCACCTTGTCCGTCGCGTGCAGGTACATCAGATGCAGTTCGTTGGTGGCCTTGATCAGCTCCTGCTCGGCGCTTTCGGTAATGGTGAAGTACTGGCAGGGATCTTTGTTGATCACATGGCCGTTGGCGCGGATATACGCCTGCTGCAGCGCGTCATTTTCGTTAAGCCATTTTCCGTCGAACTGACGCTTGTTTTTCAGCCGCTCGCCGCTGATTTTCAGCAGTTCGCCGTCGATTTCCGGCTGGGGAATGCTGTGTTCCGCGTCGTCGGTCTGGATCATCCAGCCGAGGATCTCCGTGTCGTCGAAGGTGTCATGGATCGTGTAACACCCGTTCTCCACGCTCAGACGCAGCTCGCGCGTCCACTGCTGGCCGAGCGGCAGCGGGGAGTGAATCACGTTCTGCTCCGCAATACGCACCTTATCGTCCAGAAGCTGGGTGATCACCGCCACGTGGCCGGTCTCGTGAAACTCGCCGCCCTTTTGCCAGATCAACAGCGCTCCGGCGCGCGGCGCGCGTTTCGAACCGTTGGCAAAGGCCTGAAGGGGCAGAATGTTATCGTTCACCACCTGACGCAAAAAGCGCAGGGAGAAGATTTCCCACGCCATGCCGACGTCGGTAAACACAAAGCCATAGTTGAGAAACAGGAAACGGCGGGCAAACTCAACGCACTGCCACTTGTGGCCCATGTATTCGTTGCCGATATAGCTGCGGAAATCCGCGTCTTCCGGGTAGCTGCGCGGGTCCAGACTGCCGTAATTTGAAGAGTAAATCGCCACGCCACCGGGCGCATAGCCTAACAATGTCCCGAATGGCGCATCACTGCTTAACTTTCCTTTACGCATGTATCCAACCTAAAACAGGCAGGCGGCAATTTTTTTAAGGGTTGTCGTCGTCTGCACGTTGTAATTAACCTGACAGAGGGACATTTATCATACACCTGCGCAGCGCATTAACTACATGTTAAACAACCAGCACGCCGCGAAATGCCCTGGCGCAATCTCCTGCATGGCTGGCTCCTGCGTCTGGCAAACCGGCAATGCGTGCGGGCAGCGGCTGCAGAACTTACAGCCCGGCAGCGCGGACGTGGGGCCAGGAATGTCGCCGCGCAGGGTGGCGTCTTCGAGATTGCGGATGCGCGGATCGGGCTGGGGAACCGCCGCCAGCAGCGCGCGGGTGTAAGGATGCGCCGGACGCTGATACAGTTCATTCGCCGGGGCTACCTCCACCAGTTTACCGAGATACATCACCCCAATGCGGCTGGAGATATGCCGCACCATGGAGAGATCGTGGGCGATGAACAGATAGGTTAGCCCCAGCTCCTGCTGCAGATCCTGCAGAATATTCACCACCTGCGCCTGCACCGAGACGTCCAGCGCCGAGAGCGGCTCATCGCACAGCACAAATTCAGGATGCACGGACAACGCGCGGGCAATACTGATGCGCTGACGCTGGCCGCCGCTGAACTCATGCGGGAACCGTTCAAGGTGTTCGTGCTTGAGCCCCACTTTGTAGAGCAGCGTTTCCGTACGTTCCCGCTGTTCTTCGCGGCTGTAGCCGTGGATCTGCATCGGTTCGGCCACCAGCTGTCGCACCGTCATTCCGGGGTTGAGCGAGGAGTAAGGATCCTGAAAAATCGCCTGCATCCGCTTACGCAGCGGCTTGAGCTCTTTTTCACGGGCGTGGGCAATCGCCTGCCCGGCAAAGTGGATCTCGCCAGAGGTAATATCGAAAAGGCGCAGGATGGCGCGCCCAAGGGTGGATTTTCCGCAGCCGGACTCCCCCACCAGGCCAAACGTTTCGCCGGGCTGAATATCAAAGCTCACGCCGTCAACCGCTTTCACGGCCACGCCTTTACGCAGCAAACCGCCGTTGAGCGGATAGTGCTTGCGCAGATCGCGCACGCTCACTAATGGCGCCTGTTGTTCACTCATGCCTGAATCTCCTTGTCGGCCCATAGCCAGCAGGCGGCGCGATGGCCCTCTCCGGCGGCGTAAAATGCGGGCTGCCGTTCACACTGGGACATGCGCTTCGGGCAGCGTTCCGCGAACGGACATCCCGGCGGCGGGTTAAGCAGGCCGGGCGGCGAACCTTCAATGGGCGATAAACGCTGATTCACCTCATCCGGGCGCGGCAGCGAGGCCAGCAGACCCTGGGTGTAAGGATGCGCAGGGCGATAAAAAATGTCCTCCACGCTGCCTTCCTCCATCACCAGCCCGCCGTACATCACCACCACGCGGCTGCAGACCTGCGCCACCACGCCGAGATCGTGGGTGATCAGCAAAATCGCGGTCCGGGTTTGCTGCTGCAGACTTTTCAGCAGGCGCAGGATCTGCGCCTGAATGGTCACGTCCAGCGCGGTGGTCGGCTCATCGGCAATCAGCAGCTTCGGGTTGCAGGAGAGCGCAATCGCGATCATCACCCGCTGGCGCATCCCGCCGCTGAACTCGTGGGGATACTGGTCGTATCGGCGTTCCGCCTCGGCAATGCCCACCTGTTCCAGCATGGCGATGGCCGCCGCTTTGGCCGCTTTTTTGCTGAGTCCTTTATTGCGCATCAGGATCTCAGCCATCTGCTTGCCGATGGTCAGCACCGGGTTCAGGGCGGTCATCGGATCCTGAAAAATCATCGCGATCTCGTTGCCGCGAATGGCGCGCATCTGTGCGGGCGTTTTCTGCGCCAGGTCCTCATTCTGGAAGCGAATGCTGCCGCCGGTTATCCGTCCGTTGCTCCCCAGAAGCTGGATAATCGACTTACAGGTGACGCTTTTCCCGCAGCCCGACTCGCCGACGATGCCGACAAGTTCCCCCGGCTGAACCTGAAAGCTCACGCCGCGCACCGCGTGAACCTCGCCCTCGCGAGTGCGGAACGTGGTTTGCAGGTTCTCAAGCGCTAATAAGTTACTCATCGCGATTCGCTCCTGGCTCAAAGGCGGTACGGAACACATCGCCCAGCACGTTAAAGCTGAACACCGTCAGCAGGATCAGAATGCCGGGGAACATCGCCAGCCACGACGCTTCGCCAATATAAGACTGGGCGTTGTTAAGCATGCTTCCCCACGACGCCGCGGGTGCCTGCACGCCCAGCCCTAAAAAGCTCAGGGTTGACTCCATCAGAATGGCCGAGGCGATATTGAGCGTGGCCGCCACGATAATGGTCGGCAGCACGCCGGGAATGATGTGGCGCGCGATAATGCGCAGCGGATGCTCTCCCGACGCGCGGGCATAAAGCACGTACTCGCGCTCTTTCACCGACAGGGTTTCAGCACGCACCAGACGCGACATGTTCATCCACGTCAGCAGGCTGATAATCAGAATGATGTTATCCACGCCCGGCTTGAGGTAAGCATTCACTACCAGCAGCAGGAAGAAGGCCGGAATGGCCATCAGGATATCCACGGCGCGCATCATCAGGTTATCCAGCCAGCCGCCAAAATAGCCGCTCACCGTTCCCACCACCGTGCCGATAAGCGTGGAAAAAAGCATGGCGAGAAAACCGACCATCAGGGAGATCTGGCCGCCATACAGCGCGCGGGTGAAGTAGTCGCGGCCGTATTCGTCGGTGCCGAACCAGTGCGCGGCATCCGGCGGCAACGTGCGCGCGCCGAGCGCCATCCGATCCGGATCGTACGGGCTTAAGCCCGCACAGAGCGCGGCGACAACGAAAATAAAAAGCACAAACAGAGAGAACTGCGCCGGACGGTTGCGGCGCAGCTGGTGACGAACCTGCTGCCAGCGTCTGCTCATCCGGGCTACCTCAGCGTACGAATGCGGGGATCGGCGAAGCGATAAAGCACGTCGGCGATCAGGTTACCGACGATCAGCATCATCGACGAGAGCATGATGATCGCCATAATTAGCGGGTAGTCCAGCGAGGCGATCGACTGGATCCCGAGCAGCCCCATCCCCGGCCAGGAGAAGACGCTTTCCGTCACATAGGCCCCCACAATCAGCTCTCCGAACGACAGGCCGAACAGGGTAATCACCGGCAGCAAGACGTTTTTCAGCACGTGGCGGAACAGAATACTGGAACGCGTGGCGCCGTAGGCAAGCTGGGTCTGCACGTAGTCGGCCGAGAGCTGCGAGATGGTGTTGGAGCGGATGTAGCGCACGTAGCTGGAGAGGTTGTAGAACGTGAGGGCAATACACGGCAGCACGCCGTGACGCAGCAGATCCAGCCCGTTGTCCTCCATGCCGATGGTGCGCATCCCCATGCTGGGGAACCAGTTAAGCTGCACGGCAAAAACGGTGATGAGCAGGATGCCGAACCAGAAAATCGGAACAGAAATGCCGATATAGGCGAATAAATTGAGCAGATGATCCAGCCAGCGGTGCTTAAATGCCCCCGCCAGCAGCCCCAGCGGGATCGCCAGCACGATCGCCATCAGCAGCGACGCCCCCATCAGCCCCAGCGTGGCCGGAATGCGTTCGCCGATCATCTCCAGCACCGGACGGTGGTAGATCAGCGAATAGCCGAGATCGCCCCGCAGGACGTTTTTCAGCCACAGGACGTACTGTGTGACCAGCGGCTTATCCAGCCCCAGGCTCTGGCGAATACGCTCGATGTCTTCCGGGGCCATGCGCGGCGTAATGTACGCCGCCACCGGATCCCCAGGCGCGAGCTTGACCAGCAGAAACGCCACCAGTGAAATAAAGAACAGCATCGGCAGCAGCTGCAGCAGCCGACGCGTGAGGAGTGTGTTCACGACGTGCCCTTACCAAGGCCCCGACCTGACGGCCGGGGCAATTACTTATTTCTGATAGATTTTTGACAGATCCTGGAACAGATAGACCGGTTTCGGCTCCGCTTCCTGGGTGCCGCCGAAGCGCTTGTCCACCGCGACGGTCGCATTGGTGTAGGCGATCGGGTAGTAGGTCATATCGTTCGCCACGGTCTGCTGAATTTGCTTATAGATATCGGCACGTTTCGCGGCGTCGGTTTCCACTGCGCCTTTATCCCACAGGGCATCAAACTGCGGATTTTTGTAGTGCGCGTAGTTATAGGCTTCGTTGCTCATGAACAGCGATTTGTAACCGTCCGGCTCGGAGCCCATGATGTAGCCGCCCAGGTTCAGCTCCCACGCGGTATTGTTCATATCGAGGCTGCGCTGAGACATGGCGTTGGAGTCCAGCGGCATCAGCTCCACGTTCACCCCAATGCCCTTCAGCGCCTGCTGAATATAGAGCGCCATGCTCTCCTGGGTTTTGTTGGTGTTCACATACGCCAGTCGCAGCTTGAGGTTGTCCGGCGCGCCGGACGTCTTCAGCAGCTCTTTGGCTTTTTGCAGATCGAATTTGTACTGTTCAACGTCATCCGTCTTGTAAAGCGTATCTGGCGTCAGGAACGACGTTGCCGGTTTAGCGTAGTCCAGCGAGGTAAACGCGGTCTGGGTGAGCTCGTCTTTGTTGATGGCATACGCGATGGCCTGGCGCAGCGCTTTGCTCTTCATCACCGGCACGTTTTGGTTGAACGTCATATAGGCCAGACGGCCTTCCGGATAGACCACGAAGTCAAACTTACCGGTATTTTTCAGACGGTTCACATCCTGCGGGTCAACCATCTTGAGGTTGATTTCCCCGTTTTGCAGCGCAAGGTTGGCGGCGTTGCTGTCTTTGGCGAAACGGTAGGTGACCGAATCAAGCTTCGCTTTGCCGTTCCAGTAATCGTCAAAACGGGTCAGGGCGTAATACTGCCCGGCGCGGTACTCTTTAAATTTGAACGGCCCGGAGCCGACCGGCGCATCGTTTTTGGTGCTCTTTTCCAGGTCGCCTTCACTGGCGAACACGTGCTGCGGAATCGGGTAGATCTGTACCAGCGTTCCGGTAAAGGCCGCGCTGACCTGCGGCAATGTGAACTTAACGGTGCGCTCATCCACCTTGCTCACCTGTACCGGCTTGTCGCCGTAGGTGAACATGCTGCGGAAGAAGCTGTGCTGTTTGGCATCCAGCAGCTTGTTGAAGGTGAAGACCACGTCGTCCGCCGTCAGCGGCTGGCCATCCTGCCATTTCAGGTTGGGTTTTAACGTCAGGGTATAGCTCAGGTTGTCGGCGGAAGGCGTCAGGCTTTCCGCCAGGCCCCACTCAATGTTGCCGTTATTAAAGCTGTACAGCGGGGCATAGAGCGCCTGCATGATCGTTAAGGTTGTGCGGTCACTGGCATAGAGCGGATTAACGGCTAACGGGTCGCCGGAGGTAATTCCAATAATTAGCGAACCGCCCTCTTTTGGCGCATCGTTTTTTGCCGCAGCCGCACTGTTTGTCTCTTTATTTTTCGCATCATCACAGCCAGCCAGGCCTAACGCGAGCGAAACCACCACTGCCGATAACAGAAGCTTGCGCATCTCACTAACTCCTTGCCTTATAAAGTTTTTATTACTGCATCTTTTATTTATGTTGAAGCATCATATTCAGCTTTATCGGTTTACGCATTAATTATGAAAATGCGATTTTCGATTAAGCTTATGCCAGATTTGTTATATATAAGCGCCAGAAGGAATAGCGGTTAATTGATTGCGCTCGCAACGTTAAACGCTTCACAAATCTCCTGCTACACTGCCTCAACACATCACTCAAAAGGCAGGCCAACATGTCAGACAACACGTATCAGCCACCAAAAGTGTGGGAATGGAAAAAGAACGGCGGCGGCGCGTTCGCCAATATTAACCGCCCTATTTCCGGCGCGACCCATGAGAAAGATCTGCCCGTGGGCTCCCACCCGCTGCAGCTTTACTCTCTCGGGACACCGAACGGCCAGAAAGTAACGATCATGCTCGAAGAGCTGCTGGCGCTGGGCGTGACGGGCGCGGAATACGACGCATGGTTGATCCGCATCGGCGAGGGCGATCAGTTCTCCAGCGGGTTTGTAGACGTGAACCCAAACTCGAAAATACCGGCGCTGCGTGACCACTCCACGACCCCGCCAACGCGCGTCTTTGAATCCGGCAATATCCTGCTCTATCTGGCAGAGAAATTCGGTCACTTCCTGCCAAAAGATCCGGCGGGACGCACCGAGACCCTGAACTGGCTGTTCTGGCTGCAGGGCGCGGCGCCGTTCCTCGGCGGCGGTTTTGGCCACTTCTACAACTATGCCCCGGTAAAAATTGAGTACGCAATTGACCGCTTCACCATGGAAGCCAAACGCCTGTTCGACGTGCTGGATAAACAGCTGGCGCGCGGCCGCTACGTGGCGGGTGAGGAGTACACCATCGCGGATATCGCCATCTGGCCGTGGTTCGGCTGCGTGGCGCTGGGCAGCGTCTATAACGCCGCCGAATTCCTGGATGCAGAGAAGTACACTAACGTCCAGCGCTGGGCGAAAGACGTGGCGAATCGCCATGCCGTTAAGCGCGGCCGCATCGTTAACCGAACCAGCGGCGAGCTGAACGAGCAGCTCCACGAGCGCCACGCGGCGAGCGACTTCGATACCAATACGGAAGATAAGCGTCAGGCGTAATGTTCCGCCGGGCGGATCCCCGCCCGGCAACTGAGATCCCTGCCCAGGGCATCATTAGCTTAAAGGTTGAGCCCCTATTGCTGGCACTATCTGGACGTTTTTCTCGCGTCTGAGAGTGAGAAATGACGTCTCAACCGACAGCAGTCACAAAGGATCTGTTATGAAACTTATTAAAACAACGCTGGTTATCAGCGCCCTCATTTTTTCCACCTCGGGAATGGCCATCGACAAAACTGCCGCTGGCGCCGTAGCAGGCGCGGCCATTGGTGCGGCCACGGGCAAAGATCTGAAATCAACCGTTGGCGGCGCCGTCGTGGGCGCAGGCACCGGTGCCATGTTCAAAAACGGCGGCAAAGGTAAAGCCGCGCGTAAGGGCGGCGCGGTAGGTGCTGCCGTGGGCGCAGGTGCCGCAGCGGTTACCGGCAAGAGCGTGCTGAAAGGTGCAGCCGTTGGTGCGGGCACGGGCGCGCTGATTGGTGAAGCGACGCACTAAGGTGGTGTGCCACCTTGTGAACAGGCATGAATAATAAACCCAGCGATCGCGCTGGGTTTTTTAAGTTTTTGAATCAGATACAAGCCCGTTCGAACAACCGACGCGCGGCTGGCGTTATCCCTGACATATGAATGCAGGCATGCACCATTCCCGGCAACCGTTCACAGCGTACTGGCACCCCCGCCTCCTCAAGCCGCAGCGCATACTCTTCAGCCTCATCGCGCAGGGGATCATATTCACAACTCAGGATGGTTGCTGGCGGTAACCCCGTCAGCGAGGCCATATGCAGCGGCTCGGCATAAGGATGACGACATTCTCCCAGATAGTTTTCCCAGCAAAACGCCATCGCATCACGCGTTAAATAATAACCTTCAGCAAATTCACAATAGCTTTGGGACGACATTTCGCGACTTAACGCCGGGTAGAGCAGCAACTGATGCTCAATGTGAGGTCCGCCGCGATCCCGGGCCAGCAGAGCTGTCGCGGCAGCAAGATTGCCACCAGCACTGTCGCCGCCCACCGCAAGACGGGTCGCATCTATTCCCAAAAGCGCGGCCTGTTCACTGGCCCAGCACAGTGCCTGATAAACATCTTCTAACGGCCTTGGGAAGGGGAACTCCGGTGCCAGACGGTAATCAACGGAGAGTATTTTCCGGCCAGTGGCATTAGCCAATGCCTGACAGGGTCGATCGTACAGCGACAGCGAGCCCAGACACCATCCGCCGCCGTGAGCAAACAGCATTGCAGGCTGCGCAATTTCAGCGTCTGAGGCAGCAGGCGTATACGCGCGAAGACCGATAGCGTAACCATCATCAGCGATAACAACGTAATGTTGAATGCCGCCACCTGTTTCCTCCTCACCCTGTAGCCGCAGCAAATCCACTTCGGTGGCGGCACGCAGGTCGGCTAACGACGCCGGTTGCGGCGCTCCCGATGATGCAGCCAGAAAGTCAGCAATGTGTTTATCAAGCGGCACGATCGGTGTCCTCTGAGAGAAAGGGTACGATTAGCCCAATAAACGCCTCATGACACTCTTCGGTAATAAAATGCCCGCAGTCCGCCACCGTCTCGCCACGCAAATCAAGGGCATTGCCCTGTAGGGTTATCAACGGCGCATCGCGCGTCGCATGTTCGGCCCCCACTGTTAACACCGGCATGGTTAAAGGCGTTTGCGCACGGCGCTGGTTCTGCCGGATGGTTTCCGGGATAGCGCGATAATAGTCGAAGCCCGCACGCAGCCCGCCGGGTGTTGAATAGGCGGCGATATACACCTCTGCGGCAACCCGTTCACGTCGATGAGACCAGCGATCGAAAATATAGCTGAGATACTGTGATTCGCGCCCACTGGTCAGGGTTTCGGGTAGATCCGCCAGTTGATTGAACATGAAGTGCCAGAGAAAGATGTTCTCTTCCGGTGCGACAAAAATCGGCGGTG
Source organism: Enterobacter sp. AG326 (assembly GCF_004362415.1). Classification (NCBI taxonomy): domain Bacteria; kingdom Pseudomonadati; phylum Pseudomonadota; class Gammaproteobacteria; order Enterobacterales; family Enterobacteriaceae; genus Enterobacter; species Enterobacter sp. AG326. The sequence continues at coordinate 295,118 of NZ_SNXG01000003.1, read as the reverse complement.
GTGGGGCCAGTCCAGGGATAACCGCTTCTGTCAGCACAAGTCGTTCTATCGCCTGAGGAAAATCGCTCGCCATGGCGTATCCAACCCACATGCCAATATCGTGGCCTACTATGCTATAACGCGCATGACCCAACTGCGCCATCATGGTATGCAGCATGGCACCGACACGTCCGGTGTCATAGCCGTCGCGCGGTTTATCTGACTCACCAATGCCCGGAGGGTCGACCGCTATCGCCTGAAAACCCGCCGCCGCCAGCGCCTGAAGGACATAGCGCCAGGTATACCAGGTCTGCGGCCAGCCCGGTAACAGCAATACCGGTTGTCCTTTTCCCGCCACGACGCAGTGGATGCGCTGTCCGTTCACTTTCGTATAGACGTGTTCTGCCCTGAGATCCGCGTGCGCGATCTCACCGTATTGTTGTTCCATGGGGACTCCCTGTGATGTCGTGGCTTAGCGAATGCCGAGTAATGCGTTGATTTGCTGAGGGTTAACTGGCGCACCGGCGAAATCATCGAAGACTTTATCGGTGATGTGAATAATGTGGTCGCGGATGAACGCGGCCCCTTCTCTGGCACCATCCAGCGGGTTTTTCAGACAGCACTCCCACTCCAGGGTTGCCCAGCCGGCATAATCGTATTGGGTCAGCTTCGAGAAAATAGCCCTGAAATCAACCTGGCCGTCACCCAATGAGCGAAAACGCCCTGCACGATCGACCCAGGACTGATAGCCACCATAAATACCCTGACGCCCGGTCGGATTAAATTCAGCGTCTTTGACGTGGAACATGTTGATCATGTCCTTATAAATATCAATAAAATCCAGATAGTTAAGCTGCTGTAATACCATGTGGCTGGGGTCGAAAAGTATCCGGCAGCGGGGATGCTCTTTCACCCTTTGATAAAACATTTCAAAGGTCACCCCATCATGCAGATCTTCGCTCGGATGGATCTCATAGCAGAGGTTAATCCCCTGCTCGTCACAGGCGTTGAGCACCGGCATCCAGCGCCTGGCCAGCTCGTCAAAGGCAGCTTCAATTAATCCTTCCGGGCGCTGCGGAAACGGGAACAGATAGGGCCACGCCAGCGAGCCAGAGAAGGTACCCAGATCGCTGAGTCCAAGCCTGGCAGAGGCCTTGACCGCCATCAGCAGCTGTTGCTGTGCCCATTCGCCGCGGGCCTGTGGGTTGCCGTGGACTTCCGGCGGCGCAAAGCTGTCGCATAAGCTGTCGTAAGCAGGATGTACCGCCATCAGTTGGCCGAAGATGTGGCTGGTCAGCTCACTCACCACCAGGCCATGCTCCGCCAGCATACCGGTCAGATCGTCGCAGTAGGTCTGGCTTTCAGCCGCCGTCGCCACGTCGAAGAGACGGCGATCCCATACCGGGATTTGCAGAGCGCTAAACCCCGTTTCCGCCGCCCACCGGGCTATCGCAGGCAAATTATTGAATGGGGCCGCATCATCGCTGAACTGAGCCAGATGGAGAGAGGGACCTTTGAGGGTTTTCATCGTATACTCCTATTGTTTGTCGATTGACAAACAATAGGAGTAAAGCCGGATAACCGCAAGCGAAAAATATAAATTCATTGGTAATCCAGATGATTTAGGCGATCCTGTTTCACTGAATTCAGGACCAACCGGAGCAACAAAATGGCAGGCAGACCGCGCCAGTTCGATCGTGACCAGGCGCTTATCAAAGCGCGCAACCTGTTCTGGCGACAGGGTTATGAAGGAACCTCAATGTCGGATCTGGTGGCAGAGCTGGGGATTGCATCGGCACGGATTTACAAGGCGTTCGGTTCAAAAGAGCAGCTCTTTCGGGAAGCTATCGCCGATTACGAAAAACAGGAAGGCGGTTTTGCGGATCGGGCCTTCTCCGCAGGGGGCAACGTGCGGGATACCATCCAGACGCTGTTAATGGATGCGGTTCACCTGTACTGTCATCCGGATTTGCCGCAAGGATGTATGGTAGTGGCCTCTGCAGCCAGCGTCAGTGCGGAAAATGAAACGCTCAAAACCTGGCTGGCACAGCATCGCCTGCAGCGTACGCAGCAGATCATCGACCGTCTCCGTCAGGCAGTGCATAACGGTGAACTACCTGATACGACCGATGCAGAGAGTCTTGGAGACTATTTTGCCGTCTTTTTACATGGTTTGTCGGTGCAGGCCAGGGACGGTGTTCCGGAATCTCGTTTGCAGGCGGCGGTTAAGCAAGCGCTTAGCCTGCTGCCGCATTGCTGAGTGTGAAGCATCAATGATGATCGTCGTACTGATGCTCAATCACCATCCCTTCAGCCACGCTCGCCACATGGCGCGCACGCGGGTGATAAACCGGAGCAGGCGCTGGCGCGGCATAGACAGTTTGTGACGGTGCTGGCGCAACGGTCACCGCCTGCGGAACCGTGGTGGATGACGGGACAATAACTACTTTATAACCGCTCGGGACATCCACGGTGACGCTTTGCGCCATTGCTGAATTGACCATAGCAAGGCCTGCCATGGCGGCCAATACAATATAGAGCTTTTTCATAGACTGTATTATTTCCGGTAAAATAAGAAAATTAATAATGTCGGGAGGAGCTTAAGGCTATATTAATGCCCCTCGCCTTTACGGTGCAGAAAATGCCAAATATATTGTTACATTAACACATGAAAATAATAACCCAGGCCGGGCAAGGCGCAGCCGCCGCCCGGCAACATAAAACAATCTTAATTAATCGCGATATGACCTTCCGGTGTATTTATCCAGCGCGGCGCTTTCAGCGTATCGGCGTAATATCCCACCAGCTCACACAGCAAATCCTCTATCACGCGCGCCATCTCCTGTGGCAGGGCGCGGCTAATCAGCAACTGGGTTAAAACCTGGCAGTATTGACCGAGTTGGTCGCTCTCCGGTTCGAAAGCAGGCAGCCGTGCGGGAAGATCGTTCACGACAAAATGCGGGATCAAATGCTCCGGAACAGGTTCATGGAGCGTGGATTGCAGCAGCGCCAGGCAGGTGGAGAGACGCCCGCATAACGCCAGCTTCTCGGTGATGTCGTCACACTCCACCAGAGAATAAGCGTAGTGCTCGCAGTTGTCCGCCAGCTCGGTGAAATCGGTGGTATGAGAAAACGGCGTGGTAAATAACGCGTGTGTCTGGGTTGGGGTTGTAGCCATAATGGCAGCCTCCGATAAATGGTTTAAAACCCACCGTCAGAGGTTCCAATCTCATGGCGGTGGACTGTGCGAGGTTGGAACTACCGGCTTTATCGGATACCGGCGCATCTTACGATGCCCCCGCCAGCCCACCATTGAGGTGCAGCAAAGCGTACGACATAAAGCTTCTCATGTCGCCGATAAAGTCACTCAGGGTTCCAATCCCGACGCCTGATTTTGCAGGCGCGGCAAGAAGATACTGCGATTAGCGCGAGGCGACAAGGGGCATTCCCGGAAGCCGTCTCGCAAATCTGATTAATACTTAATGTCCCGCGCTTTTTGTCTTCCGGACTGTTTCATCTGACGCTTGTCCTGACGGCAGTCGTGATTGCTCTGGTTATTGTTCGCCACGCAGGCCTGCTTCACCTGCCGTGACGCGTCGCGGGTTTCCTGCCTGACATCACGTGCCACGCGCCGCTCCTGCGCCTGCTGGGTCGCACTGGCAGAAACCGAGAACAGCATCAGAAGAATGAAAGAAAGGACAGGAATGACAGATAACGATCTGTTCATAGCAACACCTCGAAGAAGAGAGCCCAGAACGTCAGGGGGGTTAGCAAAAGAATAGCAGTTTCAGAAGGGGCTGAATGGGGAAGGCGTTAATAATATAAGGCCGCACAAAGCGGCCTTATACGTTGCGTTATGCCGTCAGGCGGAACTTCTGCACCGAGCGCTGAAGATCTTCGGTCTGGCGCTCCAGCGCGGCCGCCGCGGCAGAAACCTCTTCAACCAGCGAGGCGTTTTGCTGGGTAACGCCGTCCATCTGGGTAATGGCAATCCCGACCTGCGAAATGCCCTTGCTTTGCTCCTCAGAGGCGGAAGCGATTTGCTTCATGATGGTCGTCACTTCCGTCACGTCGCGCAAAATCGCATCCATGGTGGTGCCGGTGTCGCTCACCAGCTGCGCCCCCTGCTCTACGCGGGAAACGGAGTCGGTAATCAGCCCCTCAATCTCTTTGGCCGCGTTGGCGCTGCGGCTTGCCAGGTTGCGAACTTCGCCTGCCACCACCGCGAAACCACGCCCCTGCTCACCCGCGCGCGCCGCTTCAACCGCCGCATTGAGTGCCAGGATATTGGTCTGGAAGGCAATGCTGTTGATCACGTTGGTGATTTCAGCAATTTTCTTCGAGCTTTCCGAAATCCCGCTCATGGTGGTCACCACCTCTTCCACCAGCGAGCCGCCGCGGCTGGCGGTAGTTGAGGCCACATCGGCCAGCTGGCTTGCCTGACGCGCGCTTTCCGCGTTCAGTTTCACCGTGGCGGTCAGCTGTTCCATGCTGGCTGCCGTCTCTTCCAGCGCAGCCGCCTGCTCTTCGGTACGGGAAGAGAGATCGTTGTTACCGCTGGAGATTTCCGTCGCGCCGCGCCAGATATTCTCACTGCCGGAGCGAATCGTGCTGACCGCTTCGCGCAGGCTGTCCTGCATAGCGCTCAGCAGCGGCACCAGCTGCCCCACGCAGTTACGACCGAACGGCTCAATGGGCTGGCTGAGATCGCCCTGGGCAATCTGGCGGAACTGCTGGCGAATGCGAGCCAGCGGTTTGACCAGCATCGCCACCAGGTAACGGTCGGTGAAGAGCAGGATCAGCAGGCCGATAATCGTGGCGACGATAATCACCGTGCGGGTCATGCTTGTCAGGCCGTCCACCACCACGCGGGTGCTGTCGAGCGACTTCGCGGCGGCATTGTTGAACTCCTCGGCGGCCGCGCCGAACGCACGGCTCAGCGGCGGCGTGACGTTGTTGGCCTGCTGGCGATACCCCTCCAGAGCCCCCTGCTTCGCCTGCTGCATTTGCGGCGTTACGCCCTGTTCGAGCAGCGCCTGCCAGGAGCCGATCACCCGGGAAGAGATCTGCTCATCCATCGGGCCTGGGGAGATCGCTTTCATCTCGGCCAGTTTCTTGCCCATGTTATCCAGCGCCTGTTGGGCGGAGGCCAAATCCGGCGTGCCGCCTGCGGCTTTAACTTCCATTGCGCGGCTCAGACGGGTCACAAAGCGGAAATATTGATCGTTTCCCTGGCTGAGTACCGTCATCTGTTTAACCAGTTGGCGGTCGACTTCATTGCCATCTGAAACGCGAGAAAGGGACCAGGTGCTGTACAACCCAACGCCCGCCCACATTAAACAAAAGATCCCGAGAATCGTCAGCATGACGAAACGGATCGTGAAATTACGGAGCATATTCATAAGTCTTCCTTGCCGTGAGGGTGAGTTCGCCCAGAGGCGAGTACTACTCTCGTTATCGGCAGGAAAGAGGGAAATTATAACGTTTTGTGATCATTTTTAATTAGCGTGGCTTCACTGGTCGCACAGCTGTCGTTAACCATTAAGCCCGCGCTTAGTGATGTAATTTGTGATGTGGTAAGTTCAGAATGAAAACGTTGTTTCGAAAAATTCATCAATAAGAAAGGAGACATCATGTCCTGGCACCCTTACCACGGCCGCTATGAGAGTATGCAATATCGTTATTGCGGTAAAAGTGGCCTGCGCCTGCCCGCGCTGTCGCTGGGACTGTGGCATAGCTTCGGCCACGTCCAGCCTCTTGACGCCCAGCGCGCGCTGCTACGAAAAGCCTTCGACCTCGGCATCACCCATTTCGATCTCGCCAATAACTACGGACCGCCGCCGGGCAGCGCGGAAGAGAATTTCGGCCGCCTGCTGCGTGAGGATTTTGCCGCGTACCGCGACGAGCTGATTATCTCCACCAAGGCGGGTTACGACATGTGGCCAGGGCCGTACGGTTCGGGCGGTTCACGCAAATACCTGCTCGCCAGCCTCGACCAGAGCCTGAAGCGTCTGGGCGTCGAGTACGTGGATATTTTCTATTCCCACCGCGTGGATGAAAACACGCCGATGGAAGAGACGGCCTCTGCGCTGGCCCACGCCGTGCAGAGTGGGAAAGCGCTGTATGTCGGCATTTCCTCCTACTCAACCGAGCGCACGCAAAAAATGACCGAGCTGCTGCGCGAGTGGAAGATCCCGCTGCTGATCCACCAGCCGTCCTATAACCTGCTTAACCGCTGGGTCGATAAGACCGGCTTGCTGGATGCGCTGGAAGCAAACGGTACGGGGTGTATTGCCTTCACCCCGCTGGCGCAGGGGCTGCTGACCGGAAAATACCTGAACGGTATTCCTGAAGGTTCACGCATGCAGCGCGAAGGGAATAAAGCGCGCGGCCTGACGCAGAAGATGCTGACCGACGCCAACCTGAGCAGCCTTCGCCTGCTGAATGAGATGGCGCAGGCGCGCGGACAAACCATGGCGCAGATGGCGCTAAGCTGGCTACTGAAGGATGCGCGCGTGACGTCCGTGCTGATTGGCGCAAGCCGCCCGGAACAGCTGGAAGAGAATGTTCAGGCGCTGGAAAACCTGCGCTTTACGGAGGACGAACTCAAGCGGATTGACCAGCATGTTGCGGATGGGGAGTTGAATCTGTGGCAGGCGTCGTCGGATAAATAGTGCGGTCTGATGCCCTCACCCGGCCCTCTCCCACAGGGAGAGGGCCGGGTGAGGGGAAATTACTTCTTACTGATCTTATCCAGATACCCCATCACAAACGCAGACAGCACAAACGTCAGGTGGATGATGACGTACCACATCAGTTTGTTATCCGGCACGTTCTTCGCGTCCATAAACACGCGAAGCAGGTGGATAGAGGAGATCGCCACAATCGACGCGGCCACTTTATTCTTCAGCGACGAAGCATCCATTTTGCCCAGCCAGCTGAGCTTCTCTTTACGCTCGTCGATATCGAGCTGGGAGACAAAATTCTCGTAGCCGGAGAACATCACCATCACCAGCAGCCCGCCCACCAGGGTCATATCCACCAGCGACAGCAGAACCAGAATCAGATCCGCTTCGGCAATAGAAAAAATGTTCGGCAGAACATGCCAGATTTCCTGAAAGAACTTAATCGTCAGCGCGATAAGTGCCAGCGAGAGGCCAAAATAGACGGGGGCCAGTATCCAGCGAGAGGCGTACATGGCATTTTCAAAAAAGCGTTCCATAAAGTCCTGTTTGCAAAAGAAACCAGCGCCCAGTATATCTCAACGGCGCTGGCTGTTTGCAATAACTCAACGGTACGTCACTCAGACGTTGTCTGGGTTAACCTCGGGACGTGCGTACTCCGGCCAGACAAGCCCCACCAGTTCAGGATAGGCTTCCAGACTGAACTCGCGAAAACACTGACGCAAATTTAATACGTCCAGATCGGAATAAGAGACCTTCTCGCCGTTAAGGCAGCGCTTTTTAATATTGTCATAATATTTATAGACTGCTGAATTCAGATCGCTACAGCGACGCTGCGCCTCAAACAGTCCGGGCGTGTCATTAATTTCCGACATTTTCATGCGCTTAATTGTCGCGTGTAAAAAGTCGATATATTCGTGGTTCACCCGCCAGTACCAGACAGGCGTAACGGAGTTCATCAATACAGAGAAATGGTCTTCCCCTTCCTCTTTTGTCATCAGTTCAGGTTGCGGGGGTTCACTGGTGTCTTTCGACACTTTTGTTTTATTGAACTCCTGCATCAATAAAAGCACACCAGCGGTCAGTAATAGTAATGTGATGACCGTAAAAAAGATGCTGTTCATGGGTAGGCTCCATTTTTTTTGATTTTAAATTTGCCTCATGATATTGTCAACGAATCTCACGCCTTTACCAACCCCACCCTGTTGAAAATAAAGGAAATTAAAAATGCTGCCCGACTATCTCGTCCCGGCTAAGTACCACATTACGCCTGTGGAACAGCAACCGACGGAAGCAGAAAAAGAGGCCAGTTTCACTCAGGGGAAAAGAAAGCTCTCTGATTTCGAGCCCGATATATTAATTGGTGTTTCCCGAACTGGCAAATCCCGAAATATGTTGCTGGAAGAGCACGATCGCCATATAAAAGACCGCTTATTTCGCGCCATAAAAATTGAAGCCTTTGTCCACCTGCTGAATGACCTCCAGGCCGAGGGTGAAATAGATGCCCAGAAACTAAGTCAAATAATGGCCGAGAAAACCGAAGAAATTAATGAAGCGGGCAATGAAATTTGGCTTAATTTAATTACGCGCGAAAAAAACAACCCAATTTTTTATAGCCTGGGGGAAGATTAACGTGAAAGAAGTTAAAAACAACGACGTTTATTTGACTTTAGATGATAAAAAAAGTGATGAATTTATCTTAAAGCAAAATCTCGACGCGCTGAGAAACACAAAAAATGACGAGATGACGCGTATTACACAAGACCTGGTATCGATCCCGGCGACGCTGGTTCGTCTGAAATGGCAGAATCGCCGTGAAATTTATCCGCTACAGGTCAAAGAAGAGATTTACGGTGCCGTGATGAACGCCATCATAGAACAGCGGCCTGAGCTGAAAGAGAAGCTTCTCGGACGTCTTGAGGCCAATTATCAGTATCTGCTTGCCAGAGAAATCGCCACCCTGCGTCTGACGCGCAAGCTGTCCGACAGTGAGTATCGTACCTCAAACGTCACCTGCGTGGCGCTGGATGAGGACGCGCTGGCAACTCCCTCTACCGCACCGACGGATAGCAAAAACGCATAAACCGACAGGCATAAAAAAAGCCGGCTTTCGCCAGCTTCTTTATCACTTCGAGGCCGCTTTCTCTTCGCCGACCAGTCCAATCTTCAGGTAACCCGCCTGATGCAGCGTGTCCATTACCTTCATCATGGTTTCATAATCAACGGTTTTATCCGCACGGAAGAAGACCGTTGTGTCTTTCTTACCGCCCGTAAGCTGCTCCAGCGCCGGGATGACCGAGTCGGCCGTCACCGGGTCGTTCCCGAGGAACATGGATTTATCCGCCTTCACCGACAGGTAGATAGGCTTCTCCGGGCGCGGCTGGGGCTGGCTGGAAGAGGCAGGCAGATTGACCTTCACATCAACCGTCGCCAGCGGCGCGGCTACCATGAAGATAATCAACAGAACCAGCATAACGTCGATAAACGGCGTCACGTTGATTTCATGCATTTCGCCGTTATCGTCCAGATTTTCGTTTAGACGCATCGCCATACTCTTAACCTGCGCGCAGTTTAGACGCCGCGTGCACCGGCTTAACCGAGCTGGCGTTCAGGTCGAGATCGCGGCTTTGCAGCAGCAGAACCTGCGCGGCAACGTCACCCAGCGTGGCTTTGTAGCTGCCAATCATACGCGCGAAGATGTTGTAGATAACCACCGCCGGGATAGCGGCAACCAGACCGATTGCCGTCGCCAGCAGCGCTTCTGCGATACCCGGCGCCACGACCGCCAGGTTGGTGGTTTGGGTCTGCGCGATACCGATAAAGCTGTTCATGATGCCCCAGACCGTACCGAAAAGACCGATGAACGGTGAGATCGCGCCGATGGTTGCCAGATAACCATTGCCGCGTCCCATGTGTCGGCCAACGGCCGCAACGCGACGCTCCAGGCGGAAACCGGTACGCTCTTTGATACCTTCGTTATCTTCACTGCCAGCGGAGAGTTCCAGCTCGTTCTGTGCTTCATTCACTAACAGGGTGGTAAGGCTTTTCGCGTGGAAGGATGAGGTCATGTCTGCAGCCTGATCCAGAGAGCGGGCTTCTGCCAGCTGCTGCTGTTCCCGCTTAAGGCGGCGCTTCTGCGAAAGCAGCTCGGCGCTCTTGCTGAAGAAGATAGCCCAGGTGACAACGGACGCCAGAATCAGGCCGATCATCACAATCTTAACCACGATGTCAGCATGCTGATACATGCCCCAAACGGAGAGATCCGTCTGCATCAAATTATTACCCACTCTGTATCTCCAGGACGCAAATCACAAAATCTGAGCGTAATAATATCAAAACGTCGTCGAATTGATAGTAGTTCTCATTAGTATTTGCATGGTGCCGTAATTTTCGCTCACTTTCCTTGCGCTTACGCAGTAAAAATTTCTTATGCGAATTTTTGCTAATATTTTCTGTTTATTCGATAAGCCGCGGGGTGCAGTTTTTTCCAATCGTGGTAGTCTGGACGTCCAGACGTATAAAAACAGGGTTAGCGAACATGACAAAGAAGCATCTTGATACCACGCTGGTACAGGCAGGACGCAGCAAAAAATATACGCAGGGATCGGTCAACAGCGTGATTCAACGAGCCTCCTCGCTGGTGTTTGATACCGTTGAGGAGAAAAAAATTGCCACGCGCAACCGCGCGAAAGGCGGGCTGTTTTATGGCCGTCGCGGCACGCTAACCCATTTTTCGCTGCAGGAGGCGATGTGCGAGCTGGAAGGCGGCGCGGGCTGCGCGCTGTTCCCCTGCGGGGCGGCTGCGGTGGCCAACACCATTCTGGCTTTTGTGGAACAGGGCGACCATATCCTGATGACCAACACCGCCTACGAGCCCAGCCAGGACTTCTGCACCAAAATCCTCAGCAAGCTCGGCGTAACGACCGGCTGGTTCGACCCGCTGATTGGTGAAGGCATTGCCGAACTTATTCAGCCAAACACGCGCATTGTGTTCCTGGAATCTCCGGGATCGCTCACCATGGAAGTTCACGACGTGCCGGCTATCGTGAAGGCCGTGCGCAGCAAAGCCCCAGAGGCGATCGTTATGATCGATAACACCTGGGCGGCGGGCGTGCTGTTTAAAGCCCTGGAATTCGACATTGATATCTCGATTCAGGCGGCGACGAAATACCTGATAGGCCACTCTGACGGCATGATTGGCACCGCGGTCTCCAACGCGCGCTGCTGGGATCAGCTGCGTGAAAATGCCTACCTGATGGGCCAGATGGTGGATGCAGACACGGCCTACATGACCAGCCGCGGTATCCGCACGCTGGGCGTTCGCCTGCGTCAGCACCATGAAAGCAGCCTGAAGGTGGCCGAATGGCTGGCGCAGCATCCGCAGGTTGAGCGCGTGAATCATCCCGCGTTACCGGGTAGTAAAGGCCACGAATTCTGGCAGCGTGACTTTACGGGCAGCAGCGGTTTGTTCTCGTTCGTACTGAAAAAGCGGCTAAATAACGACGAGCTGGCGAGCTATCTGGATAATTTTACCCTCTTCAGCATGGCCTACTCCTGGGGCGGTTTTGAATCCCTGATCCTGCCTAACCAGCCGGAACAGGTTGCGGCTCTGCGCCCCGGCGGAGAAGTGGACTTCAGCGGCACCCTGATTCGACTGCATATCGGTTTAGAAAATGTTGACGATCTGATTGCCGATTTAGCAGCAGGGTTCGAGCGTATCGTGTAGAGTGCTGGCTGAAAATGTACTCTCTGGACGCTTTTGTGGACACGGCAATGAGAAAAGTCTGCATGAGTTGCGCCCGGGATCAAACCCGACGGGCGAATAAGGGAGTACAATAGCGCTATATCTGCTGTTCCACAGGAAAGTCCATGGCTGTTATTCAAGATATTATCGCGGCGCTTTGGCATCACGACTTTGCCGCGCTGGCGGATCCTCACATCGTTGGTATCGTTTACCTCGTGATGTTCGCAACTCTGTTTCTGGAAAATGGATTACTGCCAGCCTCGTTTTTACCCGGTGACAGCCTGCTTTTACTTGCCGGGGCATTAATCGGGAAAGGCGTCATGGACTTCACGCCAACGATGGTTATTCTCACCTCCGCAGCCAGCCTGGGCTGCTGGCTGAGCTATCTGCAGGGCCGCTGGCTTGGGAATACCCGCGTCGTAAAAGGCTGGCTGGCGCAGTTACCGCATAAATATCATCAGCGTGCGACCTGCATGTTCGACAGGCATGGCCTGCTGGCCCTGCTGGCGGGGCGTTTCCTCGCGTTTGTTCGCACGCTTCTGCCAACGATGGCGGGCATTTCCGGTCTGTCAAACCGCCGCTTCCAGTTCTTCAACTGGCTGAGCGCTCTGCTGTGGGTGGGTGTGGTCACCACGCTCGGCTATGCGCTGAATATGATCCCCTTTGTGAAACACCATGAAGATCAGGTGATGACCTTCCTGATGGTGCTGCCGATGTTCCTGCTGGTGGCAGGGCTGGTGGGAACCATCGCGGTGGTGATTAAGAAGAAGTACTGCAGCGCCTGATCCCCTCACCCTCTCCCCATAGGGGAGAGGGGAAAAAGCTTAAGCTCCCTGCATGGTTCGGATGCGTGATGCATCCTCTCCCGGCGTGACGCCGAAATAGCGCTTAAACTCCCGACTGAACTGCGACGCGCTTTCGTAACCCACCCGCATCGCCGCCGCGCTGGCCTTCATGCCGTCGTGGATCATCAGCATCCGCGCCTTATGCAGCCGGTAGGTTTTAAGGTACTGCAGCGGCGAGGTGCTGGTCACCGACTTGAAGTTATGATGAAACGCCGAGACGCTCATGTTCGCTTCCGCCGCCAGCTGGTCGACGCTGAGGTTTTCCGTGTACTGGCTTTCAATGCGCTTGAGCACGCGGCTTATCAGGCTGAAGTGGGTCTGTCGGCTCACAAGAGCCAGTAATGCCCCGCCGCCCGGGCCCAGCAGCACATGGTAGAGAATTTCGCGGACGATCTGCTTTCCCAGAATACGCGCGTCCAGCGGCCTTTCCATCACGTCCAGCAGACGCTCTATGGCGCAGAGGATCTCTTCCGACAGCGTCGCCGAGTTAATCCCGCTCGATGCCATAGACGGCTGGAAGAACTCATCTTCGCCAATCTCCATCAGCAGCTCCTGCAGCTGAAGAATATCGACGTTGACGCGAATACCGGCCAGCGGAACGGCTTCTGTCGCGAAGGTTTCACATTCGAAGGGTAAAGGTACCGTCAGAAGCAGATATTCATTGGTGTCGTAGCGGAACACGCGCTCGTTGATATAGCCAATTTTATGGCCCGAGAAGAGAAAAACGATGCCCGGCTGGTACATGACCGGCGTGCGCGTCCCGGGCTGCGTTCCATAAAGCAGACGAATGTCAGGAAGCAGATCGCTGACGTCATTTTCTTTATCTATCAGTCTTTTAATCTGCACAGTGAGCTGATGGCAGATCGCTTCACGGTTCATATTACGTTACTCCGGGTACGGTTTCCGACGTTGACAGTGTGCGTGCTTTTCCGCGCTTTCTCCAGCGCTCTGTAGAAATGGGCAAGACATCGGCAGGAATGTGCATTGAGAGGATAGCCCCGGACGGCCACAATGTGCAGCATCAGGTCGCCCTCTGCGCCACCACGGTTTTTCACCCACTAAAGGGAACGAGCAATGAACAACTTTAATCTTCACACCCCAACCCGCATTCTGTTTGGTAAAGACGCTATCGCCGATCTGCGCGCGCAGATCCCTGCTGACGCCCGCGTACTGATCACCTACGGTGGCGGCAGCGTGAAAAAAACCGGCGTGCTGGATCAGGTTTACAGCGCCCTGGACGGTCTGGACGTGCGTGAGTTCGGCGGCATCGAGCCAAACCCGTCTTACGAAACGCTGATGAACGCGGTGAAAATCGCCCGCGAAGAGAACATAACCTTCCTGCTGGCCGTCGGCGGCGGCTCCGTGCTTGACGGCACCAAATTCATCGCGGCGGCAGCGCACTACGCTGACGGCATCGATCCGTGGCACATTCTGGAAACCCGCGGCAGCGACATTAAAAGCGCCATCCCGATGGGCTCCGTGCTGACCCTGCCAGCGACGGGCTCTGAATCCAACAAGGGCGCGGTGATCTCCCGTAAAACGACCGGCGACAAACAGGCCTTCATGAACGAACACGTTCAGCCTGTGTTCGCCATTCTGGACCCGGTTTACACCTACACCCTGCCTGCGCGTCAGGTGGCGAACGGCGTGGTCGATGCCTTTGTTCATACCGTTGAACAGTACGTCACGTATCCGGTGAATGCCAAAATTCAGGATCGCTTCGCGGAAGGCATTCTGCTGACGCTCGTCGAAGACGGCCCGAAAGCGCTGAAAGAGCCGGAAAACTATGACGTTCGCGCCAACGTAATGTGGGCCGCAACGCAGGCGCTGAACGGCCTGATCGGCGCTGGCGTGCCGCAGGACTGGGCGACCCACATGCTGGGACACGAGCTGACGGCAATGCACGGTCTGGACCACGCTCAGACGCTGGCCGTTGTGCTGCCTGCCCTGTGGAACGAAAAACGCGACACCAAGCGCGCCAAGCTGCTGCAGTACGCCGAGCGCGTGTGGAACATCACCGAGGGTTCTGAAGATGCGCGTATTGATGCCGCCATCGAAGCGACCCGCAGCTTCTTTGAAGGTCTGGGCGTGCCAACGCGTCTGTCCGGCTACGGTCTGGACGGCAGCTCCATCCCTGCTCTGCTGGCGAAACTCGAAGAACACGGCATGACCCACCTGGGCGAGCACGGCGACATTACGCTGGACGTCAGCCGTCGCATCTACGAAGCGGCACGCTAAGCGTTTTTGCCCTCCCGACTTTCGTTTTTTGACATTTCGTCCAGACTTAATGCACACCCCATCGCCGGAGGAACCCTCCGGCGATGCGCACCTGAAGGAGGAAAAATGGCAAACCAAACCGTAATCAAGCTGCAGGACGGCAACGTGATGCCCCAGCTGGGGCTAGGTGTATGGAAAGCCGGTAACGACGAGGTCGTCTCCGCCATTCATAAAGCCCTGGAAGTCGGCTATCGGTCCATTGATACCGCCGCCGCGTACAAAAACGAGGACGGCGTGGGTAAGGCACTGGCCAGCGCTGGCGTCTCCCGCGATGAGTTATTCATCACCACAAAACTGTGGAACGACGATCAAAAACGCCCCCGCGAAGCGCTGGAGGAGAGCCTGGAGAAACTCCAGCTCGATTTCGTCGATCTCTGGCTGATGCACTGGCCGGTTCCGGCCATCGACCACTACGTTGATGCCTGGAAAGGGATGATTGACCTGCAGAAAGAGGGGCTGGTGAAAAGCATCGGCGTCTGTAACTTCCAGGTTCATCACCTGCAGCGGCTGATTGACGAGACTGGCGTTGCGCCAGTGATTAACCAGATTGAGCTGCACCCGCTGATGCAGCAGCGCCAGCTTCATGCCTGGAACGCCACGCATAAAATCCAGACCGAGTCCTGGAGCCCGCTGGCGCAGGGCGGCGAAGGGGTGTTTGATCAAAAAATTATCCGTGAGCTGGCGGATAAATACGGTAAAACCCCGGCGCAAATCGTCATTCGCTGGCATCTGGACAACGGCCTGGTGGTCATACCGAAATCGGTCACGCCATCGCGCATCGCCGAGAACTTCGACGTCTGGGATTTCCGTCTGGACAAAGAAGAGCTGGGTGAGATTGCGAAGCTGGATAAGGGCAAGCGGCTTGGGCCGGACCCGGACCAGTTTGGCGGTTAAGTGCGTAAAAAAGCCGGGTGGCGGCTTCGCCATACCCGGTCTACGTGTCTACATAAAAAACCCCGGCTTGCCGGGGTTTTTTATTTACGCTTTGCGCTTCATGGGCTTCTTCACACTCGAATTACCGTTTGAACGCTGATGCACAATCGGCGTGTGCTTGGTCAGCGCCGGGCGCGTATTGCGGTTCTGGCGACGCGCTTCGCGCATCTCATCCAGCGTCGGGGCCGGTACCAGGCAGTCGCGACGCGAGCCGATCAGGTGTTTTTTACCCATCTCTTCCAGCGCCTGACGGATCAGCGGCCAGTTTTTCGGATCGTGGTAACGCAGCAGCGCTTTATGCAGACGACGCTGTTTATCCCCTTTCGGCACCACCACCTCTTCACTCTTATAACCAATCTTACTCAGCGGGTTCTTGCCGGTGTAATACATGGTCGTCGAGTTGGCGAGCGGTGACGGATAGAAGTTCTGCACCTGATCCAGGCGGAAGCGACGCTGCTTCAGCCACAGCGCCAGGTTCACCATGTCTTCATCGCGCGTGCCCGGGTGGGCGGAGATGAAGTATGGGATCAGATACTGCTCTTTACCCGCCTGCTTCGAATAGGTATCGAACAGCTCTTTAAAGCGATCGTAGCTGCCCATGCCCGGCTTCATCATTTTCGACAGCGGGCCTTCCTCGGTGTGCTCCGGCGCAATCTTCAGATAGCCGCCGACGTGGTGCGTCGCCAGCTCTTTGATGTAGCGCGGATCTTCCACGGCGATGTCGTAACGTACCCCGGACGCGATCAGGATCTTTTTGATGCCCTTCAGGTCGCGCGCGCGGCGGTAGAGGTTGATCGTCGGCTCATGGTTGGTGTCCATGTGCTCGCAAATGCTCGGGTAGACGCAGGAGAGGCGACGGCAGGTTTGCTCCGCGCGCGGCGATTTGCAGCGCAGCATGTACATGTTCGCGGTTGGGCCGCCAAGGTCGGAAATCACGCCGGTAAAGCCCGGAACCGAGTCGCGAATCGCTTCGATCTCATTGATGATCGAATCTTCAGAGCGGCTCTGGATAATACGCCCTTCGTGCTCGGTAATGGAGCAGAAGGAACAGCCGCCGAAGCAGCCGCGCATGATGTTGATCGAGAAGCGGATCATCTCATACGCCGGGATACGGGCGTTGCCGTACGCCGGGTGCGGAACGCGCTTGTACGGCAGCGCAAAGACGCTGTCCATCTCTTCGGTGGAGAGCGGGATCGCCGGCGGGTTAATCCAGATAAAGCGCTCGCCGTGCTTCTGCATCAGCGCGCGGGCGCAGCCCGGGTTGGTTTCATGGTGCAGAATACGGGACGCGTGCGCGTAGAGCACCTTGTCGGCTTTCACCTTCTCGTAGGACGGCAGCAGCACGTAGGTCTTTTCCCACGGTTTCGGGCGCGGCGGCTGCACAACGATAGCCTTCGCTTCCGCTTTTTTCGGCTCAACCGGCTTGTTATCGGCACACGGCAGATCTTCGCCGTACGGGTGCGGGATCGGGTCGATTTTGCCCGGCATATCAATGATGCGGGAATCCACCCCGCTCCAGCCCGGCAGCGCCTCTTTCACCATAATGGCGGTATTGCGCACGTCGCGGATGCTGCTCACCGGTTCACCCTGCGACAGACGGTGCGCCACTTCCACCAGCGGACGCTCGCCGTTACCGTAAATCAGCATGTCGGCTTTGGAATCCACCAGCACCGAGCGGCGTACTGTATCTGACCAGTAGTCGTAGTGCGCGGTACGGCGCAGGCTCGCCTCGATGCCGCCCAGGATCACCGGCACGTCTTTCCAGGCTTCTTTACAGCGCTGGGTATAGACCAGGGTTGCGCGGTCGGGGCGTTTACCCGCCACGTTATCCGGAGTGTAGGCGTCGTCATGACGCAGCTTGCGGTCGGCGGTATAGCGGTTGATCATCGAGTCCATGTTGCCTGCGGTGACGCCGAAGAACAGGTTCGGTTTACCCAGACGCATAAAGTCGTCTTTGCTGTTCCAGTCAGGCTGGGAGATGATCCCCACGCGGAAGCCCTGCGCCTCAAGCATACGGCCACAGATGGCCATACCGAAGCTCGGATGGTCAACGTAGGCATCGCCCGTGACCAGAATGATGTCGCAGCTGTCCCAGCCCAGTTGGTCCATCTCTTCCCGGGACATCGGCAGGAACGGCGCCGGTCCAAAGCAGGCCGCCCAGTACTGGGGCCAGGAGAAGAGGTCACGATCCGGCTGGATCAGGGAAATTGCGCTCATAATGCTTCCGAAGAAAAAATAGACAAAAGGAGCGGGATTATACGCTGTTCATCCGCCAGATTTGAAGAAAAGGATGCATGAAGCAGGCAGATATTCGTGGAAGTCGTTAAAATACGGCGCCCTGATAATTTTGAATCATAATATTCACTATATTTTCCGGTGATTTGCCCCGGAACGTGTTATTGCGCGGAGCTCTGTCGTGAAGCCCAACGATTCGTTACATGTATCCCAGCTGCGGGTTGTCCTTCACCTCTGCGGTTTTCTGGTTCTGCTGTACAGCCTTTCCATGCTGCCGCCGATGGTTATCGCCCTGCTGAATAAAGAGCGGACCTACTTTGCCTTTCTGACCACCTTTTTAACCTTTTTTACTCTCGGAGGGTTAACCTGGCGGGCAACCCGTCACGCGGGCATACAGCTTCGCACCCGCGACGGGTTTGTGATTATCGTGCTGTTCTGGCTGCTGTTTTCATTCATTAGCGCCATGCCGCTCTGGATGGATGACGGGCTACAGCTCTCCTTTGCCGACGCGCTCTTTGAAGGGGTTTCCGGGATCACCACCACCGGGGCAACGGTAATCGGGGACGTCAGCGCCCTGCCTAAGTCGTACCTTTATTACCGCGCACAGCTGAATTTCATTGGCGGGTTAGGCGTCATCGTGCTGGCCGTCGCGGTCCTGCCGCTGCTGGGCATCGGCGGCATGAAGCTCTATCAGTCAGAGATGCCGGGGCCGTTCAAGGAGGAACGTCTGACTCCCCGCCTTGCCGATACCGCGCGCACGCTGTGGGTGACCTACTTCGCGCTGGGCGTGGCCTGCACCCTGGCCTACTGGCTGGCGGGAATGTCATTTTTTGACGCCCTCTGTCACGGGCTGTCGACCGTGTCGTTGGGCGGGTTCTCCACCCGCAGCGAGAGCATTGGGTTTTATGACAGCCACGCGATTGAGCTGGTCGCCGGGGCGTTTTCACTGCTCTCCGCGTTCAACTTCACCCTCTGGTACGTCGCCATTGTCAGACGCACCCTGAAACCGATTCGCCGCAGCCCGGAGGTTAAATTCTTTCTGAGCGCCGCTGCGGTGATTATTGTCATCACCGCCTGGCAGGTCTGGCATGCCGGGATGTACAACGCCACGGATAGCCTGGTGCACGCCTTCTTCCTTGCCAGTTCGATGATGACCGATAACGGCCTTTCGACCGCCGACTATGCCCAATGGCCCGCACACACCATTTTCCTGCTGTTGAGCGCCAGCTTTTTTGGCGGCTGCGTAGGCTCGACCTGCGGCGGGATCAAAGCCCTGCGTTTTCTCATTATGTTCAAGCAGAGTATTCAGGAGATGAACCAGCTGGCGCATCCGAGAGCGCTGTTGAGCATTAAGGTGGGCAAAAGCGTGGTGAATGAACGCGTCCTGCGCTCGGTATGGAGCTTCTTTTTTCTCTACGTCATGATCACGGGCTTTTTTGTCTGGTCGCTCAATCTGATGGGCTACGACCTGTTTACCTCATTCGCAACGGTTGCCGCCTGCATCAACAACATGGGGCTGGGGTTTGGCGAGACGGCGTCGACGTTTGGCACGTTAACAGAGGGGGCAAAACTGCTGATGTGCGCGGCAATGATCTTAGGGCGTCTGGAAATTTACCCGGTGCTGATTCTGTTCTCGCGCTTTTTCTGGCGGGCATAAACCATTCCCGGCGAACCGGGAATGTTGGGTTAAGGTGCGGGGTTGATCAGCATCTGCCCCACGGAGCCCCTGTCCATCATCTCCAGCGTCTGGCTGTGGAACAGGAACGGGAAGTGCGGCCACGAAGGCTGACCGTAATAGACAAGCAGTTCAACCTGACCGTCTACCCAGACGGTATCTTTCCAGCCGCGGTCTTCCGGGAACGGTATCGCGCCGTTGACGTTGCGGATCAGGAATGACACCCCTTCAATATGGAACGACTGCGGCATATCTGAACGGACCGTCCAGCGCTCCCAGGTGCCCTGCTGCGCGGTAATGTCGATGCGGTTGACGTCCCACAGCGCGCCGTTGATCCCCGGATCGTCGCCCAGGCTGATATCACGGCTGCGCACCGGCGAGCCGCTCATGATCTCCTGCGGCAGCAGGCGCATTGGCAGGCTATCGGTCACCAGCGGCAGCAGACCGGTTGGACGCAGGGTCAGCACCAGGGTCGAGACAAGTATGCTTGACGGTTCAAAGAACCCGCGAATACGGTCAACAATGCTCGCCGCTTCACCGCAGGTTAGCGACACTTCATCCCCGTTGGTCATGTCCACGAGAATTTCGCGACGTTCACCCGGCGAGAGCGCCAGCTGTTTGACGGAAACCGGCGCCGGCAAAAAGCCCTGGTCGCCGGAAATCACGTGCAGCGGACGGCCATCGCTCATTTGCAGCTGATAGCGGCGCGAGTTAGAGGCGTTGAGCAGGCGAAGGCGCACCCAGCCGCGCGAGACCTCGACGTACGGGCTTTGCGCGCCGTTGACCAGCAGCGTATCGCCGACGAAGCCACCGCTGCCCGGCTCGCTGTATTCCGGCGTACCGAAATTATCCAGACGTTTGTCCTGGATGATAATCGGGAAATCATCCACACCGTAGTGGTTCGGGATCGGCAGGGATTTGCTGACCTCATCTTCCACCAGCCACATTCCGGCCAGGCCGTTATAGACCTGCTGCGCCGTGCGGTTAGGCGTGTTGGCGTGATACCACAGGGTTGCTGCGCTCTGGCGAATCGGCAGAACCGGCGCCCAGTCGGCGCTGGGTGACATCATTCGCGCCGCGCCGCCAATCAACGGGCCAGGCACCTGTAAACCGCTGATGGTCATGGCGACATTTTCAGGGGTACGGTTACTGTAGATGAGCTTAACGTCATCGCCATTCCACACGCGTATGGTCGGCCCAAGATAACGTCCGTTAATGCCCCAGACAGGCGCGCGCGTCCCCTGGGTGAAGGACCAGTGGCTGCGCTGCAGCGTCAGGAAAAGCGGCTGACCGCGACGGGATTCAATTAATGGCGGAATAGGCAGCGGCTGTTGCTGCCCGGCGGCGCTGGCTGTCAGCGGCATCGCACCCGCACAAAGGGCGATCCCGGAAGCCTGAATAAACTGACGCCGACTGAGTGACATATAAGCTCCATCTGAAACGACTAACAACGCGGGAATTCGTTTTCCCTTCAACGCCGGATTAAATCTTACCGGCGGCTTCTCTCTCTGCGACTTCTTTGTCGAGCTGCGCAATATGCTGAGCCATCAGCTCACGGCAGTGCGCTGCCAGCTCGCGCACCTGGTCTTTACCGTATTTGCTGGTATCGACGGGTGGCAGCATTTCGACAATCACCAGCCCGTTATTCAGGCGGTTAAGATTAATCTTATTCGAAGTATTGGAAACGCACACAGGAATAATTGGAACACCTGCCGCAATTGCGGCATGAAACGCCCCGGTTTTAAACGGCAGCAGGCCGCGGCCGCGGCTGCGCGTTCCTTCCGGGAACATCCAGATTGAGATTTTGCGCTTTTTAAAATGATTCACCACTTCCGCAATGGTGCTGTGCGCTTTCGCCCGGTTGTTACGGTCAATCAGCAGGTTACCGGTCAGCCAGTACAGCTGGCCAAAAAACGGGATCCACAGCAGACTTTTTTTCCCTACCGTCACGGTCGGCGGTAAAACGATATTTGCGGCGGTCACCATATCGTAATTGTTCTGATGGTTAGCGATATAGATGGCGTTACCGAAATTCTCCGCCCCTTCAGGCAGACGTTTCTCAACCTTCAGGCCAAACAGCGGCGCAAGACGCCCGAACATATGGCCGAAGGTGGCAACATGCTTAGGATTACGCGGACTGAACAGGCAATAGATGCAGCCGAAAATACAGACCAGAATGCAGTAGATAACGGTAAGAATAAGACGAACAATATATAGCATAGCGACCTCTGAAGCCCCAACAGCTGACAATTATACTTCACCTGTGGCCAGGTAAGGACTTTATTACGAGCGCGTATTGTTAATCGCAACGCACGAATTAACAACGATTTTACGGGAAATTTTATTGAAACTCCCCCTCCGGGCAGAGGGGGATATCACGACATTACTCTTCGCTGTCACCCGCAGCGCTGCGTGCAGGAGAGTCAATCTCCACGCGGTCGATGCGCTGCAGGCCGCGCATCAGCGAGCCGCGGCGACCGCGCTCACCCACCACTTTCTGCAGCTCTTCCGGACGAAGCTTGATCTTACGCTTGCCGACGTGAATGGTCAGCGTGCTCTGCGGCGGCAGGAGGAAGAGGTGCGCCAGGCCATCTTCGCCTTTCGCGGCTTCCGCCGACGGGATGTTGATGATCTTGTTACCCTTGCCTTTAGACAGCTCCGGCAGATCGCTGACCGGGAACATCAGCATACGTCCGGCGGTAGTGATCGCCAGCAGCATGTCGCTTTCGTTCTCAATCACCAGCGGCGCCATCACGTGGGCGTTGTCCGGCAGGCTTATCAGCGCCTTACCGGCACGGTTACGGGAGACCAGGTCGTTAAAGGTACAGATAAAGCCGTAGCCCGCATCGGACGCCAGCAGCAGCTTCTGGTCATCGGCTTCCATCAGCATATGGTCAACCGTCGCCCCCGGCGGCAGCGTCAGCTTGCCGGTGAGCGGCTCGCCCTGCCCGCGCGCGGAAGGCAGCGTGATCGGGTCGATGGCGTAGCTGCGGCCGGTGGAATCGATAAACGCCACCGGCTGGTTGCTCTTGCCTTTCACCGCCGCTTTGAAGCTGTCGCCCGCTTTGTAGCTCAGCCCCGGCGCGTCGATATCGTGGCCTTTGGCGCTACGCACCCAGCCGCTCTGCGACAGAACAATGGTGACCGGCTCGGACGGCTGCATGTCGTGCTCGTTCATCGCCTTCGCTTCTTCGCGCTCGTGCAGCGGAGAACGACGGTCGTCGCCGAAGGCGTCTGCATCGGCCTGCAGCTCTTTCTTCAGCAGGGTGTTCATCTTGCGCTCGGACGCGAGGATCGCCTGCAGCTGATCGCGCTCTTTTTCCAGCTCGTTCTGCTCGCCGCGGATCTTCATCTCTTCCAGTTTGGCGAGATGGCGCAGCTTCAGTTCGAGGATCGCTTCGGCCTGGGTTTCGCTGATGCCAAAGCGCGACATCAGCGCCGGCTTCGGCTCGTCCTCGGTACGGATGATCTCAATCACTTCGTCGATATTGAGGAACGCCACCAGCAAACCTTCAAGGATATGAAGGCGCTTAAGCACTTTCTCCAGACGATGGTTCAGACGACGACGGACAGTATCGCGGCGGAAGGTCAGCCATTCGGTGAGGATCTCCAGCAGGTTTTTCACCGCCGGGCGTCCGTCGAGGCCAATCATGTTCAGGTTGATGCGGTAGCTTTTTTCCAGATCGGTGGTAGCGAACAGGTGGTTCATCACCTGCTCCATGTCCACGCGGTTGGAACGCGGCACGATCACCAGGCGGGTCGGGTTCTCGTGATCCGATTCGTCGCGCAGGTCGTCCACCATCGGCAGCTTTTTATTGCGCATCTGGGAGGCGATCTGCTCCAGCACTTTGGCACCGGAAACCTGATGCGGCAGCGCGGTGATCACCACGGCGCCGTCCTCTTTATTCCACACCGCGCGCATGCGCACGGAGCCGCGACCGTTCTGGTAGATTTTGCGGATTTCCGCGCGCGAGGTGATGATCTCAGCTTCGGTCGGGAAATCTGGCCCCTGCACGATATCCAGCAGCTCGTCGAGCGTCGCTTTCGGCTGCTCGATGAGGGTAATGGCGGCTTTCGCCACTTCACGCAGGTTGTGCGGCGGAATGTCCGTCGCCATACCGACGGCGATACCGGTGGTACCGTTCAGCAGGATGTTCGGCAGACGCGCAGGCAGCATCTTCGGCTCCTGCATCGTACCGTCGAAGTTTGGCACCCAGTCCACGGTTCCCTGACCCAGCTCGCCCAGCAGCACTTCGGCATATTTAGAGAGACGGGATTCGGTATAACGCATCGCCGCGAAGGATTTCGGATCGTCCGGCGCACCCCAGTTCCCCTGCCCGTCCACCAGCGGGTAGCGGTAAGAGAACGGCTGCGCCATCAGCACCATCGCTTCATAACAGGCGCTGTCGCCGTGCGGATGGTATTTACCCAGTACGTCACCGACGGTACGGGCGGATTTCTTAAACTTGGCGGTGGCGTTCAGCCCCAGTTCGGACATCGCATAGACGATGCGGCGCTGAACGGGCTTCAGGCCATCCCCGATAAACGGCAACGCCCTGTCCATGATGACGTACATGGAGTAGTTCAGGTAGGCGTTTTCCGTGAATTCATGTAGCGCGAGGCGCTCTGCCATATCGCTCATTACGTGTGATTCCTCAACTCAGAAACCGAAGGGTTTCAGGCAATATTGCCGCAGATACTACCTCATCTGATGAATTGAGTCACAAAGAAAAAGGGCCGCACAGGCGGCCCTTTTCGGGTTATTTGTCCAGCTTAATAACCTGCTTCACGTCGATTTCAAACTCGTTCCAGTCTTTATCGACTTTACCCTGCAGTTCAACTTTATCCTGCGGAGTGACGGTCACGCCGTTCCAGCGCTTGTGGTCAATCTCAACTACGACCGTGCCGGACTCATCGCGGAAGGTGTAGCGGTCATCGGACAGGCGCTCGGTAATGTTCCCGCGCAGCTTCACCCAGGCATCGTCCTTCAGGTCTTTCACTTTTGCCGCGGTGGTGAGGTTAGCGTTGTTATCGACAAAACCGCCCTGCTGAGTTTGCGTCTGGGTCTGTGTCTGTGTGGCCGATGGGCCAGTAAAACCGCCCTGAGCAGCAAAGACCGGCGCGGTGGTCATCATCATGATGGCAGCAATTGCAGCGAATTTTTTCATCTTCATCTCTCCCTTTAATGTCGTTTCGCAATCCATTTAACAGGGTAATCCTTAACAACTTCTTAAGGGAAAAATTTAATTATTATTGCTGTACAGCAGGCGCTTACAGAGGGTTTACTGACGGCATCAAGGAGGGAACATGCGCATTTTACTGGTAGAAGACGACAGGTTAATCGGCGACGGTATCAAGGCGGGGTTAAGCAAAATGGGCTTTAGCGTGGACTGGTTTACCGACGGTAAAACCGGTCAGGCCGCGCTCTCCTCTGCGCCCTATGATGCCGTGGTGCTGGATCTGACGCTGCCGGAAATTGACGGTCTGGACATCCTGCGCGCGTGGCGCGAGAGCGGACGCAGCGAGCCGGTACTGATTCTGACGGCACGGGATGCGCTGAACCAGCGCGTCGAGGGGCTGCGTCTGGGCGCGGATGATTATCTCTGTAAGCCGTTCGCGCTCATAGAAGTGGGTGCCCGCCTCGAGGCGCTGGTCCGCCGCAGCCACGGCCAGGCGCGTAGCGAACTGCGTCACGGGAAGGTCACGCTCGATCCGACCCGTCTCGTCGCCACGCTGAACGGTGAGCCGCTGACGCTCAAGCCGAAAGAGTTCGCGCTGCTGGAGCTGTTAATGCGTAACGCCGGTCGGGTGCTGCCGCGAAAGATGATCGAGGAAAAACTCTATACCTGGGACGACGACGTCTCCAGCAATGCCATCGAGGTTCACGTCCATCATCTGCGCCGCAAGCTTGGGAGCGAGTTTATCCGCACCGTGCACGGCATCGGCTACACCCTGGGTGACGCATGAAGCTGACGCAACGCCTTAGCCTGAAGCTGCGCCTGACGCTTCTCTTCCTGCTGCTCTCTCTGACGGCCTGGTTTGCCGCCAGCCTGGTCGCCTGGCAGCAGACGACCCACAAGCTCGACAAGCTGTTCGATACCCAGCAGATGCTGTTTGCTAAACGGCTGCTGACGATGGATCTGGACGAGATCCGCGCTCCCGAACGCATGCGTGACATCCCTAAAAAAGTGAAGCACGGTCGTCTGGACGACGACGCGCTGGCTTTCGCCATTTACGCCGTCGACGGCAAAATGCTCCTCAACGACGGTGAAAACGGACGCGATATTCCGTACCACTATCGCCGCGACGGGTTCGATAACGGGCAGCTGCAGGGCGACAACGACGAGTGGCGTTTTTTATGGCTGACCTCACCCGACGGAAAGTACCGCGTGGTGGTCGGCCAGGAGTGGGAGTACCGCCAGGAGATGGCGCTGGACGTGGTCAGCTCGCAGCTGACCCCCTGGCTGGTGGCGCTGCCTGTAATGCTGCTGTTGCTGATCCTGCTGTTGAGCCGTGAACTGAAGCCGCTGAAAAAGCTGGCGAAGACCCTGCGCTCCCGCTCGCCGGATGCTACCGATAACCTGCCGACGGAGGGGCTCCCGGCGGAAGTTCGCCCCCTGCTCGACGCGCTGAACCATCTCTTCGCGCGCACCCAGGAGATGATGACCCGCGAGCGTCGCTTTACGTCCGATGCCGCCCACGAGCTGCGCAGCCCGCTGGCGGCCCTGAAGGTGCAAACTGACGTGGCGCAGCTGTACCAGGACGATCCCGAGGCGCAGTCCAAAGCCCTTTCGCAGCTACATGCGGGTATCGACCGCGCCTCCCGGCTGGTGGATCAACTCCTCACGCTGTCGCGCCTGGATTCGCTGGATAACCTTGACGATGTCGAACCGATTCCCCTGGCCGACTTACTGCAGTCGGCCGTGCTGGATATCTGGCATCCGGCGCAGCAGGCGGGCATTGATATTCGCCTGAACATCCATGCACCAGAGGTTACACGCACGGGCCAGCAGCTGCTCCTGAGCCTGCTGGTGCGCAACCTGCTGGATAACGCGATTCGCTACAGCCCGCGCGGCAGTACGGTGGACGTGACGCTGGACGCGCGTGGCTTTACCGTGCGCGACAACGGCCCAGGCATTTCACCTGACGCGCTGGCGCGCATCGGCGAGCGCTTTTATCGTCCGCCGGGTCAGGATGCGACGGGCAGCGGTCTGGGATTATCCATCGTCAAACGCGTCGCCGCCCTGCACGGGATGCGCGTTTCGCTGAGCAATGCCCCTGAAGGCGGTTTTGAAGCGAAGGTCAGCTGGTAGGGATTATTGCGTTTAATGCAAAAGACTTTGCACATTTTGCTCATTTTACCGCACCGTCCTCGCGCGTAGAATACTCGCCATACTCTCATCATCGAGGACAAATAATGAGCAACATTCTGATTATCAACGGTGCAAAAGAATTTGCGCACTCTAAAGGCCAGCTGAATGACACCCTGACCGAGGTCGCGGACGGTTTCCTGCGCGACGCCGGGCATGATGTTAAGGTCGTGCGTGCAGACAGCAATTATGACGTGAAGGCCGAAGTGCAGAACTTCCTGTGGGCTGACGTGGTGATCTGGCAGATGCCAGGCTGGTGGATGGGCGCGCCGTGGACCGTAAAAAAATACATGGACGACGTGTTCACCGAAGGTCACGGTTCGCTGTATGCCAGCGATGGCCGCACCCGCTCTGACGCCTCCAAAAAATACGGCTCGGGCGGCCTGATTCAGGGCAAAAAATATATGCTCTCGCTGACCTGGAACGCCCCGCTGGAAGCCTTCACCGATAAAGATCAGTTCTTCGAAGGCGTGGGCGTCGACGGCGCGTACCTGCCGTTCCACAAGGCTAACCAGTTCCTGGGCATGGATCCGCTGCCGACCTTTATCGTCAACGACGTGATTAAAATGCCTGACGTCCCGAGCTATATCGCAGAATATCGCAAGCATCTCGCGGAAATTTTTGCTTAACTGGTAGCCTGGAATTAAAGGAGTAGTAAACATGCTTACCGTAATCGCAGAAATCCGTACTCGTCCAGGTCAACATCACCGTCAGGCGGTGCTGGATCAGTTCGTGAAAATTATCCCGACCGTACTGAAAGAAGAAGGCTGCCACGGCTACGCGCCAATGGTCGATGCCGCCACTGACGCCAGCTTCCAGGCGACCGCGCCAGACTCAATCATCATGGTTGAGCAGTGGGAAACCGTCGCTCACCTTGAAGCGCACCTGCAGACCCCTCACATGAAAGCGTGGAGCGACGCGGTGAAGAGTGACGTGCTGGAAACCCACATCCGCATTCTGGAGCAAGGGGTTTAAGTTTCCCCTCATCCCGCCCTCTCCCACAGGGAGAGGGCGAACAGACTCAGGCCCGGTGAGCGTCAGCGCTACCGGGTTTTTTATCAGCTTAAAACTCAACTGCTATGCTTATTCTGACTTCATGATTAACAGGAGGATGGAATGGGTCTTTTTAACTTCGTGAAAGAAGCAGGCGAAAAGCTATGGGATAACCTGACCGATCATAAAGGCCAGAGTGACAAAATCACCGAGCATCTCAAAAAACTCAATATTCCCGGTTCAGATAAGGTTCAGGTTAACGTTACCGACGGCAAAGCCAGCGTGACGGGTGACGGGCTGACCCAGGAGCAGAAAGAAAAAATCCAGGTCGCCGTCGGGAACATCGCGGGCGTCAGCGAGGTGGAGAACAACATCACCGCGACCGATGCCAAAGATGAAGCCACCTACTACACGGTGAAATCCGGCGATACCCTGAGCGCTATCTCCAAAACCGTGTACGGCGATGCCAACAAGTACAATAAGATTTTTGAGGCTAACCGCCCGATGCTCTCCAGCCCGGATAAAATCTATCCTGGCCAGACGCTGCGTATTCCTAAAGCGTGATCCGCGAGCCGGGGAAATCAGCTGCTTTTCTTCCCCGGTTTTAACCCACGATGTAACTCGTTGATGCGCTTCATCGACTTGATAGTGCGCTGCGGCTCGGTGGAGGCCACGGATAAAATAATCATCTCCAGACACAGCAGCACCGTGCCGTGGAGCGGGATTTTGCCTTTTTCGCCGCCGCGCGGAACGTGGATCACCACGCTGGCTTCCTTGCTGAAGCGTGAGTCTAGGGCATTGGTCAACAGGATGGTGGGAATGCCCAGACGTTTTGCTTCACGCAGCGTGGTTTGCCCCTCCCTGTGCGCGGATTTCTGCGCCATCATCACCAGCACGTCGCCGCGCTGAAGCGCAATCAGCTGCTCGGCAAGCCCTATCCCGGTACGGTTAAGCGGCGTGGCGGGTAACCCCATACGACTGAACAGCCTGGCGGTGTACTCGGCCAGAATGCCGGAGGCGCCAATGCCAAATATGGCGACCTGCCTCGCCTGCGCCAGCAGAGAGACCGCCTGCGCCATCGCGTAGCGGTTGTGGGGCTCGGATAACACCTCGCAGGTGTGTTGATGCCCCTCCAGCACGAAATCAATGCTCGCGTTGACGTCGCTGGCGAGCGTATTCACCGTGGTTGACATCTTTTCGCTGGAGGTGACCACCGGACCAAACCACTGCTCCAGCGTTTGCTTGAGATCGCGCAGCCCGGCGAAACCCAGCGCCTGAATGGCGCGGACCACCGTGGCATCTGAGGTTTTCAACAGCGTCGCGATCTCCATTGCGGTCTGTTCCATCACCGCTTCGCGGTTGTCATGAATATAGCGTGCAACCTGCAGCAGACGCGGCGTCAGCTGATGCGCACGCGCGCGAAAGCGGTCGCCATAGACATCCACGCGCCCTTTCTCTTTGCGGATCACCGTGTCGCCTCCGGCAGCGGACGCCCGGCAATCTGCGACTGTACCTGCGCGGCCATCAGCCCTAACGAGGCGTACGAATTCGAGATGGCCTCTTCACGCGAGATCAGCACGTAGTGCCCGGTTCGGCAGGCATTCAGGAACTGACACCAGCCCGGCATGACCGCATCCATCGCCGCCAGCTCGTCCTGCGGTTTCCCGCCCGTATCCCCACGCCAGGTAGCGAAGACGAAATCGGCATCCAGCTCAGGCAGACGCTCGGCGCTGACGTCAATCCGCCCCCCTTCCGGAATAGATTCAATCAGCGGCGGGAAGGTGAACCCGGCGTCGCGCAGCACGCGGCCCAGCGAGTGGTAGCTGTGCATGGCGTTAATCTTTCCCTGATTCGCCTGAATCACGGACACGGTCACCTTGCGGGTATCAATAGTCGCCTTCAGCGCCTTAATCTGCTCCTGATAGCGCCGCTCCAGAACCTTAAGCCGCGCCTGCGTTCCCGTCAGCTGAGCCAGCTTGCGGTAGATCTCCGGCGCACCGCCGTCGAGATGATCGATGCTCACCGTCGGGGCAATTTTCGCCAGCTGTTCCACCGGGGTGTTGCGGGTCGGCTCGGTAACGATGAGGTCAGGCTTTGCGGCGGCGATGGCTTCAATGTCGATATCGGCCGTGCCGATAAATTTAATGTCGGAATTATCGAAGTCGACGCCGGTCAACATGCCGCTGGAGCGCAGAAAGTGGCTGCCGTCCGGCCGCGTGCGGCCATGGCTTGCCACCGGCGGTACGCCAAGCTCAATCAGCGGAATGGTGATATCCAGATCGTGTAAAGAGACAATCCGTTTCGGATGAACCGGCACCACCACTTTTCGGTTCAGATCGTCAGTAAACGTCTGCGTCGGCTCCGCCGCACCCACCGCGAACCCCACCAGCAACAGCATCGAAAATAGTACGCGCATCCTAGTCCCCTAAAATCTGTCCCGACGCTGCCAGAGCAGCAGCAGGAAAAACGGTCCGCCAATCAATGAAATCACAATTCCCGCCGGCAGCTGCAGCGGGAGGAATGCCAGACGTCCGACGTTATCCGCCAGCAGCACCAGCAGCGCGCCCAGCACGGCGCTTCCCGTCAGGAGCGCGGTTTGCCCACCGCGCAGCAGCAGGCGCGCCATATGCGGGGCAATCAACCCCACGAAACCTATACTGCCCACGCACGAGACGCAGGCCGCCGTCAGCACCACCGGGGCGAGAACCCGCAGCAGCGCCAGCCGGGTTGTGCGTACGCCAAGGCCCGCGGCGGCCTGATTGCCAAGCAACGCCACGTCCGCGGCCCGCGCGGTAAACAGCAGCAGCGCAAACGCGGGGGCCGCCCAGAGAGCGGCCAACCCCACCAGCATCCAGTTTGCCGCATGCAGGCTTCCCGCCAGCCACAGCATCGCCGTCTGCACGTCGCGCACGTCCGCCGTGGTCATAAAGACGCCCATTGCCGCGGCAAAGGCCCATGAAACGCCGATGCCGATCAGGATGAATCGCGGGCGCGAGATATCGCGCGCCAGGCCGATAACTAACAGCGCGGTAAGCAGCCCGCCGGCCATGCCGACCAGCGGACGCCAGGCCAGGCCCAGCGCCGGGAACTGAAAAATCAGCAGCAGTACCGCCGCGCTACAGCCCTCCTTCACGCCGATAAGCCCGGGATCGGCCAGACCATTGCGGGTGATGGACTGCATTGCCGCCCCCGCCATGCCGAGCATCGCGCCGCACAGCACCGCCATCAGCAGGCGCGGCAGGCGGATATCCATCACGATGTAGCGCGTCTCCGCCGTCAGGCTCTCAGGAGAAAACAGCGCGCGCCCGATGGCGGAGGTGGGAACAGGCAGAGAACCGTGCGTCAGGCCAAAGCCCAGCAGGCTTAGCGCCACCAGCGCTAAAAGGGTCAGGCACGCCAGCGCCCGCGGGCGAACCAGCGCCGATAGGCGGCCAATTCGGATCGCGCGGAATCCGGCCCGGTTCATTTGAACATCCTCGATGCCATAAAGATGAACACGGGCGCGCCGACCAGGGCCGTCATAATGCCGGTTGCCAGCTCCCAGGGCGTAAAAAGCGTGCGGGCGGCGATATCCGCCAGCAGCAGAACCAGCGCGCCACACAGAGCAGACAGCGGCACCATCACGCGTAAATCGACCGACACCAGACGGCGAATGAGCTGCGGCACGACCAGGCCGATAAAGCCAATCGGCCCGGCGATAGAGACGGCCGCGCCGCAGAGCAGCGCGATGGCCAGAAGGGCGAGCAGGCGGGTTTTCAGCAGCGACACGCCAAGCCCCTGCGCCATTCGGTCTCCCAGCGCCAGCATGTTGAGCGAGGGCGACAGCCCGATGGCGAGAACAAAACCGGCTGCTGCAGCCCAAAGGGCGCTCCGGAGCGTCTGCACGTTGATCCCGGCCAGGTCCCCTGCCAGCCAGGTGCGCATGGCGAGCAGCGTCTGTTCATCGAGAATTAACACCGCGGCGGTAATCGACGAGGCAAACGCCGACATCGCCACGCCGCACAGCGTGACCTTCATCGGCGTAAGCCCGGTGCGACCGGACGAGGAGAACATCAGCACCAGCAAAAACAGCGCGGCGGCACCGGCGGCGGCAACGAGCGGGCGACCAAACGGCAGCGACAGCCCAAGCGCGCTGGTAATCACTACCGCCAGCGCGGCCCCGGCGTTGAGCCCCAGAATATGCGGCTCGCCGAGCGGGTTGCGGATCACGGACTGCAGCAGCACGCCCGCCACGCCGAGGGCGGCGCCCGTCACCATCGCGGCGCAGAGGCGCAGCAGTCTTAATTTGATAATGACGTTATGGTCGAAATTGCGCGGATCGAAATGGAAGAATGCCTCCACCACCGTCTGCGGGGCGATGAAGCGTGCGCCGATGCCCAAGTGCATAATCGCGCCCAGCGCCAGCAGCAATGCGAAGATCGGGAAGGCCAGAGAGGAGCGCATCATGGCTGAACGGTGCCCTGGCGAAACGGCATAAAGAACGGCTTGTCGGTCAACGGGTTTATGGACATATGCACGTCGACATCAAACACCGCTTTGATCAGCTCCGGCGTGCAGGCATCGCCCTCATGCAATACGCCTTCAACTTTTCCCTGGCGTAAAAAGACCAGCGAATCGCCGTAGTTCACGGCAAAGTTGAGATCGTGCAGCACCACCACCACGGTACGCCCGTGCTGGCGGGTCAGGGTGTGCAGCAGTTCCAGGATCTCCACCTGATAGCGGAGATCGAGAAATGTCGTGGGCTCGTCAAGCAGGATATACGGCGTTTGCTGCGCCAGCGCCATGGCGATCCAGCAGCGCTGACGCTGGCCGCCGGACAAGCTTTCCACCGGCATATGGGCAAACTCCGCCGTGCCGGTCAGGCGCAGGGCCTCTTCCACCGCCAGCTCGTCCTCGTCGCTCCACTGGCGCATAAAGTTCTGCCAGGGAAAACGCCCGCGCGAGACCAGCTCAAATACGGTCAACCCTTCCGGGAGCAGCGGAGACTGCGGCAGGATACCCAGCTCGCGGGCAACGGCTTTGGTCGGCTGCTCGTGGATCGCCTTGCCGTCGAGAACTGCCGCGCCGCCAAGCGGCTGAAGCAAACGCGCAATGGTGCTTAGCAGCGTGGATTTTCCGCAGCCGTTCGCACCCACCAGAACGGTTATTTTCTGCTGTGGGATGGCAAGGGAGATATCATCAACGATGATTTTTTTCTGATAGCCCGCAGAGAGGTTCTCCAGAACCAGTCCCGGTTTTTTTGTGTTGTGAGCCACGTGAATGCCAACGTAATAAAAAAGCGCAACAAATATAAATAAAAATCATTCTCTTTTGAGAGTTTGACGCTGCGCCATGTAGTAGTCAAGAGAAGAAACACCCTGATAAAACCAGGGGTAAGCCTGAGAGAAAATGAACACGGAACGGCTTTCAAAAACATTTATTTCAATAAGTTAATCATTATCCCGCTGCGCTTATACGCCCGGTTATACGCTGTAGCCGATTTTTTCTTTTTTCCATTTACTACTACATTGGCGCATGATTGAATGATTCTCAATTACATGTCCGATGCTCGCCGTGGCTAACGGACAGACCGTAAAGGGCAATGACTCACACATTTTTCCGCGAAACGTCATTCGCGGGATATTTCGGGATAACAGATGTAATGGCTACGTTCACACCTTCACTCTCTGGGGTAAAAGGGCGCGCGCTCTTTTCACTGCTGTTTATGGCGCCGCTGGTGCAGGCAGCAGATAACACCGCGGCTACAGACGGCGAAACGCTTACCGTCACCGCCGATCCAAATACGACGGCGGAGGCAACGAATGGCTATCAGCCGTTGAATACCTCCACCGCGACGTTAACCAACATGCCGATGCTGGACATCCCGCAGGTGGTCAATACCGTCAGCGATAAAGTGCTTGAGGATCAGCATGCCACCACGCTGGATGAAGCGCTCTATAACGTCAGCAACGTGGTGCAGACCAACACCCTGGGCGGTACGCAGGATGCCTTCGTGCGCCGCGGGTTTGGCGCGAACCGCGACGGCTCGATCATGACTAACGGCCTGCGCACCGTACTGCCGCGCAGCTTTAATGCCGCAACCGAGCGCGTGGAGGTGCTGAAAGGCCCGGCCTCCACGCTCTATGGCATTCTCGATCCGGGCGGCCTGATTAACGTCGTCACCAAACGCCCGGAGAAAACCTTCGGCGGTTCCCTTTCCGCTACCTCTTCCAGCTTTGGCGGCAGCACCGGACAGATCGATGTTACCGGCCCGATTGACGGCACGCGCCTGGCGTATCGCCTGACGGGCGAATATCAGGACGAGGATTACTGGCGCAATTTCGGCACCGAACGCAGCACCTTTATCGCTCCGTCGCTCACCTGGTTCGGCGACGATGCCACCGTGACCGTGCTCTATTCGCATCGCGACTATAAAACGCCGTTCGATCGCGGAACTATCTTCGATCTCAACACTAAAAAAGCCGTCGACGTCGATCGCAAAACCCGCTTCGACGAACCGTTTAACGTGACCGACGGCCAGTCCGATCTCGCTCAGCTCAACGCGGAGTATCGCCTCAACAGCCAGTGGACCGCGAAGTTCGACTACAGCTACAGCCAGGATAAATACAGCGATAACCAGGCCCGCGTGATGGCCTACGATTCTAAAACCGGCAACCTGACCCGCCGCGTGGATGCGACCCAGGGCTCGACCCAGCGTATGCACACGACGCGAGCGGATCTGCAGGGAAACGTGGACATCGCGGGCTATTACAATGAGATCCTGACCGGCGTGTCGTATGAGAATTACGATCTGCTGCGTACGGATATGATCCGCTGTAAGAACGTTAAGGATTTTAATATTTACAACCCGAGCTACGGCAGCCTCGGCAAGTGCACCACCGTCTCGGCATCCGACAGCGATCAAACCATCAAGCAGGAGAGCTACTCCGCCTACGCGCAGGACGCGCTGTACCTGACCGATAAGTGGATCGCCGTCGCCGGAATGCGCTATCAGTATTACACCCAGTACGCGGGGAAAGGCCGTCCGTTTAACGTGAACACCGACAGCCGCGACGACCAGTGGACGCCGAAGCTGGGTCTTGTTTATAAGCTCACTCCGGCGGTCTCGCTGTTTGCTAACTATTCCCAGACGTTTATGCCGCAGTCGTCCATTGCGAGCTACATTGGCGACCTGCCGCCGGAAACGTCAAACGCGTATGAAATAGGCGCTAAGTTTGACCTGTTCGACGGCATTACCGCCAATATTGCGCTGTTTGATATCCACAAGCGCAACGTGCTGTACACCGAGAGCGTGGGTGATGAAACCGTCGCCAAAACCGCGGGCCGCGTGCGCTCGCAGGGCGTGGAAGTGGATCTCGCCGGGTCATTGACCGAGAACACCAACATTATCGCCAGCTACGGCTATACCGACGCGAAGGTGCTGGAAGACCCGGACTATGCGGGCAAACCGCTGCCGAACGTGCCGCGCCATACCGGCTCCCTGTTCCTGACCTACGATATTCACAATGCGTTTGCCGGGAATACCCTGACGCTGGGCGGCGGCGGGCACGGCGTAAGCCGCCGTTCCGCAACCAACGGTGCGGATTATTATCTGCCGGGCTATTTCGTGGCGGATGCGTTTGCGGCGTATAAGATGAAGCTACAGTATCCGGTGACGCTGCAGGTGAACGTGAAAAACCTGTTTGATAAAACCTACTACACGTCGTCCATTGCGACCAACAACCTGGGCAACCAGATTGGCGATCCTCGCGAAGTGCAGTTTACGGTGAAGATGGAGTTTTGACATAAAAAAGCCCGGTGGCGCTAGCACTTACCGGGCCTACGATCCATTCCCTCTCCCTGTGGGAGAGGGTTAGGGTGAGGGCATCAGGCCTCGATATCCGCCATATCGCCTTTCTCCTGCAGCCAGTTACGTCGGTCTTCCGAACGTTTCTTGGCAAGGAGCATATCCATCATGGCGTTGGTTTGCTGTTCGTCTTCGTCGCTGATCGTCAGCTGCACCAGACGGCGCGTGTTCGGATCCAGCGTCGTTTCGCGAAGCTGCATCGGGTTCATCTCGCCCAGCCCTTTAAAGCGCTGCACGTTCGGTTTGCCCTTCTTGCGCTTCAGCTGTTCCAGCACGCCCGCTTTCTCTTCTTCCGTCAGCGCGTAGTAAACCTCTTTGCCGAGGTCGATACGGTACAGCGGCGGCAGCGCCACGTGGACGTGACCGTTTTTCACCAGCGTTTTGAAATGCTTCACGAACAGCGCGCACAGCAGCGTGGCGATGTGCAGACCGTCGGAGTCCGCATCCGCGAGGATACAGATCTTGCCGTAGCGCAGCTGGCTCAGATCGTCGCTGTCCGGATCGATGCCGATCGCGACCGAGATATCGTGCACTTCCTGCGAGGCCAGCACTTCATCAGAAGAGACCTCCCAGGTATTCAGGATCTTACCCTTGAGCGGCATGATCGCCTGATATTCACGATCGCGCGCCTGCTTGGCCGATCCGCCCGCCGAGTCCCCTTCCACGAGGAACAGCTCGGTACGGTTGAGATCCTGTGCGGTACAGTCCGCCAGCTTGCCCGGCAGCGCAGGGCCGCTGGTCAGCTTTTTACGCACCACCTTCTTCGCGGCGCGCAGACGACGCTGGGCGCTGGAAATCGCCATTTCGGCCAGCATCTCTGCCGCCTGAACGTTCTGGTTCAGCCACAGGGTAAACGCATCTTTCACCACGCCGGAGACGAACGCCGCGCACTGACGTGACGACAGGCGCTCTTTGGTCTGACCGGCAAACTGCGGATCCTGCATCTTCACGGAGAGCACGTAGGCGCAGCGATCCCAGATATCTTCCGCCGACAGCTTCACGCCGCGCGGCAGGATATTGCGGTATTCGCAGAACTCGCGCATCGCGTCCAGCAGCCCCTGACGCAGGCCGTTGACGTGGGTACCGCCAAGCATGGTTGGGATCAGGTTAACGTAGCTTTCGGTCAGCAGCTCGCCGCCTTCCGGTAGCCACAGCAGCGCCCAGTCCACGGCTTCGGTATCGCCGCTAAAGTTACCGACAAACGGTTTTTCCGGCAGCGTTGGCAGGCCGTTTACCGCTTCGCACAGGTAGTCGTTCAGACCGTCGGCGTAGCACCAGGTTTGTGCGGTATTGTTAACGTGATCGGTAAAGGTGATTTCCACGCCCGGACACAGCACCGCTTTGGCTTTCAGCAGGTGCGTCAGGCGAGAAACGGAAAAGCGCGGGCTGTCGAAGAAGCTTTCGTCAGGCCAGAAGTGGACGCTGGTGCCGGTATTGCGTTTGCCGCACGTGCCGACAACCTGCAGATCCTGCACCTTATCGCCATTTTCAAACGCGATGTTATAGACCTGACCGTCGCGACGAACGTTCACTTCCACGCGTTTGGACAAGGCGTTCACGACGGAAATGCCCACGCCGTGCAGACCACCGGAGAACTGGTAGTTCTTGTTTGAGAACTTACCGCCCGCGTGCAGACGACAGAGGATCAGCTCAACGGCAGGCACGCCCTCTTCCGGGTGGATATCCACCGGCATGCCGCGCCCGTCGTCGATGACTTCCAGCGACTGATCGGCGTGCAGGATAACGTCGACGCGTTTGGCATGGCCCGCCAGCGCTTCGTCCACACTGTTATCAATAACTTCCTGGCCCAGATGGTTTGGGCGCGTCGTATCGGTGTACATCCCCGGGCGGCGGCGAACCGGCTCAAGCCCGGTGAGGACCTCAATGGCATCAGCGTTATAGGTTTGCGTCATGATTTAAACTAGCAATTCGCATTGATTGTCAGTGGCTGTGCAGTCCAAGAAAATCGACAATCTGGGTGAAATGATTCTCAAAGCCCGTGAAAGCATGGTTTCCGCCCTCTTCTATAGTCTGGCGGCAGGAGGCGTAATACGCCACTGCCTGGCGGTAATCCAGCACTTCATCACCCGTCTGTTGCAGCAGCCAGATGAGATCCGGCGCCTCAAGCGGGTCGACCTGCATAACTTTGAGATCGTAAATATGGCGTGACTCTAGCACATATTGCTGGCCGGTGTAGGGGTTCTCGTTTTCGCCAAGAAAGTCCCTCAGCAGCTCAAATGGCCGAACCGCCGGATTAACCACAACGGCGGGCAGCATGAAGCATTGTGAGAGCCAGGTAGCGTAATACCCGCCCAGGGATGAACCGACCACACCGAAGGTTTCGCCGCCGTGCGCAAGCACGATAGATTCCAGCATCTCCGCGGCCTCTGCCGGGTAAGGCGGCAGCTGCGGGATAATCATCTCAACGTCGGGGTGATGCTCGCTCAGCCACTGGCGAAACTGTGTCGCTTTTGCGGAGCGCGGCGAGCTGTTGAATCCGTGCAGATAAAGGAGCGTAGACATCAATAGCCTTCTGAAGCGGTATCCGGGCGGAATTTTGCACCGGTCAAACGGCAGACTTCCGTAGTCAGCGTGCCGTCGGCATGCAGTTCCAGCCAGCGCCAGCCCGGCGCGATGGTGTCCAGGGTAAAGTTGGCGCAGTGCGGCTTAAACTGAACGCAGGTCGACGGCGTCGCCAGCATTCGGCGTCCGTTCCAGTCGAGATCCTGTTCCTGATGAATATGCCCACACAGCAGATTTTTCACCCGTGGGAACTTCGCCAGCACGCGATCCAGCGCCGCGGAGTTGCGCAGACTGTGCTGATCGAGCCAGCTGCAGCCCGCCGGCAGAGGATGATGATGAAGCAACAGCAGCGTGTGGCGTTCAGGTTCAGCAGCCAGTTTGGTCTCAAGCCAGTCGAGCTGAAACTCGCTTAACTCACCGTGCGGGACGCCAAATACCTGGCTGTCCAGCAGCAGGATTTGCCACTGTTCACCCGCAAAAACACATTTCGCCGGAGAAATCCCCGCATCCTGAAGAGAACTGAACATGGCAGGCTGGAAGTCATGGTTTCCCGGCAGCCAGACGCAAGGCACGCTAAAGCTCGCGATGCCTTCAGCAAAATGCTGGTAGGCCGCGGAGGACTGATCCTGCGCCAGATCGCCCGTTGCGACAATCAGATCGCATGCACGGTTTTCAGCGTGAATGGCGCTAAGCACCGCCTGATAACTCTCCCAGGTGTTGACCCCCAGTAGCGTCTCATGCTTTTCGGCAAAAAGGTGGGTATCGGTGATTTGTAATATCCTGACTGGCGCCCCACCAGCAACAGTCAGGTTCAACAGGCTTTCCAAATGGTGTCCTTAGGTAGGTTTATGACGCTAACAAACCGGAATCGCCATTGCTCCATGTGCTAAACAATATCTTAGCCAGTCGGCTAAAAACTGGTTAATTTGATGCTTTTCGTCGCGTTGATGCAACTTTTTATTCGGGTAATCATACCGCGCCTTGAAGCGAAAGATCTGCTGGCTTGAACACACTTCAGCGACCATCGCGTCGTGATAGAGGCGCACCGTCATCGACGGCAGGCTCCAGTAGCTAATGCTCGGGGCCGTTTGCTCAATCTCCACCAGCGTAGTGTAGCGCGTTGATTCTGTTATCGTTAACCGATACTGCGCGTTGCTCACCTGATAGCTTACCGTTTCGCCGGGTGCGTCGTTTCGCGGCAGCAGGCGGCGCAGCTGTGCGAAATTGGTTTCGCACAGGCGCATCATTTCTGGGAAGTCAGGCGTATAGCGCTTCATTTTTTCCACTCGTTTCGTAATGTCTGATAATGCAGCTGTAGCCATTGCAGGGCGATGACAGACGCTGCGTTGTCGATTTTCCCCTCTTCTACCCACTGATAAGCCTGTTCCCGGCTTACCACATGAACCCGAATATCTTCGTTTTCATCAGCCAGACCGTGGATCCCTTCCGCCGTCGTGGCGTCCACTTCGCCCACCATAATGGACAAGCGCTCGCTGGTGCCCCCCGGGCTTGCCAGATAGCTCAGCACCGGTTTGGTGCGGCCTACCACCAGCCCCGCCTCCTCCAGCGCCTCGCGCCGGGCGACGTCTTCAACCGACTCACCTTCTTCGATCATCCCGGCCACCATCTCCAGCAGCCACGGGCTCTCGCTCACGTCATAAGCGGCAATGCGAATCTGCTCCACCAGCACAACTTCGTCACGCACTGGGTCAAAGGGTAGCAAGACTGCCGCATGCCCGCGCTCAAAAATTTCGCGTCTGATTTCGCCGCTCATTTCTCCGTTAAACAGGCGATGCCTGAAACGGTAAAGATCCATTGAAAAAAAACCGCTATAAAGCGTTTCTCGTGCAATAATTTCTACATCGTTTTTGGCGAATGTCACGGGCAACTTTTCTGGTTTCTGCATGAGTCGAGTCCTGGTAGCAATGGTGATGAAATTGTGAATTTCAAGGCTGTTTGGCTGCCGTTTGTAAGGCTATATGGTAGATTGGTGCAAATTACCGCCAGATGGCACGTTACGCCAACCTTTTGGTATGGAAGATTCTGTTAGAATCGGCAATTATTTTTTAATTAGATCAGCGCTAATACTGCTTCACAACAAGGAATGCAAATGAAGAAATTGCTCCCCATCCTTATCGGCCTGAGCCTGACGGGCTTCAGTGCAATGAGCCAGGCGGAAAACCTGTTACAGGTCTACCAGCAGGCACGTCTGGGCAACCCTGATTTACGTAAATCAGCGGCCGATCGTGATGCTGCGTTTGAAAAGATTAACGAAGCGCGTAGCCCCTTGCTGCCACAGTTAGGTTTAGGTGCAGATTATACCTACAGCAACGGTTTCCGCGACGCTAACGGCGTAAATTCCAATGCTACCAGCGCCTCACTGCAATTGACACAGACGCTGTTTGATATGTCCAAATGGCGCGCCCTGACCCTGCAGGAAAAGAGTGCGGGTATCCAGGATGTGACCTATCAGACCGACCAGCAGACGCTGATCCTGAACACCGCCACGGCGTACTTCAACGTGCTGAGCGCGATTGACGCACTCTCCTACACCGAAGCGCAGAAACAGGCGATTTACCGCCAGTTAGATCAAACCACCCAGCGCTTCAACGTGGGCCTGGTCGCGATCACCGACGTGCAGAACGCCCGTTCACAGTACGACACCGTGCTGGCTAACGAAGTGACCGCGCGTAACAACCTCGACAACGCGCTGGAATCCCTGCGTCAGGTCACCGGGAATTACTATCCTGAGCTGGCGTCGCTGAACGTGGACAGCTTTAAAACGGATAAACCGCAGGCCGT
Organism: Enterobacter sp. AG326; assembly: GCF_004362415.1. Taxonomy (NCBI): domain Bacteria; kingdom Pseudomonadati; phylum Pseudomonadota; class Gammaproteobacteria; order Enterobacterales; family Enterobacteriaceae; genus Enterobacter; species Enterobacter sp. AG326. The sequence goes on along the minus strand of NZ_SNXG01000003.1, from coordinate 254,213 downwards.
TAACGCCCTGCTGAAAGAGGCGGAAAACCGCAACCTGAGTTTGCTGCAGGCGCGTCTGAGCCAGGACCTGGCCCGCGAGCAAATTCGTCAGGCGCAGGACGGCCATCTGCCAACCCTGAGCCTGAGCGCGTCTACCGGCGTCTCTGATACGACCTACAGCGGCTCTAAAACCAATACGTCCCAGTATGACGACAGCAATATGGGTCAGAACAAAGTCGGTCTGAGCTTCTCCCTGCCGCTGTACCAGGGCGGTCAGGTCAACTCTCAGGTGAAACAGGCGCAGTACAACTTTGTAGGCGCGAGCGAGCAGCTGGAAAGCGCCCACCGCAACGTGGTGCAGACCGTGCGTTCCTCCTTCAACAACGTGAACGCCTCGATCAGCAGCATCAACGCCTATAAACAGGCCGTTGTGTCTGCGCAGAGCTCTCTGGATGCGATGGAAGCGGGCTACTCGGTCGGTACACGTACTATCGTTGACGTGCTCGACGCGACCACCACGCTGTACAACGCGAAACAGCAGCTCTCGAGCGCGCGTTACCAGTACCTGATTAACCAGCTGAACATTAAACAGGCTCTGGGTACGCTGAACGAGCAAGATCTGCAGATGCTGAACAGCGCGCTGGGCAAACCGGTATCCACTTCACCGGACAGCGTTGCACCGGAGAACCCGGAGCAGGTTGCCGCGGTTGATAACTTCAACGCTAACAGCAACACCCCTGCGTCACAGCCGGCCGCCGCGCGTACCACCGCACCTGCCAGCAAAGGCAATAATCCGTTCCGTAACTAAGAGTGTCATCAGGTCCACTGCGGCCTGATGCCCTCACCCCGCCCCTCTCCCACAGGGAGAGGGCGCATCTGAATCACATCCGAACGTAAGCCAACGTAAAGATCCCCCTGATTCCGCCCCTCTTCGCTTCATTTTCAACCACTCATCCTCTATCCTGAGCGTTATTACCACTGGGTCCTGGAAGACAAAGATGAAACGGACAAAATCTATAAATCACGCTTCGTTCCGTAAGAGCTGGAACGCGCGTCACCTCACCCCTGTTGCGCTGGCGGTCACGGCTGTCTTTATGCTGGCAGGCTGTGAGAAAAATGACGAAACGGTTTCGCTGTATCAAAACGCAGACGACTGCTCCGCCGCAACCGGCAAAGCCGCCGAATGTAAAACGGCTTATACGAGCGCGCTGAAAGAAGCGGAACGTACTGCACCGAAATATGCCTCACGCGAAGACTGCGTGGCGGAGTTTGGTGAAGGTCAGTGCCAGCAGGCACCGGCTCAGGCAGGCACCGCTCCTGAAAATCAGGCGCAGGCGCAGTCCAGCGGCAGCTTCTGGATGCCGCTGATGGCAGGCTACATGATGGGTCGCCTGATGGGCGGCGGTGCGGGCTACCAGCAGCAGCCGCTGTTTAGCTCGAAAAACCCGGCCAGCCCGGCTTACGGTCAATATACCGATGCCAGCGGCAAAGGCTACGGCGCAGCGACCCCAGGCCGCACCGTGAACGTTCCGAAAACGGCGATGGCGCCGAAGCCAGCGACCACCAGCACTATCACCCGCGGCGGGTTTGGTGAATCTGTGGCGAAGCAGACCAGCATGCAGCGCAGTGCGACCGGCACCTCCTCTACTCGCTCAATGGGCGGCTGATCATGGAACGAGTCAGTATCACCGAGCGCCCGGACTGGCGCGAAAAAGCCACCGAGTACGGTTTTAACTTCCACACCATGTACGGCGAGCCATACTGGTGTGAAGACGCCTATTACAAGCTCACGCTGGCTCAGGTGGAAAAACTGGAAGAGGTGACGGCCGAGCTGCACCAGATGTGCCTGAAGGTCGTGGAAAAGGTCATCGACAGCGACGAGCTTATGGCAAAGTTCCGCATTCCGAAGCACACCTGGGGCTTTGTGCGCCAGTCGTGGAAAACGAATCAACCTTCGCTTTACTCTCGCCTGGATCTGGCGTGGGACGGCAAACGTGAACCGAAGCTTCTGGAAAACAACGCCGATACGCCAACCTCTCTGTACGAAGCGGCGTTTTTCCAGTGGATCTGGCTGGAAGACCAGGCCAATGCCGGAAACCTGCCGGAAGGCAGCGACCAGTTTAACAGCCTGCAGGAAAAGCTGATTGAGCGTTTTGCCGAGCTGCGCGAACAGCATGGCTTTAACCTGCTCCATCTCGCCTGCTGCCGCGACACGGAAGAAGACCGTGGCACGGTTCAGTATCTGCAGGACTGCGCCGCCGAAGCGGAAGTGGCGACCGAGTTCCTCTATATCGAGGATATCGGCCTGGGTGAAAAAGGTCAGTTTACGGATATGCAGGACCAGGTGATCAGCAACCTGTTCAAGCTCTACCCGTGGGAATACATGCTGCGCGAGATGTTTTCCACCAAGCTGGAAGATGCTGGCGTGCGCTGGCTGGAGCCGGCCTGGAAGAGCATTATCTCTAACAAAGCCCTGCTGCCGATGCTCTGGGAGATGTTCCCGAACCACCCGAACCTGCTGCCAGCCTATTTTGCGGAAGATGATTACCCGCAAATGGAGAAATACGTCGTTAAGCCGATCTTCTCCCGAGAAGGCGCAAACGTCTCGATTATCGAAAACGGCAAGACGCTGGAAGCGGTTGAAGGGCCATACGGCGAAGAAGGGATGATCGTCCAGGAGTTCTATCAGCTGCCGAAGTTTGGCGACAGCTATACCCTGATTGGCAGCTGGCTCATCAACGATCAACCGGCCGGGATTGGCATTCGCGAAGATCGCGCGCTGATCACGCAGGATCTGTCACGGTTTTATCCGCACATTTTTGTCGAATAGGCCGCAGCCTGATGCCCTCACCCCGCCCCTTTCCCACAGGGAGAGGGTGCAAACACTAAAAACGGCAACCTGAGGTTGCCGTTTTGCTTTTATTATCCCACCTGCACCGACAGCATACTCAAACTCCCCATCTCAATACCGTCGACCGGGATCGTCACCGGTTCCTGACCATCCCACGCGCCAAGAACGTACAGCAGCGGCAGGAAGTGTTCCGGCGTCGGGTTAGAGAGTGAACCGCCTTCGTGATCCAGATAGTTCACCAGCGGATGCTCCTCAGCCGGACCTTGCCAGGTCAGGTTCGCTTTAACGTAGTCGTTAAAAGAGGTTGCCCACGGGTACGGCGTGTTCTCACCGTGCCAGCGTGCGGTACGCAGGTTATGCACCACGTTGCCGCTCGCCACCAGCATGATGCCTTCATCGCGCAGGGTTGCCAGCTTACGCCCCATCTCCAGATGCCAGGCCGCCGGTTTAGTGCTGTCGATGCTCAACTGCACCATCGGGATATCCGCATCAGGATACATTTTGATCAGCACGCCCCATGAGCCATGGTCAAAGCCCCAGGCTTCTTTATCCAGCGTCACAGAGACGGGTGCCAGTAACTCTACCAGCTTTTGAGCCAGCTCAGGCGAGCCGGGGGCCGGATAATGCGTGTCGTACAGGGCCTGCGGGAAGCCGCCGAAATCATGAATAGTTTTTGGCGCTTCCATGGCGGTCACGCCTGTCCCACGGGTAAACCAGTGCGCAGATACCACCACGATCGCTTTCGGACGCGGCAACGTCTCGCCCAGATGACGCCAGGCGCGGGTATAGACGTTGTCTTCCAGAACGTTCATAGGGCTACCGTGGCCTAAAAACAGGGCTGGCATACGGGAAGAAGTCATGGTGATATCCTTACAGAAGGTGTCAATTTAATGGTGCTACATTACGCGCAATCCGGCAAAGATGAACGCAGATAAGCGTGAAGATCATCATCAGGAAATTTGAATGTAAGGAATGTGTAAAGCCAGGTTTTAACCCTCGCTTTGCCAGAAATGAATCATTTATATTAATGAGAATCATTATCATAAGGAGCAATGCATGTCAGTCCCCCTGATCCTGACCATACTGGCAGGCGCCGCGACATTCATCGGTGCGATCCTCGGCGTGCTCGGCCAAAAGCCCTCTAACCGCGTACTGGCCTTCTCACTGGGCTTTGCTGCCGGGATCATGCTGCTCATCTCCCTGATGGAGATGCTGCCTGCCGCGCTGGGCACAGAAGGCATGTCTCCGCTGCTGGGCTACGGCATGTTTGTCTTTGGCCTGCTGGGATACTTTGCCCTCGATCGGATGCTTCCGCACGCGCATCCGCAGGATTTAATGCAGAAAAACGTGACGCCCATGCCGCGCAATATCAAGCGTACCGCCGTGCTGTTAACGCTTGGCATCAGCCTGCATAACTTCCCGGAGGGGGTCGCTACCTACGTGACGGCCAGCAGCAATCTTGAGATGGGCTTTGGCATCGCGCTGGCGGTCGCCTTACACAATATTCCTGAAGGACTGGCCGTCGCCGGCCCCGTGTATGCCGCAACGGGATCGAAACGCACCGCGGTGTTCTGGGCGGGCATTTCAGGGATGGCCGAAATCCTTGGCGGCGTACTGGCCTGGCTGATCCTTGGTAGCCTCGTCTCTCCGGTAGTGATGGCGGCGATTATGGCCGCGGTAGCCGGGATAATGGTTGCGCTTTCGGTGGATGAACTGATGCCGCTGGCGAAGGAGATCGATCCTAACAACAACCCCAGCTATGGCGTGCTGTGCGGAATGTCGGTGATGGGATTAAGTCTGGTTCTCCTGCAGACCGCAGGAATCGGGTAAAAAACGCCGGGACTTCCCGGCGTTTTTATTATCAGCTGGCTTTGCGCTCGTGCGCCTGGCGATACTCAACCAGATCTTCAATCGTGACCACCGGCATGTTGTGCAGGCGGGCAAATGTGATGCACTCCGGCGCGCGCGCCATGGTGCCATCATCGTTGGTCAGTTCGCACAGCACGCCAGCAGGCTTGAAGCCAGCCAGCGTCACCAGGTCGATCGTCGCTTCGGTATGACCACCACGGGTCAGCACGCCACCCGCCTGCGCACGCAGTGGGAAGACGTGGCCTGGACGGTGCAGATCGGATGGCTTCGCACCATCAGCAATCGCTGCACGTACGGTGGTCAGACGGTCAGCCGCAGACACACCGGTGGTCACGCCATGAGCTGCTTCAATGGTCACGGTAAAACCGGTACCAAAGGCGCTGGTGTTGTTTTCGACCATCATCGGCAGATCGAGCTGCTTACGACGATCTTCATTAATACACAGGCATACGATGCCGCTGCCGTGACGGATGGTCAGCGCCATCTGTTCAACGGTCATGTTTTCGGCGGCGAAAATCATATCGCCTTCGTTTTCACGGTTTTCATCGTCAAGCACCATCACACCGCGGCCTTCGCGAAGTGCATCCAGTGCATGTTCAACACGTTGAGTTGAAGTGCCAAAAGAGGAAAGTAGCGTCTGATTCATGGTAAAAAAACCTCATTAACATTATGGTTACCAGAATCAGGGCAGTCTTAGGAGCGCCGTATAAGCGGCAAAAAGATAACGTGAGCGGGCCCATGCCCGACTTGATCGTTACTCTCTCCCATCCGGACTCTAACCGTCGGCCCCGGAATTACACCGGATCTGCTGACCTTTGAGTATTCACCCAAAGCGCTCGCGGGCTTTCAGCGTCACGCTGATTTACCGCCGGTGGGGAATTTCGCCCCGCCCTGAGAATAAGCGAGATAACTATAACGCTATTGATTATCCTGGGCAATGCATAAGCATCAAACAATTTTGTTTACCCCGGGCATGACGCGCTACAATGGACACTAACACTTTTCCATCAAGGGAAACGCCAATGATTGACCCGAAAAAAATTGAGCAGATCGCGCGTCAGGTTCATGAATCTATGCCAAAAGGCATTCGTGAATTTGGTGATGACGTAGAAAAGAAAATCCGCCAGACGCTGCAGGCGCAGTTGGTTCGCCTTGATTTAGTCAGCCGCGAAGAGTTTGACGTGCAGACCCAGGTTCTGCTGCGCACCCGCGAGAAGCTGGCGCTGCTGGAACAGCGTCTGACCGAGCTGGAAAACCGAAATGCGCCGGAAGAAGTGAAGCCGGCACCGGCTATTCCACCGGTGGATGACCAGGAGTAAGTGCGGCCTGATGCCCTCACCCCAGCCCTCTCCCACAGGGAGAGGGCGAAAAAAACGGGCCAGCTGGCCCGTTTTTTTACTGACTGTCCTTCTGGATCTTCTTGATGATATTGGTGGTTGAGCACCCGTCCTCAAAGTTGAGCACCATCACCTCGCCGCCGTTCGCCCAGACCTCTTCGCTACCCGCGATCTGCTCCGGCTTGTAATCCCCACCTTTTACCAGCAGGTCCGGCAGAATGCCGGCAATCAGACGCTGCGGGGTATCTTCTTCAAACGACACCACCCAGTCCACGGCTTCCAGCGCGCCGAGCACAATCATGCGCTGTTCAAGCGGGTTCACCGGGCGCGTTTCACCCTTCAGGCGCTTCGTCGATGCATCGCTGTTAACCGCCACAATCAGGCGATCGCCCAGCTTGCGCGCGTTCGCCAGATACGAAACGTGGCCCGCGTGCAGAATGTCGAACACGCCGTTGGTCATCACCACTTTTTCACCACGCTTACGCGCGGCGGCGACGGCCACCTTCAGCTCGTCTTCGGTCATAACGCCAAAACCGGTATCCGCACGACCGCGCACCGCGTTTTCCAGCTCGATTGGCGAAACGGTTGAGGTACCGAGTTTACCGACGACCACGCCCGCCGCGGCGTTGGCGAAGTAGCACGCCTCTTCCAGCGAGTTTCCTGCTGCCAGCGTCGCCGCCAGCACGCCGATCACCGTATCACCGGCACCGGTCACGTCGTACACTTCCTGCGCCTGGGTTGGCATATGCAGCGGCGCTTTGCCCGGCTGCAGCAGCGTCATCCCCTGCTCGGAGCGGGTGACGAGCAAAGCAGACAGCTCGAAATCAGCAATGATCTTCATGCCGCGCTCAACCAGCTCTTCCTCGGTTTTGCACTTGCCCGCCACCGCTTCAAACTCGGAGAGGTTTGGCGTCAGCAGGGTTGCGCCGCGATAGCGCTCAAAATCGGTCCCTTTCGGGTCGATCAGCACCGGGACGTTGGCTTTACGCGCCAGCTGAATCATCGTCTTCACGCTCGCCAGCGCGCCTTTGGCGTAGTCGGACAGCACCAGCGCGCCGATATTGCCCAGCGCCTGGTTGATACGCTCGTGCAGCGGCTCGGGATCAACGCCTTCGAACCCTTCTTCAAAGTCGAGGCGGATCAGCTGCTGGTTGCGCGACAGCACGCGCAGCTTGGTGATGGTCGGGTGGGTCGGAACAGAGACGAAGTCGCACTTCACGTTCACGTCCGCCAGCGACTTGCTCAGCGCGCGCGCCGCATCGTCAATGCCGGTCAGGCCCACCAGACGCGACTGCGCGCCCAGAGAGGCAATGTTCATCGCCACGTTTGCCGCGCCGCCGGGACGCTCTTCAATGGTGTCGACCTTAACCACCGGTACCGGTGCTTCCGGAGAGATGCGGCTGGTAGGCCCATACCAGTAGCGATCCAGCATCACATCCCCAACAACCATTACCCCAGCACGTTCAAACTCTGGCAGTGTTACTTTCATTCCTGACTCCAGAAAGATTCACAATTTGCGCGCGATAATATCACACTTGATTTGTTACGCACGGTTCCACCAGCCACTTCTGCCAGCTGGCCGTTACCTGAGCACGTTCATGAGCAAAACTGTCCAGCGCCACGTGCCCCGGTTCCTCCTGCAGCGCCAGGTGATGAAGCTCATCGCGAAGCGTCGTGTAGGCGCGGGTTAAAGCCTGCGCCTCCTGCTCGTCCATGATGTCATTTTGCGCCAGCAGCTCCAGAATGCGCACGTTATCGGACCAGCGCGTCAGCTTCGGCTTGTCGTGGGCGTGCAGCAGCACCAGATACTGGGTAATGAACTCAATATCGGTAATCCCGCCCTCGTCGGCTTTAATATCGAAGCGATCGCGATGTTTATTACCGAGATGCGCGCGCATTTTCTCGCGCATTTCGCGCACTTCCGTTTGCAGCGTGCTGCCATCACGCAAGGTGGTCATAACCTCCCTGCGGATGACGTCAAACTGCGTTTTGAGCTGCGGATCGCCGTACACCACGCGAGCACGCACCAGCGCCTGATGCTCCCACGTCCAGGCTTCATTCTTCTGGTAATCGGCGAAGGATTCCGTTGAGGTCACCAGCATGCCCGCCGCGCCGGACGGACGCAGACGGGCATCCACTTCATACAAAATGCCCGACGAGGTGCGGGTGCTGAACAGGTGCATGATGCGCTGCGCCAGGCGCAGGTAGAACTGACGCCCGTCAATTTCACGCTCGCCGTCGGTCATTACGTCAACCGGGCAGTCGTGCAGGAAGATTAAATCCAGATCGGAGCTATAGCCCAGCTCCCAGCCGCCAAGCTTGCCGTACCCCACGACCGCGAATCCGCGTCCTTCACGTTCGGCCAGGTGTTTCGGCTGGCCGTAGCGCGCCACCATCTGCACCCACGCCTGATGGACCACCGCGTCAATGATTGCCTCTGCCAGCCAGGTTAAGTGATCGCTCACTTTCATCACCGGCAGCGTTCCGGCGATGTCCGCCGCCGCCACGCGCAGCATCTGCGCCTGCTTAAACTGGCGCAGCGCCTCCAGCTGTTGCTCTTCATCCTCTTCCGGCACGCGCAGCAGATACTGACGCAGCTCGTCCCGGTAGGCATCCGTCGCCGTTGGCTGATACAGCGTGTTCGGATCGAGCAGCTCATCCAGCAGCAGCGGGTAACGCGCGAGCTTGTTGGCCACCATCGGCGACGCGGCGCAGAGCGTAATCAGGTGCTTCAGCGCCCCAGGAAACTCGCTTAAAAGTTCCAGATAGGTGGTACGCGTGATGATCCCGCTTAACAGCGGCATCATGCGCGACAGCGGCACCGGCGCGTCCGCCCGCGAGCAGACCTCGCTCAGCAGGTGTGGCATCAGGTGATCCAGCACCTGACGACCGCGCGGGCCGATGGCGCGTTTGTTCAGCTCAAGACGGAAATCAGCGATCAGCGCCACCACGCGATGGCGCGCGTCGTCGGTTAAGTGCGTCAGCACCGGCGTAGTGTCATCTTCCTGGAGCGCGTCCTGCCACAGCTCGCGCCAGTGCTCGGAAAGCGCATCGTCCTGCGATTCGCTTTCGTCATCACCGATCAGCTCGTTAAAGATGCGGCGTACGCCTGCCATATGGGCATCCAGCCGTTCGGTTAACGCCGTCCAGTCGTCCACGCGCATGCCCCAGGCCAGACGCGCCCGGTTAAGGTCATCGCCCGGCAGGGTCTGGGTCTGTTCGTCGTTGATACTTTGCAGCAGGTTTTCCAGACGGCGCAGGAAAAGATAGCCTTCGCGCAGGGTTTGCGCGTCGCCGTCCGGCAGCAGGTGCAGCTGCTCGATGGCGCTCAGGGTCGGCAGCAGCGAGCGGGACTGCAGGGACGGCTCACGGCCACCGCGAATAAGCTGGAAGACCTGAACGATAAATTCGATTTCGCGGATGCCGCCCGCGCCGAGCTTGATGTTGTCTTTCAGCCCGCGACGGCGCACCTCACGGGCGATCATCCCTTTCATATTACGCAGGGACTGGATCACGCTGAAGTCGATATAGCGACGGAATACGAACGGGCGCAGCATGGCGCGCAGCTCGTTGGCGTAAGCGTCGTCGCTGTCGCCCATGAGCCGCGCTTTAACCATCGCATAGCGCTCCCAGTCGCGCCCCTGCTCCTGGTAGTAATCTTCCAGCGCGGCAAAGCTCAGCACCAGCGGTCCGCTGTCGCCAAACGGGCGCAGGCGCATGTCCACGCGGTAAACAAAACCGTCCTGCGTCGGCTGATCCAGCGCCTTAATCAGACGCTGGCCGAGGCGGGTAAAGAACTGGGCGTTGTCCAGCTCGCGACGGCCGCCGCGCGTGGAGCCGTTCTCGGGCCAGGCAAAAATCAGGTCAATGTCGGAGGAGAAGTTCAGCTCGCAGCCGCCCAGCTTGCCCATACCCAGAATCAACAGCGGCTGAGGAACCCCTTCCTCGCTGCACGGCGTGCCCCACTCTTTACAGCAGGCGGCGTAGAGCCAGTCGCGCGCGGCGACAATCAGCGTTTGCGCCAGCTCGCTTAACTGCTGCAGCGTGCTCTCTTCGCTCACCAGCTCCAGCGCCTGAGCCCAGGCAATGCGCACCATCACCCGACGGCGGAACTGGCGCAGGACGCGCATCAGCGTCGCTTCATCCGCAACGTCTTCAAGCGCAGTTTGCAGCCAGCCGGCGTAATGCCGCCACTCGTCCGCCTGCGGCGGCGCGTTCTCAAGCTCTGCCAGCCAGTCCGGGTTGGCGGTGATACTTTCCTGCACAAAATCACTGAAGGCGAGCACGCTCTTCGCCTGCTCGCTTAACGATGACGCCGGTAATGACTCAGGCAGACGTTCGCAAACGGTCTGCCACTGCTGCTGTAACGGTGAAGAAAGCGGCATTATAGGGGTTCCTTGCCAGAGTTAACGTTTTCCGCTGTGCAGCCAGAACGGCTCCTGCGAAATGGCCTCGTTACGGAAATGCTCAATCTCAATATGCTGGCGGGTTTCAATGGCGTGCTTCAGCCCCTGCCAGTTTTCCAGCCAGGCCTGGGTTTTAACGCCGTCATAAGCGCCGGAAAGCAGCAGCATGCTGTCGATGTTGCGCGACAGACGAGGAAGCTGATCGCCATACTGATCGCCGAGCGGATACGCAAAGGTGCTCTTCAGCTCGGCGGCATGACGGGAAAGATGAATATCCGCGAAACGCTTAAAGTTTTCCGCGATTTTGGCCTCGGCTTTCGCATCCAGGAAGGCGCGCCAGCCGCGCGTCACCAGGAACTCGGTCAGCGCCAGTTTTGCCGTCGCGGCTTGCGGGCTGTAGATCGCCGTTTGCGCCGATACGTCGGAGAGCATCAGCGTTTCGGTTTGCGTCAGCAGGTCACGTAAGTGAGCGCTCGCTTTGCGAGGAACAATACCGCCGAACAGCGTCAGGGTATGGCGCACCAGGGCAATCGCCGCCAGCACGTGGGATTTCGCGTTTTTCACATTTCGCACCCACAGCTCTTCATGGTACTGCCACTGAGAAAGCGCCAGCTCCAGCGCGGCTTCCAGACCCTGTTCAACGCTGGCTTTCGGCGCAACGTGCAGGATGGTCGTCTCTTTCAGCACGCGCGGCGCATTTCCGGCGGCCAGATGGTAACCCCGCGCGGCTTTACTCAGGCTTCCTTGACGCAGTCCGGACTGGTTCACCAGCCTGCGCGCCAGCTTCAGCACGTCATTCGCGTCCCCTTCCAGCAGCTCAAGCTCGAGTTCGCAAATCGGTTCCTGGAACTCACCCGCCTTCACGTCCCCCAGATCGAGGGCGATTTCGATGCGGCTTTTGCCTTCCGTCACCAGCCATTTCTCGCGCCAGAAATCGGTACTGAACAGCGGCTGCACCTGTTCCGCCAGCGTGGAAGGCAGCTCGCCATCCGGCCAGACTTCCGCCGGGAAACGTTCCAGCTCAAGTTCTGGCTTGCTGATGTCGATATTGTATTCCGGGCGCTGATGTAAACCGCCGACCACGCGGCCGGCAATTTTCATCGTCATCTCGTAGCGCCCGCTCGCGCCGCGGATGCGCAGCCCCATATCGTGGCGACGCAGCCAGTTGTCTGGCGTTTCGTAATAGATATTAAGCAGTTGTACCGGTGCATGGTGTTCGCCGGAAAGCGTATGCAGATGCTGGCGGAGTGCGTCAACGCTGTCTTTTTCGACGATAAACTTTAATTCGATTTCTTGTGCCATAGCCTTGTACTTTTGCGTGCGTCACAGACGCGTCAATGAGGGCGAACTTCCTCGCCATTTGTTTGTCAGTACATAGTATTTTGCGCCAAATTGCCATGCAATGAGCAATTTGTCGGGTGTAAATCTGTAGAGTCGTGACACAGATGATTCTGATTGCTGACGAATGCTTTGCGTAGAGACACTGTTGCCACTACTATCGTTCCACTATTTATGAAAATAACGACTAATGATGCTTAAATTACGCCTGATTGGACTTACTTTACTCGCTTTTAGCGCCGCAACCGCAGTGCACGCTGAAGAGAAGCGTTACGTTTCTGACGAACTGAACACCTGGGTACGCAGTGGCCCCGGAGATAATTATCGCCTCGTGGGCACGGTGAATGCCGGCGAGGAAGTCACCCTGTTACAGACCAACGCGGATACCAATTACGGCCAGGTTCGCGACAGTACCGGCCGCACTTCCTGGATCCCGCTGAAAGAGCTGAGCACCGTGCCAAGCCTGCGCACGCGCGTTCCGGATCTGGAAAACCAGGTGAAGACTCTGACCGACAAGCTGAACAACATCGACGGCACCTGGAACCAGCGCACCGCTGAAATGCAGCAGAAAGTGGCGCAAAGCGACGGTGTGATTAACGGTCTGAAAGAAGAGAACCAGAAACTGAAAAACGAGCTGATTGTCGCGCAGAAGAAGGTGAATGCCGCTAATCTGCAGCTCGACGACAAACAGCGCACCATCATCATGCAGTGGTTTATGTATGGCGGCGGCGTGCTGGGCGTGGGTCTGGTACTGGGTCTGGTGCTGCCGCATCTAATCCCAAGCCGCAAGCGTAAAGACCGCTGGATGAACTAATTCGTCTTCTCTGCCAGACTTACGTATCATTCTGGAAAAGAGAAAACGGGAGAGTTGGGCGTGAAGAGTTATCTGGTCGGTGGTGCGGTACGTGATGCGTTGTTAGGTCTGCCGGTCAAAGATAAAGACTGGGTGGTGGTTGGCGCCACTCCTGAAGAGATGCTCGACGCGGGCTACCAGCAGGTAGGCCGCGATTTTCCCGTGTTCCTGCACCCGAAAAGCCGTGAAGAGTATGCCCTGGCGCGTACCGAGCGGAAATCGGGCTCGGGCTATACGGGCTTCACCTGCTATGCCGCGCCGGACGTCACGCTGGAGCAAGATCTCCTGCGTCGCGATCTCACCATCAACGCGCTGGCGCAGGACGAAGACGGGCAGATCGTAGACGCCTATGGCGGTCAGGACGATCTGCGCAACCGTCTTTTACGTCACGTTTCCCCGGCGTTTTCTGAAGATCCGCTCCGCGTGCTCCGCGTGGCGCGCTTTGCCGCGCGTTACGCCCATCTCAGCTTCCGTATTGCCGATGAGACAATGGCGCTGATGACCGCCATGACCGAGGCGGGCGAGCTTGAACACCTGACCCCAGAGCGCGTCTGGAAAGAGACGGAAAATGCCCTCACCACGCGCAACCCGCAGGTCTTTTTCCAGGTCCTGCGCGACTGCGGCGCGCTGAAGGTACTGTTCCCGGAAATAGACGCGCTGTTTGGCGTACCTGCCCCGGCAAAATGGCACCCGGAAATTGATACCGGCGTACACACGCTGATGACCCTGAGCATGGCCGCCATGCTCAGCCCTGACGTGGACGTGCGCTTTTCCACCCTGTGCCACGATCTCGGCAAAGGCCTAACGCCAAAAGAATTCTGGCCTCGCCACCACGGGCACGGCCCTGCAGGGGTGAAGCTGGTCGAGGGGCTGTGCCAGCGTCTGCGCGTGCCGAACGAGATCCGCGATCTGGCGAAACTGGTGGCCGAGTTCCACGATCTGATCCACACCTTCCCCATCCTGAAGCCGGCTACCATCGTTAAGCTTTTCGATAATATCGACGCCTGGCGCAAACCCCAGCGCGTGGAGCAAATCGCGCTGACCAGCGAAGCTGACGTGCGCGGTCGTACCGGTTTTGAAGCGTGCGATTACCCGCAGGGACGTTTACTGCGTAAAGCCTGGGACGTAGCGAAAGCGGTGCCCACGAAGGACGTTGTCGAAGCGGGATTCAAAGGACCGGAAATTCGCGAAGAGCTCACGAAGCGGCGAATTCAGGCGGTGTCGGACTGGAAGGAAAAGCATTGCCCTCAGCCGAAAGACTGAGGGCCATCGGTCAGAAGAAGACCACGTACACCGCAGCCGCCACGATAAAGCGATAGATCGCGAACGGAATAAACGAGATACGCTTAATCAGCTGCAGGAAGGTTTTGATGGCAATCAGCGCCACGATAAAGGCGGTGATGAAGCCAACGGCGAACATCGGAATGTCGCCAGCCGTCAGGAAGTGATAGCTCTTATAGACGTCGAGTACGGTGGCGCCCATCATCATCGGCACCGCCAGCAGGAACGAGAACTCTGATGCGGCGTAACGGCTTACGCCCATCAGCATCCCGCCGGAGATGGTAGCGCCTGAACGCGAGAAGCCCGGCCACAGCGCCAGACACTGGAAGCAACCAATGATAAACGCCTGACGATACGTCATATCGTCCAGACCTTCCGCGCGCGGCGTTTTTGGCTTCAGCACTTCCGCGGCGATCAGCAGTAAGCCTCCCACCACCAGCGCGTACATCACGTTAATCGGATTAAACAGCGATTTGATGGCGTCGTGGAACACCAGACCCAGCACCACCGCAGGGATCATCCCGAGCAGAATGTGGATCAGTGACAGACGACCTTTACTGGCCCCCTCGTGCTGAGGCGGACGTCCAAAATGGATGCCGATCAGGCCAAACAGGCGACGCCAGAACATCACGACCACCGCCAGAATAGACCCCAGCTGGATCACCACTTCAAACGTTTTTGCGGTATCGCCTTCAAAGCCCAGCAGATGGCCAACGATAATCATATGGCCCGTACTGGAGACCGGCAAAAACTCCGTCAATCCTTCGACCACACCCAGTATTGCCGCCACCAGCAGCGAGTGCATATCGCTCATCTATAAACCCCTAAAAAGATATAAAAAAACGGTGCCCCATATGGACAACCGATAAGATACAGTCCTGAGACCGGTATAACCTAAAATGGTTTAGCAATTATGACGTTAATTCTTGCCTTTCAGATTTGTGCCACGCTCAATAATGACGCCAACATTGGCGGCGCGCGCCACCGCTCCCGGCTTGCTCAGCTTGATGCGCACCCACGGTGAGTTGAATTTTTTCAACAGCAATTCTGCGACTTCTTCCGCCACCCGTTCGACCAGCGCAAAACGCTGCCCTTCAACGTGGGCTATGACCGTTTCACTGATATCGGCATAGCTCAGACAGTCGTTCACGTCATCGCTTTTTGCCGATTTGCGGTTATCCCATCCCATTTCGATATCGAACACCAGTTTCTGCTCGATGGTCTGTTCCCAGTCGTAAACACCAATTGTGGTGATTACCGAAAGTTGCTCTATAAATACAATATCCATCACGACCTGCCTGCTTTTTGGCTAAACCGGATACCACTTCCGGCGAATTATGCGTATTATCCACAGATGTTGAGAATACAGATACATTTTCAAAACGGAACAGCGTTATGAGTGCAATCGCGCCTGGAATGATCCTCCTCGCCTATCTTTGCGGCTCAATCTCCAGCGCCATTCTGGTCTGCCGCATTGCCGGGTTACCTGACCCGCGTGAAAATGGTTCCGGGAATCCGGGGGCGACCAACGTACTACGAATTGGCGGCAAGGGAGCAGCCGTAGCGGTTTTGATTTTTGATGTTCTGAAAGGGATGCTGCCCGTCTGGGGCGCTTATGCGCTGGGCGTCACGCCGTTCTGGCTGGGGCTCATTGCTATTGCCGCCTGCGTCGGCCACATCTGGCCCGTATTCTTCGGCTTTAAAGGCGGAAAAGGCGTTGCGACCGCCTTTGGCGCCATTGCGCCTATCGGCTGGGATCTCACCGGCGTAATGGCCGGGACCTGGCTGCTCACCATTCTTCTGAGCGGCTATTCGTCGCTGGGCGCAATCGTCAGCGCGCTGATCGCCCCGTTCTACGTCTGGTGGTTCAAACCCCAGTTCACCTTCCCGGTGTCGATGCTCTCCTGTCTTATCCTGCTGCGTCATCACGACAATATTCAGCGCCTGTGGCGTCGTCAGGAGACCAAAATCTGGACGAAGCTCAAGAGAAAGAAAAAAGACGCTCCGAAGGGTTAGTTATGCCTTATAGCCAAATGTGATTTTGGTCACCTTCTGCCTGTGGTAACTGTTAGGGACACAACACAACCACATAAGAAGAAAATGGCTGAAATCACAGAAACAACTCCCCTTTCAACGACAGGTATTCCCCCTGATGGCGACATCCAGTGGGTGCGCAGCGCTTCGGATGTATCACGCCTCGTTAATGACGGTTCTCAGGGCCGGACAAACGCCCGTATCGTGGTCGGAATCGCTTTGGGCGGCATTTTCCTCGATGCCTACGATCTGGGCGCGCTGGCTTTCGGCATTAAAGACATCACCCGCGAATTTAACCTGACGCCCGCCGGTACCGGCATGGTGGCCTCGGCGATTACCTTTGGTGCCATTGTCGGGGCGCTGCTCGGCGGTTACCTCACGGATAAAATCGGGCGCTACCGCGTTTTTATGGCTGATATGGTGTTCTTCGTGGTGGCAGCGATAGCCTGTGCGCTGGCCCCGAACGAATATGTGCTCGCGGGCGCCCGCTTTGTGATGGGGCTGGGGGTCGGGATCGACCTTCCCGTGGCGATGGCGTTTTTAAGCGAGTTCGCCAGGCTAAAAGGGCCCGGAAATAAGGCTTCCAGCGTCGCGATGTGGTGCCCCACCTGGTATGCCGCCATCAGCATCTCCTACCTGCTGGTGCTTTTCTTCTACGCCGTGCTGCCGGAGAGCCACAGCGACTGGCTGTGGCGTTTGATCCTGGGCTTTGGCGCGGTGCCCGCGCTGGTGATTATCGCCATCCGCAGCCGCTATATGAGCGAATCTCCGGTCTGGGCGGCGAATCAGGGCAACCTGAAAGAGGCTGCGTCAATTTTACGCCAGTCGTATAACATCAATGCCCACGTGCCGCAGGACGCGCTCGGCCAGCCAGCCCCTGTCGTGAATAAAGCGAAATGGTCAAACTATCTGAACCTGTTTCGCGGCATCTATTTGCGCCGCACGACGCTCGCCACGCTGCTGTCCGTCGTCTCTTCCTTCGCCTATAACGCCGTGGCGTTTGGTCTGCCGGTGATCATCTCCAGCTTCTTTGTCCAGTCGATGCTCACCACCATTCTCATTTCTCTGGCGCTTAACCTGCTGTTTGCCTTCGTCGGCGGGCTGCTGGCTGTACGCTACGTGCCGCGCTTCGGCGCCTGGCGAATGTCGCTGGCGGGTTATGCCTGCCAGCTTGTCGCATTGCTTGGCCTGGCGCTGATTGGCCGACCGGAAGGTGCCTCTGAAGGCGTGCTTGCCGTAGCCATGCTGGCGCTTTTCCTGTTCGGCCAGGGCTTTGGCCCGGGCGCGCATACCATGACGTTCGCCTCTCTGAGCTACCCGACCTCCCTGCGCGGCGTGGGCGTGGGCCTCAACCAGACGCTGATGCGCAGCAGTTCCACGCTGTCGCTGTTTCTGTTCCCGCTGCTGGTCGCCTCGCTCGATACCGCCGTGTTCTGGGTGATTGCGCTGGCGCCGTTTATCGGCCTGGCGTCGCTGCTGGCAATACGCTGGGAGCCGTCGGGGTATGATGTGGATGCGGAGGACTATCGGTAACGACACATTACTTCGGTGGGTTCAACCCACCGAAGGGTTATTACAAATCGTCGAGCAGCGTTCGGGAGAGTTTTTTTAGCGTCTCAAGCTCATCGTCATTCATCCGCATGCTGCAGCGCATCTGATCCGGCAATGCCATCACCCGTTTCTTCAGGTCTTTGGCCTTGTCGGTCAGTACAACATTTTTCATCCTTTCATCACCCACAACCGCGATACGGTTGAGGAATCCTTTTGCCTCAAGCTTTTGTACAAGCGGGGTCAATGTGCCCGAATCAAAAAACGTCTTATCGCTGAGATCGCGAAGTGGAATGTTGTCTTTCTCATAAAGCGCCATCAAAACAACGAATTGCGGATAGGTCAGATCCATCTCTTGCAGTAAGGGGCGATACTGGCGAACGAACGCATTGGTGACCGAGTACAGCGAGAAGCAAAGTAAATCGTCTAGCGTTTTGTTTTCTTTCATTTTTCTATCAACTCCGAATCGGTTGCCTAAAAAAATTATAAATAATGTTTGACTAAAAGTATCTTGCGCGCAAGTATTATACCAACAACTAAGTAGCGCACTATCTAGTTATCTCATCCGATCAAATACGCTTAAAGAGGCACTACCATGAAAACACTAACCGCCATCCTGATTTCTTCCGTCTTCGCGTCAGCCGCGGCATCCGCTCAAACCGCCAATACCCCTACCCCGACCGCAGGCGTACAGGCGTTTCTTAATGTTTTGAATTCCGGCAAGGGTAAGCCAATGGAACAGATGACCCCGCAGGAGGCCCGCCAGGTACTGATTGGCGCGCAGCAAGGCGCAAAACTGCCGCCCGCTCAGGTTTCTGAAAAAACGATCCAGGTAAATGGCCAGACGATAAAACTGAAAATAGTGAAACCTGAAAACGCCAGCGGCACGCTCCCCGCCTTTATGTTCTTTCACGGCGGCGGCTGGGTGCTGGGTGACTTCCCTACCCACGAACGTTTAATCCGCGACCTCGTTCGCGCTTCGGGTGCCGCTGCGGTTTACGTCGATTACACCCCGTCACCTGAGGCCCATTTCCCGGTGGCAATTAATCAGGCCTATGAAGCGACAAAATGGGTCGCCGAGCACGGTCAGGAAATTGGCGTTGACGGTAGCCGTCTGGGTCTGGTGGGTAACAGCGTCGGCGGCAATATGGTGGCTTCGGTGGCGCTGCAGGCCAAACAGTTCAATGGGCCAAAGATTCGCTACAACGTCATGCTCTGGCCGGTTACCGATGCGAACTTTGATACTGCCTCGTATAACCAGTTCGAAAATGGCTATTTCCTGTCGAAAAACATGATGAAATGGTTCTGGGATAACTACACCACCAGCGCTGCCGATCGCAACAATATCCTTGCCTCTCCGCTTCGCGCCAGCACCGCGCAGTTGAAAGGCTTCCCCGAGACGCTGATCCAGACGGCTGAGCTGGACGTTCTGCGGGATGAAGGTGAAGCATTCGGGCGTAAACTGGATGCGGCTGGCGTCCCGGTGACTGTCACGCGCTATAACGGCATGATCCACGACTACGGCCTGCTTAACCCGCTGAGCCAGGAGCCAACGGTTAAAGTTGCCCTTGAGCAGGCAGGTGCAGCGTTGCATGAACACCTGAAATAGCCTCGTCATTGCTTATACAGAGCACGGCCCCGGCCGTGCTTTTTTATTTCTCCTGCCTGGCCATCCATAAGCGACTCATATGACAGGCTTCATTTCCGCCAGGGCATACTGAAACGTATCCCGATGGTGTGGAAATGGATGCAGCATGTTAGCAGCTCAGGTCACTGATAATACGTATAAAGGCTGGCAGGCATCGCTTGCCCTGCAGTTTTGTCACACCCCTGAGAAAACCCTCCTGCACTCCGCCCACCACGTCGGGCCGCTTACCGTTCAGCGTCCGTTTTATCCCGAAGGGGAAACCTGCCACCTTTACCTGCTGCACCCGCCCGGCGGGATTGTGGGCGGCGATACGCTGGACATTTCCGTTCGGATGGACGCCAAAAGCCATGTGCTTATCACCATGCCCGGCGCCAGCAAGTTCTATCGCAGCAGCGGCCCGCAGGCTCGTCTGAGCCAGCATTTTTATCTCGATGAAAATTCCACGCTGGAGTGGCTGCCGCAGGACACCATTATCTTCCCCGGCGCGAATGCCGCGCTGCGCTCCGTTTTTCACCTGAAGGCCTCCAGCACGCTGCTGGCGTGGGAGCTGTACTGCCTGGGGCGCCCGGTGATCGGTGAGACATTCAGCCACGGCACGCTGGAGAGCCGCCTGGAGGTGTGGGTAGATGACGAGCCGCGCCTGATTGAGCGTCAGCATCTTAGCGACGGCGATCTCACGCCCGTCGCCGGACGTCCGTGGCTCGGCACGCTGCTGTTCTATCCGGCCAAAGAAGAACATCTCGACACGGTTCGCGAACGGCTCGCGCCGCTGGAAAATTATGCGGGTGCAACGCTCACTGACGATCTGCTGTCGGTGCGTTTTATCTCCGACGACAACCTGATTTGCCAGCGGGTGATGCGCGACATCTGGCAGTCGCTTCGCCCGCTTCTCACCACCAAAAACGCCTGTTCGCCGCGTATCTGGCAGACATAAGAGAAACGTTATGGAACTGACCCCCAGAGAAAAAGACAAGCTGTTGCTGTTCACCGCCGCGCTGGTTGCCGAACGCCGCCTTGCGCGCGGGGT
Source organism: Enterobacter sp. AG326 (assembly GCF_004362415.1). Lineage (NCBI taxonomy): Bacteria > Pseudomonadati > Pseudomonadota > Gammaproteobacteria > Enterobacterales > Enterobacteriaceae > Enterobacter > Enterobacter sp. AG326. The sequence continues at coordinate 234,042 of NZ_SNXG01000003.1, read as the reverse complement.
AAAGCTCAATTACCCGGAATCAGTCGCGCTGATCAGCGCCTTCATTATGGAAGGCGCGCGCGATGGCGAAACCGTCGCCTCGCTGATGGAGGCGGGCCGCCACGTCCTGAGGCGCGACCAGGTCATGGAGGGCGTCCCGGAGATGATCCCGGATATTCAGGTCGAAGCCACCTTCCCGGACGGATCGAAGCTCGTCACCGTCCACAACCCGATCGTCTAAGGAGCGCGTGATGATCCCAGGTGAATACCAGATCCAGCCCGGAACGATTGCCCTCAACGTCGGGCGTGAAACCCAAAGCGTGGTTGTCGAAAATCACGGCGACAGGCCGATCCAGGTCGGATCGCACTATCACTTTTACGAGGTCAACCCGGCGCTGAAGTTCGATCGGGAAGCCACCAAAGGCTTCCGACTGAACATCCCGGCGGGCACCGCCGTGCGCTTCGAGCCCGGCCAGAAGCGGGAAGTGACGCTGGTTCAGGTCACGGGGGCGCAGCGCATTTTCGGTTTTCGCGGTGAGGTAATGGGCGAGGTGAAACATGGCTAATATTTCACGCCAGGCGTATGCCGATATGTTCGGCCCCACCACCGGAGATAAAGTGCGGCTAGCCGACAGCGAGCTGTGGATCGAAGTGGAAGACGATCTCACGGTCTACGGCGAAGAGGTCAAATTCGGCGGCGGAAAGGTGATCCGCGACGGTATGGGCCAGGGGCAGATGACCGCTGAGGGTTGCGTGGATCTGGTTCTCACCAACGCGCTGATCGTCGATCACTGGGGGATCGTAAAAGCCGATATCGGCGTCAAGAACGGGCGGATCTTCGCCGTTGGCAAAGCCGGCAACCCGGACATTCAGCCCGGCGTGACGATCCCGATTGGCGCGGCAACGGAAGTGATTGCCGCCGAGGGGAAGATCGTCACCGCTGGCGGGATCGACACCCACATCCACTGGATCTGCCCGCAGCAGGCGGAAGAGGCGCTGGTCTCCGGCGTCACCACCATGATCGGCGGCGGCACCGGACCGGCGGCGGGCACCAACGCCACCACCTGCACGCCGGGGCCGTGGTATATCGCCCGCATGCTGCAGGCTGCCGATACGCTGCCGGTGAATATCGGCCTGCTCGGCAAGGGTAACGGCTCCAACCCGGACGCCCTGTGCGAGCAGATTGCCGCCGGCGCGATCGGGCTGAAGATCCACGAAGACTGGGGCGCGACGCCTGCGGCGATCAACTGCTCGCTGGAAGTCGCGGAAGAAATGGATATTCAGGTGGCGCTGCACAGCGACACGCTGAACGAGTCCGGTTTTGTCGAAGACACGCTGGCGGCTATCGCAGGGCGCACCATCCACACCTTCCACACCGAAGGCGCGGGCGGCGGCCACGCGCCGGATATCATCACCGCCTGCGCGCACCCGAATATTCTGCCCTCTTCTACCAATCCGACCTTGCCCTACACGGTGAACACCATCGACGAGCATCTCGACATGCTGATGGTTTGCCATCACCTCGATCCGGATATCGCCGAGGACGTGGCGTTTGCCGAATCCCGCATTCGTCGTGAAACCATCGCCGCGGAAGACGTGCTGCACGACATCGGCGCGTTCTCGCTCACCTCGTCAGATTCGCAGGCCATGGGCCGCGTCGGGGAAGTCATTATCCGCACCTGGCAGGTGGCGCACCGCATGAAGGTCCAGCGCGGCGCGCTGCCGGAAGAGACCGGCGATAACGATAACTTCCGCGTGAAGCGCTATGTCGCCAAATACACCATTAACCCGGCGCTCACCCACGGCATCGCCCACGAAGTCGGTTCGATTGAGGCGGGCAAGCTGGCGGATCTGGTGGTCTGGTCTCCTGCGTTCTTTGGCGTCAAACCCGCCACCATCGTCAAGGGCGGGATGATCGCCTGTGCGCCAATGGGCGATATCAACGCCTCGATCCCCACGCCGCAGCCGGTGCATTACCGCCCGATGTTTGGCGCGCTGGGCGCCGCGCGCCACGCCACCCGGCTGACGTTTATCTCGCAGGCCGCCAGTGCGAACGGCATCCCGCAGCAGCTCAACCTGCAGAGCGCCACCGCGGTGGTGAAAGGCTGCCGAACGGTGAAAAAGGCGGACATGATCCACAACGGCCTGCAGCCAAATATCACCGTCGACTCACAAACCTACGAGGTGCGCGTCGACGGTGAACTGATAACCAGCGAACCGGCTGACGTTCTGCCGATGGCGCAACGCTATTTCCTGTTTTGAGGAGTGATGATGATCTATTTAACCCAACGCCTGGACCATGCGCATCCGATTACCGCCAGCGTCACGCTGCCGATTGACGTGCGGGTGAAAAGCCGCGCCCGCGTATCGCTGAACGACGGCCGCGAAGCCGGGCTGATGCTGCCGCGCGGCCTGCTGCTGCGCGGGGGCGACCTGCTGACTACCGACGACGGCAGCGAGGTCATCGAAGTGATCGCCGCCCCGGAGTCAGTTTCCGTGGTGCGCTGCGCCAATCCGTTCCTGCTCGCCCGCGCCTGCTACCACCTGGGCAACCGCCACGTACCGCTGCAAATCATGCCCGGCGAGCTGCGCTATCACCACGACCACGTTCTCGACGACATGCTGCGCCAGTTCGGGCTGGAAGTGGCCTACGCCAGCCTGCCGTTTGAACCGGAAGCGGGCGCTTACACCAGCGATGCCCACAGCCACAGCCATTCTCACGCTCATTCACATTAAGGATCCATCATGCGCAAGTATTTACCGCTGTTACTGCTGGCTTTTTCCGTTCCCGCGCTCGCGCATCCCGGCCACGGCACCGACAGCTTTCAGGCCGGTTTTCTCCACCCGCTGACCGGGCTCGATCACCTGCTGATGCTCACCGGTGCGGGCGTGCTCTCGGCGCTGAGCGGCCGCAAACTCCTGCTGCCGTTTGCCACCCTCGGGATGATGCTTGTCGGCGCCATTGCGGGCAGCCTGCTCGGCGGCTTCAGCGGCATGGAGATGCTGATTATCGCCTCGCTGGCGGTATCCGGCGTGATGATGTTTAAAACTGAAAACCGCCTGCTGCTGGCGGTGCCTGCCCTGGCGATGTTCCACGGCTGGGCGCACGGCGTGGAGATGTCCGGCCACAGCTTCTGGCTCTTCACCAGCGGCTTTATGCTCGCCAGCGCCACGGTGCTGTGCGCCAGCTTTGCCGCGGGGCTGCTGCTGCGCCGTCACGACGGCCTGCGTAAAACCTTCGGCGGCGGGCTGATTGTCTCCGCCCTGCTGGCGCTGATGAGCTGATGGAGCACGCCCGCCAGAGGCTGCGCCTGATGCAGCTCTCCAGCAGCAGCCTGCCGGTCGGGTCGTTTACCTGGTCGCAGGGGCTGGAGTGGGCCGTTGAGGCAGGCTGGGTCACCGACGCCGACGCGTTCAAACGCTGGCAAATCCACCAGATGGAGCAGAGCTTTTTCTGCGTCGACCTGCCGCTGTTTATCCGTCTTTATCAGGCCTGTGAGCAACGCGATCTTACCTATGTAAAACGCTGGACGGCATACCTTCTCGCCTGCCGGGAAACGCGCGAGCTGCGCGAAGAGGAGCGCAACCGTGGGGCGGCGTTTACGCGGCTGATTAAGAGCTGGGAACCTGACTGTCCGCCCGAATGGCTGCCGCTGTTTATGCAAAGCCAGCTCTGCGGCATGGCCTGGCTCGGCGTGCGCTGGGGCATTAGCGCGCGCGAGCTGGCGCTCAGCCTCGGCTATAGCTGGATGGAAAGCGCGGTCATGGCGGGCGTCAAGCTGGTGCCGTTTGGGCAACAGGCCGCGCAGCAGCTGATTATCGACCTGAGCGACCATTACGCCGCCGGACTTGAACAGGCATTTTTGCGTTGCGACGACGCGCTGGGGGCAGCAACGCCGCTGTCCGCCATCGCCTCCGCGCGCCACGAAACCCAATATTCACGACTATTCCGTTCCTGAGGAGTCAACATGGCTGATTACAAACATCCCCTGCGCGTGGGCGTGGGCGGCCCGGTAGGGTCGGGCAAAACCGCGCTGCTGGAAGCGCTCTGCAAGGCGATGCGCGATACCTACCATCTTGCGGTGGTGACCAACGATATCTACACCAAAGAGGATCAGCGCATCCTGACCGAGGCAGGCGCGCTGGAGCCGGAGCGCATCGTGGGCGTAGAGACGGGAGGCTGCCCGCATACCGCCATTCGTGAAGATGCCTCGATGAACCTGGCGGCGGTAGAGGCGCTAAGCGAGAAGTTCGGCAATCTGGATCTGATCTTCGTTGAAAGCGGCGGCGATAACCTGAGCGCGACGTTTAGCCCGGAGCTGGCGGATCTGACCATCTACGTGATCGACGTGGCCGAAGGGGAAAAAATTCCGCGCAAGGGCGGGCCGGGGATCACCAAATCCGATTTTCTGGTGATCAATAAAACCGACCTCGCGCCGTACGTCGGTGCGTCGCTGGAGGTGATGGAGCGCGACACTAACCGCATGCGCGGCGATCGTCCGTGGACGTTTACCAACCTGAAGGCGGGTGACGGGTTAGCGACAATTATTGCGTTTCTGGAAGAGAAAGGGATGCTGCGGGTGTAATCAAACGATCCCCTCTCCCTTTGGGAGAGGGTTAGGGTGAGGGATTACGCCTCCGGCAGTTCCGCCAGCGGCCAGCGCGGACGCACGGACACGCTCAGGTCGGACGTAGCGCCCGCGTTCAGGCGCACCATTCCGGCGTAAGCGATCATCGCGCCGTTGTCGGTACAAAATTCCGGACGGGCATAGAACACTTCCCCGCGACGCTTTTGCATCATCTCGGCGAGCTTCGCGCGCAGCGTGCGGTTGGCGCTGACGCCGCCGGCCATCACCAGACGCTTAAAGCCGGTCTGATCCAGCGCGCGCTTGCACTTGATCATCAGGGTGTCCACCACCGCATCTTCGAACGCACGGGCAATATCGGCGCGGGTCTGTTCGCTGTCATCGTTATTGCGAATCGTATTCGCCGCGAAGGTTTTCAGCCCGGAGAAGCTGAAATCCAGCCCTGGACGGTCGGTCATCGGACGCGGGAAGACAAAGCGCCCTTCCGTTCCCTGCGACGCCATTTTCGACAGCATCGGGCCGCCAGGATAATCCAGACCCAGCAGCTTGGCGGTTTTGTCGAAGGCTTCACCGGCGGCATCGTCGATCGACTCGCCCAGCAGCTCATACTTGCCAATGCCCGTTACGCTAATCAGCTGCGTATGGCCGCCGGAGACCAGCAGCGCCACAAACGGGAATTCAGGCGGATTCTCTTCCAGCATCGGTGCCAGAAGGTGCCCTTCCATATGGTGAACCGGGATCGCCGGCACATCCCACGCAAACGCCAGCGAACGGCCAACCGTTGCGCCAACCAGCAGCGCGCCGACCAGGCCCGGGCCCGCGGTATACGCCACGGCGTCGATATCGTTTGAACTCAACCCGGCCTCTTTCAGCGCCGCCTGAATCAGGGGAACCGTTTTACGCACGTGGTCACGAGAGGCCAGTTCAGGTACGACGCCGCCGTAGTCAGCGTGCAATTTCACCTGACTATACAGCTGGTTGGCCAGAAGCCCTTTTTCGTCGTCGTAAATGGCGATGCCGGTTTCATCGCAGGATGTTTCAATACCCAGTACACGCATGACTTGTTTTACCTCGTTTCAATACCGCGCAGTGTAGAGCCTGGGCGGGTTGATGTAAAACTTTGTTCGCCCCAGGAAGAAGGCTCGTGTATACTCCTCACCCTTATTAAAGTCCCTTTCAAAATCGCATCGGTGCTTTACAAAGCAGCAGCATTTGCAGTAAAATTCCGCACCATTTTGAAATAAGCTGGCGTTGATGCCAGCGGCAAACCGAATTTATTAAAGGTGAGAGTTACATGCCGGTAATTAAAGTACGTGAAAACGAGCCGTTCGACGTAGCACTGCGTCGCTTCAAACGTTCATGCGAGAAAGCAGGTGTTCTGGCTGAAGTTCGTCGTCGTGAGTTTTATGAAAAACCAACGACCGAACGTAAGCGCGCTAAAGCTTCCGCTGTGAAACGTCACGCGAAGAAACTGGCTCGCGAAAACGCACGCCGTACTCGTCTGTACTAATTGGTTGAGGGCCTCAGCCCTCAATTGACAGACAGAGTAATAGTCGTAAGGCCGTGCTTCCGGAAGGAATGCGCGGCTTGTTTTCGTTTATAAGTCGCTTAAAATTTTGGGGCATATGGCCGGAAGAATCCCACGCGTTTTCATCAATGACCTGCTTGCCAGAACCGACATCGTCGATCTCATCGACGCGCGGGTAAAGCTAAAAAAGCAGGGCAAGAACTACCATGCGTGCTGTCCGTTCCATAATGAAAAAACCCCCTCCTTCACCGTAAACGGTGAAAAGCAGTTCTACCATTGCTTCGGCTGTGGCGCACACGGTAATGCCGTCGATTTTTTGATGAATTACGACAAGCTCGAGTTCGTTGAAACCGTCGAAGAGCTGGCGGCGATGCATAACCTTGAAGTGCCGTATGAAGCAGGCAGTGGGCCAAGTCAGATCGAGCGCCATCAACGGCAAACGCTGTATCAACTGATGGATGGCCTGAATTCGTTTTACCAACAGTCTCTTAAGCAATCTGCGGCTGAGCCTGCGCGTCAGTATCTGAATAAGCGCGGACTGAGCGACGATGTCATTGCGCGTTTCGCTATTGGTTACGCCCCGCCCGGCTGGGACAACGTGTTAAAGCGTTTTGGCGGCAATAGCGAAGATCGTAAGTCTCTCATCGATGCAGGCATGCTGGTCACCAACGACCAGGGACGAAGCTACGACCGCTTCCGCGAACGGGTAATGTTCCCGATCCGCGACAAGCGTGGCCGGGTAATTGGTTTTGGTGGTCGCGTGCTGGGTGATGCCCTGCCGAAATACCTCAACTCCCCGGAAACCGATATTTTCCATAAGGGCCGCCAGCTGTACGGTCTTTATGAGGCGCAGCAGAATAATGCGGAACCTCCGCGTCTTCTGGTCGTCGAAGGCTATATGGACGTCGTGGCCCTGGCGCAGTACGACATCAACTACGCGGTTGCGTCGTTAGGGACGTCCACCACCGCCGATCATATTCAACTGCTGTTCCGGGTGACCAACAACGTCATCTGCTGTTACGACGGTGATCGCGCAGGACGCGACGCCGCCTGGCGCGCGCTGGAAACCGCGCTGCCGTATATGACCGACGGGCGTCAGCTACGCTTTATGTTTCTGCCCGACGGCGAAGACCCGGATACGCTGGTGCGTAAAGAGGGCAAAGCGGCGTTTGAAGCGCGGATGGAGCAGGCTCAGCCGCTCTCCACGTTTTTGTTTAACAGCCTGATGCCGCAGGTCGATTTGAGTACCCCTGACGGGCGCGCGCAGCTCAGTACGCTGGCGCTGCCGTTAATCAGCCAGGTGCCCGGCGAAACGCTGCGCATCTATCTGCGTCAGGAGTTAGGCAACAAGCTCGGCATTCTGGATGACAGCCAGCTTGAACGTTTAATGCCAAAACAGGCTGAAAACGGTGCGGTTCGCCCCGCGCCTCAGCTAAAACGCACAACCATGCGTATACTGATAGGGTTGCTGGTCCAAAACCCCGAGCTCGCACCGCAGGTGCCGTCGCTGGCGGGTTTAAACCACGAAAAATTGCCCGGGCTTGGCTTATTTTCAGAACTGGTCAACACGTGTTTGTCTCAGCCAGGTCTGACCACCGGACAACTTTTAGAGCATTATCGCGGCACAAAAGAGGCCGCTACCCTTGAAAAATTGTCGATGTGGGACGATATAGCAGATAAGGACATTGCAGAAAAAACGTTCACCGACTCACTCAACCATATGTTTGATTCGATGCTTGAGCTGCGCCAGGAAGAGTTGATAGCTCGCGAGCGCACACACGGTTTAAGCAGCGAAGAACGCCGGGAGCTCTGGATGATTAACCAGGAACTGGCGAAGAAATAAAAAATTTAACGGCTTAAGTGCCGAATATCGATCGGGAAGCCCCCGGCAGCCGCACTGAGAGGCAGCGGCAAAAATATAAGTACGCCCTCGCTTTAAAGGTTGGCAGCCCCATCGCCGACACCAATCAAACGAATTAAGTGTGGATACCGTCTTATGGAGCAAAACCCGCAGTCACAGCTGAAACTTCTTGTCCAACGTGGTAAGGAGCAAGGCTATCTGACCTATGCCGAGGTCAATGACCATCTGCCGGAAGATATCGTCGATTCAGATCAAATCGAAGATATCATCCAAATGATCAATGACATGGGCATTCAGGTGATGGAAGAAGCACCGGATGCCGATGATCTGTTGCTGGCTGAAACCTCCAACAACACTGACGAAGATGCGGAAGAAGCTGCTGCACAGGTACTGTCCAGCGTGGAATCTGAAATCGGGCGTACCACTGACCCGGTCCGCATGTACATGCGCGAAATGGGTACCGTTGAACTGTTGACCCGCGAAGGCGAAATTGACATCGCAAAACGCATCGAAGACGGGATCAACCAGGTTCAGTGCTCTGTCGCCGAGTACCCGGAAGCGATCACCTATCTGCTGGAGCAGTACGATCGCGTTGAAGCGGAAGAAGCGCGCCTGTCTGACCTGATCACCGGTTTTGTCGACCCGAACGCCGAAGAAGATATGGCGCCTACCGCCACTCACGTCGGTTCTGAACTGTCTCAGGAAGAGATGGATGATGACGAAGACGAAGATGAGGAAGAGAGCGACGACGACACCGCGGACGATGACAACAGCATCGACCCGGAGCTGGCGCGTGAGAAGTTTGCCGAGCTGCGTACCCAGTACGAAGTGACGCGTGACACCATCAAAGCGAAAGGCCGCAGCCATGCCGCCGCACAGGAAGAGATCCTGAAGCTGTCTGAAGTATTCAAACAGTTCCGCCTGGTGCCAAAACAGTTCGACTACCTGGTAAACAGCATGCGCGTGATGATGGATCGCGTACGTACCCAGGAACGCATCATCATGAAGCTGTGCGTTGAGCAGTGCAAAATGCCGAAGAAGAACTTCATCACCCTCTTCACCGGCAACGAAACCAGCGAAACCTGGTTCAACGCGGCTATCGCGATGAACAAGCCGTGGTCTGAAAAACTGCACGACGTGAAGGACGATGTGCATCGCGGCCTGCAGAAACTGCATCAGATTGAAGAAGAGACCGGCCTGACCATCGAGCAGGTTAAAGACATCAACCGTCGTATGTCCATCGGTGAAGCGAAAGCCCGCCGTGCGAAGAAAGAGATGGTTGAAGCGAACTTGCGTCTGGTTATCTCTATCGCCAAGAAATACACCAACCGTGGTCTGCAGTTCCTGGATCTGATTCAGGAAGGCAACATCGGTCTGATGAAAGCGGTAGATAAGTTTGAATACCGTCGTGGTTACAAGTTCTCCACCTACGCAACCTGGTGGATCCGTCAGGCTATCACCCGCTCTATCGCGGATCAGGCGCGCACCATCCGTATTCCGGTGCATATGATTGAGACCATCAACAAGCTCAACCGTATCTCCCGCCAGATGCTGCAGGAGATGGGCCGCGAGCCGACGCCGGAAGAGCTGGCCGAGCGCATGCTGATGCCGGAAGACAAGATCCGTAAAGTGCTGAAGATCGCCAAAGAGCCAATCTCCATGGAAACACCAATCGGTGATGATGAAGATTCGCATCTGGGTGATTTCATCGAGGATACCACCCTCGAGCTGCCGCTGGACTCTGCCACCACTGAGAGCCTGCGCGCTGCGACGCACGACGTTCTGGCTGGCCTGACCGCCCGTGAAGCAAAAGTCCTGCGCATGCGTTTCGGTATTGATATGAACACCGACCACACGCTGGAAGAAGTGGGTAAACAGTTCGACGTTACCCGCGAACGTATCCGTCAGATCGAAGCGAAGGCGCTGCGCAAGCTGCGTCATCCAAGCCGCTCTGAAGTGCTGCGTAGCTTCCTGGACGATTAATCGGTCCTGACAGTGAAAAAGCTCCCAATCGGGAGCTTTTTTTTTGTTTATTCCCTCTCCCTGTGGGAGAGGGTCAGGGTGAGGGCATCAGGCCGCAGAGGATTACAGCCCCCGCACCATAAGCGCCTCATCCAGCTCCCGATACGCCTCAACCAGCTTATCCAGCGTCGCCCTGTTGAGCCCGCTCGGGTTCGGCAGCACCCACACCTGCGTAACGCCAATCATGATGCTCTGCTTGCCCCACTGCGTTCCGCGCTGGCTAAACGCCTGCTCGTAGGCCTGCTTGCCGAGGATCGCCAGCGCGGCCGGCTGATAATCCTCTATCTTCTTGATCAGCTCCCGCCCGCCGCTGCGCAGCTCATGCAGGTTGACCTCGCTCGCCTGTACCGTAGGCCGCTCGACCAGCATGGTGATCCCGCAGCGCGTGTCCAGCAGATGCTGTTCCTCTTCGGGCTTAAGTAGCCTGTCGGTAAACCCGGCCTGGTAGATCACCTTCCAGAAGCGATTACCCGGATGGGCAAAGTGAAAACCGGTGTGCGCCGAGGACTTACCCGGGTTGATTCCGCAGAACACCACCCGCAGGCCAGGGGCCAGAATATCGTTGATCATCTTTACTCCCGCTCGATACATCGTCAGGGAAGTATAAAGGATTGATTATGCGTTGTTTATAAAAACAGCAGGCAGGTGTGAATGGCTGGATTGCTGCGGGGAGTTACTTTATAATTCACCGCCACGGCCCCTTAGCTCAGTGGTTAGAGCAGGCGACTCATAATCGCTTGGTCGCTGGTTCAAGTCCAGCAGGGGCCACCAAATTTTAGCTTTAGAATCATATGATTAAGCCACTCGACCGAGTGGCTTTTTTATTGGTTTTTAAGAACCGGTAACGCAGCCGCTAACCGTGGTTCAGCGAAGCCGTTCGGACTCGCTCAGACGCACCGGGAGTGGCAATCAGGCGCTCCACGGACTCCATCGTCACGAACGTACAGCTGCAGTCCACATTGGTGCACTGGTGATAGCGCTCTTTGGTATTTTCACTTAGATAGCGACTGGTACGCGCATGCGCAGAGTGCTTGCACTTAGGACAATGAAACATGTACCCCTCCACTTGGTTCACATTTTGTGAATAAATAATACCCAAAATAAAACCAATAGCAACTACATTACTCACTATCAACAGTAAATTTTTCGTCGCTGACGTTCAGCTCAAGCTTAAGCTGCGTGGTAAATCCGCTATCGTTGAGGGTATGCATCACCTCGCTGATGATCCACGCCTGCTCGTCAATGACGCGTTTAAAACCGTTTACCAGCACCGGCGTTTCGGGGAACAGATCGGCGCGTCCCAGGGCAAGCTGGATGGAAAACTCTACGGTTCCCCGCTGAAGCGCGCGCCACTTAGCCTCTGCGGCCCTGAGCGCCTGCTCTTCAGAGGCATAAACCGTGGTGAGCTCAAATACGTTCTCCGCCGATCCCACCAGCCTCTCTTGCGGTTTCTGCTCCTTGCCTGCTGCTCCCGCTACCGGTGCGGCGGCATCCGGGTGCTGCAGTGCTTCTGTCTGCTGCCCTCCGGACTGACGATTAATACTCAATTGAGGATTTTGTTGTTTGGGGTCACGCGTTTGCAGCCATTTGGCCGTTACGCCGGAATAATTTTCACGGTCAGTTATGGAAAAAAGGTGCTTATCGCCATCCCCACGTTCAATCATCATTAAGGAAAGCGGAGTGCCGCTGGCCGTCACGGCCTGGCCCGCTTTCATAAAGATAATCTTCCCGGCTTTGATTGAAACAAATGCTCCATTACGTTCAGCAAGGCGGGAGAGGAAGGCCGCGTCTGTCTCCTGAGACTGGTCAATATGAGAGATGGCGATGGATGCAAGCCCCGACGCGACGCTGGCGGTCAACTGGTTACGCTGAGCGATGGTATCGACTATCGCGCCAATCGTCGTGTCATGCCACGACTGTTCGCGCCGCACGTTTAGCTTTCCACGAAAATCTGCGCTGAATCCCTGGATGGTCAGCGTGTCCGGCGCGCCCCGGAAATGAATCGCATCAATCGTAAAGTCCCCTTTCTCCTCGAGCGGGGTTCCCTCCCATCCCAGCCATAAGGACAGCCTTGCCCCCCGGGCAGGCAAGTCCAGCAGCCCGTCGGAATCATCCAGCAGAATATCCAGCTGATCGGCTTCCAGCCCCCGTTTGTCGGTCATGGTCAGGCTGATAAGACGATGGCTGAAATTTTGCGTGATATCACGATCGTCAAGCTTAAGCATAAAATCAGGGGCGATTTTTCCACCCGCCCGGATATTCATTTCGGTGATCATCCCACCAGCCCTCCAATGCTATTCCGTGCGCTTTCCACCAGTTCTGAGGCCTGCGTTCGCAGGTCGCCAAACGTCGTCATCAGCGATTCGTCCACGCGTTTTAGCGACAGGGTAAACTCAATTTTTCGAGCGGTACCGTCACTGTAAAAATCCGAATGCGTGTGCGTGACTTTCTCAATGATAAACATGCCGTGAATGATGCCGGTACCGTCTATCAACGGCCATGCCCGCCCCTCATTTGCCATCAGCTCAATCGCCTTGAGGGAAAGCCGCCCTCCCGTGAGTTCCGGGTAAAGTAAGCCGGAGAGGCTAAAGGATGTCTCACCTTCGCCAAGGTACTGCCAGGCTTTGGGTTTCCCGATGCGAGCGCTGGATGCCCAGCGGTAGTCTTTTGTGAATATCATTGACTGATACGGTAAGGTTCGTCGTTCAAAGACAAACAGACCCAGCACCATTAACATTTTCTCTCTCCTCAACTATACATAAAGCTGGATTGCTGCCGTCTCGCTTTATCCTGTTCAATATTATCTATCGTCTCCCGGATTTGACGCGTCAGATCCGTTCCGGAGGCCGCGCCCCCCTGCAGCGTGATGTTATATTCGCTTTTACTCTGATCGACGTAAGAGCGTCCTCCAGTAGCGATGGTCGGCTGATACCCCAGGCCGCCGCCAGAGATCCCCGCGCCCGGAATATAAGCGCTGCCCGCCGGTGAGGATGCCGCTTCTGCTTTTGCCGCAGCGGCGTCGAGATCGCCCGACTCGTTTTTGATAATACCGAGCTTCTCCAGCAGCCAGCTGGCCTTGCCGCTCAGGCTATTAAAGAGATCGAGCGGTGCCATTAACGCATCGCCCAGCGCCTGACCAAAAATCACGCCAGCGTTTTTACAGCCATCCAGCGTTTCCTGCGTCGCCTTGATCGGCGTAATCAAGTCGGTGAACCATTGCCAGATACCGCCCAGCTTCTCCGAGATAGAGTCAAATACCGCCATCACCGGTGAGAACAGCGCACCCAGCGGTGCGAAAGCCGTCGAAAGCCCTTCCATCACCCCACCAAAGAAGGCGCTGATGGGCTCCCAGTATTTAAAAATCAGTAAGGCGCCGGCAGCAATCGCCGCGCCAAGGGCAATCACCGGCCAGCTAAGGGCACCCAGCACCGTCATGATGGCGCCGCCCACCACGCTGAATACCGTTCCCAACATCCCGGCTGCGGTAACAACCATATTGACGCCCGTCAGAACCGGGCCGATAACCGTGCCTACGCCACCCAGTACGCCAGCAAACGCCTGTGCGCCGACAACGATGCTGGCGAGAGTCTGCGTCAGCTCAGGGTTGGCATTCACCCAAAGGGAGGCCGTGCCAAGCCAGCCGGTTGCGGTTGTTATCAGGTTGCGCAGAGCGCCATCCGCTTTATCAAACACATCAATCTTCAACCCGCTCCACGCGGCCTGGAATCGGTTGATATCGCCGTCAAGATTATCGGTCTGCACGGACGCCGCAATCGCGGTACTGCCTTTTGCCCCCTGCAACTGCTGGCGTTTTTCATCAAGCGATCCATCACCCGCAGCGGAAGCCAGCGCCCCCGCGGCTTTTATGGCATCCGGAGTCTGAACATGGCGCAACATCGCGCTGAGCGCGTCCCCCGCGGCGGCGCCTTTCATCCCTTTTTCCGCCAGAACGCCAAGCAGCGCGGTGGTCTCTTCAAGCCCCATACCGGATGCATCCGCAGCGGGCGCAGCGGAGGTAACGGCCGCCACCATCTCAGCAAGGCTGGTATTCGAAGAGGTAGAACCGCGCGTAAGCACATCTGCGATGCGTCCCGCGTCCGTATCGGCCAGGCTATACGCGGCCTGCGTGCTGGCGATCATATCGGCCGCTTTAGCCGCGTCGACACTCCCCGCCAGGCTGAGGTTGACCGTTGGCGCGGTGGCCGCAAGCAGCCCATCGGCGTCATAGCCTGAACGAGTCAGTTCGGTTTGTGCCCGGAGGACCGTATCTGCAGGTACTCCGGTCCTGGCGCTGACCTCCCGCGCCTGCTGGCGAATCGCCTCAAGCCGGGAATCCCCCTTCGCCAGGCCAAGGTTTGCCTGAATGGCCGACATCTGCTTTTCAAAGCTGATGCCAGGCGCCATAAACCGGGACGTCTGGTCAAAGCCCGCTTTTGCCATGCCCACGCCCGCATTCGCAAGCTGACGCACCCGCGCGGTAACGCGTTTGCCTGACTCGTAGCGATTCTGAACGGTACTCAGCCGCTCCTGCTGCTGATTGACGCGGGCCAGCGCATCCCGCTGTCGGTTAAGCTGCTGCGTTTTTTCGCTGATGTGACTTTTTAAACGACGTTCATCCGACGAGAGAGTGCGCGTGTTCACTCCCGCCTGAGCGAGTTCAGTGCGCTGACGCTGCACCGAGTAGCGTAAGCTATTGTACTCATGCTTCAGGTCGACTGCCGATTTTCGGGCTGCAGTCAGCGCATCAGCCTGCGCCTGGGTGGGGTTTTGCGTGTTTTTAAACTGCACCGCAAGCGCCGCTGCCTGCTGTTTCGCCTGAGCAAGCGACTGCTCCGTCGTGGAGAGCCGGGCATTTGCTTTTCTGAAGCCGTTAATACGCCCCGCCTGCTCATCGAGCGCCCCCAGCGCCGTCTGCGCATCGCGGATATCGCTCGCGAGAGTGAGGCTGGCGTTCTGGAGAGCGTTAAGCGGTCGGGTTGCCCGGTCGACTGCCTTAAGCAGCTCCTGAAGACTGACATTATTACTCATGGTGGTTTCCGCTTCGCTGCAGCGCTTTTTCGCGCCATAAGAGGAGTTCGGTCACGCTCAGGGAGTACAGTTCTGACGGCGGCCAGTGAAAAATCACCGCGATATCCGCCATCAGATCGTCGACCGACACATTTTCGGGAAATTTCAGCGAGCCGAAGCCGGTGACAAAAAACCGATCACCTTACCTGCAAAAGAGAGCAGATCGCAGGCGTCCAGGCGCGCAACCTCATGCTCGGTCAGCGCCGGCGAGGTCATTCGCGGCAGCACCTTAATCAGCGCATCGACGTCAGATTGCGCCAGCGACGCCAGCGATACGCCGCGCAGGGTCCCCGCATTGGGTTTTGCGACAGTCACCTTTTCGATTTTTTGCTCGCCGCGCTGAACGGGGCTATCAAGCGTGACGATATGTGGGTTTTCACTTTCGTTCATGGCGGTCTCGTTGATATTTTCCATTTCGTTACTCTTCTGAAAGTTAATTCACCGGCCGGTAATCCCGGCCGGTTAAAGGGTTACAGGCCGATGGCCTTACGGTGTTCTGCCAGGCGATCGACGCCATCGACTTTGAGCACCATGTTGATGATGTCGATTTCGATGATCTCTTTGCCATCAATGGTCAGCTGGTAGTAAGCGCACTCGGTGGACATCTTGGTGGTGCCGCTCTCGCCCTGCTTGTTTTCACCGCCATCAAACTCTTTATGACGGCCGCGCATGACGATTTCGACGGCGGAGATTTCGCCGGTATCATCACGCTGATAAGAGCCGGTAAAGCGCAGCGGCACGCTGTCCGCGCCCGGAGAGGCATACTGCGCCCACAGCGCGGCGTCCGGCAGACCGCCAACGGTCCACTCCAGCGCCAGGGCATCATCGTCCAGGCCGAGGTCGACAGAGACCGAGCCCGGCATACCGCCGCCGCGATACTTCTCCAGTTTGCGGGTAAGCTTCGGTAGAGTCACAGACTCAACAACGCCCATATAGCTCAGGCCATCGTTGAACATATTCAGGTATTTAAGTTTGCGTGGTAACGCCATGCTTCAGCTCCTTAGCTGTTAACCGAATCTGACAGGTCTGCCAGATAGGTATCGGTGATGCGCTGGCGCAGGGTCAGATTTTCCAGCGGCGGGACAGGGGTGTAGTCGTAATCGATATACAGTTTCCCCGCTTTCAGGGTGGTTGCATCGTTCGAGTCAGGGTCATACCAGCAGGAGCCGTCGACGATATAGCCGTTGGTTTTCAGCTCGCGGAACTTGGCGTTAATACCGGAAACGATGTCGCGGATAAGCGTTGGCGTGATGGGTTTATCCATGGCCCACGCGTGCGCTTCCGCCATGGTATCGGCCAGCACCTGTGCGGTACGGGTGTAGTTTTCAAAGACGAATAACGGATCGTCTGAACAGGTACGGTTACCCCAGAATTTGAAGCCGTCGTTGCGAATAAGCGTGGTGACGCCAGCCTGGTTGAGCAGGTTCGCATCGGTAGCCTGTTCCTGCAGATCCCAGGAGACAGAGGCGCTTACGCCGGTAACGCCGTTGACGCCAACGTTTGACAGGGTTTTATGCCAGCCAATTGTCTGGTCGATTTTGGCGCGCAGGCCAAGCGCACGGGCGGTAGCCCAGGCCGTCGTCGTTGCGTTCGTGGTGGTATCCCATGCCAGAAAATCAGGATGAATAACCATCAGCTCGCGCTGGCTGAAGTTTTTGCGGTAGTTAATCGCCTCAGAAATGGTTTTACATCCCCACGCGCTGACATAGCCGAACGCGCGCAGGCTCTGGCACATTGCGGCCAGTGCGGTCGCCACTTCCTGAGAGTCCAGCCCCGGAACGCCGAGAATACGCGGCTTAACGCCGGTTACCGTTTTCGCCGTGAGAAGCGCCTTCAGGCCGGTATATTTACCGTTTTCATCTGTGGTACCGATGATGTTGGAAACAGTCTGCTTGCGCGCCTCTTCCGGGGTTTCAGCGGTGCCTTCGGCCACGCGAACGACCACGACAACCGGTTTGCACTGGTCCGCGATCGCCTGCAGAGAAGCGGACAGCGTCCCCGCCTTGCCGGCTTTCGCAATCGCGTTTTGCACGTTGGTAATGAGCACGGGCTCGTTTAAAGGAAATGTCTTGTCGTCAGCATCGCTGGCCGTACAGACCATGCCGATGATTGCCGTCGAGACGGTGGAAATGGTGCGGGTGCCATCGTTGATTTCGATAACTTCCACGCCGTGGTGAAAATCACTCATCCGTTTAACTCCTTGGTTAGTTGGTGAGTGATATTGTCGCGGCTGGGCTTGCTATGAGCTAACCATCCCTGTCCAGCGGCCGCTGGCACAACGATTGTCCGACTATCGTGGCGGGGAATTTTTTATAAAGCGTGGAAATACCCACATCAAAAATTAACGCAACGCGCTGTCGGGATTCCCCGGCAGCAATCAGCCTGCCAGCCTGAGCCCATTCATCCTGCGTCAATTTAGGGCGTCTGCCACCAATTCGTCCCTGTTCCCGCGCTGCGGCTAGCCCGGCGCACGTCCTCTCGACAATGAGTTCACGCTCCATTTCAGCAAGCGCCCCCATGATATGGAAGAAGAAACGCCCCATTGGCGTTGAGGTATCAATGCTATCAGTCAAACTGCGGAAATTAATACTTCGCTGGCGTAGTTCCTCGGTCATTGAAACAAGGTGGCGCATACTGCGCCCGAGACGATCGAGTTTCCATACAACGAGAGTATCTCCCGCATTAAGTTGTCTGAGGGCATGATTAAGTCCCGGTCTGTTTGTCGATTTACCGCTGATTTTATCTTCAAAAATCAGCTCATATCCTGAACGCTGCAGCGCGTCACGCTGTAAGGCGGTGTTTTGTTCATTTGTTGACACGCGTATGTATCCAATAAGCATGGTATTTCTCTCCGTCAAAACCGGAAATCATGCCATTTAATGGATAAACACGCATTTTCGAAAACCTTGGTTTAGGAGAAGGGTCAGCTTTGCCTGTCGGTGTACCCGTTCCGTGGCCGTCAGCAACTCCACCGACGGGATGGCTCAAATGCAACGGCGCGGCATTTACGGCTGCACAATATCCGAAACTAGCGCTTGCCTATCCAACCCTCAAACTGCCAGATCTTCGCGCTGAGTTTATCCGTGGCTGGGATGATGGCAGAGGAATAGATAGCGGAAGGCGGCTGCTGTCAGCTCAGTTTGGTTCCGGGATTGGGATGTTTGTTGGCGGTTATTCTGATGGAACTGCTTATATTGCTGTGAGTGATTTCGATAGCGTTGTCGACAATAGTCCGTAATGGTCACATATTAGTACCTCTGGGATGATTTCTTCAATTACAGGGCAAAAGTCATCGTTTGGCGCTCGCCCACGTAACATTGCATTCAACTACATTGTAAGGGCTGCATAATGGTGATGGCAAAATTAAACAATGAACATATCGCCATTATGGCCGGTGATATTACTGTATTTAATTATGACGGTGAAACGCGCGAATATCTCTCCGAATCAGTGGAGACTTTGCCTGTTGGCGTGGGGATTCCCGCTAACTCTTGCATTGACGCACCGGGAAATAAAAAAGAAGGCTTTGTAATTTGCCGGGTAGCCAATTTTGCCGCGTGGGAATATGTCATAAATCACCGTGGTGAAACGGTGTATAACACTGAAACCGGCGAGCCCTTTACCATTACTTTGCCAGGAGATTACCCGGAAAATACAACCACCCATGCTCCAGCCACACCATACGATAAATGGGATGGCAGCAAATGGGTTACAGATTTGAATGCCCGACATTTAGCAAATGTCGCCAGTGCTGAAACTGAAAAAAAGTCCTGGATCGATAAAGCCAATGATTACATCAACAGTAAACAATGGCCCGGTAAAGCAGCTATTGGGCGTCTGAAGGTAGAAGAACTGGCACAGTATAATCTGTGGTTGGACTATCTTGATGCGCTGGATGATACAAACCCTTCCAGCGCACCAGAAATCAGCTGGCCTATACCTCCGGCTTCGGCGGAAGGTTAATTTCAGGCGCGGTACTGGTATCGACTTTATTCAGTTTGTAACGGTACCGCTGCCACTCAGCAAGGCGCGGCATATCTGCGTCGTCAATATATCCCCTAGCCTGAGCATCTGCCAGGGGTGCAATGATTGCCGTCGCCTCCGCCAATAACACAGCTTTCATCTGTTCTGCTGCCATCACGTCCGCAGCGTGCCGCGCTGTCGTGTCCGTCACCCATTGGATACCGTTCCACTTATCGTATGGTGTGGACGGGGCCTGCGTAGTGGTATTTTTCGGATACTCCCCCGGCATGGTGATGATAACTTTCTCACCTGTCGTTGTGCTGTATACCGTCTCGCCGCGATGGTCGACAATGTATTCCCAGCTTTTGCCATCCACAGTACTGCAAACAGTAAAACCTTCCTTGATTTTGCCCGGAGCATCAATGCACGAATTAGCAGGCAGGCCAACACCAACTGCCAGATATTCAACGGATGAAGACAGGTATTCTCGTGTCTCGCCATCGTAGTTATAGACAGTGATTTCCCCGGCCACCACGGCGATCATGTTTTGATTTAATTTTGCCTTAGCCATTATGCAGCTCTCACAATATAGTTAAATACGACGTTGCGCGGCCGGGTTTCAGTTTTCATTGATGAAACATCATTGATGTTCTCCGCTCCATTTTTGCCGCCAGACATATAGGTGAATGTCCTACCTCCATTAGCCCAATAGTCACATCCGTATTGAGCTGCAGGAGAAAAAATAGTTTCATTTGCTATCACCTGCTCTACACCGGGAGGGATGGAAGTTGGAGAATTAACCGTCGTAGGAATCGCGTGGTTGTGGGATATGACAGTATGCTCTTGGCTTGACAGTATTTCCCTTCCAGTATCAACTCCGCGCCCATCATCCCAGCCACGGATAAACTCAGCGCGAAGATCTGGCAGTTTGAGGGTTGGATAGGCAAGCGCTAGTTTCGGATATTGGGAGGCTGTGAATGCCGCTCCGTTGCATTTAAGCCACCCCGTCGGTGGATTTGCTGACGGCCACGGAACGGGTACACCGACAGGCAAAGCTGACCCTTCTCCTAAACCAAGGTTTTTGAGAACCTCAGCGCTCAACCCCGCATCGGCAATTTCTTTTAACGCATTGGCGATTAATGGGTACTGTTTATGCGGATTATCAGCAGCAATATGCTTTTTCATCTGATCATCAGCGTAGCCTTTAACCTCGATAACTTTATCGTCAACGTACTGACGCGTTGCCAGCACAACTGAGGGATCAATTTTCAGGGAAATTGACGATGTGCTCGACACAATCAGAATCATGCGGATGGTCTGCGTGCGACCGCTGCCTTCCTGCAGCTGAGGCTTGTATGTCTCCGGGCAGTTAGCCACGGCGATCAGAATGCCGTCGTCGTCATAGAGACCGATCTCTCGGATCCAGAAACCGCCCTCATTCTCGGGAATAATCTGTTCAGCGATAATCTGGCTGGTATTGTTTGGGTCAACAGCGAGCAGGTTCAGCGGCGCTATGCGTTTTTGGTTGACGAGCTTCGTCTGCGCCGGGTCGGGGGTTGGCAACGTTCCGTTGGCGTCGCCTACCGCCATTTGCGTCAGGTTGAGTTGCGTACCAAGTGCCGTCGCGTTAGCTAGCCGCGCCGCGCCCTGATTCGTCAGTATGGCAAAATATTTTGCGGTCATGCGTTCACTCTCAGGTTATCAATCAAATGGATGGCCGAGGCCGGGTAATAATCACCACCGACAATAAGTTCCTCGGTGGTATAGGGGTAAACAGCCAGCGCATCGCCGTGATAGCATCCTGCGCCGACATAAAACTCTCCCGTTGAGCTCAGGCTGATAGCCAGCCCGGTCATATGTCTACTTGCCGGTTTGGCATCCTCAATGAGCCGTTCAAGCTCCTGATACATTTCGTCAGTGATGCCGTTATCAAGCACACCGACAACCAGACGGAACGTGCCTGGCTCCTCACCGAGCTGCCACCACTCGCGCACCTCAATCAAGAAACCAAGCGGTTCCACCACACGACGCAATGCGCTGATGGTTCCTTTGTGCTGATGGACGAAAAACGAGGACATAATGACGCTGCGCTTCGTGCTCTCCGGCCACGCCTCATCCCAACGGTCTACCGACAGCGCCCATGCCAGATAGGGAAGTAAATTCACCGGGCACGCGCTGGGGTTCCATAAGGTGCGTAGCGGTACCGGCACTCGTTCAATATTCGAGAGCGCTGCGGCAGCGGCGACTTCCAGCGGTGATGACCCAACGGGTAATAGCCTTTCACTCATCCGAACCCCCGATCGCTATCTGATACGAGGTACAGTTCGAGGCCTGCGACTTACTCAGTACAATGTCAGAGTGGGGAGATTCCAGCTCAACGCGCTGCACGCCTTCAACGTGAAGTGCTGCATAGATGGCCGACAGACGGATATCGCGTCCAAGGCGATGCTGTGCGCTGATATAATTCTGCAGCTTCTGCTCCGCTGCTTGCCTGATGGGTTCAGACTCTGGTCCGGGATAAACGTAGAGCGTCGCGTTTATCTGGTAAGGTACAATTTCTGCCGACTGGACCGTTACACGATCGCCTACGGGGCGGACGGTTTCAGCATTAAGCGCTTTTTCAACAACCGCCAGTAGTTCAGGACGAGCGGTACCATCACCCTCACGGGATAACACCGAAATCGTCACATGTGCAGGCTGAGGGCTTTCAACCGAAACGTCAGCGACCCGTCCGTCGGCACTTCGACCATGATATTCATAGGCTCCAACCGGCCCCGCGACGCTCAATCCCTCAAATGCCTGCTGCGCGCGCAGTCGCAGGTCAGCGTCAGACTCCATGACGGCAGCCGTTGGCGGAATGGTAGTGTCATCGCCCGGGGTGATGGTCAGGCGTTCGGTATTATTGTTTGCCGCAATAACGTCCAGATCGTGACCGGAAGAATAGGCCAGCGTCACGGCCAGCGCAGCCTCATTAACCCGCTGGCGCCAGATGACTTCCCGGTAGGCATTCTCCTGCAGCAGCTTCACAATCGGCTCGGATTCCAGCGTCAGCGTCCGTGCAATCGCCTCTCGCTCCTCTTCCGGGTAGAGGGAGACAAAGGTGGCCTTTCGTTCTGCCAACAGCGTTTCATAATCCACCTCCTCCACGACATCAGGCGCGGCGAGCTGGCTCAGATCAACAATAGCCATAGCGTTTAACTCAGTGAAATGGTGATAGATAAGGATTGCCCGGAGGTCGGGCGCGTGCCGGTGATATCGACATACAACGTCCCGTCGTTCTCCGAACGCTCGAAAGTGATGGCCGTCAGGCTTATCCGCGGCTCCCATTTCTGGATGGCGGAATAACAGGCGGCCATGATTTGCAGACGCAGCGCCGGGCTCTGCGGCCTGTCGATCATCGCCGCCAGCAGCGAGCCGTAATCCCGCCGCATGACCCGCGAGCCAATCGGCGTAACCAGAATGTCGCGCACGCTTTGCCGGATGTGTTCAACCTCTGAAATGCTCAGTCCGGTCTGCCTGTTCATCCCCCTGTAACGCACCGTCATTGTGTCCCCTTAGTCCAGCTTCCGCCGCTTTGCACACTGCCGTGCGCGTGGTTATCCACCTGCACCCCGTTTGAGGTGAATTTACCGCCGGAATGCTCAATATTTCCGGCCATCACGCCGCCCTTCTGCACTTCAAGAGAGGCAGTAATTAACTTGTTGGTACACACCACTTCAGGCGTATCCAGCGTGATGCGGGACGTTGACGTCACCCTCACCTCCGGCACGGTGGCGGTCAGCGATTCAGAGGCGGTAATGTCGGCCGTTTTAATGCCTGCAACCGTCAGCGCCCCGCGCCCGGGTTCGTACTCGATCACCGCGCCGTCAGGGAACGAGACGTGGAACGCGTCAGGTGACCCGGACGGCGCCGGATGGTCGTCAGAGAAAATGCCGGGCAGCACAAAGGCGGTATCAAGCTCGCCGCCGATGGCCAGCAGCAGCACCTGCTCTCCCTCGGAAGGAGCCCACCAGACGCGCGAACGTCCCGCACGACAGGTTAGCCAGTTCAGCCAGGTGGTTTTCATCCCGCCGGTCTGGACACGACAAAGCCCTCTGTTGAGGTCAACATCGGTCACAACACCGATACGAATAAGATTGCGGATCGCGCGAGCGATGCCGTTCATGGAAGTTAATGTATTCATGAGAAGAGAATGCCGTTCAGGAGGAACGGCAGCAACGAGACGGGGTTTTCTGCGGGATGATACAACAAGCGGTCAAGACGGCAGGCGAATAGCGGCCTTCAGCGCGGGGAAATCAGTCCTCCCACTGGCTGACCAGCTCGCCGTTGACGTACAGCGCCTTCGGCCGCGTGACGGGCTCCGGCAGCGGCGGCTCGGGGGAATACGTCGCGTGCAGAGCGCCCTGCTCCTGGGAAACAAGAATACGCTCGGTTAATTGCACGCTGATGGTGATATCCATCGTATCGTCATCGTTTAAGACGATCGCGAAGGTGTAACCGTTTTTGCGTCCTTCATCGAGGGTAAAAATATCCGGCTGGTTTTCCCGAAGCCAGGCCAGCACCGGGACGAAAAATCCCTCGCTGTCGCCGGTGAAGCCGCTAACCTTCGCGTTCAGCACATACTGCTTTTCAAAGGAGAGCGAGGAGGCCTGGCGGGCGTCAATATTGCCGCCTCCGACCGACATCTGCAGGCGCTCCGGGTTGGCATTGAGTTGGGGGATCGCGTCAATTAATGCCTGACGCAGGCTCTTGAGTTTGTGCATCGAGTTTATCCTGACAGTCTTTGATGGTTTCAACCTGCAGCGCGCAGGCGATAAGGGCGTATTCCAGCCTGCGAATATCCGCGCTGAGATCGCCGTTAGTGGCGGGCTCGCTTCCCGGCATCGGGCAGCGGCTCACCTTCGGGCAGGCGTTGTAAACAATGGGCTGCGGAGGCGCAGGCGGTGCGGGTGTGCAGCCTGCGGACAGCATCAGGCAGCTGAGCGGTATACCAGCGGCGTAACGCTTCATTTTCATTGAGTAATCTCCCGATAGTCGCTTCCCGTCTTGCCCTCTCCTCGCCCGCGGTGACAAGCTCCTCACGGAGCCTGACCTGGGCATTTTCATTTGCTCTGGACATCCGCTGCGACAGGGACAGCTGCTGGTTAAGCGTGGCGAGGGCCGTTTTTTGCTCGCTGGCGACCCAGTTGGCCGTGGCTAAGGAACGGGACAGGTTCAGGTTGTCATGACGAAGCCACAGCGTGATGGCCAGCAGCCCGGCCAGCGCCAGCATGAGGGTTCTCACGGTAGCCCCTTCATGCACCAGGCCTTCTCGCGGACGCGACGGTTTTCCAGACCGGCATTTTTGACGCCGTTGACGTACACCCAGCGGGTAAGCTGCCCGCATGCCTGCGGCCACTGTTTATGCTTGATAAAGGACACCAGCGTCGAACGGCAGGCGGCGCCTGCGCCGACATTAAAGGTAAAACTCACCAGCGCGTCGTAGACCCGGGGCGGCATATCTACCGGCGCACACGCCGCCAGACGCCGCTCAACGTTGAGCACATCAGCGACCAGATTTACCGCGGCCTCACGCTCGGTAATGTCCCGCGTCGGCACAACGTTTGCCGTATGCCCAATGCCTGACGTCCAGACCCCGGCGCTGCACCGGTAGGGCGAGAGGCGACATCCTTCGAGATCGGCAATCAACGCCAGCCCCTCCGGGGACGTTTTCAGTAATCGAAAGTCAGGCATCAGCACCGCCAGGGCCAGCACGCCGGCGACGCTGCAACGCTTAATGATTGAGTTCACGAATGCTCTTCTTATCGAGGCCAAGAGACTGGAGATAGCGCCAGGTTTTTCGCTTAAACCAGTAATTCGTCAGCGCGGTAAAAATGGCGCACAGACTCCCCACGTACAGCGCGACTTTTTCAGGAGACATCGCCCCGAACCAGGCCAGCGCCACGGCCAGCCAGTAGGCGATAAACGTGGTGATTTTCTCCAGGCTCAGTCCCATAGGTTTACGGATTCTTTTGTGGGGGCGCTATTCACCTCCGGCATCTCTACCGGCGTGCCGTGAGGCAAGATAACGCCTAACTCCGCGAGGCCAGGATTGGCCTTCAGAACGGCTTCAACGACGCCAGCCGTGCGCCCATAAAAGCGGGCGCAAACGGCATCAAGCGTGTCCCCCTGCATTGCATAGATTTTCATCAGACGCTCCCAACATCCGGTTTCCAGGTACCCTAGAGTTTCCCGGGCCAGAAGGCTTTTCGCTATCGCTGACGGATGGACAATCGCGGGCACAACAGATCGTCCGCGAGAGGCGAAGCGTGATTCAACGGAAGCGCAAAACAGGAATGAGGGTGTTGGTACGGGCGATGACGCCGGGGCTAGCGCCAGCTCTCGTCTTCCCAGACTTCCCGGAGGATAGCGTCCAGCGCCTCGCGATCGGCTTCTTTTTCAAGCCCCTGGAGCTCGACCCCCGTCACCGATCCGATTTTCACATTCACCCGCGATGACGGAAACAGGGATCGTATTCTGCGGGTCAGTTCGCACTGAAAGGCCTCAACGACGGCATGGCCAATCTGCTGATCTTTATCGAGAGTAATGTTCACCCGAACGTTGCCCTCTTTTTTGATTCGTTCCGGAACAGGCGATGCTGAGAACACAACGGTAAATGCGTTGTTCTTGATTAAATTTCCCCGCGCAATCTCAGCAATCAAATTCAGGGCAATCTCACGATCTCTTTCCTGACACGTTCCTTCCGTCGTCAGTCGCGCAATCAGCTCGACTCGTTCAATCATGACCTGCTCGTTCAACTCTCTGTCCACACAACCTCCACCACGAGATACTGTATAAACATACAGTAGCACGTATTCATAAAAAGAGTGAAGCGAAAAATCAGAACCCTTGACGGTATGTACATGATATGGATGGAGATTAGCGGGCTCTCTGGGCGAAGAGATCCGTTAAATACCCAATACGTTCAAGGATTTTCCGCGCCTTTTGCTGGTAAGAACACGGTGCCGGAAATAGCGATCCGTCAGCTGCGCCCCTGCACCATTTATCGTTAAAGCGGCTGATGCCTCCCGCCATCAGATGCAGGGCTTCTGCCCGACTGATGGCTATCCCGGTGGCGAGCCGTATCTCATCGATCACCTTCTCCGGAACCCCGTTCTGCGGGTCGCTCGCGAAGACGACGGGCGCTGTAGCGCCAGGGCGGATGAATTTGATGCGTTCGGTTAACGCCCGTCTTGCACGTCGGCTGAGGGGTTGAGAAAGATCGGTCTGCGTACAGTTATTGACAGAACTCCGAGAGGATACGGGCGCGTCCTTAAGATCTGCGGCCCGCTTCGGCACAATTTTCCACTGCGTGAGCCGGGTTAAAACTGGGCTGCCCGCGCCAACGGCGGAATCGTACACGCCGCGGATGCGGACCGTTTCCTCGCCGTACTGGTTAAACCCGGCGTGCGGTTCATACAGCGTGCGCACCTGTAAATCATCGCGACGCACAAACGGCCCGCCCTGCGCGGTAACGTAACCCGCCCAGTCCCCGGCGTCGGCAGCCTCCTGGACGGCGGCAAACTCAACGCTCAGACCGCGCGCGGCCTCGGTATCCACCAGACGCCGCAGCTCGCGGTAGACCGTTACCGGCGCGCCGCCGATGAACTGAAACTGGCGAATGTGCCAGCGCCCTGCCCAGGCCGACACGGCGGACGCCGTCTCCTTCAGCAGCCCGCCGCTTTCGCTATCGGTCTCGCCATCGAGCGCATAGCCGTCGATATTCTTTGAGATGTATTTGGCGATATAGCCGGTAGCGCTGCCTTTCTGCGGATCGATCGCGTCCGAGTGAAAGCGCGCCTGTCTGGCGCTTTCGCTCCGTAGCTCAACGGCATCCTCCTGCCGGGCATAATCCCCGATAATCCGGCGAACGCATTCGACGTCTTCCGGCAGCATAAACATCAGCATGTGCCAGTGGGGCGTACCGTCGTGGTGGGGTTCCGCAACGCGGATACCAAAAATACGGCGCCCGTCCCGGTGGAGCTTTGCGCGGATACGCGCCCAGAGACGGGTAAAGTAGATTTGTGTATCCGCCGGGCTGGCCCCGTTCCACTTCGCGCTGGGGAAACCTGATTTCAGCGTCGCGTGATACTGCGCGGGCGCGGTTAAGGTATAGAACTCGCCCACGTAGCCCAGCGCCTCACAAATATTTTCAAACCCGCGGATACGGGTCATCAGTTCACAGCGACGTATCGCCGGGTTGGCCACCGAGCTGTCGTATTTTTCAATCAGGCTGATGCGGTTGCCCTCTTCATCTTCCAGCTCCATGCCCTTGAGAAATTCGCGCGTGCGGCGCTTCTGCTCGCGCCACTCGGTCACGCAGCGTTTGCTCGCATACGCCGTTCTCTTTTTGCTGACGTTGCCGAGGGCAATCTGCAAATGCTCGCGCCAGGCAGCCGCGACCCGACGCAGACGCCCGCGCCACCACGCCTCGGAAAACATGCGGATCACCGCCGCGGCAACGTCATCTTTGTTGAAAAACGTCTTCGACACCCGCTCCCAGTGCGGAGGCGACACGTTGAACTGCCGGGCAATCAGTCCGGCGCGCTGATACCAGACGTACAGCGTCTGGTATTCGCCCATTTCAGCATCGTTAATATTCGCCAGCTCGCCGCGAATAAAGCTGGCGATATCTGCGGCAAGCAGGTCGATGTCCGCGCGGGTCATATCCGGAAGGCGGTTATAGCGGGCAACCAGTTCGACCATCCGCGAGGCGAGGTATTGCAGAAGCTGAGTGTCGAAATGACCGTCGAACACGGCCCTGGAGACTTCGTCGTGCAGGCCTGTGCAGGCATAACGTTCAGAGACCCGCCGCAGGCGAGGCAATATCCTTTTGCAGAAGCGGATCAAAAAGGCGTTGGCCTGCGGGCTGCCCCGATGCTGTTCGAGGGCGTCAACCGTGCGCCAGATTTCGAAGCGTACGCAGTCGGGCTGCTGTGAGAGGGCAATTCTTGCCTGCTGCAGCGCCGCGAAAAGGCGATCGCGGCGCTGCTGTTGGGCATGGGTGAGATAAGGGCTGGCAATGGCCGACCGTGGGGCATTCCACGGATAAGCAAATGACGTAGCCAACTTATCCTCCCCGGACGTGTTTATTTTTTATCTCTGCGATCTCCTGGCAGGTTACGCACAGGGCTACGCCGGGCACCGCTATTCGGCGCGCCTCCGGTATCGGCGCCTCGCAGTCCTCGCAGAGGAAACGCGAAGGCGATACGGGTCGTCTGCGGGCGCGATTAATGTATCGCTCTCTGTCTTCCTGCTCGCGCGCCTGCGCAAGATCGATAAAATCGGCCATCAGTGCAGCTCCTGGGATTCACGCTCATAGCGAGCCGCCTCGTGGCACAGCAATTCGGCAACGTCTTCTCCGCTCATGCCGGTTTTGTAGATATGGCTCGCCAGCGCCTCCAGACGCAGGGAGACCGCGAGGGCTCGCGCGCATCGTTCCTCTGTTTTTGCCTCTGCCAGCAGGCGTTTCAGTTCTTCACTTCCGGTGGGATAAGGGCGGTTTTCACTGTTTCGCATCACGCGTTCTCCTTAATTTCAGGCAATAGGGTGCCCGGCGGGTTTACGCCATTAGTTTTTGGGTTGGGTTATATCGGCATGGTCAGCCGTTCAGGAAATAAACTCACAACAGCACGAAAATGGTTCATGGCATTAATCAGCGCCCGTTTCTCTTCGGTCGTCAGCTCGCTGATATCGCACTCGTGGCGGGTGGCGGGCAATCTCGCCAGGAAAAAGAGGGCCGCCAGCGCCCTGCTGTTCTCCTCAAAACAGGGATCGCGCCTGTCGCGCATTTCAGCCATAAACCGCGCCAGCTCTTTTCCGCTATCGCTCCCGTATCGGGCGCGCAGTTCAGCGACGTGGTTAAGCCCGCTAAGACGCGCTCCCACGCTAAGTGGAACCCTTGCACGGGCAGCTTCTATCGCCATATCTCCCCTCGCGTAAATTCACGCACGCTAGTGCGCTGAAAACGGGCACAGCACGGTTTTTTCCGCCGTTTGATGATTGCGATTTCAGATGCCATGCTGCATGATTCCCATTTTGATAATGTCTGCAATCATTAGCCTCTGTTTGCCAACGCCTGCCGCTGATTGCCCGAATTTGTAATGATACTAATACCCAAATGAGTATTAGTAAACACCCAAAGGAATATATTTTGATTTTAGATTCTCAAGTGAATAATGAAGAGTTACTCGATAGAATCTGTCAGGTATATGGTTTCACGCAGAAAATCCAGCTGGCCCGGTACTTTAATATCGCCGCCAGCTCGCTTCAGAACCGCTACGCGCGCGGTACCGTCTCTTACGACTTTGCGGTTCAGTGCGCGCTGGACACCGGCGCCAGCCTCCGCTGGCTGATGACCGGACAAGGCGCGCAGTTTGAAGGTAACCCCGCGCCGGGCGATCCGGTTTCGGTTTCCACATTCACACTGAGTGATGGAAAGCTGGAAAAAAATACTACTTTGAGTATCGATTCTGGTTTCTTTAGCAAACCGCTGGCTCGCGGCATCGCCGTTCGGGCGGAGGGGAAGCTGCACTTTATTGAAAAAGAGGCATCGTTAACCGACGGCCTGTGGCTGGTTGAGATTGAAGGCACCGCCAGCATCCGCGACCTCACGCTGCTGCCGGGTAAAAAACTCCACGTGGCGGGCGGCAAGGTTCCGTTTGAATGCGGTATCGACGAGATAAAAACGGTGGGTCGCGTGGTGGGGATTTACAGCGAGGTTAGCTGAGGGTGCAAGATTCAAGGCTGACGACGCTCGTCAGCCTTTTGATTGATTTTAAACGTTATTTTTCGATGTAGTTGTATGAAGTCAGAATTCCTTTGTCAGAAAAATCAATGGACAGCTGCTGCTTGCGGTCCAGATTAAGTGGAATGATGAGATAGATACGACGGTCGAGGATCTGCGACGTATATTCCCAGTGGCGCGTATTATTGTAGTCAGCCGTATTTGCAGGCACGCCAAAAGCAATCAGTACATCTTTGCGGGTCGTGACCTCTGGGATCAGCTTCTGCTTTATCTCTTTTTCAGAATACTGCGCCAGGCTTGTTGCCTTGGTTCCATCGTAGTTTGATGCACAAGAGGTGTTCAGGAGACAGACTAACGCCACGCCTAAGACATTCATGGTTCTCACTGTACAAAATCCTTTTCAATATAAATACCATTGACGGTATCCAGCGCGACCTCTTTCATATAAAGCACGCAATATCCCGTTTTATCGCTATAGCTAATATGACCTTCGTAAATCTTTTTCTTTTCTGGCGTGAAGGTGAGCGATACATTACATCCCTGGTATAAAGCGTGCTGAACAGTCGTTTTTTCGTCTGGAACAATCAGCGTTTCAAAATAGTCTTTATCATATTTTTTGCCCGTCACTTTAGGGAGACCAATATCTTTTGTCGACCCAAGGAAAGGGTTCAGATAGCGATTGTGCTTAAGTACCCACCCACCAG
The DNA here is from genome assembly GCF_004362415.1 of Enterobacter sp. AG326. NCBI lineage: Bacteria > Pseudomonadati > Pseudomonadota > Gammaproteobacteria > Enterobacterales > Enterobacteriaceae > Enterobacter > Enterobacter sp. AG326. The sequence goes on along the minus strand of NZ_SNXG01000003.1, from coordinate 203,546 downwards.
TTTCTTTACCTGCCTTATCATACTGATAGATGCCATAACTCATCGGCGGGCCAATGAGGCGAATCTTAGCCACATCCTCGCTATTCGGAGGAGGCGTGTACATTTTCGGCTCAGGAAAGAAAGTGCTACAGCCAGAAAGACTCACTATTGCTGGAATAATTATATATTTTAAAAATCGCATACCGTTACCTTTATATATACCATTGCTTATTTCCCGGGAGACAATGCCGGGGCATTAACATCCCGGAATGTTATTAACAAATCACTCATAGATATAAAGGTCAACTAAAAAAAATAAATTTAGGTTTAGTGTAATAAAAATGAGCGTGACGTTGGATTTTGAGGAATTCACTAATACGATTTGTACAATGAAATGCCCATTGCTATATGATGCTCCTCAGGCATGGAAAGCGCTGCGAACACCATGGCGCAGCGTGGAAGCATTGGCAGAGCGGAAACGGGGAACGCAAACCATCCTGTCTCTTTACTCACAAACCCTAAAAACTAAAGAAATCCCCCATCGCGCCGATCATCATCCGTGTGTATTATTTCCTGTAGCTTTTACAACAACTAACCTTAACTCAAATACTTAAGCGCCAAAGCGAAAGGCATCATGAGCACACCGATCAAACGGCTAGAAATCATTAAAAATGCCATTGAACTGGAAGATGACGACATCATCCAGAGCCAGCTGACACGGCTGAAAAATGAAGCGTTTGACGATGAGCTACAGGCAATCGTCGTGGCGCTTGAAAAGAAGAACTACACCGCTGCGATGGTGGCAATTACCGCCTGGCTGCAGGGCCAGCGCGCCGTGACCCAGTGGCGCGATCCGAAGGTGGCCGCCAGCAAACTGGAGCTGAAGGCGCTGGAAGAACGTCTGCGCGATCTGATTGACCGCCGCAACGCCCGGGTGCAGCAGCTTGATGAGTTCAACGATCTCTATTTCTCTCGCCTCGGGCCGCTGATGCAGCAGATCCTCGCCCTGCGTAAAACCCTGGCCGAGCTGAACCTGCGCCGTCAGCAGGCGGAAGCGCGTCGCCGTGAGGAAGATTACCGTCGCTGCCAGCGCTATATGGCGCAGGCGGTAGAGGTGCTGGCGACGCTCACCCAGCGCTGGCGCGATCTCCCGGCCGACTCCGTCCAGGCCGCTGAGGCGCGTAAGCATCTGGAGCAGCAAAGCAATCTGATTGCCAACCTGCTGGCCGAAGCGCTGGAGCTGGAGAGCGGCTTAACGCGCGAAGAGGAGCCTGCGCGTCAGGCGCGCGACGACGCTAACGAAGAGTACGAGAAATATCGCGAGCAGCATCACGATGCCGAAGTGCGGCTGCGCAAGGGTAAGGATCTTTCGGAAGAGGATCGGAACGAGCTGAAGCGTCTCTGGCGGCAGGCGAGCAAGCTCTGCCACCCGGATCTGGTGGCGGATGACCTGAAAGAAGAAGCCAACGCGATGATGGTCCAGCTCAACCAGGCGAAGCAGCGTGGCGACGTCAAAACCATTCGCTCACTGGTGGCCCGCCTGCAGCAGGGCTTTGAGCCATTGATGGCAAGCGACAGGCTGAACGATCTGGAACGCATCCGCAAAAAAATGGCGCAGGTTCGCGAGCAGATAGACATTTTAGTGAACGAGCTGGCGGAGCTTGAGAAAGAGGAGTCCTGGCTTCTGGTCTCGTCGCTGAACAATATGGAAGCGTACTTCGCTCAGCAGGAGAAAGCCCTGCACGAGGTCCGCGCCTCGCTCGAACATCAGGTGAGCGAAGCGCAGCTGGATTCCGCCGCCTGATTATTTGGCGTGCCAGTATGCGCTGGCACGCACCAGCTGCTGGTCAATCGCATCGGTTTCAAACTGACGGCTCAGCGTCTTCACTACCTTCCCTTCCCCGGTCAGCCAGATGAAATAGTCTTCACCAGGAACGGTCAGCGCCGCCAGATGGTCCGCTACCGCCTGCTCGCTATGGCCCACCACCCAGGTGATGTTGAATTCGCTCAGGTGTGCCAGATAGTCTTTATAAGATTCGTCCCCGACCGTCACTACCGCATGAATTTCCGGGCGAACCGGCAGTTTAGTAATGCTCTCCAGGCGTCGGCGCAGCGCGGGCATGCCGGACTCGTCGCACACGTACAGCTGCCAGGCGTAATCCTCCGGCACCACCAGCGAACCGCGCGGGCCGCCGATGGTCAGCCTGTCACCCGCTTTCGCCTCGACCGCCCAGCTGCTGGCAATGCCGCCGTCATGAACGAAGAAATCGAGCACCAGCTCATGGTTTGCCTCGTCGTACAGCGGCGTGTAGTCGCGCGTCTGAGGACGTACGCCGTCTCCCCAGTCGATGCCTTCATCGGTGACCACCGGCGGTACAAATACCGCCCCAGGAGCCGGGAAAAAGACTTTTGTATGGTCGTCGAAACCGCGGGAGCTAAAGCCCTCCAGCGCCTCGCCGCCTAAAACAATGCGCTGGAAACCCGCGCTGGGGCGCTCAACGCGGAGCACCGTCAGCTCGCGAAAGCGCAGGTCATTACGAACACGCTGTGGGTAACGGGTAGATGCCATTTTTAGCCCCTTCTCTGGTGAATACGATATATCTAAATCATTTTTCAAATGATAATGATTACTAATAAGAAAAAATGCAAGATCTTTTAGATTGCATCTGAATATATCTTAGATATAGTTTAGATATATCAAATTGAGAGAGCTACTATGCGACACGAACACGACAGCGGCGGGCGCCGACCGCGCTTTTTCGGCCACGGCGATCTGCGACTGGTGATTCTGGATATCCTGACCCGCAGCGCGAGCCACGGCTACGAGCTGATCAAAGAGATCGAGAATTTGACTCAGGGGAATTACACCCCGAGCCCAGGCGTGATCTACCCGACCCTGGATTATCTTCAGGATCAAACCTTTATCACCATTACGGAAGAAGAGAACGGTCGTAAGACGATTACGATTACCGCTGAAGGACAACGCTGGCTGGACGAAAACCGGGAGCAGCTGGAACAGATCCAGGTGCGTATCAAAGCCCGTTCCGTCGGTTTTCAGCTGCGCAAAAACCCGCAGATGAAACGGGCGCTGGATAACTTCAAAGCGGTGTTAGATCTGAAGGTGAATCAGGGAGAGCTCAGCGACGCGCAGCTCAAGCAGATTATCGGCGTTATTGACCGCGCGGCACTCGAGATCTCCCAGCTGGACTAAGCCGTCGCGTGCTCGCTCACGCGGAAGACGCGCACCAGCTCTTTCAGGTGCATCGCCTGTTCGTTAAGCGATGCTGCTGCAGCCACAGACTCCTCCACCAGCGCGGAGTTCTGCTGGGTGGTGGCATCGATCAGGCCAATCGCGCTGTTAATCTGCGAGATACCTTCCGTCTGCTCGTGGCTGGCCTGGCGAATTTCGCGCAGGATCGCGTCCATCTCTTCCACGTTGCCGACCATCCCATTAATCAACGCACTCGCTTTTTCAACCAGGTTCATCCCGTCCTGGGTCTGGCTGGTAGAGCTCTCAATCAGCTCGCGGATTTCGCTGGCAGACGACGCGCTCTTCTGGGCAAGCTGGCGAACTTCACCCGCCACCACCGCAAAGCCGCGACCGTGCTCGCCGGCGCGCGCCGCTTCCACCGCCGCGTTCAGCGCCAGAATGTTGGTCTGGAACGCAATGGCGTCGATCAGGTCGATAATGTCGGACATCCGGTTCGACGTCTCGTTAATCAGGCGCATTTTGCTGGTCACCTGCTTCATCATCTCGCCGTTGTTTTTAACCACCGTGGCGGCATCCGCCGAGAGGTTGGTCGCTTCCCCGGTATGCGAGGCGGTATTTTTCACCGTCGCGGTGATCTGCTCCATCGAGGCGGCGGTCTGTTCTACAGAACTTGCCTGCTCTTCCGTGCGCGCGGCCAGATCCTGGTTCCCGGCGACAATCTGCGCGGCTGCGCTGGAGATATTCTCCGAGCCGGTTTGCACCTGCTGCACAATGTCCAGCAGTCGCGTTTTCATCTCCATCAGCGCATGCAGCAGCAGACCCGTTTCGTCTTTGCCGTGAGGCTTGATGCTGCCCGTCAGATCGCCCTCAGAAATGGCTTTCGCAAAATGCACCGCCTCGCCAAGCGGCCGAGTGATAGCGCGCACGATAAACCAGCCGATCAGGCTGCCTGCCGCAACGCTAAAGAGCGTGAGCACGATCAGCAGCAGGCGGTTAGACCTGAAATCCCCTTCCACCTGCGCGCCTGCACTCTGCATCTCGCTGTTTTGAATGGTAATCAGTTCCTTCACCTTCGCTTTATAAGCCTGCTGCACGGCGAGGGTGGTGGTCATCATCTCCTGAATAGCGCCCGCACGATTGTTGTTCTGCACCGCCTGCAAAATGCGGTAGCGCGAGTCCAGATACTGCTGGCGCACGCTGCGGATTTCCGCCAGCACCTGCTGAGACTTTTGATCCTGCAGCGCGTTGTTCAGCTCGCCCAGGATCACCGTGATGTGCTCGCTGATCTCCTTCAGGCGCTGCTGAGATTGCCCCGTGTAAGTGCCCTGCTCGTCCAGCAGCATCAGCTGTTGAGTGCTAATAAATTCCTGAAAGTTATCGATTAACTGGTTCGCTTTTACCGTGGTCGGATAATCGCTGGTAATAATCGATTGCATCCCGTTATTAGCCCGGTTCAGGCTCAGCAGAGACAGGCTCGCGCTGATCGCCATCAGGACAATAAAGAACCCAAACGCCAGAAATAATTTCGTGCCGATCTTTACGTCATGTAAGAACATATTTTCTCCATCGATGTGATTATTTCTCAGACGATCGCTGTTATCGGTAACGATTTCGCTAACTTTATGAGTTTGATCGTTTTTTTATTTCATAACCCCCGCAATGCATAGGTGTAGGCTATTAATATTGCCTCATCGATCGTTACCAGACCGTCAAACGGGGTATTTTCGAAATAGCATTCTGAAGAACTGACTTAGGCAGGAATAAATAACTGAGGCGCTTTCTTTAGTTATTTAATATTAAATTAACAATAAAATACATTAATAGTCACAACCAGAAAATAAAAAGCCGTTTATTCCTTACGAAATAAACGGCTTTTTTAGAACATTACTGACTCAATGAAGCACAGTCACCGCATCCTTAAGGCGTCCGGCGCGGTGCTTCACCATCGCAGAAATGTGGGCGCTCTCCTCGACCAGGTCGGCGTTTTTCTGCGTGATGCTGTCGAGTTCAGCGACCGCGCGGGTCAACTCTGACAGTCCGGTTGCCTGCTCGGAGGTCGCGTGGCTGATCTGGGCGATAAGCTGCGTCACGTTTTTCACCTGCTCGACAATATCATCCATCGTGCGACCTGCGGCGTGAACCTGCTCAGAGCCGGACTGTACCTTGCTGGCGCTGGCATCAATGAGTTTACGAATATCATTGGCGGCGCTGGCGCTGCGGCTGGCGAGATGGCGCACTTCGCCCGCGACCACGGCAAAACCTTTTCCCTGCTCTCCTGCCCTTGCCGCTTCAACCGCCGCGTTCAGCGCCAGAATATTGGTCTGGAAAGCGATATCGTTAATCAGGGAGGTAATCGAGCCAATTCGCTGCGTGCTGTCGGCAATGTCATCCATGGTTTTGACGACGGTCTGCATCGCGTTGCCCCCTTTCGTCGCCGCGCTGCTCGCGGCCACGGAGAGTTTATCCACCTCGGCGGCGGTTTCAGAGTTACTCTGAACGGAAGCGGCCATCTGGTTCATTGTCGCGACGGTCTGCTGCACGTTCGCCACGGTCTGACGCGTCCGATCGTTCAGGTCTTCATTTCCCTGCGCCAGCCTGTCGCTGCCGTCACGGACGCTCACCACCTGGCTCGACACGTCATTGATTAACCAGCGGCACATCAGGCCCAGTTGCCCGACCGCGCGCAGCGTCAGCCCCAGCTCGTCGCTGCGGTTCAGATGCTGCACGCTGTTGCGCTCACCGGTTGCGACCTTCAGCGCCTGTCGCGCCACATTCTCTACCGGGCTGACAATCTGTTGCTCAAACAGCAGTGTCCCCAGCAGCATCACCAGCGCGGCTGCGGCGAGCGGTATCCACCCGGCAGAGGTCGCGACCAGCGTGGCGGCGAGAACGGCAAAAAGCGCCGCCATCACGCAGCGCACGCGCCAGCGCAGCGGCATAGCCGGCAGTTTACCCAGCCAGCCTTTTCCAACCACCAGCCCCTTGTGCACACGTTTCTTACAGCTCCCGTCGTTCAGCGCCCGGTAGAGCGGCTCCACGGCGGCAATCTCTTCCGCCGTGGCTTTGGTGCGAATGGACATATAGCCCGTCACCTGCCCGCGGCGCACCATCGGCACCGCATTCGCTCGCACCCAGTAGTGGTCACCGTTTTTGCGCCGGTTTTTGACAATCCCGCTCCACGGCTCGCCCTGCTGCAGCGTGTACCACATATCGGCAAACGCGGCTTTTGGCATATCGGGGTGGCGCACCATATTGTGCGGCTGGCCCGTCAGCTCATCGAGCTGGTAGCCGCTCACCTGCACAAAGGTGTCGTTGGCGTGTGTGATATAGCTGTGGACGTCTGTGGTAGACATTAAGGTGGTGTCATCGTCCAGAGGATATTCATTCTGGGTGACATAGGTTGGAGAGGACATTGTGGGCATCCCTTGCAGGTTATTTGAATGTTAATTTTGTGGGTCAATGTTTTTTCGGCGGTAAACAATTTATCTTTAGTTGTTAAACTTGATGAAGATCGCAGATTTCACTTAAACCATACTTTTTGTACGATTTTATAATTCATTGATTTCAAATACTTTCGCCAAGAAATTACCTATAAAGCATGACCTGTTAATGCCCACTTAAGTTGCAGCGAATGCACTTCTTTAGTGCAGCTGCGCTTTTCCGCCCTCATTTATCCTCTCTTCCCTGTACCGCTAAATCCCGTTTCGGTTGCTCCTGCATGATTAAATATTGTGCAACATTATTTTAACCTGGCGTTTATCCCGATTTTCGTTAAGGCATCTGAAGTGGCGTAATCCCTGCAATACTTAAACCAGTATCATGTGATACGCGATCCCCGGGAGCACATTTTGAACAGGTTACCTTCCAGCGCCTCGGCTCTTGCCTGTACCGCGCACGCACTGAATCTCATTGAGAAGCGAACGCTCGATCATGAGGAGATGAAACAACTTAACCGAGAGGTCATCGATTACTTTAAAGAGCACGTCAATCCAGGTTTTCTGGAGTATCGCAAATCTGTTACCGCCGGCGGGGATTACGGAGCCGTAGAGTGGCAAGCGGGGAGTCTTAACACGCTTGTCGACACCCAGGGACAGGAGTTTATCGATTGCCTGGGTGGTTTTGGTATCTTCAACGTGGGGCACCGTAATCCAGTTGTGGTTTCCGCCGTACAGAATCAACTTGCGAAACAACCTCTCCATAGCCAGGAACTGCTCGACCCGCTTCGCGCCATGCTCGCGAAAACGCTGGCGGCCTTAACGCCCGGTAAACTGAAGTACAGCTTCTTTAGCAACAGCGGCACGGAATCGGTCGAAGCGGCGATTAAACTCGCCAAAGCGTACCAGTCGCCGCGCGGGAAATTCACCTTTATCGCCACCAGCGGTGCGTTCCACGGTAAATCTCTGGGCGCACTGTCTGCTACCGCCAAATCCACCTTCCGCAAACCGTTTATGCCGCTGCTGCCGGGCTTCCGCCACGTGCCGTTTGGCGACATCAGCGCCATGCGCACCGTGCTGAGCGAGTGCCGTAAAACCGGCGATGACGTGGCCGCGGTAATCCTGGAGCCGATTCAGGGCGAAGGCGGCGTAATCCTCCCTCCGCAGGGCTATCTGCCCGCCGTGCGTCAGCTGTGCGATGAGTTTGGCGCGCTGCTAATCCTCGACGAAGTCCAGACCGGGATGGGGCGCACCGGCAAGATGTTTGCCTGCGAGCACGAAAACGTTCAGCCGGACATTCTATGCCTGGCGAAAGCGTTGGGCGGCGGCGTGATGCCGATTGGCGCGACGGTGGCCACCGAGGAGGTCTTCTCGGTGCTGTTCGACAACCCGTTCCTGCATACCACCACCTTTGGCGGTAACCCGCTGGCCTGTGCGGCCGCGCTGGCAACCATCAACGTGCTGCTGGAGCAAAACCTGCCCGCGCAGGCGGAGCAGAAAGGCGACATGCTGCTGGACGGCTTCCGTCAGCTAGGCCGGGAGTATCCGGACCTGGTGCAGGACGCGCGTGGCAAAGGGATGCTGATGGCGATTGAGTTTGTCGATAACGAAACCGGCTATAGCTTCGCGAGCGAGATGTTCCGCCAGCGGGTGCTGGTCGCCGGAACGCTCAACAACTCGAAAACCATCCGCATTGAACCGCCGCTGACGCTGACGATTGAGCAGTGCGAGCAGGTGCTGAAAGCAGCGCGTAAAGCGCTGGCAGCGCTGAGAATAAGTGTGGATGCGTAATGAATATTTCCCCTCTACCGAGGGGAAATATTTTACCTGAATCGACAGTCTTCGTTTCCTGCTATCTATATTCCTGTCAACGCGTAATAATGCGGGAAAAAATGCAACCTTTAGGCTACATTGTAAAAATAAACCTCTGATGTTTAACATCAGCGTTTACATCCATAAAAATCAATCTTTCCAGACAAAAATCATAATGTTGCATAAGATTAGCGCTCAAATTATAATGCTTATATTCATCTATGAGGGCGTTTAGGCGATGGAGTACCTACTTGACGGTATTGTGCATTATAATAATGACTTACGCACTTTAACCGATAATAAACATACAGTTGAGCTATCACTGGCCACTTCGCGATTATTAAATGCACTCATTGATGCAAATAACAGGCAAATAAGTCGTACTGAACTACTTGAAAAAGTGTGGGAAGAGCATGGACTGGTTGCATCAGATAATAATTTAAACCGAAACATATCGCTATTGCGGAAAGCATTTCTTGAATTTGCACTTGAAGACAAAATCGAAACAATACCGAAGCAAGGTTTTGTACTTCACTGTAAATGCACTCCTGTTAATCCTATCAGCAGCAATACTCGCGAAAAACTAAAGAATATATACTCTTCGAACAAAAGTTTTCACATCAGCACAATAATTTTAACATTCCTGATCCTGTCTACATTCGGTACATTTTATTTAAACCACGCAAACAATAGCAATTTGCACAAATATAAATCCGTGGGATTATGCGATGTTTTTAGTGATGTAAATGTAATAAAACAAGAAAATATCGACGCATTTTTTAACACAACGCTAGGTCAGAAAATCGCCATACAGTGCACCAAAAAAACCAGCATAATATATTTTGATGACAACAGAGCCCCTTTAAAAAGCAAGATATACTCCACTCACATTGCCGTATGCGGCAAAGTAAATACAGGGAAAGGTCATGAATGCGAAAACTACGTCAATATTAACAATAATTAATATTGTCCTTAGTCTGCTGTTACTCCCATTGCTTGTGGTGGGCATACACAAGCTTGTTGGCATTTATAGCTACTTACCTATGAACTGTATGTCAACCGTACATATCAACCGTGCAGATGAGAAAAATGCCCGGGAAGGCATAAACGGCAATATCAAAATAGTTTTTCATATTACAAATGAAGGTCTCGTAACGGTGAGTGAGTACGGCACCTTGAATTATCTTGGTAAAGAGTACCTTGTCGATCGCACTGGGAATATGATGATGGACAAAGATGTTCAAAATGGCTTCCATAAAGTTACAAAAGGTAAATTTGTTTCCAATCTTCAGCATAATGCGCCTTCTGAGTTGACTGAAAAACTCACCTCAAGCCAACCTGTTTTGCATTACAAGATAGATAAGCTTGACACCGAAACCTGGCGAATAAGCGATTTACAGCGTTCTATATTTATTTGCCGAAAATGAGTCAGCTGCGTAAGTACATAGCACGTTATAATAATATTACAAATGCATTATCGATGTACTAATTGTTAAAGCAAGAGCGCTTTCTACGTTTACTCTTTAACAAAAGATAAACTATAGAGCAAACAAATAAACCATATATTCATCTATACAGGAGCACCCACTTACAGAATTAAAGAATAAAAACCTTAATAAATCTGACTAAATGTGATTTAATTCTACTTCATCTGCTTTTCACACCATCTCCCCTGCACTTCTTTTATTTTGGCATTTATTATTTTGTATTTACTGCTCACCTCTTAAAAGAATTGCCTCCATTTTTTTAGTAAGTACTATTTAGCGAACGTTAGATGATGATGCTTATACCTGATAAGCAGAGAAATCTATTTCATTAAACATCAGTAACCGCAATAAATGACGCAACTAAAACGAGGGCTGAAACATGGTTATTTATCTATTATACGCATTATGTATCGCTCTGATTGCAGAGGCGGTGTTAATAACCTTTATAGATAAAGATCTTATTGAATTCATAATAAACGCATCAGATCTATCAAAGGCCTATAAGCGTCTTTACTCGGTAATTATGTAACAAGGTTATCATATTGCATATGAGATAAGAGGAAGATATGCGTGTTCTAATATTAGATCCTAACATTGTACATCAGCATTTTTTGAAAACACAAATTGAGGAAGCAGGCATATTAACTGATGTGTCTTCAAGCATTCAGGAAGTGGAGCTATTTATGTTTTCAAATAAAGCTGAATTGCTAATTATGTCATGCGAGACTCTTTCAACGACCGAGTTACAGGCGATTCGTAAGTGGCGACGCGAAGGACGTAATATCCGCATTATGATCCTAAACAGCAGTAACGATATTGAACACAAAGTGAAAGCGCTTGAAAGCGGAGCGGATGATTATGTAGTAAGAACATGTCATATTGAAGAAATTATCATTAGAATTTGGGTTTTGGTACGCAGAAATTACCTTACCCCTTCCAAACGTATTTCTGCTGGTAATTTAGAACTCGACTTGAACAGTAAAATACTTTTCATTAATAAAGAAAAAATTAGGCTAACTGGTTTTGAATTCGAGATTATGAAACTTTTGATGAAGAACAAAGGTCAGGCCTTGAGCAAACGTAAAATAATGAAACATCTGTATCACGACTGGATTGGGAAAGAAAACAATACTGTCGAGGTTCTTATTGGTCGCTTAAGAAAGAAGCTTGCACCTTATAACAGCGGACAAATCCGACATCAGCGAGAAGAAGGTTATTACTACGATCTAAATGGCGCCATCTGAATAGGTGTCAGACACTCTGCTGTCTTTTATGACATAAACGTTAGCTTCATTTAGGAACGGTATATTAACAGCCTCTAAGCTTTCATTTCATCAATTACAGCTTCATTTTTAAGAAAACTTTATGAGCAAAACTGCGAACAATACGCTATCGCTTTGGTCTTTAACGACCCTTGTTGTTGGAGCAATGATCGGGGCGGGTATATTTTCATTACCTGCGACATTCGGACGCGCAACCGGTGGGCTGGGCGCAATGATTGCCTGGGTGATAGCTGGCGGCGGTATGCTGATGCTGGCATTCGTATTTCAGAACCTTGCGGAAAGGAAACCTGAACTCAATGCTGGCGTTTTCAGCTATGCCAAGGCCGGTTTTGGCGAATATCCCGGCTTCATTTCCGCCCTGGGCTTTTGGGCTGGTACATGTATCGGTAACGTATCCTATTTTATTTTAATTAAATCCACATTAGGCGCCTTTTTCCCTTCATTTGGTGAAGGGAACACCTGGCTCGCGATCGCCGTATCATCGATTGTTTTATGGTCATTCCATCTCCTTGTTTTACGGGGTATTAAAGAAGCTGCTTTCATTAATACCCTGGCGACGTGTGCCAAAATTATCCCTATTTTTGTGTTTATCGCCATCCTGATAATGGCGTTCAAAAAAGATATGTTTATGCTTAATTTCTGGGGCGGAGCCGCCGGAGAGCCTCCTCTCCTCAGATCGGTCTTTTCCCAGGTCAGAAGCACCATGCTGGTGACTGTATTTGTATTCCTTGGGATCGAAGGCGCAAGTATTTACTCACGTTATGCGACTAACAGAAAAGACGTCGGCCTGGCCACCGTATTCGGTTTCATCGGGGTTCTGTGCTTATTGATGTTAGTCACCATGCTTTCTTATGGCGTTATGCCTCAAGCCGAACTGGGAGCTTTACGGCAACCCTCTATGGCCGGCGTCCTCGAAAGCATAGTGGGTCGCTGGGGTGTGATTTTCATCAGCGTGGGGTTAATTATCTCTGTACTCGGGGCATATCTTTCCTGGTCATTACTTGCCGCAGAGGTAATTTATTCTGCAGCATTAAAAAAGAGTATGCCTGCGGTGTTTGCCCGTGAGAACCGTTGGTTTGTTCCTTCTTCAGCCGTATGGTTGACCAATATTGCCATACAGCTTTTTTTAATCATCACCTTTTTCAGCGATTATGCATTCCAGTTAGCGCTTGAACTTACCAGCGCAATGACGCTGATCCCCTACCTCCTGGTTGCAGCTTATAGCCTGAAGCTGGTGATTACACGTGAAACATATGAGCATTCTTCTAAAGGATATTATAAAGATCTGGTGATCTCGTTAATTGCCACCCTCTATGCATCCTTGATGATTTATGCCGGAGGATTAACTTATGTTCTGCTCTCCGCTGTCATTTATACTCCCGGCACGCTTCTTTATTACATAGCCAAGCGTGAGCAAGGCAAAAAAATATTCTCTGGAACTGAGAAAACATTATTTACCGTCATCGCACTGGCTGCTGTGGCCTGTATTTATGGAATTGTAACTGGAAGTATTACCATTTAATTAATCCCTTAAGGAGTCTATATGCAAGAGGTACCATTCGGTGTTCACTCTGAGGTCGGCCAATTACGCAAAGTAATGGTGTGCGCCCCTGGGTTAGCGCATAGCCGTCTTACACCAGGCAATTGCGACAGACTTTTATTTGATGATGTCATGTGGGTAGAGCGTGCCCGGCACGATCACCTCGACTTTATTAATAAAATGCGTGGATGTGGTGTTGAAGTTGTAGAAATGCATGATCTGCTCGCAGAAACGCTGGCTAACCGCCAGGCCCGAAACTGGCTTACAGAACAGCAGATCACTGCCGATGAAATCCCATTAGGTTTACTTAATGAAACACGTTCGTTCCTGGATTCGTTGTCAGCAAATCATCTGGCAGAGTTTATGATTGGTGGGCTTTCAACAAATGATTTGCTGAATAGACGGAGGGGAGATAAAGAAGAGCTTGAACTCGTCGGAAGAGCGACAGGGCTTCGTGAATACTTACTTCCGCCGTTACCCAATACGCTTTATACGCGAGATACAACCAGCTGGATTTACAACGGGGTTACGCTTAATCCACTTTACTGGCAGGCGCGTCGTGAAGAAACGCTACTGACTACCGCTATTTATAAGTTCCATCCTGATTTCACCCGTCAGACGATTAATACATGGTGGGGGGATCCGACACGTTATCACGGTTCAGCCACCCTCGAGGGCGGTGATGTTATGCCTATCGGCAATAAGGCCGTTTTAATTGGCATGAGCGAACGTACGTCATATCAGGCGATTGCACAGCTCGCATCAGCCCTGTTTTCAAACCCGCTTAGCGATGTCGAGCGCGTAATCATTGCAGCGATGCCGAAACTCCGAGCGGCGATGCATCTGGATACGGTATTCACATTTTGTGACCGGGATTTAGTGACGCTCTATCCAGCCATTGTTGATCAAATCGAAGTCTTTGCACTGATAAAAGACGATTCCCCCGGCGGGATGCGTCTGGAGCATTATTCAGAACCGTTAACTGACGTGGTTGCCGGAGCACTTAATTTAGGAAAACTTAGGGTTGTTGAAACTGAAGGTAATGTTTACGACACCGAACGTCAGCAATGGGATAGCGGCAATAATGTGGTCGCCATGTCTCCCGGTGTCGTTATCGCCTATGACCGTAATACGAAAACAAACGATCGATTGCGTAAAGAAGGCGTTGAGGTCATCGAAATCGTTGGTAGTGAATTAGGCCGTGGACGCGGCGGCGGCCACTGTATGACTTGTCCATTAATTCGTGATGCTGTTGATTATTAATAAGGAATAAAGATGTTTAAACGCTGTGTTTTTATTTTCGTCGGATTGTTTACATTGGTTGGCTGTGCGGAAAAGCCCGTAGGTTCTGCCAATCATGCGAGTGCTGCGCTTTCCGGTCAGGTTATGGCGCTTTCACATGGCACAATAACAGAAGTCAGAAATATTACCATCCAAAGCGACACTGGAAACAGCGCTGCCGGTACGGTCGGGGGGGCTTTGATTGGCGGTGCTGCTAGTAACGCTATTGGCGGCGGAAGCGGCCGTCTGTTAGCGACAGCGGGTGGTACCGTTGCGGGTGCGATGGCAGGACAGTCAATACAACGTGGAATGGCGCGAAATAATGCTGTGGAACTCTTTATTCGTCCTGATAATGGTCCAGAATTCGTCACAGTACAGCCAGCCCGTGAAGGAGAATTTGTCGTAGGGCAACGTGTGAATATCACCTCCCATCGCGGTCAGGTAACTATTTCTCCAGCTCGCTAAATCACTTTATCAGACCTGCCACAACAGGATTAATGTACTTTAACTCAGCATGAATATATTTTGCGGCAGGTTTTTTTAGGTTTTTATCAAAATTTTATCAATCTTTTTTACCTCATGACCATGTATAATTTTTAAAGGGCACATCATGACCACTCATTTATTGCAATTCTGGAATATGGCAGCAACTGTTTTTTCATTATTCTTTTTCGTTGCTTATTTGTTTGTTATTTTCCAGATAGTTACTGATTTATTTCGTGATAATACATTGAATGGCTTTTTTAAGTCATTATGGATAATACTTTTGCTTTTCATTCCCCTAATCACCTCAATTTTTTATCTCATTCTGAGAGGAAAAGGAATGGCAAAAAGACAACGTGCTTACCGACTGGATACCAATGCTGCAACTCTATGTAAATCACCAGCGGAGCAAATATGGGATGCGAAAAAACTGCTGGAGCAAGGAGTTATTAATCAAGAGGAATTCGAAACCCTTAAGAAAAAAGCCATTAATTAAATTGAACTGGCTAAGGGGAGTGAAAATCTACCTTAGTCAGTTGTTTTTAGTCAATTAACCATCTCAAAAGCAGCTAACACCTATTTCAAAGGTTTATTAAATAGCTCAGCTTAACCATCATTTAAACAATTAGTTTTTACTTAACCATATCAACTGGAGCGTTCGCGATGAAAAGCGCCTCACCCTGGAAACATTATAAGGAAAAAATCTATTTTATTGGCGGGATTTATCATTTATTTTTGATAACTTGCTCAGTTGCACTATGGTGTGCGCTGCTTTTTTTTGCCTCGCGAGCGTATAGCCAGACTCATTTAAATGATGATGCAGCGAACTGGAGAAGCAAAATCGTTTCCGACATCACGCTAACGTGGACAGATTATGACAGTCACGATATCTATCTTCCTTTTATTAGCTGGCATAACCGTTTCATGTACGATAAAGAAAAAACAGACCGCTATAACGAAATGCCCTGGGGCGCTGGGGTTGGTATTTCTCGTCACCATAGCGAGGGCAACTGGAGTGCAATCTATGGGATGGTATTTAAAGACTCGCATAATGAATGGCAACCGGTGACAGGTTATGCATGGGAGAAGGGATGGTATCCAGACCAACAAAAAGAGTTCAGGTTTGGGTTAGGGGTTACCGCCGGGATAACGGCGCGTAAAGATATGGGTAACTATATCCCTTTGCCTATGGTATTCCCGCTTTTTTCGGTAAGTTATAAAAAAGTGAATTTTCAGTTCACCTATATTCCAGGCACGTATAATAATGGAAATGTACTTTTCGGCTGGTTACGCTATAACCTGTAAATGCGTACTCACAGGTGCTAATTGAGAGGGATTCACGTTTCTGAAGGTGGAAAATGCAATAACTCACCGCGAGCCTATCGCTCGCGGTGAGTCATTTTTAGAATTTAAGTGAGGCCCCCAGGTAAGCGCCATCAAGCAAAGTGTGATTCGGTGTGCTGGATTTACCATGGACGCTAATATGACGGTAACCCGCTTTGAGTTTCACCGAATCTTGTACCTGCCAGGCCAATCCTGCATCAACCTCAACATAATTTTCTACGGCATTGTTCAGGCCGCGCGGCGCCGTGTAACCTTCACCGTATGCATAAAGCTCATTGCTAAAATGCAGACGTAAGCCGCCACCAATAGGTGCCGCAAACCCGTTATCGCCTTTTTTAGGCGCCAGATAGATGGCTTTAGCGCCAGCGTAAAGATCGGCTTTCCCCAAAGATACCTGATAGCCCAGGCCAACACCGCCTGAATTACGGCCATCATTATAGTTATTCGCCCAGTTCGCAGTATAAAAAATGCCGGTCTGCTCTGGCGCTATCAGTGCATTTAACTCCGTATGCTGTGTACCTAACTGGGCACCAATTTCAGCAGCATTAGCGCTGACAGAAAGAGTTGAAAGAATTGCCACTACCGTAAGTGTTTTTTTAAACATCAGTTATCACCTAATCTACATTAAAAAATGGAAGTCAGAGCCTTTCTCAGGGGCCTACTGGTGACTTACTTTAGGTGAAGAAGTTATATGAAGTTCAAACAAAGAAGAGATACCAATCTGCTGGGTTGCAATTCATCAATAACCTTTTGGTCTTGGGTGTACTCTATAAAAATGAAGTACGTTTAGAATCCATCTATCTTCCCAGAATAGAATACGTCCTTATTTTCAATGAAACCAGAGAGGGAAGCATGTTTCCGGCAGAGAATATCCAACGCCAAAAAAAGCCAAGCTTTATCCGATATCTTTTTCTGTTCAATCTGTTATTACTTCCACTATTCATGGTTGTGGCACGCACATTGTGGGGACAAGATTTATTTTCAGTTTCACCAACTGGAGTCTTATTCTGGCCCGGGGCCGTCACACACGTTTTGCTGCTGGGTGGGGTTTGGTTGTTTTTAGATGTCCTGTTTATGATTTGGTTTTATATTAGCAACAAAAAAAGCTGAGAGGAGGAAATCATGCTACTATTTATCTCATGGCTTTTTGCATTAATTGGCAGTGAATTACTTTTGTTGCAGATAAATTCTGCGAGCATTATCATACCAGTTTTATATTTATCTATGGGAGTAATGTACTTATATCAAAAAAACAAAATAAGAAATATGGTATGGCTAGATGAAAACTTAAAAAAAAGACGCACACTCAATTTAAAAGTGTTATTTTTAGCCGCACTTCTTATTATGTTATCAATAGTCGCCCATATCAATTTCGCCATTAACTCATTACTGATTGTACAATGGATAAAAGCATAAATGATGCAACGCAAAACACTGTAATATGCACTCAAAGTAACCATGCTGTCTCTTAAAAAATGACGGCAGGTATCTGGTTTAGTTATAACCATATTGCATCCTATCCATAGCTTAGAGAAATCATGCGCAAGAAAACTTTAATTCTAATAAAGCGTTTTATATTTATTTTGGTTGGCGTCATGATTTGCGTAATGATAGGCCTGTTTTATTGGGTTCAGCGTAGCGGTGAACTCCAGCCATGGCATACGTATGTCCCGAATGAATTGCGTGAAAAAGATATCGATCGAGCCGACTGGGATGATTATATCAATGCCGAAAACACCCTCTTTATGGAGGTCCATAAGCATGTCGTCATGAAGCAAGCCGATCATGATACAACGAGTTTAAATCGTTATAACTCGTTAAGCCCGGTGTATCCAGATAACCTTCCCACGGACTGGAATCGCTCCTACATCATGCGGACAAAGACGGAACCGAGAGGTGCAGTCGTGTTATTGCACGGGCTAACGGACTCCCCATACAGTTTGCAGCATATTGCCCGGCTGTATCAACAAGCAGGATTTGTCGCAATCGGGATCCGTTTACCTGCCCATGGCACCGTACCAGGGGCTTTAACGGATGTTAAATGGCAGGACTGGCTGGCTGCAACACGTCTTGCCGTGCGCGAGGCGACGAAAATGACAAATGCCGATACGCCTCTGCACATTGTTGGCTTTTCCAATGGCGGGGCTCTGGCCATGAAATATGCCCTCGACGCCCTTGACGACAGTAGTTTGAGGAAGCCACAACAAATAGTCCTTATTTCCCCCATGATAGGGGTAAGTCGCTTTGCTCGCTTTTCGGGAATGGCCGAATGGACGGCCTTTCTCCCGGCCTTTTCTCGTGCGGCATGGTTAGGTCTGGTCCCCGAATTTAATCCTTTTAAATATAATTCTTTTCCCGTGAATGGCGCACGCCAGGCTTATCTACTTACCGAGTCATTAAAACGCGAGCTTAACCGGCGCAATTCAAGTTCGCGCTGGAAAGAATTTCCTCATGTACTAACGTTTCAATCCGTTCTGGATTCCACGGTCAGCACCAGAGCAGTATTGGATGTTCTTCATCAAAACCTACCGGATAACGGTAGCGAACTGGTTTTATTTGATATTAATCGCGCGGTCAATTTTCGTGCACTCTTTCGTCACTCATCCGATCGTGCGCTATCGCATTTGCTGGCAACGCCAGAGCGTACCTTTACGACGACTATTATCAAAAACGCCTCTTCAGAGAGCATGAAGATGGTGGCTTCGACACACTTAGCACACACAACAACAGCAGACGTTCAGCCACTTAACCTGCTGTATCCGCGAGATGTTTTTTCTTTATCACATGTTGCTCTCCCTTTTCCTGTACATGATTCCTTATATGGAAGTGAACCGTATGAACCGAATCGCTATGGGCTCAGCCTTGGAATTTTAAGAGTCAGAGGCGAGCGTGCCGTTTTGCTCGCGGATATGGACTCCTTAATGCGTATCACGTCAAATCCCTTCTTTCCCTACCTGATGGATAGGATCGCGAGCGTAATAAAGTAAAAAGCGGAGCCCAGGCTGTGTTTTTGTAGGCCCGGACGCTACACGCCACCGGGCGGTTGTTACCGGTGAAACTCTGCCATCGTCTCATCGACCGTCAGGGTTGATAAGCCCTCGTTCACATGCAATAACTTGATTGTCCCATTCCCGTGTCCTGGCGAAGTGAACGGCTCCCCTGAATCCGGTGGTGGATATTTCCGCGCGGTGAGTCTTCGCTACATCATTCTGGTTGGCGGTGAAATCTCGCTGCTTATTCTGGCTCGCTGGCCGACGGCAGTGAGCCGTTTAATACTTTCAAAGAAGGACAACACGATGTTTCACGGGTTAAGCGCGTTTCCGTTAACCCCCCTGAAAGAGGGGACGTTTGACGAGCACGCCTTCATCAATCTTCTGCGCCCCGTGGTCGACGCTGGCGTGGATTCACTGGGCATTTTGGGCTCAACGGGAAGTTACGCCTATCTGACCGTTGAAGAGCGTGGTCGGATCGCACGCTGCGCGGTGGCGCATGCTGATGACATTCCGGTCATCGTCAGCATCGGCGCATTGCGGCTGGATGATATTCTGCGTTTGGCTGACGACGCACAATCGGCAGGTGTCTCCGGCGTGCTGCTGGCACCCGTGTCGTACCAGCGATTAACGGAAGACGAAGTGTTTCATCTCTATGAAACGGTGACCCGCCAGCTCTCCGTACCGCTGTGCATTTACGATAATCCCGCCACGACCGGTTTTTCGTTTAGCGATGAACTGTTATTTGCCGCCGCGGCCCTGCCGAATATAGGGTCCATAAAGCTTGGCCGCGTGCCGGAGGACCTGTCGCAGGTACGCGCTCGTCTTCCTGATACCGTCACGCTGGGCATCGCCGGTGACTGGCGAGCGGCTTCCGCCCTGCAGGCCGGGTTTGACGTCTGGTACTCGGTGGTTGGCGGGTTGTTTCCGCAAGCAGCGCTGGCGATTGCCCGTTCGAAAGAGTCGGCACAATCCGAGCGGCTGGAGCCGCTTTGGGCGCTGTTCCGCCATTATGGTAGTTTGCGGGTGGTAGCGGCAGCGGCAGAAATGCTGGGGAAAGTGGAAACGCCCGCGCTACCCTTCCCCCTTCAGGCTCTTCAGGGTGAGCCGCGCGAAGCGCTTGCTACGATACTTGCGGATCTGGCGCTGGCCTGAACAACGCCGGGTGGCGCTAGCGCTGACCCGGCCTACAAAACCTTTATAACGCCTGTTACTCCGGCAACAGCCCCACAAAACTGCGTTTCTTGCGCGGCTCCGACATCAGCTCTTCGAGCCTATCCACGCACGCCAGGTAGTGCGGGGTTTGCTTATGCGCCAGCACCGCCTCTTCGTCTTTATAGGCCTCGTAGATAAAGAACCGGGTCTTCACCCTCGGGTCCTGCAATACGTCAAAACGCAGGTTTCCCGGCTCCTTGATTGCCCCCTCGTGGTTGGCGCGAAACACCTCCAGAAACTCGTCCACCCGCTCGGGCTTAATGTTGATTTCAACCAGCGTCACGTTCATTTTGCTTCTCCCTGTTTCTCTTCCTGCCAGAACTGGAACGCATCGCGGGCGTTCCAGTTCTCGTGAACCACTTTTTTCACCGCCTTCAGCATGGCGAGCGGCGCGCTGGACTGGAAGATATTGCGCCCCATATCCACGCCCGACGCGCCCTGGTCAATCGCCCGCCAGCACATCTCCAGCGCTTCGTGCTCCGGCAGCTTTTTGCCCCCGGCGATCACAATCGGCACCGGGCAGCTGGCGGTCACTTTTTCAAAGCCCTCGTCCACGTAGTAGGTTTTGACGAACTGCGCCCCCATTTCGGCGGCGATGCGGCTGGCCAGCGAGAAATAGCGCGCGTCGCGCGCCATCTCCTTGCCGACGCCCGTCACCGCCAGCGTCGGCATGCCGTAGCGCGCGCCCGCGTCCACCAGCTTGATGATGTTGTTGATCGACTGATGCTCAAACTCGCTGCCGATATACACCTGCGCCGCCACCGCGCAGACGTTCAGGCGCAGCGCGTCTTCCATCGCCACCGCCACGCACTCGTTGGACAGCTCGCCCAGAATCGAATTACCGCCGGAGGCGCGCAGCACCACCGGTTTGTTCGTCGCGGCTGGCACCTGGCTCCTGAGGATGCCGCGGGTGCACATCAGCACGTCGGTTTCGCCAAACAGCGGCGCGATGGAGAGATCGATGCGCTCAAGGCCGGTGGTCGGCCCCTGAAAGTAGCCGTGGTCAAAGGCCAGCATCACCGTGCGGTTGCTCTGCGGGTTGAAGATGCGCGCAAGCCTGGACTGCATGCCCCAGTCCAGCGAGCCGCAGCCCTTCAGGGTGTAAGGCACATTCTTCTGCGGCGTGCCGATGCCAAAATCCTTGCCGTCTTTGATATCGTCTAAATCAGCCATTTGCTCCCCCGTCAGAAATCGTATTTGCTGATGTTCTCTTTAGTGAACACCACGCGCTCCGGCAGCAGCACGATGCCGTTGCCCTTCGCCTCATACTGGTAACCCTGCACGCTGTTCGGTTCGACCTTCAGCGCGCCGATATCTTTTACTTCCACGCTGTCCCCGACGTTAAGATCGCCTTTTTTCAGCAGGCGATCGGCGACATTGACCGCAATTTTGCCCTGTTGCACCACATCCCACAGGCCGAAGGCCTTCACCGTGCCGCGCTCAACGTACGGACGCATCACGTTCGGCGTGCTGAACCCGACAATCGCCACCCCTTCCCGCTTCAGGTTTTCCGCCGCCTGCGCCGCCGCTGGAAGCGCGTTAGCGTCCGGGGCGATGATCGCATCCAGATCCGGATACGCTTTTAAGATCCCTTCGGCGGTTTGCAGGGATTTGGTGGCGTCGTTATAGCCAAACTGGGTCGTCACGACCTGCCACTGGGGGTGATCTTTCTCGATTTTGGCCTTCGCCTCTTTCACCCACTGGTTCTGGTCGGTAACGGTGGGGCTGGAGTAGAAGAACGCCACTTTAGCGTTCGGTTTGGTGACCTGTTTGCCCGCCATCTCCACCAGCAGGCCGCCAAGCTGCTCCGGCGTCCCCTGGTTGATGTAGATGCTGCGGCACTCCGGTTTGGTGTCTGAATCCCAGGTCAGGACCTTGACGCCGCGCTGCATCGCGCGCTTGAGCGCCGGGCAGAGGCCGTCCGGCGACACGGCGGAGACGATGATGGCGTTATAGCCCTGGTTGACGAAGTTGTTGATGAGCTGCACCTGGCCGGAGACGCTCGGCTCGGTCGGGCCGTCGTAGGTCACATCCACGCCGAGTTCTTTCCCCGCCTCTTTCGCGCCGTTGCCGCCGCTGGTGAAGAACCCCACGCCCACCAGCTTCGGGATAAAGGCAATGCGGTCCGCCGCCTGCGCCGAGGCGAAGCTGAGGGCCATTGCCAGGACGAACAGTTTTGTTTTCATCTTACGCTCCGGATAGTTTTCTAAAGAGAGAACGCACCCACTCGCGGTGCAGACTCAGCGAACGTCCCATCACCACCACAACCAGCAGCGCCCCTGACAGCGCGCTCGACACCTGGTTAGGGATGCCGACCATCTGTAAACCCTGCTGCAGGTAGCCCACCAGCAGCGCCGCCAGCGCCGTACCGACCACCGAACCTGACCCGCCGTAGATATTGGCCCCGCCGAGCACGGCGGCGGTGAGCGCGGGCATCAGCAAATCGCGCCCCAGATCCGAACGCGCGGAGCCGAAATAGGAGACCATCACCAGTGCGGCAATGGCGGAGGCCATGCCCACCAGCCCGTACAGCGCGTAGGGCATACCGTTCACCGACAGCGCCGCATAGCGCGCCGCGCGCGGATTCTGCCCAATCAAAAACAGATGACGGCCAAAGCGCCCGCGGTGGGTAATCAGCCAGAAGAAAAACGTAATCACCGCGAACAGCACCAGCGGGATCGGCAGACCCAGCACCGTGAGGTTAGCGAACGCCGTGAAGCCGTCCGGGAAGCCGCCGATGCCCTCGTAGCCCGTCGCCCCCGCCATGCCGGAGAGCAGCAGCGCGCCGCCGCCGTAGAGGTAGAGCGTGCCGAGGGTGATAACCAGCGGGCTGATGCCGGTGTAGTGGATCAGCGCGGCATTAAATAATCCGCACAGCAGGCCGAGCAGCAGCGTCAGCGGAATGGCAACCGCCATCGGCCATCCGGCCTGCATCATCACGCCCAGCGCGATGGCGCACAGGCCGATGGTCGAGCCGAGGGAGATGTCGATCCCGCCGCTGATGATCACCAGCGTAAGCGGCAGCGCCACGATGCCGATGCAGATGAAATCGCTGGTGCTGAACAGCAGCATGTTGATGTCGAGCATGCGCGGGTTGATGGCGCCAAAGAGCAGGATCTCCAGCACCAGTAAAATCAGCAGCGCGCTTTCCCAGTTAAGCCTCATTTACGCCACCTCTTTTTTGCGTTTGGGAAACGGGGTGACGTGCTTTCCCCCTTTGTTACCCGGCTGGAAGCGACCGTACTTCAGCGCCCGCTGATGGCGCGCCAGCGCCTGGCGCAGGCGCCCGTCGAGCACCAGCACGCCCAGCAGCACCAGCCCGGCGATAAAGTCGTTCCACCACGCCGGGAGCCTGAACAGCACCAGCACGGTGTCGATTTGGGTCAGGAAGAAGGCCCCGAGCAGCGCGCCAACCAGCGTGCCCGTGCCGCCCAGCAGCGAAATACCGCCGAGCACGCAGGCGGCGATGGCCTTCATCTCCAGCCCGCTGCCGGTCTGGTTGGGCACAAAGCCAATCTGCGCGGCAAAGACGATCCCGGCGCAGGCCGCCAGCATGCCGTTGAGGGTAAAGGCGATCATGCGGGTGCGGTTCACCGCCACGCCCAGCTGGCGCGCGGCGGCGAGGTTATCCCCCACCGCGTAGAAATCACGCCCGAACGCAGTACGCGACAGCGTCCATGCGCCTGTGGCCGCGATAATCAACACCAGCATGCCGAGCGGCGAAATGCCGACGGCGGCAGGCTCAGAGAGGGATTTCAGCCCCGGCGGCAGCCCTTCAATCCACTTTCCGCCGGTCCAGAGCAGCATTGCCCCGCGGTACAGCCCCAGCGTGCCGAGGGTGGCGACAATCGCCGGGATGCGCAGCCCCACCACCAGGAACCCGTTGAACGCCCCGGCCAGCGCGCCAATAGACAGCGCGAAGAGAATGGAAACGGGCAGGCTGTAGCCGCTATTAAGCGCCACGCCGACGGCGATGGCGGACAGCCCGACGATGGAGCCGACGGACACGTCGATATTGCGGGTCAGCATCACCAGCGACGCGCCGATGGCCAGCAGGATCAGGATCTGCGAGCTGGCGAAGATCATCCCCAGCGTCTGCAGGCTGAAGTAGGACGGGTTCAGCGCCACCAGCACGGCGAACAGCGCCAGAATGGCGAGAAACGCGCTCAGCTCGCGGTTTTTCAGTAAGGTCTTCATGATTGCCCTCCGAATGCCAGCGCCATCATTCTGTCGAGGCTGACGGCGTGGCGCGGCAGCTCGCCGCTGAGCACGCCCTGATGCATCACCAGCACCCGGTCCGCAAGGCCGGGAAACTCGTCAAGATCGCTTGAGATCATCAGCACCGCCACGTTCTGCGCCGCCACGCTTTTTATCAGCTGGTAGATATCGGCGCGCGCCGAGACGTCCACCCCGCGCGTCGGTTCATCGACGATCAGCAGTAAAGGATTAGCCTCCAGGCAGCGCGCCAGCAGCACCTTCTGCTGGTTGCCGCCGGAGAGCGTGCGCACGTTTTGATCCGCATGGTTGAGCTTGATCCCCAGCGCCCGGTGATAGCGCTCCACCACCGCCGACTCCCGCTTGCGCTGCTGCCAGATAGACGGCTCGTTCAGCGCCACGGTGTTCCAGCGGATCGGCGCGTCGAGGAACAGGCCGGACACCTGCCTGTCTTCCGGCAGGTAAACCAGCCCTTTTTCCAGGCGTGAACTTACCGGATCGCCGGTAACCTCCTGATTCTCCAGCCAGACGCGGCCCCCGCGTACCGGCCGCAGGCCGTAGAGCGTTTCCGCAAGCTCGGTGCGCCCGGATCCCACCAGCCCGGCCAGGCCGACGATCTCTCCGGCGTAGATCTCAAGGCTGAGATCGATAAACCCTTCCCCGGTAAGATCGTCAACGCGCAGCACCGGGAAATCCTGCGGCTGGGTGCGGCGGTTGCCCGGCAGCGCCAGCCACAGCTTTTGCGTATCGCTGAGGGATTTCTCCCGGCTTACCGGCGTCATGGCGGCGATCAGGGCGCTGTCGTCAAACTGCGCGGTTTCGCCGCTCAGCACTACCGCGCCGTCGCGCATCACCGAGACGTGGCTTGAAAGCATGCGGATTTCCGGCAGCTTGTGCGAGATAAAGACAATCCCGACGCCGAGCGCCTGCAGGGCGCGGATCTGGCGGAACAGCCGCTCGGTTTCGCCCGGCGTGAGGGAGGCCGTGGGTTCATCGAGAATCAGGATCCTGGCATTGCGCATCAGCCCGCGCAGGATCTCCACCATCTGCTGATCCGCCACTTCCAGAGTGCTGGCGGCGGCATCAAGGCTAAGCTGGCACTGCAGCTGCTGGAGTTTCTCCCCCAGCCGCTTTTCCAGATCGCGCTCGCGCGGCAGGCGGAACAGGATGTTTTCCCGCACCGTCAGGTTGGGAAACAGCAGCGGCTCCTGCGGCACCAGGTAAATGCCTAACCTGTGCGCCTGTAAGGGCGTGAGCCGCGCATATGACTGCCCCTCGACAGAAAGTTCACCGCTGTCCGGCGTTTCGACCCCGGCGATGATCTTCATCAGCGTCGATTTTCCCGCGCCGTTTCCGCCCATCAGCGCGTGCACCTGGCCCGCAAGCAGCGTGAAATCAATGCCTTTTAGAACCGGCACGCCTGAGAACTGCTTGCTGATATTTCGCGCGTCGAGAAGTGAGGTCATCATCGCTCCACTATTGAACAAATGATTTTTAGATTTAATAATGTTCAAAAGCGTAGACGGTGAACTATATTTACAACCGTGCAGGGATCACAGTTTTATCGATTGAGATACAGATAAACCAGAAACGATCTAAAAGATCCGTTTTGTCGCGTGGCTCACACTTTCCCTTCGCGCCATCACGAACATATGATCTAAATTTTTATAAGAGTTCAACTATGAGCGATAAACGCACTGCGGAAGAAGGACGGTTTGCCGGGCTGGCACTGGCGGAAGAGGAGCTCGTGGCGCGCGTGGCCTGGTGCTACTACCACGACGGATTAACCCAGAACGACATCGGCGAGCGGCTCGGGCTGCCGCGTTTGAAGATTTCTCGCCTGCTGGAGAAGGGCCGTCAGTCCGGGGTGATCCGCGTGCAGATTAACTCCCGCTACGAGGGCTGCCTGGCGCTGGAAACCGAGCTACAGCAGCGCTTTGGCCTGAAGCTGGTGCGGGTGATGCCCGCGTTAAATACGCCGCCGATGAACGTGCGGCTCGGCATTGGCGCGGCGCAGTCGCTGATGGGCGTACTGGAGCCCGGCCAGCTGCTGGCGGTGGGGTTTGGTGAAACCACCATGAGCAGCCTGCAGCACCTGAGCGGCTTTATCAGCTCGCAGCAGATCCGCCTGGTGACGCTCTCCGGCGGCGTCGGGCCGTATATGACCGGTATCGGCCAGCTGGACGCGGCCTGCAGCGTCAGCATGATCCCCGCCCCGCTTCGCGTGTCCTCCGCCGAGGTGGCCGGGATCTTAAAACGCGAAACCAGCGTGCGGGACGTGATCCTCGCCGCCACCGCCGCCGACGTGGCGGTGGTCGGCATTGGTTCGGTTAACCAGCGCCGTGACGCCACGATACTGCGCTCCGGCTATATCAGCGAAGGTGAACAGCTGATGTACGCCCGCAAAGGCGCGGTCGGCGACATTCTCGGCTATTTCCTCAATGCCGAGGGCGAGTGCGTCGAGGAGCTGGAGATCCACAAAGAACTGCTGGGCGTCACGCTCGATGAACTGGCGCAGCTGCCCACCATCGTTGGCGTGGCCGGAGGGGAAGAGAAAGCCGATGCGATTTATGCCGCACTGAAGGGTCGCCGTATAAATGGCCTGGTGACGGAGGAGACGACAGCCCGCGCGGTGCTGGCCCTGACGTAACGGGCAGGCCCTGCGCTAACAACGAGGCAAGCTCATGAGTTACCTTTTAGCGTTAGATGCAGGGACAGGCAGCGTTCGCGCCGTTATTTTCGATTTACAGGGCAACCAGATTGCCGTCGGCCAGGCCGAGTGGAAGCACCTGAGCGTGGAGAACGTGCCGGGATCGATGGAGTTCGACCTCGAGACCAACTGGCGGCTGGCCTGCCGGTGCATTCATCAGGCGCTGGAGCGCGCGCGCCTGAGCGCGGCGGATATTCAGTCCGTCGCCTGCTGCTCGATGCGCGAAGGGATCGTGCTGTACGACCGCAACGGCGAGGCCATCTGGGCCTGCGCCAACGTCGACGCCCGCGCCAGCCGCGAGGTGGCCGAACTCAAAGAGATCCACGACGACCGTTTTGAATCCGAGGTGTATGAAGTTTCCGGCCAGACGCTGGCGCTGAGCGCCATGCCGCGCCTCCTTTGGCTGGCTCACCATCGTCCGGATATTTACCGCAAGGCCGCGACCATCACCATGATCAGCGACTGGCTGGCGGCGAAGCTCTCCGGCGAGCTGGCGGTCGACCCGTCGAACGCGGGCACCACCGGCATGCTGGATCTGTTTTCCCGCGACTGGCGTCCGGCGCTGCTCGACATGGCCGGGCTGCGCGCCGATATTCTCTCCCCGGTGAAAGAGACCGGCACCGTGCTGGGCGCTATCACCAAAGAGGCCGCGCAGCAGAGCGGCCTGCGCGAAGGTACCCCGGTGGTGATGGGCGGCGGCGACGTACAGCTGGGCTGTCTGGGGCTGGGCGTGGTTCGCGCCGGACAAACGGCGGTGCTGGGCGGCACCTTCTGGCAGCAGGTGGTCAACCTGCCGCAGGTGCGCACCGACCCCGAGATGAACATCCGCGTGAACCCGCACGTTATTCCCGGCATGGCGCAGGCGGAGTCGATCAGCTTCTTTACCGGGCTGACCATGCGCTGGTTCCGCGACGCCTTCTGCGCCGAGGAGAAGCTGATTGCCGAGCGGATGGGGATGGACACCTACTCCCTGCTGGAAGAGATGGCGAGCCGCGTACCGGCAGGCTCCCACGGGGTGATGCCGATATTTTCCGACGCGATGCATTTTAAGCAGTGGTACCACGCCGCGCCGTCGTTTATTAACCTCTCCATCGACCCGGAAAAGTGCAACAAAGCGACGCTGTTCCGCGCCCTGGAGGAGAACGCGGCGATCGTCTCGGCCTGCAACCTGGCGCAGATCTCGCGCTTCTCCGGCGTGACGTTTGAGAGCCTGGTGTTTGCGGGCGGCGGGGCCAAAGGGGCGTTGTGGAGCCAGATCTTAAGCGACGTTACCGGGCTGCCGGTGCGCGTGCCGGAAGTAAAAGAGGCGACGGCGCTGGGCTGCGCGATTGCCGCTGGCACCGGCGCGGGTCTGTTTGCGGATATGGCCTCGACGGGCGAGCGGCTGGTGAAGTGGAGCCGCGAGTTCACGCCAAACCCGCAGCACCGCGAGCTGTACGACGGCATGATGCAGAAATGGCAGGCGGTGTACGCCGACCAGCTCGGGCTGGTGGACAGCGGGCTGACGACGTCGATGTGGCAGGCACCGGGGTTAGTAAAAACCCACACCCCTCACCCTGCCCCTCTCCCCTGAGGGGAGAGGGAAAAAACCAGATCGAGCCAATTCTTTGAGACCGCACCAGCCAGTCCCCTCTCCCCTCAGGGGAGAGGGTTAGGGTGAGGGGCGAAGTTCTTTGAGATCTATCACAATCATTCGATCCCGCTTTTACCTTTACTCTCCCGCTGGCTAAATTAGTAACTCATCCGACCACATAACAATAATTTTACACTGGAAGAGACTATGAGCCGCTACCCGTCGTTATTCGCCCCTCTCGATCTGGGGTTCACTACACTCAAAAACCGCGTGTTGATGGGCTCGATGCACACCGGGCTTGAGGAGCATCCGGACGGGGCCGAGCGTCTGGCAGCCTTCTATGCCGAGCGTGCCCGCCACGGGGTGGCGCTGATTGTCACCGGCGGCGTAGCCCCTGCGCCTTCCGGCGTGGGCATGGAGGGCGGCGCGGTCCTGAACGATGCGTCACAGCTGCCGCACCACCGCATTGTGACCGACGCGGTACACCGCGAGGGCGGTAAAATCGCCCTGCAAATCCTGCACACCGGACGCTACAGCTATCAGCCGAACCTGGTCGCGCCGTCGGCCCTCCAGGCACCGATTAACCGTTTTAAACCTCACGCCCTCACCCACGACGAGATCCTGGCGCTGATTGACGACTTCGCCCGCTGCGCGGCGCTGGCCCGCGAGGCGGGCTACGACGGCGTTGAGGTGATGGGTTCAGAAGGCTACCTGATCAACGAGTTCCTCGCGGCCCGCACCAACCAGCGCGACGACGAATGGGGCGGCGACTATGCCCGCCGGATGCGCTTTGCCGTGGAGGTGGTGCGCGCGGTGCGCGAACGTGCGGGCGCAGACTTTATTATCGTCTTCCGCCTGTCGATGCTCGACCTGGTGGAAGGCGGCGGCACGTTCGACGAAACCGTGCAGCTGGCGCAGGCGATTGAAGCCGCAGGTGCCACGATTATCAACACCGGCATCGGCTGGCACGAAGCACGCATCCCGACCATCGCCACGCCGGTGCCGCGCGCGGCGTTCAGCTGGGTAACGCGGAAGCTGAAAGGCAAAGTCTCTGTTCCACTGGTCACCACCAACCGCATTAACGATCCGCAGGTGGCGGACGATGTGATTTCGCGCGGCGACGCCGATATGGTGTCGATGGCGCGGCCGTTCCTGGCCGATGCCGAACTACTCTCCAAAGCGCAAAGCGGCCGTGCGGATGAGATCAACACCTGCATCGGCTGTAACCAGGCCTGTCTGGATCAGATCTTCGTCGGCAAGGTCACCTCTTGCCTGGTTAACCCGCGCGCCTGCCATGAAACCAAAATGCCGATCGTTCCGGCGGTGAATAAAAAACGCCTGGCCGTGGTGGGCGCTGGCCCGGCGGGCCTGGCGTTTGCGGTAAATGCCGCCTCGCGCGGGCATAGCGTGACGCTGTTTGATGCGCTGGCGGAGATTGGCGGGCAGTTTAATATCGCCAAGCAGATCCCCGGCAAAGAGGAGTTCTACGAAACCCTGCGCTACTACCGCCGGATGATCGAGCTTACAGGCGTCGATCTGCGGCTTAACCAGTTTGTCAGCGCGGCGGATCTGATCGGTTTCGACGAGGTGATCCTGGCGAGCGGGATCGTCCCGCGCCTGCCGGCGATCGAGGGTATCGATCATCCGAAGGTGTTGAGCTATCTGGATGTATTGCGTGACAAAACGCCGGTTGGCGAGAAGGTGGCGATTATCGGCTGCGGCGGGATCGGCTTTGATACCGCCATGTACTTAAGCCAGCCGGGCGAGGCCACCAGCCAGAACATTGCCGAGTTTTGCGTGGAATGGGGTATCGACACCAGCCTGAATCAGTCCGGCGGACTGCGCCCGGAAGGGCCGCAGCTGCCGAAAAGCCCGCGCCAGATCGTGATGCTGCAGCGTAAGGCCAGCAAGCCGGGCGAAGGGCTGGGCAAAACCACGGGCTGGATCCACCGCGCCACCCTGCTCTCACGCGGGGTGAAGATGATCCCAGCGGTGAGCTATCAGAAGATCGACGACGAGGGTCTGCACGTCACAATCGGCGGCGAATCGCAGCTGCTGCGCGTGGATCATGTCATTTTATGTGCCGGTCAGGAGCCAAAGCGCGATCTGGCCGATCCGCTGCGCGAAGCCGGTAAAACGGTGCATTTGATCGGCGGGTGCGACGTGGCGATGGAGCTGGACGCGCGGCGGGCAATTGCGCAGGGGACGAAGTTGGCTCTGGCGATCTAGGACATTGCCGGGCGGCAGGGTAAAAGCAAAACGGCAACCCAGTTGCCGTTTTTAGTGTTTGCGCCCTCTCCCTGTGGGAGAGGGCATCAGGCCGTACATAACAATCTTACCGACGACGCCCCAGCTTCACCGCTTTCAGCACCACGAACTTGTTATTGGTGGCGATGGTGACGCAGTTACCGAAAATCTTCTTCAGCTTGTGGAAGTAGTCCAGGTGGCGGTTCGCCACGATGTACAGCTCGCCGTTGATTTTCAGGCAGCGGCGCGCGTGGTGGAACATCTCCCACGCGACGTTATCCGTCAGGGCGTGCTTCTGGTGGAACGGCGGGTTGCAGAACACCGCGTTGAAGCGGAACGGCTCTACGCCGGACAGCGCGTTGTTGATCATAAACTCGCAGCGGTCCAGCGCTTCCGGCATGTTGGTTTCCACGTTCAGACGGCTGGAGGCCACCGCCATCGGCGACTCGTCGCTGAACACCACGCTGGCGTCCGGGTTCTTCGCCAGCAGCGTCAGGCCAATCACGCCGTTACCGCAGCCCAGATCGACAATCTCACCTTCCAGATTTTCCGGCAGATGTTCCATAAAGAAACGCGCCCCGATATCCAGACCGGTGCGGGAGAAGACGTTCGCATGGTTGTGGATGGTCCAGTCGGTGCCCTCCAGCTTCCAGCTCAGGGTCTCCGGCGCGTCGGCCAGCTCCGGCGCGCTAAACGTACAGTTGATCAGGCGCGCTTTTTTCCACGCCAGCGTGGTGGTGGTCGGGCCGAGGACTTTCTCGAACAGCTCCAGCGTCGAGGTGTGAATATCGCGCGCTTTGGCGCCCGCGATAATGCGCGTTTCAGGCGTCACGACCTTACGCAGCGCGCGCAGCTGTTGCTCCAGCAGCGCCATGGTTTTTGGCACTTTGATCAGCACCAGGCCCGGCGCCTGCGGGTAATCCGCGGTGCTGTCGAGGAATTTCACGCTGGACTCTTCGATGTCGTTATGGCGCAGGTTTTCACGCGTCGCCAGCTCGCTCAGGTAGGAATCGCCGATGCTGTAAGGCGTGTGCTCCGCCAGGGCGCATCCCAGCGCGCCAAACGCGTCATTCAGGATCAAAACCGGGCCGCGGATTTCAGTCTCATCCAACTGCTGCAGCAGATATTCATCCGCCGCTTCCCACGCCATGAGCGGGTTAACGTCGTCCGTTTCCGGGAAACGTTTAAGGTTGAGTGAACGGAAACCGTTGTCTAAGTGGCTCATCGGCCCTCCTGAATGGTAAAATTTGGCGTATCCCTGAAAAGGGTGCGTGAGTATACCCGTTTTATTGTCGATTTGGGGCGTTGATGAACCAACTTACTTATCTCCAGGGCTATCCGGAGCATTTACTGACTCAGGTTCGCAGCCTGATTGCCGAGCAGAAGCTCGGCGCGGTGCTGGAAAAACGCTATCCCGGCACGCACGATTTCGCGACCGATAAGGCCCTCTGGCAGTATACGCAGGATCTGAAAAGCCGGTATCTGAAGAGCGCGCCGCCGATCAACAAGGTGATGTACGACAACAAGATCCACGTGCTGAAAAACGCGCTCGGTCTGCACACCGCCATCTCCCGCGTGCAGGGCGGCAAGCTGAAAGCGAAGGCCGAAATCCGCGTCGCGACGGTTTTCCGTAACGCGCCGGAGGCGTTTCTGCGGATGATCGTCGTCCACGAGCTGGCGCATTTGAAAGAGAAAGAGCACGACAAAGCCTTCTATTCACTTTGCTGCCACATGGAGCCGCAGTACCACCAGCTGGAGTTTGATACCCGCTTGTGGCTTACGCATTTATCGTTAAATGGTAATGCGGAATAGCGCACGCGAATTGTCATGATGACGTGCTACAGTGGCTAAAGGTTCCCCGCTACGGAGTACGTAAACGTTTATGATACGTTTCGCAGTCATTGGTACGAACTGGATCACGCGCCAGTTCGTCGACGCCGCCCACGAAACCGGCAAACTTAAGCTTACCGCAGTCTATTCCCGCAGCCTTGAGCAGGCGCAGAGTTTTGCTAACGACTACCTCGTTGAGCATCTCTTCACTTCGCTTGATGAGATGGCGCAAAGCGACGCCATTGACGCGGTGTATATCGCCAGCCCGAACTCCCTGCACTTCCCGCAGACAAAGCTGTTCCTCAGCCATAAAAAGCATGTGATTTGCGAGAAGCCGCTGGCGTCAAATATCCAGGAAGTGGAAGCGGCCATTGCGCTTGCCCGCGAAAACCAGGTGGTGCTGTTCGAAGCGTTCAAAACCGCCAGCCTGCCGAATTTCCTGCTGCTGCAGCAGTCTCTGCCGAAAATTGGCAAAGTGCGTAAAGCCTTTATCAACTACTGCCAGTACTCGTCGCGCTACCAGCGTTATCTGGACGGCGAGAACCCGAACACCTTTAATCCGGCCTTCTCGAACGGCTCGATTATGGATATCGGTTTCTACTGCCTGGCCTCCGCCGTGGCCCTGTGGGGCGAGCCGCACGGCGTCAGCGCCACCGCCAGCCTGCTGGAGAGCGGCGTGGATGCGCACGGTGTAGCGGTGCTGGACTACGGTGATTTCAGCGTCACGCTGCAGCACTCCAAGGTGAGCGATTCCGTGCTGCCGAGCGAAATTCAGGGCGAAGCGGGCTCGCTGGTTATCGAGAAGATCTCCGAGTGCCAGAAAGTGAGCTTTGTGCCGCGCGGCGGCAAAGCGCAGGAGCTGACGCAGCCTCAGCATATTAACACTATGCTCTATGAGGCAGAGGTCTTCGCCCGTCTGGTGGAAGACAATGAAGTGAATCACCCTGGCCTCGCGGTGAGCCGCACCACGGCGAAGCTGCAAACGGAGATCCGCCGCCAGACGGGCGTGGTGTTCCCGGCAGACGGCGTCAGCGCGGAAGTTATCGCGTAAAGCTGTGTAATGAAACGGCGCAGACCATTGACGAAACCAATGGTCTGACATATTTTGTTACCTGCAAAGGGGAGTAACTTCTTCGCCGGTGGATCGTCATTACGATGCGTTAAACACGCATCCGGTCGCCGGGCAACCTTCGTGGTTGTAAGTGAGACCTTGCCGGAAGGCGAGGTCTATGCATAAAAAGCTAACGGCTATCGTCTTCTGACCATGGCCGTTTTTGTTTTTTATGTGTAAGGAAAATAGTATGCATTCTGTCGGCACTCCAATGTTGTGGGGCGGATTCGCGGTTGTCGTGCTCATCATGCTGGCGATCGACCTCTTTTTGCAGGGCCGTCGCGGCGCGCACGGCATGAGCATCAAACAGGCTGCGGCCTGGTCTCTGGTATGGGTCACCCTCTCCCTGCTGTTCTGTGCCGCCTTCTGGTGGTACCTGGCCTCGACCGAAGGCCGCGCGGTGGCCGACCCTCAGGCGCTCGCCTTCCTCACCGGTTATCTGATTGAAAAAGCCCTGGCGGTTGATAACGTCTTCGTCTGGCTGATGCTGTTCAGCTACTTTGCCGTGCCTGCTGCCCTGCAGCGACGCGTGCTGGTCTACGGCGTGCTGGGCGCGATTATCCTGCGTACCATCATGATCTTCGCCGGCAGCTGGCTGATTACCCAGTTCGAATGGCTGCTGTACGTCTTTGGCGCGTTCCTGCTGTTCACCGGGGTCAAAATGGCGCTGGCGAAAGAAGACGGCTCCGCGATTGGCGATCGCCCGCTGGTGAAGTGGATCCGTGGGCATCTGCGCATGACCGACAAGATTGAGAGCGAGCACTTCTTCGTGCGCAAGAACGGCCTGCTGTTTGCCACTCCGCTGCTGCTGGTACTGATTCTGGTTGAGCTGAGCGACGTGATTTTCGCGGTGGACAGCATTCCGGCGATCTTCGCGGTGACCACCGACCCGTTCATCGTCCTGACCTCAAACCTGTTCGCCATTCTCGGCCTGCGTGCGATGTACTTCCTGCTGGCAGGCGCGGCGGAGCGCTTCTCGATGCTGAAGTACGGTCTGTCGGTGATCCTGGTCTTTATCGGTATCAAGATGCTGATCGTCGATTTCTACCATATCCCGATTGCCATTTCGCTCGGCGTGGTGTTTGGCATTCTGATCGTGACGCTGATTATCAATACCTGGGTTAACCGCCAGCACGATAAGAAGCAGCAGGTGGAGTAAAACGTTCGGTGCGGGATGATGCCCTCTCCCACAGGGAGAGGGTGAAAAGTAATGTAGGCCGGGTAAGCGCAGCGCCACCCGGCATTTTCGTTAATCAATAGTTAAAAAACATGACGCAACACGTAAAATCCAGCATTTTACGCTTCCCTCCTTTCGCGCATTCCCTATACTCGACCAGGCAAACATTTACTTACATCCGGACATAAATGTGACTAAGAGCACATCCGGGATGGAACGCAATTTCACTCAGGAAATACGTATGAGCACACAATCAAGCGGTCTGTTCGCGCGCCTGGCGCAGGGCAGCCTCGTTAAACAAATTCTGGTCGGGCTGGTGCTGGGTATTCTGCTGGCGATGGTGTCAAAACCTGCTGCGGAGGCCACGGGGCTGCTCGGGACCCTTTTCGTTGGCGCACTGAAGGCCGTCGCACCGGTACTGGTTCTGATGCTGGTTATGGCGTCAATTGCCAACCACCAGCACGGACAAAAAACCAACATTCGCCCCATTCTGTTCCTTTATCTGCTGGGAACCTTCTCGGCTGCCTTAACGGCCGTGGTGTTTAGCTTCCTGTTCCCGTCCACGCTGCACCTGACCAGCGCGGCCGGTGACATCACGCCGCCATCCGGCATTGTCGAAGTGCTTCGCGGCCTGCTGATGAGCATGGTTTCTAACCCCATCACCGCGCTGATGAGCGGAAACTACATTGGCATCCTGGTCTGGGCGATTGGTCTGGGCTTCGCGCTGCGTCACGGTAACGACACCACGAAAAACCTGGTCAACGATCTGTCCAACGCCGTGACCTTTATGGTGAAGCTGGTGATTCGCTTTGCGCCAATCGGGATTTTCGGGCTGGTCTCCTCTACGCTTGCAACCACCGGTTTCGACGCGCTGTGGGGCTACGCGCAGCTGCTGGTTGTGCTGGTCGGCTGTATGCTGCTGGTGGCGCTGGTGATCAACCCCCTGCTGGTGTTCTGGCAGATCCGCCGCAACCCGTATCCGCTGGTGCTGACCTGCCTGCGCGAGAGCGGCGTATATGCCTTCTTCACCCGCAGCTCTGCGGCGAACATTCCGGTTAACATGGCGCTGGCGGAGAAGCTGAACCTGGACCGCGATACCTATTCCGTGTCGATCCCGCTGGGTGCAACCGTGAACATGGCGGGCGCGGCAATCACCATTACCGTGCTGACTCTGGCGGCGGTGCATACGCTGGGCATTCCGGTGGATCTGCCAACCGCGCTGCTGCTGAGCGTCGTGGCGTCGCTGTGTGCCTGTGGCGCATCCGGCGTGGCGGGCGGTTCGCTGCTGCTGATCCCGCTGGCGTGTAATATGTTCGGCATCCCGAACGAGATTGCGATGCAGGTTGTGGCCGTCGGCTTTATCATCGGCGTGCTGCAGGACTCCTGCGAAACCGCGCTGAACTCCTCTACCGACGTGCTGTTTACCGCAGCGGCCTGTCAGGCGGAAGACGCGCGTTTAGCGAAGAACGCCCTGCGCAGTTAACAACAAAAGCCTGGTGGCGGCTACGCCTTACCGGGCCTACAGGGTGAACGCAAAACGGCAACCAACGGTTGCCGTTTTTAGTGTTTGTACCCTCTCCCCGTGGGAGAGGGCCAGGGTGAGGGCATCAGGCCGCACCGATTAAAGCGTCACACCACTCTTAAAGATCGCCAGCTCGCGGAAGTCGTTCTTCTCGTTACAGGTCTGCTTGCCGTTAGCAAATTCCACGATAGTATCCACGAACTCCGTCAGCAGCAGCGGCATGGCTTTACCGTGAATCAGCTGGCCCGCATCAAAGTCGATCCAGTGCTTTTTCTTTGCCGCCAGCTCGCTGTTGGTAGCGATTTTTACCGTCGGCACAAAACCACCGTACGGCGTGCCGCGACCGGTACTGAACAGCACCATATGGCAGCCAGCACCTGCCAGCGCGCTGGTGGCGACCGCATCGTTGCCCGGTGCGCTCAGCAGGTTCAGGCCGTGGGTTTTCAGGCGCTCGCCGTAGCGCAGCACGTCAACCACCTGGCTCGCGCCCGCTTTCTGAGTGCAGCCGAGGGATTTCTCTTCCAGCGTAGTGATACCGCCCGCTTTGTTGCCCGGCGACGGGTTCTCGTAAATCGGCTGATTGTGGGCGATAAAATACTGTTTGAAGTCGTTCACCATGGTGACGGTCTTCTCAAAGGTCTCTTCGTCGCGGCAGTGGCTCATCAGAATACGCTCCGCGCCGAACATTTCAGGCACTTCGGTCAGCACAGTCGTGCCGCCGTTGGCAATTACGTAATCCGAGAAGCGGCCCAGCATCGGGTTGGCGGTAATGCCGGAAAGGCCATCTGACCCGCCGCACTCCAGCCCAAACTTCAGCTCGCTCAGCTTGCCCGGCTCACGCCTGTCATGGCGCATCACCTCATAAAGCTGGTGAAGCTGTTCAACGCCCGCTTCCACTTCGTCGTCCTGATGCTGGCACACCATAAAATGCACGCGCTCAGGATCGAACTCGCCCAGCGTGTCGCGGAAGGCGTCCACCTGGTTGTTCTCGCAGCCCAGGCCAATCACCAGCACCGCGCCCGCGTTCGGGTGGCGCACCATGTTTTGCAGCATGGTGCGGGTATTGATGTGATCGTCACCGAGCTGGGAACAGCCGTAAGTGTGGCTGAACAGATGCACGCCGTCAGTCCCTTCGGCATCGTTGGTCTCTTTCAGGAAACGCGTCTGGATCTGACGCGCAATTCCGTTGACGCAGCCGACGGTCGGGAGGATCCACAGCTCGTTGCGGATCCCCACGTCGCCGCTGGCGCGACGATAGATCTGCACCTCACGGTCCGCCGCCTGACGCTCTTCCGCGGGTAAATCAGGTTGATAGCTGTACTCGTCCAGATCGCTCAGATTGGTGCGGGTATTGTGTGAGTGAATGTATTCACCCGGCGCAATATCCGCCAGCGCATGGCCGATGGGCAAACCGTACTTCACCACGTTCTCCCCTTTCGCAATGGGGATCAGGGCAAACTTGTGTCCACGAACGATCGCCTGACGCAGGGTGACGCTCTGGTTATCAACGGTCACCACGTCGCCTTCACCGAGATCCGTCAGCGCGACGGCCACATTATCCAGCGAATGGATTTTGATGTATTGCATATCAACCTCAAACGGCCTTAGTTCAGTTCAATGGCGAAGTAGTCACGCGCATTGTTAAAGCAGATGTTTCTCACCATTTCGCCCAGCAGCTGGATATCCGCTGGCGCTTCACCTGCGTGCACCCAGCGGCCAATCATCTGGCACAGAATGCGGCGGAAATATTCATGACGGGTATAGGACAGGAAGCTGCGGCTGTCGGTCAGCATGCCGACAAAGCGGCTCAGCAGACCCAGCTGCGCCAGCTGCGTCATCTGACGCTCCATGCCGTCCTTCTGATCGTTGAACCACCAGCCGGAACCGAACTGCATCTTGCCCGGCATCCCTTCGCCCTGGAAGTTGCCGACCATGGTACCCAGCACTTCGTTATCGCGCGGGTTCAGGCAGTACAGGATGGTTTTTGGCAGCAGGTTTTGTTCGTTCTGTTTGCTCAGCAGTTTGGACAGCTCTTCCGCCAGCGGACGGTCGTTGATGGAGTCGAAGCCCACATCCGCACCGATCAGTTTGAACTGGCGCTGGTTGTTATTGCGCAGCGCGCCGATATGGTACTGCTGTACCCAGCCGCGACGCGCGTATTCCGCACCGAGGAATACCAGCACCGCCGTTTTGAACTGCGCCACGTCGTGCTCGCTCAAGCCCTCGCCGGAGAGACGACGCGCCAGAATGCTGTCCAGTTCGGCTTCGTTTGATTCCGCAAACAGCACCACGTCCAGCGCGTGGTCAGACACTTTACAGCCGTGCGCCGCAAAGTGATCCAGGCGTTTGGTCAGCGCGGTTTGCAGGTCAGCGAAACGACGGATGTCGGTATCCGACACTTCCGCCAGCTTCGCCATGTAGTCGGTGAAGGTGGCCTGCTCAATGTTGAAGGCTTTGTCCGGGCGCCAGCTTGGCAGCACTTTGATATCAAAAGAGGTGTCTTTGGCGACAACGGCATGATGTTCCAGGAAGTCGATCGGATCGTCGGTAGTGCCCACCATCTTCACGTTCATCTGCTTCATGATGCCGCGCGCGGAGAAGTTATCCTGCGCCAGCAGCGCGTTGCAGCGATCCCAGATTTCATCCGCGGTCGTTGGGGAGAGCAACTTGCCGGTGATGCCAAACGGACGGCGGAGCTCAAGATGCGTCCAGTGGTAGAGCGGGTTGCCGATGGTGTGCGGAACGGTCGCCGCCCAGGCGTCAAACTTCTCGCGGTCGGTCGCATCGCCGGTACACAGGCGCTCAGCCACGCCGTTGGTGCGCATGGCGCGCCATTTGTAGTGGTCCCCCTTCAGCCAGATGTCATACAGGTTTTTGAAGCGATAATTTTCGGCAACCTGCTGCGGCGGTAAATGGCAGTGGTAGTCGAAAATCGGCTGGTCTTTTGCGTAGTCGTGGTACAGGCGGCGAGCAAATTCGGTATCTAACAGAAAATCTTCGGTCATAAACGGCGTCATTATCGTCTTCCTCATTACGGGAGCGCAGAAAGCGTATGTTCATATGCTGCAAAGTTATCACACCAATTTCCACCAACCGAAGTTTTTTTCGTGAGTGAGATCAATAAACGCCAACAAATAAATTACCCTCAATGGAGTAAACCCTTCTGCAACCCCCGCCAGCACTGGCTTTGCGCGCAACAGATAATGTCCCCACAAAGAATCATACATTTGTGATGTCACTCACCTTTTAAAGTTGTATGACAAGTTATCTTTTCGCCGTCGCAAACTATAAGCCGACGGAATGCATTACCGGTGTGAGAGACATCGGGTTTAACGGTACGGATACCGACTTATGCACGCTTACTTATGGCAAGGTTCGGGCCGTTCCGGGACATGCTCCTGGTTACGCCCCTCCCGTTACACAACTGCTCCCGGAAACGGTTGAGAGGTTGCCGTGCTCTGGCGCGGAAATAACATAACGATGAGGTTTTAGATGCGTAAAATTAAAGGGTTACGTTGGTATATGATCGCGCTGGTGACGTTAGGCACCGTGCTGGGCTACCTGACGCGTAACACCGTGGCAGCAGCAGCGCCAACGTTGATGGAAGAGCTGCATATCTCCACGCAGCAATACTCCTACATCATTGCCGCCTATTCCGCGGCTTATACCATCATGCAGCCTGTTGCTGGCTATGTGCTGGACATTCTCGGTACCAAAATCGGTTATGCCTTCTTCGCCATCGCCTGGGCGGTGTTCTGCGGCGCAACCGCGCTGGCAGGCAGCTGGGGTGGACTGGCGCTGGCGCGCGGTGCGGTCGGTGCGGCTGAAGCCGCGATGATCCCGGCGGGCCTGAAGGCCAGCTCCGAGTGGTTCCCGGCGAAAGAGCGCTCCATTGCGGTCGGCTACTTCAACGTGGGCTCGTCCATCGGGGCGATGATAGCGCCGCCGCTGGTGGTGTGGGCTATCGTGATGCACAGCTGGCAGATGGCGTTCATCATCTCTGGCGTGCTGAGCTTTGCCTGGGCGATGGCGTGGCTGGTTTTCTATAAACACCCGCGCGATCAGAAAAAACTCTCCGAAGAAGAACGTGAATACATCATTGGCGGTCAGGAAGCACAGCATCAGACCAACAACGGCAAAAAAATGACCGTCTGGCAGATCCTGGGCACCCGTCAGTTCTGGGGTATCGCCCTGCCGCGTTTCCTGGCTGAACCAGCCTGGGGTACCTTTAACGCGTGGATCCCCCTGTTCATGTTTAAAGTTTACGGCTTTAACCTGAAAGAGATTGCGATGTTCGCCTGGATGCCAATGCTGTTCGCTGACCTGGGCTGTATCGTGGGCGGCTACCTGCCACCGCTGTTCCAGCGCTGGTTTGGCGTGAACCTGATCGTTTCCCGTAAGATGGTGGTGACCATGGGCGCACTGCTGATGATCGGCCCAGGCATGATCGGCCTGTTCACCAGCCCGTACATCGCCATTGCCCTGCTGTGCATCGGTGGCTTTGCGCACCAGTCCCTGTCCGGCGCGCTGATTACGCTCTCGTCTGACGTCTTTGGTCGTAACGAAGTGGCAACCGCCAACGGTCTGACCGGCATGGCCGCCTGGACCGCGAGTACGATGTTCGCACTGGTGGTCGGCGCGCTGGCGGATACCATCGGCTTCAGCCCGCTGTTCGCGGTGCTGGCGATCTTCGACCTGATGGGTGCGGTGGTTATCTGGACGGTGCTGAAAAGCAAATCGGCAGAGGAGCTGGCGAAAGAGTCCATCGGCAAACCGGCTACGCAGAGTTAGCGAAAATACGTTTCACCTAAGCCGCCCTCGGGCGGCTTTTTTAATGGCAAAATCTGGAGAGTGGTACGCAAAAGTGGTATAACAAATCATCTGCCGTACCCTGCCTGGAGCGCATATGGAAATCACCGAACCACGTCGTTTATATCAACAACTTGCTGCGGAGCTGAAAGATCGCATCGAGCAAGGGGTCTATCTTGTCGGTGATAAACTTCCCGCCGAGCGCTTTATCGCGGATGAAAAAAGCGTGAGCCGCACCGTGGTGCGTGAAGCAATTATCATGCTGGAAGTGGAAGGCTACGTTGAGGTACGCAAAGGCTCCGGCATTCACGTGATTTCTAATCTGCCGAAACACTCTCCCGTCGCGGACGAAAGTCTGGAATTCGCCAGCTATGGCCCGTTCGAGCTGCTCCAGGCTCGCCAGCTGATTGAAAGCAATATTGCAGAGTTTGCGGCGACGCAGGTGACCAAGCAGGACATCATGAAGCTGATGGAGATCCAGGAGAATGCCCGTAAGGAAAAATGTTTCCGCGATTCAGAGTGGGATCTTCAGTTCCACGTTCAGGTCGCTCTGGCAACCCAAAATACGGCGCTGGCGGCAATCGTTGAAAAAATGTGGACTCAGCGCGTTCACAACCCGTACTGGAAAAAACTGCACGACCATATCGATTCCCGTACCGTCGACAACTGGTGCGACGATCACGACCAAATCCTTAAGGCGCTGATTCGTAAAGATCCGCATGCCGCTAAGCTGGCGATGTGGCAGCACCTGGAAAACACCAAGCAGATGCTGTTCAACGAAACCAGCGATGACTTCGAATTTAACGCTGACCGCTATCTTTTTGCCGATAATCCGGTTGTTCATCTCGATACGGCTTCCAGTGCCGCAAAATAGATGACCTTTCTGCTGGCAGGCGCTACGTCGCGCCTTCCGGCTTACATGGGTAAGCAAAACATATATAGTGTCAGCCTTTGTAAATCCCCTCGCTCACTTCCTGGGCTTACGCCAAAATCAACTCAACCCTGCAAATTCTGTGACGCAGAACGTTGGGCTTTGTTACAATTGGATTCAATTCCTTATTTTGTAAGTTAGTGCTTGCTAACCAGCCAATTAACAGGGAACAGTGTTGGCCACACCGCAATGTGTCCGCGAGCGACCATAATGAAATCACAACAATGTCGCCGTGCTGTTTGTCCCGGATAACAGGCGTGACGTTAACCGATTTCCAGGAACACTGAATGGAACTTTTGACCCAACTACTGCATGCCCTCTGGGCGCAGGATTTTGAAACGCTGGCCAACCCTTCCATGATTGGCATGCTCTATTTCGTCTTGTTTATGATCCTGTTCCTTGAGAACGGTTTGCTGCCTGCAGCCTTCCTGCCCGGTGACAGTTTGCTGGTGCTTGTCGGCGTGCTGTGTGCCAAAGGGGCGATGGCGTTTCCGCACACCATTTTATTACTGACCGTTGCGGCCAGCCTCGGCTGCTGGCTGAGCTATATCCAGGGAAGATGGCTGGGCAATACCCGGATCGTCCAGAACTGGCTCTCTCATCTTCCCGCGCATTATCACCAGAGGGCGCACCACCTGTTCCACAAACACGGGCTTTCCGCGCTGCTGATTG
The DNA here is from genome assembly GCF_004362415.1 of Enterobacter sp. AG326. NCBI lineage: Bacteria > Pseudomonadati > Pseudomonadota > Gammaproteobacteria > Enterobacterales > Enterobacteriaceae > Enterobacter > Enterobacter sp. AG326. The sequence continues at coordinate 160,690 of NZ_SNXG01000003.1, read as the reverse complement.
GCCGCTTTATCGCCTTTGTTCGCACCCTGTTGCCGACCATTGCCGGTCTGTCGGGGTTGAGCAGCGCGCGCTTCCAGTTCTTTAACTGGATGAGCGGCCTGCTATGGGTGCTTATTTTGACGACGCTCGGCTATGCGCTGGGTAAAACGCCGGTCTTTATGAAATATGAAGACCAGCTGATGTCCTGCCTGATGCTGCTGCCTGTGGTTCTGCTGGTCTTCGGCCTGATTGGCTCACTGGTTGTCCTGTGGAAGAAGAAATACGGAGCCAGAGGCTAACGATGGTTATCTCACCGCTCGCCCTGCGCCGTTTTGCCGTTGCCGTGATTACGCTGATCGTCCTCAGCGCCATGCTGCTGGCATGGAGCGCGCTTTCGCATCAGGAATCGACGCTGGCCATCCGCCCGGTAAACCAGGGCGCCAGCGTGCCTGACGGTTTTTCTGTCTGGCATCATCTGGATGCGAACGGGATCCGCTTTAAGAGTATTACCCCGCAGGACGATGTTTTACTGATCAAGTTTGATTCCCGTGCGCAAAGTGCCGCCGCGAAAGTGGTTCTCGACCGTACGCTGCCGCACGGGTATATCATTGCCCAGCAGGAAGATGACAACCAGCCTGCAGCCTGGCTCTCGTTGATTCGCGATACGTCGCATCGGTTTGGATAACTTCCAGGATTCCGAATCTTTTCACTCACTTTGGTGAATCCCCCGTTTACTTACTATGCTTAAGTACGCGGAGCACCCCTCAATGTACTCCGCATAACTTTGGATAGCGGCTAACGCCGCAACACAATGGAAGGTTTCGATAATGAAATTCCGCATGACTCTGGCTCTGGCCCTTTTTTCTTTAAGCACAGCATCCTTCGCAAGCTCTCTCTGTCAGGAGAAAGAACAGGATATTCAGCGTGAGATCGGTTATGCCGAAAAGCATAACAATCAGCACCGTGTTGATGGTCTTAAAAAAGCGCTGAGCGAAGTGAAAGCGAACTGTTCAGACAGCAAGCTTCGTGCCGACCACAAGAAGAAAATCGCTGAACAGAAGGACGAGATAGCCGAGCGCCGTCGCGACCTGCAGGAAGCGAAAGAGAAAGGAGATGCGGAAAAAATTGCTAAGCGCGAGAAGAAGTTGAAAGAAGCGCAGGACGACCTGAAAGCGCTGGAAGCTCGCGATTATTGAGTTAACGGAAATCTCAACAGGAGAGAGAATCATGTCAAAAGATACGACGTCTGAACATCTGCGCGCTGAACTGAAATCCCTGGCCGATACCCTTGAAGAGGTGCTGAACTCCTCTGCTGACAAGTCAAAAGAAGAGGTCAGCAAACTGCGCAGCAAGGCGGAGCAGGCGCTGAAAGAGAGCCGCTATCGCCTGGGTGAAACCGGTGATGCGCTGGCGAAACAGACCCGCGAAGCTGCTGCCCGCGCGGACGAATATGTGCGTGATAATCCATGGACGGGTGTAGGGATTGGTGCCGCAGTGGGTGTGGTACTGGGTGTCCTTCTGACGCGTCGTTGATATGGAAGATCCTCGTCACGCACAAGGGCCTGCTAACAACGTCCTCGGCATCGGCCAGCGTATTTTAACGACGCTGGTCGGGATTGCCGAAACGCGCGTCCGGCTGGCAGTGGTCGAGCTGGAGGAGGAGAAAGCGAACCTCTTCCAGATGCTGCTGATGCTCGGGCTGACCATGCTCTTCGCCGCGTTTGGTCTGATGAGCCTGATGGTGCTAATCATCTGGGCCATCGATCCGCAGTATCGTCTTAACGCGATGATTGCCACCACCGTCGTTCTGCTGGTCGCCGCGTTGATAGGCGGTATCTGGACGCTGCGTAAAGCGCGCAAGTCCACTTTCCTGCGCCATACGCGTCAGGAGCTGGCGAACGATCGCGCTCTGCTGGAGGATGACTAGCCGTGAGCGGTAAAGCCGAACGTCAAAAGCGAAAAGCGTACCTGCTAAGCCAGATCCAGCAGCAACGGCTGGATCTGTCTGCCAGTCGTCGCGACTGGATTGACGCAACGCGACGGTTTGACCGGGGCTGGAATACCGTCCTGAGCCTGCGTTCATGGGCGCTGGTCGGCAGCAGCGTGATGGCTATCTGGTCCGTTCGTCATCCGAATATGCTGATCCGCTGGGCTCGTCGTGGATTCGGCGCCTGGAGCGCCTGGCGCCTGGTGAAAGCAACGTTGCGGCAGCAGCAGCTGCGGTGATAAAAGCAAAACGGTAACCCAGGTTACCGTTTTTTGTTTTTGCGCCCTCTCCCACAGGTAGAGGGTTGAGGTGAGGGCACCAGCGCGCACGCCCCTTACTCAATATCTTTGAAGAAGATTGACAGTTTTCCTTGCTAACAATTACCACCCGCCCCGTTTATTATCCTCTCCATCGACAGCAACGCCGCGGTATCTACCCGGAATTGCAGACAAATAATGTTCAGCCGCTCATGTGGTTTCCTGGAGAGTAAAATGAAAAAATTAGAAGATGTTGGTGTACTGGTCGCGCGTATTCTGATGCCAATTCTGTTCATCGTGGCAGGTTGGGGAAAAATCACCGGTTATGCGGGTACCCAGCAGTATATGGAAGCCATGGGCGTTCCGGGGTTCCTGCTGCCGCTGACCATTCTTCTTGAGTTCGGCGGCGGCCTGGCGGTACTGTTCGGCTTCCTGACCCGTACTACCGCGCTGTTTACCGCAGGCTTCACCGTGCTGACGGCGTTCATCTTCCACAGCAACTTTGCGGAAGGCGTGAACTCTCTGATGTTCATGAAAAACCTGACCATCGCGGGTGGCTTCCTGCTGCTGGCCGTTACTGGCCCGGGCGCATACAGCATTGACCGCGTTCTGAATAAGAAGTGGTAAGCACGCTATACTGAATGAACACAAAGCGAGGAGATATCTCCTCGCTTTTGCTATCTGACGGAGGAAAAAATGGGACAACTCGTAGACGGCGTATGGCAGGATGTCTGGTATGACACCAAATCCACCGGAGGTCGCTTCAAGCGCTCAGTTTCGGCCTTCCGTAACTGGCTGACCGCCGACGGCGCGCCAGGCCCGAGCGGCGAAGGCGGCTTCGCGGCTGAGAAAGACCGTTATCATCTTTATGTTTCGCTTGCCTGCCCGTGGGCACACCGCACGCTGATTGTGCGCAAGCTTAAAGGTCTCGAATCCTTAATTCCGGTTTCGGTCGTGAACCCGCTGATGCTGGAAAACGGCTGGACGTTTGACAGTGATTTCCCCGCGGCGACCGGCGACGATCTTTACCACCACGATTTCCTTTACCAGCTCTATCTGCGCGCCGATCCTCACTACACCGGGCGCGTTACCGTGCCGGTGCTGTGGGACAAGAAAAACCAGACGATTGTCAGCAATGAGTCTGCGGAAATCATCCGCATGTTCAATACCGCGTTTGACGCGCACGGCGCCCGCGCCGGAGATTACTATCCGGCTGAGCTGCGTGAGAAAATTGACGAGCTGAACAGCTGGATTTACGACAACGTCAACAACGGTGTCTACAAGGCCGGTTTCGCCACCAGCCAGGAAGCGTATGACGAAGCGGTCGGAAAGGTGTTTGAATCGCTTGAGCGTCTCGAGCAGATCCTGGGCCAGCATCGCTACCTGACGGGCGATCGCCTGACGGAAGCGGACATTCGCCTGTGGACCACGCTGGTTCGCTTCGATCCGGTCTATGTCACCCACTTTAAGTGCGACAAGCACCGCATCAGCGATTACCTGAACCTGCATGGTTTCCTGCGCGACATCTACCAGATGCCGGGTATTGCCGACACGGTCGACTTCGACCATATCCGCACCCACTATTTCCGCAGCCACAAAACCATCAACCCGACGGGTATTATCTCCATTGGGCCGTGGCAGGATCTGGATGAACCTCACGGGCGCGACGTCCGATTTGGCTAAATATTAAGGGCATCAACAGATGCCCTTTTTTAATTCACAATCTCCATCTATCCTTACCTCGATCGCTTAGAAAACAAGTGATTGACTGACTAATGAGGCAAGGAAAATGGACTGGTATTTAAAAGTACTGCGTAACTACATTGGATTTGGTGGTCGTGCCCGCCGGAAAGAGTACTGGATGTTCGTTCTGGTGAACTTCATTCTCATTATGGTGCTGGGTATTGTGGATAAAATTCTTGGCTGGGAGCGGGCTGGCGGTGAAGGCGTGCTGACTACCATTTATGGCCTGTTAGTCCTGCTGCCATCATGGGCGGTGCTGTTCCGTCGACTGCACGACACCGATCGTTCAGCGTGGTGGTTACTGCTGCTGCTGATCCCGATTATTGGCTGGATCGTGATTTTAATTTTCAACTGCCAGAGCGGGACGCCGGGCGAAAACCGCTTTGGTCCGGATCCGAAAATCGGCGCATAAAAAAAGCCCGGTGGCGCTTCGCTTACCGGGCCTACAAATTACGATTTTATTTATTATATTGCGTGAAAAGCTTCGGAATTTCGCGTAAACACCATGATTTGGCTTCGCCCATGCTGTCACGGCGCCACGCCATAATAATATCCACCTCGTGGCTATATTCCGGGCTGACAACGCGCAGCCGCCCTTCAGCAATGTCTTTTTCCACAAACGGGTACGGCATGGTCGCCACGCCCAGACCCGCCAGCAGCGCCTGCCGTTTGTCTTCCAGCGAGGTCACCGTCAGGCGAGGCTGCTTATCCAGCAGCTGCACCGTCAGCACCGGACGCTCGCGCGCGGTATCCGCTACCGCCACGCCGCGATACTTCACGCGCGTCACTTCAGAGAGCGGCTCCGGCTCCTGGTGAATCGGGTGATTGGGTGCGGCAACATAGACGTTCATCACGCTGTAGAGCTTGCGCGAGTTGATTTCCGATGAGGAACGGAAGTGCATGTCCGGCGCAATCACAATATCCGCCCTGCCCGTTTCCAGACGTTCCCACGCGCCTGCCAGCACCTCTGTGATGATTGACAGCTGCGTATTGGCCTTCGCCGCCAGGCGGTCCACCAGCGGGAACAGCGCTTCAGTCGGTACCAGCGCTTCCGTTACCAGCGTTAGATGGGTTTCCCAGCCGCGCGCCAGCGCTTCCGCGTCTGTCGTGAGCTTATCCGCCGCTTCCAGCAGCACGCGGCCGCGCTCCAGCAGCATTCGCCCCACGTTAGTGAATTTTGTTCGATGACCGGAGCGGTCAAACAGCACCACGTCCAGCTCTTCCTCCAGCTTCTGCATGGTGTAGCTAAGCGCAGACGGAACGCGCCCCAGCTCATCTGCTGCCGCCGCAAAACTGCCGCGCCGGTCAATTGCGTCCATGACGCGAAGCGCCTCAAGCGTCAATGCTCTCTCTTTAGCCATCTCGTTCTCATTCAGGAAATTTGAACATACCGGGCAGAATATCTGGCTAACAATGCAGCGTCCATACCTTTACCATTGTTTTAGTGTAAAGAGAGGTCAAGTTTATGATTACGACAAGAACAGCTAAACAGTGCGGACAAGCCGATTTCGGTTGGCTGCAGGCCCGCTACACCTTTTCCTTTGGACACTACTTTGACCCTAAACTCCTCGGTTACGCTTCACTGCGCGTGTTAAACCAGGAAGTGCTCGCCCCGGGCGCCTCCTTCCAGCCGCGTACGTACCCGAAAGTCGATATCCTGAACCTGATCCTGGAAGGCGAGGCAGAATACCGCGATAGCGAGGGCAATCATGTCCAGGCAAAGGCTGGCGAAGCGTTGTTAATTTCCACGCAGCCGGGCATCAGCTACAGCGAACATAACCTCAGCAAAGACAAAACGCTGACCCGTATGCAGCTGTGGCTGGACGCCTGCCCCGAGCGTGAAAATCCGCTGGTGCAGAAGTTAGATTTAACGGGCGACAAGCAGCAGCTGATTGCATCGCCGGACGGCAGTATAGGTAGCCTGCAGCTGCGCCAGCAGGTGTGGCTGCACCATATCGAACTGAAAAAAGGTGAACAGGCGAGCTTCCAGCTTCATGGTCCGCGCGCCTATTTACAGTCTATTCACGGTACGGTACATGCGGTGACGCACACGGAAGAGAAAGAAGCGCTCACCTGCGGCGACGGGGCGTTTATTCGTGATGAAGCGAATATCACCCTGGTGGCGGATACGCCGCTGCGCGCGCTGCTGATTGATTTGCCGGTTTAGAAAATACTCACACCCTAACCCTCTCCCAGTGGGAGAGGGAACCGGTCGAGCCACAGGAGAATCATCCGGCGCCGTATGCGACGTACGAAATCACTCTGCCAGCGCGTTAGCCATATCGGTTCTAATCTGCTTACGCTGTTCCGGCGTCAACACCTGGCTGACGTCGAAGTAATATTTCACGCGGTAATAGCGGGTCTGCTCTTCAATTTTGCTAAAGGCAGCAAGCTGGCTTTTCACCGTGCTTTCGTCCCATTTACCCGCCTGGAACATGTCGATCAGCGCGCCGTCCTTCACTCCCGTCATCGGGATCTTACTGACATTTTGTTCCAGCTGTTTATGCAGATCTTCAATCTTCTTAACCTGCTCATTGCTGAGCTTCAGGTGCTGTACCAGCGGATCCTGCGAGGGAGACGGGGCAGCCTCAACGTTCGCGGCCTTTGCCGTAAAACTGCACACTGCCAGCGAGGCGGCGACCAGCGCGATACGGGTCATTTTCATCATCTTACTGTCCTTACATGCTGTGATAGGGAAAAGCAGGCGTATTGTTTTTCAAGAGCGGATGAATATGTGTGAATAATTATATAAACAATTTTGTATGTTTAGCGGGCAAAAAAATGCCCCCAGGGTTGAGGGGGCATGAGACCTGAATGTCATCAGATAGATTGGGTAAACGTCCTCGAAATCACATCCTGCTGCTGCTCGCGCGTCAGCGCATTAAAACGTACCGCATAGCCTGAAACGCGGATCGTCAGGTTTGGGTAATTCTCGGGATGCGCAATGGCATCGAGGAGCATTTCCCGGTTCATGACGTTGACGTTCAGATGCTGCCCGCCCTCAATGGACGCTTCGTGATGGAAGTACCCGTCCAGCAGCCCCACCAGGTTGGTTTTTCGCACCAGCTCGTCCTTGCCCAGCGCCTGCGGCACGATGGAGAAGGTGTAGGAGATCCCGTCTTTCGCATAGGTGAACGGCAGCTTGGCCACCGACGTTAGCGAGGCCACGGCCCCTTTTCTGTCGCGGCCGTGCATCGGGTTCGCGCCAGGCGCAAACGGCGTGCCGCCGCGGCGTCCGTCCGGCGTGTTCCCGGTCTTCTGGCCATAAACCACGTTGGAAGTGATGGTCAGGATCGACTGGGTTGGCACCGCGTTGCGGTAGGTTGGCAGCGCCTGAATTTTCTTCATAAAGCGCTCCACCAGGTCGCAGGCGATGCTGTCCACGCGGTCGTCGTTGTTGCCGTACTGCGGATAGTCCCCTTCAATCACGAAATCGACCGCCAGTCCGGTATGGTCGCGCACCGGCTTCACCGTGGCGTATTTAATGGCCGACAGGGAATCTGCGGCCACCGACAGCCCGGCAATGCCGCAGGCCATGGTGCGATAGACGTCCCGGTCGTGCAGCGCCATCAGCGAGGCTTCGTAGCTGTACTTATCATGCATGTAGTGAATGAGGTTCAGGGCGCTGATGTACTGCACCGCCAGCCAGTCCATAAAGTGATCGAGGCTCGCCATCACGGTGTCGTAATCCAGCACGTCGTCCAGCAGCGGCTCGGTTTTCGGGCCGACCTGGATCTTCAGCTTCTCGTCCACCCCGCCGTTGATCGCGTACAGCAGCGTTTTGGCGAGGTTGGCGCGCGCGCCAAAGAACTGCATCTGCTTGCCGATCACCATCGGGCTGACGCAGCAGGCAATGGCGTAGTCGTCGCTGTTGAAGTCCGCACGCATCAGATCGTCGTTCTCATACTGCAGCGAAGAGGTGACGATCGACACCTGCGCGGCGTATTTCTTGAACGCGATCGGCAGTTGTTCAGACCAGAGGATCGTCAGGTTCGGCTCCGGCGCAGGCCCCATGGTGTGCAGCGTGTGAAGATATCGGAAGCTGTTTTTGGTCACCAGCGTGCGCCCGTCCAGCCCCATGCCGCCGATCACTTCCGTCGCCCAGATCGGATCGCCGGAGAAGAGCGTGTCAAACTCCGGCGTGCGCAGGAAGCGCACCATGCGGATCTTCATGATGAAGTGGTCGATCAGCTCCTGCGCCTGGACTTCATTCAGCCTTCCTGCCTGCATGTCGCGTTCAATGTAGATATCGAGGAACGAGGCCGTGCGCCCCAGCGACATCGCTCCGCCGTTCTGGGATTTCACCGCCGCCAGGTAGGCAAAATAGACCCACTGCACCGCTTCCTGGGCGTTCATCGCCGGGCGTGAGATATCAAAGCCGTAGTTCGCCGCCATCTGCTGGATCTGCAGCAGCGCGCGCCTGTGCTCCGCCAGCTCTTCACGCAGGCGGATCGTGGCCTCCAGATCTTCACCGCGCTCCAGCCTGCCCTGCAGATCGGCAAACTGAAGTTCGCGCTCGCGCACCAGATAAGCGATCCCGTATAGCGCCACGCGACGATAGTCGCCGATGATGCGCCCGCGCCCGTAGCCGTCCGGCAGACCGGTCAGCACGCCGGATTTACGGCAGCGCATCATCTCCGGCGAATAGACGTCAAACACGCCCTGGTTGTGGGTTTTGCGCAGGTCGGTAAAAAGGTATTCGAACTGCGGATCCATCTCCCGACCATAGGCTTCGAACGAGCTGCGGATCATGTTGATCCCACCGTACGGGTGCAGCGCGCGCTTGAGCGGTTTATCGGTTTGCAGACCGACGATCGTCTCCAGATCCTGGTCGATATAGCCCGGCCCGTGGGCCGTAATGGTGGTGGCAATGTTGGTGTCAAAATCCACCGGGGCGTGGGTGGCGTTCTCCTGGCGAATGCCGACCATTACCTTCTGCCACAGCGCCGTCGTTGCTGGCGTCGCCTGCGCGAGGAAAGCTTCATCGCCTTCATAAGGGGTGTAGTTATGCTGAATAAAATCGCGGACGTTGACGGCGTTTTTCCATTCTTCACCGCGAAACCCGGCCCATGCGTCGCTGTAGGGCGCGACGCCCGTATCGATTGTTACTTTCATGTGTTTCTCGCTTTATCAGGCGTAAGCCGCGGCCGGGGTAACCTTCCCAAGACGGAGGGCGTCCAGCGCGATCATTTTTTCTTCGTTGGTAGGGATAACCGCGCAGGCCACGCGGGACGACTCGGTGGAGATCACGCGCTCGCCCGCGCTGCCCGGCAGGGCATTTTTGGCGTCGTCGAGGCGGATGCCGAATACGTTCAGATGTTCCGCCACCAGCGCGCGGACAAGCTTCGAGTTTTCGCCAATGCCGCCGGTAAAGACCACCCCATCCAGGCGGTGCAGCGACGCCGCGTGCCCGGCGATATGTCGCGCAATGCGGTGAACAAAGGTGTGTATTGCCAGCTGTGCCCGCTCATTGCCTTCGTGCCAGGCTTTCTCCAGCGCGCGTAAATCGGAGGAGATGCCGGAGATCCCCAGCAACCCGGACTCTTTATTGACCACGCGCTCCAGATCCTCGAACGACTGGCCGGTCTGCTGGGCAATCCACGCCATGGCGCCAAAGTCCACGTCGCCGCAGCGCGTACCCATCACCAGCCCTTCCAGCGGCGTCATCCCCATCGAGGTATCGACGCTTTCGCCGTTGCGCACCGCGCAGATGGACGCCCCGTTGCCGAGATGGGCAATCACCAGGCCGCTGTCATCGGGGGACAGCCCGAGAAGCGTATGCGCCTGCGCGGCCACGTAGCGGTGAGAGGTGCCGTGGAAGCCGTAGCGGCGCACGCCCAGCGTTTCAAAATAGCGGTACGGCAATCCGTACAGATACGCCTGCGGCGGCAGCGTCTGGTGGAAGCTGGTGTCAAATACCGCCACCTGCTGCACGCCCGGGAACAGGCGCTCTGCGGCTTCCACGCCGCTCAGGTTGGCGTAGTTATGCAGCGGCGCCAGCGGGGAGACCTGGCGGATCTGCGCGATCACCTCTTCCGTAATCAGGGTCGACTCGCTGAAGAGGTCGCCGCCGTGCGCAATGCGGTGTCCAATTAAGGCCACGCTGCTCATCAGGTTACGCTTCTCCAGCTCCAGGGCGATGGCAGCCAGCGCCCCTTCGTAGTCATGGTGAGCCAGTCTGGCCGGCTCACCCCCGTTCACGGAAATAAAGGCCTTCTCGGTGTTGATCCCGTCTGCAATGCCCGTCATCAGGGCATCGCAGCTGCTGGCGTCGAGCACCGAAAACTTAACAGAGGACGATCCGCAGTTAATAACCAGTACAACCGGAAACTCAATCATCATGTGACTCCGCTCTTCCTGAGCAATGGGTTAGAACAGTTTATAAACGATATTCAGAATGGTCAGCAGGCCGACCGCGGTAACGAAGATGTTCTCGGTACGCCCTTTGTATTTCGCCAGCGCCGGTGCTTTGCGGATGGCATACATCGGCAGCAGGCAGAGCAGAGAGGCGATGATTGGTGCGCCCATGGCTTCAATAAGGTCCAGAATGTTCGGGTTGGCGTAGGCCACAACCCAGGTGGAGCCCATGATGAACACCATGCTGATGGTGTTCAGTTTGCCAACGGAGACTTTCTTCTTATCGCCCTTGTAGCCGAACTTGAGGATCAGGCCGTTCAGCCCTTCCAGCGTGCCCAGGTAGTGGCCGAAGAAGGATTTGAAGATAGCCACCAGCGCGATGATGGAGGCACCGTATTCCAGCACCGTCGCGAACGTCGATTTGGTTCCGGACATCGACGCAAAGTGGTTCGCCAGGTAGGAGAGCACCGGAATGTTCTGCGCCTTGGCGTCCGCCATGTTCTGCGGAGAGAGCGTAAACAGGCAGCTAAAGGCGAAGAACATCACCACGGCCACCATCAGCAGGCTGGCGCGACCGATGATTTTGGAACATTTCTGCTCGGTGAACGCTTTGCCGAACTCAGGTTCGTACTCTTCGCGCTTGGAGACCACAAACGAGGAAACGATAGGCGAGAAGTTGAAGGAGAAGACCATGATGGAGATACCCAGCCACACCGTGACCAGAATGCCGTCATGACCGGTAAAAGCGATATCGCTCAGGTTGACCTGGTCGATCACCGCCGAGTTCCAGTAAGGGATCAGCGACAGGGAAATCAGCACCAGGCTGGCGATAAACGGGAACACCAGGAAGCTCATGACCTTCACCATCAGGTCTTTACCAAACCAGATAACAAAGGCCATCAGCAGCAGCAGGAACAGCGCCACCACGCCGCGGTTCAGTGCAGGCAGCTGGAGCTGGTTTTCCCAGAAGGTCATAAAGGTGTTGGTAATGGTGACGCCGTAAATCCACAGCAGCGGGCAAATGGCGAAGAAGTAGAGGAAAGTGATCACCACCCCACCGGTTTTACCAAAGTGCTCTTCCACCGTTTCGGTGATGTTGCCGGAGACGTTGCTGCCGGACAGACACAAACGCGCCAGCGCGCGGTGACAGTAAAACGCAATCGGGAACGCGAGAACCAGCATCAGCAGAATAGGGATCAATCCACCAAAGCCTGCGCGAATGGGGAAGAACAGCACGCCTGCGCCAATGGCGGTACCAAACAGGCCGAGGGTCCATGTGGTATCAGACTTACGCCAGGAGGACGTTTTTGTCTGGCCAACGATAATGCTTTCTGTGTTGCTCATAGGTCACCTTTATGCGTCAACGAAGCCGGTAATTTGGGAAACACGGGAGAGATCGATATTGCCGCCGGAAATAATGCAGACGGTTTTACGACCCTGAATATAGTGGTCAAGCTTGCCGCTTAATAACGCGGCACAGGCCAGCGCGCCGGCACCTTCCGTCACTACTTTATTTCGCTGAATAAGCGCGATCATGCTGTCGCGAATGTTGTCTTCGCTGACCAGCACAATGTCATCAACCAGCTCGCGAACAATTTCGAACGGTAAATTACCGGGACGAGAAACATCACAGCCGTCGGCCAGCGTGCCGGTAACGCGATGGCTCATTATTTCCCCGGCCTGAAACGATGCCGCCATGCCGTGAACATTTTCTGACTGCACACCGATGATATTAATGGTGGGGTTGATGGATTTAATTGCCGTCGCAATTCCGGCAATTAAACCGCCGCCGCCGATAGGCACAATAACGTTATCCACGTCGTATAAATCTTCGAGAATTTCCAGACCGATGGTGCCCTGCCCGGCGATCACTTTGGCGTCATCGTACGGCGGAATAAAAATACGTCCTTCCATCTCGACGATTTCGCTGACTTTGGCAATGGTGTCGTTGAAGTTCTCGCCGTGCAGCACAACTTCCGCCGAGTAGTCGCGCGTCGCGGCCACTTTAGACTTCGGCGCGCCCATCGGCATCACCACTTTGCCGTCGATGCCAAGCATCGCGCAGGAGAGGGACACACCCTGCGCGTGATTCCCCGCGGAGCAGGCGACAACGCCTTTGCGTTTTTCAGCGTCGGTCAGCGAGCTTAATTTGTTAAACGCGCCGCGGATCTTAAACGAGCCGGTACGCTGCATGTTCTCAAACTTCAGGAATATTTCGCCCTTGCAGCGTTCGCTAAGATAATTCGAGCGCGGCATACCTGTTTTATATATTTTTCCTGCCAGTCGTTTTCTGGCGTCCTGAATATCTTCAATCGTTACCGGGAGATCGTAGGTAATATGCATAATATCCTCGTTATAATAATTCATTCTTTTCAGGCAAAGTCAGGGTATCAGAGCGTTACAGAGATAAGCTCTGGGTGTTTTTAAAATGATTACTCATTATTCATCGTCGTCTTTCGACATTCATCGACGAATACTGTTTTGCCAGCTCAACTAATACTGACGCCGATTTTTTAATCCTGTAATTTTTTGACCACACGGCGGCATAACGTGCCACGGGTAATTCATCTTCCACGGGCAGCACAATAAACTGATCAGAACCGAACGGGGCAATCATGTCGCGGGGAATGACCGTCAGATAATCGGCATTCAGCACGAGGTTATAAATGGTGACGACGGAATCGGTCTGGACGATGTTTTCGATGCTGATGTGGTTGTCTTGCAGAGTAGTCAGAAGTTCTTTGTAGTAGCCCATATCGGTTTGCGGCATCACCCACTGCTCGTGCGTGAGCGATGCCAGTGTCGTCGGGCCGGTGCACGTTCGCGTTTTGCTGGCGACCAGCACAAACTCGGACTCAAACAGCGGTTCGACGTGCAGATCCTGCAGCAGCATTTCATCGCTCAGCGTGCCGATAGCGAAATCCAGACGACCGTCGCGAATGGCCGGAAGGAAAGAGGAGAGCTGGGCTTCATACATCGAGACGCGTGCTTTCGGGAACACTTCCTTGAATTTTTTGATCATCTCAGACAGGAAGGTAAAGCCGATCAGCGACGGGTAGCCAAAGGAGACGTCCATAACGGTGCTGAAACTCAGGCTGTTAATCTCACTCACCATGTTTTTCATTTCGCGGGTGATCGACTCAGAGTACGAGAGCAGAACCTGGCCCGCGGCGGTGAGTTTTACGCCGGTGTTTTTACGCACCATCACTTCCACGCCGAAGTAGGACTCAATATCGCTGATGATTTTGCTGACGGCGGGTTGCGTCAGGCCCAGCTGTCTTGCTGCAGAACCTATGGAGCCACTTTTAATGACTTCCTGAAATACCACGAGGTGCTGTGTTTTCGGTAGAATAATAGTGTTCATAATATTCTGCGCTTATTTCCCTATGACGGAGCGGATTCTACCTAATAGAGTTTAAGGGGGTATGTGCTGTCACTCACAATTTGCTTTTTCGCGCGCTTCACAGGAACAATGGCAACCCAAAAATGCATTTATTATCAATAACATGAATAAATACAGCCACACCATTACGCTGATATCGATCAATAAAAGCAGTAGTAATAAATTTATTTTATGGCGATAACCTTGATAAATTTTCCTGCGTTAAAAAAATCAATAAAGACGATCTTTCAGGCAATTAAAGACCAATAAATAACCGCTATTTGTTTGAAACATTCTTTCAATTTATTAAATTTTTCCGATGCAAATTTTCAGGTTTGCGGAAAAGAGTGGAATTCGTCACATATTCACGGGAGAAATGTATTTGATTTCAATATATGCATATCAAACGAGAAAAGTTTCGCGATCATTAAGGTAACAATCATAACAAATTATCAACACTGAAAATCGCCTGTTTTTTAGCGTGAAATTTTGTGATGACGATCGTCTACAGATACAGGATCGATACGAAAGGTATAAAAGCAGTGAAATGTGCTTACTGTCGCAAATATGAGAATTGATGTCGTTTGTCCGGCGCTGCGCTTACCCGTCCAGCAGAACCCGGAAAGCAAAACCCCGCCGAAGCGGGGTTTTTTAAGAAGTTGAAGCTGACCGATAAGCCGGGTTCTGTCGTGGACAGTCATTCATCTAGGCCAGCAATCGCTCACTGGCTCAAGCAGCCTACCCGGGTTCAGTACGGGCCGTACCTTGTGAACCCCTATTTGGCCTTGCTCCGGGTGGAGTTTACCGTGCCACGGACTGTTACCAGCCGCGCGGTGCGCTCTTACCGCACCCTTTCACCCTTACCTGATCCCGCTTGCGCGGGCCATCGGCGGTTTGCTCTCTGTTGCACTGGTCGTGGGTTTCCCCCCCAGGCGTTACCTGGCACCCTGCCCTATGGAGCCCGGACTTTCCTCCCCTCCGCCCGTCTCCCCCGAAAGGGACGACGACGAAGCGGCGACTGTCTGGTCAGCTTCGGCGCGCAGTATAGAGGGTTTGCGCGCCGCTGTCACCCTAACGTGTAGGCAAGGCGTGATTAACGCGCCACTTCCACCTTGGCCAGTTTTTCGTAGTAGCACGCAATCGCGCTGTGATCGGCCGTGCCCAGGCCGTCGGCACGCAGCGCCTGCATCATCTCCATGACCGCCGCGGTCAGCGGCAGCTGTGCGCCCACGCCGTGTGACGTATCCAGCGCGTTCGCCAGATCTTTGATATGCAGGTCGATGCGGAAACCGGGTTTGAAATTACGATCCATGACCATCGGCGCTTTGGCATCCAGCACGGTACTGCCCGCCAGACCACCGCGAATGGCCTGATAGACCAGATCCGGGTTAACGCCCGCTTTGGTTGCCAGCGTCAGCGCCTCGGACATGGCGGCAATGTTCAGCGCCACAATCACCTGATTGGCCAGCTTGGTCACGTTACCCGCCCCGATGTCCCCGGTATGCACCACGGAGCCCGCCATCGCTTTCATCAGGTCGTAAAATCTATCGAAAACGGCTTTATCACCGCCGACCATCACCGACAGCGTGCCGTCGATCGCTTTCGGCTCTCCGCCGCTGACCGGTGCATCCAGCATATCGACGCCCTTCGCTTTTAACGCCTCGCTGATTTCACGGCTTGCGAGCGGTGCAATAGAGCTCATATCAATCAGCACCAGGCCCGGCTTCGCACCGTCGATAATGCCGTTCTCACCCAGCGCAACCTCTTTAACATGCGGTGAGTTTGGCAGCATGGTGATGATGACATCGCACTGCTCGGCAATGGCCTTCGCGGTGGTGGCCGTTTCAGCGCCAGCCGCTATCACCTCTGCCACGGCCTGCGGATTGTGATCGGATACCACCAGTGAGTAACCCGCTTTGATGAGGTTCTTACTCATTGGTTTACCCATGATGCCCAGGCCAATAAAACCCACTTTCAGCGTCATAATCTGTTTCCTCAATGATGGTTATTTTTTAAAAGCGTCGGCTAATTTCTGCGTGGCTGCGCGGAATACGCCGAGGTCGCTGCCGACGGCAACAAACGTGGCTCCCCACTCCAGATAGCGACGGGCGTCAGCCTCAACAGGCGCCAGAATGCCGCACGGTTTGCCGTGAGCTTTAGCGCGGGCAAAGATGTGCTGGATCGCGCGCTGCACGTCAGGATGGCTGGCGTTACCCAGATGGCCAAACGCGGCCGCCAGATCGCTCGGGCCGACGAAGATACCGTCCACGCCGTTTGTGGCTGCAATCGCGTCAACGTTATCAACGCCCTGCTGGCTCTCGATCTGAACCAGAATGGTGATGTTGTTATTGGACTGCGCGAAGTAGTCCGGCACGGTGCCAAACATATTGGCGCGATGCGAAACGGAAACGCCGCGGATCCCTTCAGGCGGATAGCGCGTTGAAGCTACGGCCAGGGCCGCTTGTTCTTCCGTCTCCACAAACGGGATCAGAAAGTTGTAGAAACCGATATCCAGCAGGCGCTTGATAATTACCGGCTCGTTAGTTGGCACGCGCACTACCGGGGCGCTGGGACTGCCTTTCAGCGCCATCAGCTGCGGAATAAAGGTGCTGATATCGTTCGGCGCATGTTCGCCGTCCAGCACCAGCCAGTCAAAACCGGCCAGGCCCAGCACTTCGGTGCTGATAGGGTTTGCCAGCGCGGACCAGCAGCCAATCTGAATCTGGTGTGCCGCGAGGGCCGCTTTAAATTTATTCGGGAAGATATCGTTACTCATCGTATTTACCTTTTTAATTCCGCAGCCTATATCAGCATCATTTTATTTATTCAGACACCGCACCAGCATTATATTTATTATTCTGACGTATTTTGGCGTTATAAAATCGTCATTCAGTATAAGACGCAATCCACGACCGCACATTGTTTTAATGCTCAAGTATTGCGTTACACTTCGATAAATTTTTTTGCATATGCACAAGGCGCTGGGCGCTAATGCACAGAATCAGGCATTACTGGTTCTGGAGCGATCGCGATCACATTTTCATGTTCCCTATGCTGACATGCTTTATTTCTGAAAGCCGCGTATTTATTTCTACCATTTTAAAATTGGCTGAATTTATTATCAGACACTTTGCTGGAGAATACTGAACAATGGCCGACATTGAAATTCGACAGGCATCGCCGACGGCGTTTTATATAAAAGTCCACGACACCGATAATGTGGCGATTATTGTCAACGACAATGGCTTAAAAGCGGGCACCCGCTTCCCGGACGGGCTGGAACTGATTGAGCATATTCCGCAGGGACATAAGGTCGCCCTGGTGGATATCCCTGCTAATAGCGAAATCGTACGTTACGGTGAAGTCATCGGCTATGCCGTTCGCTCTATACCACAGGGGAGCTGGGTTGAGGAGTCGCTGGTGGCGCTGCCGGAAGCGCCGCCGCTAAACACGCTTCCGCTGGCGACCCGCGTACCGGAACCGCTTCCTCGGCTGGAGGGCTATACCTTCGAAGGCTACCGCAACGCGGACGGCAGCGTCGGCACCAAGAATCTGCTCGGCATTACCACCAGCGTGCACTGCGTGGCGGGTGTAGTGGATTACGTGGTGAAAATCATCGAACGCGATCTGCTGCCGAAATACCCGAACGTCGACGGCGTGGTTGGCCTGAACCACCTCTACGGCTGCGGCGTGGCGATTAACGCACCCGCTGCCGTGGTGCCTATTCGTACCATCCATAATATCGCCCTGAACCCGAACTTTGGCGGCGAGGTGATGGTCATCGGTCTGGGGTGTGAAAAATTGCAGCCAGAGCGCCTGCTGCAGGGCACCGAAGATGTCAAAGCCATTCCGGCAGACGAGGCCAGCATCGTGCGCCTGCAGGACGAACGCCACGTGGGTTTCCGCTCAATGGTCGAGGATATCCTGCAGGTGGCTGAACGCCATCTGGACAAGCTCAACAAGCGCCAGCGCGAAACCTGCCCGGCGTCTGATTTGGTAGTGGGAACACAGTGCGGCGGCAGCGATGCCTTCTCCGGCGTGACGGCCAACCCGGCGGTGGGCTATGCGTCCGATCTGCTTGTGCGCTGCGGCGCCACGGTGATGTTCTCCGAGGTAACCGAAGTGCGTGACGCCATCCATCTGCTCACGCCACGCGCCGTTAATGAAGAGGTCGGTAAGCGCCTGCTCGAGGAAATGGCCTGGTACGATAGCTATCTCGATATGGGCAAAACCGACCGCAGCGCCAACCCGTCTCCGGGCAACAAAAAAGGCGGCCTGGCCAACGTGGTGGAAAAAGCGCTTGGATCGATTGCCAAATCCGGCCAGAGCGCGATTGTGGAAGTGCTCTCTCCGGGCCAGCGCCCGACGAAACGCGGCCTGATCTACGCGGCAACGCCGGCCAGCGATTTCGTCTGCGGTACTCAGCAGGTAGCGTCCGGCATTACGGTACAGGTCTTTACCACCGGGCGCGGCACGCCGTACGGCCTGATGGCGGTGCCGGTGATCAAGATGGCGACCCGTACCGAGCTGGCAAACCGCTGGTATGACTTAATGGACATCAACGCGGGCACCATCGCCACCGGGGAAGAGAGCATTGAGGACGTGGGCTGGAAGCTGTTCCACTTCATTCTGGATGTCGCCAGCGGGCGGAAGAAAACCTTCTCGGATCAATGGGGATTACATAATCAGCTGGCGGTGTTCAACCCGGCACCGGTGACGTGATTCATATTCCCAACCGCACCGAACGGTCCCCTCTCCCCTATGGGAGAGGGTTAGGGTGAGGGGAAAGCCCCCTTAAACCAGCACCACCTCAATCCCGCTTTTCCGCAGCCCGTCCAGACTCTCCGCCGGAATGCCTTCATCGACAATAATCATATCAATCCTTTGCGTATCAATGATTTTATGCAGGCTTGAGCGGTTAAATTTACTCGAGTCCGTGACAACGATAATACGCTCCGCCACCTCGCACATTTTGCGGTTCAGGCGGGCTTCGTCTTCGTTATGCGTACTTACGCCGCGGTCGAGATCGATGGCGTCAACGCCCAGGAACAGCAGGTCAAAATGGTAATTCTGTAGCGACTGTTCTGCCTGGTCACCGTAGAAAGATTGCGACTGACGGCGCAGATGCCCGCCGGTCATCAGCAGTTCCACCCCTTCCGCTTCCAGCAACGCATTCGCCACGTTAATCCCGTTGGTCATCGCAATGACGTCCGTGTGCTGGCGCAGCATGCGGGCGATTTCATACGTCGTGGTGCCGGAGTCCAGAATAATACGGTGCCCGGGTTTGACCAGGGCGGCAGCGGCCTGCGCGATACTGCGCTTCACCGCCGTATTCAGCGAGCTTTTATCCTCCACGGAAGGCTCAGCGCCCGGCATGTTGCCTTCGCAAATCAATGCCCCACCGTAAGCGCGAACGGCGATGCCCTGCTTCTCCAGGAACGCCAGATCGTTGCGGATCGTCACCGTCGATACGCCGTACAGATGAGACAGATCGTTAACCTGCACGCTTCCCTGCGCCCGCAACCGCTGAATGATCTGCTCTCGCCTTTCACTGGTGCCGGGGATGCGCTTTTCCGCGGATGAATCGGTGCTGCTCATACGAGATCCTTAATAAATAGTCTTTCGTTTCATTTCGTTTTGCCTATTAAGGCCTTTCTTTTTCGGGAATGCAAGTCCCGCCTTACGTACAGACGCAAGCCAACACTGCGCTGAAACCTTTCATTATGTTTCTTTTGTGAAACAGATCGGAAAACTATTATCTTTCGTTTTATTTTTATATCACCATGATGCAGGATTAAATGAAACAAAACGAAAGACAAGTATCATTACCATCCGAAATGGAGAGGAAAGTGAAACATCTGACAGAAATGGTGGAACAACATAAACGAGGGAATTCGAACGGGATCTATGCCGTCTGTTCCGCACATCCGCTGGTACTTGAAGCTGCCATTCGTTACGCGCATTCGCGTCAGTCGCCGCTGCTGATCGAGGCCACCTCCAACCAGGTGGATCAGTTTGGCGGCTATACCGGCATGACGCCTGCGGATTTTTACGGATTTGTCTGCCAGCTTGCCGAGTCGCTCGGTTTTCCGACGTCACAGCTGATCCTCGGCGGCGATCATTTAGGCCCCAACCGCTGGCAAAATCTCCCTGCGGAACAGGCGATGGCCAACGCCGACGATCTGATCAAAAGCTATGTTTCCGCCGGATTCAAAAAGATCCACCTGGACTGCAGCATGTCCTGCGAGGACGACCCGGTTCCCCTGACCGACGCGATCGTTGCCGGACGCGCCGCACGCCTGGCGAAGATTGCCGAAGCGACCTGCCGCGAGCAGTTTGGTGAATCCGATCTGGTCTACGTTATCGGCACGGAAGTGCCGGTTCCCGGTGGCGCGCACGAGACGCTCACCGAACTTGCCGTCACCACGCCGGACGCGGCCCGCGCCACGCTTGAAGCGCATCGTCACGCGTTCGAAAAGGAAGGCTTAAGCGACATCTGGCCGCGCATTATTGGCCTGGTGGTCCAGCCTGGCGTGGAGTTCGACCACGCGCACGTCTGCGACTATCAGCCGCAGAAAGCCGTTGCCCTGAGCAAAATGGTTGAAGCCTACGATACGCTGGTGTTTGAAGCGCACTCCACCGACTACCAGACGCCGCAGGCGCTGCGCCAGCTGGTTAACGATCACTTTGCGATTCTGAAAGTTGGCCCCGCCCTGACCTTCGCCCTGCGCGAGGCGCTATTCTCGCTGGCCGCCATAGAAGAGGAGCTGCTGCCGGCAAAAGCCAGCTCCGGCCTGCGTCACGTGCTGGAAAACGTCATGCTCGATCGCCCGGAATACTGGCAAAGCCATTACCACGGTGACGGCAACGCGCGTCGCCTGGCGCGCGGCTACAGCTACTCTGACCGCGTGCGCTACTACTGGCCGGACAGCCAGATTGACGACGCCTTTGCACGGCTGGTGCGTAACCTGGCAGACGAGTCTGTTCCCCTGCCGCTGATCAGCCAGTACCTGCCGCTGCAGTACAGTAAAGTTCGCGAGGGCGCTCTCAAGTCAACGCCACGGGAACTCATCATCGACCACATTCAGGACATACTCCAGCAGTACCACGCCGCCTGCGAAGGCGTAACGACTCAAGACGCATAATTAAAAAAGAGGAAAACGCTATGCCAAACATTGTCTTATGCCGCATCGACGAACGCCTGATCCACGGTCAGGTGGGCGTGCAGTGGGTGGGGTTTGCGGGGGCAAACCTGGTGCTCGTCGCTAACGATGAGGTCGCTGAGGATCCGGTTCAACAGAACCTGATGGAAATGGTGCTCGCGGAAGGGATCGCCGTGCGCTTCTGGTCGCTGCAAAAGGTGATCGACAACATTCACCGCGCCGCTGACCGCCAGAAAATCCTGCTGGTCTGCAAATCACCCGCCGATTTTCTGAAGCTGGTCGAGGGCGGCGTACCCATCACCCGTATTAACATCGGAAATATGCACTACGCCAGTGGCAAACAACAAATTGCCAAAACGGTCTCTGTCGACGCGAACGATATTGACGCGTTCAACGGCCTGAAAGAGGCCGGTGTGGAATGCTTCGTTCAGGGCGTTCCAACAGAAACTGCTTTGGATCTCTTTAAACTGCTCTGAGGGATTCACAATGGAAATCAGTCTGTTGCAGGCGCTGGGGTTAGGCATACTCGCCTTTATCGCCGGTCTGGATATGTTTAACGGGTTAACGCACATGCACCGCCCGGTGGTACTCGGGCCGCTGGTCGGCCTGATTCTGGGCGATCTGCACACCGGCATTTTGACCGGCGGGACGTTAGAGCTGGTCTGGATGGGGCTGGCCCCGCTCGCCGGTGCCCAGCCGCCTAACGTCATTATCGGCACCATCGTGGGGACCGCATTTGCCATCAGCACCGGAGTGAAGCCAGAAGTCGCGGTTGGCGTCGCCGTGCCGTTTGCCGTGGCGGTTCAGATGGGGATTACGTTCCTCTTCTCGGTGATGTCCGGCGTCATGTCGCGCTGCGATCGCATGGCGGCTAATGCAGATACATACGGTATTGAACGGGTTAACTATCTTGCGCTGCTGGCGCTCGGCATCTTCTATTTTCTGTGCGCGTTCCTGCCAATCTACTTCGGTGCGGAACATGCGAAAACCGCCATTGACGTTCTGCCAGCGCGTCTGATTGACGGCCTCGGCGTCGCGGGCGGCATCATGCCAGCCATCGGCTTCGCCGTGCTGCTGAAGATCATGATGAAAAACGTCTACATCCCTTACTTCATTATCGGTTTTGTCGCCGCCGCCTGGCTCAAGCTTCCGGTGCTGGCGATTGCGGCGGCCGCGCTGGCGATGGCGCTGATCGACCTGATGCGTAAATCGCCTGAACCGACGGCTCCCGCCGCTCAGAAAGAGGAATTCGAAGATGGCATCTAACCAAACCACCCTGCCGGGCGTGTCTGAAAGCGAAGAGACGCTGCTGACCGGCGTGAATGAAAACGTCTACGAAGACCAGAACATCGGTGCCGAGCTGACGAAAAAGGATATAAACCGCGTGGCCTGGCGTTCCATGCTGCTGCAGGCCTCGTTTAACTACGAACGTATGCAGGCCTCCGGCTGGCTGTACGGGCTGCTGCCCGCGTTGAAAAAGATCCACACCAACAAGCGGGACCTGGCGCGGGCGATGAAAGGCCATATGGGCTTCTTTAACACCCACCCGTTCCTGGTGACCTTTGTTATCGGCATCATTCTGGCGATGGAGCGATCCAAGCAGGATGTGAACAGCATCCAGAGCACAAAAATTGCCGTCGGCGCGCCGCTCGGCGGTATTGGCGACGCCATGTTCTGGCTAACCCTGCTGCCCATCTGCGGCGGTATTGGCGCCAGCCTGGCGCTGCAGGGTTCGATTCTGGGCGCGGTGGTCTTTATCGTGCTGTTTAACGTGGTGCACCTTGGCCTGCGCTTTGGCCTGGCGCACTACGCTTACCGGATGGGCGTCGCGGCCATTCCGCTGATTAAAGCCAACACCAAAAAGGTCGGCCACGCGGCGTCTATCGTCGGGATGACGGTAATCGGCGCGCTGGTGGCAACCTACGTCCGCCTCAATACCACGCTCGAAATCAAAGCGGGTGATGCGGTCGTCAAACTGCAGGCCGACGTCATCGACAAGCTGATGCCCGCGTTCCTGCCGCTTGTCTACACCC
Organism: Enterobacter sp. AG326; assembly: GCF_004362415.1. Lineage (NCBI taxonomy): Bacteria > Pseudomonadati > Pseudomonadota > Gammaproteobacteria > Enterobacterales > Enterobacteriaceae > Enterobacter > Enterobacter sp. AG326. The sequence continues at coordinate 137,789 of NZ_SNXG01000003.1, read as the reverse complement.
TGACGATGTTCTGGCTGGTACGCCGCGGCTGGAGCCCGCTGCGGCTAATCGGTATCACCGTGCTGCTGGGCGTTGTCGGTAAATTCTGTCACTTCCTGTAAAAGCAAAGAGGTTGCGATGTTAGGCATTATTTTGACGGGTCACGGCGGTTTTGCCAGCGGGCTTGAGCAGGCGATGAAGCAGATCCTCGGCGAGCAGCCGCAGTTTATCGCCATCGATTTTCCGGAAACCTCCACCACCGCGCGGCTGACCGCTCAGCTTGAGCAGGCGGTGAACGAACTCGATGCGCAGCACGATATTGTGTTTCTCACCGACCTGCTCGGCGGCACGCCGTTCCGCGTGGCGTCAACGCTCGCGATGCAAAGGCCGGGTAGCGAAGTGATCACCGGCACCAACCTGCAGCTGCTGCTGGAGATGGTGCTGGAGCGCGACGGATTAAGCAGCGAAGCGTTTCGTCTGCAGGCGCTGGAGTGCGGGCACCGCGGCCTGACGAGCCTGGTCGACGAGCTGGGGCGCTGTCGCGAGGAAGCTCCGGCTGAGGAAGGGATATGAGCCAGCTGCTGCGCGCGAGACGGATCCTTACCGAGCAGGGCTGGCTGGACGACCACCAGCTACGCATTGAAAGCGGCGCGGTTGCGGCGATTGAACCCATCCCGGCGGGCGTTACGACGCGCGATGCGGAGCTGCTTTGCCCGGCCTATATCGATACGCACGTCCACGGCGGCGCGGGCGTGGACGTCATGGATGATGCGCCCGACGTGCTGGACACTCTGGCAATGCATAAAGCGCGTGAAGGCGTAGGCGCATTTCTGCCCACCACCGTGACCGCGCCGATGGAAGCCATCCACAGCGCGCTGATGCGTATCGCCCGGCGCACTCGGTCCGGCGGCCCCGGCGCGCAGATCCTGGGCAGCTATCTGGAAGGACCGTACTTTACGCCCCAGAACAAAGGGGCGCATCCGCCCGAGCTGTTTCGGGAGCTGGATATCGCCGAGCTGGACAGGCTGGCTGACGTTTCACAGGGCACGCTACGGGTGGTGGCGCTCGCGCCGGAAAAGCCCGGCGCGCTGCAGGCGATTCGCCATCTTAAACAGCGCGGTATACGCGTCATGCTGGGCCACAGCGCTGCCACCTACCGACAAACTCTCGCCGCGTTTGACGCGGGTGCCGACGGGCTGGTGCACTGCTACAACGGTATGACGGGGCTGCACCACAGAGAGCCAGGCATGGTCGGCGCAGGGCTTACGGACAAACGGGCGTGGCTGGAGCTGATTGCCGACGGCCACCACGTCCATCCAGGGGCGATGCGTTTATGCTGCTGCTGCGCGCAGGATCGCGTGGTGTTGATTACCGATGCCATGCAGGCGGCAGGTATGCCGGACGGACGGTATACCCTGTGCGGCGAAGAGGTCACGATGCAAAACGGCGTGGTTCGAACCGGCTCCGGCGGGCTGGCGGGCAGCACGCTGTCGCTGGATGCCGCGGTCAGGAATATGGTGGAGTATACGGGCGTAACCGCCGAAGAGGCGATCCATATGGCCTCGCTGCAACCTGCCCGGCTGCTGGGCGTTGACGGTCAGCTTGGATCCTTAGCCCCGGGAAAACGCGCCAATATCATTGCGCTGGACGGGGGTTTACACCTCCAGCGGATCTGGATTCAGGGCCAGGCTCTCCCCCTTTAGCCCTTTCATTGTGTCACCTTTTGGCTTTACGGCCTGAAACCGTAAGGCCTTTCTTTTCCTTTCCTTAAATTTCCCCTTTTCTTTCACGATCACACTTTTCGTTTTATTTCTTTTCTTTCATTGAAGTTTCGATTTCTTTTCTATAGATTTTATTTAACTGCTTAAGTGAACAAGTGAAACGAAACGAAAGATAGCGACACGATTGCCAGCGTCTGATGTGGAATTCACACGACTAAGGACTGAGTTATGCCACAAACCACTACCGCCGCCGCAACCGGCACCTGGACCGAGGAAGAGATCCGCCAGCAGCCTGCCAGCTGGATCCGCTCGCTCAACAACATCGATAACCTGCGTGCTTCGATCGACAGTTTCCTGACGCCGCTGCTGCGCAAGCGCGATCTGCGGATCGTCCTGACCGGCGCGGGCACGTCCGCCTTTATCGGCGATATCATTGCGCCATGGCTTTCAAGCCACACCGGGAAAAACTTCACTGCCGTCCCGACAACCGATCTGGTCACGAACCCGATGGACTACTTCAGCCCTGCGCATCCGCTGCTGCTGATTTCGTTTGCCCGCTCCGGCAACAGTCCGGAAAGCGTCGCGGCCGTTGAGCTTGCAAACCAGTTCGTGCCGGAGTGCTACCACCTGTCGATTACCTGCAACGAGGCGGGCAGCCTGTACCAGAACGCCGTCGCCAGCGATAACGCCTTTGCCCTGCTGATGCCTGCCGAAACGCACGATCGCGGGTTCGCAATGACCAGCAGCATCACCACCATGATGGCGAGCTGTCTGGCCGTGTTCGCCCCGGAAACGATCAATACCCACACCTTCCGCGACGTCGCCGATCGCTGCCAGGCGATCCTCGCCTCGCTCGGGGATTTCAGCCACGGCGTCTTTGGCAGCGAACCGTGGAAACGGATCGTGTATCTGGGAAGCGGCGGCCTGCAGGGCGCGGCGCGCGAATCGGCGCTGAAGGTGCTGGAACTGACGGCGGGCAAGCTGGCGGCATTTTACGACTCCCCAACGGGCTTCCGTCACGGGCCAAAGTCGCTGGTCGATAGCGAAACGCTGGTGGTGGTGTTCATCTCCAGCCATCCGTATACGCGTCAGTACGATCTGGATCTGCTGGCCGAGCTGCGCCGCGATCGCCAGGCCCTGCGCGTCGTTGCCATCGCCGCTGAAAACGATCCGGTCATTGAAGCGGGTCCGCACATTCTGCTGCCGCCTTCACGTCCGTTTATCGATATGGAACAGGCGTTCTGCTTCCTGATGTATGCCCAGGTCTTTGCGCTCACCCAGTCGCTTAGCACAGGCATTACGCCCGATACGCCATCCGCCAGCGGGACGGTCAACCGCGTGGTGCAGGGCGTCGTTATTCATCCGTGGCAGGCTTAAGAGGATCTGATTATGAGTATTATCTCGACGAAATATCTTCTGCAGGATGCGCAGGCAAAAGGCTACGCCGTGCCGGCGTTCAACATCCACAACGCGGAGACGATTCAGGCGATCCTCGAAGCGTGCAGCGAAATGCGATCGCCGGTGATCCTCGCGGGCACGCCGGGCACCTTTAAGCATATTGCGCTGGAAGAGATCTACGCCCTGTGCAGCGCCTACTCCCACACCTACGACATGCCGCTGGCGCTGCACCTCGATCACCACGAATCGCTGGACGATATTCGCCGCAAGGTCAACGCAGGCGTGCGCAGCGCGATGATCGACGGCAGCCACTATCCGTTTGAACAAAACGTGAAGCTGGTGAAGTCGGTGGTCGATTTCTGCCACCTCAACGACTGCAGCGTCGAGGCCGAGCTGGGCCGTCTGGGCGGTATGGAAGATGACATGAGCGTGGACGCGGAAAGCGCATTCCTCACCGATCCGCAGGAGGCGAAACGCTTCGTCGAACTGACCGGCGTAGACAGCCTTGCCGTCGCCATCGGCACCGCGCATGGCCTGTATACCAAACGCCCGAAAATCGACTTCCAGCGGCTGGCAGAAATCCGCGAAGTGGTCACCGTGCCGCTGGTGCTGCACGGCGCGAGCGATGTGCCGGATGAGTTTGTTCGCCGCACCATCGAGCTGGGCGTGTGCAAAGTCAACGTGGCGACCGAGCTGAAAATTGCTTTCTCTGACGCGGTTAAGGCCTGGTTTGCCGAAAACCCGCAGGGCAACGATCCGCGCTTCTATATGCGGGTCGGCATGGACGCCATGAAAGAGGTGGTCAGAAGCAAGATCGCCGTTTGCGGATCGGCAAACCGATTGCTGCTTCCGGCAGAAGCCTGATTAAAAAGGAGCTTACGCTGATGAAAAAAATCCTCGCACTCTCAGTGCTGGCCCTGTGCGTTTCCCATAGCGCGGTGGCCGCGAATTACGCGCTCGGTAACGACAATATAGCCCTGTCATTTGATGATGCAAACTCAACGGTAGTGGTTAAGGACATCAGAGCTAACCATCCGCTCACGCCGCAGGAGCTGTTCTTTCTGACGCTTCCGGACGAGACGAAAATCCACACCGCTGATTTTAAAATCAAGCATGTCGAAAAGCAGGACAGCGGCTTGGTCATCGATTTCACCCATCCGGACTTTAACGTAACGGTGAAGCTGAACCTGGTGAAGGGGAAATACGCCAGCATCGACTACACCGTTGCCGCCGTTGGCCAGCCGCGAGACGTGGCGAAAATTACCTTCTTCCCGACCAAAAAGCAGGCTCAGGCACCTTACGTAGACGGGGCGATTAACAGCTCGCCGATCGTCGCAGACTCGTTCTTTATTCTGCCTGACAAGCCCATCGTTAACACTTACGCCTATGAAGCGACCACCAATCTCAACGTAGAGCTGAAAACGCCGATTCAGCCAGAGTCGCCGGTCAGCTTTACCACCTGGTTCGGCACCTTCCCGGAGACCAGCCAGCTGCGCCGCAGCGTAAACCAGTTTATTGATGCCGTCCGCCCGCGTCCGTATAAGCCTTATTTACACTACAACAGCTGGATGGATATCGGCTTCTTTACCCCATATTCCGAGCAGGACGTGCTGGGGCGGATGGATGAATGGAATAAGAAATTTATCACCGGGCGCGGCGTGGCGCTGGACGCCTTCCTGCTTGACGACGGCTGGGATGACCTGACCGGGCGCTGGCTGTTTGGCCCGGCATTCAGCAACGGTTTTGGCAAAGTTCGGGAAAAAGCCGACAGCATGCACAGCTCGGTTGGACTGTGGCTCTCGCCGTGGGGTGGATATAACAAACCGCGCGACACTCGCGTCTCGCATGCAAAAGAGTACGGTTTCGAAACGGTAGACGGGAAACTGGCGCTGTCAGGCCCAAACTATTTTAAAAACTTCAATGAGCAGATCGTTAAGCTAATTAAAAACGAGCACATTACCTCGTTCAAGCTGGACGGGATGGGTAATGCCAATTCGCATATTAAGGGCAGCCCGTTCGCCTCGGATTTTGACGCCTCTATCGCTCTGCTGCACAACATGCGCAGCGCCAACCCGAATCTGTTTATTAACCTGACGACAGGTACCAACGCCAGCCCATCCTGGCTGTTCTACGCTGATTCCATCTGGCGCCAGGGCGATGACATCAACCTGTACGGCCCCGGTACGCCGGTGCAGCAGTGGATGACCTACCGCGATGCGGAAACGTACCGCTCCATTGTTCGCAAAGGCCCGCTGTTCCCGCTGAACTCGCTGATGTACCACGGGATCGTCAGCGCGGAAAACGCCTATTACGGGCTGGAGAAAGTGCAAACGGACAGCGACTTTGCCGATCAGGTCTGGAGCTACTTCGCGACCGGAACCCAGCTGCAGGAGCTGTATATCACCCCTTCAATGCTGAATAAGGCGAAGTGGGATACCCTGGCGCGGGCCGCGAAGTGGTCGCGGGAAAACGCCGGCGTGCTGGTGGATACGCACTGGGTTGGTGGCGATCCAACCGCGCTGCAGGTTTACGGCTGGGCATCCTGGAGCAAGGACAAAGCGATTCTCGGCTTGCGTAACCCGTCGGATAAGCCGCAAAGCTACTTCCTGGATTTGACGAAAGATTTTGAAATCCCGACGGGAAACGCGGCGCAGTTTCGTCTGAAAGCGGTGTACGGCAGTAATTCAACCGTACCGGAGGAATACAAAAACGCGGTGGTGATTACCCTGCAGCCGCTGGAAACGCTAGTGTTTGAGGCGGTGCCAGTTAGCTAAAAGACGCATAACGATCTGCAGGCCGGGTTAGGCGCAGCCGCCACCCGGCAAAACAGGCGGCAGGGGCTTACTCCCCCTGCTGCTCCAGCGCATGCTTATACAGCGCATTTTTCTTCACGCCGTGAATTTCCGCCGCCAGCGCGGCGGCCTTCTTCAGCGGCAGTTCCGCCTGAAGCAGCGCCAGCGTGCGCAGCGCGTCGGCAGGGAGCGCGTCTTCCTGCGCCTTATGCCCTTCGACAATCAGCACCATTTCACCCTTGCGGCGGTTTTCGTCTTCCTTCACCCACGCCAGCAGTTCACCCACTGGAGCACCGTGAATGGTTTCCCAGGTTTTGGTCAGCTCGCGCGCCAGCACCACGTAGCGGGCTTCTCCCCACACGGTCACCATATCTTCCAGGCTCTCCAGCAGGCGGTGCGTGGATTCGTAGAAAATCAGGGTGCGCGGTTCCGCTTCCAGATCTTTTAACACGTCACGGCGGCCTTTGGATTTGGCAGGCAGGAAGCCTTCATAGCAGAAACGGTCAGACGGCAGACCTGCGGCGCTCAGCGCAGCAATGGCAGCGCACGGCCCCGGCAGCGGCACAACGCGAATACCGGCTTCACGACAGGTACGCACCAGGTGATAGCCAGGATCGTTGATCAGCGGCGTACCGGCGTCGGAGACCAGGGCAATGTTCTGCCCCTCTTTCAGCTTCGCCACCAGCGTTTCGGCTTTTTGTTGCTCATTGTGATCGTGCAGAGCAAACAAACGGGCGTTAATCGCGAAGTGTTGCAGCAGCAGGCCGGTGTGGCGGGTATCTTCAGCAGCAATTAAATCAACAGCTTGCAGTACGGTGAGCGCACGTTGGGTAATATCAGACAAATTCCCGATAGGAGTAGGTACAATATAAAGCTGGCCTTGAGAATTATCTGCCGTTTCGTGTTGTTTCATTGTTTCGTCCGTATTGCCGATTTAATATTGAGCATTGCGTAAAAAAAATCACTGGATACAGTATGGTACCGTTAACGTTTCTTCGAAAAAAAGCCACGCGCAGCGTGCCGCTTCTGCTGGCAGCCCTGATCTTTGCAGGCTGTGGCACCCAGGCACCTGACCAGAGCACCGCCCATCTTCAGGGTTCTGCTCAGGCTGATTCTGGCTTTTATCTGCAACAAATGTCGCAGAGTTCAAATGATACCAAGACCAACTGGCAATTACTCGCCATTCGTGCACTGCTGAAAGAGGGTAAAACCCAGCAGGCAGCCGAACTGTTTAACCAGTTGCCAAAAGATCTTAACGACGCCCAGCGTCGTGAGCAGAGCCTGCTCTCTGCCGAGCTGAAGGTCGCGCTGAAAGATTACGCCGCCGCGAAGAAGATCCTCGGGGACATTGACGTGAGCGCGCTGGATAAAAATCAGCAGGCTCGCTTCTGGCAGGCCGGCATTACCGCGGAGCAGGGGCGTCCTTCCCTGACGCTGCTCCGCGCCCTGATCGCGCAAGAGCCGCTGCTCGGCGGTGCCGACAAGCAGAAAAATATCGATGCCACCTGGCAAGCGCTTGCCTCAATGACTCAGGAACAGGCGCAGGCGCTGGTCATCAACGCCGATGAAAACGTCCTGCAGGGCTGGCTGGATCTGCAGCAGATGTGGTTTAACAACCGCAGCGATCCAAAGATGCTGAAGGCCGGTATTACGGACTGGCAGACGCGCTACCCGCAAAACCCGGGGGCGAAAATGCTGCCAACCCAGCTGGTGAACGTGCAGAACTTTAAGCCAGCGTCCACCAGCAAAATCGCCCTGCTTCTGCCGCTCAACGGCCAGGCGGCGGTTTTTGGCCGTACCATTCAGCAGGGCTTCGAAGCAGCGAAAAACGGTACCACCTCGGTAACCGGCAGCGCGGTTCCCGCGCAGGCGGCTCAGGCGGCTAACGTGAATGACGTTGTCAGCCCGTCCGCCGCAGAGACCAGCGATCTGACCACGGCGCAAGCGCCGGCGCAGGGTACGATGCAAAACCCGGTGACGGCTCCGACGACGCCTCCGGCTTCACCTGCACCTGCTGCTCAGGCTCCGGCCGAGACGCAAGCGGCGCCAGCGCCTGACGCAACAGCACAACAGCCTCAACCGCAGCCTGCACAACCCGCAGCCCAACCTGCTGCGCAGCCGCAGGCCGTGGCAACCACCAGCGCCAACCCGGGCGCTGAGTTGAAAATATACGACACCAGCTCGCAGCCGCTTGACCAGGTTCTGGCGCAGGTTCAACAGGACGGGGCGAGCATCGTTGTCGGTCCGCTGCTGAAAAACAACGTGGAAGAGCTGATGAAGAGCAATACCACGCTGAACGTGCTGGCGCTCAACCAGCCTGAGCAGGTTCAGAACCGGGCCAATATTTGCTACTTCGCGCTTTCCCCTGAAGATGAAGCCCGCGATGCGGCGCGCCATATTCACGAGCAGGGTAAGCAGGCTCCGCTGCTGCTCATCCCACGCAGCGCGCTGGGCGATCGCGTGGCCAACGCCTTTGCCGATGAGTGGCAGAAGCTCGGCGGCGGCGTGGTGCTGCAGCAGAAATTCGGTTCCGTCTCTGAGCTGCGCGCGGGCGTTAATGGTGGAGCGGGTATCGCGCTTAGCGGCAGTCCTGTCACCGCGAGCCTGCCGCAGCAGCAGAGCGTGACGATTGGCGGCCTGACGATCCCTGCCCCGCCTACCGACGCGCAGATTAGCGGTGGCGGTAAAGTGGATGCGGCCTATATCGTTGCCACGCCGCAGGAGATCGCCTTTATCAAACCGATGATCGCGATGCGTAACGGCAGCCAGAGCGGCGCAACGCTCTACGCCAGCTCGCGCAGCGCGCAGGGCACCGCAGGCCCGGATTTCCGTCTGGAAATGGACGGTCTGCAGTACAGCGAAATCCCGATGCTGGCAGGCAGCAACCCGGCGCTGATGCAGCAGGCGCTGAGTACCGTACGTAACGATTATTCGCTGGCGCGTCTGTATGCGATGGGTGTCGATGCATGGGCGCTGGCGAACCACTTTACCCAGATGCGTCAGGTGCCGGGCTTTGAGCTTAACGGCAACACCGGCGATCTGACCGCGACTCAGGACTGCGTGATCAACAGGAAGTTATCATGGCTCAAATACCAGCAGGGGCAAATCGTCCCGGCCAGTTAAGCCGTAAAGAGACCGGCGATGCGTGGGAGTTAAAGGCGCGTCGCTGGCTTGAAGGCAAAGGACTGCGCTTTATCGCCGCTAACGTCCGCGGGCGCGGCGGCGAAATCGACCTGATCATGAAAGACGGTCAGGTCATCGTGTTTGTAGAAGTCCGCTTTCGACAGTCCTCCCGTTTTGGCGGTGCTGCCGCCAGCGTGACGCTCGCCAAACAACATAAATTATTACAGACTGCCCACTTGTGGCTTGCCCGCCATAATGGGAGCTTTGATACTGTGGATTGCCGGTTCGATGTGATAGCCTTCACCGGAAATGAGATCGAATGGCTTAAAAACGCTTTTGGCGAAGACGCATAATTAAGATTTAAAAGGGATAACGTGCTCGAAAGAATTAAAGTGTGCTTCACAGAAAGCATCCAGACTCAGATTGCCGCGGCGGAAGCCCTTCCGGATGCTATCTCGCGTGCCGCAATGACGCTGGTGCAATCCCTGCTTAATGGCAACAAAATCCTCTGTTGTGGCAACGGCACGTCAGCCGCCAACGCACAGCATTTTGCTGCCAGCATGATCAATCGCTTTGAAACAGAACGCCCGAGTTTACCCGCCATTGCACTTAATACCGATAATGTGGTCTTAACGGCGATTGCTAACGATCGTCTGCATGACGAAATTTACGCAAAGCAGGTGCGAGCCCTGGGTCACGCCGGAGATGTGCTGCTGGCCATCTCCACGCGCGGCAATAGCCGGGATATTGTCAAAGCCGTTGAAGCTGCCGTCACCCGCGACATGACAATCGTGGCCTTAACCGGCTATGACGGGGGTGAGCTGGCGGGTCTGCTTGGGCCGCAGGATGTGGAAATCCGCATTCCTTCTCACCGGAGCGCGCGTATTCAGGAGATGCATATGCTCACGGTGAACTGCTTATGTGATTTGATCGATAACACGCTTTTCCCTCACCAGGATGATTAAGGAGTTCTTATGAAGGCTTTATCGACCCTCGCAGTCCTTATGTCTGCATTACTGCTTCAGGGATGTATCGCTGCGGCCGTTGTGGGTACCGCCGCGGTAGGCACCAAAGCGGCAACCGATCCACGCACCGTGGGGACACAGGTGGATGACGGTACGCTGGAGCTGCGCGTCAACAGTGCGCTGTCGAAAGACGAACAAATCAAGAAAGAAGCGCGTATCAACGTGACGGCTTATCAGGGCAAAGTGCTGCTGGCAGGCCAGGCGCCGAATCTGGAGCTCGCCTCTCGCGCGAAACAGATTGCGATGGGCGTCGAAGGGACCACAGAGGTGTTTAACGAAGTACGTCAGGGCAAGCCAATTGGCCTGGGTGAAGCCTCTTCCGATACCTGGATCACCACCAAAGTGCGTTCTCAGCTGCTGGGCTCGGACCAGGTGAAATCCTCCAACGTGAAAGTGACGACTGAAAACGGCGAAGTGTTCCTGCTGGGTCTGGTGACCGACCGTGAAGGGAAAGCGGCGGCCGATATCGCCAGCCGGGTGAGCGGCGTGAAGCACGTCACCACCGCGTTTACTTACATCAAATAAAAAAAATCCCCTCGCTTGAGGGGATTTTTTTGTAGGCCCGGTAAGCGCCACCGGGCTTTTTTTACATCAACGCAATACTGCCCACCATCACCCCGCTCAACGCCACCAGCCCTGCGGTCAGCCACAGCGCTTTCGCCGGGAACGACTTACGCAGCATGATAAGCGACGGCAGGCTGATCGCCGGCAGCGTAATCAGCAGCGCCAGCGCCGGTGCGGTCCCCATACCGGCCAGCATCATGGTCTGAACAATCGGGATTTCCGCCGCCGTTGGGATCACAAACAGACAGCCTGCAACGGCCATCGCAATGACCCACATCAGCGTGTTGTCGATAGCGCCATCCGCATGCGGGAAGAGCCAGACGCGCGCCGCCCCCAGAGCCAGTACCGCCAGGATATAGACCGGGATGGTGCTCCAGAAAAGCTGCCATAGCGCCCTGCCCCAGCGCGCAAAGAAGCCACCCTGCGGCTCGCTGACGTCCAGCTCAACGGCTGCGGGTTCTGCAGCAGTATCCTTCACCAGTTTTTGCACCAGCGTCGCCACCACCAGCACGGTCAGCAGCCCGGCGACCAGGCGGATGAACGCGAAATGCCAGCCCAGCACAAAGCCCATAAACACCAGCGTTGCCGGGTTGAGCAGCGGGTTACCCATCCAGAACGCCAGCGCGCCCCCCATCGATACGCGCTGACGGCGCATCCCTGCGGCCACGGGCGCGGCACAGCAGGAGCACATCATGCCCGGCAGGGAGAAAATCGTTCCCAGCAGCGTGCCCTGAAAGCGCGGCTGCCCGAGGGTTTTCACCAGCCAGTTACGCGGGATAAGCACCTGAATCAGCGAGCCCAGAATGACGCCTAAGACGGCGGCCTTCCAGACGGCAAGGAAGTAAACCATGGCATAGTCCCACGCCGCCTGCAGCGGGCTGGATTCAGCCTGTGCGAGAATAGATTTACCGATGCTGTGCGTTTCGGCGGCGGTGAAGGCTTTGCCGTAGTACGGCTGCCATTTCACGTACCAGAGGCCAACAATGACCACGAGAAAGAAGAGTGCGGGCTTCCACCACTGAACAGGTGTTGCCGCCTGAGATGAAGACTGACCAGTCATAGCATTCCCCGGAGAGTATTAGGTTATTAGCCGGGGGAGTTTACGCCTCGCCCTGCGCGATTTCACGCAGTTTTGCCGAAGGGATAATGTTGACGCCCGCTTTCGACGGGGCCAGCCCCTCTTTTAACATCGCGCGCGCAACGTCCCGCGCCTCGATGGATTTCCAGTTGCCGGGAAGAATGCGAAACAGCGGGGCAAATATCGACTCGTTAAACCGGCGTTCGTCCCGGTGGCCGATCAGCATCGAGGGGCGCACAATCGTCAGCTGCTCCCATTTCTGCGCAATCAGCGCATCCTCCATCTTGCCCTTCACCTTGTTGTAGAAGAAAGGCGACCCGGCACTGGCGCCCAGCGCGCTGACCACCAGAAAATGTTTGGCTCCCAGCTTTTTCGCCGTAAGTGCGGTATCCACCACCAGCGTATAGTCGGCGTGGATAAATGCCTCTTTGCTGCCCGCCTCCCGCCGCGTGGTGCCCAGACAGCAAAAGGCGATATCAATGGGATCCTGCACCTGCGCCAGCGCGTCGGTCAGCTGAGGATCGTGCGGATTAAAGACGCCGGATAAGTCCGCCAGCGGTCGACGCGTCGGGGCGGCGATATAGTTCACGCGGCGATCCTGAATCAGCAGCCGCAGCAGATGATCGCCCACTAACCCGGTAGCACCTGTAATCAATACCTGACTCATCTTTTCCCCTTTACAGAATTGTCCGTTTGCGAACTCAGCGTCGTCGACCACACTTAGAAGTCTGTTACAGGTAAGTATTTACCACAAGCGGAGAAAAATCAGTCTGAAGCCAAAACAACGGAGGAAGCATGGGCAAGAAAATCGCAGTCTTGATTACCGACGAGTTTGAAGATTCAGAATTCACCTCTCCAGCAGAGGCGTTCCGCAAGGCGGGACATGAGGTCATCACCATTGAGAAAGAGGCGGGTAAAACGGTGACAGGCCATAAGGGCGAGGCGACCGTGACCATCGATGAGACCATCGATAACGTGAGTCCCTCAGATTTTGACGCCCTGCTGTTACCCGGCGGCCATTCCCCGGATTCCCTGCGCGGGGACGAGCGCTTCGTGACCTTCACCCGGGACTTTGTCTCTAGCGGCAAACCGGTCTTTGCCATCTGCCACGGCCCGCAGCTGCTCATCAGCGCAGAAGTGGTCCGCGGGCGTAAGCTTACCGCCGTGAAGCCGATCGTTATCGATCTGAAAAACGCGGGGGCCGAGTTTTACGATCAGGAGGTGGTCAACGACAAAGACCAGCTGATCACCAGCCGAACCCCGGACGATCTTCCGGCGTTTAACCGCGAAGCGCTACGCCTGCTCGGCGCGTAACCAGTGCAGCTTTTTGCCAAAGCCCAGGGTGTTGTCGGTAAATTTCAGCTCATCGAGGCGGATTTCCCACACCGGGGCTTTTAGCGCAGCGGCAACGGGAAAGCGGCGCGTGTAGAGCTTACGGCGCGCGTCGCTCTCTTCACCATCCAGACGACGGATCTCCCCTTTAAACTGCACGCCGCGGATCAGCGCGACCGTTTTCGGCTGGCCGTTTACCGTGCCTGCCACCTTTGCCTGCTGGCCGGTCATCTGCGCATGACGCGTTTTGTCTTCACTCATGACATAAAAAGCCACGCGCTCAGAGTCATAGTAGTAAAACGCATTTGCGCACCACATCTCACCCTCGTCATAGACGCACCAGGTGACAACATGCTGCTTTGCCAGCCAGCGGTTAATGGCGGCCAGTGTTTCCATTTTCGTTCTCTCTCATGCTATGGTGCGTTCACCTTAACATACTGAATCTGTATACCGTGTGCTGGTTTCTCTATCTTGTCCGAACCGCTGATAACGCACTCTACACCGGGATCACCACCGATGTAGCGCGGCGTTTTTTACAACATCAAACGGGAAAAGGGGCAAAGGCGCTGCGGGGGAAAGGGGAATTACAGCTCGCCTTCTCAGCGGCCGTCGGCGACCGATCGCTGGCGCTCAGGCTGGAATACCGCATCAAGCAGCTGACGAAGCGCCAGAAAGAGCGCCTCGTGACCGGAGACGACTCCTTTGAGGCGCTACGCGAGAGCCTGATTAAAAGCGATTGAAATGGTCGTGATACTCGACGAGACCATTGACGCCGTTGAGCGCATCGTCCGCCAGGCGATGGACCTGGAAAGCGGATTCCGTACCCGGCCAGCGGCAGCGCAGATCGTAATGCGCGGCCTGCTCAAAGCCTAAACGGCCATAGAATGCCGGATCGCCCAGCGTGACAACGGCCGCGTAACCGAACTCATTGAGCGAATCCAGCCCTTCATAGACCAGCTGGCGTGCCAGCCCCTGTCCGCGATAGCTTTCATCTACCGCCAGCGGCGCCATGCCAACCCACTGCAGCTCTTCGCCCTGAACGATGACCGGACTGAAGGCAACATAGCCCACCACCTGACCTTCGTCATCGGTGGCAACCAGCCCCAGCGTAATCAGGCCGTCTTCGCGAAGGTCGTGGACCAGTTGGGCTTCGGCATCGCTCGCAAAGGCGCGGCGTAACAACCCATCGATCCCCGGCGCATCAATCCCAATTTCGACTCGAATCAGCATGGCTCACCTACTGAAGTGTGTTTACCGTCCGGCGGGGTTTTCAGCCCGGCCTCAACGAAATCTGCCATTTGCATTAACATCACGCGCAGCGCTTTCGGCATCTGCTCCAGCTCAATGGCATCCATTAAATTCTTCACGTACAGGCCCAGCTCCGTGTCGCCTTCAATCACCAGACGGCGCTGGAAGAAGAGCGTATCCGGATCCTGCTTACGCGCGGCGATCATCAGCAGATCGCTGGCATTGGCGCTAAAGCTCACATCCGCCCCGGCGGATTCGCGGACGATCAGCTGGTCATTCTCAACGGAGGTAAACCAGCGCAGCCCGATGTCACGCACCTCAATGCTTAACCAGCGGCCTTCCAGGAACTCCAGCTCGCCGTCCTGCAGCGCCTGGCGGAACTGCCAGCTCAGGACCTGCTCCAGCACCTGGCGTTTAAGCGCGAACGGCGCCAGCTTGACCGGCACGCTCAGCATTGATGGACCAAATTGTACGAGACGTGAACGCAGTTTATCCAGCACGAGCTTTACTCCCTGATATCTATAGTCCTGCTATTTTGCCATATCCGAAGCGCAACATAGCGGCGTAAATCAACAAACCGTCGCCCGCCGTACCTCATTATTGGTGTCATCAATACGCCATTAGCTGCCTTAAATCAAAAATTGTCGCGTATGGGTTAATTAAAATCCCAGCTCGTTAACAATTTTGCGATCGACTACATCAGGATAAATTATGGAGCTGCTCTGCCCTGCCGGAAATCTTCCGGCGCTTAAGGCGGCCATCGAAAATGGGGCCGATGCGGTCTATATCGGGCTGAAAGATGATACCAACGCCCGCCATTTTGCTGGCCTCAACTTTACGGAGAAAAAGCTTCAGGAAGCCGTTAACTTCGTTCACCAGCACCGCCGCAAGCTGCATATCGCCATCAATACCTTTGCTCATCCTGACGGCTACGCCCGCTGGCAGCGCGCGGTGGATATGGCGGCACAGCTGGGTGCCGATGCGCTAATCCTGGCCGACCTCGCCATGCTTGAGTATGCGGCAGAACGCTATCCCCATATTGAGCGCCACGTCTCTGTTCAGGCATCTGCCACCAACGAAGAGGCGGTGCGTTTTTACCATCAACACTTTGACGTGGCCCGCGTGGTGCTGCCGCGCGTGCTCTCTATTCATCAGGTTAAGCAACTCGCGCGCGTCACGCCAGTACCGCTGGAGGTTTTTGCCTTTGGCAGCCTGTGCATCATGGCCGAAGGCCGCTGCTATCTTTCCTCTTATTTAACCGGAGAATCGCCAAATACCGTCGGAGCCTGCTCCCCTGCCCGCTTTGTTCGCTGGCAGCAGACCCCGCAGGGGCTGGAGTCTCGCCTGAATGAGGTGCTGATTGACCGCTACCAGGACGGTGAAAACGCCGGTTATCCAACCCTGTGTAAAGGCCGCTATCTGGTCGACGGCGAGCGCTATCACGCGCTGGAGGAGCCGACCAGCCTCAACACGCTGGAGCTGCTGCCGGAACTGCTGGCGGCCAATATTGCGTCGGTGAAAATCGAAGGTCGCCAGCGCAGCCCGGCCTACGTGAGCCAGGTCGCGAAAGTGTGGCGTCAGGCCATCGACCGCTGCATGGCGGATCCGCAGAACTACGCTCCACAGCAGGCCTGGATGGAGACGCTTGGTTCGATGTCCGAAGGCACGCAAACCACGCTTGGCGCGTATCACCGTAAATGGCAGTGAGATCATCATGAAATATTCATTAGGACCGGTGCTCTACTACTGGCCAAAAGAGACGCTGGAAGATTTTTACCAACAGGCCGCCACCAGCAGCGCCGACGTGATTTACCTCGGCGAGGCGGTGTGCAGCAAGCGCCGCGCCACCAAAGTGGGTGACTGGCTGGATATGGCGAAAGGCCTGGCAGGCAGCGGCAAGCAGGTGGTGCTCTCCACGCTTGCACTCGTGCAGGCGTCCTCCGAACTGGGCGAGCTGAAGCGCTACGTCGAAAACGGCGAGTTCCTGCTGGAAGCGAGCGATCTCGGCGTGGTGAACATGTGCGCTGAACGCAGGCTGCCGTTTGTCGCGGGTCATGCGCTGAACTGCTACAACGCCGTCACCCTGCGCCTGCTGCTCAAACAGGGGATGACGCGCTGGTGCATGCCGGTAGAGCTTTCCCGCGACTGGCTGGCTAACCTGCTTAACCAGTGCGACGAGCTGGGCATTCGCAATCAGTTTGAAGTGGAAGTGCTGAGCTACGGTCATCTGCCGCTGGCCTACTCCGCCCGCTGCTTTACCGCGCGCTCGGAAGACCGCCCGAAAGACGAGTGCGAAACCTGCTGCATTAAATACCCGAATGGACGCAGCATGCTGTCGCAGGAGAATCAGCAGGTGTTTGTCCTCAACGGTATTCAAACCATGAGCGGCTATGTCTATAACCTCGGCAACGAGCTGGCGTCGATGGACGGGCTGGTGGATATGGTTCGGCTGTCGCCCCTGGATACCGGGGTGTTCGCGATGCTGGACGCCTTCCGCGCCAACGAAAACGGTGCCTCACCGCTGCCGCTGACGGCAAACAGCGACTGCAACGGCTACTGGAGGCGTCTCGCCGGGCTGGAACTTCAGGCGTAAAAAAGGCTCACTTTGTTAACAACGGTTATCATTTTTTAATGCAGTATTAAAGATTCACCGTCGACAAAGTGAGCTGTTATGACTGACAAAACCATTCCGTTTTCGGTGCTGGATCTGGCGCCGATCCCACAAGGCTCCTCGGCAAGAGAAGCCTTTTCGCACTCCCTGGATCTGGCTCAGCTGGCCGAAAAGCGTGGCTATCACCGCTACTGGCTGGCCGAGCACCACAATATGGTTGGCATCGCCAGCGCCGCGACCTCGGTTTTGATCGGCTATCTGGCGGCAAATACCACCACCCTGCATCTGGGCTCCGGCGGCGTAATGCTGCCGAACCACGCCCCGCTGGTGATTGCCGAGCAGTTTGGCACCCTGAATACGCTCTACCCGGGCCGTATAGATTTAGGGCTTGGTCGTGCGCCCGGCAGCGACCAGCCGACCATGCGCGCCCTGCGTCGCCATATGAGCGGCGATATCGACAACTTCCCGCGCGACGTGGCTGAACTGGTGGACTGGTTCGACGTGCGCGATCCGAACCCGCACGTACGTCCGGTGCCGGGCTACGGTGAGAAGATCCCGGTGTGGCTGTTGGGCTCAAGCCTCTACAGCGCACAGCTTGCCGCGCAGCTGGGGCTGCCGTTTGCCTTTGCCTCCCACTTTGCACCGGATATGCTGCATCAGGCGCTGCATCTTTATCGCACGAACTTCAAACCGTCCGAGCGTCTTGAGAAGCCGTACGCGATGGTGTGTATCAACATCATTGCGGCCGACAGCAATCGCGACGCGGAATTCCTGTTTACCTCAATGCAGCAGGCGTTTGTGAAGCTGCGCCGCGGTGAGACGGGCCAGCTTCCGCCGCCGGTGGAGAATATGCATCAGCTGTGGTCAGCCTCCGAACAGTATGGCGTGCAGCAGGCGCTGAGCATGTCGCTGGTAGGCGATAAGGCGAAAGTGCGACACGGGCTGGACGCGGTGCTGCGCGAAACGCAGGCGGATGAGATTATGGTTAACGGCCAGATTTTCGATCACCAGGCGCGTTTGCATTCGTTTGAACTGGCGATGCAGGTGAAAGAGGAACTGGTGGGGTAGTTTTTTGCTTTTCTCCCTCTCCCTATGGGAGAGGGCCGGGGTGAGGGGTTCAACCCCTCGTTTTACTGATACACAGGCAACAGGTTAAAACTCGACAGCACATGTACCAGAGCGTTACCAACGCCGAATACCAGAATCAGTGCAATCATCGGCTTACCGCCCCAGACGCGGAATTTCGGGCTACCGAAGCGTTTACGTGATTTGCGCGCCAGCAGCGCCGGCACAATTGCCGCCCAGATAGTTGCCGCCAGCCCTGCATAGCCGATGGCGTACAGGAAGCCGTTCGGCCACAGCAGGCCGCCCACAATCGGCGGCAGGAAAGTCAGCAGCGCGGTTTTTAAACGCCCCATCGCAGAATCATCAAAGCCGAACAGATCTGCCAGATAGTCAAACAGGCCCAGCGTCACGCCCAGGAAAGAGCTCGCCACCGCAAAGTTAGAGAAGATCACCAGCAGCAGATCCAGACTGCGGCTGTTCAACACGCCGCTCAACGCCTGCACCAGCACGTCGATGTTACCGCCCTTCTGGGCAATGCCGATAAATTCCGGACGCGGGATGTTGCCCATCGTCCCCAGCAGCCAAATCACATACAGACCCAGCGCCAGCAGCGTGCCGTAGACCAGACACTTCACAATGGTGCGGGGATCTTTGCCGTAGTATTTCATCAGGCTCGGCACGTTACCGTGGTAGCCAAACGACGCCAGACAGAACGGCAGCGTCATCAGCAGGTACGGCGTGTAGGAGGTGTTCACTTCGGCGACGTTAAACAGCGTGGCGGGCGTCACGTGCCCCAGCAGGCTGCCGAAAGTCAGGAAGAAAGTGATGACCTTAGCGCCTAATACGATCGCCGTCATGCGGCTTACCGCTTTGGTACTCATCCAGACGATAAACGCCACAGCTAGCGCAAAACACAGCCCTGCCAGACGCGCCGGAACGTTCAGCGACATCTCCGAGAAGGTGTGGTGCAGAATCGAGCCGCTCGCTGAAATGTACGCGTAGGTCAGGATATAGAGCACAAACGCGATGGATAGCCCGTTCACCAGGTTCCAGCCTTTACCCAGCAGATCTTTGGTGATGGTGTCGAAGCTGGAGCCAATGCGGTAGTTCAGGTTTGCTTCAAGGATCATCAGCCCGGAATGGAGCATGCAGAACCAGGTGAAGACCAGCGCGGCCAGCGACCAGAAGAACCACGCACCGGACATGACCACAGGCAGGGAAAACATCCCGGCACCAATGATGGTTCCGCCGATGATCACCACGCCGCCAAGCAGCGAAGGTGACGTTTGGGTGGTGGTTAGTGTCGCCATACAGCCTTTTCTCCAGTCAATCATGCGGTTCTGCATTTTAATGTGACGCACTGTACCAGTACAAGAGTACAAAAGGAATAAAAAAAGCCCCGATAGCGTTTATCGGGGCTGTATATTTTACTTTACGTCAGTTGCGTAAGGCTTACGCGTCACGGCGACGGCTGGTGCCTTCGTCACGACGTGGGCCGCGATTTTCGCGACGCTCGCCGGAGAAACGACGTGGTTCACCGCGACCTTCGCTGCGGCCGCCTTCACGACGTTCGCCACCGAAGCTGCGACCACCGCCACGACGCTCACCACCGCGGTCAGGGCGTGGCTGTGCATCGCCCATCAGCTGCATGTTCATCGGCTTGTTCAGGATGCGGGTACGCGTAAAGTGCTGCAGTACTTCACCCGGCATACCTTTTGGCAGCTCGATGGTAGAGTGGGATGCGAACAGCTTGATGTTACCAATGTAACGGCTGCTGATGTCGCCTTCGTTAGCGATCGCGCCAACGATGTGACGAACTTCAACGCCGTCATCACGGCCCACTTCAATGCGGTACAGTTCCATATCACCAGCGTCACGACGCTCGCGACGTGGACGATCTTCACCACCACGCTCTGGACGGTCACCACGTGGGCCACGGTCATTGCGGTCATTACGGTCGCCACGACGCTCGAAGCGATCGTCACGGTCACGGAATTCACGCTTAGGACGCATCGGCGCATCTGGTGGCACGATCAGGCTACGTTCGCCCTGAGCCATTTTCAGCAGTGCTGCTGCCAGGGTTTCCATGTCCAGCTCTTCGCCTTCAGCAACAGGCTGAATCTGCGACAGCAGCGCACGGTACTGGTCCAGATCGCTGCTTTCCAGCTGCTGCTGTACTTTCGCGGCGAATTTTTCCAGACGGCGTTTGCCCAGCAGATCTGCGTTTGGCAGGTCAGCTTCTGGAATGGTCAGCTTCATGGTGCGTTCAATGTTACGCAGCAGACGACGCTCGCGGTTCTCAACGAACAGCAGCGCGCGGCCAGCACGACCCGCACGACCGGTACGGCCGATACGGTGAACGTAAGACTCGGAATCCATCGGGATGTCGTAGTTCACAACCAGACTGATACGCTCAACGTCCAGACCACGTGCTGCCACGTCGGTTGCAATCAGGATATCCAGACGACCGTCTTTCAGACGCTCCAGAGTCTGCTCACGCAGGGCCTGGTTCATGTCGCCGTTCAGCGCTGCGCTGTTGTAGCCGCTACGCTCCAGGGCTTCAGCCACTTCCAGGGTCGCGTTTTTGGTACGCACGAAGATAATCGCCGCATCAAAATCTTCCGCTTCCAGGAAACGTACCAGCGCTTCGTTTTTGCGCATGCCGTACACAGACCAGTAGCTCTGGCTGATGTCCGGGCGAGTGGTAACGCTGGACTGAATACGCACTTCCTGAGGATCTTTCATGAAGCGCTTGGTGATACGACGAATCGCTTCTGGCATGGTGGCAGAGAACAGCGCGGTCTGATGACCGTCCGGGATCTGCGCCATGATGGTTTCGACGTCTTCGATGAAGCCCATACGCAGCATTTCATCTGCTTCATCCAGTACCAGGCCGCTCAGTTTAGAGAGGTCCAGAGTACCGCGCTTCAGGTGATCCAGCAGACGGCCCGGCGTACCGACAACAATCTGTGGGCCCTGGCGCAGGGCGCGTAACTGCACGTCATAACGCTGGCCGCCGTACAGGGCTACCACGTTTACGCCGCGCATATGTTTAGAGAATTCCGTCATTGCTTCTGCAACCTGAACAGCCAGTTCACGGGTTGGAGCCAGGACGAGGATCTGCGGTGCACGCAGGTCCGGATCAATGTTGTTCAGCAGCGGCAGCGAGAATGCTGCAGTTTTACCGCTACCAGTCTGGGCCATGCCCAGCACGTCACGACCAGAAAGCAGGTGTGGGATACACTCAGCCTGGATCGGAGATGGTTTTTCGTAACCCAGATCGTTAAGGGCTTCAAGGATAGGAGCCTTCAGGCCCAGATCTGCAAAAGTGGTTTCGAATTCAGCCATGTAGTACAAGTGCCTCGATATTAATGGCGGCCAGTCTACTTAGCTCATCGTGAAAATGATTAGCAATTTTCATTGAAAAGTGTGAACCGGCTCAAAGTAGGTGTATTGACGAACAACAACGCCCTCACCAGTTAAGGTGATGGCAATCAAAAGATTACGGGCTGATGTTTATGTCGTCAGCTATTGCTGGTCCGATTCTGCCAGGTCGTCATGCTCCTGGCCCAAGAGCGATAATTCCAACAATGCATAACGGTGCTCAACGAAGTTGTGTACGTTGTTAGCAACCGCTAATTTGAACAGTGCCGTAGCGCTGTCCATATCCCCCAGACTTAGGTAGTACTTACCTAAATAGAAGTTGGTTTCACTGAGATGCTCAGCGAGCGAGGTGTTATCCGTTGCGTCCGCCTTGAGGCGTTCCATCAGCGTTGCTTCGCTAATGTTGCCCAGGTAGAACTCGACAATGTTCCATCCCCACTGTTCCTTGTCCGATTTATCGAAGCGCTGCTTCAGTGCCTCTTTTGCCTGCTTCTCATCGAGCTTCCGCTCAACGATGTAAAGCCACAGGCTACGGAAAGGATCATTAGGATCGTCTTGATAAAACGCCAGCAGATCATCTTGCGCTAACTTATCACGACCGCCGTAATACAATGCGATACCGCGATTCAAGTGCGCGTAGTTGTAAGTTGGATCAAGCTCAAGTACAGAATCAAACGCTTCATAGGCAGCATCAAAATTGCCTGCCTGCGTTAAATAAATGCCTAAGTAGTTGAATACTTCAGGCATATCAGGTCGGATAGCCAGCGCTTGTGAAAAATCATTTCGCGCCAATGCCCTCAGACCGAGACTATCATACAACACTCCGCGCTCATATAAAAGCTGTGCGCGTTCTTCATCGGTTAAAGCCCGACTGGCAAGTATTTGTTCCATGCGTGCCAGAATCACTTCCTGCTGCAAAGTCGGTTGCAATGGCACTGCGAGGACTTCGCTCTTACGCCAGGCAGAGTTGCTGCATCCTGCCAGCGTTAAAGCTGTCGCAACGAAACACCAGCGCAAAAAAGGCTTCATTTCCCACTCCCGAAGACAACTATTGGATGAACGTCCTGTCCCCCGGCGGCTTAACAAGGCGTCCTGCCTGATAATAGGCCCTCCGCAAAGCGGAGGGCAAATGGCAACTTACTCGCCTTGCTGTTCTGCTGCCTGTGCTTCTGGCGCAGCAGCTGGCTGAGACTGCTCGGTTGCTTCTTTAATGCTCAGACGGATACGGCCCTGGCGATCAACTTCCAGAACTTTCACCGGTACTTCCTGACCCATCTGCAGGTAATCGGTCACTTTCTCAACGCGCTTGTCAGCGATCTGAGAGATGTGAACCAGACCTTCTTTACCGCCACCGATGGCAACGAACGCGCCAAAGTCAACGATACGGGTCACTTTACCTGCGTAGACGCGGCCCACTTCGATCTCTGCCGTGATTTCTTCGATGCGACGGATAGCGAATTTCGCTTTCTCGCCGTCGGTTGCTGCGATCTTCACAGTACCGTCATCTTCGATTTCGATCGTGGTGCCAGTCTCTTCGGTCAGCGCACGGATTACGGAACCGCCCTTACCGATAACATCTTTGATCTTGTCTGGATTGATCTTGATGGTGTGGATACGTGGAGCGAACTGAGAAATGTCGCCACGCGGCGCGTTAATCGCCTGTTCCATCACGCCCAGGATGTGCAGACGCGCACCTTTAGCCTGGTTCAGAGCAACCTGCATGATCTCTTTGGTGATACCTTCAATTTTGATATCCATCTGCAGCGCAGAGATACCTTCGCGGGAACCCGCTACTTTGAAGTCCATATCGCCCAGGTGGTCTTCGTCACCCAGAATGTCAGACAGAACAACGAAGTTGTCGCCTTCTTTCACCAGGCCCATTGCGATACCCGCAACGGCGGCTTTGATTGGCACGCCTGCATCCATCAGCGCCAGAGAGGCACCACACACGGAAGCCATGGAAGAAGAACCGTTGGATTCGGTGATTTCTGACACCACACGTACGGTGTAAGGGAATTTGTCTGCTTCTGGCATCACTGCCAGCACGCCGCGCTTCGCCAGACGACCGTGACCAATTTCACGACGCTTCGGCGAGCCAACCATACCGGTTTCACCTACGGAGTACGGAGGGAAGTTGTAGTGGAACAGGAAGCTGTCAGTGCGCTCGCCCATCAGTTCGTCGATGTTCTGTGCGTCACGTGCGGTACCCAGGGTCGCGGTAACCAGCGCCTGCGTTTCGCCACGGGTGAACAGCGCGGAACCGTGAGTACGTGGCAGAACGCCAGTACGCACATCCAGACCACGGATCATGTCTTTTTCGCGGCCATCGATACGCGGCTCGCCTGCCAGAACGCGGCTACGAACAACGTTTTTCTCGATAGCGTGCAGAATGTCGCTCAGTTCGTTAGCGTCCAGCGCTTCGTCTTCAGCAACCAGCGTCGCGATAGTTTCAGACTTGATCACATCAACCTGAGCGTAACGCTCCTGTTTGTCAGTGATACGGTATGCATCGCTCAGAC
Source organism: Enterobacter sp. AG326 (assembly GCF_004362415.1). Classification (NCBI taxonomy): domain Bacteria; kingdom Pseudomonadati; phylum Pseudomonadota; class Gammaproteobacteria; order Enterobacterales; family Enterobacteriaceae; genus Enterobacter; species Enterobacter sp. AG326. The sequence goes on along the minus strand of NZ_SNXG01000003.1, from coordinate 113,950 downwards.
GAGATTCTGCCAGGGCTGCAACGCGTGTGTTCAGCGCGTCGTTTGCTGCTTCTGGCTGCCAGTCCCAACGTGGTTTACCGGCTTCTTTCACCAGGTCGTTGATGTTCTGGATAACGATCTGCTGCTGGTCGTGGCCAAATACCACAGCGCCCAGCATCTGGTCTTCGCTCAGCAGTTCAGCTTCGGATTCAACCATCAGTACAGCCGCTTCAGTACCCGCAACAACCAGGTCCAGCTTACTTTCTTTCAGCTCTTCCTGGGTTGGGTTCAGCACGTACTGGTCGTTAATGTAGCCAACACGCGCGGCACCGATTGGGCCATTGAATGGAATACCAGACAGTGACAGGGCAGCGGATGCGCCGATCATGGCAACGATGTCCGGGTTAACCTGTGGGTTAACGGAAACAACGGTCGCGATAACCTGTACTTCATTAACGAAGCCTTCCGGGAACAGCGGACGAACCGGGCGGTCAATCAGACGCGCAATCAGGGTTTCGCCTTCGCTTGGGCGGCCTTCACGACGGAAGAAACCACCCGGGATTTTACCGGCAGCGTAGGTACGCTCCTGATAGTTAACGGTCAGCGGGAAGAAGTCCTGACCTGGTTTAGCTTTTTTCTGGCCAACAACGGTAACGAATACCGCAGTGTCATCCATGCTTACCATAACGGCAGCAGTAGCCTGACGTGCCATCATGCCGGTTTCCAGCGTGACGGTATGTTGACCATACTGGAATTTACGAACGATCGGATTCAGCAAAGTTCTGTCCTTTCTTAAATGTTTGACAGCACACCACCGGTGTGCTGTCGATTTAACCCGACCTTCTTCGCATCCTCGCGACTAATGACAACCAACACCCCCATGGGTGAAGCCTCTCATTAGCCGCGCGAACCTCTGCAATGAAGATCATTTATAGCAACAATACAATAGTTTCCAGTGAATTGCTGCCGTCTGGTTGAAAAAAGGGGCCATCAGGCCCCCTTTTCTGAAACTCGCAAGAATTAGCGACGCAGACCCAGACGCTCGATCAGCGCGGTGTAGCGTGCAACATCTTTACGTTTCAGGTAGTCGAGCAGTTTACGACGCTGAGAAACCATACGCAGCAGACCACGACGGCTGTGGTGATCTTTTTTGTGCTCTGCAAAGTGACCCTGCAGGTGGTTAATCTGTGCAGTCAGCAGTGCAACCTGAACTTCGGTAGAACCGCTGTCGTTAGTACCACGACCAAACTCAGAAACGATTTTAGCTTTAGCTTCAACGCTTAGAGACATTTTCAAACTCCAAAGTATAAAGAATGTAAGGATGCCGATCTCTAATTCAGCAATCCCATGTACGCCCCGCAGATTGTTAAACAATTTACCAGGCGTTAAGCGGCGATATTCTACTCGTCTCCCCTGCTTATCGCAAGGTGAGCCGTTATCACCGTCACGCGTCGACCGGATATTCGACGACCAGACGACGCGGCGCAACGCGCCCTTCGCCATCCATTTCGCCCATACCGATGAATTTCCCTTCGTCACCTTCGGTCACGCGTACCAGTCCTTCCAGCGGCGCTTGTGCCGTACGAACCGGGTTGCCGTTCTTAAAGTAAACGGACGATGTTAAAGGAAGATTAACAACCGGGAAGTCTGCTGCCGGACTGTCCATCGGCATCAGCAAGGGATCCAGCAAATCTGCCGGCGCAACCCCCTGCGCTTCCGCCTGTTCTACCAGCTCGCGCAGCTGTTCCAGGGTCACCATCCGCTCCACCGGGTACTTGCTTACCGCCAGACGGCGCAGGTAAATCACATGCGCACCGCAGCCCAGCTTTTCACCGAGGTCGTCGATGATGGTGCGAATATAGGTCCCTTTCGAACAGTGTACTTCCAGCTCCAGCTCATCACCTTCGTGGCGAATAAACAGCAGCTCATACACGGTTATCGGACGGGCTTCACGCGGGACGTCAATGCCCTGGCGCGCATATTCGTAGAGCTTCTTGCCCTGATATTTCAGCGCAGAATACATCGACGGCACCTGCATCGTGTCCCCACGGAAGCTCTCCAGCGCAGCATCAAGCTGTTCCGCGCTGAAGGTCACCGGGCGCTCTTCCACCACCTGGCCATCCGCGTCGGAGGTGTCCGTGCGCTGGCCCAGTTTAGCGATAACGCGGTAACGCTTATCGGAGTCGAGCAGGTACTGGGAAAACTTTGTCGCCTCTCCCAGGCAGACCGGCAGCATGCCGGTTGCCAGCGGATCGAGCGCGCCGGTGTGGCCCGCACGGTTGGCGTTATAAATACGCTTAACTTTTTGCAGCACGTCGTTGCTGGAAGCGCCCTGGGGTTTATCCAGCAGCAGCACACCATGCACGTCGCGACCGCGACGACGAGGACGACTCATCAGTCCTCCTTGCTGTCGTCCGCCGGGTTAACACGACGCTCATCGTCATGTTTCACCACGCTGGTCACCAGGTTGGACATACGCATACCTTCGACCAGCGAGTTGTCGTAGAAGAAGGTCAGTTCAGGCACGATACGCAGGCGCATCGCTTTGCCGAGCAGGGAGCGGATGAAACCAGAGGCTTCCTGCAGCGCTTTAATGCCGTTTTTCACTGCCGCTTCGTCCTGATCGTTCAGGAAGGTGACGAACACTTTTGCATACGCCAGATCGCGGGACATTTCGACACCAGAAACGGTGGTCATCATGCCGACGCGCGGGTCTTTAATTTCACGTTGCAGAATGAGCGCGATCTCTTTCTGCATTTCCTGCGCTACGCGCTGAGGGCGACCAAATTCTTTCGCCATAATAAATTCTCCAGACAAAAAAGGGGCTAAAAGCCCCTTTTAAAATTATTGCCGGGTGGCGCGAGGCGATCCCGGCTTACAATCGGTAATTAAGCGATGGTACGCTGAATTTCGATGATCTCGAACACTTCGATCATATCGCCAACGCGAACGTCGTTGTAGTTCTTCACGCCGATACCACATTCCATGCCGTTACGGACTTCGTTAACGTCATCTTTGAAGCGGCGCAGGGATTCCAGCTCGCCTTCGTAGATAACCACGTTGTCACGCAGTACGCGGATTGGGTTGTGACGCTTGATGTTACCTTCGGTAACCATACAGCCCGCGATCGCACCGAATTTCGGTGATTTGAACACGTCACGTACTTCAGCCAGACCGATGATCTGCTGTTTCAGCTCAGGAGACAGCATGCCGCTCATCGCTGCTTTCACTTCGTCGATCAGGTTATAGATGACGGAGTAGTAGCGCAGATCCAGGCTTTCAGCTTCAATCACTTTACGCGCAGATGCATCCGCACGAACGTTGAAGCCAACCAGGATAGCGTTGGAGGCAGCAGCCAGGGTCGCGTCGGTTTCGGTGATACCACCTACGCCAGAACCGATGATCTTCACTTTCACTTCGTCGGTAGACAGTTTCAGCAAGGAGTCGGAGATCGCTTCCACAGAACCCTGAACGTCAGCTTTCAGAACGATGTTCACTTCGTGAACTTCGCCCTCGGTCATGTTGGCAAACATGTTCTCGAGTTTAGATTTCTGCTGACGAGCCAGTTTAACTTCACGGAATTTGCCCTGACGATACAGTGCCACTTCACGCGCTTTCTTCTCGTCACGCACAACGGTCACTTCGTCACCGGCAGCCGGAACACCGGACAGACCCAGGATTTCCACCGGAATGGACGGACCCGCTTCCAGAACTTCCTGACCCAGTTCGTTACGCATCGCACGAACGCGGCCGTATTCGAAGCCACACAGAACGATGTCGCCCTTGTTCAGGGTACCTTCACGAACCAGAACGGTTGCAACCGGGCCACGACCTTTATCCAGGAAGGATTCGATCACCGCGCCGCTCGCCATACCATTACGGATCGCTTTCAGCTCCAGTACTTCAGCCTGCAGCAGGATCGCGTTCAGCAGGTCGTCGATACCGGTACCCGCTTTAGCAGATACTGGGATGAACTGCGCTTCACCGCCCCACTCTTCCGGCATAACGCCGTACTGAGACAGTTCGTTCTTCACGCGGTCCAGATCGGCTTCTGGCTTATCGATTTTGTTGACTGCAACAACCAGAGGCACCTGCGCCGCTTTCGCGTGCTGGATAGCTTCGATGGTCTGTGGCATCACGCCATCGTCTGCGGCAACAACCAGGACTACGATATCCGTTGCCTGAGCACCACGAGCACGCATTGAGGTAAACGCTGCGTGACCTGGGGTATCCAGGAAGGTGATCATGCCGTTTTCGGTTTCTACGTGGTAAGCACCGATGTGCTGGGTAATACCACCCGCTTCACCAGAGGCGACCTTAGTAGAACGAATGTAGTCAAGCAGAGAGGTTTTACCGTGGTCAACGTGACCCATGATGGTCACAACCGGTGCACGCGGTTCAGCCGCAGCGCCAGTATCACGGTCGCTCATTACTGCTTCTTCCAGCTCGTTTTCACGACGCAGGATAACTTTGTGGCCCATCTCTTCAGCAACCAGCTGTGCGGTTTCCTGATCGATGACCTGGTTGATGGTCGCCATGGCACCCAGCTTCATCATTGCTTTGATGACCTGAGAGCCTTTAACCGCCATCTTGTTCGCCAGTTCGCCAACGGTAATGGTTTCGCCGATCACAACGTCACGGTTAACGGCCTGAGCCGGCTTCTGGAAGCCCTGCTGCAGCGCGGAACCTTTACGCTTGCCGCCTTTACCACCGCGAACAGCCGCGCGTGCTTCTTCACGGTCAGCTTTGGATTCAGCGTGCTTGTTGCCTTTTTTCGCCGGACGCGCTGCTTTTGCATTACGACCACGGCCACGGCCGCCTTCTACTTCACGGTCGTTATCATCTTCAGCCTGACGCGCATGCTGAGAAGTGGTCACGTGATAGTCGCTGGTGTCTTCAGTCGGCTCAACGGTATTCACACCATTCTTCTCGTTTTCTTCTGCCATACGGCGCGCTTCTTCGGCGACGCGGCGAGCTTCTTCTTCCAGCTTACGGCGGGCTTCTTCTTCCGCTTTACGCTTCAGCTCGGCAGCTTCATTTTCACGGCGGGCTTTTTCAGCCTGGGCGGTTTTGGTCATTTCGTCTGTCTGTTGATTGCTCACTTTGTCTTTTTCCGCAGCGTCACGCTTCACTTTATCACTTGCGTCGCGTTTCGCTTTTTCTGCGGCCTCACGTTCAGCTTTTAATTCTGCTTCACGTTTGGCGGCTGCTTCCGCCTCACGCTGAGCTTGTTCTTCCGCTTCACGCTGTGCCTGCTCTTCCGCGGCAAGGCGTTCTGCCTCTTGCGGATCACGTTTTACAAAGGTGCGCGTCTTGCGGACTTCAATTTGCACCGATTTGCTTTTGCCACCGGTACCAGGGATGTTTAACGTGCTGCGCGTTTTGCGCTGCAGCGTTAACTTGTCAGGCGTAGAACCGTGTTCACGGTTCAGGTGCGTTAACAAGGTTTGTTTTTCTTGCGCGGTCACCGAGTCATCAGCGGACTTCGGGATCCCTGCATCAGCAAATTGCTGTACCAGGCGGTCCACGGAGGTCTGAATCTCAGCAGCCAGCGATTTTACAGTTACATCAGTCATGCTGTTCCTTCCTGCTACAGTTTATTACGCTTCGTCGCCGAACCAGCAAATATTACGTGCGGCCATGATGAGCTCGCCGGCTTTCTCGTCGGTTAAACCTTCGATATCAGCCAGGTCATCAACGCCTTGCTCAGCGAGATCTTCCAGCGTACAAACACCACGGGCAGCCAGCTTGAACGCAATCGCACGATCAAGACCTTCCAGATTCAGCAGGTCATCAGCCGGCTTCTTATCGCCAAGGCTTTCTTCCTGAGCCAGTGCCAGGGTGGTCAGTGCGTTTTTAGCGCGTTCACGCAGGGCTTCAACGGTTGGTTCATCCAGACCGTCAATTTCCAGCAGCTCTTTCATTGGCACATAGGCCAGTTCTTCCAGCGTAGAGAAACCTTCTTCAACCAGAACAGTGGCGAAGTCTTCGTCAATATCCAGGTGTTTAGTGAAGGTATCGATCGCCGCATGGGCTTCAGCCTGATGCTTAGCCTGCAGGTCATCAACGGTCATTACGTTGAGTTCCCAGCCGCTCAGCTGTGACGCCAGGCGTACGTTCTGACCGTTACGGCCGATTGCCTGCGCCAGGTTGCCCGCTTCAACAGCGATATCCATGGTGTGTTTGTCTTCGTCAACAACGATAGACGCCACATCAGCTGGAGCCATTGCGTTGATCACGAATTGCGCCGGGTTGTCATCCCACAGAACGATATCAATACGTTCGCCGCCCAGCTCAGTAGAAACTGCCTGGACACGCGCACCGCGCATACCGACGCAAGCACCGACCGGGTCGATACGCTTGTCGTTGGTTTTCACCGCAATTTTCGCACGGGAGCCCGGATCGCGAGCCGCCGCTTTAATCTCGATAACTTCTTCACCGATTTCCGGCACTTCGATACGGAACAGTTCTACCAGCATTTCTGGTTTAGAACGGGTCACGAACAGCTGTGCACCACGCGCTTCAGGACGAACGGCGTACAGAACACCGCGGATACGGTCGCCTGGACGGAAGTTTTCACGCGGCAGCATATCTTCACGCAGGATCACGGCTTCAGCGTTACCCGGCAACCCTTCGGATTTGATCTCCAGGGAGATGTTGTCGCGGTTCACTTTCTTCACCACACCAGTGATGATTTCGCCTTCCTGATCGCGGAACTGATCGACAACCAGCGCGCGCTCGGCTTCGCGAACTTTCTGCACGATAACCTGTTTAGCGGTCTGGGTCGTGATACGGTCGAAGGTAACAGATTCAATCTGATCTTCAACGTACTCACCCACGTTCAGACTTTCGTCTTCAAAACGGGCGGCTTCCAGCGTGATCTCTTTGGTCGGCTGGGTCACTTCTTCAACGATTACCCAACGACGGAATGTATCGAAGTCACCGCTTTTACGATCGATTTCTACGCGAACATCGATCTCTTGTTCGTATTTTTTCTTGGTTGCTGTAGCCAGTGCACTTTCCAGCGCTTCGAAAATCTTCTCACGCGGCAGTGATTTCTCGTTGGAGACGGCTTCAACAACAGCCAAAATTTCTTTGTTCATCGCGGGCTTTTCACCTCAATCCAGACTGTTAAAAGTGGGGAACCAGGTTCGCCTTCTGGATATTACTCAGCGCGAACACTTCATCTTTGCCTTCGACTGTCACCGTGATCATTTCACCATCAACGGCTTTGATAATTCCCTGCCATTTACGGCGGTTCTGTACGGCCATACGCAGAACGAGAGCCACTTCTTCACCGGTAAAGCGCACGTAGTGCTCGGCCGTGAACATCGGGCGATCGAGGCCAGGTGAGGAAACTTCCAGGTTGTACGCAACGGTAATCGGGTCTTCAACATCAAGAACCGCACTCACCTGGTGGCTGACATCAGCACAATCATCAACATTGATGCCATCTTCACTATCAATATAGATGCGCAGCGTCGATGTACGGCCGCGAACGAATTCGATGCCGACCAGTTCGTAGCCCAGTGCTTCGACCGGTGCAGTAATCATCTCTGTTAATTTTTGCTCTAATGTGGACAAGCCCACCCCCAAGACATAAAAAAAGGGCGTAAAGCCCAGTTATTCTGTAGTCAGATAACAAAAAACCCCGATAAATCGGGGCTTTAGATAACTGAACCCTATAGCCACAACTGTGGCCTGGAGCACTTTCCGAAAGAATTTTTTCAAATCCAGCTACGAAGGCTCTAAGTCTTCACAGTATATTTGAAAAAGAACTTTATGGGAAAGTGGTTGCGGGGGCCGGATTTGAACCGACGACCTTCGGGTTATGAGCCCGACGAGCTACCAGGCTGCTCCACCCCGCGCCTGAAACGTGGCAAATTCTACGCGTTTTGGACAGAATTTGCAAATAATGCTGGGATTTGGTACCGAAGACGGGACGTAAAATCGGCGTTTAGTATATTGATAGTTGACCCCACCTGTCAACCCAACTTCCGCCAGATCGATTAGACCAAAATTTTTACAAAAAACGCACGACTCTCTTCCGGTCTTCGCCAAAAGATGATTAAATGAATACTCACTTATTTTGCATAAAAATGCACAAGAGAACGAAAGCGGTCTCTAATCAGTCAATCAAGCAGGGTTTTATTCTATGACGACGATTCTCAAGCATCTTCCGGTTGGACAACGTATTGGCATCGCTTTCTCAGGTGGCCTGGATACCAGCGCTGCACTGCTGTGGATGCGCCAGAAGGGAGCGGTTCCGTACGCCTATACTGCGAACCTGGGTCAGCCGGATGAGGACGACTATGATGCCATTCCTCGTCGCGCTAAAGAGTATGGTGCAGAGAATGCGCGCCTGATTGACTGCCGTAAGCAACTGGTCGCTGAAGGTATCGCGGCTATTCAGTGTGGTGCATTCCATAACACCACCGGCGGCCTGACCTACTTCAACACCACCCCGCTGGGCCGTGCGGTCACCGGCACCATGCTGGTTGCGGCGATGAAAGAAGACGGCGTCAACATCTGGGGTGACGGCAGCACCTATAAAGGTAACGATATTGAACGTTTCTATCGCTATGGCCTGCTGACCAACGCCGAACTGCAGATCTACAAGCCGTGGCTGGATACCGATTTCATCGACGAGCTGGGTGGCCGCCATGAGATGTCCGAGTTTATGATCGCCTGCGGTTTCGACTATAAGATGTCAGTCGAGAAAGCCTATTCCACCGACTCCAACATGCTCGGTGCGACGCACGAAGCGAAAGACCTGGAATTCCTGAACTCCAGCGTGAAGATCGTTAACCCGATCATGGGCGTGAAGTTCTGGGACGAGAACGTCAAAATCCAGGCTGAAGAAGTGACCGTGCGTTTCGAACGCGGCCATCCGGTTGCGCTGAACGGTAAAACCTTCTCTGATGATGTTGAACTGATGCTGGAAGCTAACCGTATTGGCGGTCGTCACGGTCTGGGCATGAGCGATCAGATTGAAAACCGCATCATCGAAGCGAAAAGCCGTGGCATCTATGAAGCCCCGGGAATGGCGCTGTTGCACATCGCTTACGAGCGTCTGCTGACCGGTATTCACAACGAAGATACCATCGAGCAGTATCACTCTCATGGCCGTCAGCTGGGTAAACTGCTGTATCAGGGCCGCTGGTTCGATCCACAGGCGCTGATGCTGCGTGATGCGCTGCAGCGTTGGGTGGCAAGCGCGATCACCGGTGAAGTAACGCTCGAACTGCGTCGCGGTAACGATTACTCCATCCTGAACACCGTGTCTGACAACCTGACCTATAAAGCAGAGCGTCTGACCATGGAGAAAGGTGAATCAGTGTTCTCGCCGGACGATCGTATCGGTCAGCTGACCATGCGTAACCTGGACATCACCGATACCCGCGAGAAGCTATTCAACTATGTTGAGAATGGCCTGCTCTCCGCGAATTCCGGTAACGGTCTGCCGCAGGTTGAAAACCTGGAGCACAGCGATAAGAAGTAATCGCTGATATAACGTGCAAAAGGCGCCCACAGGGCGCCTTTTTTATTTTGATTTTTGTAGGCCCGGTAAGCGCAGCGCCACCGGGCAACATGGCGGGTGGCGCATGCGCTTACCCGCCCTACAAAAGATCGGAGACTCGCAATCTACAGACGAAAAAAAAGACGTCTTTCGACGTCTTTCTTCTGGAATATTGGTACCGAGGATGGGACTCGAACCCACAAGCCCGTTAGGGCACTACCACCTCAAGGTAGCGTGTCTACCAATTCCACCACCTCGGTACAGAATACTTAGTGCGGGATATCGCTGGCTGGCTTAGCCGGTGCAGCTGGCTGAGTCTGCTCAGTTTTCGCTGGCGCGCTCAGGTTTTCCCACTCGCTTCCTTTGCTGGTCTTGTTGCTGTTGATATTGCCAAGCACCAGACTGATGATGAAGAACAGAGTAGCCAGAATCGCCGTTGTGCGGGTCATGAAGTTCGCAGAACCACTTGAACCGAACAGCGTACCGGAAGCGCCTGCTCCGAAGGAGGCTCCCATATCAGCGCCTTTACCTTGCTGCAGCATAATCAGCGCTACGAGAGCGATGGCTACAATAAGGAAAACAACTAAAAGAGCTTCGTACATAATCAACCTGTTCCTTGCGGATTTGCCGCATACCAATGCTTCGACCAATTAGCAGGATTTTTGTTTCCCACTGAAGCGGGTGTGAATACTAACCAAAGCGAATGGCCTTCGCAAGGGCATTTTTGACGCATTGTATCAACTGCGGAAAAAAACAGCAAAAAGCCATTAATTGCTTAAAACAAAGGCGGCAAACGCCGCCTTTTTAAACATTTAGCGTGCAAGATTATGCAGCTTTCACGGCATCCGCAATACGGTGTGCAAATTCGGTTACCTGCGCTTCGTCTTCACCTTCCACCATCACGCGGATCAGCGGTTCGGTACCGGACTTACGCAGCAGCACGCGTCCACGAGTGCCCAGGGCCGCTTCAACGTCAGCCATCACCGCTTTGACGTTCTCATTTTCCAGCGGATCGCCTTTACCGGCAGTGAAACGTACGTTTACCAGGATCTGTGGGAACATTTTCATCCCGCTGCACAGATCGTGCAGGCTCATATGGTTGCGCGCCATTGCGGCAACCACCTGCAGCGCGGCCACGATACCGTCACCGGTGGTGGTTTTATCGAGCAGGATCACGTGACCCGAGTTTTCTGCACCGATGCGCCAGCCCTTCTCCTGCAGTTTTTCTAGCACATAGCGGTCACCGACTTTCGCGCGGACAAACGGAATACCGAGCTGTTTCAGCGCCAGTTCCAGGCCCATGTTACTCATCAGCGTGCCCACCGCACCGCCGCGCAGCTGGCCCTGACGCAGGCCCTCACGGGCAATGATGTAGAGGATCTGATCGCCGTCGACCTTGTTACCTTCGTGGTCGACCATGATCACGCGGTCACCGTCGCCGTCCAGCGCAATGCCCAGGTCGGCTTTCTCTGCCAGAACACGCGCCTGCAGGGCACGAACGTCAGTTGCGCCCACCTGCTCGTTAATGTTCAGACCATCCGGCTCACAGCCAATGGTGATGACTTTCGCACCCAGTTCGCGGAAAACATTCGGGGCGATGTGATAGGTCGCGCCATTAGCACAGTCCACCACAATTTTGAGGTGAGCAAGGCTTAGCTCATTCGGGAAGGTGCCTTTACAGAATTCGATATAACGGCCCGCCGCATCAACGATACGGTTCGCTTTACCCAGCTCTGCGGAATCAACGCAGGTGATCTCTTTTTCCATTTCGGCTTCAATGGCTTCTTCCACGTCATCCGGGAGCTTGGTGCCGTCAATGGAGAAGAATTTAATGCCGTTGTCGTAGAACGGGTTGTGAGAAGCTGAGATAACAATCCCCGCTTCCGCACGGAAGGTGCGCGTCAGATACGCGACTGCAGGCGTTGGCATTGGGCCCGTAAAGGACGCGGACAGTCCAGCCGCCGCCAGACCCGCTTCCAGCGCTGATTCCAGCATATAGCCGGAAATACGGGTGTCTTTACCGATAATGATCTTACGGGAACCATGACGCGCCAGCACTTTGCCAGCAGCCCAGCCGAGCTTCAGGACAAAATCAGGGGTGATGGGAGCATCGCCTACACGCCCACGGATACCATCGGTACCAAAATACTTACGATTACTCATAGCGTTTGTTTTCCTTCGCTGCCAGTGTGGCTTCCACCACACGCATGGCTTCTACTGTTTCTTTGACGTCATGGACACGAATAATGTGCGCGCCCTGCATCGCCGCAATCACCGCGCAGGCCAGGCTGCCGCTCAGGCGTTCGCTCGGCCCCACGTTCAGCAACTGCCCAATCATCGACTTTCTCGACATCCCCACCAGCAGCGGCAGGTCAAAGTGATGGAATTCCGATAAGCGCGCAAGCAACGCATAATTGTGGGAGAGATTTTTACCGAAACCGAACCCCGGGTCGAGCAACAATTTCTCTTTTGGGATACCTGCACGTTCACAGCGCGCGATATGCTCAATAAAGAAGCGATTCACGTCGGCAAAGACATCGTCGTACTTCGGTGCTTCCTGCATGGTTTTCGGCTGGCCCTGCATATGCATCAGGCATAACGGTAACCCCGTCTCTGCCGCGGCTTCAAGTGCGCCAGGCTCGGTGAGTGAGCGAATATCATTAATAATGTGAGCGCCCACTCTCGCCACTTCACGAATCACTTCGGGTTTAGAGGTATCAACGGAGATCCATACTTCAAACCGCTGCGCGATAGCTTCAACCACCGGCACCACGCGCGCCAGCTCTTCTTCCACAGACACATCCGCTGCACCAGGACGCGTCGATTCACCGCCCACGTCAATGATGGTGGCACCCGCATTAATCATTAAATTCGCGTGCTTAACCGCCTCGATAAGCGTGTTATGCGTGCCGCCGTCAGAGAAGGAGTCAGGGGTAACATTCAGGATCCCCATCACATGGGGATGTGAAAGATCGAGATGCGAGTCCTGAGCGAATAGTTTCATGGCGAAATCCCTGGTATCTATATCGTTAAACAGAAATGAAAAACCCCGGAGCAAGCTCCAGGGTTTGAGTTACAGACAAACGCTTCAACAGCAGTGGCTTACTTATCGCCCAACTGTTCTGACATGGTGTTGCCCGGGTTTGGCGTACGCGGTTCATCAACCGGACGCGGCGCACGCGGGGTGCCATTGTTGTCAGAATTATTGGAAGCGCCTGGGTCTTCCCAGCCTGCTGGCGGACGCACTTCGCGGCGCGCCATCAGGTCGTCAATCTGCGGTGCATCGATGGTCTCATATTTCATGAGCGCATCTTTCATCGAATGCAGGATGTCCATATTGTCGGTCAGGATCTGGCGTGCACGTGCGTAGTTACGCTCTACCAGAGATTTTACTTCCTGGTCGATGATACGCGCCGTCTCATCGGACATATGTTTCGCTTTAGCCACAGAACGGCCCAGGAATACTTCACCCTCTTCCTCTGCATACAGCAGCGGACCGAGTTTGTCGGAGAAGCCCCACTGCGTCACCATGTTACGCGCCAGGTTTGTCGCAACTTTAATGTCGTTGGACGCACCGGTAGAAACATGTTCCACACCGTAGATAATCTCTTCTGCCAGACGACCGCCGTACAGGGTCGAAATCTGGCTTTCCAGCTTCTGACGGCTGGCGCTGATCGCGTCGCCTTCAGGCAGGAAGAAGGTCACACCCAGCGCACGACCGCGCGGAATAATCGTCACTTTATGCACCGGATCGTGTTCCGGCACGAGGCGACCGATAATCGCGTGACCCGCTTCGTGGTATGCCGTGGACTCTTTCTGCGCTTCCGTCATCACCATGGAGCGACGTTCCGCACCCATCATGATTTTGTCTTTCGCTTTCTCAAACTCCACCATCGATACGACGCGCTTGTTACCGCGAGCGGCAAACAGTGCAGCTTCGTTGACCAGGTTCGCCAGGTCCGCACCGGAGAAGCCCGGGGTACCGCGCGCAATGATTGCCGCATCGATATCCGGCGCCAGCGGTACGCGACGCATGTGAACTTTCAGAATCTGTTCACGACCGCGAACGTCCGGCAGACCCACAACAACCTGACGGTCGAAACGGCCTGGACGCAGCAGCGCAGGGTCAAGTACGTCCGGACGGTTAGTCGCCGCGATAACGATGATACCTTCGTTACCTTCGAAGCCGTCCATCTCAACCAGCATCTGGTTCAGCGTCTGTTCACGTTCATCGTGACCACCGCCCAGGCCAGCGCCACGCTGGCGGCCTACGGCGTCGATTTCATCGATGAAGATAATGCACGGTGCTGCCTTCTTGGCCTGCTCGAACATGTCACGCACACGAGATGCACCGACACCCACGAACATTTCGACGAAGTCAGAACCTGAAATAGTAAAGAACGGCACCTTCGCTTCACCCGCGATGGCTTTCGCCAGCAGGGTTTTACCGGTACCCGGAGGGCCAACCATCAGCACGCCTTTCGGGATCTTACCGCCCAGTTTCTGGAAACGGCTCGGTTCACGCAGGTATTCAACCAGTTCACCCACCTCTTCTTTCGCTTCGTCACAACCGGCGACGTCAGCGAAGGTAGTCTTGATCTGGTCTTCCGTCAGCATACGCGCCTTGCTCTTACCGAACGACATGGCACCTTTGCCACCGCCGCCCTGCATCTGACGCATAAAGAAGATCCAGACGCCGATAAGAAGCAGCATCGGGAACCAGGAAATGAAGATAGAAGCCAGCAGGCTTGGTTCTTCTGGCGGCTCGCCAACTACCTTGACGTTTTTGGTCAGAAGGTTATCAAGCAGCTTAGGATCGTTCACCGGGATGTAAGTCGTGTAACGGTTACTATCTTTCTTGGTAACGTTGATCTCACGTCCGTTGATACGCGCTTCGCGAACCTGGTCCTGATTGACCTCCTGCAGGAAGGTAGAATAATCCACCTTGCGGCCATTCGACTCGCTGGGCCCAAAGCTCTGGAATACTGACATCAGCACGACGGCAATGACTAGCCAGAGAATTAGGTTTTTCGCCATGTCACTCAAGGGATTAACCTCACATTACAACTGTGTTAAAAACAGCGTCAGGATACTCTATATCCGGTTTCATTCAAACTTTCGCCTGAAATCTACCGGTTATCATTTTCGCCCGGTCGCTACAATATACACTTCTCGGGAACGGGCCCGGGAAGAGTCCGGCTTACGAACTTTAACCTTCGCAAACAGGGAGCGAATTTCCTTAAGATACTCCTCGAAACCTTCGCCCTGAAACACCTTCACAACAAAACTACCACCAGGCGCCAGAACATCACGACACATTTCTAACGCTAGCTCCACCAGATACATGCCGCGGGGGATATCCACCGCAGGTGTTCCACACATATTTGGTGCCATATCAGACATGACAACCTGAACCTTACTATCACCCACACGTTCAAGTAACGCTTTCAGCACTAATTCATCACGAAAGTCGCCCTGAAGGAAGTCGACACCGACGATGGGATCCATTGGTAAAAGATCGCACGCGATGATTCGACCCGCTCCGCCGATCTGCGTGACCGCATACTGGGACCATCCGCCAGGGGCAGCACCGAGGTCGACAACCGTCATCCCCGGCTTAAAAAGTTTGTCACTTTGCTGTATTTCATCAAGTTTAAACCAGGCGCGGGAACGTAACCCCTTTTTCTGCGCCTGCAGAACATATTTATCGCTAAAGTGTTCCTGAAGCCAGCGGCTGGAACTGGCAGAACGCTTTTTACCTGTCATTTAACTTTTCCGTCCGGGTTCATCGTTGCTTACCTTTGGCGTAAATTTCTACGCTGCTATTTGGCGATATTAGGGAGATGGCGGTAGAATGAACCGTTTTCAATCCCAACGTAAGCAAAAATATACGATGAATCTGAGTACTAAACAAAAACAGCACCTTAAAGGTCTGGCACATCCGCTCAAGCCTGTAGTCATGCTTGGCAACAATGGTTTGACCGAAGGGGTGCTTGCCGAGATTGAACAAGCGCTGGAACACCACGAGCTGATCAAGGTGAAAATCGCCTCTGAAGACAGAGACACTAAAAACCTGATCGTGGAAGCCATCGTGCGCGAAACCGGCGCCTGTAATGTACAGGTCATCGGTAAAACGCTGGTGCTCTACCGCCCATCTAAAGAGCGTAAAATCTCGCTGCCACGCTAAGGATATCCTGAATCAAACACATTTTCTGTGTGAAACGAGGGATTTCTGTCAGCAGGCGAGCAAAATGCCATGCTCCTTGAGTTGATAAAAGGCCGCTATGCGGCCTTTTTCTTTTCTTTACAATGTATCAACATCTTAGTGGAGAAGCGAATTACAGGTATTCAACCTTAATAATTTCGTATTCCACTTCACCGCCAGGGGTGCGAATGGTGACAACATCGTCCTGCTCTTTGCCAATCAGGCCGCGAGCAATCGGGGAGTTCACTGAAATCAGGTTCTGTTTGAAGTCTGCTTCATCATCACCCACGATGCGATAGGTCTGCTCTTCGTCGTTGTCCAGGTTCAGCACGGTCACGGTAGAACCAAAGATCACACGCCCATTATTAGGCATTTTGGTGATATCGATAACCTGTGCATTGGACAGTTTTGCTTCGATATCTTTAATACGCCCTTCACAGAAGCCCTGCTGCTCACGCGCGGCGTGGTATTCAGCGTTCTCTTTCAGGTCGCCATGCTCGCGCGCATCCGCGATAGCGGCGATGATTTCAGGGCGACGCACGGATTTCAGGAAATCCAGCTCTTCGCGCAGTTTTTCGGCACCACGTAAGGTCATCGGAATAGCTTGCATTTGTTATACCTCTTAAACATTCCTGTTGGGAGCAGTGTTCCCTGCTCCTGCCCCCCTAAGCGGGCAAGAAGCAAAAAGAAAACCGACCCGGGAGCAATGCCCCAGGTCAGCAGCAATTTTTCAATTTGATATGCATTTTACCGCGAAGTTCACTATGGGTCATCGTTTACTTTGCAGTGCCATGCACCGTAGTATGACGGTTTGTTTTCGGGTTGTTAGCGCGAGATTATGCGATTTTCCAGATTTATCATCGGATTGACTACCAGTATAACGTTCACCGCCCAGGCCGCGAATGTTGATGAGTACATTAATCAGCTCCCCGCAGGCGCGAACCTTGCACTGATGGTGCAGAAGGTTGGCGCACAGGCTCCCGAGATTGACTATCACAGTCAACAGATGGCGCTGCCTGCCAGTACCCAAAAGGTGATCACAGCCCTCGCCGCCCTGCTCCAGCTCGGGCCTGACTTCCGTTTTACGACCACACTCGAGACCAAAGGTAACGTCGAGGGGGGCGCACTGAAAGGCGATCTTATCGCCCGTTTTGGCGGCGATCCGACCTTTAAGCGCCAGGATATCCGCAATATGGTTGCGGTACTGAAAAAATCTGGCGTACAGAAAATTGATGGCAATGTACTGATCGACACGTCGATCTTTGCCAGCCACGATAAAGCCCCAGGCTGGCCGTGGAACGACATGACCCAATGTTTTAGCGCCCCACCCGCCGCCGCTATTGTTGACCGTAACTGCTTCTCGGTTTCGCTTTACAGCGCGCCAAAGCCAGATGATTTAGCGTTTATCCGTATAGCGTCCTACTACCCGGTCACAATGTTTAGCCAGGTCCGCACGCTGGCGAAAGGCTCCCCGGATGCGCAATATTGTGAGCTGGACGTCGTGCCAGGCGATCTTAACCGCTTCACGCTTACCGGCTGCCTGACGCAGCGCGCCGATCCGCTGCCGCTGGCCTTTGCGATACAGGATGGGGCAAGCTATGCGGGCGCCATTCTGAAAGATGAACTGAAACAGGCGGGAATCACCTACTCCGGCACGCTGCTTCGCCAGACGCAGGTTAACCAGCCCGGCACGGTAATCGCCAGCAAACAGTCTCCGCCGCTGCACGATTTACTGCGAATCATGCTGAAAAAGTCTGACAACATGATTGCCGACACCGTATTTCGCATGATTGGTCACGCGCGTTTCGGCGTGCCGGGCACCTGGCGTGCGGGTTCAGACGCCGTTCGTCAGATCCTGCGCCAGCAGGCCGGGATCGAGCTGGGTAATACCATCGCCGTCGATGGCTCCGGATTATCGCGTCATAACTTGATCTCCCCGGCCACGATGATGCAGGTGCTTCAGTACATTGCACAGCACGACACTGAGCTAAACTTTATTTCAATGCTGCCGCTGGCCGGGCATGACGGTTCACTGCAGTACCGCGCCGGGCTTCACGCTGCCGGTGTGGATGGCAAAGTATCCGCTAAAACAGGCTCACTGCAGGGGGTTTACAACCTTGCAGGCTTCATCACTACCGCCAGCGGACAGCGCATGGCATTCGTGCAGTATCTTTCCGGCTATGCCGTCGAACCGACCGACCAGCGCAATCGTCGTATTCCGCTTGTTCGCTTCGAAAGCAGGCTTTATAAGGACATCTACCAGAATAACTAGCGATGAAACTACTCATAGTTGAAGACGATCTGTTATTGCAGGAAGGGCTAGCGCTGGGGCTGGCCAATGAAGGGTATGCCCTTGACTGTGCCGGCACCGCAGCGGAGGCGGATGCCCTGATCCAGAGCGGCGAATACAGTCTGGTGATCCTCGATTTGGGCCTGCCTGATAAAGACGGCGCCACGCTGCTCAGCCAGTGGCGACGCCGCGGTATCGCCAACCCGGTGTTGATCCTGACGGCGCGCGATGCCATTGAGGATCGTATCACCGGCCTTGATGCAGGCGCAGATGATTATCTGGTGAAGCCTTTTGCGCTTGCGGAGCTGCAGGCTAGGGTGCGGGCGTTGATACGCCGCTATCAGGGCCATAGTGATAACTTACTGACCGACGGCGATATTACGCTGAATCTGCAAACCCAGCAGGTACTGCGCCGGGACCAGGCGGTAGAAGTGACGCCAAAAGAGTTCGCCCTGCTTACGCGTCTGATCATGCGCAGCGGGCAAACGGTGCACAGAGAAACGCTCCAGCAGGATATCTACTCCTGGCAGGACGACCCGGGGTCAAATACCCTTGAAGTTCACATTCACAACCTGCGTCGCAAGCTCGGCAAGGACAGAATCAAAACCGTCCGTGGCGTTGGCTATCGCCTTGAGAGCCAGAAATGAACAGCATGCGTCGGCGTTTGATGGTGCTGCTGGCGGTTATTCTCTTATTTTTCCAGCTGATAAGCGTCATCTGGCTGTGGCATGAAAGCCGTGAGCAGATTGGCTTTCTGGTGAATGAAACGCTGTCGGCAAAAGCCCGCAATAACCATGTCGAAAAAGAGATCCGCGAGGCGATTGCTTCCCTTCTCGTCCCTTCTCTGGTGATGGTCAGTTTCACGCTGCTGTTTTCATTCTGGGCGGTCACCTGGATAACCCGACCGCTGAATAAACTGCGTGACAGCCTGGCTAACCGTTCGGCGGATAACTTAACTCCGCTTCCTATGTATTCCGACATGGAAGAAATAGGCGCGGTGACAACCTCCCTGAACCAGCTGCTCGCCCGGCTGGACAATACCATTCAGCAGGAGCGTCTCTTCACCGCTGACGCCGCACATGAGCTCCGAACGCCCCTTGCCGGTATCCGGCTTCATCTGGAGCTTATGGCGCAGTCAGGCGCACCACAGGCCGCGACGTTAATTAGCCGTATCGATCAGCTCATGCATACCGTCGAACAGCTGCTGATGCTGGCCCGTGCCGGACAGGCAATGGCCAGCGGACACTACGAAACCGTGAGCTGGACGGAAAATATCATTGAACCTCTCGGCCTGGGGCATGAAGCCAAAGAGCATACGGTGATTTGGCCCGCTAAAAGCGCGCTCACGGTTCAGGGAGACGCCGTGCTCCTTCGTCTGATGCTGCGCAACCTGCTGGAGAATGCCGGGCGCTACAGCCCGGCAGGGACAACGATTACAGTGACATTAACCGAGATCGACGGGGGGACGCAGATCGGTGTGATCGATCAGGGGCCCGGTATTGATGAAGCGCACCGACAGTCAATTACCGAGCCATTCCGCCGTCTTGACCAGCGCTACGGTGGCAGCGGTCTGGGCCTGAGTATCGTGCAGCGCATCGTGCAGCTCCACCACGGCAGGTTGACGCTTGAGAACGGCGCTGAAGGTGGTTTGATCGCCAGCTGCTGGCTGCCCGCAACGCTGGAATAAAAAAAGCCCCCATAATGGGGGCTTTGGACAGATATTAGTGCTTGTAGATGAACTCGACGCCTTCTTCGTCGTCTTCATCCCAGTCATCGTCCCAGTCTTCATCATCGTCTTCCGCTTCCAGCTCTTCGAGCTGCTGACGGTGGTAGTCATCCCACATGAATTCGACTTTTTCAGGCTGTTTCGCTTCTTCCGCCTGAACAATTGGGTTCTCAATGATGAAAGTCATCACATCCCAGCACAGATCTTTCACGCCAACCTGGCTTGCCGCAGAGATCAGGTAGTATTTATCTTCCCAACCCATTGCTTCAGCAATCGCTTTGGCTTTCGCTTCCGCTTCGGCTTTGTCCATCAGGTCGATCTTGTTGAAGACCAGCCAGCGCGGCTTACCTGCGAGTTTTTCGCTGTATTTTTCAAGTTCACCGATGATGATACGGGCGTTTTCGACCGGATCGGACTCATCGATTGGATTAATATCAACGATGTGCAGCAATACGCGGCAGCGCTCAAGGTGTTTCAGGAAGCGAATACCCAGTCCTGCGCCTTCTGCTGCGCCCTCGATCAAACCAGGGATATCAGCGACAACAAAGCTCTTTTCGTGGTCCATACGAACAACGCCCAGGCTTGGCACCAGCGTCGTAAACGGATAATCCGCCACTTTTGGCTTCGCGGCCGATACAGCACGGATAAACGTCGATTTACCGGCGTTAGGCATACCCAGCATACCCACGTCTGCCAGCAGCATCAGTTCCAGCTGCAGCTCGCGCGTATCGCCCGGTGTGCCCATGGTTTTCTGACGCGGAGCACGGTTAACCGATGATTTAAAACGGCTGTTACCGAGACCGTGCCAGCCACCTTTAGCAACCAGCAGGCGCTGACCGTGTTTGGTCATATCACCCATGGTTTCACCAGTGCCCTGGTCAATCACACGCGTACCGACCGGAACCTTGATGTTGACGTCTTTACCACGTTTACCGGTACAGTCACGGCTCTGGCCGTTCTGGCCGCGCTCGGCACGGAAAGATTTTTCGAAACGGTAGTCGATCAGCGTGTTGAGGTTTTCATCCGCCTCCAGCCACACGTCACCACCATCCCCGCCGTCGCCGCCGTCAGGACCGCCACGTGGGATATACTTTTCACGGCGGAAGCTCACGCAACCATTGCCGCCATCACCAGCCACGACCAGGATCGTCGCTTCATCAACAAACTTCATTTTACTCTCCGTAACTCATTCGCCTGAGCGGGGGACTACTACAACCGCTTCATTTTTGCGCCAACGTCCCCAAAGACGATGACCAATGGCGGAATACATCGCGCCCGCAACCACGACAAACGCACCGAGATAACCCAACAGGTTGAGCATCGGTCTGACGAAGACATCGGGCCAGGCCATTGATAACAAATCTGAAAATAACAGCGTAAACAGCGGAGTAAGCGTAATTAACGCGCTCACCTGTGCTGCCTGCCAGCGCGCCATCGCTTCGGCCAGCGCGCCATAACCGACCAGCGTGTTCAGCCCACAAAAAATGAGGCACGCCAGTTGCCAGTCGCTAAGCTGGGAAATCACACCCGGCTTTGCTAATGGCAGCAATGCTATTGTACACAAAGTGTACAGCAAAAAGAGGATCTGCTGTGAGGCAAGACGACGCAATAACATCTTTTGTGCGACGCCATAGCTCACCCAGACCGTTGCTGCCCCCACACCAAAAATTACACCCCATGTGTAATCCGTCAGGCGGGTGAAAATCTCTATCAGACTGGTGTTGAAGAACATCACCAGACCGCACAGCAGCATGCTCGCCCCGATAATCTGCGTACCACGCATCTTTTCCTTGAGGATAAAGACGCTGGCGACCATCATGCCCACCGGTGAAAGCTGACCTATCACCTGCGACGCCGTGGGGCTGAGATATTGCAGGGAAGAGCTGAACAGGATGAAGTTACCGAACAGACCGCCCGTCGCGATAGCCAGCAATACCAGCCAGCGCGGTTTGCGGAAAAGCCGCAAGGGTGGAAGCTTACCTTTGATAGCCAGAATGGCCCCGAGGCCGATGCTTGCCATCAGAAAGCGATAAAAGACCACCGTAGGCGGCTCCATCACTTCCAGAACCTGCTTCATTGCAATTGGCAGCGCACCCCAGCACATTGCGGTAGTGAGCGCCAAAAGAATACCAATGCCGGCCTGCTGCTTCATGCCCGTTTTCCCTACAGAAAAAATTACCGGGTTTCCAATGTAAAAAGCCCCGCAACAGGTTGCGGGGCTTTAATCCGTTACCGGACCGAGAAAACCTTACTCAGCAACGATGCTGATGTATTTACGGTTGTTCGGGCCTTTAACTTCAAATTTCACTTTACCGTCTGCTTTAGCAAACAGAGTGTGGTCACGACCGCAACCTACGTTGTTGCCAGCGTGGAATTTGGTACCACGTTGACGAACGATGATGCTACCCGCCAGAACGGATTCGCCACCGAAACGCTTAACGCCCAGGCGTTTAGCTTCTGAATCGCGACCGTTACGTGTGGAGCCGCCAGCCTTTTTATGTGCCATTTAAATCTCTCCTCAGGTCTTAGGCGCTGATGCCAGTAATTTTCACATCAGTGAACCACTGACGGTGGCCCTGCTGCTTACGGTAGTGCTTACGACGACGAAACTTAACGATTTTAACTTTCTCGCCACGACCGTGTGCAACAACTTCAGCTTTGATAACGCCGCCATCAACG
Organism: Enterobacter sp. AG326; assembly: GCF_004362415.1. Lineage (NCBI taxonomy): Bacteria > Pseudomonadati > Pseudomonadota > Gammaproteobacteria > Enterobacterales > Enterobacteriaceae > Enterobacter > Enterobacter sp. AG326. The sequence continues at coordinate 91,551 of NZ_SNXG01000003.1, read as the reverse complement.
AAAGGAACGCCGATTTTGACTTCTTCACCGTTTGCGATCATCAGAACTTCTGCGAACTCAACAGATTCGCCAGTTGCGATGTCCAGCTTTTCCAGGCGAACGGTCTGACCTTCGCTTACTCGGTGTTGTTTACCACCACTTTGGAAAACCGCGTACATATAAACTCCGCTTCCGCGCACGTCCTCGTATGAATCAGAGTGCGCTATAAATATTCACAATAGGGCGCGAATATTACGCAAAACGCGAGCCTTTGACAAGTGCTACCGTCAATACATGAAGAAAAAAAACACAACACGTACGGTAACGTTTATCTGTGCCGTTTTTTCAGTACAATCAGCACTACTATTGATAAACCGAAACCCTTCGTTACCCCATTGAAGATGGGATCAACAGGATAAAAAGCCCGGCTTTTGCGATGAATTTAGAAAAAATCAACGAGTTAACCGCGCAAGATATGGCGGGTGTGAATGCAGCAATCCTGGAGCAACTCAACTCTGACGTTCAGCTGATCAATCAGTTGGGCTATTACATCGTCAGCGGCGGCGGTAAACGCATTCGTCCGATGATTGCCATTCTGGCTGCCAGAGCCGTTGGCTATCAGGGAAATGCTCACATCACTATTGCAGCGCTCATCGAATTTATTCACACGGCGACGCTTCTGCATGACGATGTTGTGGATGAATCGGATATGCGTCGTGGCAAAGCCACGGCAAACGCCGCTTTCGGAAACGCAGCCAGCGTCCTGGTGGGGGATTTTATCTATACCCGTGCCTTCCAGATGATGACCAGCCTGGGCTCACTGAAAGTGCTGGAAGTGATGTCCGAAGCCGTAAACGTCATTGCTGAAGGCGAAGTGCTGCAGCTGATGAACGTCAACGACCCTGACATTACCGAAGAAAACTACATGCGCGTCATCTACAGCAAAACTGCGCGCCTGTTTGAAGCGGCAGCCCAGTGCTCCGGCATTCTGGCTGACTGTACCGAAGCACAGGAAAAAGGCCTGCAGGACTATGGCCGCTATCTGGGTACGGCATTCCAGCTGATTGATGATTTGCTGGACTACAGTGCGGACGGCGAGACGCTCGGCAAAAACGTGGGCGATGACCTGAACGAAGGCAAACCCACCCTGCCGCTGCTTCATGCTATGCGCAACGGAACAGCCGACCAGGCGAAAATGATCCGTGAAGCGATTGAGCAGGGAAATGGCCGCCATCTTCTGGAACCTGTACTGGAAACCATGGCTATCTGCGGATCGCTGGAATGGACGCGTCAGCGTGCGGAAGAAGAAGCCGACAAAGCCATCGAAGCGCTTCAGGTCATTCCAGACAGTCCGTGGCGCGAGGCACTGATTGGTCTTGCCCACATCGCCGTTCAGCGCGACCGTTAATCCCCTTGTTTCTCCCCGCAGCGATAGCGGGGAGATTCCAGAACACACCTGTAAATTCCGTGTTCATGTAAATTCATCGGTTTAGAGACCGCATGAATAAAGCCGTGTCTTATTCTGAATATCCCTTCAAGTAACGCGAACTTTTTAGAACAAGAAGTTGAAATGGGTATAGTAACCGCGTCGTTTCAGAAGAAACGGCGTAGGTGAATCCGAACTTAAGGACGGCGTTATGGATACGAAATTTATCGACTGGCACACGGCTGATATTATTGCCGCACTGCGCAAAAGAGGCACTTCACTGGCAGCAGAGTCCCGCCGCCATGGACTGAGTTCTTCAACTCTGGCAAACGCCCTCACCCGCCCCTGGCCCAAGGGAGAATTAATTATCGCGACGGCGCTGGATACGCATCCGTGGGTAATTTGGCCTTCTCGCTATCACGATCCCATTACCCATGAATTTATCGACAGATCGCGCATGATTCGCCAGAGAAAGGTAAAAACAGAACCGCAGGAATAACGCGTTTTTGACAGGAACAGCAACCCCCCGGTCATTGCTGGCAGGGGGCTGCCGGAACGATTACTCGCCCTTCACACGCTCAATGTTGGCACCCAGCGCGCGCAGTTTATCTTCGATACGCTCATAACCACGGTCGATGTGATAGATACGATCCACGATCGTTGTGCCTTCCGCGATACAACCCGCCAGCACCAGGCTTGCAGACGCACGCAGATCGGTTGCCATCACCTGAGCACCTGACAGTTTCTCAACGCCGTGGCAAATCACGGTATTACTTTCGATCTCAGCATGCGCACCCATACGGATCAGCTCCGGTACGTGCATAAAGCGGTTCTCGAAAATAGTTTCTGTGATGAAGCCAGTGCCTTCGGCGACCAGGTTCAACAGGGTGAACTGCGCCTGCATGTCTGTAGGGAACGCCGGATGCGGCGCCGTACGCACATTGACCGCTTTTGGACGCTGACCGTGCATATCGAGGCTGATCCAGTCTTCGCCGATTTCGATATCCGCACCCGCATCGCGCAGTTTCGCCAGCACCGCATCCAGGGTATCTGGCTGCGCGTTGCGACAAACAATCTTACCGCCAGAAATCGCCGCAGCGACCAGGAAGGTACCGGTTTCGATACGGTCCGGCAGAACGCGATAAACACCACCGCCCAGACGCTCAACGCCTTCGATGGTGATACGGTCGGTACCCTGACCGGAAATCTTCGCCCCCAGCGCCACGAGGAAATTGGCGGTATCCACAATTTCCGGTTCGCGCGCGGCGTTTTCGATGATGGTGGTACCTTCTGCCAGCGTCGCCGCAGACATAATGGTAACCGTTGCGCCCACGCTCACTTTGTCCATGACGATGTGCGCGCCTTTCAGACGACCATTAACGGACGCTTTAACGTAACCTTCTTCCAGCTTGATCTCGGCGCCCAGCTTCTCCAGACCAAAGATGTGCAGGTCAACCGGACGCGCACCGATGGCGCAGCCGCCCGGCAGAGAGACCTGTCCCTGACCAAAACGCGCTACCAGCGGGCCAAGCGCCCAGATGGATGCACGCATGGTTTTCACCAGATCGTAAGGGGCTGAGAAGTTGTTCACCTTGCTGGCGTCGATCCAGACGGAACCGTTACGCTCAACTTTCGTGCCCAGCTGGGTGAGCAGCTTCATGGTGGTGTCGATATCTTTCAGCTTTGGTACGTTCTGAATTTCTACCGGCTCTTCAGCCAGCAGCGCAGCAAAGAGGATTGGCAGCGCGGCGTTTTTTGCGCCAGAAATTGTGACTTCGCCCTGGAGACGCGTTGGCCCCTGTACACGAAATTTATCCATTGTGTGCTCTCTTATAAATTCAACCGTGCTGCGGGCCTGTCGCCCTCAGCTCAAAAACCGTTTAGTTTGCGATCGCGTGCCCACTCTTGCGGCGTGAACGCTTTAATCGACAGGGCGTGGATGCGGTTATCCGCAATATATTCCATCAGCGGCGCGTACACAGCCTGCTGTTTCTTCACGCGGCTCATACCGTCGAACATCTCACCCACAGCAATAACCTGGAAGTGACTGCCATCGCCAGTGACGTGGGCTTCCTGAAGGGAGAGTGCATTCATCAGCACTGTCTGGATTTCATGATTTTCCATGGGTTCTTAATCATCTGATAGTGAAAACAAGCCCAACATCTTAGAGCAAAGTGGCGTTGTCTTAAACAAGCAAAAAGCCCCGACGATGAAACAGTCAGGGCTTTCGGAAGTAACGCACTGAAAATATTAACGAGGCAGTACGTCCTCAGGGAGGTTGTAGAGCTGCGCAAGAGTCACGACATTATCGCTCGCGCCGTGAAGCTTAACGCTTGTCCCCTGCTTTTTCCCCACGGCAACCAGATGGGCAAGCAGCGCAACACCCGCCGTATCCACCCGTGTAACGTCTGTTAAGTCGATACGCGTCACGCCCTGCATCGCTTCGTGGCGTTTGTCCCACAGTGGGTTCAGCAGATCCTGATCCAGTTCACCGGACAGCTTTAATGTTTCGCCTTCACGCGACCAGCTGAGTTGCTGTGACATTACTTCTTCTCGTCCAGGGTAATTTTCTGGCGAGAGATAGACTGCAGCTGAGCGGTCAGGCCATCAATGCCTTTGGTGCGCAGCAGATCGCTCCATTCGTTCTGTTTGGTGGTGATCATGCTTACCCCTTCGGCAATCATGTCATACGCCTGCCAGTGACCGGTCTGGCTGTTTTTACGCCACTGGAAATCCAGACGAACCGGCGGACGACCGTTAGGATCGATGATCGTCACACGGATAGGGACGATAGTCGCATCGCCCAGCGGCTGCTCAGGCGCAATCTGATAGGTCTGGCCGTGGTACATCGCCAGCGCCTGGCCATAAGCCTGTTTCAGGTATTCACGAAACGCGGCAAAGTAGGCATCACGCTGCGCAGGGGTCGCGTCTTTGTAATAACGTCCCAGCACCAGCGCACCCGCATATTTAATCTGCACGTACGGCAGCAGCTCCTGGTCAACAACTTCACGCAGATAATCAGGATTAGCACGAATTTTAGGCTGTTCATTTTTAAGACGGTCGAAGGTCTTTTTCGCCGCTTCGTCCATCAGTTTGTACGGGTTACTCTGATCCGCAGCGTGGGCGGCGGTAAGAGGGGCGATGACCAGCATGGCAACCATTAACAGTCGTTTAAACATGAATGACTTCTCCTGATATTAATTCGCAGCACCTGGCGTCGGTGCGACGTCGGTATGATCTTCGCTCTGCGCTGGGGCAGCGTCGGATTTTTTCTCATCCCCTTTACTGCTGTAAAGGAACTGACCAATCATATCCTCCAGCACCATCGCGGATTTCGTATCCTGAATGACGCTACCGTCTTTAAGGATAGTCGTTCCCAGCTCGGGGTCTTCAAAGCCGACGTTAAGCGCCAGATATTGTTCGCCCAGCAGGCCGGAAGTGCGAATAGAAAGGGAGCTGGTGTCCGGGATATGGTTGTAACGCTCTTCGATATCCATCGCGACGCGTGGCAGATAGGTTTTCTCATCAAGCGTAATGTCAGATACGCGTCCGATCACCACGCCGCCGATACGAACCGGTGAACGCGCCTTCAGCCCGCCGATGTTATCGAAGGTGGCATAGATGCGATACGTCGGCTCGGTGCGCACAGACGTGATATCCGCCGCTCTCAGGCAGATAAACAGTGCGGCCAGCAGCGCCAGCAGCAGGAATACACCGACCCAAATTTCATTTTTTCTCGTTTGCATGAACTCAATTCCCAAACATCAGTGCGGTGAGCACAAAATCCAGACCCAGTACGGCCAGCGACGAATGTACGACTGTACGTGTAGTTGCGCGGCTAATGCCCGCCGACGTCGGGATGGCATCGTAACCATTGAACAATGCAATCCAGGTGACCGTAATGGCAAATACCACGCTTTTGATCAGGCAGTTAACCAGATCCATTCGCAGGTCGATGGCATCCTGCATTGCGGACCAGAAGAAACCGGCGTCAATGCCTTTCCAGTGCACGCCAACCAGCGAACCGCCCCAGATACCCACGGCGACAAACAGAATAGTCAGTAACGGTAAAGAGATCACCCCAGCCCAGAAACGCGGCGAGATCACGCGACGCAGCGGATCGACCGCCATCATCTCCATGCTGGAGAGCTGCTCGGTCGCACGCATCAGGCCAATTTCAGCCGTTAATGCCGACCCCGCACGCCCGGCGAACAGCAGCGCCGCCACAACCGGCCCCAGTTCACGCAGCAGCGAGAGGGCCACCAGCATCCCAAGGCTGGTTTCCGCACTGTAGGTCGTCAGAACAAGATAGCCCTGTAGCCCAAGCACCATACCGATAAACAGACCGGAAACAATGATGATGAGCATCGACAGCACGGCGACATTATAAAGCTGCCGCACCAGCAGCGGTGCGTGCTTGCGGAATTCCGGCTTGCCGACCAGCGCGTTGAATAACATCAATCCGGCACGCCCGAACGTCCTGATGGTTTTTATGCCACGGTGTCCGAGAGCGGCCAACGCATTTAACAGCATGAGTGGCTTAACTCCCTATTCCCAGTAAATCGTCACGATAGTCGCCCGCCGGGTAGCGGAACGGCACGGGGCCATCGGCAATACCGTCGAGGAACTGCCGCACGCGCGGATCGCAATTTTCCTGCAGCGCCTGAGCGCTGCCGTGTGCGACGATCTTTTTGTCCGCCACGATATAGGCGTAATCGGCAATGCTCAATACTTCAGGTACATCGTGAGATACCACAATGCAGGTGACGCCAAGCGCGCTGTTCAGTTCAGAGATGAGCTTCACCAGCACGCCCATCGTGATGGGATCCTGTCCAACAAACGGTTCGTCGAACATGATTAAATCAGGTTCTAATGCAATGGCTCGCGCCAGCGCGGCGCGGCGCGCCATCCCGCCGGACAGCTCAGAAGGCATCAGCTTCGCGGCGCCCCGCAAACCGACGGCTTCGAGCTTCATCATCACTGTGCTTTTCAGCAGTTCAGGCGGCAGGCTGGTATGCTCGCGCAGCGGATAGGCCACGTTATCAAAGACATTCATGTCGGTGAACAAGGCTCCCGACTGAAAGAGCATGCTCATGCGTTTGCGGACAGTATACAGACGCGAGCGTGACATCTCCGGGATGTTTTCGCCATCGAAGAGGATTTCACCGCGATCGGGTGGGATCTGCCCACCAATGAGACGCAGCAGGGTCGTTTTACCGATCCCGGACGGCCCCATGATGGCAGTGATCTTACCACGCGGTACGGTCAACGAAATATCATCAAATATCAATCTGTTGGCGCGAGAAAAACTCACGCCGCGAACATCGACTAAATTCGCCATCGTTTGGCTCATTTATGGTTCCTTTATTACCCTGCTCACGTTAAGGCATGCCGCCTGAATCAGCCCTCAACTCCGCATTTTTACAGAATAATAGCCGTTGAGGTTAGCGAAAGCTGGCATTTGTTTTACTTTTCCGGCGCATAAAGTCAAAATTAGGAATTCGTTACGCCTCAGACTGTATGCAGTCCAGCCATTCCCGTGCGATGGACCGACGAGTATACCTGAAGAAAGGACTTTTGATGCTTTTAGCAACAGCACTGTTAATAATTGGTTTACTTTTGGTGGTCTACAGTGCTGACCGTTTAGTGTTTGCTGCATCTATCCTCTGTCGCCTGACGGGCGTACCGCCTGTCGTCATCGGGATGACCGTTGTCAGCGTGGGAACGTCACTTCCTGAAATCATCGTCTCTGTCTCGGCATCGCTGCATGGTCAGTTAGACCTGGCAGTAGGTACCGCGATTGGCTCCAACATCGTCAATATACTCTTGATTTTAGGCCTGGCCGCACTGCTCCATCCATTTCGCGTGCATTCTGATGTTCTGCGCCGTGAATTGCCGCTAATGTTAATCGTAAGCCTGCTGGCAGGCTGCGTATTTTACGATGGTGTGCTGAGCTACAGCGACGGTATTTTCCTGCTGGCGCTGGCCATCATCTGGCTGCTGTATAGTGTTAAAATCGCCCGTCTGGCTGAGAAGCAGGGTCAGGATAGCCTCACGCGCGAGCAGGTCGCCGAACTGCCGCGAGAAGGCACGCTGCCTGTTGCCCTGCTCTGGCTTGGCGTTGCGCTGATCATCATGCCGATGGCAACGCGTATGGTCGTGGATAACGCGACGGTGCTGGCGAACTATTTCGCCATCAGTGAACTGACCATTGGCCTGACGGTGATTGCCATCGGCACCAGCCTGCCGGAGCTGGCCACGGCGATTGCAGGGGCACGTAAAGGTGAGGATGACATTGCCATTGGTAATATCATCGGTTCCAACATATTTAATATCGCCATTGTGATGGGCCTGCCGGCCCTGATTACGCCAGGGCCCTTTAATCCCCTGGCATTCTCACGCGACTACGGCGTGATGTTATTGGTCAGCGTGATATTTGCCCTGCTCTGCTGGCGGCGGCAAAGACAGATCGGCAAAGGCGCAGGCGCGCTGCTGACGGGTGGATTTATCGTATGGATGGCGATGCTGTACTGGCTCTCGCCTCTTCTCTCTGGGTAAACGGAAACGCATTATGTCGCAAATAGAATTGCAGCCGGGTTTTGACTTTCAGAAAGCAGGCAAAGAGGTTCTGGAGATTGAACGTGAAGGTCTGGCGCAGTTAGATCAGTACATTAATCAGGATTTTAGTCTGGCATGTGAGAAGATGTTCTACTGTGCCGGCAAAGTCGTGGTGATGGGGATGGGTAAGTCCGGCCACATTGGACGCAAAATGGCGGCAACGTTTGCCAGCACCGGAACCTCTTCCTTCTTTGTACATCCAGGGGAAGCCGCGCACGGCGACCTGGGTATGGTCACGCCGCAGGATATCGTCATCGCGCTGTCCAATTCCGGGGAGTCCAATGAAATTCTGGCGCTGATCCCGGTACTGAAGCGACTGCAGGTGCCGCTTATTTGCATGACCAGCCGTCCGGAAAGTAGCATGGCGCGGGCGGCCGATATTCACCTGTGCGTGAAAGTGCCCAAGGAGGCCTGTCCGCTCGGCCTGGCGCCGACGTCCAGCACCACCGCCGCGCTGGTCATGGGTGATGCGCTTGCCGTCGCGCTGCTCGAAGCCCGCGGTTTTACGCCGGAGGATTTCGCGCTTTCCCACCCGGGCGGCGCGCTGGGGCGCAAGCTTCTGCTTCGGGTAAACGATATTATGCACACTGGGGACGAGATCCCTCACGTCAGTAAAGAAGCCTCACTGCGTGATGCGCTGCTGGAAATCACCCGTAAGAATCTGGGTATGACGGTCGTGTGCGACGATCTGATGAAAATTCAGGGGATCTTCACCGATGGCGACCTGCGTCGCGTGTTCGACATGGGTGTAGATGTCCGCACGCTCGGCATTGCCGATGTGATGACGCCGGGCGGTATCCGCGTGCGTCCGGGTACGCTGGCGGTGGATGTGCTGAACCTGATGCAGTCCCGTCACATTACCTCAGTGATGGTTGCCGATGGCGACCAGTTGCTGGGTGTGGTACATATGCATGATCTGCTGCGCGCAGGCGTAGTGTAATGAAGGATAAGACAATGAGTAATGCGGGTGCATCCCTTGCAACCTGTTATGGACCGGTCAGCACCCAGATGATGGCGAAGGCGGAAAACATTCGTCTGCTCATCCTGGACGTGGATGGCGTACTTTCCGATGGCCTGATTTACATGGGCAATAATGGTGAAGAGCTGAAAGCGTTTAACGTTCGCGACGGCTACGGTATCCGCTGTGCGCTCACCTCGGGTATTGAGGTGGCTATCATCACCGGGCGAAAAGCTAAACTGGTAGAAGACCGCTGCGAAACCTTAGGAATTACCCATCTGTATCAGGGTCAATCCGATAAGATGGCGGCGTTTAAGGATTTACTGGGTAAACTGGCTATCGCGCCGGAAAACGTGGCCTACGTCGGGGACGATCTGATTGACTGTCCCGTGATGGCTGAAGTCGGGCTGAGCATCGCCGTTGCCGATGCGCATCCGCTGCTGATCCCGCGCGCTGACTACGTTACCCACATCAACGGAGGCCGCGGTGCCGTACGTGAAGTCTGCGATCTGCTTTTGCTGGCGCAGGGCAAGCTTGATGAGGCCAAAGGGCAATCGATATGAGTAAAACCAGACGCGGGATTATCATTTTGCTTTCGCTTGTCGCACTGGTATTGATTGGCGTGAACCTTGCCGATCGCGACGATACGCAAACGGAAGTGGTCAACAATAACGATCCAACCTATAAAAGCGATCACAGCGACACCGTGGTCTACAGCCCGGAAGGCGCGCTGAACTATCGCCTGATTGCCCAGCATGTTGAATATTTTTCAGATGACGGTATTTCGTGGTTTACCCAACCTGTCATGACCACATTTGATAAGGACAAAGTGCCGACGTGGTCAATTAAGTCAGATCGGGCAAAACTGACAAATGACCGTATGCTTTATCTGTATGGTCACGTTGAAGTCAACGCCCTGACCGCTGACTCGCAACTGCGAAAAATTACGACGGATAATGCCCAGATTAACCTGGTAACCCAGGACGTGACCTCGCAGGATCTGGTCACACTGTATGGCACAACATTTAATTCCAGCGGTTTGAGAATGCGCGGGAACTTACGCAGCAAGAACGCCGAGCTGATTGAAAAGGTTAGAACCTCCTATGAAATTCAAAACAAACAAACTCAGCCTTAAAGTAATTATCGCCAGCGCGATGCTGGCGACCAGTCTCCCCGCGCTTGCTGTAACGGGCGATACCGACCAACCGATCCATATCGAGTCTGATACCCAGTCTCTCGATATGCAGGGCAACGTCGTCACCTTCACGGGTAACGTCGTCATGACTCAGGGCACCATCAAAATTAACGCCGACAAAGTCGTCGTGACCCGTCCGGGTGGCGAGCAGGGCAAAGAGATCATTGATGGTTACGGCAACCCGGCAACCTTCTACCAGATGCAGGACAACGGCAAGCCGGTGAAAGGCCACGCCTCGCATATGCACTACGAGCTGGCGAAGGACCTGGTCATCCTGACCGGAAATGCGTATCTGGAACAGCTGGACAGCAACATTACCGGCGACCAGATCACCTATCTGGTGAAAGAGCAAAAAATGCAGGCCTCCAGCGAGAAAGGCAAACGCGTCACAACCGTACTGGTTCCGTCGCAGCTGCAGGACAAAGGCAAAGGCCAGGCCCCGGCACAGAAGAAGAGTAACTAATTCGTTATGGCAACATTAACTGCAAAAAATCTCGCGAAGGCCTACAAGGGCCGCCGTGTCGTAGAAGATGTCAGTCTGACCGTCAACTCCGGCGAAATTGTAGGGCTGCTTGGCCCTAACGGTGCGGGTAAAACCACCACCTTCTACATGGTCGTTGGCATTGTGCCGCGCGATGCCGGCAACATTATCATTGACGATGAAGACATCAGCCTTCTGCCGCTGCACGCGCGCGCGCGTCGCGGGATCGGCTACCTGCCGCAGGAAGCCTCCATTTTCCGTCGTCTTAGCGTTTACGATAACCTGATGGCGGTCCTGCAAATTCGTAACGACCTGACCAGCGAACAGCGTCAGGATCGTGCCAACGAGCTGATGGAAGAGTTCCATATTGAGCACCTGCGCGACAGCCTCGGTCAGGCACTCTCCGGGGGTGAACGCCGCCGCGTTGAGATTGCGCGTGCGCTGGCCGCAAACCCGAAATTTATCCTTCTGGATGAACCGTTTGCCGGCGTTGACCCGATCTCCGTTATCGACATCAAACGTATCATTGAACACCTGCGTGACAGCGGGCTTGGCGTACTGATCACAGACCACAACGTCCGTGAAACGCTGGCCGTGTGTGAACGCGCGTATATTGTGAGCCAGGGCAATCTGATCGCCCACGGTACGCCGCAGCAGATCCTCGAAGACGATCATGTTAAGCGCGTCTATCTTGGGGAAGACTTCAGACTCTGATAGGGTAGAGGTAACGTAACGCCGAACCGGAGAAAAATGCTCTGAACATGAAGCAAGGTTTGCAATTAAGGCTCAGCCAACAACTGGCAATGACGCCGCAGCTACAGCAGGCAATTCGCCTGTTGCAACTGTCCACGTTAGAACTTCAGCAGGAGCTCCAGCAGGCGCTGGACAGCAACCCCCTGCTGGAACAAACCGATCTTCATGACGAGGTAGATACTCAGCAGTCACAGGATACAGAAGCGCTCGACACCGCGGATGCACTCGAACAAAAAGAGATGCCCGACGAGCTACCGCTGGATGCCAGCTGGGATGAAATCTACACCGCCGGAACTCCTTCCGGTACGCGTGCAGACTACCAGGATGATGAGCTACCGGTCTATCAGGGAGAGACCACCCAGTCGCTGCAGGATTACCTGATGTGGCAGGTGGAACTCACCCCCTTCTCCGATACCGACCGCGCGATTGCCACCTCAATTGTCGATGCCGTTGACGACACCGGCTATTTGACCGTCACGCTGGACGATATCCTGGAAAGCATGGGCGACGACGAGATTGAGCTTGAGGAGATCGAAGCCGTTCTGAAGCGCATCCAGCGTTTCGATCCGGTAGGCGTGGCCGCAAAAGATCTGCGCGACTGCCTGCTGATCCAGCTATCTCAGTTCAGCAAAGAGACGCCATGGATCGACGAGGCGCGCTTAATCATCAGCGATCATCTGGATCTGTTGGCCAACCACGATTTCCGCTCCCTGATGCGCGTCACGCGCCTGAAGGAAGAGGTGCTGAAAGAAGCGGTGAATCTGATCCAGTCGCTCGATCCGCGCCCGGGACAGTCGATCCAGACCAGCGAGCCTGAGTACGTCATTCCGGACGTGCTGGTCAGAAAACACAATGACCGCTGGGTCGTTGAACTGAACTCAGACAGCATCCCTCGCCTGCAAATCAACCAGCAGTATGCCTCCATGTGCACCAGCGCGCGTAACGACTCCGACAATCAATATATTCGCAGCAATCTTCAGGAAGCGCGATGGTTGATCAAAAGTCTGGAGAGCCGAAATGATACGCTGCTACGCGTCAGCCGCTGTATTGTCGAACAGCAGCAGGCGTTCTTTGAGCAGGGCGAAGAGTATATGAAACCGATGGTACTGGCGGATATCGCCCAGGCCGTCGAGATGCATGAATCAACCATTTCCCGTGTCACCACGCAGAAGTATCTGCATAGTCCACGCGGTATTTTTGAGCTTAAGTATTTCTTCTCCAGCCATGTGAATACCGAGGGCGGCGGCGAAGCGTCGTCAACGGCCATTCGTGCCCTGGTGAAGAAGTTGATCGCCGCGGAGAACCCCGCGAAGCCACTAAGCGACAGTAAGTTAACCACCATGCTGTCCGATCAGGGTATTATGGTGGCACGTCGTACTGTTGCGAAGTATCGAGAGTCTTTATCCATTCCGCCGTCCAACCAGCGTAAACAGCTGGTTTGACACAACCGATAAGGAAGACACTATGCAGCTCAACATCACTGGACAAAACGTCGAAATTACTGAGGCTTTACGCGACTTTGTGAACGCGAAGTTTGCAAAACTCGAGCAGTATTTCGAAAGGATCAATCAGGTCTATATTGTGTTGAAAGTGGAGAAAGTGACTCATATCTCGGATGCCACCCTGCATGTTAACGGGGGTGAACTGCAGGCCAGTGCGGAAGGGCAAGACATGTACGCTGCTATCGACGGCTTGATTGATAAGCTTGCACGACAGCTCAATAAACATAAAGATAAACTGAAACAACACTAATTGTCCGGGCAGTTAACGGGTGCAGGACGGCCTGTTGTGAAACACAACAGGCCATTTGTACAGTTAGCGCTTAGGTGAAATTATGATGAACAACGATTCCGCTCTTCAACTGAGCAATGTCCTTAACCAGGAATGTACCCGCAGTGCGGTTCACTGCCAGAGCAAAAAACGTGCGCTGGAGATCATCAGTGAACTGGCTGCAAAACAGCTGGGCCTGCCGCCGCAGGTGGTATTCGAAGCGATTCTGACCCGTGAAAAAATGGGCAGTACCGGTATCGGCAACGGCATCGCGATCCCGCACGGCAAACTGGAAGAGGATACCCTGCGTGCCGTGGGTGTGTTTGTGCAGCTTGAAACACCCATCGCCTTCGATGCCATTGATAACCAGCCCGTCGATCTCCTCTTCGCGCTGCTGGTGCCTGCCGACCAGACGAAAACCCATCTGCATACGCTGTCGCTGGTCGCAAAACGTCTGGCCGATAAAACCATTTGCCGTCGACTGCGCTCGGCCCAAAGTGATGAAGAGCTCTATCAAATTATCACTGAAGCAGAAGGCAATCAGGATGATGCATAACCAGGAGTTGGCCTTCACATCTGTTGTCCTGAGGAGAAACGGAACATGGTGCTGATGATTGTCAGTGGCCGTTCAGGGTCGGGGAAATCCGTTGCTCTGCGCGCGCTGGAAGACATGGGTTTTTACTGCGTCGATAACCTGCCGGTCGTGTTGTTACCCGACCTGGCCCGCACGCTGGCGGAGAGACAAACCTCTGCCGCCGTCAGTATCGACGTTCGTAACATGCCTGAATCGCCAGAGATCTTCGAACAGGCCATGAGCAACCTGCCTGACGCGTTCTCGCCTCAGCTGCTGTTCCTCGACGCAGACCGCAATACGCTAATCCGCCGCTACAGCGATACCCGTCGCTTGCACCCGCTATCCAGCAAGAACCTCTCTCTGGAGAGCGCTATCGATGAAGAGAGCGACCTGCTGGAGCCGCTGCGTTCTCGTGCCGACCTGATTGTCGACACCTCTGAGATGTCCGTTCACGAGCTGGCGGAAATGCTACGTACCCGGCTGTTGGGTAAACGCGAGCGCGAACTGACGATGGTGTTCGAATCCTTCGGCTTTAAGCACGGTATTCCAATCGATGCGGATTACGTTTTCGACGTGCGCTTCCTGCCGAACCCGCACTGGGATCCGAAGCTGCGTCCAATGACCGGCTTGGATAAACCCGTCGCGGCGTTCCTCGACCGGCACACAGAAGTACACAATTTTATCTACCAGACGCGAAGCTACCTTGAGCTATGGTTACCTATGCTGGAGACAAACAATCGTAGCTACCTGACGGTGGCGATTGGCTGTACCGGCGGTAAACATCGTTCGGTTTACATCGCCGAACAGCTGGCCGACTATTTCCGCTCGCGCGGGAAGAACGTTCAGTCCCGTCATCGCACGCTGGAAAAACGTAAAACATGACCGTAAAACAAACCGTTGAGATCACCAACAAGCTGGGTATGCATGCACGCCCGGCGATGAAGCTGTTTGAGCTGATGCAGGGTTTCGATGCAGAGGTTCTACTGCGGAATGACGAAGGTACCGAAGCGGAGGCGAACAGCGTGATTGCGCTGCTGATGCTGGATTCCGCCAAAGGGCGCCAGATTGAGGTAGAAGCCACCGGTCCTCAGGAAGAGGAAGCTCTGGCGGCGGTGATTGCCCTGTTTAACGCAGGGTTCGACGAAGATTAAGGTCTGCTATTCAGGCGGGTAGCGCTGCGCTTACCCGCTCTACATAAGATTATTACGCTGCATAAACCCCTCTCCACCCAGCTGATTCATCTGGCGCATAATCCACGCCTGACGGCTTCGCACGTACCCTGATGGGGCACTGGCCTTAAAGCGGATGGGGTTCGGTAACACAGCGGCCAATAGCGCCGCTTCTGACATGCTCAGACGGCTGGCTGGCTTATTGAAATACCGCTGTGCGGCAGCTTCCACGCCAAATATACCGTCGCCAAACTCAGCGACGTTGAGATAGACGGTCAGAATGCGTTTTTTGCTCCAGACCGTTTCCATTCCCAGGGTCAACCCCGCTTCCAGCCCTTTTCGCACCCAGCTTCGACCATCCCACAGAAACAGATTTTTGGCCGTCTGCTGCGACAAGGTTGACGCACCGCGCACGCGGTTTTCATGGCGTTCGTTATGGGCTAACGCCTTCTCAATGGCCGCCACGTCGAACCCCCAGTGCTCCGGGAATTTCTGGTCCTCCGCCGCGATGACCGCCAGCCCCATGAACGGTGAGATCTCGTCCATGCTCACCCAGTCAGAGTGGGCAACATAGCCGAAATCGCCGCTGAACCACGCGCTAAGCTGACGCTCAACCATAACGGCAGAGAACGGAACCGGCATAATGCTGAATAAAGCCAGCCCGCCTCCCCAGAATACCGCCAGTACAAGAACGATACGCAAGAGAATACGTTTCACCCCTGCGCCTGCGGCAAATTTACGCCTCATTCAGTCAGCACCAGCACGCGGGCCACCAGCTTTTCAATGCCTGAGGCCGCCTCAGCGATATTGTTTGCCAGCATATACGCTGGCGTGGTGACAATTTTGTTATCTTCATCAACCACAATGTCATCAACCGGGCACGGAACGTGTTCGCCTCCCATTTCCTCGACGATCTCTGCGGTATCAATATCCGTCCCGATAGTCAGGCGCAGCGGGAAATCAAAAATCCTGGGCAGCATTGCCGGTGCGATGCAGATAAAGCCCTGCGGTTTTCCTGCCGCATGCATGGCCTGCGACAGCGCCTTTAAATGAGGATCGACCTGACACTCCGCGCCCTGCCCAGCAAAGGTACTGAGATTTTTGGCCGCGCCAAACCCACCCGGCACAATCAGCGCATCAAGCTCTGTAGGGTCTGCCTGAATAAGAGGATGGATATCACCTCGCGCAATACGCGCGGCTTCAATCAGTACATTACGGGTTTCCGCCATCGGCTCACCGGTCAGATGATTAATTACATCCGCCTGATTTTTGTCTGGCGCAAAACAAATAACCTCTGCTCCGTGTTTTGCCAGGGCCAGCAGCGTGATTACGGCTTCATGTATCTCAGAACCATCGTAAACACCGCATCCGCTCAGCACGACACCAATCTTTTTCATCATGACAATCCTTTTCTGCAACTTGCTGAAGCACATTAATAATTTTGATTAAAACGCTATGCTTCACACATTTCACTGATTCATGTAACAAACCATTTAAGATTTGCTATCTTATCTGCGTGCGGCCTAAATTTTTCAGGCAGCGCCCTTTCGAAAATAACTTTATAAAACAGGCGCAGCCACGATTTCCCTGGTGTTGGCGCAGTATTCGCGCACCCCGGTTAAGCCGGGGTCATTTTTTTCTGGCGTCGACCCAGGCTTTAAGCACCGCCACATCGTTTTGCCACTCTTGTTTCATCTCTTCAACCCAATCACCCACGTTATCTTCCCATGCAGGTAAATCAGGCGACTGAATCTGTTGACCCAACTGCTGCAGATGGCGTAAGCCGACCGAGCCGGCCGCACCTTTAATTTTATGTCCTTCTTCGACGATGCCCTTCCGGTCCCGGGCGGTCAGGTTTGATTCCAGCACGCTCAGATAGCCCGGCATCATTTTTTCGAACACCGCCAGACCATCGGTAATCAGTTTCGGGCCAACCAGATCGATGTACTGCTCCAGCATCGCGGTATCGAGTATCGTTTGGGCTTTTGCGCTATCAACAGACGTCATGGTGCTCTCCTCTTCATCACGGGTATCCCAGAACTTCTTAATCATGGCGGTCAGAGCAGGCACCGCCAGCGGCTTGCTGAGTACATCGTCCATACCGGCATCGAGATACTCTTTTTTATCTTTCAGGACGTTCGCCGTCAGCGCCACCAGCGGCGGCAGTTCGTCGGCCGCGTACTGACGCGTCAGCTCACGCGAGATATCCAGCCCGGTCATATCCGGCAGCTGAATATCCAGCAGGACAAGATCGTATTCGCCCGGTTTAAACATCTCCAGCGCGGCCTTACCGGTCATCGCGACATCCACGCTGTTGCCAAGTTTTTCCAGCACCGAGCGCGCCACAATTACGTTCAGCTCAATGTCTTCCACTAGCAGGACGTGCAGCGCGGGCAGCGGCATGTCGTCGTTTTCGAAGGTGTCCTCAACCTCCTCCGCCACCGCCGGCGCATGGACCGTCAGCGTGAAGGTTGACCCTTTACCCGGCTGGCTGGCAACGGTGATATCGCCCCCCATACTCTTCGCCAGCCGCTTAGAGACCGCCAGGCCAATGCCGGTTCCGGTAGCCGGTTTCCCGCCGTTGCTGTCCTTCACCTGGTAGTACATCGCGAAAATTTTGTCCTGCTCCTCCTGCGGAATACCCATCCCGGAGTCTTCCACCTCGAAGTGCAGCATATCGCCTTCGTCAAAGCGGATGCGCACCGCCACCTGCCCCTTCTGGGTAAATTTCACCGCGTTGCTGATAAGGTTCCACAGGATCTGGCGCAGACGCGTGCCGTCAGTCACCACTTTATGCGGCAGCGGCAGGGTTGGCTCCATGATAAAACGCAGTCCCTTCTGCTGCGCCTGCAGGCCGGACAGGTTTTCGAGATCGGCAAGGAAGCTGGTGAAATCGACAGGCTGATTATCAAGCTGAACTTTACGGCGCTCCATCTTATCCATATCAATAATATCGTTGAAGATATTACCCAGCGTGACCGCGGAGACATGGATAGTCTTGAGGTATTTTTCCTGCTCTGCGGTCAGGTCGGTATCCAGCAGAATACGGCTCAGCCCGACAATGCCATTAAGCGGCGTACGCAGCTCGTGGCTGATGGTGGAGATAAAGGTAGTCTTATCACGGCTGGCGCGCTCCAGGGCGTCCTGATAGCGCTTACGCTCGGTGATATCGCGGCCAAAGCCCATCAGGCCGTGGCGTTTCCCCACGCGGTCATAGTAGGGCACCTTACGGATCTCAAAGCAGGCTTTGCGTCCGTCCGGGTAATCCAGCCACTGTTCATAGGTCAGCGAGACGTTATGGCGGAATACTTTTTCGTCCGTCTCCATGACCTTGGCCGCCGCCTCTTCAGAGTAAACGTCCTGCGGCTTCAGGTTAATCAGCTGCTTCTCGCTTTTCCCGGTGAGCAGCTCCATCGCCCGGTTACAGCCGGAAAACTCTTTATCTTCATTACGGTAAAACACCAGGTCCGGCGAAGCATCGAGGAACGACCGCAGGAAAGAGGATTGCTGCTCAAGCTGGATCTGCGTGACCTCGCGCTCTTTCATTTCGATCTTTAGCTGCTCAAGCGTGGCCTGACGCTCGGCTTCCGCCTTCTCACGATCTGAAATCTCCTGGTTCAGCTGCGCAATGTTGTCTTTAAGTTGGACGTTGAGCTTCAGGTCGCGCTCGCGCATCTCTTCCAGTTTATCGACCAGTTTTGACAGACGCTGACGGGACTCTTCCAGCTGTTCAACCACCACGGAAAGGAAATAGACCGCCCAGGGCGTAATGAGCAAGCCAAAGAAGATGGAGCGGATGACGTCGATACTCTCGACCTGACCATGCAGAACCATGGTGACGGCCATTTGCACAACAATGGCCAGAACGACCAGCGCCAGCGCAAGCAGCATGGAGAAACGCACCAGCCCAAGCTTCATCATCAGGTCGACGTAATACTGGGCAAGCATTCGAATTTGCTTCATAGAGGATCCCTTCACGACTTTATCGCTCAATAATACTCAAATTCAGGGCGAGGCGTTGAAGGTTGTGAGAAAAAGTGCGGGGTGAAACAGGAGATTAGCCTCGCTCCCGGTTAACCGGAAGCGAGGAGAGGTCGATCAGGAGCGTTTCAACAGCAGCCAGAGGCTGATCAGGAGGAAACTTGCGCTTGGCAGCAGCGCTCCGATTATCGGCGGAATGCCATAAACCAGCGTCAGCGGACCGAAGATCTGGTCGAGCACGTAGAACACAAAGCCGAAGCTGATACCGGTCACCACGCGCACGCCCATCGGCACGCTGCGTAACGGGCCGAAGATAAACGACAGCGCCATCAGCATCATCACCGCCACGGACATCGGCTGGAAGATTTTGCTCCACATGTTGAGCTGATAACGTCCTGCATCCTGCCCGCTCGACTTCAGGTATTTCACATAGTTGTGTAAACCGCTGATGGAGAGCGCGTCAGGATCCAGCGCAACAACACCGAGCTTATCGGGCGTCAGGTTGGTCTTCCACGTCCCGGTTACCGTCTGAGAACCGGCGATCTGTTTCGGATCGGTCAGGTCAGACTCATCGACCTGGGACAAACGCCACTGTTTATGCTCGGCGTCAAATTTCGCCGAAGAGGCGTGGCGGACTGACTCCAGACGGCGCTGGTCATCGAAAGCATAGATGCTCACCCCACCCAGTTCATCATTCCCCTTCACCCGTTCGATGTAGACGAAGTTTTTACCGTCTTTCGCCCATAAACCTTGTTGAGTCGAGAGCAGTGAACCGCCATACATGGCCTGGGCACGGTAGTTACGCGCCATCTGTTCGCCCTGCGGCGCGACCCACTCGCCGATCGCCATGGTCAACAGCACCAGTGGGATCGCGGTTTTCATGACCGACAGCGCAACCTGCATGCGGGTAAAGCCCGAGGCCTGCATAACGACCAGCTCGCTGCGCTGCGCCAGCATTCCCAGCCCCAGCAACGCGCCCAGCAGGGCCGCCATCGGGAAGAAAATCTGTACATCTTTCGGCACGCTGAGCAGGGTATACATCCCCGCGCCCATCGCGTCATAGCTCCCCTGCCCGGCTTTTTTCAGCTGATCGACAAATTTGATAATGCCGGAGAGCGACACCAGCATGAACAACGTCATCATGATGGTGGTAAAAATGGTTTTACCGATATAGCGATCAAGAACGCCAAACGCCTGCATTAGATGGCTCCTTTACGCGAGAATCGGGCACGTATGCGGCGCACAGGCACCGTATCCCACAGGTTTAATCCCAGCGCCAGTAAGATGTACAGGCTGTTGACGAACCATGTCCAGACCATAGGGTCCAGCTTACCCTTCGCGCCGTTAGAACGAATCGAGGTTTGCAGCAGGAAATAGATCAGGTAAAGCAGCATCGCCGGCAGCATAGAGAGCACGCGTCCCTGGCGCGGGTTCACCACGCTCAGCGGAACGACAATCAGCGCCATCATAAACACGGTGAATACAAGCGTAATACGCCAGTGGAACTCAGCGCGCGCTCTGTCGGTATCGGTATTCCACAGGGTGCGCATGTCCATTTGCTCGGTATCCGTTGGATCGAGCGCCACCGCCTGGTGGCCGATAATGGCCTGATAGTTCTGGAAATCCGTAATACGGAAGTCGCGCAGCATCGCGGTGCCTTCGAAACGGGTGCCTTTGTTCAGCGTCACGATCTGAGAACCATCTTTGCGCTGAGCAAGCTGACCGGAGTCTGCAACCACCACGGAAGGACGCGCGTTACCTTTGGGACGTAACTGCGCCAGGAATACGTCGTTGAATTTACTGCCGTCAACGCTCTCAATAAACAGCACGGAGTTGCCGTCGGTCGCCTGCTGGAACTGACCCTGAGCTAAGGCTGCCATGCCGGGGTTGGCTTTCGCTTCGGCCAGCACTTCGTCCTGATGACGGGAAGACATGGGACCCGCCCACATCACATTCACCGCCGCGACAATACCCGTGAACAGCGCCAGTATCATGGCCGCTTTCACCAGTACCGCTTTGCTCAGGCCACAGGCATGCATCACCGTGATTTCACTCTCGGTGTAGAGTTTCCCAAGCGTCATGAGCAGGCCAAGGAAAAGACTTAGCGGCAGGATGAGCTGCGCCATTTCCGGGATCCCTAAACCAAGCAGGGAAAGCACCAGATTAGTTGGAATTTCGCCGTCAACGGCCGCACCGAGGATCTTAACCAGCTTCTGACAGAAAAAAATCAGCAGCAGGATGAAGAGGATCGCCAGTTGGCTTTTGAGCGTCTCCCGCACCAGATATCTTATGATTATCACTTTAAATACGCCCGTAAAAACCCGTCTCTTTGCAGGAATTTCGCTTGTTTCATGGCTTAAACGTCATTTATTCTCTTGAGTCGTCGAAATCATCGCTAAGATTAAAACATCCGGCGGATTCACGCTTCAGGACTTTTTCTGACGTGTCGAAACCGTAGTAACGTAAGATTAACACGAAGTCACCACAACAGCGGACATGAGTTACGAAAGGTTTCAATTCTATCCGTAGCTGCCGCCGTTGTCTTTAAGATTCAGGAGCGTAGTGCATGGAGTTCAGTGTAAAAAGCGGTAGCCCGGAGAAACAGCGGAGTGCCTGCATCGTTGTGGGCGTCTTTGAACCACGCCGACTCTCCCCGATCGCCGAGCAACTCGATAAAATCAGTGACGGCTATATTAGCGCCCTGCTGCGCCGTGGCGAACTGGAAGGCAAACCTGGGCAGACGCTGTTACTGCACCATGTTCCGAACGTGCTGTCAGAACGTATTCTGCTGATTGGCTGCGGCAAAGAACGCGAGCTTGATGAACGTCAGTATAAGCAGGTGATTCAGAAAACAATCAATACGCTGAATGATACCGGCTCAATGGAAGCCGTCTGCTTCCTGACGGAACTGCACGTTAAAGGGCGTAACACCTACTGGAAAGTGCGTCAGGCGGTTGAAACGGCAAAAGAGAGCCTGTACAGCTTCGATCAGCTGAAGACTAATAAAAGCGAGCCGCGTCGTCCGCTGCGTAAAATGGTCTTTAACGTGCCAACCCGTCGCGAGCTGACCAGCGGCGAACGCGCGATCCAGCACGGTCTGGCGATCGCAGCCGGCATTAAAGCGGCCAAAGATCTCGGCAACATGCCGCCTAACATCTGTAACGCGGCGTACCTGGCCTCTCAGGCGCGTCAGCTGGCCGACGCCTACAGCAAAAACGTCATTACCCGCGTCATCGGCGAACAGCAGATGAAAGAGCTGGGCATGCACTCTTACCTGGCGGTCGGTAACGGCTCGCAGAACGAATCCCTGATGTCCGTCATCGAGTACAAAGGCAATCCGTCCGAAGACGCGCGCCCGATTGTGCTCGTCGGTAAAGGCCTCACCTTCGACTCCGGCGGTATCTCCATCAAGCCTGCCGAAGGCATGGATGAGATGAAGTACGACATGTGCGGCGCGGCGGCGGTTTACGGCGTGATGCGCATGGTCGCGGAACTACAGTTGCCTATCAACGTGATCGGCGTTCTGGCGGGCTGCGAAAACATGCCTGGCGGGCGCGCCTATCGTCCAGGTGACGTTCTGACCACCATGTCCGGCCAGACCGTTGAAGTGCTGAACACCGACGCCGAAGGCCGTCTGGTGCTGTGTGACGTGCTGACCTACGTTGAGCGCTTCGAGCCTGAAGCGGTAATTGACGTCGCCACCCTCACCGGTGCCTGCGTGATTGCGCTGGGCCACCACATCACCGGCCTGATGTCGAACCACAATCCGCTGGCGCACGAGCTTATTGGTGCCTCAGAGCAGGCCGGGGACCGCGCATGGCGTCTGCCGCTGGGTGACGAGTATCAGGATCAGCTGGAGTCCAACTTTGCGGATATGGCGAACATTGGCGGACGTCCTGGCGGTGCGATTACCGCGGGCTGCTTCCTGGCACGCTTCACCCGCAAGTACAACTGGGCGCACCTGGATATCGCGGGCACCGCATGGCGTTCCGGTAAAGCCAAAGGCGCAACCGGTCGTCCAGTGGCGCTGCTGTCGCAGTTCCTGCTCAATCGTGCGGGTTTTAACGGCGACGAGTGATGTAAAACGCCGGGTGGCGGCTTCGCCTTACCCGGCCTACAACGTCACTCAACCGTAGGCCGGGGAAGCGTAGCGCCACCCGGCTTTGCATTTAAATCCACGACAAGAAGCCCCATATATGAAGAATGCAACGTTCTACCTTCTGGACAACGACACCCATCAGGATGGCCTCAGCGCCGTCGAACAGCTGGTGTGTGAAATTGCCGCAGAACGTTGGCGCGCAGGTAAACGCGTTCTGATTGCCTGTGAAGATGAACAGCAGGCCATTCGCCTTGATGAGGCGCTGTGGGCGCGCCCGCCGGAGAGTTTTGTGCCGCATAACCTGTCGGGCGAAGGCCCGCGCGGTGGAGCACCGGTTGAAATTGCCTGGCCGCAAAAGCGCAACAGCAGCGCGCGCGATATTCTGATTAGTCTGCGGATAGATTTTGCAGATTTTGCCACCGCTTTCACAGAAGTGGTAGACTTTGTCCCTTACGAAGAATCTTTGAAACAACTGGCGCGCGAACGCTATAAAGCGTACCGCCTGGCTGGTTTTAACCTGAATACGGCAACCTGGAAATAATGGAAAAGACATATAACCCACGCGATATCGAACAGCCGCTTTACGAGCACTGGGAACAGCAGGGCTATTTCAAGCCTAACGGCGACGAAAGCAAAGAGTCCTTCTGCATCATGATCCCGCCGCCGAACGTCACCGGCAGTTTGCATATGGGTCATGCTTTCCAGCAGACCATCATGGACACCATGATCCGCTACCAGCGCATGCAGGGTAAAAACACCCTGTGGCAGGCGGGGACTGACCACGCGGGTATCGCGACCCAGATGGTGGTTGAGCGTAAAATTGCCGCTGAAGAAGGAAAAACCCGCCACGACTACGGTCGCGACGCGTTCATCGACAAAATCTGGCAGTGGAAGGCGGAATCCGGCGGCACCATTACCCGTCAGATGCGCCGTCTCGGCAACTCTGTGGACTGGGAGCGCGAGCGCTTCACCATGGATGAGGGCCTGTCCAACGCCGTTAAAGAAGTCTTCGTCCGCCTGTACAAAGAAGACCTGATTTACCGCGGCAAACGCCTGGTAAACTGGGATCCGAAACTGCGTACCGCCATCTCTGACCTGGAAGTGGAAAACCGCGAGTCTAAAGGCTCCATGTGGCACATCCGCTATCCGCTGGCCGATGGCGCAAAAACCGCCGACGGTAAAGATTACCTGGTGGTCGCGACCACCCGTCCGGAAACCCTGCTGGGCGATACCGGCGTGGCCGTTAACCCGGAAGATCCGCGTTATAAAGACCTGATCGGCAAATTCGTGGTGCTGCCGCTGGTAAACCGCCGTATTCCGATTGTGGGCGACGAACACGCCGACATGGAAAAAGGCACCGGCTGCGTAAAAATCACCCCTGCGCACGACTTCAACGACTATGAAGTCGGTCGTCGTCACGCCCTGCCAATGATCAATATCCTGACCTTTGACGGTGATATCCGTGAAAGCGCAGAAGTGTACGACACCAAAGGCAACGAATCCGACGTTTACTCCAGCGAGATCCCGGCGGAGTTCCAGAAGCTGGAACGCTTTGCCGCGCGTAAAGCCATCGTGGCTGCCGTCGACGCACTCGGCCTGCTCGAAGAGATCAAACCTCACGATCTGACCGTGCCGTACGGCGACCGTGGCGGCGTGGTGATTGAGCCCATGCTGACCGACCAGTGGTACGTGCGTGCCGACGTGCTGGCGAAACCGGCTGTTGAAGCGGTTGAGAACGGCAGCATTCAGTTCGTGCCGAAGCAGTACGAAAACATGTACTTCTCCTGGATGCGTGACATTCAGGACTGGTGTATCTCCCGTCAGCTGTGGTGGGGTCACCGTATTCCGGCGTGGTACGACAACGAAGGTAACGTCTACGTTGGCCGTACGGAAGACGAAGTCCGTCAGGAAAACAACCTGAGCGCGGACGTTGCGCTGCGTCAGGACGAAGACGTGCTGGACACCTGGTTCTCCTCCGCGCTGTGGACCTTCTCCACCCTCGGCTGGCCGGAAAACACCGACGCGCTGCGTCAGTTCCACCCAACCAGCGTGATGGTCTCCGGCTTCGACATCATCTTCTTCTGGATTGCCCGCATGATCATGATGACCATGCACTTCATCAAAGACGAAGACGGCAAACCGCAGGTTCCGTTCCATACCGTCTACATGACCGGTCTGATCCGCGACGACGAAGGCCAGAAGATGTCCAAGTCCAAGGGTAACGTTATTGACCCGCTGGACATGGTTGACGGTATCTCTCTGGAAGACCTGCTGGAAAAACGTACCGGCAACATGATGCAGCCGCAGCTGGCTGAGAAAATCCGCAAGCGCACCGAGAAACAGTTCCCGAACGGGATCGAGTCTCACGGTACCGATGCCCTGCGCTTCACCCTGGCAGCGCTGGCCTCTACCGGTCGTGACATCAACTGGGACATGAAGCGTCTGGAAGGTTACCGTAACTTCTGTAACAAGCTGTGGAACGCCAGCCGCTTCGTGCTGATGAACACCGAAGATCAGGACTGCGGTTTCAACGGCGGCGAGATGAAGCTGTCTCTGGCAGACCGCTGGATCCTGGCGGAATTCAACCAGACCGTGAAAGCCTTCCGCGAGGCGCTGGACAGCTACCGCTTCGATATCGCGGCGGGCATCCTGTATGAATTCACCTGGAACCAGTTCTGCGACTGGTATCTGGAGCTGGCGAAGCCGGTGATGAACGGCGGTACTGAGGCGGAGCTGCGCGGCACGCGCAACACGCTGATTACCGTTCTGGAAGGTCTGCTGCGCCTGGCGCATCCGGTCATTCCATTTATCACCGAAACTATCTGGCAGCGCGTGAAGGTGATTGCAGGCATCAACGCCGATACCATCATGCTGCAGCCGTTCCCGGAATTCGATGCGGCCAAGGTTGATGAAGCGGCGTCCGCGGATACCGAGTGGCTGAAACAGGCGATCGTTGCGGTACGTAACATCCGTGCTGAAATGAACATCGCCCCTGGCAAACCGCTGGAGCTGCTGCTTCGTGGCTGCAGCGAGGCTGCCGTTCGTCGCGTCACCGAGAACAACACTTTCCTGAAAACCATGGCACGTCTGGAAAGCATCACCGTGCTGCCTGCGGATGATAAAGGTCCGGTTTCCGTGACCAAAATCATCGACGGCGCCGAGCTGCTGATCCCAATGGCGGGCCTGATCGACAAAGACGCCGAGCTGGCTCGTCTGGCGAAAGAAGTGGCGAAAGTCGACGTGGAAATTGGCAAAATCGAAAGCAAGCTGGCGAACGAAGGCTTTGTCGCCCGCGCGCCGGAAGCGGTCATCGCGAAAGAGCGTGAGCGTCTGGTTGCTTTCGCCGATGCGAAGACCAAGCTGATTGAGCAGCAAGCGGTTATCGCAGCCCTGTAATGCTTTTACCCCTTACGCTTCAGGGCGTAAGGGGTAACCTTCCTGAAAACTCCTCGCTTGCACTCCCCTTTCTGCGGTGCTATTAACAGCAGTTATGTGTCAATTTTTGTTATGAGTAATGCTATGAGCGTGATTACCCCCGTCGCGACGACGATGCGTCGGATCACTGAGCAGGATAATCCGGCTATCGCCGCCGTAATCCGCACCGTTTCTGCCGAATATGGCCTGACGGCTGACAAAGGCTACACGGTTGCGGACCCGAACCTGGACGAGCTTTACCAGCTCTACAGCCAGCCAGGGCATGCCTACTGGGTAATCGAGCAGAACGGCCGGGTGGTGGGCGGTGGCGGCGTGGCGCCCCTCAGCTGCAGCGAGCCGGATATCTGCGAGCTGCAGAAAATGTATTTCCTGCCAACGGCGCGCGGGCAAGGACTGGCAAAAAAGCTGGCGCTGATTGCGCTGGACCACGCGCGTAAGCAGGGTTTTACACGCTGCTACCTTGAAACCACCGCTTTCCTCAAAGAGGCCATCGGCCTGTATGAACATCTGGGCTTTGAGCATATCGATGCACCGCTGGGCTGTACCGGCCACGTTGATTGCGAAGTCAGAATGCTGAAAAGTCTGTAAGTTTCGTTCCTGCCCTCTTCTGTTAAGCGGCTGTAAACTGAATGCTCTACACTCTCAGTTCACACCACTACGGGGGAAACACGATGTCGAAGATAAAAAGCTACGCCGCACCGCAGGCGGGTGCAGAACTTGAGCTGTACGAGTACGATGCGGGCGAACTAAAAGCTGAAGACGTCGAAGTACAGGTTGATTACTGCGGGATCTGCCACTCGGATCTCTCGATGATCGACAACGAATGGGGCTTCTCGAGCTATCCGCTGGTTGCCGGGCACGAAGTCATTGGACGCGTCGTGGCGCTCGGTAGCGCCGCGCAGGACAAAGGGCTGAAAGTGGGCCAGCGCGTGGGCATTGGCTGGACGGCACGCAGCTGTGGTCACTGCGATGCCTGTATCAGCGGCAATCAGATCAACTGCCTCGAAGGCGCCGTTCCCACCATTCTGAACAAGGGCGGTTTCGCCGATAAACTGCGCGCCGACTGGCAATGGGTCATCCCGCTGCCGGACAGCATTGATATCGAATCCGCCGGTCCGCTGCTGTGCGGCGGTATCACCGTCTTCAAACCCCTGCTGATGCACCATATCACCGCCACCAGCCGCGTGGGCGTGATTGGTATTGGCGGTCTGGGCCATATCGCTATCAAGCTGCTTCACGCGATGGGCTGTGAAGTCACGGCATTCAGCTCGAACCCGGCGAAAGAGAAAGAAGTGCTGGCGATGGGTGCGGATAAAGTCGTGAACAGCCGCGATCCTGACGCACTGAACGCGCTGGCTGGGCAGTTTGACCTGATCATCAACACCGTTAACGTGGATCTCGACTGGCAGCCGTACTTTGAAGCGCTGGCCTACGGCGGCAACTTCCATACCGTCGGTGCCGTAATGAAGCCGCTGCCGGTTCCGGCGTTTACCCTGATCGGCGGGGATCGCAGCGTGTCAGGCTCCGCGACCGGTACGCCGTTTGAGTTGCGCAAGCTGATGAAGTTTGCCGGACGCACCAAAGTGGCCCCGACCACCGAACTGTATCCGATGTCGAAAATCAACGAAGCGATCCAGCACGTGCGTGACGGCAAAGCCCGCTACCGCGTGGTGTTGAAAGCGGATTTTTGATGTGACATTGCCGGGGAATGTGCGGCCTGATGCCCTCACCCCAACCCTCTCCCACAGGGAGAGGGCGCACACACTAAAAACGGTAACGGTCGTTACCGTTTTGCATCTACCATGGCCTTAAACACCTCAGCCACCGCGACCGCACCGGGATCCATTACCCCATCCAGGTTCTCTTTATTCACATACGACGAGCGCCCCGCACCGGCTTTCGCCATTTTCGCCGTTGCTTCGGCACCGTGCTGTGCTGCCTTCGCCGCTGCCTCGATATCGCCTTTCAGCAACGCCTCCAGCGCCGGCTGCAGCGCGTCGATCAGGGTACGATCGCCGAGATCTGCTCCGCCGTACTGCTTCATCTGCGCCAGCCCGCTGAGCAATGCTTCGGGTAACGGCTGACCATCGTGAAGCTTTTGCCCGGCCGCGGTGAAGAAGATCGACATCAGCACCCCGCTCGATCCGCCCATCACCGTGGCCAGCCGCTCGCCCACCAGCAGCAGCGTCGATAGGTTATCAAGCGGGAGCTTGCGATCCTCCAGACGCTGCGCAATATCCCGCGCGCCTTGCGCAAAGGTAGAGCCGGTATCACCGTCGCCCACTTTCGCATCCAGCGCGTTCAGCCGGTTTTCCAGCTGGAGCAGCGTGCTGGTCACCGTGGAGACATATTCGCCCACCCGCAGGTTGTCCGACGGGGTGTATTCCACGCGATCGTGAATGGCGGTATGCGCCACGGTGCGCAGTGGCGCAAACGCTACGGGCTTCTGCCAGCCCAGCGTTTCAACCTCGGCGTGAATCGCCTTTTCAAAGAAATCGTTGAGCTTCAGCAGCGTGAGCGAAAAGCCCTTCATGTCCAGCGCGCTCACCAGCGGCGCGGGGCCTATCAGGTACGCGATCTCCTTTTTAAGCGCCGAATGCGCCAGCTCTTTGGTCAGCAGCGCCATCTCCAGCGCCGATACGCCACCGAGATTGTTAATCAATACCGCAAAGCGCCCTTCTCCCGCCTGCGCGCGTAGCGGCGTCACCAGCGTGTCGATAATGGCTTTGCTGTTCTGCGTATCCACAACGGAAGCACCGGGCTCGCCGTGTATGCCCAGCCCCAGCTCGACATGGCCCTGCTTAATGCGCCCCTCTTCCTCGTCGCTGCCCGGCAGGTTGCACGTTTGCATCGCAACGCCCAGGCTCCACAGGTTATCGCAGGCCTGTTGCGCAATATCCCGCACCTCGCTCAACGATTTCCCGTGCTCCGCCGCATAGCCCGCAATCTTATGCACCAGCGCCGTACCGGCAATACCGCGCGGCTGTTTGTTATCCGGCAGCGCGATATCGTCCGCCACGATCACCATCTCCACCTTGAGGCCGTAGCGTTTGGCCTTTTCTGCAGCCAGACCAAAGTTCAGGCGATCGCCGGTGTAGTTTTTGACGATCAGCAGACAGCCGCGATCGCCCGTGACCGCCACAATGGCGTTCAGCACCGCATCCACGCTCGGCGAGGCGAACAGATCGCCACACACTGCCGCCGTCAGCATCCCTTTGCCGACAAACCCGGCGTGCGCGGGTTCGTGGCCTGAGCCGCCGCCGGAGATCACCGCCACGCGGCTTTTGTCCCAGTCTCCGCGTGCGACGATCCTGATGGCCGGATCGATATCAAGTTTGACGAGATTTGCGTGTGGCGCAGAAAGCAGTATGCCTTCAATGGCATCGTTGACCAGCTGTTTGCGATCGTTAAAGAAGAATCTGGACATCGTTTCCCACTATTTTTGTGAACCGTATGCAAAAGCATAGTCCGCGCTGGATAATGCGCCGCAAAGTCAGGAATTTACTCAACCAAATTGCGGTCAGGTTGCCTATACTCCACCCAGGACTAAGAGAGGAAGCGCATCATGAGTACACCATTGTTAATTGCCCGGACGCTGGAAAAAGAGCTGTATTTACTGCCCGCGATGGCGAACCGCCACGGTCTGATCACCGGAGCGACCGGGACAGGGAAAACCGTCACCCTGCAAAAGCTGGCGGAGTCGCTTTCGGAGATTGGCGTACCGGTCTTTATGGCTGACGTGAAAGGCGATTTAACCGGTGTGGCTCAGGAAGGGACGGCCTCTGAAAAACTGCTCGAACGGCTGAAGAATATTGGCATCACGGACTGGACGCCGCATAACAATCCGGTGGTAGTGTGGGATATTTTTGGTGAGAAAGGCCACCCGGTGCGGGCTACCGTCTCCGATCTCGGCCCGCTGCTGCTGGCCCGTCTGCTTAACCTCAACGACGTGCAGTCCGGCGTGCTGAATATTATCTTCCGCATTGCCGACGATCAGGGGCTGCTGCTGCTTGATTTCAAAGATCTGCGCGCCATTACCCAGTACATCGGCGATAACGCCAAATCCTTCCAGAACCAGTACGGCAATATCAGCAGCGCCTCGGTGGGAGCCATTCAGCGCGGGTTATTGACGCTGGAACAACAGGGCGCCGAGCACTTCTTCGGCGAGCCGATGCTGGATATCAAAGACTGGATGCGCACCGACAGCAGCGGCAAAGGCATCATCAACATTCTGAGCTCCGAGAAGCTCTATCAGATGCCAAAGCTCTACGCCGCCAGCCTGCTGTGGATGCTCTCTGAGCTCTACGAACAGTTACCCGAAGCGGGCGATCTGGAAAAACCGAAGCTGGTCTTCTTCTTTGACGAAGCGCACCTGCTGTTTAGCGACGCGCCGCAGGTATTGCTGGATAAGATTGAACAGGTCATTCGCCTGATCCGCTCCAAAGGCGTTGGCGTCTGGTTTGTTTCACAAAACCCGTCGGATATCCCGGATAACGTGCTCGGCCAGCTTGGTAACCGCGTGCAGCACGCCCTGCGCGCCTTTACACCGAAGGATCAGAAAGCGGTGAAAGCCGCCGCGCAAACCATGCGCGCCAATCCTGCCTTTGATACCGAAGCGGCGATTCAGGCGTTAGGCACCGGTGAAGCGCTGATCTCGTTCCTTGATGCGAAGGGCAGCCCGTCCGTGGTGGAACGCGCCATGGTGATCGCGCCCTGCTCGCGCATGGGGCCGGTTACCGACGATGAACGTAACGGTCTGATTAACCACTCTCCGGTTTACGGGAAGTACGAAGACGAGGTGGATCGCGAGTCCGCGTTCGAGATGCTGCAAAAAGGGGTGCAGGCGACCACCGAATCGCAGGATGCGCCTGCCGCTAAAGGGCAGTCTGTCGCCGTGGATGACGGTATTCTCGGGGGGCTCAAAGACATCCTGTTCGGCAGCACCGGGCCGCGCGGCGGCAAGCGCGACGGCGTGGTACAAACCATGGCGAAAAGCGCGGCGCGACAGGTCACCAATCAGATAGTGCGCGGCATGCTGGGGAGTCTGTTAGGTGGCCGTCGCCGGTAGACGGGGAGTCCACGGGCGGTCAAGCGCCGAACCCTGCACGCCGTTCTCCTGCAGATAGCGGTCGATTTCCACCATCCCCGTCCAGCGGTTCTCACACCATAGCGGTGCCAGAAGCGTTGGACGGCGGGCGCTGGCGGAGATGCGGTGGTAGACAATTTCCGGCGGCGTGTGGCGAATCATCTCCCCCGCCGTCACCGTATAGTCTTCAAGCTCAATACCGCTTAACCGCCCCGCTTCCCAGGCTTTCGCCATAATGCTTCCCGTAACGATATGCAGCGGGTGCAGCTTAATGCCGTCCACGCCGGTCTCAGCCACCTTTTCCAGCGTCTCCAGGCCGTGCTGCTGCCCTTCACCCGGCAAGCCGACAATCAGGTGCGAACAGACCTTCAGCCCACGCTCGCGGGCCAGCCGCGTGGTACGCTGGTAGCAGGCGAAATCATGGCCACGGTTAATACGGTGCAGGGTTTTGTCGTGTGCGGTCTGCAAGCCCAGCTCCAGCCAGATCTCGTAGCCTTGTTCTTTGTACTCGCTGAGCAGGTCCAACACCGCGTCCGGTACGCAGTCCGGGCGCGTGCCCACGCACAGCCCAACGATGTTAGCCTGGCTGACGGCCTGCTGATACATAGAGCGTAGCACCTGCGCCTCCGCCCACGTGCTGGTGTAGGCCTGAAAATAGGCCAGATACTGCTTAGCGCGGTTCACCAGGCTGGCCTGATGGGCAAGCTGTTCAGCGATAGAGTGATGCTGCTGGGCTTCGTCAGCAAAGGACGCAACGTTACAGAAGGTGCAGCCGCCGCGCCCGATGGTGCCATCGCGATTCGGGCAGCTAAACCCGCCGTGCAGCGTCAGCTTATGAACCTTTTGCCCGTACCGCTGCAAAAGATCCCCACCAAACATATTGACTAATTTCTGTAACTGCATAATCTGATAGACCGTCCCGGAGAAAGGGGACAAGCCTGCCACTTTTAGCCTCTGTCGGCGATGACCTGGATCAATCGCCCTGGACGGCCTTTATCTATATGAATAAATACTCAGGATTACTGCAATTTCATTCACGCTACCCGTGATTACTTTTCCTTATGTTCTGATTGTTTTTTTCATTTATAGCGCCACCACTGAAAAACAGTGGGTTTATGCGGGTTTGCTACCAATGCCAGATTATTATTCTGCTATAAAACTGCTATTCAGCACGCTACATTGATAATACCGCTTTCATATAGTGAGTCAGATCACACTCCGCTACGTCCTGTCAGAGCATGCAATCAATGTAAAAATAGTTAAATACCCTTTAATTACAATTAGATAAACTCTCTTTAGCACATTTTTGTATAAATAAGATTGCCATTTGACCTGTGTACCAATTCCCGATAAGTTGGAAATCCGCTGGAAGCTTTCTGGATGAGCGGCCTGCTCATCATATTTATGCAGTAATTGAGATTCCCTCTGAAGCAAGTCCTCAAACTTGTTTACCTGCGCGAAAGGATGAAAAAGAGGGCGAATGCGAGGTCCGCGTATGAAACGCAAACCCCGTCGCCATGCTCTTTCTGTGCCTGTGCGCCACGGTAAAGTTCAGTGGGAAGCCCGACGAGCCTGGGGAGGTTCACTGATATGTTGTACGATAAATCCCTTGAGAAGGATAACTGTGGTTTCGGCCTGATCGCCCACATAGAAGGCGAACCTAGCCACAAGGTAGTGCGTACTGCTATTCACGCACTGGCCCGAATGCAGCACCGTGGCGCGATTCTTGCCGATGGTAAAACGGGCGACGGTTGCGGCCTGCTGCTGCAAAAACCGGATCGTTTCTTCCGCATCGTGGCGGAAGAGCGCGGCTGGCGTTTAGCCAAAAACTACGCTGTCGGCATGCTGTTCCTGAACCAGGATCCTGAAAAGGCTGCCGCCTCACGCCGCATCGTCGAAGAAGAACTTCAGCGTGAAACCCTGTCGATTGTCGGCTGGCGCAATGTGCCAACCAACGAAGGGGTGCTCGGTGAAATCGCCCTCTCCTCGCTGCCTCGTATTGAACAGATTTTCGTCAACGCGCCTGCGGGCTGGCGTCCGCGTGATATGGAACGCCGTCTGTTTATTGCCCGCCGCCGCATTGAAAAACGTCTCCAGGACGATAAAGAGTTCTACGTCTGTAGCCTCTCTAACCTGGTGAACATCTATAAAGGTCTGTGTATGCCGGCTGACCTGCCGCGCTTCTACCTGGACCTGGCGGACCTGCGTCTGGAATCGGCCATTTGCCTGTTCCACCAGCGCTTCTCCACCAACACCGTTCCACGCTGGCCGCTGGCTCAGCCGTTCCGCTACCTGGCGCACAACGGCGAGATCAACACCATCACCGGTAACCGCCAGTGGGCCCGCGCCCGTACCTATAAGTTCCAGACGCCGCTGATCCCTGACCTGCACGATGCCGCGCCGTTCGTAAACGAAACCGGCTCTGACTCCAGCTCCATGGATAACATGCTGGAACTGCTGCTGGCGGGCGGGATGGACATCGTGCGCGCCATGCGTCTGCTTGTGCCACCGGCCTGGCAGAACAATCCGGATATGGACCCTGAGCTGCGCGCGTTCTTCGACTTTAACTCCATGCACATGGAGCCGTGGGACGGCCCGGCGGGCATCGTCATGTCCGACGGCCGCTTCGCCGCCTGTAACCTGGACCGTAACGGTCTGCGTCCGGCGCGCTACGTCATCACCAAAGACAAGCTCATCACCTGCGCCTCTGAGGTCGGTATCTGGGATTACCAGCCTGACGAAGTGGTCGAGAAGGGCCGCGTCGGTCCGGGCGAGCTGATGGTTATCGACACCCGTGGTGGGCGCATTCTGCACTCAGCCGAAACCGATCACGATCTGAAAAGCCGCCATCCGTACAAAGAGTGGATGGAGAAGAACGTGCGTCGCCTCGTGCCGTTCGAAGATTTATCGGATGAAGAAGTGGGTCGTCGCGAACTGGACGACGATATGCTTGCGAGCTTCCAGAAACAGTTTAACTACAGCGCGGAAGAGCTGGACTCTGTTATTCGCGTACTGGGTGAAAACGGTCAGGAAGCGGTTGGCTCCATGGGGGACGATACCCCGTTTGCCGTCCTCTCCAGCCAGCCGCGCATCATTTACGATTACTTCCGTCAGCAGTTCGCACAGGTCACCAACCCGCCGATCGATCCGCTGCGCGAAGCGCACGTGATGTCGCTGGCAACCAGCATCGGTCGCGAGATGAACGTTTTCTGCGAAGCAGAAGGCCAGGCGCACCGTCTGACCTTTAAATCGCCGATCCTGCTGTACTCCGATTTCAAACAGCTCACCACCATGAAAGAGGAGCACTACCGCGCCGACACGCTCGATATTACCTTCGACGTGACCGAAGCGAGCCTCGAAGAGACGGTGAATGCGCTGTGTGACAAAGCCGAACAGATGGTGCGTAACGGTACCGTTCTGCTGGTGCTGTCCGACCGTAATATCGCGAAAAACCGTCTGCCGGTGCCTGCCCCGATGGCGGTTGGCGCTATCCAGACCCGTCTGGTCGACAAGAGCCTGCGCTGCGACGCCAACATCATTGTTGAAACCGCAAGCGCCCGCGACCCGCACCACTTTGCCGTGCTGTTAGGCTTCGGCGCGACGGCGATCTACCCGTACCTGGCCTACGAAACGCTGGCACGCCTGGTGGATACCCGCGCGATCGACAAAGATTACCGCGCGGTGATGCTGAACTACCGTAACGGCATCAACAAAGGTCTGTACAAGATCATGTCCAAAATGGGCATCTCGACCATTGCCTCCTACCGCTGTTCGAAGCTGTTTGAAGCGGTCGGCCTGCATGATGAGGTCGCCAACCTCTGCTTCCAGGGCGTGGTCAGCCGCATCGGCGGCGCCGGTTTTGCTGACTTCCAGCAGGATCTGGTGAACCTGTCCAAACGCGCCTGGCTGGCACGTAAGCCGCTGGACCAGGGCGGTCTGCTGAAATACGTTCACGGCGGCGAGTATCATGCCTATAACCCGGACGTGGTGCGCACGCTGCAGCAGGCGGTTCAGAGCGGTGAATACAGTGATTACCAGCAGTACGCTGAGCTGGTAAACAACCGCCCGGCGGCAACGCTGCGCGACCTTATTGCCCTCAATCCGGGCGATGAAGCGGTCAGCATTGACGAGGTTGAGCCTGCATCCGAACTGTTCAAACGCTTCGATACTGCAGCGATGTCCATCGGCGCGCTGAGCCCGGAAGCCCATGAAGCGCTGGCGGAAGCCATGAACAGCATCGGCGGCAACTCCAACTCCGGCGAAGGCGGTGAAGATCCGGCGCGTTACGGCACCAACAAAGTGTCCCGTATCAAGCAGGTGGCATCCGGTCGCTTTGGCGTGACGCCTGCGTACCTGGTCAACGCCGACGTAATCCAGATTAAAGTCGCTCAGGGTGCTAAACCGGGCGAAGGCGGCCAGCTGCCGGGTGATAAAGTTACCCCGTACATCGCCAAACTGCGCTATTCCGTGCCGGGCGTGACGCTGATCTCCCCGCCGCCACACCACGATATCTACTCTATCGAGGACTTAGCGCAGCTGATTTTCGACCTGAAGCAGGTCAACCCGAAGGCGATGATCTCCGTGAAGCTGGTTTCCGAACCGGGCGTCGGCACCATCGCTACCGGCGTGGCGAAAGCCTATGCGGATCTCATCACCATCGCCGGCTACGACGGCGGCACCGGCGCAAGCCCGCTCTCCTCCGTGAAATATGCGGGATGTCCGTGGGAGCTTGGCCTGGTGGAAACCCAGCAGGCGCTGGTGGCTAACGGTCTGCGTCACAAGATCCGTCTGCAGGTGGACGGCGGCCTGAAAACGGGCCTCGACATCATTAAAGCGGCGATCCTCGGCGCGGAAAGCTTCGGCTTCGGTACCGGCCCAATGGTTGCGCTCGGCTGTAAATACCTGCGTATTTGCCATCTGAACAACTGCGCAACCGGCGTTGCTACCCAGGACGAGAAGCTGCGTAAGAACCACTATCACGGTCTGCCGTTCAAAGTGACCAACTACTTTGAGTTCATCGCCCGCGAAACCCGCGAGCTGATGGCGCAGCTGGGCGTGAAACGCCTGGTGGACCTGATTGGCCGTACCGACCTGCTGAAAGAGCTGGAAGGCTTCACGGCGAAGCAGCA
The DNA here is from genome assembly GCF_004362415.1 of Enterobacter sp. AG326. Lineage (NCBI taxonomy): Bacteria > Pseudomonadati > Pseudomonadota > Gammaproteobacteria > Enterobacterales > Enterobacteriaceae > Enterobacter > Enterobacter sp. AG326. The sequence goes on along the minus strand of NZ_SNXG01000003.1, from coordinate 54,898 downwards.
GAAGCTGGAGCTGAGCAAGCTGCTGGAAACCGCGCAGCCGCACCCGGGCAAAGCGGTCTACTGTACCGAGAACAACCCGCCGTTCGATAACGGCGTGCTGAACGCGCAGCTGTTGCAGCAGGCGAAACCGTACGTGGACGACAAGCAGAGCAAAACGTTCTGGTTTGATATCCGCAACACCGACCGCTCCGTGGGTGCCTCCCTTTCCGGCTACATCGCGCAGACGCACGGTGACCAGGGGCTGGCAGCGGATCCGATTACCGCGCATTTCAGCGGTACCGCGGGTCAGAGCTTCGGCGTATGGAACGCAGGCGGCGTTGAGCTGTACCTGACCGGGGATGCCAACGACTACGTCGGTAAAGGCATGGCGGGCGGTCTGCTGGCGGTGCGTCCTCCGGTCGGCTCAGCCTTCCGCAGCCATGAAGCCAGCATCATCGGTAACACCTGCCTGTACGGCGCGACCGGCGGTCGTCTGTTCGCAGCAGGCCGTGCGGGCGAGCGTTTTGCGGTGCGTAACTCCGGTGCTATCACCGTGGTGGAAGGCATTGGCGATAACGGTTGTGAATACATGACGGGCGGGATTGTTTGCGTTCTGGGTAAAACCGGCGTGAACTTCGGCGCGGGCATGACGGGCGGTTTTGCGTACGTCCTGGATGAAGACGGTGAGTTCCGCAAACGCGTGAACCCGGAGCTGGTGGAAGTGCTGGACGTTGATACGCTGGCTATCCATGAAGAACACCTGCGCGGCTTGATTACCGAGCACGTGCAGCATACCGGTTCTTCGCGCGGCGAAGAGATCCTGGCGAACTGGCCGGCGTTCTCTGCGAAATTCGCGCTGGTTAAGCCGAAGTCCAGCGATGTTAAAGCCCTGTTGGGTCACCGTAGTCGTAGCGCAGCAGAGCTGCGCGTGCAGGCGCAGTAAGGAATTCAGATGAGCCAGAACGTATACCAGTTTATCGACCTGCAGCGTGTTGATCCGCCAAAGAAACCGCTGAAGATCCGCAAAATTGAATTTGTTGAAATCTACGAGCCGTTTTCAGAAGGCCAGGCCAAGGCACAGGCAGACCGCTGCCTGTCCTGCGGTAACCCTTACTGCGAATGGAAATGTCCGGTACACAACTACATCCCGAACTGGCTGAAGCTGGCCAACGAAGGACGTATTTTTGAAGCCGCCGAGCTGTCTCACCAGACCAACACCCTGCCGGAAGTGTGCGGCCGCGTGTGTCCTCAGGACCGTCTGTGCGAAGGCTCCTGTACGCTGAACGACGAGTTCGGTGCGGTGACCATCGGCAACATCGAGCGCTATATCAACGATAAAGCGTTCGAGATGGGCTGGCGTCCGGATATGACCGGCGTGAAGCAAACCGACAAGCGCGTGGCCATCATCGGCGCGGGCCCGGCGGGCCTGGCCTGTGCAGACGTCCTGACCCGCAACGGCGTGAAGGCGGTGGTCTTTGATCGTCATCCGGAAATCGGCGGTCTGCTGACCTTCGGTATCCCGGCCTTCAAGCTGGAAAAAGAGGTTATGACCCGTCGCCGTGAAATCTTCACCGGCATGGGCATTGAGTTCAAACTGAACGTGGAAGTGGGTCGCGACGTGCAGCTCGACGACCTGCTGAAGGATTACGACGCCGTGTTCCTCGGCGTGGGCACCTATCAGTCCATGCGCGGCGGTCTGGAGAACGAAGATGCGCCGGGCGTGTTTGACGCGCTGCCGTTCCTGATTGCCAACACCAAGCAGATCATGGGCTACGGCGAAACCGCAGATGAGCCGTTCGTCAGCATGGAAGGCAAACGCGTGGTGGTGCTGGGCGGCGGTGATACCGCGATGGACTGCGTGCGTACCTCCATTCGTCAGAATGCGGCACACGTGATCTGCGCCTATCGTCGTGACGAAGAGAACATGCCGGGCTCTAAGCGCGAAGTGAAAAACGCGCGTGAAGAGGGCGTGGAGTTCCAGTTCAACATCCAGCCTCTGGGTATTGAAGTGAATGCCAACGGTAAAGTGAGCGGCGTGAAGATGGCGCGCACTGAGATGGGCGCACCGGATGCGAAGGGCCGTCGTCGCGCCGAGATCGTCGCCGGTTCTGAGCACGTGATCCCGGCCGATGCCGTGGTGATGGCGTTCGGTTTCCGTCCTCACAGCATGGAATGGCTGGCGAAGCACAGCGTTGAGCTGGATTCGCAGGGCCGCGTGATTGCGCCAGAAGGCAGCGACAACGCATTCCAGACCAGCAACCCGAAAATCTTCGCCGGTGGCGATATCGTTCGTGGTTCTGACCTGGTGGTAACAGCGATTGCCGAAGGCCGTAAGGCGGCTGATGGGATCCTGAATTACCTGGAAGTGTAAAAAAAACAGGCCCGATTGGGCCTGTTTTTTATTTCACGACGCGAAGAGCCGGACGACCACCGCGCGGAGGCGGATCGTCATCAGGGTCATTGTCGTCGTGACGATCGGGTTTATCGCCATCAATAAGTGACATCACCGTGTCGCTTTCGCGCTCATCGGATGCGTTGTCATCATTCAGGCTGGCAACATCTTCATCATACGCCGCTTCCGGCTCGAACATGGTACCCGCACCGTTTTCACGCGCGTAGATAGCCAGCACGGCTGCCAGCGGCACGGAAACCTGACGCGGCACGCCGCCGAAACGCGCGTTGAAGCGCACTTCATCGTTAGCCAGCTCCAGGTTACCCACCGCACGCGGCGCAATGTTCAGTACGATCTGTCCGTCACGCGCGTATTCCATTGGAACCAGCACGCCCGGCAACGTCACATCCACAACCAGGTGCGGCGTGAGCTGGTTATCCAGCAGCCATTCATAGAAGGCGCGCAGCAGATACGGACGGCGTGGGGTAAGTTGTGACATTTCCACAGTCATTAGCCTCGGCCGAGACGCATTTCACGTTCCGGTTCAGTTAAAGATGCCAGGAAAGAGTCGCGTTCAAATACGCGAGTCATATAGCCCTTCAGCTCTTTCGCGCCAGGACCGCTGAACTCTACGCCCAGGGTTGGCAGACGCCACAGCAGCGGTGCCAGGTAGCAATCCACCAGGCTGAACTCATCGCTCAGGAAGAATGGTTTCTGACCAAACACCGGGGCGATAGCCAGCAGCTCTTCACGCAGTTGCTTACGCGCAGCGTCGGCTTCAGAAGCGGAACCGCTGACGATAACGTTCATCAGCGAGTACCAGTCTTTTTCGATACGCTGCATGTACAGGCGGCTTTCACCACGCGCGACAGGGTAAACAGGCATCAGTGGCGGATGCGGGAAACGCTCATCCAGATATTCCATAATGATACGGGATTCCCACAGGGTCAGCTCGCGATCCACCAGCGTCGGTACGCTTTGGCTCGGGTTGAGATCGATCAGATCCTGAGGCGGGTTATCCTTTTCCACATGCTCGATCTCAAAACTGACACCCTTCTCGGCCAGCACGATACGAACCTGATGGCTATAAATGTCAGTAGGACCAGAAAACAGCGTCATTACCGAACGTTTGTTGGCAGCGACAGCCATGAAAACCTCCAGGTATATTCAGAATTTTTACTGCTACCAGCCCAACAGGGGCCAGCCAGATGTTGTATCGCCCATCCCAGAGAAAACACATTGTTCAAGAAACGAACAAAAATCGAGTATTCACCGATATTTGGGCAGAAAATTGGATGATAGTTTACCAGATTTTGATGGCTTTGTGGTGAGGGGATTCTGGAAATGTGGAAAAAGAGAAGATATATGCATGGATATTGTGGATAACCTGCGCATTATCCATAAAAAAACCCGCCGAAGCGGGTTTTTCGCCAATCGTTCTGCGTAAGCAGAATGGATTAACGTTTGGAGAACTGTGGACGACGACGTGCTTTACGCAGACCCACTTTCTTACGTTCAACCTGACGCGCGTCACGAGTAACGAAGCCAGCTTTACGCAGTTCAGAACGCAGGGATTCGTCGTACTCCATCAGAGCGCGGGTGATACCGTGACGGATCGCACCTGCCTGACCGGAGATACCACCACCTTTAACGGTGATGTACAGATCCAGTTTTTCTACCATATCAACCAGTTCCAGCGGCTGGCGAACTACCATGCGGGCAGTTTCGCGACCGAAGTATTGTTCCAGAGAACGCTGGTTGATTACGATTTTACCACTGCCCGGTTTGATGAAAACGCGAGCTGCGGAACTTTTGCGGCGACCAGTGCCGTAGTATTGATTTTCAGCCATTGCCTATAATCCCGATTAGATGTCAAGAACTTGCGGTTGCTGTGCCGCGTGGTTGTGCTCGTTGCCTGCGTAAACTTTCAGTTTACGGAACATAGCACGACCCAGCGGGCCTTTTGGCAGCATGCCTTTAACCGCGATTTCAATCACACGCTCAGGACGGCGGGCAATCATCTCTTCAAAGGTCGCTTCTTTGATACCACCGATGTGGCCGGTGTGGTGATAGTACACTTTGTCAGTACGCTTGTTGCCGGTTACAGCAACTTTATCAGCGTTCAGAACGATGATGTAATCACCGGTATCAACGTGCGGAGTGTATTCCGCTTTATGCTTACCGCGCAGGCGACGAGCCAGTTCAGTAGCCAGACGGCCCAGAGTTTTACCGGTCGCGTCAACAACATACCAGTCGCGCTGTACGGTTTCTGGTTTAGCTGTAAAAGTTTTCATTAAAAGCTTACCCAAATAAATAAGTTACACGTTGGTGAACACCCAAACGTTTAGTCAGTTGAGGCTCACACGACAAAGTCCGGCAAACCTACCCCTTCGAATAGCACATGCCGACACATAGAAAGTTTTGGGAAAAAAACCTTCTCGTAACGTGGGGTCGCAAGATTATAGAGAAGTTGAGGTCAAAGATCGACCCTTAAATGCGTTTTGGAATGGGTTTTTCGGGGGTGAGTATTGTGCGGTCTGGTGCCCTCACCCCCAGCCCCTCTCCCACAGGGAGAGAGGGGCATTTATGGCATATGTTCCAGCTTCAGGTATTCTTCGCTCTGCATCTCCTGCAGGCGCGACAGGCAGCGCTGGAACTCAAACTTCAGCCGCTCGCCCTGGTAAATCTCATATAAAGGTACCTCGGCGCTGACCACCAGCTTGACGTGGCGCTCATAAAACTCGTCCACCAGCGCAATGAAGCGCCGTGCTTCGCTCTCCATCAGCCGCGTCATCACCGGCACGTCCAGCACCATCACGGTGTGGAACAGACGCGAAAGCGCAATGTAGTCGTGCTGGCTGCGGGCATCCACGCAGAGCGTCGTAAAGGAGACCGCCAGCGTTTGGTTTTCGACGCCGAGTGTGGGCAGCGGTCGATGATTAATCTCGAGTTCCGGGGCGTGCTCGCGTTTTGCTCCCGCCAGCGCCAGCCAGAGTGTATCCATCTCGCGGGTGGTCTCTGCATTTAACGGCGAAAGCCACAGATGCGCCTGGGTCAGCGTGCGCAGACGATAATCGACACCGGCATCGACGTTCATGATGTCGCAGTGCTGCTTGATGGCATCGATGGCGGGCAGGAAGCGTGCCCGCTGCAGGCCGTTACGATAGAGCTCATCCGGCGGGATATTCGACGTGGCCACCAGCGTGATCCCGCGGGCAAATAGCGCTTTCATCAGGCCGCCTAGCAGCATGGCATCGGTGATGTCAGACACAAAAAACTCATCGAAGCAGAGCACGTCCGTTTCAGCTTTGAACCTGTCGGCCACAATCTCCAGCGGATCGCTCTTGCCCTGCAGTGCGGTCAGCTCTTCATGCACCCGCAGCATAAAACGATGGAAGTGCAGACGCTGCTTACGTGCGCCAGGCAGGCTCATATAAAACAGGTCCATCAGCCAGGTTTTTCCGCGACCGACCCCGCCCCACATATATAAACCGCGCACCGGCGCGTGAGCCTGTGGCGCTTTTTTACCGAGCAAGCGCCCAAATGCCGCCTTTAACCCACCGTTCTGTTCGACTTCAGCGGGTTTTGCCGTGAGCTCCTGGTAAATCATCTCCAGGCGGTTTACCGCCTCACGTTGAACGTCATCAGGCTGATGAGTGCCCTCGTTAAGGGCCAGTTGATATCGCGATGCAGGGGACAGGTTTTGCATAATCTTATTGTTATTCCTTCAATTAACGCTCACCAGCAGACGTGACTGATGAAAAAAAGGCCGTTCTACACTACGCGATGATACGTCAGGATTCCACTTCTGCAGAAATAGCGGTTATAGTGGCATTATCAGGCACAGGCAGGAGCCGAGCCAACACCCTACGGAACAACAAGACAACGGGAGAAGTTCATGACCTGGGAATATGCGCTAATCGGTTTAGTCGTCGGCATCGTCATTGGTGCTGTGGCCATGCGTTTCGGTAATCGCAAATTGCGTCAGCAGCAGTCACTGCAGTACGAACTGGAAAAGAACAAAGCCGAGCTGGAAGAGTATCGCGAAGAGCTGGTCAGCCATTTTGCCCGTAGCGCCGAGCTGCTGGACAACATGGCAACCGACTATCGTCAGCTGTATCAACATATGGCAAAAAGCTCCAGCAGCCTGCTGCCGGAAATGACCGCGGAAACCAACCCGTTCCGCAACCGTCTGGCTGACTCTGAAGCCGGTAACGATCAGGCGCCCGTTCAGATGCCTCGCGACTATTCCGATGGCGCGTCCGGCCTGCTGCGCGGCGGTGTAAAACGCGATTAATCGCACAACCTGAAATTATTTTACGGGCGCAGCGATTGCGCCCGTCCTTTCTTGATGACCCCAGCTATCATTTAGTTACATACCTCATTGTTCAGCGGTTTAAAATTCAATAACATCAACGTGTTTTTAGGGCCGTTTTTCCTTTATTCCAGGTTACGAGAGTCAACATCGATGAAGAAAAAAAACCAGCTGTTGAGCGCTATCGCGTTAAGTGTCGGGTTATCTCTCTCGGCGTCCGTCCCTGTATTCGCCGCCATTCCTTCCCAGGTGCCTGGCCAGGCGGCCATTCCAAGCCTCGCGCCAATGCTGGAAAAAGTGTTGCCTGCGGTCGTCAGCGTTCAGGTTGAGGGCACCGCAGTACAAAGCCAACGCGTCCCTGAAGAACTGAAAAAATATTTTGGCGATGAGTCTCCGGACCAGCAGGCGCAGCCTTTTGAAGGCCTGGGCTCTGGCGTCATTATTGATGCGGCAAAAGGCTATATCCTGACCAACAATCACGTCATCAGCCAGGCCGATAAGATCAGCGTCCAGCTGAACGATGGCCGTGAATTTGATGCCAAACTGATCGGCGGCGATGACCAGAGCGACATCGCTCTGCTGCAGGTACAAAACCCAAGCAACCTGACCCAGATTGCCATAGCGGATTCCGACAAACTGCGCGTCGGCGATTTTGCCGTCGCCGTGGGCAACCCCTTTGGTTTAGGGCAGACCGCCACCTCCGGGATCGTCTCGGCGCTCGGGCGCAGCGGCCTCAATCTGGAAGGACTGGAAAACTTTATCCAGACCGATGCCTCAATCAACCGTGGTAACTCCGGCGGAGCATTGCTTAACCTTAACGGCGAGCTGATCGGGATTAACACGGCTATTCTGGCCCCTGGCGGCGGCAGCATCGGGATTGGTTTTGCTATCCCCAGCAATATGGCCAAAACCCTGGCGCAGCAGCTGATCCAGTTCGGTGAAATCAAACGCGGGCTGCTGGGTATTAAAGGTATGGAGATGAGCGCGGATATCGCAAAAGCGTTCAATATCAACGTACAGCGCGGGGCGTTTGTCAGTGAAGTGCTGCCAAACTCCGGCTCGGCAAAAGCGGGCGTGAAATCAGGGGATGTGATCGTCAGCCTGAACGACAAACCGCTGAACAGCTTTGCAGAACTGCGTTCACGGATTGCCACGACGGAACCTGGCGCCAAAGTGAAGCTGGGCCTGATACGTGACGGCAAGCCGCTTGATGTTGAAGTGACGCTGGATAAGAGCACCTCTTCCTCGGCCAGTGCGGAGCTTATCGCCCCGGCGCTACAGGGGGCTACGTTGAGCGACGGGCAGCTGAAGGACGGCACGAAAGGCATTAGCATCGATACCGTCGAGAAGAGTAGCCCTGCCGCACAGGCCGGATTGCATCAGGATGACGTGATCATCGGTGTCAACCGCAACCGCGTGCAGTCTATTGCCGAACTGCGCAAGGTGCTGGAAAGTAAACCGGCGGTTATTGCCCTGCAGGTCATGCGTGGCAATGAGTCCATCTATATTCTGTTGCGCTAAGCATTTGCGATCCGGACATCACCGCTGCGTGTGATGTCCGGATAACTCATGTTATGCTGCAAATCGTTCCTTTTTTAACGACACGCGCATCATGCTTTTAAAGCTCTTACGTTCTACTGTCATCGGTTTGATTGTCGCTGGCCTGCTGCTGCTGGCGCTGCCGTCTTTACGTCAGTTCAATAAACTGTCGGCTCCCCAGTTCGATAGCACGGATGAAACGCCGGCCACCTATAACCAGGCCGTTCGCCGTGCCGCACCTGCCGTGGTTAACGTCTATAACCGAGGCCTTAATACCTCAGCCCATAACCAGCTGGAGATCCGTACCCTCGGCTCCGGCGTGATCATGGACGAGCGCGGCTACATTATTACCAACAAGCACGTGATTAACGATGCCGACCAGATCATCGTCGCCCTGCAGGATGGCCGCGTGTTTGAGGCGTTACTCGTTGGTTCTGACAGCCTGACCGACCTGGCCGTTCTGAAAATTAATGCCGCGGGCGGTTTGCCGGTCATCCCGATCAACCGTAAACGTACCCCGCATATTGGTGACGTCGTACTGGCTATCGGTAACCCTTACAACCTGGGCCAGACCATCACCCAGGGGATAATCAGCGCGACCGGTCGTATCGGTTTGAACCCCTCCGGGCGGCAGAACTTCCTGCAAACCGATGCCTCCATCAACCACGGTAACTCCGGCGGGGCGCTGGTCAACTCATTGGGCGAGCTGATGGGTATCAATACCCTCTCGTTCGATAAAAGTAACGACGGTGAAACGCCGGAAGGGATCGGCTTTGCCATTCCGTTCCAGCTGGCGACCAAAATTATGGATAAACTGATCCGCGACGGACGCGTGATCCGCGGCTATATCGGTATCGGCGGGCGCGAAATTGCACCGATGCATACCCAGGGCGGCGGTATCGATCAGATTCAGGGCATCGTGGTTAACGAGGTGGCACCGGGTGGTCCGGCGGCTAACGCGGGGATTCAGGTAAACGATGTCATTGTGTCGGTCAACGGCACGCCAGCGGTCTCTGCGCTGGAGACGATGGATCAGGTGGCAGAAATTCGCCCGGGTTCTATCATCCCTGTAGAGGTCATGCGCAACGATAAGAAACTGACGCTGCACGTAACGATTCAGGAATACCCGGCCACTAACTGACAGGCATAAAAAAACGGAGCGATAAGCTCCGTTTTTTTTACCGGGAGACGGTTCGTATTACTTGTTAACGAACTCTTCGCCCAGGGTGATATCTTTCTTCAGCGTATCCAGCATGCCTTCCATCGCGTGTTGTTCAAACGCGCTCAGCGTACCAATGGATTTACGCTCTTCGATACCGTTTTTACCCAGCAGCAGCGGCTGAGAGAAGAAGCGAGCGTGTTCGCCATCGCCTTCAACGTAAGCGCATTCAACAACGCCTTTCTCGCCCTGCAGAGCGCGAACCAGTGACAGACCAAAACGCGCAGCCGCCTGGCCCATAGACAGGGTCGCAGAACCGCCACCCGCCTTCGCTTCCACCACTTCGGTGCCTGCGTTCTGGATGCGTTTAGTCAGATCAGCCACTTCCTGCTCGGTGAAGCTCACGCCTGGGATCTGCGACAGCAGAGGCAGGATGGTGACGCCAGAGTGACCGCCGATGACAGGAACTTCCACTTCTGTTGGCTGTTTGCCTTTCAGCTCAGCAACAAAGGTGTTTGAACGGATGATATCCAGCGTGGTTACGCCGAACAGTTTGTTTTTGTCGTAAACACCCGCTTTCTTCAGCACTTCTGCCGCGATAGCCACGGTGGTGTTCACCGGGTTAGTGATGATGCCGATGCATGCTTTCGGGCAGATTTCTGCAATCTGCTGCACCAGGTTTTTCACGATGCCCGCGTTGACGTTGAACAGGTCTGAACGATCCATGCCTGGCTTACGCGCCACGCCTGCAGAAATCAGCACCACGTCGGCACCCTGCAGAGCAGGACGTGCATCTTCACCGGAGAAGCCTTTGATTTTTACAGCAGTCGGGATGTGGCTCAGGTCAACCGCCACACCTGGGGTTACCGGAGCAATATCGTACAGGGAGAGTTCTGAGCCTGAAGGCAGTTGGGTTTTCAGTAGTAGGGCAAGCGCCTGGCCGATACCACCAGCAGCGCCGAGGACTGCGACTTTCATCCTAAACTCCTTATTATGGTTAACTTAAGTATCTGTAAATCCGTTGCGGCGACCATAATTCAGCAAGTAAATAATTACAATTTTCGTAGCTAAAGAATTTGAGGTCACGCGACTTTATCTCTCACCAGAAGACTATCTGACGACAGAGGGCAACGCTTTAAGAGGTGGTTACAATACACCCTGCCCCGCCACCAAAACAACATCATTTTGATAACATTTAATTTACTTTTAAGCTTATTTGCGCGGCGTGACCCAGGCATGTTTTCTGATAACGAAATCTGATAAAATCACTCCCTTTCATAACATTATTTCAGCCTGGCGCTGAGTAGATAATTTGCATAAAAATTCATCCACATGCATAATAATGTTGTTTCTATCGTCATATTCCGGGTGACTTATGCGAAGCTCGTCTAAGCAAGAAGAATTAGTAAAGGCGTTTAAGGCGCTACTCAAAGAAGAGAAATTCAGTTCTCAGGGAGAAATTGTTCAGGCGCTGCAGGAACAAGGCTTCGATAACATCAACCAGTCGAAAGTCTCCCGCATGTTAACGAAATTTGGGGCGGTGCGTACCCGTAACGCCAAGATGGAGATGGTCTATTGCCTGCCGGCAGAACTTGGCGTGCCGACCACCTCAAGCCCGCTCAAGAATCTGGTTCTGGATATCGATCATAACGACGCCGTCGTGGTGATCCACACAAGCCCGGGTGCCGCGCAGCTGATTGCCCGCATGCTGGACTCGCTGGGTAAAACAGAGGGTATCCTCGGGACTATCGCCGGCGATGACACCATCTTCACCACACCGGCTAGCGGTTTCTCCGTGAAAGATCTCCACGAAGCGATTCTGGTTCTGTTCGAACAGGAACTCTAATCCCCTCTCCCCGTAGCGCCGCTGCGGGGATCGTTCTGCTTCTGCTGCGTTTCCCCCTCTTTTCCACTGCCCTTCACTTTGACAAATAGTGCTTTTTACCACCCATTAACATTGATCTGGTGAATGCTAAATCAAAAAATCGCACAAAAAATCAAAAGCGGGTATCCATATGATTTAATTAGATATACCTGCTATAAATGTACAAAAAACACCCAACGTTATGCATTTTGGTTATAAAAAACAGACTGGTTAACACGTAATAACAAGGGAAACCATTAGCCTGGTATTAATTTTTACCGTTATTAGTGTATACTTGATTTTGTGATGAGGGTCACGAAACAAGACCCCACTAAAAAATTCGACGAGGTAAGAATCATGAAAATCAAATCAACTGTAGCGGCGCTCAGCGTCCTGTCCGTCCTGTCATTCGGTGCTTTCGCAGCAGACTCTATCAATGTTGACCAGGCGCAATCCCGCCAGGCCATCGGTACGGTTTCTGTCGGCGCGGTCGGCACATCGCCAATGGACATGCATGAGATGCTGAACAAAAAAGCGGAAGAACAGGGTGCGTCATCCTATCGCATCATCGAAGCGCGTTCTGGTGACCACTGGCACGCCACCGCTGAGCTGTACAAATAAGTTTTAGTAATAGCTGAAAACGTAAATCTCCACTCAACGGCACCAGGCATAAAAATAGCGGTTCAACCCTTCTCGCCGTTGAGTAAAAAACCCTATTCAGGAGTAAAGACTATGAAAACCAAATTGATCATCGCAACCCTCGGTCTGGCATCTGTTCTCTCTTTCGGCGCAAGCGCAGCCGTACAGCAGGTAAATGCCGACCAGGCACAAAATCTACAGCGTATGGGCAGCATCTCCGTAACGTCTGTCACCGGTTCACCGATGGATATCCGTCACGAACTTGCCGCCAAAGCTGAAAAAGCAGGCGCCAGCAGCTACCGCGTCACCGAACTGAATCAGGGTGACCACTGGCATGCAACGGCAGAACTGTATAAATAAACCCTCGTCGTATCTCATCATACGACTTGCCCCTGGCCTCATGGTCAGGGGCTTTTTTTCATTCAATGCCGCGCGTTAAAGCGCAGCTGCCCTTCAAGCTCTTCTTCCGCTTCATCGAACAGCAATATCAGCGCGCCAAAACGTCTTCGCAGCTTATCGGGCAAATGGATGAACTCAATTTCCAGCGGTAGCGGCAACTGACTGCCGGTGACCACGTCCCACAGCGTATCCAGATTCGTCACGTTTTCCCGTTCAAGATCAAACGCCCGGATAAATTCACGGTAGAAGTCTTCCTGACTGTCGATCTCGTCAAAATCAAACGTATAGGTTTTCATTGCCAGCCACCCAGTCCAGGCGAGCGGCAGATGCCGCCCTGTCTATTATAATCCCCCAATATGCAGGGTTTTAACTTCCAGATACTCTTCCAGCCCCAGCACGGAGCCCTCTCGTCCAAGACCTGACTCTTTTACGCCGCCAAAGGGCCCGAGCTCCGTGGAGACGGCGCACTCGTTGATGCCGATCATCCCGCTCTCGATGGCCTGTGAAACACGGAAGACCCGAGAAAGATTCTGGGTGTAGAAGTAAGCCGCCAGTCCATAGGGGGTGTTGTTGGCGCGCTGGATGACTTCATCTTCCGAGGTGAAACGGAAGCACGCCGCCACCGGGCCAAACGTCTCTTCTTCTGCGAGCTTCATGCCTCCATGGCAGTCGCCCAGTACGGTTGGCATCCAGAAATTCCCGCCAAGCGGATGAGGCTTCCCACCAGCCAGTACGGTTGCGCCCCGGGCAACGGCATCGTCGACATGCTCACGCACCTTGTTGACCGCCGAAGGTTCAATCAACGGCCCGACGACCACGCCCTCCTCAAGACCATTACCCACCTTCAGCGCCTTCACCGCATCGGCAAGTTTATTCACAAATTTGTCGTAGACGGTTTCCTGAATATAAAAACGGTTCACGCTGACGCAGACCTGCCCGGCATTGCGGAACTTGTTGGCGATCGCGCCCTTAACCGCTGCGTCGATGTCCGCATCCTCAAAAACGATATACGGGGCATTTCCCCCCAGCTCCATCGAGACTTTTTTCATGGTTTCTGCGGCGTTACGCACCAGCGTTTTGCCGACGGATGTTGAGCCGGTAAAGGAGATTTTACGCACGTCGCGGCTTGCCATGATCGCATCGCTGATTTCATGCGTATTCCCGGCGACGGCGTTGAGAACACCGTCGGGCACACCGGCCTGTTTCGCCAGCGTAAGCAGCGCAAAGGCGCTGAGCGGCGTGTTATTGGCCGGTTTAATGACCCCGGTGCATCCTGCTGCCAGCGCCGGGCCTAACTTGCGGGTGAGCATCGCCATCGGGAAGTTCCACGGCGTAATCGCCGCGACCACACCAATAGGTTCACGGGTCGCCAGAATGCGTGAGCCGGGCTTGATCGGCGGAATAATTTCACCGTTCGCGCGTTTGGCCTCTTCGGCAAACCACTGGATAAAGCTGGCGGCATACTCGACTTCTCCCTCCGCCTCTTTCAGGGGTTTGCCCTGTTCGGTGGTCATTAACCGCCCGAGCCAGCTTTTATTCTCAATAATCAGTTCGTACCAGCGGTAGAGAATGGCCGAGCGTTCTTTCGCGGTTTTGGCACGCCATGCCGGGAAGGCCTGGGTAGCCGCTGCGATAGCGTCTTCGGTTTGCGCTTTACCCGCTTTTGCGACTTTAGCAATGACCTCACCGGTCGCGGGGTTCAGCACATCAAAGGTTGTATCCAGCGTTTTCCAGATTCCGTTGACCAGATAACCGGTCTGAAAAAGGATGTGGTCCTGAAGCGCCTGCGTCGTCATGTGTTCTCCCTTTCTGAAATGTAAGAACGTGCTGGAATAAGTATAGCCACAAAAAAACCGACGCTTTTGGCGTCGGTTTTTTTACTTCTGTCAGTTATCGGTGAGGGCATTCTGGTAGCGATGCAGCATAAACACCAGCCGTCCTACCGGCTCGGTCACCTGAGGCGGTGCCTCCCAGTGCTTGAGCTTTTCCTGATAGGTATCGAGCTCTTCAAGCAGCTGCGTAAAGTAGCGACGCCGTTTGTCATCGCTGCTGGCAGAAAGCACGTGATCGGCGGTACGACGCAGCTGGCGGTGCCAGGCCGACAGATCGTCGTTGATCGGCACGGGCGCGTTACGCAAACGCTGGTGTGCGATGATCATGGTTAACGCCAGGCGGAACTTCGCGATATCGCCCGGGAACTTGTTCAGCAGTAAAAACAGCTGCTGGTAGAGCGCGGGCAGATGGTTCTCTTTACGGCGCGCGGTATTGGTAGTCAAAGACGACACGGCAGCCGACACGAACTGGTTCAGCAGCACGCGGCCCGTTCTTGCCTGCGAGTTATCCCGAACCAGCAGTATCACCATCATGGCCAGGAAGCAGCCCACCAGCTGGCCTAACGCGCTGTCGAGGAACTGGCTGAAATGGAAGGTCATCGGGTTATCGAGCACGATGATGTTAATCGTACTCGCCAGCGCCCCCAGCGATCCCAAACGCCGCTTTTGCACTTCAATGCCGATAAAGAACGCCATTACCGCCAGGCTAATACAGAGCAGCAGCATGCTCTGTTGCGTCGACGGGATGATGACCAGGAAATAGAGCGCGCCTATCGGCAGGGCGGCAATGGTGCCGTAGAGGAAATCAACGGCAACCATACGCGGGTTAGGCAGACGCATCGCCAGTGCGGTCACAACGGCAATCATTACCATCGCGCCGCTGCCGGACGTCCAGCCCGTCCACAGCCAGAACAGCGTGCCGAGCATGCAGGCAAGCGTCGTACGCCAGAAGTTGACCATGGCGTGATGGCGCTCGGCGGATTCCGCCTTGATCACCACTTCCCCCTGCAGCACCTCTTCTTCCGCCGCGCTGATTTTGGTGTTGCCGATCACTCCGCGCTTCAGCAGCAGGTAGCGCGTCGCGGCGCCGGCCCAGGTGTAGATGGTCACCGGCGTGTCGCGCTCCCCGGTCCAGGCAATCACCCGGCGCATGCGCTTAAGCTGCTTATGCACGTCCTGTACGGTTTCCACCGGCTCGGCAAACAGTTCGCGGAACGTATCGGTGACCGCTTCCGGGCGCGTGTTCTGAATCAGATAGGTTTCACATGCCTGGGTAATCAGCGTCAGAGAGACGGTGTTAAGGGCTTTAAGGCGTCGATTCGCGCGGGCCCAGCGCGAGGACTCCATATTAAGATTGCTGCGCATCCCTTCCAACGCCTGCGTACGGCGTACCAGCCCGCTCCAGGCTTTATCCACCTCTTCGCTGTCGCCGTGCTTAATGCACAGCTGCATCAGCTGATACTGGGCAACGATCAGCGCGTCAAGCTCACGGTCGACTTCCTGCTTGATGGAGCGCGGGGAGAAAAGCAGATCAGCGACGATCGCGCTGACAATACCAATCACAATTTCGCTGCATCGCTCCACCGCAAACTGCGGGGCCAGCAGCGGCTCGGACTGGATGGTGATGATAATAATCAGCGCGGTATAGCCCGCCAGTCCCCAGGCGTAGGAGTTCTCCACTTTCACCAGAGACGAGATCCAGGTGCAGAAACCCGCCCAGATGCAGCAGACCATCAGCATCAGCAGCGGGGTGCGGATCATGAGAATAATAATGGTCAGCGCCGCGAAACAGCCGATAAACGTCCCGATGATACGCAGCATCCCGCGATAGCGGATCGCGCCTGAATAGGGTTCCCCACCCGCGGCAAAGGCCGGGCCCGCCGCGACAATCGCAGCCGTCAGCACTGCCCAGCGAGGGGTTTCAAGCTGGAAGTGAAAGCCAACAAACAGCGCCAGCACGATGGCGCACGCCAGCTTCACGGCGAAGCGAATGTGCTGGCTGGCGATGGAAAAGATACCCATGGCGATTAACCAAACTCGCGCAGGCGGTGGGCAATTTTACGGAAGAACGAGTCCTGGCTGGCATCCCGGTCCTTTTCACCGGTGATCACCACCGTCGCCGTGGTACCCGCAGGCCACAGATTTCCCTGCTGTTCATCAAGATGAATACGTACCGGCACGCGCTGGGCCAGACGCACCCATTCCAGGTTGGAATCGACCGTCGCCATCCCTTTGGCATCGTTAGAGCTGCTGGAGTTAGTCACCCCTGCGGCAACGCTGTCGACGGTACCTTTAAACACACGATTACTGCCAAGCGGCGTGATCTCCGCGCGATACCCTGGGCGCACGCCTTCCAGCTTGGTCTCTTCCATATAGGCGAGCACGTAGAAGGAGTTCTGTTTAACCAGCGCCACGGCGGTTGAGCCACGGGTAATGAATTCCCCGGCATAGACGTTGAGGTTGGTGACCCAGCCATCGGACGGCGCGCGGATCACTGTGCGCTCGAGATCGAGCTTCGCCAGATCGCGCGTTGCCTGCGCTTTCGCCAGCTGGTGCAGCACGGTTTGCAGCACGTTGTTGGACTGGTCAATCTCTTCACGGGACATTGCCTGAACGCCCAGCTGATTACGGCGGCCTGCCTCGCGGCGTTTCTCCGCAGCGAGCGCCTGATAATAGGCCACGTCCGCCTCCGCCTCTTCCAGCGCTTTCTGATAACGAGGCTGGTCGATGGTGAACAGGACCTGATCTTTTTTCACCAGCTGGTTATCGTGGACGTTGACCGCCGTGATAAGACCGGCCACGTCAGGGGCTATTGCCACCACATCGGCGCTGAAGCGTGCATCACGCGTCCACGGTGATTCGGTGTAATAAACCCAGGCGCGGAAAATAGCGATGAAGGCGAGGATAACCAGCGCCATTGTGATGGCAGTGCGGGAGATTTTTCTTGTTAGCGTTTTCACATCAACCTCAGACAAACATGCGCGATATCAGGTAAAACAGGCAGCAATACAGCGCGGTATTGAACAATGCAGGGTGCCAGACGAAATCGTAGATCCCGGTAGGGACCAGCACCTTGCGCACCAGCCAGAAGATCGCCAGTGATAAAAGAAGCTCGAAAAATATCGGTGGGAACGACAGACCGAACACCACGATAACGGGAAACAGACTCATGTTGACCTTGATAAGAGAGAGTGCAGGCTTCAGAATTTTTAAGCGCACGCCACCGCAGGAGAGCAAGAAACGCCGGGCGAGAATGGCGCAGCCGTTATGTAATTAATAATATATTAACGTAACTGTTATGCTGTTATCTATAATATGTGATCTAAATCACTTTTAAGCCAGAGTGAACAATGGAACGTTTAAAACGCATGTCGGTCTTCGCCAAAGTGGTTGAGCTGGGCTCGTTTACCGCCGCTGCACGCCAGCTTCAGATGAGCGTCTCATCCATCAGCCAGACGGTGTCCAAACTGGAAGATGAGCTTCAGGTCAAGCTGCTCAACCGCAGTACCCGCAGCATTGGACTGACGGAAGCAGGTAAAATTTACTATCAGGGCTGTCGCCGCATGCTGCTTGAAGTGCAGGATGTTCACGAACAGCTCTATGCCTTCAACAACACCCCTATCGGCACGCTGCGCATCGGGTGTTCTTCAACTATGGCACAAAATGTTCTCGCTGCCATGACCGCGGATATGCTGAAAGAGTACCCTGGGCTTACCGTCAATCTGGTGACGGGTATCCCGGCGCCGGACCTGATTGCCGACGGGCTGGACGTGGTGATCCGCGTCGGCGCGTTGCAGGATTCCAGCCTGTTCTCGCGTAGGCTGGGGAGCATGCCGATGGTCGTCTGCGCCTCGAAAAGCTATCTGGCGCAGTACGGCGTTCCGGAGAAACCCGCCGATCTCACCAACCACTCGTGGCTGGAGTACAGCGTGCGGCCCGATAATGAATTTGAGCTGATTGCCCCAGAAGGGATTTCTACCAAACTGCTGCCGGAAGGGCGGTTTGTCACTAACGATCCGATGACCATTTCGCGCTGGCTGGTGGCCGGGGCCGGGATCGCCTACGTGCCGTTAATGTGGGTGATCAACGAGATCAACAGCGGCGTGCTGGAGATCCTCTTCCCGCGCTACCAGTCCGATCCGCGTCCGGTGTACGCCCTGTATACCGAAAAAGACAAACTCCCGCTCAAGGTACAGGTGTGTATTAACTATCTGACCGAGTATTTTGTGGACGTGGCGGAGTTGTTTCAGGGGATGCGGGGGAGAAGGAAAGAGTAGGCCTTTTTCCATAAGGACGAGGGAGAAAAGACAGCGTGGAGCAGTACCCTCTCCCCTTTGGGGAGAGGGTCTGGAAATTACGCCGTGCCGCCCACCGTCAGGTTGTCCACCTTCAGCGTTGGCTGGCCTACGCCAACCGGCAGGCTCTGGCCCTCTTTACCGCAGACGCCCACGCCGTTATCCAGCTTCAGATCGTTGCCGACCATGGAGATCTGCTGCATGGCTTCAATACCGGAGCCAATCAGCGTCGCGCCTTTCACCGCTTTAGTTACTTTGCCTTTCTCGATCAGATACGCTTCTGACGTGGAGAAAACAAACTTACCGGAGGTGATGTCCACCTGGCCGCCGCCAAAGTTTGGCGCAAAGATACCGTAATCAACGGATTCGATAATCTCCTGCGGCGTGGATTTGCCCGGCAGCATGTACGTGTTAGTCATGCGCGGCATCGGCAGATGCGCGTAAGATTCACGGCGTCCGTTGCCCGTCGGCGCTACGCCCATCAGGCGCGCGTTGAGTTTGTCCTGCATGTAGCCTTTCAGCACGCCGTTTTCGATCAGCACGTTATACTGGCCTGGCGTACCTTCATCGTCAATAGCCACCGAGCCGCGACGATCGCGCATGGTGCCGTCATCCACCACGGTGCACAGCTCAGAGGAGACAAGCTGCCCGATTTGACCGCTGAACACGGACGTCCCGCGACGGTTAAAGTCGCCTTCCAGGCCGTGGCCTACGGCCTCGTGCAACAGCACGCCCGGCCAGCCGGCGCCCAGCACCACCGGGAATGAGCCCGCCGGCGCCGCGACGGCATTCAGATTCACCAGCGCCATGCGCACGGCTTCTTTCGCCCACGCGTCGGCGCGTGCTTCACCGTCAACGTCGCCCAGGAACCAGTCATAGCCGAAACGACCGCCGCCGCCGCTTGATCCGCGCTCGCGTTTGCCTTCGTCATCGACCTGCACGCTGATGGAGAGACGCACCAGCGGGCGAACGTCTGCCGCAAGGGTACCGTCCGTTGCCGCAACCAGAATCAACTCATACACACCGCTCAGGCTGGCAGAAACTTCCTGCACGCGTTTGTCCGCCGCGCGGGCGACTTTGTCTACGCGACGCAGGATATCCAGCTTCTCTTCACGGCTCATGCTCTGCAGTGGATCGATACTGGTATAGAGCGCAGAGTGCTGCACTTCTCCCAGGGTTTTCACGCGACCATCGCCGGTATCACGCACAATGGTACGCGCGGCCTGCGCGCTCTGCTCAAGTGCGGTGAGGCTAATCTGATCGGCATAGGCAAAACCGGTTTTCTCGCCGCTGACGGCACGGACGCCGACGCCCTGGTCGATGTTGTAGGAGCCATCTTTGATGATGCTGTCTTCTAAAACCCAGGATTCGTGATAGCTCGACTGGAAATAAAGGTCGCCGTAGTCGAGACGGCGTTCGGTCAGTTGACCAAGAATGGAAAACAGGTCCTGATGGCTCAGGCCGTTCGCTGCGAGCAAATGTTCACTTACCAGGTTCAGACTCATCGTATTGCTACTCGTTCGTTGCCGCCCGTGGCGGTATAAAGATCGTATTTATTGAGAGTGAGGCAATTACCTGCCCACGTCAAATCATTGCTGTGCTTCTTTGCGCGGCTGGCGCAGCACCTCGTTAATCTGCGGTTTATCTACCGGACCGGTAATGCGGTAGCGCAGAATGGAGACCTTGCTCCAGAGTGGCCCCAGCACTTTACTGGCGGCAAACACCGCCGCACCGACAATCGGGTTCACCACAAAGGCCGCCGCAACGCCCACGCTTGCGGAAATTTCCGGTGCCACCACGGCTTCCATATCCAGCTCGCGACGCACGAGGTTGACGGAGCCTTTCATGGCGATATCCGCTTCCAGGCCATCCACCAGCGTGTCGTCCGTATGCAGAACGCCGTCCTTGATCCACGCCGTGCTGCGGATGGAATCGTAGTAGAACCCTTCGCTGAAGGTATCGCTGAAATCGAAGCGCAGCTTGCGCAGCAGCGCGTCAAAACTCAGCAGGCGCAGGATCTGCCCGGCGCGCCCAGTGCTCACGTCGGCAATTTCACCTTTGCCAAAGTGGGTTTTCAGAATGCCGTTCAGCGAGGCTTCATCCGGCTTCCACGGGGCGTCACGCCAGTGAAGATCGTAATTAACGTTAAATGACGAGCCGCGCAGCGGCGTGCTGATACCAAAGAAATTGGCTGCCGCGTCCAGCTTGTTGCCTTTAATGTCGCCCTTCAGGGACGTTCGCTGCTCGCCCGGGTTATTCACCCATTCCCCCGCGGCCGTCATGCGGCCAAAGCCGGTATCAACCAGGCCGCCGGAGAGCGTAAGCGTGTTTGCCTGGATGGTGAAATCACCGTCTATACGGCCATATTTCTGCCCCCACAGCCAGCACTCCGCACAGCGCAGCTGGAGATCGGGCCAGCCGCTAAAATCGACGCGGGTGGTCTGGCTCAGCGGCGACGTCTCTGCCGGTTTGTCTTTCCCGCTCGCGGCGCTTGCCGGGTTGTAGTAGAGGTAGCGAATCGCCGCCTGCCACGGCGCGTGATTGCGCATGGTCAGCGTACCGTTGATCTCTCTGCCCTGGGCCTCCACCTTCGTGCCGTTAGCGCCAGGCCACGAGACAATACTCAGGTTGTTCCACTGCTGTCCGCCCAGCATCAGCGACGGCGTACGTACGGTAATGGCCTGCGGGAACTGGGCGGTTTCATCAACGTTTTGCCCAACGCCTTTCTGGAACAGCGCCAGCCACTCTGCGCCGTCCATCGGCGGGAGATTCAGCTCAATGCCAGCCTGCTCCGGCAGAGGCGGCGTGGAGCGGCTATCCGTTGTCCAGATGGCTTTGTCGAGGGTGAGCTTGCGGTTAAGCAGCCAGCGGCTGTTGAAGTGGTTTGTCCCGCCCGCGCTGCCGGTCAGCGCGAAGCTGTTCAGGTTGCCATCGACGTTCAGCTTTACCGGCAGCGGCTGTCCGGCCTGTTTATCCAGCGGCGCAGGCAGCTGGCTCTGAAGGTTTTTCAGATCGCCCGTGATGTCGACCTTATACTGGGCGCCCGCGTGATAAGGCAGGTCAATTGCCACTTTACCCTGCCAGGCGACTGCGCCCTGCACTGACGCCTCAATGGGTTTCGGCAGGACGTCCATGCGCGCTGGCTGCCAGTTACCGTCCAGATTGACGGCCACCTGATAAGCCTTTTCACCCTCGGTGGTCGTGAAGTCGATATTAACGGGCTGATTAAACCAGCTGGCCGTAAGCGGCTCGCTCTTCAGGTTACCGTTCTCAAAGCTGAACTGCCCGCTGAGATTTTTCAGCGTGCTCTCAAGGGGTTTGATGAACAGGCTGTTGTTCTTCAGACGGACGTCGCCTTTGGCGGTGGTCATCTCTCCGTCCAGCGGGATATCAAGATGTAAGCGAGCATTCACATCGCCATCAAGCTGCAGCTGCTGAAGCGTCGCCGCCAGCGACTCTTTCAGCGGCGTCTCCTCAAAGTACGGTCCCACCGCTTTGCCCGGACCGTTGATATCGGCATCAATCAGCAGCTTCTCTTTTGAGTAGTCCGGGATGTTGGCCGTCAGGTTGCTGGCCGTCACGCCGCCCAGCGCCACGCTGTCGGCCTTCATCCATAGCCCGTCATTGAGGAAGTTGAGTTCAATATCCAAGTTTTTCAGCGCGGGCCAGCCGGGCTGGAACGCAAAGGTCGCGTTATGCAGCGGGACCAGCACCTGGAACTGGCCTTCATTGTGTTTGTACGGGAAAAGATGCGGATTACCGCCGTAGACCAGCGTGGCATTGTCCGCCTGACCGCCCTGAATCGCGCCGCTGAGATAGTCTACCAGGGCTTTTCCCATCAGGTTTTCCGGGAAGTAGCGCCAGGCCTGAGAGCCGTCATCGGTGCTGATCCCGGCCAGAATACCCAGCCACGGCTCATCGCCCTCAGGCTGCAGATAGCGGAAATCGCCGCGCGCGTGAACGGCTTTGGCTTTCACATCGATATGGCGGCCATCAAGCTGGAAGCCTTTGTCGTTACGGAGCCAGTTAAGCACCGCGCTGCCCTGTTCGATTTCCAGCGGCGCGCGGAAGACCGTCTCATAAGGCATTTTGGCGTCGTGCATATCAACCGTCAGCCTGCCGTTTTCCACGCTGCCTTCCAGCTTGCCGCTAAAGTGTTCCGCCCCCGGCAGCAGCTTCCACTGCTTCCAGGCAAGATCTTTCCACGTGGCCTGGAAGCGGGTTTTTTCCGTCGCCTGGAGCGGGATATCCAGCGCCAGAGCGTCTATCTTCCCGCTCGGCTGCGTTGCCAGCCAGATCTCGCCCAAATCCGGAGAGAGCTTTGCCGCCATCGAGCGCAGGCCTTCAATGGCCGCCAAATCCAGGTTGCTGGCGCGGATGCGCAGCTCGTCGCTGCGTTTACTGGCCGTGCCACCGACATCCTGCTCCGGCATCCAGGCCAGCGTCAGCGCACCGCGCGGCCACGGCTTGCCGTCCATGGTGATGCGCGTATCCGGAATGGCAAACTGCCAGCCCTCTTTTTCCTGCGTCACGTGCGCGGTGAGGTTATCCACGGAAAGCTGATGCTGCTGTTTTTCGCCTTTCCAGCTGGCGCCCCCCTGCTTAAGCCAGATATCGCCGCTGGCAAATTCGCCTTTGGTCAGGGTCAGCCAGCCTTCAAGGCTGAAACGGGCAGTCTCCAGCTGCATGTTTTGCTGGATCCAGTCGCCCAGCCACGGCTTCACGTCCACATCGTCGGCCTGCAGCCAGACTTTGCCGTTGTTTAACAGGCCGTCATCGTCCCGCAGATCCATCCGCACCTGCATCACACCGTGCTGGCCGTTCAGGCTTGAGAGATTGACCTGCCCCTCGGCGCGGTGACGTTCTTTACCGTTGAGCCAGGTCAGCTGAGGGATCGCCAGTTCAGCGCGCTGGCCGGAGAGGGTAATGAAGCTCACTTCGCTGTCGCGCAGATCGAAGTGATCGAACTGGCGGAGGAAAAGATCGCTAAAGCGGTTGGCTTCAAGACCCTGACCGCTATCGCCGCCAGACAGCGGCGTATTGGTCAGGAACTGGAGTTGATAAAAGGTGAGATCGCGAAACTGCCAGCGCAGATGCAGCAGGCTTTGCCAGACGTCCAGCGCCAGGGTTACGCGTTTGATTTTCAGATAGCCGCCATCTTTCAGGCTGGCGTTGATATCCCGGACATCGAGCGTCGGGCCAAAATTCTGCCAGTTAGCGCTAATCTGGCTTACGTTCACCGGCACGCCGGTGGTGGACTCAATTTTAGCCAGCAGCTGCGGACGCCAGCTGTCCAGATGCGGTAATACGAGGCGTAGCCCGCTCACGAGCAACGCGACAATCACGACCAGCGTTGCCCCTGTAAGCAATAAAATCCCCGGCAATCGCCTCACGCATCTCTCCTTGTCAGCTTTCGTCACGCAGCGTACTGCGTCTTACATCATCACGACGTCAAACTGCTCCTGGTTATAGAGCGGTTCAATTTGTACTTTTACCTGTTTGCCGACAAAGATTTCCACTTCCGCCAGCGCGTGTGACTCTTCGCCTTTCAGCGCTTCAGCCACCGCAGGGGAAGCATAGACCAGAAAACGATCGGAGTCGTAAGCATGATGAACACGGACGATTTCACGCATAATTTCGTAGCAGACGGTCTCAACCGTCTTTACCGTTCCGCGTCCATGGCAGGTTGGGCATTCATTACACAGCACATGCTCAACGCTCTCGCGGGTACGCTTACGCGTCATTTCCACCAGCCCCAGCTGCGAGAAGCCGTTAATGCTGGTTTTCACGCGGTCTTTGCTCAGCGCCTGCTCAAGCGAGTGCAGCACGCGGCGACGATGGTCTTCATTACTCATATCGATGAAGTCGATGATGATAATGCCGCCCAGATTGCGCAGACGAAGCTGGCGCGCAATCGCCTGCGTGGCTTCAATGTTGGTATTGAAGATGGTGTCATCGAGATTGCGATGGCCGACAAACGCGCCGGTGTTGATATCGACGGTGGTCATCGCTTCGGTCTGATCGATGATCAGATAGCCGCCTGACTTCAGCTCGACCTTACGCTCCAGCGCGCGCTGGATCTCGTTTTCGACATCATAGAGATCGAAGATAGGCTGACGCCCTGAATAATGCTCCAGCAGGCCTGGCATCTCCGGGATGTACTCAGCGGTAAATTCCAGCAGCGCCTCATAGGTCAGGCGCGAGTCCACGCGAATGCGGTCGAGCTGCGCATCGGCAAAGTCGCGCAGAACGCGCTGAGCAAGCGCCAGTTCACCGTAGAGCTGGTAGCGGGTCTGGTTGCGTTTTTTACGCTCCATTACCTTGGTCCAGACGCGCTTCAGGTAAGCCGCATCCGACGCCAGGTCTTCTTCGCTGATCCCTTCCGCAGCGGTACGGATGATAAACCCGCCCTGCTCATCGCAGTAGGCGCTGACCACTTTCTTCAGACGCTCGCGCTCGGTTTCGCTCTCAATACGCTGCGAAACGCCCACGTGCGACGCGCCGGGCATAAAGACCAGATAGCGGGAAGGTAAGGTAATGTCGGTGGTCAGACGGGCGCCTTTGGTACCGAGGGGATCTTTCACCACCTGCACCATCAGATCCTGCCCCTGACGCACCAGTTCAGAAATATCGCGCACGGCAAACTGCTTTTGCTCTTCGCCCGCGACGCACTCGGTATGCGGCATGATATCGGAGGCATGTAAAAACGCCGCCTTATCCAGTCCAATATCTACAAAAGCCGCCTGCATACCCGGTAGTACACGACTGACACGACCTTTGTAGATATTGCCTACTATTCCGCGCCGCGCTTCACGCTCAATATGAATTTCCTGAAGAATGCCACCATCAATATAGGCCACACGGGTTTCCGATGGCGTTACGTTTACCAACAATTCAGCCGTCATAATTATCCCTTCCCTCACGCAGTGAGTTAAAATTGCTCAGCAACTCATACGTTTCCACCAGCGGTAAGCCGACTACGGCGTGATAGCTGCCATTAATCTTCCTGACAAAACAGCCACCCAGCCCCTGAATACCGTATGCACCTGCTTTATCCATCGGTTCACCGCTGGCAATATAAGCGGCGATGTCGTCGTCGGTAAGTACTCTGAACGTCACTTCGGTCACCACCAGGCAATCCAGCACGTGCTGGCGGTCAGCCAGCGCGACGGCCGTCATCACCTGATGCGTTTGTCCGGACATTTTGTGCAGCATGCGTGCCGCATGATCGGCGTCGCGCGGTTTCTCAAGCACTTCACCGTTCAGAATAACGATGGTATCTGCTCCCAGCACGGGAAGATCGCGTGGCACACTGGCCACGCCCGCCTGCGCTTTCTCGCGCGCCAGGCGAGACACGTACTGTTGAGCGCTTTCGCCCTCAGCACGTTTTTCTTCAATGCCGGTAACGATGCGTTCAAAAGAGACTCCTAGCTGCGTCAGGAGTTCCTGACGGCGCGGGGAGCCGGAAGCGAGATACAAAGACGTCATAGAAACCTTTTATTGCACAGCAAACTGCTGGCGAACCTTACGCATCAGCAGGAATAACCATGGCCAGAGCACACCGTTTACTACACTACTCCAGAACACTTCCGGTCGGAAAGAGACGTTGATCACTAAAAACTCTGCCCAGAAAACAACGATATCCGCAGCGAGCGACAATAACATCACCACCAGGGCCTGTTGCCAGAGCGCAAGGTTACGAAAGAGCTGGAATTTGAGTGCGACGAGGTACGCAATAATGCTCATGGACAAGGCGCGCACGCCAAGCGTAGAGCCGCTAATGAGATCCAGTATGGCACCCATCACGAAACCTGTGCCGACATTTACGCGATGCGGCAGGGCAAGGATCCAGTAGAGTAAAATGAGCAATACCCAGTTTGGCCGGAAAACGAGAATGTCATCCGGCCAGGGCATCACTTGCAGTAACAGTGCAATGAGAAACGAGAGCCAGATGACCCAGCGTCCCTGGCTACGATAGCTTGCCACTACTGCCCTCCCGAAGAGAGTTTAGGCGGTGGCGGCGCATCCGGCAGCGGCTGCGTTAACCCGGTTGCCGGCGCCGGTACTGGCGCAGGCGGGCCCATGGAATCCGCAGGCGGGAGAACCTGTGGCATCATCTGCATCAGGCGCTCATTTGCCACGCGATGTACCTCTTCAGGCGTCATCGGATTAGCACCGTTACGATCGGCCCCCCACAGCAGCAGCAGATAGCGCAGACGCTGCAAACCGGCGGTTGGACGCGCCTGAATCACGGTATAGGCACGCTGAGTATCCAGCTTGACCGAAGAGACCACTGCAACCGGATAGCCTTCAGGGAAGCGTCCACCCAGACCGGACGTCACCAGCACGTCGCCCACGCGGATATCCGTGTTAGCCGGCAGGTGTTCCAGCTGCAGATCGTCCGTACAGCCGTTACCGGCCGCAATCACGCGGATGTCGTTGCGCAGGACCTGGATCGGCAGCGCATGCGTGGCATCGCAAATCAGCAGCACGCGGCTGGTCAGTTTGGCCACGGCAACAACCTGGCCCACGACGCCTTTATCACTGATAACAGGCTGACCTTCATACACCCCGTTCACGCTCCCTTTGTCGATCACAACCTGATCGCTGTAGGGGTCGTTCACGGTGGAGATCACCTGCGTGACCATTTTCTGCTCATCCTGACGCAGCGGCGAGCCGAGCAGTTCACGCAGACGCGCGTTCTCCTGCTTGTATTGCCCCAGCATCAGCAGCTCGCTGTTTTTCAGCAGCAGTTCCTGACGTAATGCCCGGTTTTCGAGTTCGAGTTGGTCACGCGAAGACAGCGTTTGAGAAACGGAGTCGAGCAGTTCACGGGGACCATTTGAAACAAAGTAGAAAGGACTGACGGCGGTATCCATGTACGTTCTGATCTGGCTGAACGTACCGAGGCGGCTATCGGCAATAATGACCCCAAGCGCAACCAGAACCGCCAGGATGAGGCGAAACTGTAGCGATGGGCCACGGCTAAAAATTGGCTTCATAGGCTATGCGTATTCTCGCGTCAGAGAGAAAGGGTAGCAAATTGCTACCCTCTCAAACTCGACTACTCTTCGCTGAACAAATCGCCGCCGTGCATGTCGATCATTTCCAGCGCCTTGCCACCACCACGGGCGACGCAAGTCAGTGGATCTTCTGCAACTACGACAGGAATACCTGTCTCTTCCATTAACAGGCGGTCGAGGTTACGCAGCAGCGCACCACCACCGGTCAGAACCATACCGCGCTCGGAGATATCGGACGCCAGCTCTGGTGGGCACTGTTCCAGCGCAACCATTACCGCGCTCACGATGCCCGTCAGTGGTTCCTGCAGAGCTTCCAGAATTTCGTTGGAGTTCAGGGTGAAACCGCGTGGAACACCTTCAGCCAGGTTACGGCCACGTACTTCGATCTCACGCACTTCATCGCCCGGATACGCAGAGCCGATTTCGTGTTTGATACGCTCTGCGGTGGCTTCACCGATCAGAGAGCCGTAGTTACGGCGCACATAATTAATGATGGCTTCATCGAAACGGTCACCACCGATACGTACGGAAGAGGAGTACACCACGCCATTCAGAGAGATAACGGCCACTTCAGTGGTACCACCACCGATATCCACCACCATAGAACCGGTAGCTTCGGAAACAGGCAGACCCGCACCGATGGCCGCAGCCATTGGCTCTTCAATCAGGAACACTTCACGTGCACCTGCACCCTGGGCAGATTCACGGATTGCGCGACGCTCTACCTGGGTTGCGCCAACCGGCACACACACCAGAACACGCGGGCTTGGACGCATGAAGCTGTTGCTGTGAACCTGCTTGATGAAGTGCTGAAGCATTTTTTCAGTCACGAAGAAGTCGGCGATAACGCCGTCTTTCATTGGGCGAATGGCGGCGATGTTGCCAGGGGTACGACCCAGCATCTGCTTCGCGTCATGACCCACTGCAGCCACGCTTTTCGGCGAGCCTGCACGATCCTGACGAATGGCCACAACGGAAGGCTCATTCAATACGATGCCTTGTCCTTTTACATAAATAAGGGTATTCGCGGTACCCAGGTCAATGGACAGGTCATTGGAAAACATGCCACGAAATTTTTTCAACATACTAAGGGATAATCCTGAAAGCTGGGGCGGAAAACAAAATCCGCTTACTTTACCAACCACACGCAGCAGCGACAAGGCGCAAAAATCATCTGCAACGGTGAAAATTTGTGCAGTACGTTTCCTGATGTTACAAAATCATCCCCTGACTCCCTCAGGGCTGAGTAAACAGTAGCGTTCCCCACTGACGTTTGTAACCCGTTACAGGTCGTTCACTGGCTTTTTGCTCGACATACACAAAGCTACAGGCGCGATATTCTACGTGAAAACAGCGTAAACGGCAGGTCAAACAGAGTATCTTTGCAAATATTTTTTCACGTTGGTGTCAAGCGGTTGAGAGGCAGCAAAAAAATCCCCCTGACCACCCATCACGCCGCGCGCTGTTAACATCTGCCATTCGCTTCTGGAGCGCACGCCCGTGGCAAATACTTGTGTTCGCGTACCCTTGCACGCTTCTACCAGACTCTGTACCAGCAGCTGGTTTTCCGTACGCTTCTCAATATTCCTTACCAGCCCCGGATGTAGCTTTAATAACTCCACATCCAGCTCCTTGATCCAGCTGGTGCTGACCAGGGTTAAACCTGCCTGCGTCACAGCGATACGTGCACCGAGCGCATTGATCAAACGTACCACCGGACGTAACCGGCTGATGTGTTGACCTACATCGGCCTCAGCAAGTTCAAAAATAATGTGTTTACGTTGCGATTTTTCGCATTGCATTAGCGTATCACGTAGCCAGCGCTGAAAACGTGGGCGTATTAACGACTCCACGGTGACCTGTAACGCCAGGTTTTCTTCAGGCCAGAAGGATAAAAACGGAATCAGCCGGGTAATTTGCTGGCGGTCATACTCTTCGGACAGGCCAAATTGCAGCACCATCGGTAGATATTCCGCAGAGATGACCTCTTCGGTACCGTCAAAAATACGACACATCAGTTCACGGTGATGAACGTTGCCGTTTTTCATGACCGCAGGTTTTTGATAAATACGTGGACCGCCGCGGCTGAGCATTTGCTCAATCAGCGTGCGCCAGCGCACGTTGCCGCGCCCTTTTTCCGGCAGCGAGTCATCGTAAACCGCCCATCCGTTGGCCCCCTGCAACACGGCGTTGCGGGTAGCGGCTTCCGCATGTTCCATCACCTGCTCTGTGGATTGTCCGCCACGCCAGGCGCAGATCCCCATGTGGACCATATCGTCCCTGTCGAGCATTTTGCTCTGCGGCAGCGCATCTACCGCCTTCAGCAGCTGGCTGGCGATGCTTTCCGATTCCTTCCGCGTACGATGAGGCAACAGCACGGCAAAGTCGCTGCGGTGATAGCGGGCCAGCAGCGCGCCCGGGTAGCGCATAATAAAGGTGGAGAGCAGGTTGATCAGCGTAAAGAGATTTTCTTCCGCGACCCGCTGTCCCCACGTGTCGCGCAGGAGATCGAAATCGGGCAGGCGAATCATCATCACCACCCCGTGAGTCCCCACTTTTTCTGAATCGTCGAGCAGCGTGGCGAGCTGATTATCAAAGAAAAGACGGTTGTTAAGGCCGGTTTTATTATCCTGCGCCGCATAAGAGCGGATCAGCGTATCCATACGGCTGCGCTGGTCGCTGGCAAACTGGATTTCGGAGAGCAGGGTATCCAGCGCGCTGCTGGCGCGAGACGGCCACTCGTGAACGGAGCCACGCACCTGCGGGCCGCGCTCACCGTTCAGGATGCGTACGGATCGCATCTCCAGCAGCTCCTGACCGGAAAGCTGGCGACGCAGCCAGCGGACCGCGAGAAAGATCAGCAGGACGATAAACGCAACGGCGACGGTGAGCGGCGCGGTGGTCATCATGGAACGGAAATAGCTGGCCATCGGATCGAGGTAGACCATGTGTATGGTCATCCCTGGATTTTTAAGGGAATGCACCGTCACTTCCCGATACTGGCTTACCACGCCCGCGGGGCGATAGCTTCCCGGTCGTTCGTGGCTTAAAACACGATGCTTTCCCTGCTGAATGTCGATCTGAACGATATCAACAGGTACCATCAACTCATCGAGCTCACGGGAGAGCGCCGGTAGCGGCGTCGTCAGCAGACGCGTATCAATCACCGAGGCAACAGACTGTACCCGGTTGACCAGCTTGTCCTGAATGGCGGTGTAAAAGCTCAGGGAACAGCCCAGGAGCGTGACAAAAATGGTAAGCCCCGTCAGCAAGGTGATAAAAGCTGAGAACTTCGTCGTTAATCGCATCCTTGAGATTACTCCGTGGGTTGATGGGGTAGCGAGTAAGCGCTAACTTGCATTTCAAATGCGGCATACTACCAAATCGGGTGTATCTGGCAATTTATTGCGTTAAATCGGCACTGCGTTTCCCTGAGCGAGTATAGTCTTCAGAAATTATTTTCCAATCATCTGAGTCGTGAGGACCCCGTATGCAGGCTTTGATCTTAGAACAGCAGGACGGAAAAACGCTTGCCTCAGTGCAGGCGGTTGAAGAGAGTCGCCTGCCGGAAGGCGAAGTAACCGTCGACATCGACTGGTCCAGTTTAAATTATAAAGATGCGCTGGCTATTACCGGTAAGGGTAAAATCATCCGAAATTTCCCTATGGTGCCGGGGATTGATTTCGCTGGCCGGGTTCATACCAGCGAGGATCCGCGCTTCCATCCAGGCCAGCATGTACTGCTCACCGGCTGGGGCGTGGGTGAAAATCACTGGGGCGGGCTGGCAACGCAGGCGCGCGTGAAGGGCGACTGGCTGGTGCCTGTGCCGAAAGGCATGGATGGCCGCAAGGCAATGATCGTCGGCACGGCAGGCTTTACCGCCATGCTGTGCGTAATGGCGCTGGAAGATGCGGGTATCCGCCCTGAGTCAGGGGAAATTGTCGTCACCGGCGCCAGCGGCGGCGTGGGCAGCACGGCTGTCACGCTGCTCCACAAGCTGGGCTATCAGGTCGCTGCGGTTTCCGGCCGAGAAAGTACCCATGACTATCTGCGCCAGCTCGGCGCCAGCCGCATTCTCAGCCGCGACGAATTTGCCGAAACCCGTGCGCTGGAAAAACAGGTTTGGGCAGGGGCGGTGGATACCGTCGGTGATAAGGTGCTGGCAAAAGTCCTTGCGCAGATGAACTACGGCGGCTGCGTGGCAGCCTGCGGTCTGGCGGGCGGATTTGCCCTGCCAACCACCGTGATGCCATTTATTCTGCGTAACGTACGCCTGCAGGGTGTGGATTCCGTGATGACTCCGCCGGCCCGTCGTCATGAAGCCTGGGAACGGCTGGTGCGCGATCTGCCGGAATCTTTCTATACCCAGAGCGCAACGGAGATAACCCTCAGCCAGGCGCCGGAATACGCCAGTAAGATCATGGACAACCAGTTCCACGGTCGTGCGCTGGTGAAAATCGCCTAATCTTCAAATTTTCGTGACATATTCGCGCGAATCCCTCTCCTCCGTCATGCTTAGAAAAACGCATGACGGAGGATGCCATGAAAAACCGAAAACTGACGGAAGCCGACGTAACGTCCGAGTCTGTCTTTATGTTACAGCGCCGCCAGATCCTGAAAATGCTTGGCATCAGCGCCACTGCCCTGACGCTCTCTCCTGCGGCACACGCCGACCTGCTCGACTGGTTTAAAGGCAACGATCGGCCAAAGGCCCCATCCGGCGCCCCGCTCACCTTTACGAAACCGGCCGAATGGCAAAACAAGCTGACGCTCACGCCGGAAGATAAAGTTACCGGCTACAACAACTTCTACGAATTTGGTCTCGATAAGGCCGATCCTGCCGCCAATGCGGGGAGCCTCAAAACCGATCCGTGGACGCTGAAAATTGATGGCGAAGTGGCGAAACCCCTGACGCTGGACCACCACGATCTCACCACCCGTTTCCCGCTCGAGGAGCGTATCTATCGCATGCGCTGCGTGGAGGCGTGGTCGATGGTGGTGCCCTGGATTGGCTTCCCGCTGCATAAACTGCTGGCAATGGTTGAGCCCACCAGCAACGCAAAATATGTCGCTTTCCAGACGCGCTATGCGCCTGACGAGATGCCCGGGCAGAAAGATAGGTTTATCGGCGGCGGGCTTGAGTATCCGTATGTAGAAGGGCTACGTCTTGACGAAGCTATGCACCCCCTCACCCTGCTGACCGTTGGCGTTTATGGCAAAGCGCTTCCGCCGCAGAACGGTGCCCCTATCCGTTTAACCGTACCGTGGAAATATGGTTTCAAAGGGATTAAATCTATCGTCAGCATTAAGCTTACCCGCGAACGTCCGCCAACCACCTGGAATCTGGCGGCTCCGGACGAATACGGCTTCTTCGCCAACGTGAACCCGCACGTGGATCATCCGCGCTGGTCGCAGGCAACCGAGCGGTTTATCGGTTCCGGCGGTGCGCTGGACGTGAAGCGCCAGCCGACGCTGCTGTTTAACGGCTATGCGGATGAAGTGGCCTCGCTTTACCGTGGCCTCAACTTACGGGAGAACTTCTGAGTGCGTTTAACGGCAAAACAGATTACCTGGCTGAAAGTGCTGCTGCACCTGGCCGGGCTGCTTCCTTTTATATGGCTGTTCTGGGCCGCAAGCCAGGGGCTCTTTAGCGCAGACCCGGCGAAGGATATCCAGCATTTTACCGGTCGGATGGCTCTGAAATTTTTGCTGGCTACCTTGCTCGTCTCGCCGCTGGCGCGCTACGCTAAACAGCCCTTATTGATACGCACCCGTCGCCTGTTAGGGCTATGGTGTTTTGCCTGGGCGACGCTGCACCTCACCAGCTACGCCCTGCTGGAACTGGGAATTAACAATCTGGCGCTGCTTGGCCGCGAACTGGTGACACGT
Source organism: Enterobacter sp. AG326 (assembly GCF_004362415.1). NCBI lineage: Bacteria > Pseudomonadati > Pseudomonadota > Gammaproteobacteria > Enterobacterales > Enterobacteriaceae > Enterobacter > Enterobacter sp. AG326. The sequence goes on along the minus strand of NZ_SNXG01000003.1, from coordinate 21,573 downwards.
CCTTATCTGACGCTGGGTATCGTGAGCTGGGTGGTTTTACTGGCGTTAGCGCTGACATCCACACAATATGCGCAGCGAAAACTGGGCAGGCGCTGGCAGCTTCTGCATAACTTCGTCTATCTTGTCGCGATCCTCGCTCCCATTCATTACCTGTGGTCGGTGAAGATCCTCTCCCCGCAGCCAATCCTTTATGCACTGGCGGCCGTGGCGCTTTTGGCATGGCGTTATAAGAAGTTCCGCCAGTGGTTGCGATAGTTCGCGAAACTGTGCGTTTTCCCGCAGATTACCGGTCAACCGCAAATCTTTTTCGGATAGCGGTTGATAATCTTCCCTGATAAGACCAGTATTTAGCTGCTAAATGCTACGAAATCGTTATAATGTGCGACCTTGGTTCGCCTGACAGCGGTTTTAAGCCTCTGAAAAGGTGACATTTGCGTTTCGAAGGTATATTTTGTTTTTTACCCGAAAATCGCAGGAGATAGCGGCAGAATGACTGATAAATTCCATATCTTAGTTTTGAACGGACCGAACCTGAACATGCTCGGCACCCGTGAGCCAGAGAAGTACGGCACGCTAACATTGAGTGAAATTGTTAACCGTCTGGGAACGGAAGCAGCGTCACTGAATGTGGATTTGGATCATTTTCAGTCGAATGCGGAGTACGCACTCATCGACCGTATTCATCAGGCTAAAGACAATGTGGACTATATCCTGATCAATCCGGCCGCGTTTACGCACACCAGTGTTGCTATCCGCGACGCACTGCTCGCGGTGAGTATCCCGTTTATCGAGATCCACCTGAGTAATGTGCACGCACGAGAGCCGTTCCGTCACCATTCGTATCTGTCGGATATCGCTGCTGGCGTTATCTGTGGACTGGGCGCAGACGGCTATTCATACGCTTTACAGACAGCGGTAAAACGCTTGTCACAATCACACTAAACAAGAGTACGGAACCCACTCATGGATATTCGTAAGATTAAAAAACTGATCGAGCTGGTTGAAGAATCAGGCATCTCCGAACTGGAAATTTCTGAAGGCGAAGAGTCTGTACGCATCAGCCGTGCAGCCCCAGCCGCTAGCTTCCCGGTAATGCAGCAGGCTTATGCTGCGCCAGTGCAGCAGCCTGCGCTCTCCGCAGCCGTTGCGCCAGCAGCTGAAGCCGCACCTGCCGCTGCAGCAGAAATCAGTGGTCACATCGTACGTTCCCCAATGGTTGGTACTTTCTACCGCACCCCGAGCCCGGACGCGAAGGCGTTCATCGAAGTGGGTCAGAAAGTCAACGTAGGCGATACCCTGTGCATCGTTGAAGCGATGAAAATGATGAACCAGATCGAAGCAGACAAATCAGGTACTGTGAAAGCGATTCTGGTCGAAAGTGGTCAGCCGGTTGAATTTGACGAGCCGCTGGTCGTCATCGAGTAACGAGGCGTACATGCTGGATAAAATTGTTATCGCCAACCGCGGCGAGATCGCACTGCGTATTCTTCGTGCCTGTAAAGAACTGGGCATCAAGACCGTCGCTGTGCACTCAAGCGCGGATCGCGATTTAAAACACGTATTGCTGGCGGATGAGACGGTCTGTATTGGCCCGGCTCCGTCCGTAAAAAGCTATCTGAACATCCCGGCTATCATCAGCGCCGCTGAAATCACCGGCGCGGTGGCAATTCATCCGGGTTACGGCTTCCTCTCTGAGAACGCCAACTTTGCTGAGCAGGTTGAACGCTCTGGCTTCATCTTCATCGGCCCGAAAGCCGACACTATCCGCCTGATGGGCGACAAAGTGTCTGCAATCACCGCGATGAAAAAAGCCGGTGTTCCAACCGTACCAGGCTCTGACGGCCCTCTGACCGACGACATGGATGCTAACCGTGCTCATGCTAAACGCATTGGCTATCCGGTTATCATCAAGGCGTCCGGCGGTGGCGGCGGTCGCGGTATGCGCGTTGTGCGTAGCGATGCTGAACTGGCGCAGTCCATCTCCATGACCAAAGCAGAAGCGAAAGCCGCTTTCAGCAATGACATGGTGTACATGGAAAAATACCTGGAAAACCCACGCCACATCGAAATTCAGGTGCTGGCTGACGGTCAGGGTAACGCGATCTATCTGGCAGAACGTGACTGCTCCATGCAGCGTCGTCACCAGAAAGTGGTCGAAGAAGCACCAGCACCGGGCATTACCCCAGAGCTGCGTCGCTACATCGGCGAGCGTTGCTCCAAAGCGTGTGTCGATATCGGCTATCGCGGTGCAGGTACCTTTGAGTTCCTGTTCGAGAACGGCGAGTTCTATTTCATCGAAATGAACACCCGTATTCAGGTTGAACACCCGGTTACCGAAATGATCACCGGCGTTGACCTGATCAAAGAACAGCTGCGTATCGCTGCAGGCCAGCCGCTGTCCATCAAGCAGGAAGAAGTTGTGGTGAAAGGCCATGCGGTAGAGTGCCGTATTAACGCCGAAGACCCGAACACCTTCCTGCCAAGCCCGGGTAAAATCACGCGTTTCCACGCGCCGGGTGGCTTTGGCGTGCGCTGGGAGTCTCATATCTACGCCGGTTACACCGTACCGCCGTACTATGACTCAATGATCGGCAAGCTTATCTGCTATGGCGAAAACCGTGACGTGGCGATTGCCCGCATGAAAAACGCCCTGCAGGAACTGATCATCGACGGTATCAAAACCAACGTTGATCTGCAGATGCGTATCATGAGCGACGAGCACTTCCAGAATGGTGGAACTAACATCCATTATCTGGAGAAAAAACTCGGTCTGAACGAGAAGTAAGAGACCTGTGTTGCTAAAAGGCCGGATTATCCGGCCTTTTTTATTTCTGGGGCCTGGAAAGCCTCATCATGTACAATCCCCGCTTTCTTCATCCACAAGGGACAAAAAATGGACAAACGTTTTGTTCAGGCCCATAAAGAAGCGCGCTGGGCGCTGTGGCTGACCCTTCTCTATCTCGCAGCATGGTTAGTAACTGCTTACTTACCTGACTCCGCTATTGGCATCACCGGCCTGCCGCACTGGTTCGAAATGGCGTGTCTGCTGGTACCGCTGGTCTTCATCCTGCTGTGCTGGGCAATGGTGAAATTCATCTATCGCGATATTCCGCTGGAGGACGATGATGCAGCTTGAAGTCATTCTGCCGCTTATCGCTTACTTGTTAGTGGTGTTTGGTTTATCCGTTTACGCCATGCGTAAAAGAACGACGGGCACCTTCCTGAACGAGTATTTTCTTGGCAGCCGCTCGATGGGCGGCGTCGTGCTGGCCATGACGCTGACCGCGACCTACATCAGCGCCAGCTCGTTTATCGGCGGACCCGGTGCAGCCTATAAATACGGGTTAGGCTGGGTGCTGCTGGCGATGATCCAGCTTCCAGCCGTCTGGCTCTCGCTGGGCATACTGGGTAAAAAATTTGCCATTCTGGCGCGCCGTTATAATGCCGTGACGCTCAACGATATGCTGTTTGCCCGCTATCAGAGCCGTTTACTGGTGTGGCTGGCCAGCTTAAGCCTGCTGGTGGCCTTTATTGGCGCAATGACGGTGCAGTTTATCGGCGGGGCACGCCTGCTGGAAACGGCGGCGGGGATCCCCTACGAGACAGGCTTGATCATCTTCGGAGTCAGCATTGCGCTGTATACCGCGTTTGGCGGATTCCGCGCCAGCGTGCTGAACGATACGATGCAGGGTTTGGTGATGCTTGTTGGCACCCTTGTTCTGCTGGTGGGCATTGTGCATGCTGCTGGTGGTCTGAGCCACGCCGTCGAAACGCTGGAAACCATCGACCCGAAACTGGTCTCTCCCCAGGGCGCGGATGACATCCTTTCGCCAACCTTTATGACTTCGTTCTGGGTGTTGGTGTGCTTTGGGGTGATCGGCCTGCCGCATACCGCCGTGCGCTGTATCTCTTACAAAGACAGCAAAGCCGTGCATAGAGGTATCATTATCGGCACTATCGTTGTCGCCATCCTGATGTTTGGTATGCACCTGGCAGGCGCGTTAGGTCGGGCAGTTATTCCTGACCTTACCGTACCCGATCTGGTTATCCCAACCCTGATGGTTAAAGTACTGCCGCCATTTGCCGCCGGGATCTTCCTCGCCGCACCGATGGCCGCCATTATGTCGACCATCAACGCTCAGCTGCTGCAAAGTTCCGCTACGATCATTAAAGATCTCTATCTGAACCTGCGTCCTGAGCAGGCAGAGAATGAACGGCGCCTGAAGCGCATGTCGGCCGTTATTACTCTGGCATTAGGGGCATTGCTGCTGTTAGCCGCGTGGCGCCCGCCGGAGATGATCATCTGGCTGAACCTGCTGGCATTTGGTGGGCTTGAAGCGGTATTCCTGTGGCCGCTGGTGTTAGGGCTCTACTGGGAGCGCGCGAATGCCGCCGGTGCGCTGAGCGCTATGATTGTCGGCGGCGTGCTTTACGCCGTACTCGCAACGTTTAAGATTCAGTACTTGGGCTTCCATCCAATTGTGCCTTCGTTACTGCTAAGTTTACTGGCGTTTGTGGTGGGGAACCGTTTCGGTCAGCCCGTCCCACAACCCGCTATGATTTCTACTGATAAATAAAGAGTTTTGCCATGCCGTGGATCCAACTAAAACTGAACACAACCGGCGCGAACGCCGAGGAACTGAGCGATGCGCTGATGGAGGCCGGTTCGGTCTCTATCACCTTCCAGGACACGCATGACACGCCGGTCTTTGAGCCGCTGCCGGGCGAAACCCGCCTGTGGGGTGATACCGACGTTATTGGCCTGTTTGATGCCGAAACCGATATGAAAGAGGTTGTCGCGATTCTGGAGAATCATCCTCTGCTGGGCTCGGGTTTCGTGCACAAAATCGAACAGCTGGAAGACAAAGACTGGGAACGCGAGTGGATGGATAACTTCCACCCGATGCAGTTCGGCAAACGTCTGTGGATCTGCCCAAGCTGGCGCGACGTTCCGGACGAGAATGCGGTCAACGTGATGCTCGACCCGGGCCTGGCGTTTGGTACCGGTACTCACCCCACCACGTCCCTGTGCCTGCAGTGGCTGGATGGTCTGGATCTGGACGGTAAGACAGTGATCGACTTCGGCTGTGGATCCGGGATCCTCGCGATTGCAGCCCTGAAGCTGGGCGCGGCAAAAGCCATCGGGATCGATATCGATCCGCAGGCTATTCAGGCCAGCCGCGATAATGCCGAGCGTAACGGCGTCTCCGATCGTCTGGAGCTGTATCTGCCGGATGCACAGCCAGAAGCCATGAAAGCCGATGTGGTGGTCGCAAACATTCTGGCGGGCCCACTGCGCGAACTGGCTCCGTTAATCAGCGTGCTGCCCGTTGAGGGCGGTCTGCTGGGTCTTTCCGGTATCCTGGCGAGCCAGGCCGACAGCGTGTGTGAAGCCTACGCCGATCTCTTTGCCCTTGACCCGGTGGTAGAAAAAGAAGAGTGGTGCCGCATCACAGGTCGTAAAAAATAAGCATTTGGCGTGGTCATCTGACCACGCCTCTCCCCCTCTGATAATCCTCTCTCCCCGGGTCATTCTTCGGTAAAATAACCCTACAAATCATGCTGATTTGTATTACAAAAATTCACCGGAAGAATATGATGACACACGTTACAGGCAAGGCAGCGCTGCTGGCGCTGAGCATGATCTCGGCTTCAACATTCGCATCACACTGGAGCTACGAAGGGGAAGGATCGCCGGAACACTGGAGTGAGCTGGACGAGGCATACAAGACCTGTCAAAGCGGAATGAACCAGTCTCCTGTTAATATTGATTCGACCGCTAACGCCCATCTCTCCCCGCTACAAACCCACTACGTTGATGGCCCTGTTACACTGACAAACAACGGCCATACCATTCAGGCAAGTGAACAGGCTAACACTCTAGATACCCTTACTCTTGATAAGCAAACCTGGACGTTACAGCAGTTCCATTTCCACGCGCCGAGCGAAAACACCGTGCATGGCAAGAGATACGCGATGGAAATGCATCTGGTCCATAAAAATGCCAGTGGGGAACTGACGGTGGTGGCGGTCATGTTTGATAAAGGAGCCGCAAACCCGGAGCTAGAAAAACTGTGGCGCGTTATGCCTCAGCAGGCCGAGCAGAACGTCTCCATCAAACAGGATCTCAACCTGAACAAACTGCTGCCAAAAGATAAAACGTACTGGCGCTTTAGCGGTTCACTGACCACCCCACCGTGTACAGAAGGCGTCACCTGGATTGTGCTTAAGCAGCCCCTGACGGTTTCTGCAGAACAGCTGGCCAGATTCACCCAGACGATGCATCACGATAATAACCGTCCGGTACAGTCGCTGCATGGGCGCGTAGTGGTCGAATAACACACATTTTTCGCATGATGATCATGTTCTAAAATGCGACGCAGATCGCAAAGAAGTGGGGAAATCTGCTGCTAAAAACAGCAGATTATCCCGCTTCAGTAACGCATTTATTCAGAAATGATGAGAAGTTACGGGAAATTGTAAGCGTCGATAAAATAACCATTATCATATAACTTAATGATTTAAATAATGAATAATTTTGAACGGAAAGATTGGGCGGCGATTCCTTGATCTACAACAGTGGATTGTTCAAAGTTTGGCCTTTCATCTCGTGCAAAAAATGCGTAATATACGCCGCCTTGCAGTCACAGTATGGTCATTTCTTAACTCATGCGCATCGGACACCACCAGCTTAGAAATCGCCTGATCGCAGCCCCAATGGCAGGTATTACAGACCGGCCGTTCAGGACGCTGTGCTATGAGATGGGAGCCGGTTTAACCGTATCCGAGATGATGTCGTCTAACCCGCAGGTTTGGGAAAGCGATAAATCCCGCCTTCGGATGGTGCACGTTGATGAACCAGGTATTCGCACCGTGCAAATTGCCGGAAGCGTGCCTGAAGAGATGGCAGATGCCGCGCGGATTAACGTGGAAAGTGGTGCCCAGATTATTGATATCAATATGGGGTGCCCGGCCAAAAAGGTGAATCGCAAGCTTGCAGGTTCAGCCCTTCTGCAATACCCCGACCAGGTGAAAGCTATCCTGACGGCGGTTGTCAGCGCGGTGGACGTTCCTGTTACGTTGAAGATTCGCACGGGTTGGTCGCCGGAACACCGTAACTGTGTAGAGATTGCCCAACTGGCCGAAGACTGTGGCATTCAGGCCCTGACCATCCATGGACGCACTCGCGCCTGTTTGTTCAACGGTGAAGCTGAATACGACAGCATTCGGGCAGTTAAGCAGAAAGTTTCCATTCCGATTATCGCGAATGGCGACATAACTGACCCGCTTAAAGCCAGGGCTGTACTCGACTATACGGGAGCTGATGCTCTGATGATAGGACGTGCAGCTCAGGGAAGACCCTGGATCTTCCGGGAAATCCAGCATTATCTGGACACTGGGGAGCTGCTTGCCCCGCTGCCTCTGGCAGAGGTTAAGCGCTTGCTTTGTTCGCATGTTCGGGAACTGCATGACCACTACGGTCAGGCAAAAGGGTACCGAATTGCGCGTAAACACGTCTCCTGGTATCTCCAGGAGCACGCTCCAGATGACCAGTTTCGGCGCACATTCAACGCCATAGAGGATGCCAGCGTACAGCTGGAGGCGTTGGAGGCATACTTCGAAAATCTTGCGTAATGAAATAAAGAGCTGACAGAACTATGTTCGAACAACGCGTAAATTCTGACGTACTGACCGTTTCTACCGTTAACTCTCAGGACCAGGTAACTCAAAAGCCCCTGCGTGACTCGGTTAAACAGGCACTGAAGAACTATTTTGCTCAACTGAACGGTCAGGATGTTAATGACCTGTATGAGCTGGTACTGGCTGAAGTTGAACAGCCACTGTTGGACATGGTGATGCAATACACCCGCGGTAACCAAACCCGCGCTGCGCTGATGATGGGTATCAACCGTGGTACTCTGCGTAAGAAACTGAAAAAATACGGCATGAACTGATACTAATCAGTTAAATGCTTGTTTAAAAAGGCGCTCTTCGGCATGGGGAAGCGCCTTTTTTATTATTTGCGCTTCTCCGTCAACGCATTGTAAACCTTCGCCTCTCCCGCTTTTCAACCACGGTTTTTCGTGTATATTTCCCCCACCTTACTGGCGATCTTCCCGCGGAATGACACAATGATTCGTAAATACTGGTGGCTGGTTGTCTTTGCAATCTCCGTTCTCATTTTCGATACACTCCTGATGCAGTGGATTGAACTAATGAGCACCGAAACCGATAAGTGTCGCAATATGAACTCCGTTAATCCGCTGAAACTCGTAAACTGCTCAGAGCTCGACTAACCGCCCGATTGCGCAAATCACCCCGTTATTACCCACTAAAAACGGGGATTTAAATCCCTTTGAGCCATTACCTGACGGTGATAATGTCTCGCCCTTCTCAACCGCTCTAGCGTAACCCCACACTCGAGTAGAACCGTCCATGCTGGTCAGCCAATACAACCATATCCTTGTCGTCCTCTCCTTTGTTGTTGCCATCCTTGCTGCTTATACCGCGCTGAACATGGCTGCACGCGTCGCCGGGAGTGAGGGCGTCGCTGCCCGCGTCTGGCTGGCTGGCGGAGGTATTGCTATGGGCATCGGCGTGTGGGCCATGCATTTTATCGGCATGCTGGCGATGGACCTCTCCATGAGCATGAGCTATAACGCCACCCTGACGGTGCTATCCATGGTCATCGCCATAGGTTCGTCGCTGTTTGCGCTATGGCTCGTGAGCTGCGAGCAACTACGCCTGCGCCGACTGCTGCCCGGCGCGCTGGTGATGGGAAGCGGTATTGTTGCTATGCATTACACCGGCATGGCGGCGCTGGAAGTGATGCCCGGGATTATCTGGGACAAGGTCTGGGTGGCCATTTCGGTCGTGATTGCGCTTGCTGCTTCGCTCGCGGCATTATGGCTCACCTTCCGCCTGCGTCGCGAAGCCGCGCAGGTCGTGCTGATGCGCATGGGAGCAGCCATCACGATGGGGATTGCCATTGCCGGTATGCACTATGCCGGGATGAAAGCGGCGCAGTTTCCGATGTCCACAATGGTTCACCATGAGGGTATCAACGGGAGCTGGCTGGCGGTACTGGTCAGCGTCGTCGCGCTCTCAATTCTTGGGATCACCCTGCTGGTCTCGATGCTGGATGCCCGCCTTCAGGCACGTACCGCCCTTCTGGCCTCGTCGCTGGCAGAAGCTAACCGGGAACTCGCTCAGCTGGCGCTACACGATACCCTGACGCGCCTGCCCAACCGTATCCTGCTGGAAGACAGACTCGATCAGGCCATCAGCAAAGCCGATCGTGAAGGGAACCACTTTGCCCTGATGTTCATGGATCTTGACGGCTTTAAAGCCATCAATGATGCCTACGGACATGATGTCGGTGACAGGCTGCTGGTCGCCGTTACGCAGCGTCTGCTGCTTCTCCTGAAAGGCCAGTTCACCCTTGCACGTATTGGCGGTGATGAGTTTGTTCTGCTGGCTGAGGGAGAAGGTCCGGACGACGCGGCATCGCTGGCAAATTCGCTGGTGCGCGCGATCGATAGCCCGTTCAATCTCAGCCCCTATGAACTGGTAGTGACCCTCAGCATTGGTATCGCGCTCTACCCTCACGACGGCAAAACCGAGCGTGAGCTGATGTTTAACGCCGACGCGGCGATGTATCACACGAAGCATATGGGCCGTAACGGTTACCACTTTTTCCAGCCCTCCATGAACACCCTGGCGCAGACCCATCTCCAGTTAATGAACGATCTGTGGATGGCGGTCGATCGCAATGAGCTGCGCCTGCTGTATCAGCCAAAATTTCACGCCCCGGCGGGCCCGGTCCTCGGATTCGAGGCGTTATTGCGCTGGCAGCATCCTAAACAGGGGCTACTGACGCCGGACCTTTTTCTGCCGCTGGCGGAAAAAACGGGGCTAATCGTCCCCATTGGCAACTGGGTGATTAATGAAGCCTGTCGCCAGCTGCGGGAATGGCATCTCCAGGGGCATCAAAGCTGGTCAATGGCGGTAAATCTGTCGACACTGCAGTTTGAACAACCTTCGCTGGTTAAAACGGTTCTCGACTGCCTGGCACTTCACCAGGTGCCACCGGAAATGTTGATCCTCGAAGTGACGGAAACCACGGCGATGAGCAACCCGGATGAGAGCGTACGGGTGCTGACAGAGCTGACGGATGCAGGCGTGAAGGCCTCCATTGATGATTTTGGCACCGGATATTCGAGCCTGCTGTACCTCAAGCGCTTACCGGCCTGCGAATTGAAAATCGACAGGGCGTTTGTGAAAGAGCTCAGCGGCGAGAGCGAGGATGCCACTATTGTCTCAGCAATTGTGGCTCTCGCTAAAACACTTAACCTGAAAGTCGTGGCTGAAGGTGTGGAAACCGAAGCGCAGCAAGCCTTTTTAACCGAGCTTGGCTGTAACACCCTTCAGGGTTATCTGTTAGGTAAACCCGTCAGCGCGCAGACCATAGAAGCACTTTGTGCCCGAGGGGAAATGTTACCTGGCGCTGAGCAGTAAGCACCCTCATCTGGCGACACGCGAATAACCGGGAGTGTCGCCAGTATGCTATCGACCAGAGCGGGAGCCTGCTGATAAAGATTAAAACTATCGTTATTCATTAACCAGTTTTTAATTATTCCGCTAAAAAAACCGTGGAATACAATCAAGGTGAGATCAACATTCACCTGTGGCGAAATGATGTTCCGCGAAATACAGGTCTCCAGCGCGGCACGTAGCGTGTCATCGTTGAATCCGATACGCTTTCTGATTTCACGCTCAGAAATCATATCACTGCTAAATTCACACTTATGATACAGAATTTGTAAAAGCGCACATTGCCGGGGTTCATGGGCAATATACTGCAGCGCGGTAATAAATTGCTCACGAAGTTTTAACAATGGATCGTCACTATCGGAAAGCGAAAGCCTGTCGTGAATAATGTCGCGAAGCGGTAATTGGTGTTCCCAGATGGCATTAAATATTTCAGATTTACTGGTGAAGTGCCAGTAGATCGCGCCGCGAGTCAACTTAGCGGCATCAGCGATATCCGTCAGCGTCGTGCTGGCTACGCCACGCGTGGCAAACTGTCCGATAGCCGCCTCAATCAGCTGCTGCCGGGTTTGTTGAGCCTCTTCTTTCTTTTTACGCGCCATAGGCAACTACTCGTTACTCACAAGGTTTAAAGGTCATATTGCGTTCATGCAAATGTAAGTATTCACTAAAATCCGTTTTAATTTTGCACAAAAAAAGTCACCCCTCTTGATTTATAATTAATACAAATACATCCAATCAATTAAATTGACGAAATGAATAATTATAAAATATTAAACTCATTTACCTGATTAACATGCCTGAACTATATCCCAGAATGAAGCTGGTCTGATTCTGATTTTCTTCCACAAGCATGGTCATTCGCACTTATAAATTAAAAAACATTAAATACCCTCATTATTATACGCAGCTACATTTTATTTTTATCCCTCTGCCTCTGCTACCGATTTGCGGCATATATCGGTTAATGGGTATTTAAAGGAACAGTAATGACGAATCATTTCAGACGCTTGCCCTTATCCGGTTTCATTGTCTGTACGGTACTGCTCACTGGATGCGATGGTCAGGAAAATCAACAACAACACCTGCAGGCGCCTCAGGTCAGCGTGCATATTGTGAAAAGCGCGCCTCTGGCTGTCACCACTGAACTCCCGGGCAGAACAGATGCATTTCGCGTTGCGGAGGTTCGTCCTCAGGTTAGCGGCATTATCCTTCGCCGTAACTTCGCGGAGGGTAGCGATGTAAAAGCGGGCGAGTCACTCTACCAGATTGATCCTGCGACCTATCAGGCAGCCTATGACAGCGCGAAAGGCGAACTGGCGAAGGCTCAGGCGGCGGCCAATATTGCACACCTGACGGTGAAACGTTATCTCCCGCTGGTAGGCACCCAGTATGTCAGTAAGCAGGAGTATGACCAGGCCGTGGCGACGGCTCAGCAGGCAGATGCCAGCGTAGTTGCCGCAAAAGCGGGCGTTGAAAGCGCACGTATCAACCTTGCCTACACCAAAGTAACCTCTCCGGTTGATGGTCGTATCGGGAAATCCAGCGTGACCGAAGGGGCGCTGGTGACGAACGGGCAAGCCGCAGCGCTGGCAACGGTCCAGCAGCTTGATCCGATTTATGTCGATGTCACCCAGTCCAGCAATGATTTTATGCGCCTGAAACAGACGAGCCTGCAAAAAGGCGATACCGCCAGCAGCGTTGAACTGCTGATGGAGAACGGGCAGCCCTATCCGCTGAAAGGCACATTGCAGTTCTCTGACGTCACGGTCGATGAAAGTACCGGCTCGATTACCCTGCGCGCCATTTTCCCGAACCCTCAGCATCTGTTGTTACCCGGCATGTTTGTTCGCGCCCGCATTGATGAAGGCACCCAGCCGGATGCGATTCTGGTACCACAGCAAGGCGTGACCCGCACACCGCGAGGCGATGCAACCGTCCTGGTGGTGAACGATAAAAACCAGGTTGAGCCGCGAACCGTCGTGGCCCCTCAGGCAATTGGCGATCGCTGGCTGGTGACGGAAGGGCTGAAAAACGGTGACCGCGTGATTGTCAGCGGGCTACAGAAAGTCAGACCGGGGGTAACCGTCGTCGCCACGCCGGATACCACCACGACGCCAGCCGGTTAAGGGACGACGACATGGCTAATTTCTTTATTCAGAGACCGGTTTTCGCCTGGGTACTTGCCATCATTTTGATGATTGCAGGCGGACTGGCCATTCTCAAACTTCCCGTCGCACAGTATCCGACCATTGCCCCTCCCGCCGTGGCGATATCCGCGACCTACCCGGGAGCTGACGCTCAAACGGTGCAGGATACCGTGACCCAGGTTATCGAGCAGAACATGAACGGTATCGATAAGCTGATGTATATGTCCTCCACCAGCGATTCAGCGGGTAACGTCACCATCACCCTGACCTTCGAGTCAGGAACCGATCCGGACATCGCTCAGGTGCAGGTGCAGAACAAGCTGCAGCTCGCCATGCCGCTGCTGCCGCAAGAGGTACAGCAGCAAGGGATTGGCGTGGAGAAATCCAGCAGCAGCTTCCTGCTGGTCGCCGGCTTTGTTTCAGACAACAAAAATCTCACGCAGAATGACATCTCTGACTATGTCGCGTCGAACGTCAAAGATGCCATCAGCCGAACGTCTGGCATCGGGGACGTTCAGCTGTTTGGCGCTCAGTATGCGATGCGCATCTGGCTCAACAGCAACGCGATGAACAAATACCAGCTGACGCCGCAGGATATTATCAACCAGCTGAAAACGCAGAACGATCAGATAGCGGCAGGCCAGCTGGGCGGAACGCCGTCCATTCCCGGGCAGCAGCTGAATGCCTCGATCATCGCGCAAACCCGCCTGAAATCTCCGGAGGAGTTTGGCCGCGTGACGCTGAAGGTGAACCAGGACGGCTCGATGGTTCATCTGAAGGACGTGGCTCGCATTGAGCTGGGCGGCGAAAACTACAACATGGTCACTAAAATCAACGGGCAGGCGGCAACCGGTCTGGGGATTAAGCTGGCAACCGGGGCAAATGCGCTGGACACTGCGGCAGCCATTAAGAGCAAGCTGGCGCAGCTGCAGCAGTTCTTCCCGCAGGGGCTGAAAGTCGTCTATCCCTATGACACCACGCCTTTTGTGAAGATCTCCATTCACGAAGTGGTGAAGACCCTGTTTGAAGCAATCGTTCTCGTCTTTCTGGTCATGTACCTGTTCCTGCAAAACCTGCGGGCGACGCTCATCCCGACTATCGCGGTGCCGGTTGTTCTGCTGGGTACCTTTGCGGTTCTGGCGGCATTCGGTTTCTCCATCAATACCCTGACGATGTTCGGCATGGTGCTGGCGATAGGTCTGCTGGTCGATGACGCTATCGTGGTCGTTGAGAACGTTGAACGCGTCATGGTCGAGGACAAACTGCCGCCGAAAGAGGCCACGCAGAAGTCGATGGAGCAGATCCAGGGTGCACTGGTCGGGATCGCCATGGTGCTCTCGGCGGTCTTTATTCCGATGGCCTTTTTTGGCGGCTCGACGGGGGCGATCTATCGCCAGTTCTCGCTGACTATCGTTTCCGCTATGGCCTTGTCCGTACTGGTTGCGCTAATCCTGACGCCCGCCCTCTGTGCAACGTTGCTTAAGCCCGTATCAGGTGACCATCATGAGAAAAAAGGGGGCTTCTTCGGCTGGTTTAATGCGCTCTTTGATAAAAGCGTGGAGCACTACAGCAACAGCGTGAGCGGTATTTTGCGTAAGACAGGGCGCTATCTGGCGGTGTACGTCATTATCGTCGGAGGGATGGCGGTGCTCTTCCTGCGCTTGCCTACCTCCTTCCTGCCCGAAGAGGATCAGGGGGTATTTATGACGATGGTTCAACTCCCGGCGGGTGCAACCCAGACGCGTACTCAGCAGGTCCTTGATCAGGTTCAGGACTACTATCTGAACAAAGAGAAAGCGAACGTTGAATCCGTCTTTACCGTAAACGGCTTTAGCTTTAGCGGCCAGGGTCAGAACGCCGGCATTGCCTTCGTCAGCCTGAAGCCCTGGGAGGAGCGCCCGGGGGCGGAAAACGGCGTTGAAGCCATTGTGGGTCGCGCGACGAAAGCCTTCAGTCAAATTAAAGACGGCCTCGTGTTCCCGTTTAACCTGCCTGCAATTATCGAACTGGGTACCGCCACGGGCTTCGATTTTGAATTGATCGATCAGGCCAACCTGGGGCATACCCAGCTGACGCAGGCGCGTAACCAACTGCTCAGTATGGTGCATGAGCACCCTGACCTGCTGGTTCGCGTGCGCCCTAACGATCTTGAAGATACGCCTCAGTTCAAGCTGGATGTCGATCAGGAGAAAGCGCAGGCGCTGGGCGTCAGTCTTTCTGACGTCAACCAGACGATTTCGACGGCCTTAGGTGGCAGCTATGTGAACGACTTTATCGATCATGGGCGCGTGAAAAAGGTCTACGTCCAGGCCGACGCAAAATTCCGTATGTTGCCAGGAGATATTAATAACCTTTACGTGCGCAGCGCGAATGGGGAAATGGTCCCGTTCTCCGCCTTCAGTAACGCTCACTGGGTCTATGGTTCACCTCGTCTGGAGCGCTATAACGGGATGCCCTCTATGGAGATCCTGGGTGAATCCGCTCCGGGTAAAAGTACCGGTGAGGCCATGGCTATGATGGAAAGCCTCGCGGCAAAACTGCCTTCCGGCATCGGCTATGACTGGACGGGGATGTCTTATCAGGAGCGCCTCTCGGGTAACCAGGCGCCAGCACTGTACGCCATTTCACTGATCGTGGTGTTCCTGTGCCTGGCTGCGCTGTATGAAAGCTGGTCCATTCCATTCTCCGTCATGCTGGTTGTGCCGCTGGGGGTCATTGGGGCTCTTCTCGCAGCGTCGCTGCGCGGGTTAAACAACGACGTCTATTTCCAGGTCGGCCTGCTGACGACGATTGGTTTATCGGCGAAAAACGCCATCCTGATCGTCGAATTTGCTAAAGACCTGATGGATAAAGAAGGCAAAGGCATTATTGAAGCCACGCTGGAAGCCTCCAGGATGCGCCTTCGACCGATCCTGATGACGTCCCTGGCCTTTATTCTTGGCGTCATGCCGCTGGTAATCAGCACCGGGGCCGGGAGCGGCGCGCAAAACGCCGTCGGTACGGGCGTTATGGGGGGAATGCTTTCCGCAACGCTTCTGGCAATTTTCTTCGTGCCCGTCTTCTTTGTGGTTGTTCGGCGACGGTTTACTCACCATAAAGATTAATGTTTCCCTGAAAAGGCATCTCTGGTGCCTTTTTATTTTTAACATAAACAACGAATTAGATTTTACATAAAGGCAGCATTAAGAATATGATGATTTGCATTAAGTAAAAACAGTCTCTTGTAACTCCATAATGTCTCCATTAATTCCTCCTGAAACCGACTTTTCTCCACGATTTTTACAAACTACATAATTTGAGATTATTCCTCGTGTAACGAGGACTTACCCCGGTGGTAAAATAACCTCCAGTTCGTTAATCGCCCTCCTGGCTTTATAGCGGATGAGAAATAATACTGAGGTAACATCATGAAAAGATTCATTTCCGTTGCACTTCTCGCTGCGCTGCTTGCTGGTTGCGCGCACGACTCTCCATGTGTACCGGTTTACGACGACCAGGGCCGACTGGTTCATACCAATACCTGTATGAAAGGCACCACCCAGGATAACTGGGAGACTGCGGGTGCTATCGCCGGCGGTGCTGCCGCAGTAGCGGGTCTGACGCTGGGTATTGTTGCCCTCACCAAGTAACATCTGTTGAGAAAGCGCGGCTCTGGCCGCGCTTTTGCTTTTAATGAGTGCAGTATTTTCAAATAAGTAAAAAAATAGCCCTGTATATATTCACTAAATTAATCTAAGCCTGAAGTCAGTCACAACTTTTTCGCTTACTCATTCAAATTACTTATTCTATCGTGATGATTTTCACACATTAATATTATTGAATACCCTGCCAATATTCACGCTGAAAACTATCTCTTCTTTTTCCTGACCCGACTCGCAACTTTTGCTCCGATTTGTGGCACAGGTTGTAATTTCGCACCGTTTCGGGGCGCTCGTTTTATTTAAGCCTGTCTACACTCAGCATTAAGCGTTCACTCGTCTCTTATTTTGTCGAACGCAAAACTGGCATTACGTTTGCTTTATAAACGTTGGCCAAAGCCACAGACAGGTAAAGCGTTTAAAAACGCCTCTATAACGATAAATTTCGCCACACAGGATGCATTATGAAAAAGACGATGATAGCCAGCCTGGCCGCTGCAGGCATGTTGTTTGCCGTAGCCGGTCAAGCCCATGCGGGAACGACACTGGATGCCGTTAAAAAGAAAGGTTTTGTTCAATGTGGTATCAGTGACGGTTTGCCTGGCTTCTCTTATGCCGATGCGAACGGCAAATTTACCGGTATTGATGTGGATGTCTGCCGTGGCGTTGCAGCCGCCGTTTTTGGCGATGACAGCAAAGTAAAATATACCCCGCTGACGGCGAAAGAGCGCTTTACGGCGCTGCAGTCCGGCGAGGTCGACATGCTCTCCCGTAATACCACCTGGACTTCCTCCCGTGATGCAGGCATGGGGATGTCATTTACGGGCGTGACCTATTATGACGGCATAGGCTTCCTGACCCACAATAAAGCTGGCCTGAAAAGCGCTAAGGAACTGGATGGCGCCACCGTTTGTATCCAGGCGGGCACCGATACCGAGCTGAACGTCGCGGATTATTTCAAAGCAAACAACATGAAATATACCCCGGTGACATTCGACCGCTCGGATGAATCGGCCAAAGCGCTGGAATCCGGCCGTTGCGACACGCTGGCCTCTGACCAGTCACAGCTGTATGCCTTACGCATTAAGCTGAGCAACCCGGCAGAGTGGATTGTCCTGCCTGAAGTGATCTCCAAAGAACCTCTCGGCCCCGTCGTTCGTCGTGGTGATGAAGACTGGTTCTCCATTGTTCGCTGGACGCTGTTTGCCATGCTGAACGCAGAAGAGATGGGCATCAATTCCAAAAACGTTGATGAAAAAGCCGCTAAACCATCCAACCCGGATATGGCACACCTGCTCGGTAAAGAAGGTGATTTCGGCAAGGATCTGAAGCTGGATAACAAGTGGGCTTACAACATCATCAAACAGGTGGGCAACTACTCTGAGATCTTTGAGCGCAACGTGGGATCGGAAAGCCCGCTGAAGATCAAACGCGGCCAGAACAATCTCTGGAACAACGGCGGTATTCAGTACGCACCACCAGTACGTTAAGTCATAGCTGTAACGGGCACTGCTCCGGCAGTGCCCACTCCAGAGTCATGGTTACTGAGGTTTCTTTATGTCCCATCGCCGCTCAGCCGTAAAAGGATCGCTATCCTTTTCTCATCCCGCGGTCCGCGCCTGGCTATTCCAGATTATTGCTATTGTTGCGGTTGTTCTCATCGCCGCGTATCTCATCCATAACACCATCACCAACCTGAATAATCGCGGCATTACTTCCGGTTTCGCGTTTTTAGATCGCAGCGCGGGGTTTGGTATTGTTCAGCACCTTATTGATTACCAGGAAGGTGACACGTACGGACGCGTGTTCGTAGTCGGTTTACTGAATACGCTGTTGGTATCGGCGCTTTGTATCGTCTTCGCGTCGGTACTGGGCTTCTTTATTGGCCTGGCGCGTCTTTCTGAAAACTGGCTCCTGCGGAAACTGTCGACTGTTTATATTGAGACGTTCCGCAATATCCCCCCGCTGCTGCAGATCTTCTTCTGGTATTTCGCCGTACTGCGTAACCTTCCCGGTCCCCGCCAGGCCGTCGACGCGTTTGAGCTGTTTTTCCTGAGTAACCGTGGTTTGTCCATCCCTTCTCCTCAGCCGGGTGAAGGGCTGTACGCTTTTATCGGCGCGATTGTGATAGCGCTTGCGCTCTCTGCGGGGGTATTCCGTTTTAACCGCAAACATCAGATCAAAACCGGTCAGCTTCGTAGAACCTGGCCCACTGCAGCTGTCCTGATCGTTAGCCTGCCGCTAATTGCACACTGGCTGTTTGGGGCAGCGCTGCACTGGGATATTCCACATCTGCGGGGCTTTAACTTTCAGGGCGGGATGGTATTAATTCCCGAGCTGGCAGCCCTGACGCTGGCGCTGTCGATTTATACGTCCGCCTTTATCGCAGAGATTATCCGTGCAGGGATCCAGGCCGTTCCTTATGGACAGCACGAGGCGGCACGCTCGCTGGGATTGCCCCATACCGTGACGCTTCGCCAGGTCATTATTCCTCAGGCTTTACGGGTCATCATTCCTCCCCTGACCAGCCAGTATCTCAATATTGTCAAAAACTCGTCTCTGGCCGCTGCCATTGGTTACCCGGATATGGTGTCACTCTTCGCCGGAACCGTGCTTAACCAGACCGGACAAGCCATTGAAACCATCGCCATCACGATGTCTGTCTATCTGATCATCAGCCTGGTGATTTCACTGCTGATGAACCTTTATAACCGCCGTATAGCACTGGTCGAGCGCTAAGGATCTATGATGACAAAAGCGATACTGTCGCACTCCTCGCGCCCTGCCAACTCGACAGGTGGACGTTTCATTCTGTGGGCGCGTAAGAATCTGTTCTCCAGCTGGAGTAATAGCCTGCTGACGATTGTCTGCCTGTGGCTCATGTGGGAATTGATTCCTCCCCTGCTGAATTGGGCGTTTTTACAGGCCAACTGGGTCGGTTCAACCCGAGCAGACTGCACTAAAGCCGGCGCCTGCTGGGTGTTTATTCATGAGCGCTTCGGCCAGTTCATGTATGGATTGTATCCGCACGAACAGCGCTGGCGGATTAATCTGGCGCTGGTTATCGGCCTGCTTTCTGTCGCAGCCATGTTCTGGAAAAAGCTGCCTCATCGGGGACGCTATATTGCCGGCTGGGCAGTGGTTTATCCGATTATTGTCTGGGTACTGTTGTATGGCGGTTTCCTGGGACTGGAACGCGTTGAAACACGCCAGTGGGGCGGGCTGACGCTGACGCTGATTATCGCTTCAGTGGGGATAGCCGGTGCTTTACCGTGGGGGATTTTACTGGCTCTGGGACGGCGTTCAAAAATGCCGATCGTCCGCGTGCTCTCCGTTATATTCATTGAGTTCTGGCGCGGCGTACCGCTTATCACCGTGTTGTTTATGTCGTCGGTCATGCTGCCGCTGTTTATGGCAGAGGGAACAACCATCGACAAGCTGATCCGTGCCCTGGTGGGGGTGATTCTCTTCCAGTCCGCCTATGTCGCTGAAGTTGTACGTGGTGGTCTGCAAGCGTTGCCTAAGGGCCAGTACGAAGCGGCGGAATCACTGGCTCTCGGTTACTGGAAAACGCAGGGACTGGTCATTCTTCCACAAGCACTCAAGCTGGTTATTCCGGGTCTGGTCAACACGATCATCGCCCTCTTCAAGGATACCAGCCTGGTGATCATCATCGGATTGTTCGATCTCTTTAGCAGCGTGCAACAGGCAACCGTTGACCCTGTCTGGCTGGGTATGTCCACCGAAGGATATGTCTTTGCTGCCCTGATCTACTGGATCTTTTGTTTTAGCATGTCGCGCTACAGCCAGCATCTGGAAAAGCGCTTTAACACCGGGCGTACACCGCACTGAGGAAATTATGAGCCAAATAACTATGACACCCGCCGACGCGATGATTACGCTGGAAAATGTGAATAAATGGTACGGACAATTTCATGTCCTGAAGGACATTAATCTTAAGGTCAAGCAGGGAGAGCGCATTGTCCTTTGCGGCCCTTCTGGATCCGGGAAATCCACAACCATTCGCTGTATTAATCATCTTGAAGAACATCAGCAAGGACGCATTGTGGTTGATGGTATCGAGTTGAATGAAGATATCCGCAATATCGAGCGCGTACGTCAGGAAGTGGGAATGGTATTTCAGCACTTTAATCTGTTTCCGCACCTGACCGTTCTGCAGAACTGTACGCTTGCGCCAATTTGGGTACGAAAGATGCCGAAAAAGGAAGCGGAGGCGTTGGCAATGTACTACCTGGAACGTGTTCGTATCGCAGAGCATGCTAATAAGTTTCCGGGCCAGATATCGGGTGGCCAACAGCAGCGTGTGGCTATCGCCCGTTCGCTGTGTATGAAACCGAAAATTATGCTGTTTGATGAACCGACATCTGCCCTCGATCCGGAAATGGTGAAAGAGGTTCTGGACACCATGATTGGGCTGGCTCAATCCGGCATGACCATGCTGTGTGTGACGCATGAGATGGGGTTTGCGCGAACCGTGGCCGACCGGGTGATCTTTATGGACCGCGGGGAGATTGTTGAGCAGGCACCGCCGGATGAGTTCTTTGCGCATCCGAAGTCAGAACGCACGAGAGCATTCCTTTCGCAGGTAATTCATTAGTCGTTTGCTCTGCCGGGTGGAGGCATCGCCTTACCCGGCCTACCCTTTTTTCGGCGCATAAACGCAAAAAGGCCATCCTTTCGGATGGCCTTCTCACTTATTTGATGTCTGGCAGTTCCCTACTCTCACATGGGGAGACCCCACACTACCATCGGCGCTACGGCGTTTCACTTCTGAGTTCGGCATGGGGTCAGGTGGGACCACCGCGCTAAAGCCGCCAGACAAATTCTTTTACTTCTTGCCGAACTTTAACCTAAGTATAAAGTGGTGCTGATACCCAGAGTCGAACTGGGGACCTCACCCTTACCAAGGGTGCGCTCTACCAACTGAGCCATATCAGCACGCTAAATTTGATGCCTGGCAGTTCCCTACTCTCACATGGGGAGACCCCACACTACCATCGGCGCTACGGCGTTTCACTTCTGAGTTCGGCATGGGGTCAGGTGGGACCACCGCGCTAAAGCCGCCAGGCAAATTCTGTTAAATCTGTATCAAAGCTGAAATTTGATTGTCTGTCTCTTCGCCGAAACAGCTTCGGCGTTGTAAGGTTAAGCCTCACGGTTCATTAGTATCGGTTAGCTCAACGCATCGCTGCGCTTACACACCCGACCTATCA